>JBJHBA010000031.1:0-16363 GCA_050485245.1 Verrucomicrobiota bacterium | reverse complement strand
GGACCGTGTGCGGACACTGATGTCGCAGATGGGCATTGAGCCGATCTACCCGAAGCCCCGGCTGTCTCGACCGGGCAAGGGCCATAAGATCTATCCGTATCTGCTGCGCAATCTGGAGATTGAGGAGCCTGGACATGTCTGGTGCTCGGACATTACCTACATTGCGCTAGGCGCTACCCATGTCTACTTGACGGTGGTGATGGATTGGCCCAGGTATCTTCCAGCTGCACAGTCGTGCCGTCTACGGCCAACACACGTCGATCCTCGGGACCAAAGCCCACCACCGGAAGCTTCTCCACCACACGCTGGTGAATGGCCTCCAGGCTTTCCTCCGGCATACGCGTCCGGGCGATGGAAAAAGCACCCGTCGAGGTGCTGGGCAAAGAAAGCCCCCAGCTCGCAACGACGGGCACGCACCTCCGCCACCGCCATACTCAAGCTGCCACCGCCAAAAACCTGGCCCAGCATTCCGAAAAATGTCGTCGCAGGCGTATAGATCCCGTTCTTGGAACCTTCGACTCCCTCGATCTTTTCCGGTTCAATCCAGTCACTGAAAAGAACCCCAAGTTGACCGCAAAGCGATTTTTGATCGCTTCTCTACGTTCCATCAACATGTTTGAAAATGACTTTGGAGCTCGCCCAAAGAGCAAATGTAAACCGGGAAGAAATGGCGTTTTAGGCATAAAAAACCGTCTCTTCCCAACGCTCTGAAGACTAGCTTCTTTTTGCCCAATTTCTTATCGATTCGACACGCTTTTAAGCGCCATTGGTCAGACAGATCCCGTCCAGTCCCTTTTAAATGCGTCACAACACATGAGATCTCTTCAACCCTATAAAAACAGCTTACGCCTCATCGCGGGACGCTTAACTGGACAGTAGTGACTTTTTCTCATTTTTTTATTGCGAATTATTTACTGGCAGAAATCCGGCTGAATTCGCTTTTGGGACAAGTATCCTGAAAAATTACTGAGTTCCGAACGCCCGAATTTTTACATCATAGTTAATAAAAAGAAAATTTTGGATTTTTGAGCCTCACGTTTATCCCGAAAAATGGTTTTCAGGAGTGGAATTGAATGAGATGTGAAAAATAGTATTGACTTTATTCGTTCGAGTATGCAGATAGGCTCCCGTCTTCATTAGTTTCGCCTATCGCAGGGATTCGTAGAATGTCCGTGGTGGGTTGATCCATTTCTTTAACCACCCTATCCGGCAATATGAAAAAGCTTCTCTCTATAATCCTGTTCTCGTTTCTGCTGCTCAGCCAGTCGGCTTTTCCCAATACCACCGAAGAGACGGAGACCGATGTTGATAGCTCCACCACCGAAGTGGTGGAAAACAACAACCAAAACCCTTCTGCTGGTGTACCTGGAAGTCAGCGTAACCGTGGGAATTCCGGAAACACCAACGCTCCGGGTCTTAGTCGTGCAACCTTGAAAGAATTAGGGGATAGAGCTATCGCCGCACGTTCCGAATACCATGAGGCGATGCGTCAATATCTTATGTCCATGCCCGATATTACAGCTGAGGAGGAAGCAGTGGCCAGGGCAGAGTTTTTGCGGGTAAATTTTGACTGGGGAGTCGAGGTTGCACTGCTTGAACAGGAGTATGCCGAAGCCAGAGCGGCCCATGAAGTGGGAGAAGCCTCAGAGCACGCCATTGCTCAGGTCGAGGAAATAGTCGAGGGAATGCGTGCAGCTGCACGGAGTGCGGGGGAACGCCGCGAAGCGGAGGCATACAGACGTGCCGCCGCGGCGTTGATTGCAGCTGAGCAGCAAGCCGCAGGCGATCCGGATCAGTGAGAGTGATAACCTCCTAACCTCTCTCTTGCTATGAAAATCAAATTTTCTTCTTTGGCTCTGGTTGTGCTTGCTGGTTTATTTGTTGCTACAGGTGTCAGCTACGCAGAGGTCAATACACAAGGCTATATTCAGGCAGCCAATACTTCACCATCCATCAGCTCATACAGTGGAAGCGTGCGGTTCGTTTGGGACCCAACGAGAAGGCACTTTCAAGCCGGGATATTGAACTCTAATACACCGGGCAACTTTGGCTTCACTACTTTCGCTTTCGGACAGGACATCCAGACTTCGGGAACCTTCAGCCTGGGGATAGGGAGTAGCAATGTGGCCTCGGGCACTGGATCCATGGCGCTTGGCATTTCGAATAATTCGACTGGTAACTACACAATGGCACTTGGAAGCGGAAACAGCGCAAACGGGCATAGTTCCGGTGCTTTTGGTCGTAATTCCAGTGTAAACGTTGGAAGTGGATCTACTGCATTTGCTTTAGGGAATGGTCTGACGGTTAGGCATGCCAACGCCTTTGTTGTAGGCAGATTCAATGATCGCGCTTCGACTACATCGGGAACTTTTCGTTTTGTGGTCGGCGATGGCACATCCGATACAAATCGTTCAGATGCCTTTTGGATCGATGCGAATGGAAACGTCTATGCCAAAGGGAATTTTTTCGCTAACAACGGGTCAGTGCAGCTGGGATCAGGGGGCGGATCACTCTACACCAGCGGCAACATGACGATAGGGACCACCAACTCAGCCTACGTGCGTTTCAACACAAATGGGAGTGAGCGCATGCGTATCACCAGCGATGGGAATGTGGGGATTGGAACCACCAATCCGCATTCCTCCGCTCGCTTGCATGTGAACGGAGGTATGGTTGTGGGGGATTCGAACTCACTCGGAAGCAGCACTTCCTTTGCTGCCGGTAGTTTTAACTCAGTTCCCGGTAGTAGCTCTGTCGCACTTGGGCAGGGTAATACTGCTGGAGGTCTGGCCACTGTAGCTATTGGAGGTGGTGTTACGACTGGGGGGCAGGGGAGTTTTGCTGCAGGATCTTCATCCCATTCAACAGGCTCCTCATCAATCGCGATGGGAAGTTCGAATGTATCTTCTGGATTCAGCACAATTGCTCTAGGTTCTTCGAATGAAGCGAGCGGAAACGCCTCTATCGCCATTGGACGGCAGACCAAGGCTGAAGTCGCCTCGAATGCCACGGCCGTGGCTATCGGGTATGGGGTTGAAGCCTTTCAGGCCAATGCCGTTGTGGTGGGTCGATTCAACGATAAAGGCCGCTCATCGAATGATGGTATGGCTTTCGTGGTGGGCACTGGCACTGGTAGCGGGGGTACTCCCCGAAGGGACGGACTCCGCCTCGACAATAACGGGAATCTCTGGGTGGCATCTGGCATCAGTGGTGGAACCTCAGGCAACGCCCTCGTATTAAACGGGCAGGTGAGATTAGCCCAACCCCAGGGCGACATTCCCATGGGAGTGTTTCAGTGAACATCAGGGCTGTTATTTCCACGTCATGAAAAGCTTTTATTTTCTATGGGTAGCAATGCTGCTTGCCTTTGCATCTTCTGGTTGGGCTCAGGCTTCTTCGGGGAATGTGCGGTTGACTCCTCCTGCCAATCCGCCGCCTGCGATAGAAAGGGCTCGGGTTCAGGTCCCGCGTGATGCGCAAGAGGCCTTGACGGTCATGCGTGCGCGTGAGGCAGTCTTTGTTCAGGTCCTCCAGGAAGAAGGGTTTGAGGCAGCGTGGACAGCATTCATGGCTGAGCGTATGCGGCAAACAGGAAATGGGAGGGCTGTACGCCAGGGAGCAGAGATACCATTTGAGTCTAAGCTTCAGGCGAGTAGCCAGCTCACACTTGTTGCCATTCGGCTGGAGCGGGCTGGAAAGAAGCAATTGGCAGAGATTGTTGCGCGTGGAGTGATAGGCAAACTAGGCGATGACCTTGACAATCCTGGCCGGGGTTTGGTTGCAGGATCACTTGGACGTGATCAAGTGTTGGGTTTACTCCATAAGGAAGTGCTAAGTGACCATGCTGTTGCGGGTGATGCTTTCCTGCGGGTAATTGCTTCAAAAGGAAGTAACCCCGGCCTTGAAACCGCAGTCCTTCAGGCCCGTGTCGGCGCTCGGGCGACGGCGTCAATCCGTGAGGCTCCGTACAACCAGAACGAGGAGGACGAGGATGAATAGTATGCTCAGCACTAAAAGAATAATCCTGTTCGTTTTGACTGGTTTACTTCCCTGTGGTTCTGTTTTCGGCTATGGGCTAAGTGATTTGGTGCAGACCTCTTCAGCACTCGGCAATAACTGGTACTATTCATCATGGTATGGACTTTTCCGAACCAACCATCCCGGGTCTGCGGAAGAGTGGATTTTCCATAACGAACATGGCTGGATTTATGTTTACGGTATACCCAGTACAAATTATAGCACCTATGATCTGACATTAGATACTGTTTTCACATTCAATTCGGTTGACTATCCTTCTATGTGGGTTCTTTCCACTCCGGGATATTGGATGCATTACACCGTTGGGTCGGCCCCCAATAGATGGTTTTTTGATGAGTCCATGCCTTCCGGGCAGGAGTGGGTGACATCTTTAGTTGAACTTGGATTTACCCCCGATGGTCCCAATGGGCCTATCCCTGTTTGGTGGAAAACTATGGGTTTGGTTGACCTCAGCAAGGTTCCGGACAACTACGCTCCTCTTACTGTTGGACAATTGAAGCACGTTGCCACGCGGAGCAAGGCCTACCTTGAAGAACAACTTCAGCTCACTAATTCGAATTGGAATAATGCCTATTCTCCGTTTGGAGCAAATCCATTTCCCCTTTCCCAAGGGAGCAGCGCAACCAACCACACTGTGGCCAATATCGGTCAGCTAAAGTTCATGGCTTCTGGATTTTACCGGGCGCTGCATCAGCACACGAACCTCAACCTGATTGATTTTTTCCATTTCCGGGGATTGTCAACTGGTCAATATGGGACCAACCCGCCTTTGCCATGGCCGTCTCAAAATACCCCGGGTGCTAATCAGGAGCCAGCGAATCTGGGACAATTGAAACTGGTGTTTGGTTTTATCCTTGATCTGAACGACATCACCCCCCCCAGTTCTGGTGGATCGTGGTCTGACCAAGACTTTGACTCAACGGATTCAAATCAGGATTTCTGGTCAGATGGACTGAAGGAATTCATGGGACTGGCTGTAGGTGGAAATTACCTTTCAGTCACCGACATGTTGTCGATCCCCATGGTCCCTTCGTTTCTGAATGCCAACGCATCGCTGCCGAGTCTTCCCGCTGGTTCAAGCTATGGTCCAGTCCTGATGATTCCCGAACGAGGTTTGTTCAGAGTGGTTTTACCCAACCTAGATCTTCGGCAGATGTAGCCGTGCGCTATAACGTCATAGAATGTGCTTTCGCCCCATGAACCCCAAAAACATCCGCAGTCGAGTTCTTTTAGCCGCCTCCATTTCTGTTTGCCTGTGCTTGATTGTATTATGGCTGAACTTGATGAAACGGGCTGAAATGTCCCCATTGGATATGCAACCTGATTCGGAAGAACGCGTCGAGTCATCACATTCTCCTTATACTAGGTCCCCGCAACCGGAAAGTGGGGATACGGAAACCGCTTCAATCCCAGCGGCGGTTTCTCCTGAGGTGGAGGCGACCCACCGCATGATCGCTGCGCACGTGCCCTTGCGGGAGCCTTCCGTTGCTGACCCGGATTCGCCCGAAAACATGGCGGTTTTGCAAAGTATGCTCACTCAACTTCTTGCTCAGCCTACCCACCTTGTTGAGCAAGCGGGCGAATGAACAGATTCCGCTATTCTGTCGCTTCTCCATCTCTCCCATAAATTCGCATCAATTCCCTCCAGCCCCCCTCTCCTCTCTCTTCGCCATGGACTCGAAATTTGACCGATTTTCGCTTGCCCCCTTCATCGCCTCCTTATGGCTCCTTCTTGTGTTGGTGAGCCAGTCACTTGAAGCCAGTACCTTGGTGGGATCTCTGCCGGGAGATTTTTCCGTCGATAATAAGGGCAACGCCAATTATACCATTCCCATCACCGTTCCGCCGGGTATCAACGGCATGCAACCCAGCCCATCAATCGGTTACAGCAGTGGTTCGGGTAACGGTGTCATGGGTGTCGGTTGGTCTTTTAACTCAGGGTTTCCTCAGTCCATCACCAGAGGACGATCGTTGATGACCCGTGGTGGCGTCGACGGAATCAATTTCACAGCAGACGATCAGCTCTACTTGGATGGCAAGCTTTTGATCAGGACGGGAGGTACTCACGGTTTAGCTGGCAGTACATACCGTACGGAGGTCGAGTCATTTGTTACCATTGCGGCAGAAGGTTCTGGTGACGTCATTGATCGGTTTATCCTGACGGACAAGAACGGGACGAGAATGACCTTTGGTAAAATCGGGGGTTCATCGAATGGGTACCAAACCGGCAAGCACCTTGCCGGAGGCGGCAATGCGGCACTTGCTTATGCGTGGTGGTTGACCCGAGTCGAAGATCCTTTTGGGAATCGTTGCGATTTCATTTACTCTACCTCTTCTCAGACAGGAGAAACCATTCTTTCCGAGATACACTATGGTGAAAACACTGGAGACAGCATTGAGCATAGGGGAAAAATCATCCTCGTGTATGATGAAAATTCTGTTCAGAATCTGGGCATTGTTAGGAGAGACCGGCCTTCTCGATTTGTTGGGGGTCGCAGGATCGAGCTCAACAAGCGCTTGGATGCCATTTCCGTCCAATTTAAGTCGGATTCTAATTTTGTTGAGGAGTCACGCTATGAACTGCGCTACGAATACGCTCCGGACCAGGGGCCGACACGCCTGAAAGGTATCACCGGAAAGTTCCGACCAACGCAGGGAGGCGCATTGCAATCATTGCCGGAAACAGTTTTCGAATGGAGCAACGAGGAATTGGTCCCGGGATCGCCCGACGCTTCGATCCAGACTGAAGCTGTTTCATTGATCGATGATCTGGGGAAATGGATCGAGCGTCGCCATGTGTTTGCCGATTTCAACGGGAACGGTAAAACGGATTTTCTCAAGGTTACCAGTCCGGTCGGAGCTTCTTACACCACCTTTGCTGTTCGCTTTTCCGATGGGCAGGGATTTGGGCCTGAGCAAATCACCCACCTTCCAGGTATACCGTCTCCCCATTTCCTGAAAACCGGTGATTTTAATGGTGACGGAATGTCGGACATCGCTTTTGGCGTATTGAACCAGCTCAGTTCAGGGATTTTGATTGTCCATGTATTGCTTTCACGTGGAGAAACTTTTCTGAATGCACAGAACGAGGGGCTGATCTCAATCAACATGAGCGACTCTATCACGGATTGGACCGGGCCGAATGGACATGGGATGTATTTTTCAGAATCATTTTCCTCGCTGGCGTCCCACATCGTGGTTGGGGATTTCACAGGTGATGGCCGCGATAATATCCTGCTGCATGGCTTTGACAGCAAGCTTTCTGTCTACGGTTTCAATCACACTGGCGGGAACTTTACCCGCCTGTGGCGGGAGGATGTCGGGCGTAATACCGTTTTTTCAATTGGCGGTGCATTTTGGGCTAATTCCGCTTTACCTGGGAATGCTTACTACGGGGAAAGGCTGCACCCAATGCCGTTGGATGTAAATGGAGATGGTATTCTGGATTATGTATGGATGGAGACCGTTAACGTCGTTTCTCCACACCCTTTTTACCCAACTCCTGGTCGAATGTTTAAAGCCGATCTTTTGGTAGCCATGGGCAAACCGGGCGGTGGGTTCAAGGATGCCGTAGGTATCACATACGAAGCGTTGTTCGATAGCTCTCTGTATCGAGAAGATTCATTGATTGTCATGAACGGTGATCTCAATGGTGATGGAAAAGGAGATCTCATTTTATTGACACCGGACCGTACGCAGGGCACACCGCAAAACGGGGAATATGTCTATCAAGTTCGTGTTCTCCTTGGATCAGGTGGGACTAATCCGTTTGTGGAAGGGTCTTTCACTCCATTTCCCACTTCTGTCCAAATAGGCTCCGGCAGTACACACCCATGGTTTGATAAAACCAGCAAAGCAGTTGCCCTTTATTACGGCAACTCCTCAAATGGCAACGATCCTGACGCTCTAGCCCTGAGAGGGTACGGTGCTAGCGCTCCTAGTTCGGACAACATGATGTTGGTAGACCTCAACAATAATGGACTTTCGGATTTTGTTTGGTTTGTTGATCCAGGCCCGGATGTGGTGGCGGATGAGCAAAACTCAGGATGGTGGGTAATGTATTCCTTGGGAGATCACTTTTCAGCACCTCAAAAGGCAGACCAGTTCGCTGTCGTCAGCAACCTGGTCGCCGGGCAGGGCGCGTTAGAGTTGGATTATACAACTCAGATTGACAATAATAGTGGCTTTAGCTTATTAAATGCACGAATCGTCTCCCGTGAAAGGACGGACATATCTGGCAACGGATTGAACGACTGGGCATTTTCTGTTTCCCAAAGCCGCCTACATTCTTCACCACTAGTCGCGTTTTCTTTGGGCACCGGAAAACGCGGTAACAAGATCATCGGCATCACCGACGGGCTGGGACGCAAAACCGAGGTCGTCTATAAGCCGCTGACCGATGATACGGTTTACACACCCGGTGCACCTGTCCAATACCCTATCCGTGAAAGCCGCAGCGCCCAGTATGTCGTGTCCGATGTGCTCAAGGATTTCGGATCGGGCACCTTTGGTTCATTCGGCTCCCCCGTTTACAATGCGGGCGGGTCGAAGATCCGGGATGTCTATCACATCTCCTACCATTATTCCGGAAACCGGGTGGATTTGTCCGGGCGCGGCCCTCTCGGATTCCACTCATTTGTCACTCTGGACCGTCAGACCAATCTGTTCAAATATCAGTTCCTTTCCCAGTCCTTTCCCATGACCGGGCTGACCAAGCGGGAGCAAACCTTCCGGGCCGAGAATGTGCAGGTCGGTCCGCACGGCAAAATCACTTCCTTTAGCCTGCACCCGATTTCGTCGAAGGACAATCATGTGGTCTTTGACACGGTCAGAAGTGCATCGGGCGGAAGCCTTACGGGGACTGTTTATCCCTTTATGAGCCGTTCGACCGAGCTGCGCTGGGAAGATGGTTCGGCCAATCTCATCCCAGTGGCCGATGCCTCCGACCCGGAAAGCCTGTTCGATGCCTACAATGCCGCCTACCATGGCTCCAACGGCAATTATACCAAGGCCCACAGTCGTATCCGCACGGACGCATGGTTTGATGATCAATCATTGGCAGGGGATCCGCCATTATCCCTGCCCACGGCCTATGACGGCGGGATGGGCGTGCCGGGCTCTCAGGACTCTATCACCAAGGGCTTCCCCGACTGGTTGGTTTCCCTGCCTACGCTCGGATTGCCGGGGCACATCCATTACGGCAATCTGAAACGGACCCGAATTGTCTACGGTGATGGGTATGAAACCCAAACCACCACCACCTACCGGTCCCCTATGGGCGTCCAGCACGCAGGCGGAGGAAATGTAGTCCTCACAGGTTTGGTTGAAACCACCGTAACCGTCGCAAATGCTCCCGGCTACAGTAATACGAGTCCGGTCACCCGTTACACATACCAGACAGCAGACAAGGGTAAACCCAGAACGCAAAAGATTGAGACCAACGACTCAAAACTGGATACGATCCAAACGTTCCATTACAACAATCGGGGACAATTGGTTGAAACCACACTGGCTGACTTTACCTCCAGCACCCACTACGACATTGACGGTGGTTCCGCCTTCACCGTCTCTAAAGTCGATAGCTGGGATACGACAAGGCGTTTTCCCAAGCGCACGTCCAACAGCCACGGTCACTGGAGTGAAGTGACCCTATACGATGCCTTCGGTCGTCCGCGAACCACCCTCGATATGAACGGACAGACCACGCAAGCTGTTTATGATGGCTTGGGCCGTGTCCTCTCGTTCACCGATACGCTCAGGGGTTTGTCGAAACAGACTGTCATCAGTGCGACCGCTTCTCCCGGACAAAGTCCCACCAGTGAACAAACCGTTGTTCCGCCAGGTTCCGTCGGTTCTGCCGGACTGACCCTGAAATCCGCCTACTACACCAAGGAAACCGCCACCGCGCAATCCGCCGTTTACACCCATTACGATCGCACCGGGCGCGTCATCCGGGTCATCACCGAGGGCTACGGCCAGAACGATTTCACCGTCACCGACACAGTCTATAACCGCGATGGCTATGTCGTGGCCGTTTCCAATCCTTATGCTCAGGGGACACAGGCGAATGCCATTCCATGGACCATTACGACCTACGACGCCCTTGGACGTATCAGCACCGTGATCGCCCCCAACGACACGGTCACGTCCTATAAATACACGGGTCGCGTCACCCAGGTGACTGCCGATGCTCCTGATCGCTCGGCACAGACCCAAACCACGCTGATCAATCCCAAGGGTGAAACAATCAAAGTGTGGAATGCCAATAACATGCCCTCTGATAGCCAGATCAGTGAAACGGCGGTCTCCACCAATCCTTCGATCGAGTTTATTCTCGATGGGTTTGGACGAATGCGCCAGACCCGTACATTGCAAGAAGGCAGTAACTACCTTACCATTACCGCCACCTACGACCATCTCGGAAAACAGACCTCACTCAATGATCCCAACAAGGGACACTGGACTTACATTTACGATGCGCTCGGACGCCTGCGTCGTCAACAGGATGCAAATGGCAGCATCACCACCTTCACGTACGACATCCTTAGCCGTCCGCTTACCCGGACCAACACCGCGGCCAGCGGCGGCACGGAAACGGCTTCGTGGTATTATTACGGCCTTCACAATGAAAACAAGGCGCACGTTTTCCACGATCCCGGCCAAGGCTGGATTGGTGCGGTTCGGCGCGAGCGCCTCCAGCAGACGGGTGCATCTGGGCTCAATATGAACCATGTCACGGAGACCGCCTATTACTACGACACCAGGGGCAACCTCTACATGGACCTGCACCGCATCGACGGAAAGTGGTTCTACAAACACCGCACCTACGACAACGCCAATCGGCTGGAAAAGGAAACCCACTTCTGGCGCCCGGCGGGCATCGAGGATGAACCCGACTCTTTGCCCTATCTCTGGCAAAGTTACGGCATCCAATACACTTACAATTCCCGGAGTTTTGTCACGCACTTGCATGACACCCAGGGACGGATCTGGTGGGAGGCACATGCCACCCAAGGGTATGATTACCTTGGCCGTCCGGTACGTTTCCGCAAGGGCAGCGGTTACTGGACGACCCGTGAGTATGATCCGGACACTGGCCTGGTCGAGCAGATCCGGACCGGTTCGGGCTGGGTGCAGAACCTGCGCTTCGAATGGGATGGACTGGGCAACCTGAAAACCCGTAAGGACGAGACCGAAGGCTTGAGTCTTACGGAAACATTTGCCTACGATACCCTCAATCGCCTTACTCACCGATCGGGTATGCAGATCGCGCAATACGCAGACAACGGAAATATCACCTCGAAGCGGGTGCTTTCGGCCAATGGCTACGGGGGTATGGCGTCGTTCACCTATGGCGATCCTGCTCACCCGCATGCGGTCACGGCCTACGCAGACGTCTTTAACCAGAACTTCACCTACGATAGCAACGGCAACTTGCTGACCCGCGATATAGCCAACCGTTCCTGGGCACTGCGCTGGGCGGGGCATGACAACCCGCGCTGGATTATCCAGCGCACCCAGTCTATGACCAATACTTACGAAGGCAGCGCCTTTCTCTATGGGGTCGACCGGCAGCGCATTGTGCATTTTGGCATCGACGGGGCCACTGCCTCCGACTGGGACAACCGCACCACCTGGCTGCCCAGTCGCTACAAGAGCAAAAAGCTCTACATCGGTGGCTCAATGGAAGTGGACTACCGCAACACCTCCACTTCCCCGGTGGGCCACACCTGGGAGATGGATGCGGTGCGCATCTATATCAACGGCCCCGACGGGCGCACCGGCGAGGTCACGTTCAACCCGGAAGCGACCGATGTCGACGGGCACCGTTTCCTCGTCTACCACCATGACCACCTCGGTTCGATCCAGACCATCACCGATTTTGGGGTGTCCACCATGGGAGTCGGACCTGGCGATACCTATGCCCGGGAGGATTGCTCGGGACAGAGGATTTCGCGCTTCAGCTACGACCCTTGGGGCGAACGGCGCGACAGCACCGACTGGGCGGGCAAACCCAATGCTCCCTTCAGCCAGGGCGGCGACTGCGCCCTGAGCAGCCGCGGGTTCACCGATCACGAGATGATGGATGACCTCGGCTTGGTCCACATGAACGGCCGCATTTATGACCCTGTCCTCGGACGCTTCCTCAGTGCGGACCCCTTCGTCCCCAACCCTAGCAATTTGCAGGACTACAACCGCTACAGCTACGTGCGCAACAACCCGCTGCGCTTTGTCGATCCCAGTGGGTTTACCCCGAAAGTCCCGGATGGGTTAGAGGATGCGCGGGAACAGGCCCGCAGGGCGTCCAGCCAGCTCAACCGCATGCTGGGGAGTTTGGGAGGAGGCGTGAACCATCCAATGCTGGGTCAATTGACCGCCGTTAGCAGCATTATCGTGGAAATCATCACGACGGCGGCTTCGGATAACGCGCAAACGGCAACGACCCGTGCGGTGGAACAGGTTAATGATGACACTCCGACCCCCAGAGAGGTTGATGGTGTCCTGCCGAAGGATACACCTCCGCCGGAAGATCCGGCGAACCCAGAAAACCCCGGTGACTCAGCAGGGCAGGCCCAAGGGGGGGAGCGACGCACATTGATTATCGAAGAGACGCTCGCACAGCATGTAGTAACCAGATGGGATGCATATGAAGGTCGTCGGGTTCCAGTGGAAACTCACGAAGACGGCAGAGGTTGGACATTCGAAGACCATGTGAGGCATCGAGTGGATTTGGCGAATGCTGCGGCGGAAGCAGCCGGGAGCCCAAATCGGATTGACGTGGAGATCGCTTTTTCCTCCACGCAACTCAATCTCTTAGTGGAGAAGCATGCATCGAACTCTTCATACGTTATGTTTCTAGGGCATGGGAGGGAAGAGAATGGTCGAGCGGTCATACATTTTACTAGTGGAATGCAGCAGTTCGTTCCTCGTTCAGAGGTTATGGGGTACTGGCGAAATAGCGGAGCGACCGGTCAGCCTTATTCCTGTGATTGGAGACAGTTAAACGCTTTTAATTATTTGGACAGAATGATAAAGATGCACGAAGGGAGCTACAAAAAGTGAAGGCATTTATATGCTGCCTCTTAATGGTACTGTTGTCATGCGCAAATGCTGGAGGCGTGGAATCTAGAAGTAGTGCTCATCAAGGGTTCATTGATTTTCTAGACTTCTTCGAACTCACAATCAGCGAGGATATTCGACATGATAACATGAAGAGTGTTTCCGTGTACATGTCTTCCTCATTGGAGGGAAAGGAATACGCTGGCTTTATGGAGTTCTTGAAGCGCAGAACGCGAGATCGCATGATTAGACCAAGGGTGTTTTTGAGCGATTTACGTATTCGATGTGTCTTCATATATCCTGGAGAAATTGGCCATTCGATCTATGAAGCAACTTTTCACTTTGAAGATGATCGACTCACTTCCGTAGATTATGGATCCATGGTGGATGGGACTGTCGTGCCGTTACGTGAGATCAACAGCTTTGGTTTTTTCAACGAGGAGACGATGGAGCGGATTGATGTTCGGGACTCGAAGGATGCGGACAATGCTCGGAAGTCAAACTAACGTCCGTGGGGCATCGTCGACTACAAGTCAGCGGCACATCCCGCGCCTGTCCGCTTCCGCATCCTCTCCGCGCTTCGCTTGTGCGAGTTCGGGTCGGCCCGTCACGGCATCTGCGATGCTCGTCGGGGTGGCCGGACGCCGAGCCTTTAACCGCTCCGATCCTCACTTCGCTACGCTCGTTCCGGCTACGCTGAGGCCCGCCGCCGTCCATCGGTTCGGCAGGCCTCACCGCAAACCCCTGCCTGTGCGATCCAGCGGTCGCCTCGGCACGGCGGTGGCTGCGGAAGGATCCTTGCCAGTGGCCCGCCGCGGCCCCGCAATGCGGGCCTTCCCTCGGCTCCGGCCCCACCGTGCGCCCTACGAGCCGCGATTGACGGCGAACTTTGACCGTTTGGTGTCTGGGGTCTGACCGTTTGGACGAAGGGGAGCGTGCTGCCGTGTCGCGGCCCTGCGGGCTAGGCTTCGGCCCGGTGTATCCCACCCGACACCGGGCTGTGGCCTGTTCCTCGCCCGCCCTCGGAGCTTCCAGGTCGCTCTCGCTCCCGACCGAATGAAAATCCCGGCGGAGCCGGGCGGGCTCGGAACCCGGAATCCGGATCCTTTTGGCCGAGTTAAAAGAACGATGGCCGTCCGGATCGCGAAGAGCGCGGAGACATCCCGGACAAGCCGGGATCACTCCGCTTCCGGCCAGCAAGCCCCGCAAGCGGGACAAAGGTTTTTGCAAGCCAGGACATCCCTTCGCAAGCTCGGGAAGTCCCCCGGTCTTGCGCCGCCTCGCCCGGCGCGCTTCAGACCGGCGTCACGAGTTGGAAGGAACTCCGATCCCTTTGGCCACCTCGATTCTACCTCCGCGCCTCAAGGTCTTCTCGCTCGTGCCTCGCTGCGATCCACCTTGACCCGCTGCGGTCTGAGCAGGTGGGGCCAAAAAGAAGAAAATGATCAGGAGGGGGCGCCTGATTGAAGCACGGTATCGAGCAGATCGGTAACGAGCTTTTGGCGCGCCCGGGGCAAACGGCTGACTTCCTCGATTTGCCTTTGCAGCTTCGGAGTCGGTCCTCGCTTGCCGTTGGCCGACTCCTCACCGAGCAGTTGCTCGACTGGAACCTTCAGGGTTCTTGCCAAGGGAGAGACCAGGGAGGTCGGCAGGCGTCGTCGGCCGATCTCGTAGGATCCGAGCATCGGCTGGGAAATCTCCAGGGCGTCGGCGACTTGCTGCTGGGTCAAGCCGGCTTCCTTGCGAGCCTGTGCAATGCGTTGCCCGAGCTGACGGAAGAACTCGGCCTCGTTCTGGGAAAGCGGCTTCATGCCGCGCATTATACACGCACTTTGTGTCATTATGGCATTGACTGCGGTTGAATATGCCGAAATGACATAAATGGTTGCGAGGATAAAAACCCGAAATCGAACTTGACCGTTAGTTTTGCGAGAGGAACCCGAATGGCCCGAATCCCCGACGAAGAACTCGAACGACTGAAATCCCACATCGACCTCGCGGCCCTGGTCCGCTCGAAGGGCGTCGAACTGAAGGCGCACGGCTCGAAAGACCTGGTCGGCCTCTCGCCCTTCTCCGAGGAGAAGACACCTTCGTTCATCGTCAGTCCGGGCAAAAACCTCTGGCACTGCATGAGCAGCGGGCAGGGTGGCAGCGTGATCGACTTCGTGATGAAACATGACGGTGTGTCCTTCCGGCACGCCGTCTTGCTTCTGAAGGAGCAGAATCCCCACTTGTTCGGCGGCGCGGCCGTGGGCAAGGCGACGGTCCCGAAGCTGGCCCCGCAAGTCTCCTTCGACGCCGACGATCAAAAGCTTTTTGAGCAGGTGCTCGGCTACTACCGCGAACGGCTCAAGGAGACGCCGGCTGCGCTCGATTACCTCAAATCCCGCGGCATCACGGCGGAAGCCGTTGAGGCCTTCGGCCTGGGCTTCGCCGACCGCACGCTCGGCTTGCGCCTGCCGCACAAGAACCGCGTCGAAGGCGAAGCGATCCGCGAACGGCTGACGCGCCTGGGCCTTTATCGGCAGAGTGGGCACGAGCACTTTAACGGCTGCGTGACCTTCCCGATCCGGGACGAAACCGGCGCGGTGAGCGATCCGAGCCCGAAGGGCGACAACCCGTTGCCCGGCAGGGTGACGGAAATCTACGGGCGACGCATCGGCAAACAGAAGAGCGGGATTTATCACCTTTATTTGCCCGGGCCGCATCGCGGCCTCTTCAATCCGGAGTGCCTGAAGTCGCCGGAAATCATCCTCACTGAAAGCGTGATCGACGCCTTGACCTTCTGGTGTGCCGGTCTGCGCCACGTCACCTGCATTTACGGAACCGAGGGTTTTACCGACGACCACGAGCAGGCCTTCCGGAAACACCGCACACAAAAGGTCTATCTCGCTTATGATCGAGACAAAGCCGGCGATCGAGCAGCCGAGCGGGACGCTTCGCGTCTGCAATCGATCGGCATCGAGTGCATGCGCGTGAAGTTTCCTCCAGGACAGGACGCCAACGAATACGCGTTGAAAGTAACGCCCGCTTCCAAGTCGCTTCGCGCCTTGATCAGCGGTGCGGAGTGGCTTGGCAAGGGCCAAGCCATCGCCGTATCGGAAGAACCTTCTTCTCGTGCTGAAAAACCCAGTACAATACCTTCTTCTTCCTTAGCTGCTAACTTAGCTGCTGAAGAGGCCGAGGCCCCGAAGCCTGCCGACGTCGAAGAACCGGCGGCTAAAGAAGAAAAAGCATCCGCGAAATCCGCGTCATCCGTGGTTGT
>JBJHBA010000030.1:0-16692 GCA_050485245.1 Verrucomicrobiota bacterium | reverse complement strand
CCGAAGTTCCCCTTCGAGGAGTCGACCGCTCAAGCCAGCGGAGGTTATGTCGGCGACCAAGGCTTCATGGGCCTGACGCTTCAATGTGGCCGCCGTTGTGGCGGCATCACGGACGCCTTGGCGGGTCCATCGGAAGTGGTCAGTCCAATTTTTCATGTTTTTGACCAATTGCCCAGGCGATAGCATCCCTTGATTCCTGCCTTGTCAGGGTGGGGGGTGCGTGGCTAAGGTTTGGGCTCAATGGTTGCTGTTGTGTCAGAATCGAAAGGGTTGCTGGGAAGCTCGGGAGGCACGGGTGATCTTCTGGCTTTGAGTCTGCCGACAGTCAGTGGTTTGGGCTGGGAGAGTCACTACTACCTCTACGACGGCAATGGCACGGTGATGGGCCTGCTCTCAGGTGATGCTGATGGGGGCGTTCCCGTCGATACCGAGGTGGCACGCTACAGCTACGATCCCTTTGGGCGGCAGTTGCAGCATGAAGGGGATCAACTGATCGATCAGCCCTGGCGTCATGCCTCGCAGCAGTGGCATGCGCGCAGTGGATTGGTGCTGTATTATTTCCGGGCCTATGATCCGGTTCTGGGCCGCTGGCTGAACCGGGATCCGATTGAGGACGAAGCGCGGGAGCGCGGAGATGGTCGATCCTTTGGATCGGTCCGAAGGACGCCGACGCGGGCACCCGAAGGGTCGCGGCAGGCGCAACCCGGCGGCCTCAACCTCTACACCTTCACCCATAACGATCCGGTCAACCGCTGGGATTTGCTGGGGTTGAGTGATGGGTGTGGGATGGGGAAGCCTCAAGAGCAGGACCAATGGTCGGAGGAGGATTGTGACAAGCTAATCTCTGAGCGTGTTGACCTCAGAAGCAAAATTTCGGAATTAGATCGCCGATTAGCTCCGATAGATCGTGCAACCTACATGCGTGATGAGAGGACGATCAGTCAGATCGGGGTCGATATTCTGTCTCAAGGTACCAAATTGATTGAGGCGGCAAGCGGCAGTGCTGATTACCTGTCAGGATTGGATCTTTGGACTGACATGGGACAGCGTGGTGCAGCCACTCAGGAGTATTTTCGTAGGTTTGGAGGAGTAGGGAAATACACGCCTGTAGCGGGTGCCTCTTTCGACGCTCTTACTTTGGCCAACCAGTATCTAGCACACGGTTCGGTCAATCTTTCCAAGGTGACGGATCTGGTTATGAGCTCGCTTTCGCTGAGGAAACCATTGCGAAAGGTGCCTGTTGTAGGGTATGCATATACCGGGTTCTCAATGCTGAGAGACAACAAGATAGCGAAAGATACAGAGTTTTATGCTAACCACGGATTGCCGCTGGAACTCCGGCTCAATCAGTTACGTGTGCAGAATCACGAAAACCACAATCTCTTCCAAGCCCATTGCAAGAATCACCCGTTGTATCGAGAATGAAAATCAACTATTTTTGGTTGTTTAGAGCTGGAGGGGTAGTCGTGACAGGGCTTAGTTTGTTTCTTGCATGGCGACTATGGGAGAATCGAGAGTCCCTGAACTACTTTGAGCTTAAATGGGGTGGCGTTGCTTGCTTTGTCATGTTCTTCGCTGGAGCAGCCGCTTTGAAAATGCGCAAGGGGACCGAAAGGGGGTCAAACGCACAGGATAAAAATTAGCTCGTTCTTCGCTTATTACTCCGAAATGAAAAAGGTTCTCATGCTGCGGCGTATTTGACCGAGGGGTGATGAAAGAAAGCGGCGAGAAGTTCTGGCATGGCTCGCATCAGTGTCATGGTGACATGAACGGCGTGATCGAGGAGATCCTTGGAGATTGGCGGTCCTCAATCAGGCTTTGCACCGCTTCGCGACTCCACAGCGCAAAACGCATCTTGAGCTGATCGGGCGTTTTATCGCACATCAACTTCTGCACCTCTTGTTCCTGCGACTCGGTCAGCTGGGCGTGAACCCCCGCTTTGCGACCCCGCTTGCCTTTCTGCAGCGAAGACCAGCCTCCAGACTGATACTTTTTCAACCAATTGCCCACCGCTCGGCGGGAGACTCCAAGCAGATCGGCCACATCCTGCTGGATCATGCCCTTGTTGAGCAACTTGATGGCTTGGCGGCGCAGCTCTTCCTGCGCCTCCGCTTTCAGTGTTCTTGCATCTCTTTCTTCCATCCCAATCAACAGGCAGGTTGAATGCCAAAATGCGAACTATTTATATTTCTTGTTAATAAGCCCAACAACTCATGATAATGCTTTTCCAAGTTTGCCATCCACACACTCTGATCCATCTGTCCACTCCTTGGCCAGCCTTGCCTGCCTCAGACAATCCTAAGACCGCTTGCACTTTCCACAAACTTTTAAGATGAACCGAGATTTTTGACCTGGCATGGGTGTCGCCACTGGCAATAAGAGAAAACTTTTTTTGAGTTTTTTTATAGCTTCTTGCTCATGGACAGAAACCCGTTGGAATCCAGCTTTGGTAAAAGGATTCCCAAAAACGTTTGTCAAAATCATCTGACAAAACAAAGGAATCTGAGTGTTCGGTTTTTACAATCCAGACAGATAAAAGGATCCGTGGTAATTTGGAACCTCACGTTTTTTACTGTAAGGACATTTTTCGGCAGTGAGATTAAAAGGTGGTTAAAAATAAGGATTGACTTCCCGTGTTTAAACTCGCAGCAAGCTCCCGTCTCCTTGAGCTCCGCCTATCGCAGGGATTTTCAAAATGTCCGTGGTGGGTGATAGATTCTTATAACCATCATCTGACCACATGAAAAAGTTTCTCTCTGTAATCCTGTTCCCGTTTATCTTAATCGGCCCATTCGCCTTTTCCAGCACTGCCGAAGATGCAGACGACACCAACGATGAAATGACCACCACCGAAGAAGTGGTTAACCCTGGCGGCAATCCCCCTGCGGCAGCCCCGGGAAATCAGGGTAACCGAGGGAATAGTGGCCAATCCGAACCCAGCGGCGGTTTTGCTATGAGCCGATCCCAGATCAAGGCATTAGGAAAGCGGGTGGATGAGGAGCGGATCGCCTTTCATGAAGCCTTGCGCCAATACCTGCTTTCGATGCCGGACATGACGGCAGGGGAAGAAGCAGTCGCTCGTGCGGCCTTTCTCCGCGCCAATTTTGAGTGGCGGGTAGAAATTGCGCAACTCGAAGAAGTGCACCGGGAAGCGCGTGCTTCATTGCCGCCACCTCCCTTGGAGCCAGCGGGTATGGCTGAACTTGAGGCCACAGTGGAACAGATGCGGAGATCGGCTCGTTCTGCGGAAGAGAGGCAAATGGCTGAAGCTTATCGCCGGGTTGCTGCCGAACTCATACGCGCCGAAGAGGCTGCGGATCCCCAGCCGTAACGCAAATCATGCGCTCTAGATCATCTTCAAAACTGAAGGATTTCATCATGAAAAGGACTTGGGAAAATGCATATCGGACCGACTCATACTTTGCCCTAATTGCATTGTTTACAGGCATTCTGGTGTTGTCATATGGCCGGGCATCAGCCGCCATTAACGACTCTGGAGCTTTGCGGATGACGGGAACGTCTCCTACACTAGCGTATCCCACATCCAGTGATACTCGTTTCTTTTGGGATCCCGCAGCAAGGCATTTTCAGGCTGGAAGATCGATTTCATCAACAGGATATTCGTATTCGTTTGTCTTTGGTGAGAATCTGCACGAGATCTGGGGAACCCATGCGATTGCGATGGGCCGGAACATTTACACGGATGGAACCACCGCTCCCGTAATGCTCGGTTCACATGTCTCCACTGCAAGCGGAACGGGACCTGTGGCGATCGGTTATGACAATCGGGCTACTGGCCAAGGGGCCACAGCTATTGGCAGTGGTAACCGCGCCAACGGAGTTGGTTCACTGGCACTTGGACGCTCGTCGGTGGTCACTCTCACCAGCGGCAGTTCCCCAGCATACGTGATTGGCTACGGGCTTACCGCCGCCAAAGCTAATACTTTTGTCGTCGGAAAATTCAATTTCCGAGGTTCAACCACGGCGGGGACCTACTCTTTTGTGGTCGGAGATGGAACTGGCACATCTTCAAGGAGAGATGCATTCTGGATCGATTCTTCCGGTAATGTTTATGCAAGAGGCAATTTTTATGCAGATAATGGCACAACCCTTATCGGTGCTGGCGGTGGGGGATCGCTATACACAAGCGGAAATATGAACATCGGTACTTCCTCTTCGAATCCAGTCCGTTTTCTAACCAATGCGACGGAGCGTATGCGGATCACCGAAACTGGCAATGTGGGGATAGGTACCGGAGATCCCACTTCGAGACTTCAGGTGAGTGGCGACGTATTTATTACTGGAAACGGCAATATCAGCTTCGGCTCTATCGGCCAGGGAATCCGATTTGCCAACAATGATACCACTAAGATTAGCATGGGCAATACTTCCGATTTCCGATTTGGCCGGGTAACCGCTTCATCCATAAAGTCTACTGTCAGTAGCGCTTCTGGCCATGGCTGGACTTGGGGAATTACTGGACAGACTCCCATCGCGGGGTTGAGCAATACTGGAAGACTAACCATCGCTGGCGGAGTCGAAGCTGGCTTTTTCAGTGAAGGCGCGCCGATGTCTTTGGCGGTGGGAGATTTCGTGAAAGCGAATGGCGAAGCCGCAGTTGCGCTCGGTTCGGGTAGCTTTGCCTCCGGGGATTACAGCATTGCGGTCGGGCAGAGTACGGCGACTGGGTTATCCACGGTTGCATTTGGATCAGCCACGGCTACTGGAAATGGTTCGGTGGCAATCGGTAGACAGGCCGGGGTAGTTTTTCCGGTCGGCTCCGATTCAACCGCCTTTGCAATTGGTCACGGTGTCACAGCTTCACAAACCGATGTGTTCGTAGTCGGCCGTAGAAACGACAAAGGCCGTTCCCCCGGTGACAATATGGCATTTGTAGTCGGCATCGGCCAGGGCAGTGCACGTGCCGACGGTCTCCGCCTCGACAAGCAGGGCAATCTCTGGGTCGCCGGGACCGTTTCGATGCAACCTCAGGGCGATATTCCCATGGGAGTGTTTCAGTAGTTCTGTCCATTATTGGGGCTGGTCCGCTGTCGAAACCGCAACTTCTAATACTCATTTTGTGATGAACTTTGCATGGCTATCAATTGTCACTCTAGTGTCTCTTCCAATTCTCGCTCATGCCCGCCTACCACCCGTTGACGTTAGTGCAGAAACAGAGCCTGTACGTAATGAATCACCCTTGGCCACACGTCACCAGTACATCGATATCTCGGCGATGGAGGAGACGCTTCCTGCCAGGATTGCTTCAAAACGGCAGCTAGATGAACTTACACTTAAATTCATTGATGAGGGTTCCACTCCTCGTCTTTGGGCCGCTCTTCGTGCGCACTACGACTCTGCTCCATTTGTTGAGGAGCGTGAATTAGCACCAGTAAGACACATGATCCACCTGGGGCAACGGCTCAAGCGTGACGGGGAACTGTCTCGTACGGCTTCGATTGCTGAATCGCTTCGCAGTCATTTAGAAGAAAAGCTTACGAGTAGCCCTCGAACCCAGCGTGGAGTAAAAGTGCCTGGTGATGACCGTGCCCAGTCTCTCGAAGCATTGGCCACTGTCTACGAAAAGCTCCTTGATCGATCTGTTGAGGCAGAACTTCTTTACTACGAGGCGTATGTCGAGGATCCGACATGTCGTTCCGCTATTCGTGGACTACGTCGCGTGCGAGGAGGTGCTCAGGAATCGGTGGATCTTACAGAGTCCACTATTGACCGTCGGCGCAGTGGAAAACCAGTCGATCCTCGACTTCACGGAATTTTGGGGGCACCACGCGATGAATAGGTTACTCTCAAGTTTGAGTTCATGTTGCACGATTCGACTTTGCGGAGGAAGGCCGAGGACATTTTTTCAGAGATTGTTTAGCCGCGCTTTCATCATCTTGGCATTGGCTTGCCTCGGTACGTCACCTCTGCATGCGTTGACCCGAGCCGCTCTTGTTGCGCAATCCACACCACTCGGAAACCAATGGTACCACCTTGAGTGGTTCGGATATTACTGGATAGATGGCAGTCCAAGTGCAACCGCAGGCGAGATCATCCACAACGAGCACGGACGCTTGTACGTGCATGATAACACTCATTCGCAGGCAGGTTCTGGGTTTTGGATTGTCGACGACCTTGGGATGAATGCAACTTGGCGCCTTCACCAAGCAGAATACCCTGACGCTATTTGGAGATTCATGCCTCTGCCTGCCAATGGCCATTTGCTTTCCTATATGGTTGGATCCGCGCCAGCCCGGGAGTTTTTTAATAACACAACGGGGGCTACGGAGTATCATCCAGTTACTCCGACCTACACGTCCTTTGGACCTCATGGGCCAGTCCCCGTGTGGTGGAAGCAAATGGGACTGGTGGATTTGACAAAATCATCGGATCACTTCGCACCACTCCTGGTTGGTCAGCTAAAACACGTGGCCACCGGCGCCAAGAATTACCTCGACTCGCGTTTTGGTCTTACTTCGCAAGACTGGAACAACGCCTACACCGCGTTTGGAGCACCGAATCCCTTTCCATTCGATCAAACCTCGACCGGCTCAAATCATGCACCTGTCACCATCGGCCAGCTCAAGTTTGTCGCTTCCGGATTCTATAAAATTCTGGCTGATTTCGCCCCGGAATACGAGGTGAACGACCGGCTCACCGAACTGGGATTTCCGTCAGCCAATCTGCGCAATCAACCTCCTTATCTTCCGTGGACAGGCGATGGCGCTTCCCCCGCCAACAAGGCCGTGGCCACCCTTGGACAACTCAAGATGGCCTTCTCCTTTGACTTGGATCGCGGGCTTTACTTGGGGCAACCGTGGGTGCCGATGGTCGCGATGAGCTCGTTTATCGCCCCGTCGGTGGGCACCATCCCTCCTCGACCAGCGGCTTCCACCTTCACCATCGTGGACTATTCTGTCGACACTTGGGCTCAGTTCTTCGCCAGCGAGAGGTCAACCGCCAACCAGAACTGGTTTCGTTCGCATTGGTCGGGTACATGTGGACATCTTCATCTTCTCAATTTCTGTCATTGGGCGGGCATAGTCCTGGTTGGGCCTGGCATGATGAGCACCTTTGGATGTACTTTCCAGAGCGCTTGTCCGGTGATGCCCAATACTTGTGGGACGACAACGGCATCGAATGGTTTTGGGTTAATTCCAGTTGGTCATCCGGTTTCCAAAATATGCGTTGGTTTTACAGCTATCAGCTTGAGTCTTGGGTTTACTATATCGGCCGCCTTAACGACGATGGCCGGTGGTTCTGGGCAGATCACCCGCCCCGCGACGAGCACTGGTTTTGGATTTCCGATTTGGGCGATGCCGATGGCGATGGCATCTCCGATTTTTGGGAGTATCAGCTGGGACTGGATATCTTCGATTCCAGCGATGCGTTTATGGACGGGAATGGCGACTTTTTCAGTGCTTGGGTAGAGTTGTTGATTCGGCCCCGGAGCCTTCCCTACAACACCTCCGCCTCTGCCTCCGATTGGGAAACACCTTCGCCCCTTAAAAACGAATTAGAGGGAATCCCGGCCAATGAATTCGCGATAATCACACCCCTAGGTGCTATCTATAGGGTTGGTTCTGATCGCACACTCTCACCCGTCTCATTTTGACATCTCTACCGCCCATGATCCGCAGCAAACGTATTTTAATCGGAAGTAGCGTTGCCACAGGCTTTCTACTCCTCGTTGCCGTCGTTATTTTTCTGGTCCCAACCCGAATCGATCCCCTTGAGCAAGAGCCACCTTCTGAGGAACCCGGCCGCCCCTCGCAGCTTGCTACCTTACCCGTCCCCACCATGGCTCAGTCCGACACTGACACCGAATCGCCCACGGATACATTCGATTACAACATTACCGCACCAGAGGCCGACATCGAAGCCAGCCCTGAAGTCCTTGCCACCCGTCGCATGATTGCAGCCCATGCGCCCCTACGTGAACCCTCCGTCGCCGACCCGGATTCTCCCGAAAATATGGCTGTTTTGCAAAACATGCTCACTCAACTTCTCGCTCAGCCTAGCCATCTGGTTGAATCAGGAGACGAATGAACGAAATGCTGTAGATTCTCGCACCTCTTTCTTTCCAAAACAATCCCTCGATCTCCCCTCTCGCATCTCTTCGCCATGGCCCCGAAACCCGATCGTTTGCTGTTTGCCTGCATCTTTGCTATTGCATGGTTAGTCCCTGTATTTTCCTCGCAATCGCTTCAAGGCAGTAACTTGGTGGGAACTTTGCCCGGAGATTTTTCCGTAGATAACAAGGGGAACGCCAACTACACTATTCCAATCGCCGTACCGCCCGGAATCAATGGCATGCAGCCCAGCCCGTCGATAGGATACAACAGTGGTTCGGGAAATGGTGTCATGGGCATCGGATGGTCTTTTAATACTGGTTTTCCACAGTCGATTACCAGAGGCAGATCTTTGATGACCCGAGGCGGTGTTGATGGGGTCAATTTCACTACGGATGATCAGCTCTATCTCGATGGAAAACTACTGATCCGGGTCAACGGTACGCACGGCCATGCGGGGAGTGTTTACCGCACCGAAGTTGAGTCGTTTGTCACGATTGCGGCGGAGGGATCCAATGACATCATTGATCGCTTCATCTTGACCGACAAAAACGGCACGCAGATGACATTTGGACAGATAGGAGGGTCAGTAAATGGATACCAAACCGGCAAACACCTTGCGGGTGGCGGAAATGCGGCGCTTGCTTATGCGTGGTGGTTGACCCGTGTCGAAGATCCATTCGGGAACCGTTGCGACTTCATTTATTCAACTTCGGAACAAACGGGAGAGACCATCCTCACGGAGATCCGTTATGGTCAAAACACAGGTCAAAACCTTGAGCACAGGGGGAAAGTGGTTTTGCTATACGACCAGCAATCCGTCCAAAATCAAGGGATCATAAGAAGAGATCGTCCTTTGCGGATGGAGGGTGGCAGGAGTATAGAACTCAACAAACGTTTGGATGCCATTTCCATCCAATTTAAGTCTGATTCCAACTTCGTTGAGGAGTCGCGTTACGAAGTGCGTTATGAATATGCCTCCAATCAAGGTCCGACCCGGCTGAATGGCATAACCGGAAAGTTCCGCCCTACTCAGGGGGGCGCGTTGCAGTCACTACCCGAAACCGTTTTTGAATGGAGCAATGATGTCTTGGTAAACGAGGCCCCATCCTTTTCTATTCAGACCGATCCTATATCCATTTCAGATGGGAATGGAGAGTGGGTTGAACGCCGTCATTTATTCGCCGATTTCAATGGAGATGGTAAAACAGATTTTCTTAAGGTTACAAGCCCAGCAGGTGCTTCATACACTTCATTTTCGGTTCAATATTCCGATGGGCAGGATTTTGGTCCTGCGCAAATTACTCACCTTCCAGGAATCCCGTCACCGCACTTTCTCAAGACGGGCGACTTCAACGGGGATGGAAAGGCGGACATCGCCTTTGGCGTTTTGAACCAGCTTAGAGACACCTTGATAGTTCATGTGCTGCTCTCGCAGGGAGAAGGATTCCTGAATCCGCAGAACGAGGGTCTGATCTCAATCGATATGAGTGACTCTGTGACAGATTGGACTGGAGTTCCAGGCCATGGTTTTTTCTTTAGCCAATCCTTTGCTGCGATGGCATCCCACATTGTTGTTGGGGACTTTACTGGAGATGGTAGGGATAATATTTTACTTCATGGTTTTGACAGCAAATTATCAATATACGAGCTGAATAACACTACGAGTTTGTTTAACCGCGTATGGAGGGGTAGTGTTGGCCACGACAAAATCTTTAGTGTAGGTGGAAATTATTCGCCTAATTCCATTGTTTCGCCGGGCACCTATTTCGGCAATATGATTAATCCGATGCCTATGGATATCAATGGTGACGGTGTTTTAGATTATGTTTGGATAGAAAAGGATAATATGGTTCATAATGATTTCAGGTTTGTAAATATAAACCTGAAAGTAGCAATGGGTAATCCAAGCGGTGGTTTTAATAGTGTTTATCCAGTGGGTATTGGATCTCCAGAGATAGTTGGCGATACGATTTTTCGTCAAGATTCAATGATTATTCTTCAGGGAGATGTTAATGGTGATGGTAAAAGTGATATTCTTTTATTTGAGCCTGACTATGATAATATTAATAATAATGAATTCGCTTACAAGATTCGAATCTTGCTTGGTTCTGGTGGAGCAGTTCCTTTCGTTGAGGGCGAATTTACTCCTTTTGATTTTGAGGTCACAATAGGCTCAGGGACCACTCATCCTTGGTTTGATAAGGTCAGCAAAAATGCTGCATTACATTATGGAAATAGTTCTTCTAATGATGACGGAGAACGGATAAGAGCTCTACGTGGATTTGGATTGAGTGCACCAAACTCTGATAATATGGCATTGATAGATCTGAATAATAATGGACTGTCAGATTTTGTCTGGTTCGTGGAACCAGGAGAAGATGTAGAGCACGATCAAGACAATTCTGGATGGTGGGTGATGTACTCATTGGGTGACCGTTTTTCAGAACCTGAAAAGGCAGATAGATACACGGTCATTAGCAATCTTACTACTGTAACACACTCCTTGGAGCTAGATTTTTCACAACAAGTAACCCATGCAGGAGATGCTGGTTCTCGCGGGCTTCAACGTGCTCCTCTTGTCACTCGCGAAAAAATGGACATTTCAGGAAATGGCTTGACTGACTGGGCGTTCACGCTGTCTAAGGATCGTATGGAAATGGCCCCAGTGGTTGCATTTTCTTTGGGGACTGGCATTCGTGGGGATAAAATTGTGAGAATAATCAATGGGCTTAAGAGTATAACGGAAATCGAATACAAACCACTGACTGATGATTCTGTCTATACTCCAGGGCCCCCAGTTGAATATCCCATTCGCGAGAGTCGGACGTCGCAATATGTTGTCTCCGATGTTTACAAAGACAACGGATCACCTCAAGCAATTGTTTTTGATTCAAACGATACCCCCTCTTCGCTTAATCGTTCCGAAGCCTATCACATCTCTTACCATTACTCTGGTAACCGGATCGATCTTTCTGGTCGTGGACCTCTTGGTTTCCACAGTATGGTGACCTTGGACCGACAGACTAATTTGTTTAAATATCAGTTCCTTACCCAGTCTTTCCCCATTACTGGGTTGGTCAAGCGGGAGCAGACTTTTCGGGCAATTCCACAAATTAATGCTAGTGGGGAGGTCATTTCATTTGAATTAAATCCTATATCAAGCAAGGATAATATTGTAGTATTTGATGAGGTGGTCACTGAGAAGAATGGACCACTGACAGGAACCGTCTTCCCGTTTATGAGTCGATCAACTGAGCTGCGTTGGGAGGATGGAACTGCAGAGTTAATTAATGTTGATGCACATGGAGATCCAGAAAGTTTATTCATTTCATACAATTCTGTGTATGAATCTAATTATAACTTGGCCCATATCCGAATCCGTACGGATATTTGGTTCGATGAGCAGGATGTCGAGAATGACCCTCTTCTTTTTCTTCCTTCCCCATTTAATTTCGGCACTGTCCCCGGTGCCCAGGATGCGATCCCAAAGGGTTTCACTGACTGGCTAAATGCCCTTTCAGCTTTTCCGCTGCCCGGTAACATAACTTACGGAAACATCAAGCGTACTCTGGTTGATTTTGGAGATGGATATGAAAATGATACGCATAGTACGTATTTTCTGCCATCTATAGGAAATGGCAACTTGACCGGATTATTAAAAACTAGTCGAACAGATGTTAGTTCACCAAGTTATGGAAGGCAAGAGGATCCATTGAAAAGCTTTACATATAGTGAGAAGGGATCTATAATTTCAGAACGCACGCAAACGACAGATTTAAAGTTGGATACTGAGTTAAATTTTTATTATACACCATTGGGACAGCTCGTGGAGACAACCCTCAAAGACTTTAGCGCTAACGCTCTTTTTGACATTGATGGTGGTAATGCCTTTACCGTGCAGAAAGTCGAGAGTTGGGACCTGACCAACCGTTTCCCAAAACTGACGTCTAACGTCCAGGGTCACTGGAGTAAAGTAACCCTTTACGATGCCTTTGGTCGCCCGCGGACGACGCTCGACATGAACGGCCAAGCCACGCAGTCCGTTTATGACGGGCTGGGGCGCGCCCTCTCCGTGTCCGACACCCTCAGAGGGCTCTCAATGGAGACTGTGATCAGCGTGACCGCATCGGGAGGCCAGAGCCAGAACCCGACTCATGAGCAAACAGTAAACCCGCCAGATTCGTTGGGCACTGCAGGGTTGACCCTGAAATCCGTTTACTACACGAAGGAGTCTGTCACCGGGCAGCCTTCCGTCTACACCCATTACGATCGCACCGGTCGCGTGATTCGGGTGATGACCGAAGGCTATGGGTCGACCAATTATACGCTTACTGACACGGTCTTTAACCGCGATGGCTATGTCGTGGCTGTTTCCAATCCTTACGCTCAGGGAACTGCGGCAAATTCGATTCCCTGGACCGTTACCTCGTACGATGCGCTTGGGCGCATCAGCACGATCACCTCACCCATAGATACTGTTTCGACCTTCAAATACTCCGGGCGTGTCACTCAGGTAACGGTCGATGCTCCCGATCGCCCGGCTCAGACCCAGACCAGACTGGTCAATACAAAAGGTGAAACGATAAAAGTTTGGAATGCCGACAACGTTCCCACTGACGAACAGATCAGTGAAACAAGTGTATCACTTAGCCCGTCCATTGAGTTTATACTCGATGGGTTCGGGCGCATGCGCCAAACGAAAAACCGTCAAGATGGGAGCAACTATCTTACCATCACCGCTTCTTACGACCATCTTGGCAACCAGATCTCCCTTAATGATCCCAACAAAGGGGATTGGACTTATATCTACGATGCACTGGGCCGCCTGCGACGTCAGGAGGATGCCAATGGAAGCGTCACAGTATTCACCTACGACAAGCTCAACCGACCTTTGACTCGCGTCAACACCGCCGCCAGCGGTAGCACGGAAACGGCCTCATGGCATTACTACGGGCTTGAAGAAGAGAGCGAAGCCCATGTTTTCTACGATCCCGACCAAGGCTGGATCGGCGCGCTTCGGCGCGAGCAGCTCCAGCAGACAGGTGCATCCGGGCTCAATATGAACCATGTCACGGAGTCTGTCTATTATTACGACCCCAAGGGCAACCTCTACATGGATCTGCACTTGGTTGACGAGAAATGGTTTTACCGCCATCGGGCATACGATGAGCTTAACCGCTTGCAGCGGGAAGATCACTTCTGGCGTCCGGCAGGACTGGAGACGAACTTGATAAAGGCTCCCTATGCTTGGCACAGCTTTGGAGTGTTGCGAGAGTATGATTCCTCCACCGGATTGGTTCGACGTATCCGCGACACTCAAGGGAGAATCTGGTGGGAAGCGGACCCCAACAACGGCTACGATCATCTCCACCGCCCGGTGCGTTTTCGCAAGGGAGACGGCTACTGGACAGTCCGAGAATACGATGACAACACCGGCTTGGTGACAAACATCCTTACTGGTGATGGGTGGGTGCAAAATCTAAGTTTCGCTTGGGATGGTCTCGGCAACCTGATCGAGCGTGAGGACCAAAGTGAAGGCTTGAACCTTTCGGAAACCTTCACTTATGATTCTCTCAACCGTCTTACCCATCGATCCGGTATGCGCTTGGCGAACTACGCAAACAACGGAAACATCACCTCTAAGCGGGTGCTTTCGGCCAATGGCTACGGAAGCCTGACTTCGTTCACCTACGGTGATGCCGCCCATCCCCATGCGGCCACCGCCTTTGGTGGCATCACCAACCAGACCTACGATGCGAATGGTAACCTGCTGACCCGCGACAATTCCAATCGCTCGTGGTCCCTGCGCTGGGCTGGGCACGACAACCCTCGCTGGGTCCTCCAGCGCACCCAGTCTTCGATCAATACTTACCAGGGCAGCGCCTTTCTCTACGGAGTCAACCGGCAACGTATTGTGCATTTTGGCATCGACGGGGCCACTGCTTCCGACTGGGTCAACCGCACCACCTGGCATCCCAGTCGCTACAAGAGCAAAAAACTCTACATCGGAGGCTCGATGGAAGTGGACTACCGCAACACTTCTGCTTCCCCGGTGGGCCACACCTGGGAGATGGATGCAGTGCGCATCTACATCAACGGCCCCGACGGCCGCACCGGGGAGGTGACTTTCAAACCCGAAGCGACCGATGAGGAGGGCCATCGCTTCCTTGTTTACCATCACGACCACCTCGGTTCGATCCATGCCATCACTGATTTTGGGGTGTCCACCGTGGGAATGTCCCCAGGGGATACCTATTCCCGGGAGGATTGCTCAGGTCAGAGGATTTCGCGCTTCAGCTACGACCCCTGGGGCGAGCGACGCGACAGCACCGACTGGGCGGGCAAACCCAATGCCCCCTTCAGTGAGGGCGGCGACTGCGCCCTGACGACACGCGGCTTTACCGACCATGAAATGATGGATGACCTCGGCCTCGTCCACATGAACGGAAGAATCTACGATCCGGTTATGGGGCGCTTCCTCAGCGCAGACCCCTTTGTGCCCAACCCCGGCAACCTCCAGGACTATAACCGTTACAGCTACGTGCGTAATAACCCGTTGCGGTTTGTGGATCCAAGCGGGTTCTGGGCCCGAGGAGTGCCAAAGGGGGATGATGAAGGGTACAGAGCAAGAGCAACAGCTGCTGCCAAGGCAATGGCAGGAGGCGTTGCTGCGGCTATCGTAGATGCAGGTCTCGGGAAAGATGTGAGCATTAGCATCGCGAATGGTACGCTGACGCTAAAAGTTGATGGAAAGACTTATACGACAAAGTTAGGAAGTAAATCTGGAGCCTCCAAAGCCACAAACGCCAGCTCTGAACTAGCTGAAACTTCTCAGAAAACCAGTGAAGATAGATTGGACGCCAACAGTCATTCCAGCGCGGGGGATGGTAAGCTTGGTACGTCATCAAGCCCTGTTACTCAAGAACGACAAAATTCAGCAGGTAATGGTGAGGCCCAAGAGACGCAGTTGCAGGGGTTTGGTCAAAGTCACGCTGAATCATGCGTTCCTACCGCACTTCGCGAAACGATAAATTTCCTCACGGGTTCTGACATTGGCGACGACGCCGCACTAAATCAAACGGGTTTGGCCCTAGGGAATCCAGATCATAATTGGAATACTGATGGGGTTAGAGGGAACGTTCTTGCAGATACCGTGATAAGAGTCGCGTCTGCGAATGGACTTGGTGCTGAAAACCTCTCTTCTTTCAGTATTGCAATTGCGACCACTCTTGTGGCTTCTCGTGATAATCCTTCTATTGTAGGGTTTGTTAGTCCTCAGGGTGGTGGGCATGCGGTGGTTGTCCTTCCGACAAGTGGGGGGGTTGAGGTTAGCAATCTGTTGCCAGGTGGAGGTGTGACGCGTGTGTCTTATTCTGAATTTTTTAGTGGTAGAATAAGCACTCCGATCGGGGTTTTTGAAGTTGTTCCGTCTGCCGTTATTTCTGTTTCTCGATGAAAAAAAAATATTGCATATTTATCGCGTTTTTTGTTTTGAATGGCCCTGTGATGGATGCTGGAGATTCCGCGTTGAATACGAGGGTGAGTGTTTATGGTGGAAGCCGAGACTTCGGCGGCTACATATCGGATGGTCGTTTGGTGTTTCGAGTGATCGATTCCCAAGCGGGGAGGAATGCCGATTACTTGTATAGAGATAAGTCTGATCGCTGGGTGAGCCTTTCAGGTAGTATCAGCGGGATCAATTTGATGTTTCGGGAACAGTTGCTTGATCGTAAAGACGCTGAGGATTTTTTGGAGCGATTCATGCAAACACTGCTTGTATCTTGCCTGTCAAACCACCGATATCAATTAATCAATGCCAGCTTGATAAACGCCGTTGATGAGGATGTAAGGCAGATGCTTGATCGTTATGCACGGCGTTCTCGATTTTTAGTAAATGAGGACGCCTGGAAGATCGATTTTGCTTTGATCACCGACCTAGGGGGAGTCGAAGTGTGGTCTGTGGAGGGACGGACCTTTCCGCTTCAAGTGAGGCAGTTTAGCCGGGAACTCGTAGAACCCGATGGACGTGTCAAGCCGCCACTTCAGTTTTAATTTTGGGCCGAAAAGAGCGTCGTGGCTGAAAAAGGTGTCAGTCCAGCATTATCGCACTAACGTAAAGTGAGTCATGTTTGTTCGACGTTCTTTCGCTTGCCTACTGGGGCACATCCCGCGCCAGGCTGTCCTCGTTCCTGCGGTATCCTGATCACGGCATCTGCGCTGCTCGTCGGGGTGGCCGGACGCCGTGCCTTTAACCGCTCCGTTCCCGCGTTCGCGGGACTACGCTGAGGCCCGCCGCCGTCCATCCCCTCGGGCGAGCCTCGGGGCAAACCCCTGCCTGTGCGATCCAGCGGTCGCCTCGGCGCGGCGGTGGCTGCGGAAGGATCCTTGCCAGTGGCCCGCCGCGGCCCCGCAATGCGGGCCTTCCCTCGGCTCCGGCCCCACCGTGCGCCCTGCGAGCCGCGATTGACGGCGGACTTTGAGCGTTTGGGGGTAAGCGACCCAAACTCGACCCCTTGCCAGCGGGTTTGATTTAAGAAGGGCCGTTGAAGATCAGGCTGGAGGGTTCCAGCCTTTTGGAGTCAGCGCGTGGATGTCCCTGGGGTTGAATCGATCCGGT
>JBJHBA010000029.1:0-18418 GCA_050485245.1 Verrucomicrobiota bacterium | reverse complement strand
ATCACGCCGTTCATGTCACCATGACACTGATGCGAGCCATGCCCGAACTTGTCGCCGCTTTCTTTCATCACCCCTCGGTCAAATACGCCGCCTCATGAGAACCTTTTTTATTTCGGAGTAATAAGCGCATTGCTTTTCAGTATTTACTTGAACGCAAGAATTCTCGTTTGTAATGAAAGGCTGAAGAAGCGCTATGAAGAGATGGGGGAGAAATGGCCTTTTAATAGGGATAGTTATTTCTTTTTGCTTTTGGTTTTTTCACAGAGTTCGGAACGACTTTGTGAGCGTTTTCCTTTAGAAGTTCACGGCGATTTAGGCGAGTTGATTCGGGTACGGCGAATTTGGATTCTTTTTATTGTTTTGTGGATAGCCCTGTTTCTCATTGGTATTCCTGTTGAAATGCTTGTTATTCGCCCCGCGTTGGGAATATGAGGCATGACCACTGGGGTTCGTCGGCCTTTTAAAATAGCACAAGCCGTTCTAGGATATTGGCTTAGGCGTAATGTGCTTCAAATTTTTGATGCAAAGAGTGTCATTTATCCGGAAAAAAGCATCAAAACGATGAGACCTAATGATAAATCTGAGCATGGGCAGCAGGGTTTGCTGGGGAACCCGGAGTTGGATGAATTACTGGATCAGCGTCATGATCTGTATCGTCTGGGCAACGCGATTGGCTGGGAGCGTCTGGAGGCAAGTTTTGTGCCTTTGTATGCCCAGCGTGGCCGTCCGGGGTTACCGATCCGTCGGATGGCAGGATTGCTGATCTTGAAGCAGCTCTACAATCTCAGCGATGAGGGAGTGTGCGAGCGCTGGCGGGAGAGTCCCTACATGCAATATTTTTGCGGAGTTCCGAGCGAAGCGACAACTCAACCGAAGGGCGAAGGCTCGCATTTTCGTTGGGGTTATCCGTGCACGCCCAGTGAGCTGGTGCACTTCCGCAAGCGCATCGGCGAGGAAGGGGTTTCGAAGATCTTTGAAGAATCGATTCGGCTGGCATGCCGATAAGGTGGAAGCAGAAGATGAGCTGGTGGCGGACACGACGGTGCAGGAAGCCAATGTGACATCCGACGACCCAAACAATCAGTCAGATCTGTTTTGGACAGCAGTGTTGCCGTAGGTAGGCAGTTTGCCACCCTTCATGCATGCAGAATGCATCCCCAGCGGGCTCAGCTCAACTGGGGGCTATAGTAATAGCAAGTTGGATCTTCGACTTGGAAAGTGGTATCGGGTCCAGACTCGGTCTGGGCCGCGCCCAGCACGGTCACCTCTGGTGTCTCCCATGGTTTGCGAGCCGGAGTATCCGGGGCAAAAGAGTCGGCAGGGCGGGGGACTGGGTCCGAGTGGTCGATTTTCTGAAAAGTTGTGAGGTGAGGTGGGCATTGAACAGGAGCCCTTATTGTGTCTATAAGCAAAACACCTCATTGATTCGCTGTCAATTGGATTTCAGGATCAATCTTCCAAATGCCCGTTGGGAGCGGAATCGCCGGAGTTTTTCTGACTCGAGAGACCAGCCGGAGTCGATGACCTGGGTCAGCTCCCGCACATAGGCGTCTCTGGAAAATTGCAGATAGTGCCGTCCCCGGTGCGCTTCGGCTTTGAAAGAGGCGTCCGTGGAAAGCTCTGCGGGCAGCCATCGGGAAAAGGCCTGCTTGGCCACGGCACGATTCGTACCTTGGTGGCAGTAGGCGCGGTGGGGAATGGAAAGCGCACATGTCACCACCCGAAGATCGAGCAGTGGATAGCGGTGGACGACTCCGTGCTGGGCGGATTCTGCCGCCCAGTCCGTCATGCGGCTGGCGAGGTGCCCATGAGCCAGGCTCCATTGCATGCTGGCGCGTGCTCCGGGTGTGGGTCTGCGATTAATAACCCATTCCAGCGCTTGTTTGAATTCCTGCTCGGAGAAGTAATCGCGCCAGTCGAGCTTGGATTTTTTGGCGAGATGGAGCAAAGGATGCGAGCGAGGTTTTCCCGCCCATGAAGGGCGGACGGAGAGGATTTCCCGAAGCGCATGGATGCCCGCTCTTATGCTTCCGGTTGGGTGTCCCCAAACCGCCCAGGCCAATTCCATCCAGCGCCCCTCCCAGAAACAGCCAGAGAAATAGGTTCGCCCACTGAAGGTGGCAAAATCATCGCCTCCCCACCCGCTCAATAGCACACCGATCCCTTTTTTAGCTGCTGTTCGGCAAACGCACGACTCGTAAAGAATGAGTTCGGTTGGTTCGAGAATAGGGTGGCGTGCGAGGGAATTGGATACATCTTCTTTGGTGATGTCGCAGTAGAGGCATTTCATGCCCAGCTCACGTTCCACCGCAGAGATTCTCAGATATTCACTGTCGGAGGGATGGTTTGGATCGGGGCAGGGTGACCAGGAATGCATCGAACGGAGGGAGGCTGATTGCTCCCTCAGGATGCGCTGGGCGAGCAGGGCGAGCGTGCTGGAGTCGATCCCGCCACTGACATGTGCCCCGACCGGGTGGATGGTGTGCAGTTGGCTGCGCACCGCAGTTTCAACGGTATGGGCCAATTGTTCTGCGGCATCTTCAAACGACAACTTCTGTTGAACCGGAATGTCTCGTGGAGTCCAATAGGGGCGAACCGTAGCTGTTCCGTTCGACCACTTCAGCAGATGTGCGGGTGCCAGCTTGGCGATGTCCCGATAGCAGGTTCGTGAAAGCAGATACGGGTAGTGTAAGACGGCTTTCGCCAGCAATGCGGTCTCATCCAGATCGGTTTTGATCCGATCGAGGGCGACGAGAGCCCGGATGTCGCTGGCGAAGATAAACTCAGTCGGGCTGGTGTGGTAGTGCAGGGGGCGGCATCCCATCTGGTCCCGTGCGGCAACCAGCGTCCGGCTGGGTTCATGCCAGAGGACAAAGGCGAAGGCACCGATGATCTGCTCGAGGCAGCGCTCGTTCCAGTGGAGCCATGCCCGCAGCAGGAGTTCGGCATCGTTGGCTGGAGGCTCCCCGCCCAGTGCGCCCGCGACTTCCACCCGGTTATCAATGCGTGCATCAGCGACAATCGTCCAGCCGGATCCGGTTGGATCGGTCCAAGGCTGTTGCTCGCTGCGGCTCTCCGGAGTATCGATGAAAAGCTGATGCCCGAGAGCTGCGCCAGAGGTGGAAAACGTTCCGTCTCGGTCTTTGCCCCAGATCCGCATGTGAGGGCGCATCACCTCAAAATCTTCCGTATAGGGACGGTCGGTGGTGGTCGAAACAAGGCCAAAAATTCCACTCATCAGAAATTGCCACCGTGCGCGGAGGGTCCCAGGCGGGCAAGTTAAAATATTGCCAGTCCACTTTAGTAATCAGAGGGTAGGGGTTCTCTCTGCTGTCATTTCACTCAAGATGATACGCACTCAAACCACCGTTACGATCCTTCGCCGACACATTCAGGAAGAGCTTCTGGCCGGTTCCCAGCTTGAACTCCCGGACCAGGTATCCCTGATCTCCGGAGGCATCCTCGATTCGACAGCGCTTGTCGGTCTGGCGGGTTTCATCGAACAAAGATTTGCGGTGGAAATACCGGAATCCGCGTTCACTGTTGATCAATTCGACACACTCGAGTCGATTGCCGCCCTGATTCACCGACTTCAGGAAGAAGCATCAGGCTCACCAACCAAGGCAGGCTCCTCGTGCATATAGACGCCTCAGCTCTCACCGAATGGGATCATTTGTGCTTAGTTGAGCCCAAAGCCCCTGTTGTGCGGATTTGGCAGAACGCCTCAGCGGGAGTTGCCAACACGCGTGCCGAACTGCAAACGCTGGTCGAGGGATTGGCCATCTGCCTGTCGGCAACGATACCTTGAAAGCGTCTAAATTATGCCTGAACTTTATCTGATCAACCCCCGGACCAGTCAGCCCGCCTATAGTGGGATGTCGGTGATGGAGGACAGCGCAGACCCGATCGGCGGTATTGTGGATCTGGCATTGGTCACGGTGGCCGCGCTCGCACCGGAGGGATTTTCAGTCGAAATCTGTGATGAACGTGTTACCCCGGTGAACCTGGATAGCGGGGCCGACTACATCGGCATTACCGGGCGGCAGGATCAGCTCCCCCGAATGATCGAGCTGTCCGCACAGTTTCGGGCAAGAGGCAAAACGGTGATGATCGGTGGTCCGTTCGCCAGTCTTTGTCCGGATCAAGTCGAAGCGCATGCTGACATTCTGCTCAAAGGTGAACTTGAAGGGGTAGCACGAGAGCTTTTCGGAGACTTGAAATCCGGCACATGGAAGCGGGTTTACGAAGGAGGAAAACCCTGTTTGTCGACCTCGCCGATTCCACGCTGGGATCTCTATCCGAATGACCGTTTTCTCACCGGGGCTGTCCAGACCTCGCGCGGCTGTCCTTTCTCCTGTGAGTTTTGCGACGTGATTCAGTACGTGGGCCGCAACCAGCGCCACAAATCTCCCGAACAAGTCATTGCGGAACTGGAGGTCGTGGAGCGGAGCGGATACCGGAGCGTATTTCTGGCGGATGACAATCTCACTGCCCACCGGGGTCGAGCACGGGAGCTATTGCGTGCCCTTGCCGATTGGAACAAAGGCAAGGGATCGAAGCGGATGACATTCATTACGCAGCTCTCCCTTGATGCGGTTAAAACTCCGGACATCCTCGACCTTTTGGCTGAGGCGGGTCCCTTTGAAGTTTTTATCGGGCTGGAGACACCAAACGAGGAAAGCCTTCTCGAAACAGGAAAACGACAGAACCTAGGGGGCAGCATGATTCCAAAGATTCGGGCCTTTCAGGAGCGAGGCATTTCGCTGATGGGCGGTATGATCGTGGGATTTGATGCGGATAAAACGGACATTTTTGAGCGACAACTCGAGTTTGCGATGGCCAGCCGGATTCCGGCCTTTACCTTCGGGCTGCTGGTGGCTCCGGCAGCAACACCGCTCTATGCGCGGATGAAAGCGGCTGGAAGACTGGTCGAATCGAGGGATAAGGACATCATCCATGCATCACTCCTCGAGACGAATCTGATCCCGGCTGGTATGTCACCGGAGGAGCTGCGTGTCGGCGCACGTTGGTTGGCGAATCGTCTCTATCATCCGGATTTGTTTGGCGAACGGCTGATGGGGTTCGCGCAGATGCTTTCCACTGCTCCCGTCGATTATGTCCCCGAAGGATTCGAGGCAGGCAAACAGCGTTTTCTGAATAAAGATCTGCGTGTCATGTACACCATCCACCGTCTGGCACGGCGCGGCCCACGAGAGGCCGGATTGTTGGAAAAAGCGATAAATTTTTCCACGCACCATCCCCAAACGAGTTGGATGTTGATGTTGAACCTGCTTCGTTATGCTCAGATTCGCTATGTGTATGATCTGACAGGAGTCTGGAATCCGGACTGGGTGGAGTCTCCCCCGGCCACGCCTTTTCCATAATCCGAAGGGCAGGCAAGGTGCATCTATTTGAGATTCATTGATGAGACGCTTCGCACATCGAGAAGAACATGATTAAACAAGTCGGCAGTCGGATCTTAAAATTCTGCTTCAGATGGAGTTTACGGCTTGGCCTCGGACTTCCAGTGTATGGGTTGATCCGTTTTTTGGGACGCAGTCTGATGGGCTCCCCGCGCATGGTTGAAAAGCTCTGGAAAGAAGATTTTGCCTTGTACCGTGAGCTGGTATCTTTGGGAGGAGGCAGTGCCGAAGCGGTTTCCATGCATGCGGGCAAGGCCACCCTGCAATCCAGAATTCTGAAAATTTCAGGTTATGGATTTTATTCCGGATTGAGTGATCGGCAGTGGCGTCGACAGGTTGATCTGGTCAATGAGCTTGCTTTTCTGGAGGCGGCGAATGTTACCGGGAAGGTTCTTCTGGTCGCTTCATTTTCCACTGCTCAAGAGGCCGTTACCCGGTTTATTAGGCACTGCCCGAAGCCATCCATTATTCTGGGAAAGGCATCGAGGGAAGAGCTGAGAGCACGTCAGGGGGCTTTGAGCAAAGCAGATAAATCGATGCTGACAGCCAAGGTTGCGATCCTCGCGCAGCGTGCCCTTCAGCGGGGTGATATGGTTGTGGCCGCAGGGAATGCGCTCAACGTTTTGAGCGACGCGTTGCCTTGCAAGGTGCATGACCGGGAGATTTCCTTTCCACGGGATTGGGCAAAACTGGCGGTATCCACGTCAACACCGGTCTGGTTTCTGAAGATGGCTTTCGCGCAGAACGGTAAGCTGAAGCTCATTTTTGAACAGATGACTCTTGCTCCGGACAGCGGAAGCGCAGACCCGAATGTCGTGGATAAATGGGTACAGTTCTATGCCGATTCATGGGCAGAGACTATGGCGGTTTATCCTGGGCTGGTTCGACCCGAGTGGATCGCTCGCTGGCGAAAGGCACGTGAATGGAGAAACTCCCAGAGCTGAGCCCCTCCGATGTTTCATCTCCTCGTGGGATGATAACGCATTCTTTTCACTTTATGCTCTGGTGAGCTGGGTGCCACAAGCGGTCATGTTGTGTGGGTGACGTATCATTGGACGAAACTATTTTGGGGAATCGGCCAAGGGTCAGGAATGCTGTGGGTACAACAATACGGCCTCCGGTGAAGGAGACCGTGAAAAGTCAGAGGAGGCCGAGCTACCTCTTGCCGACTCCGCTGATCCCTTCGGCTTGCATGATACCCACATTCCAGACCCAATGTTGCAGGGCTTCAAGTGAACCAGGCCAATGCTTGAGAAGAGCCACATTGGGCAACGATCAGGAGGTCGCTGGGTGTTCTGCGCGGTTCATTCCTCGTATTCGAACAGTAAGCGGAAAAACGTTCCTGAGGATGCATCATTTATGATCCTGATGAAATTTAATCGATAACCCCCGGATAAGGCTACGTTCTGAAATCCGTCTAGCGTTCCTAGCTCGATCCAGGAGGCTAGATCTGTGTCTTGCGTTTTCTCAAGCGAGATGTGCAGGCGAGAGTCGGATGGTGTGCGAATGAGTGGGAACCAGAGCACACCGTTTGCTTGAATGGCAGGTTGTATCCTGGAGTTGAACAGGTACCTGTCCGGCTCGCCCGGATCCATCCCAAGCAGGTATTCGATATAGTTGGGAATCCCATCTCCATCGGGGTCTGCAAGGGGATGTCCTTCCCCTTCGGGATCTTCGGGGAAGTGACGAAAACGCCAGCCATCAAATGGGTTGTCGCGAATGTGGAGAAAGCCCTCTCCATTGACAATCCTCGCGCCTCCGGTCGGATTGCTGAGCTGGACTCCGATGGTACGGATGCCTTCTGCCAATGTATTGGCAAAGGTTTCTATGGTGTTGATTCGCTTATCTCCGGTTTCGCCGTCTTTCCACTCCAAAATGATTGATTGAGGGGAGTAGTGCGTGCCCGGGGTGGCCGTTCCTGACTGTGTCGTGGACAATGTGACTGAAACAGCTCCTTCGATGCCACCTTCCCGGGTGACCCTCACCCAGGTCGGCGAGCCTTCTTCAGTGACAGCCGGATTGGTCGCCAATCGCAAAACGCCCGGACCATCCGATGGAATATCAGTGGTGATTTTTGCAGATACGACAGATCCGGACGCATTCCAGAAATAGAACCGGTCTTTTGAGAAAAGGACATGAGGGTAGTTCTTTAGATAGTAGAATCTGCTGAGATCCTGATGCCAGCTGTGTCCATCCAAAGAAAAGGCGGGAGTGTTCGATTCGTTCGCTCCGATGAAGAGACTATTCCCATAGGCGAGGCCTTGATGGGACGTGCTATAGGTCAACTCGACGACGTCCCGAAGCATTTCCCAGGACAGTCCATCACTGGAGATGGCAATATTGGCAGGTGCATAAACCCCGGCAATCCACTGGTTGTTATGAAAAATGACCTGATTTGATCTGATGGCGACCAAGTCCGTATCTTCCCAGTCCGATCCATTGAGTGAGGTTTTCATCCGTGAGTAGAAACCTTCAAACAAGGTGAAAAACCGTCCGTTCACGTAGGTCACGCTCAATTGATGGATCGAATCATCCGCGGAAAGGCTTTCCTCCCAAGTCAGGAGGTCTGAAGATTTCAGTATCCGTTGGTCTGCGGTGGAGACCAGGTAGACGCCGTCGCCATAAGCCAGAGAGATAAAATCGGATGCTTCCGGATTGTGATGCACTCTGTTCCATGCGTTTCCATTCGGGGACGTTAGGACGGAGGCTTCGCTTCCGCTCGCGACAAAGCGATTTCCATCCCAGATCACCGCGTGCAATGTAGCTTGGATATCTTCAGTCAGTGGGATGACAGTCTCCTGGCGGGTTGGCAGGTCCATCCTGGTGATTTGTGTTCCCACCGCTATGAGTGTATCCCCCTCAATAATACAGTCATGGTAGTAGGCCGGAGCAAACCCTGCAATTTGGCTGGAGGCGGTCTGTGCCCATGGACCGGATGGACTTGGGGCACTGTAAATCCGATCAAGGAAGCTGGCCAGCCAAGTGCCATTGAGGTATTTGATCCTTGGATTGATGATCGCATCATTGCTTTCGCCCATGATCTCGATGGCCTGCCAGTCGGTCCAATGATCCCTGTCATGGGAGGAGCTGAAGTATCTTAAGTGATTGAATAAATAATAGGTTTCATCTGCATGAACCAATCTTCCCCCGGCACGGCTTTCAACTTTCTCCCAGTCCCAACCGTTTTTTGATTCAAAGTAATAGGGCATTCCAAGGACTGGGGGGGGTGGAAAATATACGCGCCCCATGTTACGCGAAAAGGTGCTGGATAGGGATGCGGGGTAGTTTGCCGGGGGGACTCTATTCCCCGAGACAAGCTGCCATGGCTCGAATAAATCGTTGGTCGCGTAGATCAACCCATCCCGGGTGACTCCTGTGACTGCTCCATTAGGAAATTCATATATGCCTTCAAGCACACCCTGGGGAGCGGTCCGAAGCATATTCCATCCCTTCCCTTCTGCTGACACTGAAATAACAGGATGTTGGCTGGACCAGATGACGAAAAATCCCCGGACGAATTCGATGCGCTCATAATAGATTTCAGCGCCTCGCGGAAGTGGAACTTCCTCCCAGCTATTTCCCTGGTCGGTCGAGCGGAGGACAAACGTGTGGCCCAAGGCCAACCAGACACCATTGCCAAAAGCCAGATCCACCAGAGGGGAACCGATCGGATCAAATGGGATCACCTCCCAGGTCATTCCGTCCGTGCTGCGCAGCAGCGAATCGTTGGATCCGCTGGATGTGGCCAGTGCAACGCCCCCGGCTGCTTCGAGCGATAAAAACATTCCGTCCCAAAAATACGGAATCGACTCACTCTCGCGAATCGTCTCCACCATGGAGAGGTAGGCTTCTGATCCTGTAAGAGATCCGGTGGTGAGGGTCGCGCAGAGCAGGATGAGAACAGACAGCGATTTGTGCATGATACGATATGAAGTGAGCGGGTATTCCCGGTCAAGCGCTCGGGACTCAGAATGTAAGTGGATATCACGCGCGACCAGCGCGAGCATCCGGGTGGGGCAGAAAATTGTATCCCCGTGGCATACGAGGGCCCTGCTCCGTCCGGGCCGCTGCATGGTATGCGCCTTCGCACGCTTGAGCAAACCCCGCCTTTCATTCACTGGTACACTCCACTGACGCGTACGCGTCGTTAGGGTGTACCGCCAGGGCCGTGGTTTTGATCGCGACCAGCGCGTCCCTGTCCTCTCATGGCAAGGCAAAGGAGAGGAGCATCCTGCTCCCGTCTTCCAGCTGCATGAAAGCCGCCGAACGCACCCTTACCTTTGGCCTAATCATTTCAGCCATGCGTCTGCTCCGAACACAAAAAAGGCCTCCGGTGAGGGAGGCCGTGGAAAGGCAGAGGAGACCAAACTTGAGCTTGCGACTGAGCTGATCCATCTCAAACGCACCCCATCGTGCGCCTCTATCACCGCAGCATCACTACATCTTCATTTGGCTCCTCGTGCTTCTTCAGCGCTGAGGACAAAGAATACCGGTGCCATCGGCGTGATGGCTCTTCAGTCTGTGAACATCGACTCAAAAAGCTCCTCAGATCGCTTCAGCCCTTTATCTGTGAACAGGACAGATTTGGCCTTTCCTTTGGGATCGGAAATCCATCCCTTCTGATGCAGTCGATCCATCACGTCCCAATCATGCCCTTTCCAAGTCCGTGTGGCGCTCCCATCACGGTGCGCAGTGAGCTGGAGGAGGGCGAGGACGGTATCATCAATCTTGGTTTCGTTGATTTTCATCTCAGTGAATCCCTTCTTTTTTTCGTTACTGATCTTTCCTGCAAACCTCAAAGCCTCGCGCAGAAGCGTTCGCTTTCTTCATCTTTTTATAAGCATTAGGGTTGGCCCGGATATTGCCCGACAGGCTCCCGAATGTATGCATCATATTCGGATGTTTCCTTGCTGAATTAAATTCAGATGAGTCGGCATGCTAGGCATGTTCGTTTCGCTTTTTCAGGATTTCAGCGTCTACCCTGTCTTTGTCTCTTGTTGTGGAAAGCTTGTTTTTGATAAGCATCTCAATAGAAATGAATGGCACTTCCATCCCATCAACAGGAACCCATATCTTGGTGGATTCTGCCTCTTCAAACGAAACACCGGAAATTTCGTTCATCACCTGAATCTTCAGAGGCCCCCTGCCAATCTCGACAATCGTATCCGCTACCAGGAAATCGCTCTCGTCTATTTCGAGATCTGTAAAACCGAAGTCATGAAACGTCTTCAGTATCGCACAGGAATTTCGGGAATCGATGGCGATAAATATGTTCAAGTCACCCGTGTAGCTTGGATAACCATGTACTGAAACGGCATACCCGCCAACCACCAGATACTTAACCCGATTTTTTTCGAGTAATCCGATGAACTCTCTGAATGGTTTGGGCAGCATATGCTTCTGGTGCGTGATTCCTCCGCAAAAATTCCAAAGCTTCGAGCCTTCGCTCAGGAGCCTCATTCTTCCAATCCGACTCTGGCTCTGGATCTCGATGCCTCCGCATTCTTACGAAGTTACGATCAAATTCGAATCCTTGTGCCATATTTCCATCCTGCCAGGATCGGATACGGATTCAATCCCAATGTCATATCCCTCCATTTTCCGCTTCAAGGCAGCCCGATCCTTGCCGGAAGGCTCCCTGCAGATCGCTGCCCGCAGGACGATCGAACGCGGCTCCCCAGTAGGGCGTATGAAAAATGTGGTCTGCTGCGGCCCTGGCAACCCCAAGGTTGCGGTAAAAGGGTCAAAATTATGGACAATTCGACGGACCGCTTTCCCCGTTCTTTTGAACAGCGAAAGGCGCGAAAACACGCGAAAAGGCTGATGCGTTCTGCCGCGAAAGAACGCAAGGACCGCAAAGAGATGTCCTTGGGTCATACCGGCAGGGTCTTTACCTAGCTCTTGGCGGCCTATCCGTGACCGCCGTTCGACTTTTTACTCTACTTTGACCGTGAATTTTTCCAGCACCACGCCGGCATCCACCATCCATATCTGAAGGGTTTGCAGGCCGGGCGCTTCGATGTGGTGATCCGTCACGCCAATGGCCGCAGCTCTGAGCGTGTTTTTGTTCCAGGCATCGGTGTATTCATCCGCATGAATGTCGACGATGCGCGGCTCATCACCGTTCAGTGAAACGGCATAGCGCAAGCCTTCGTGGTCGGAGGTGAGTTTATGCGTGGGCAGTGATTGGGTATGGATCGTCACGTCCCCGGTGCTAAAGGCATAGAACTGATAGGTCAGAGAAGGACTGTTGACGCTGAGGTTTTCCAGCCCGATACTCGGTGCGGTGACCGGCTGAATGGTCATGCCGTCACCGGACGCGGTTGCCTGGCTGACCCGACGCCAACCGGTGCCGTCATCTCCATCTTCACGCGCCTCAAAGTCGACTGCCAGTATTGTGGTAACGCCATTGTGCTCCACCACATCCGGTAACGCGGCAAGGTCCAGCCCTTCAGGGTTAAAGGCGTTCAGACCAATGGTCTGCTCTGACCCGGCACCGGTAATCGTCACCGACCCGGACACGTTGCTACCGTAAGGCGCCTCGGCCCAATCGATACTCACCCAAATACGGCTGTCGCTGGTGCCGCGGCTTTGGCTCAGCCTAATCCAGGGTGCGCTCGGCTCGGCCGTCCAGTTCAGCGCTTCTTCACCACGGTTGTAAATATCAATAAAGTGGCTCGCATCCACAGGGCGGCTGAAGGTGGGCAGTTCCTCCGACGTGCCTTCCACCATCACGCCGAGCTCCGCCGCCGGGCTCGGGCTGTAATCCCCGACCTCTGGCATGGTCCAGGCGCGCTGCGTGTCGTGCGCCCATTGTGGCAGTTCGGATAGCGGCATGGGGCTCACCATGTAGTTCCATTTACCGTCGGCGTTGTCCTCATTGAAGAAGCGAACCTCTTCCAGCAGGGCCTCCTGTGCAGCGTGAGCTTGTGCAGCCAGGGATGCGGTGGCAGTGCGGCCCTGGCTTTCCCAGAGTCGACTTCGCTCCGCCAGCAACACTTTCTGATTGATCAAATCGGAGGCGCGCACCGAGTAGAGCACCATCTCGTAGAAGGCGGACTTGTACGCTTCAGGCAGATTGCCATAAACAGCGTTGGCTCTCTCGGTCAAATCAGCGAAGGCATCCAAGCGCTGCTGTGCCTCATCACCGCCTTTGGTATGACTGAAACCACTGTCAAACAGATCGAGTTGCTCGGGCCGCTTGACGATATTCAGGCGATAGTAATCCTCCAGAATCCCGGCAATAGCATTGGCATAGTCAGCACCAAAGGTACGCTCGGCCCACTGCGTCAGGTATGCGTTCTGGTCGAAGTCCCTGTAGGCCTCCGGGTCGCGGGCCAGGCGCATAAAGAACTCGGTGCCGATTTCATACGGCTTGATACCACCCACGTTGTTGATCCAGATTCTGTGGGCATTAAAGTCCCAGGCCTTGATCATTTCGGAGCGAGTCATGCCCAGAGGGGTGGTATGAAACCACAAGTAGGCGCGGGGCACGCCCCAGTATTGCAAGTGATAGTAGACGCCCGACCCACCAGAGCGCGCATTCTCCTCGGGGGTGGAAAGCTGGCGGATATAGCCATGATTGTCATCGGGCCAAACGATGGTCACATCGTCGGGCAACTTTAAGCCAGATTGGTATTGTACAAGCGTTTCCTTATAGGGAATAAAAATCTGGGGAACCGCTGAAGGATCAGGGTGCACATGCTTGGCGATCATACGCCGTTGGTCGGGAATGATGACATTCTGGATTTTCGCGGCTTTTTCTTCCTCTGTCGTTCCCTCCGGGGCCATCATGCCCTCATCCCGGCGCCCGCGCATCCCAATGGTGTAGATATTCTCGTACTCGGCCGACTCTTTTACACGGGCTTCCCAGAACTGGAAAATACGGTCGCGATTCTCCCAATAATCGTAAGGGCCATGAATGTCCTCGTCGTATTCATGGCTGTTGGTCAGCATGGGTTCATGGTGTGATGTGCTGATGATAATCGCGTAGTTATCGGCAACCACCTTATTCTCCGGGATTTCGTAGAAGGGCGTACTCTTGACCGGAAACTCGTGCATGGCGGGCCAGATAACATTCCCATACATACGCAGCAGAAGCTCAAACACCGTGGCGTAGGTTCGAGGCCCAATGTTGCCGACCTCTGGCTCGAAGGTGTTGGCCGCCCAAGGCTGAAAACTCCAGTCTTCATCATTGATAAAGATGCCGCGATACTTAACACCGGGAGACGGCTGCGTATGGCTGCCAGCGATATAGAGGGCTGGCTTCTGCGGCGTCGGCACGCTCCCCCAGAAGTGCCAGGGCGAGACTCCCATGGACTCGGACAGGCCGAAAATACCGAAGGCCGTTCCCCGCCGGTCACTACCGGCAATCACAAGGCCCCGCTCGACGCCGGGTAGGGGATTATCGACAACGGCGGCAGTGTAGGCTTCCCATTTTCCTTCAATGGCGGACACATCAATCTTCCCCGCCGCCACGAGCCTGTCTATCAGCGAGCTTTGCCCCACGGTGCCAACCAGGATGGCCGATGGTGATTGCGGTGTTTTAGTACTCACGGAAGCCCGCAACCCGGTCACGCGCTCGATATCGTCGCGCAGCGCCTCTGAGGCAATCGCCACAACCTTTGCATCCTCGCTACTGAGGTAGATCGTGGCTGCCGTGCCGTTGGCGGCGATTTTCATGGCATCACTAGCGGGAGATTCCAGAACCTCCATAAAGGGCGCGTCAAAATAATGGTAGGACTCAGCGGTAGCTGGCGCCATGCCGTCGTAAGGCACCCAAACTTTATTGGCGACAAGAGGGGGTGTGACTGTCAAGCAGCCGATGGCGGCCACTGCCTGAAGCGCTGCGACATGCCCCCAAAACCGTTTGATACCTGGCATAAACAAAAAACCTCTCAAAATATTGATATTGATAGTACAGAAGGGGTATCAGCAATCCGCATCAGGAGGGCTCATTCCTCCGAAAATGGGCCTGACCATATTGAAGTTGTTCTTAACAGTTCTGCAGGTGTGCCTAAGGAGTGCAATGTTTCCGAGACGAAAAAGGGGGCAGCATTTTTGTATTCTCGCGTATAGCCTGTGATCCAAGTGAAACCCGATGGCGCGCTTGCTGCGAAACCGGCATCTCGCGGCCAACAGCTGGATCGCTGCCCGCCTGATGATGTGTCAGCCGGGCACCGTGAGCCAGTATGTCAATCGCCACCGACGCGAAGCCACCGGGGGAGACGCATGGAAGGAGTTGTGCAATGCGAAAATGCTGGACTGACTCCTTTTCTTTTCCTCAAAAAACATGAAAAATTGGACTGACTCCTTCCGATTGGCCCATTCAAAAAGGAAAACCGGCCAAACTAGCGCTCACTGCCGTTATGCGCAAACTCATCATCCTGCTCAACCGGCTTCTGAAAAATCCCGATTTCGCACTTGCATGAAAGACCGTTGCTGACCCCTTACGCTTGTCGAGAGCGACGCCTTGTTAGTCCTCTTCATTGTTCTCGGCAAGGTCGATAGAAACCAAGTGAAGCTTGTTGTCGCGAGCAATAGCAACCACCTGAACCCACTCTTCAAACATTGGCTTTACAATATCGCTCATCATGCCGCGGGGCACAATGATCTTCGTGGAAGCACCTGCTCCGTCCACAATCTCGATCACCCCCTCTTTTCGTTTTGTAGCATCTGCTTCAAGGAGGGTTCCAATTACCGTGACTTCCTCATCCGCTGGCTTTGGATCCTGGTTCTTCGTGAGGGGCTTCTTCTTCCTGATTTCCGACTTGGAGCGGGTGAGTGCAACCCTGCGTTCACCGTCTTGGTTGCCAGCGGTGAATCCCACGGTCTTGACTTGCTCTCCATCGGGAGAAATTCGTTCGGCTAGGCCCACGAAATTGGTTCGGTAGGTTTCATCGGGAATGATCGCCTCAAGAGCTTCGGAGTCTCCATTGGCAAAAACCTCTAGGGCATTTAGAAGTTCTTGAATCGTGTCTGACGAAAGGTCGATACCGGGCAGTTGCATTTGTTTGCTCTGGCCAAGACGCAAGGTCACTGCGAAACTCGCAGCACGCGGCACGGACAGATACAATTCGAAATTCTCCGTGAGTTCTTTAGTAACGCGACCGCGTTCACGGAAATCTCTGCCCATTTTTCGTTCAGCAGTCCGATAAATGAGTTTCTCAAAATCTCTGAGTCGCTGAACAAATGACTCGCTCTTTGCTATGCCAAAACCGACCGCCTCGCCGTCGATGGTCATCTGTAGTTCGCCAGGCGCAAGCGTCACGCCTCGGAGGTCGAGGTGTCGGGCGAAGTAAACATCTTCAAGGAGGTCTCGAAGCTCGTTCGCAATTTCCTCTGGTGGCGTTCCGGCTAAAGCAGCCGAAATGAGCCGTTCCGCTTCACGCGAGTTCCTGATCTCGAGTGCAAGTGATGCCGCGCTTCGGAATAGCACGGACCTAGTCGGCTCAAGCTCTAGTTCTCCGGCAAGCGCCCAAGCTGCCTCGGCTTCGAACGTGAACGCCGCCGCGGTGAGTTCGAGATACTGTTCCTCCGACCCATTCAGCCTAGCCAAATGGGCTTCATCAACAAGGCTCATTGCCTTCAGGTGGAGGTCATTCACGTCGGGCATCGCTCTGAGATTCGGGCAGTTGGTTTGCTAAACTCGATTATCGCGACAACTGCTGGGAGAGCAAGATCATCGGATTTCTTGGTTTGGGTAAGCTTGATTCGTGTCCGCTGGGCGATCTTCGCCTCGTCACCAACCCTGATCCCTGAGACTTCAAGTCTAGTCAGGCCTTGGAATAGGTTGGGCTCATCATCCCGTGAACCAAGCCAATAGTCAAATCCGGTGCCCTTCCGAGACCGCTGCACGACCTCAAGGCCAAATTCCTCAACCAACAAGGCTGCGATTCCGTAGGCGCCCTGCTCCGTTGCAAATTCTTCGTCATTCCAAGTATCAAGAGCCTGTTGAGATGGCGCGTCCCAATCGAGATGGGCATCTACTTCGTTAAATCCGTCTACCTTGAATGGGGCAGGATTCGGATGGCTGGCACCTGCTATGCAGACTGCCGCAGCCTCACCAAGCGATGCGCCATACGCAGGCGAGATGCCCCGTCTGCCAGCTGCCAATGACGACAGGGCAATAGACAACGGATTCGCTGCAGGGGAGGTGAGTGCCATAGCTGATTCTTTGGGACTAATGTGCGAGATGTCGTGATTTCTGTAGGGCGGAGGGCTTGCTGGCAAGCCTGTAGCCCGGAGGAAAGTCACGACCATCGTGAAGTTAGGGACGCCGCAGACGGACCTGACGAACGGTGGCGAAGTTGTTGGGGCTTGGTTGCTCTAGAATCACGCCAACAAATCCTTAAATGAGGACTCAGTCAGCCTCCGGTTTATCATCCGCTCTCTCATATCTTCCCGACACAAATCCACCAGTGAATGATACTCTCTCAGAGACACCAACCATAACACGATTTAGGAATCCAAGGACGTACTCTGCCTTTGTAGAGCCCGGAGTAAGCGTCACCTCTGCAATTCCCTGTGCCTTTGCAATCTTCTTTGCGCCGCTCTGCAGGCCGAGTGGAGTAACAATTAGTCCTCCCGCCGCACCCAAATCTAGGATCCTGTAGGCTAATCCGGCCACTCTTTCTTGGTTCTGTCGACTATTTGTGAATCTCCGGCATTCGATTACAACGAATCCCTCATTGTTTTCTTTGATTCCTTTGGCATCTATTTCCCAATCTGTACCGGACATAGATCCAGTGATTTTCTGTTTTCCTTCCACAGCAATCAAACCAAACTCTGATGCAAATTGATTGATCAAGTATTCAGCCACCTCTTCATAGTTTTTCCATTCTTTAGTCATAGTATTATCCCTAACGTCGAGGCCTGGTGCAGCGGGGTTAGCCGCTGTTGCCAGCGCCGATTTGTTCTATGGTTTTTTCAGGTTCAAGTGGGTGAATTGGGGTGACACATCTCTCTGGAGATTTGTGATCATTTCAACAAATTCCTTCTTTGAAATGCCCCCGTCTACGGGCAAAGCGTTCGTAGCCTGCAACTTCTTTCTCAGGGTGTATCCGAGCTGATATCTGTGGGTTCCAAGAATGGTCAATCCTCCCCTTGGATAAATTCGAGCGATTTCATCCCATCGAATGGATTGTGAGCCATACTCGATTCCGTGCCTGCTCACCCTCAATTCAATAACGGGATTACGAATGAATTGGACGACTGAATTGATACCCAATAAGCCAAGGATGAATATTCCGGCGATTGAAGGGATTCGAATCCACCATGATAGCCATGAGGCAGTTGCGGGCATGAACAGCAATCCGAGGAATAGTGATACCAGAAACAGTCTGCCCAAGACCGATAAATTCCGTCCCGATCTTTCCTTGGTGAGATAAATGTCTTCTTGCTGAACATTCATAGATACAGCGCAGCCGCATTTTGTTAGCCCCTGTGGAGCTTTCCCAATAAGGCTCTTTTTCAAAACCTGTTTTGGACACTAGTGTGGTCCTTTATGATGGTCCTGAAGGTTCGAATTCGGTCGTTTTCCAATGCCCGCGCGTGGCTCTTCAATTTCTCGTTCGGAATTCGCAGAGCATTCTCGACCGCACCGCGGTAAGGCTGTTCAAAGCACTTCGAGGGTAATTTCCCGTCGTCGGGGTCGCCTCTCTGCTGGTCGAGGCGCACCAGGTGGAACGCGCGAGACCGCAAGAGCACCAATAGAATCTTTGGAGGAATGAAGTGGGTAAGCACCGGCGAACCGTCGTCGGGATAGATCATCATGGCTTCGGAATCTCTCCTAGCTTCTTCTTCGCCCAATAGTTCGTTTGTTCATTCCGGCAAACGGGCATTAGATTTCTGCCTATCGAGGAAGGCAATTATTACTCCGAAATAAAAAAGGTTCTCATGAGGCGGCGTATTTGACCGAGGGGTGATGAAAGAAAGCGGCGACAAGTTCGGGCATGGCTCGCATCAGTGTCATGGTGACATGAACGGCGTGATCG
>JBJHBA010000028.1:0-29546 GCA_050485245.1 Verrucomicrobiota bacterium | reverse complement strand
GTGGGCTCAACTCATCCCCCAAAAGAGGCACAACACACTCTTGTGACCCCGTTTGGTTGAAATACAAAGCGCTGCCGCGCAGCTGCACTGACACAAGCACAGGCAAACTACCAGGTAAGTATTGGTTAGGTAAGTATTGGTTGGGAGCACCCTTCTGGGCACATGGTGGGGGAGTGTTGCACTCATTCTTGTATCTCTTTGCAGCACAAATCGCTACGGGCGGCTGACTGCGAAGGAAGGAGGCAGGGCATCGCAAGGAAAGTGCGATTTCAACCAGAATGTTAAAAGTTCAACGCTCCAACGCGAAGGGGAAGCCCCCAGTGAAGGCAAGGACCGTTTAACCGGCCGCATACCGCTGTATTGACCGTGTATTTGTATGCGTTCGTGCTACATTAACAGGGGAATACAGCTGATTTTTACCAGCAAAGAGCCACAAAACCCCTCGTCCACCAGATTGGGTGAAAAAACAGGCAACATTGCTTCAATGCACTGCCCTCCACCCGCTGGTAACAACCGGGTAAGAATTTGTTGGGTAAGAATTTGTTGACAGAGTGTGGCAAGTGGCCTCCAGCCTGTATGCCATTGTCAAACGCTATCTCTTTTTTTTGGAGACTGGAGCTTGGAGCGTAACAAATTGATATGCAAAAAGTTGTAGCACAAACTGCTACGGTACGCCGATCTGCGGGGGAAGATACGGCGTAAGTACTGCATCGCTAGGCGACAGTAACCAGGTTGTTAAAGGTTGACAGATCGGGTGATGAAAGAGGTGTGGTTTAACTAGGTTTAATGTTAAGCTCTGTTTATTTTAAGGGTATGATTGCAGTGCCAGTGTCTTGACGGAATGATCCATTGGAGGTTTCTTGTCTCATGCTCCGCCATTCTCTTTATGTCTTGCTGTTTGTTCTCACTCTTGGGTTTTCGGGTGGGGTAGTGGCTGGTGCTTCTGAGGGACCCTTTTATTTGGTGTGGGATCGGCAACTGAAGCCTTTGTCCGGCATTCATGGCGGGCGCCCAGCATTTGAGGATGAGAGTGGGCAAATAAGGGTTCCCCGCAATGCGGCTCTTGTGATAAGAGACCCTGCACATTCGTACAGGGAATATGGAATTCCACTTTTGAGCTATTCGGTCACTAAGCGCCAATCGACCCGAGAGGGAGTTCGACCCAATATGATGAAGTATAAGGTTGCTTCAATTGTGGGGAGGCATGCCTCCGACCATCAGCATCCTAATCAGTCTCTATTGGAGTTTTGGGAGGAGGAAGCCTTAGGGGAAGGCACCTACATATTGATCGCGTGGTGGGATACACAAGCTGACCATTGGTTGTCACAAGTGCATATCAGTCGTTTGGATGCATCATTTTTTCACTACATGTTGAATATTGATACATCAGGTTTGCGAGGGTACCCTTGTCTGTTTCTCTACAGGGAAGGTGAGGTTCTGCGTCCTCAAAACCTGGCGGATGATCCCCGCAACGCATTATTCAGGGATTTGGTGTTAGGGAAAGCACCACCAGATGAATTACCCGGTGTTCGCGACAACGGTGGCTTGAATATGCTCGGAATCCATTGGGTACAATGGGCCGCTGCGATGGGTCGAGCAGATTGGTTGGAGAAGCTGCGCGGACAATCTCTTTCGAGACGAGATTATTTTGCTTTAAATCCTGACCCGATGCTTCTGGCTGGGGCGCATGGGCATGGTGAGGCAGTGCGGGTATTGGTGGAAATGGGGTTTCATGTTCAACGCAAGGATGCCTGGGGTTTTGATGCAGGCCAGTATGCTGCTCAATCAGGTCATGTGGATGTCATGGTGGAACTGATGAAAGGAGGTTACAATCCTAGGAATACAGCTCGGGATGGGTTATTCAATGCGACACATTTGGCGTTGGATTCGGGGCACGATGAGGTATTTAAGTTGTTGGTTGAACAAGGGGGGACACTGAATCGAATCAATCGCTCGCAACTGAATGAATCCTTGGCTCATCATTCACGCTTGGGAAATCCTTCAATTGTTCGCTACCTCCTTACACGGGGAGCAGATCCATATGCGTTCATCAATGATCGACCGATATTGGAATTCGGAGTGTGGGGAGCTCATCCGCAAGTGGTCAAAGTACTGGGAAATGCGATGAAGGAAAATCGACGTCCTCAAAGGGGTGCTCCAGTCAAAGATATCCTGGCAGATGCGCTCTCATTAGCTGTTTCGCTAGGGCTGGAAGAGATCGTGAAAATATTGATTGATCAGGGAGCTGATCCGAATGTTAAAGGAAGTCGTGAGAATCGGTTTCCGCTCGCGCTGGCGATCGTATATGGCCATCCCAATCTAGTCCGTTATTTATTGGAGCAGGGAGCGGATCCAACACAGGCTACCTCCGAAGTGGAGGGGATGGGGACGGTTGAGATTGCAACCATATTAGGCTCCAAGCAGGAGGTGGAAGTTTTGTTTGAAGCAGGTGCGGTTTGCCTAATGACTCCCCAGACAGCAGACTATATTTTATCAGCGGCCATGCGGTATGATATACTGGAAACGGCGATCTTGGCTTTTGATGAGTGTGTGACCCCTGGATTTCGTTTGGGCGGAATTTTTTCCCTTGGATGGGTTGCGGAGTATTTTCAGGCACATTCGATTAAGGAATGGTTGAATCAGCAAAGTTGGGAAGACAACGAGCTTCCTGAAAACCTGTACACACCGAGGGAGGTGGATACACCTCCTGAACTGATTTCGGCCAGTTTTCTAGATTATCCCGAAATGCTGTATCGACGACATGGGAATTTGAATCTTCGGGTGATGCTTATTGTCGATGAAAGCGGAGATGTGCATCTGCCTCTTTTCTTGGGAGATGAGCTCCCCGCATCCCTTCGCATGGAGGCATTGAGCCATGTCGAGAGATGGCGCTTTCAGCCTGCGAAGAAAGATGGCCGTCCGGTGAAAGTGATTGTTCAAGTTCCGATTGAATTGTCCTATGAAGCCCCTAGCGTTTATGAGTTAAGACAGCTGGATCAGGCTCCCAGGGTTGTTTTGCATCCGACTCCAGAGTATCCACAATCTCTTCAGTCCTCCAGAATGTCCGGCTTGGTCAGGCTTACCTTTGTGGTGAACACCGAAGGTAAGGTTGAGGACGTGGAAGTGGTATATTCGACGCATCCATTCCTGGCATATTCAGCCAGAGCAGCGGTCCAGCAATGGAGGTTTCGGCCAGGAATGATCGAAGAAAAGGCGGTACCCAGCCGTGTGAATATTGTTATCCCGTTTAATGCGCTCTAGTTAATGACAATGGGGGCGATTGTCCCGGCGGAGTGAGGGCAAACTTAGGCTTGTATAGGAGGGGGATCCGTTCAACATGAAGTCGCCTTCCTCGACTATGTGCTGGTTCGTGCATAGCTGGGAGAGTGATTGATCTGCCATTGCTAGATTGATTTCAGTTCAGCCTTAGCCCCCCTTGACCATGTCTCATCCCGAAGCCTTCTCTCGAACAAGAGAATCTCAACCGAGCCGAATGAGTGGCTGTTTGATTGTCATTTTCATCGGGGGATTGCTCTTTTTGATGGGAATCGGGTGGTTGTATTTTTATGGGAAGAGTTTTTTTGCGGACAGGGCACGGGATGCTCTGGTGGAAATGATCGAAGACTCTTCTATTCCCCTGGATGAGCAGGCATCGATGATTGAGCAGATTGATCGCCTGACAGACAGCTTCAAAAGTGGAGATATTGGTCCTGTTCAACTGACTGAAATCATTGCGGATATTGCTTCGAGCCCAGTCATGGCAGTCATTGTGGTTTTTGCGGTGGAAACACGTTATATCATTTCGTCGGGTTTGAATGATGCGGAGCGGGAGGCAGCCAAGGTGACACTCCAACGTTTAGCGCGTGGGGTGATTGAGAAGCAGATAAGTGAAGAGCAGTTGGAGAGGGTTTTAGAGCCCGTCACCCACCGGACGAATGATGATCAAGTGCTGAAAGAGTCGATCACTGACGATGACTTACGCGAATTTCTGCTTCGGGCTGAAGCGCTGGCCGATGAAGCAGGGGTCTCGAAGGAGCCGATCGAGGTGCATTTGGGGGATGCCTTAAAGGAAGCGATTGACCGAGCCTTGGAGCGAAGCGAGCGGGAGCAATCGACATCCACTGCACCGATCCATCCCCGGTTAGCTGCCTAATCAAGGTAATTGAATTAAAGCTTATCAGCGATGGCTCGAAGTCTGGCAGGTGCTTCTATCCCAGCCCGTCCGTTGTGATAGGGGCATTTCCAGAAACTGACTTTCAGGTCATTTGGGTTGATTTGATAGTCTCTGGAAACAATGCGAAACCATTCCCCGTTCTGGTGATCAATGAGATATTTCTCACAGAAATCCCAGAGTCTGATACTGGTTTGCAAGAATGAGCGATCACCGGATTGCTGAAATGCATTGATGAAACCGACAATGGCTTCGTTTTGGGGCCACCATTCCTTGTGGAAGCGCGTTACGCCTTGTACGGGTGTGCCTTCGTAAAGCAGGGCTCCGTCCTGATCAATGGCAGTCTTCTGGGTTGCCCGAGCAATATTCAATGATGCTGTAGTGACCTCTTGGGACAATCTGTTGTCATTGAGAACTCGGGCAGCTTCCGTTAACAACCAAGCTGCCTCGATGTCGTGCCCATATGAGATGGTGTCATTGACGGGCTCCCAATCATCACTGAAAAAGAGTCTGAGATGTTCTCTGGGAGGATCCATCACCTTCTCAAGCATGACATGGATGAGTTCTGAAAGTGCCTGGCGAAGCTCCTTGTCGGGCCAGACATCAAGAAGGTTGGTGTAAGCCTCCATGACATGGAGGAGTGTGTTTTGTGACTTGGGCGTGTTCAGGTCGATTTCGCTCAAGCGCATATCGGCAATGGGGGACCAGTCTCTGGCGTAGGCTTCACGATAGCCGCCATGGGTCGGGTCTTTAGCATGCCTCTCAAGGAGCTGGAAAAGTTCAATTGCGGTGTCCAATGCGTATTTATTTTTGGATACGCGGTAAAATTCTGACAATGCGTAGATACAGAAAGCCTGGCCATAGACCTGTTTTCGTTTTCTGAGCGGCTGGCCATCGGCGGAAACCGACCAGTAGAATCCACCGTGCTGGCTGTCGTGATAGAGCCTGAAAAGGTCTGTGAAGGCGAAGTCTGCGGTTTGCAGATAAGCGGGCTCACCGGGGAAGCGGCGAGCGGCGGCTGAAAAGGTCCAGAGGATTCTGGCTGTGAGGAGAGCCCCGCGTTCCGCACTGGGGTCCACAGTGTTGTCATTGGAGAGGGCACCATGGAAGGACTGGCTCTCCGGGTTCACCACTTTCTCCATCCAAAAGGGAAGTATGTTCTGGAGGAGGTCCTGTTCTATCCGGTCTGCGTAGGACCGGAGCAGGGATGGAGTAATTTCGGTGCTCATTGATCTGGCGGAAGGGGGCTCACCTCAGGCAGGGTCAGGACTGGCCAAGAATGGCGCGGTTGGCGCGAATCAAGGCGAGGCGTTGCTGAACCACACCATAGGTGGTCAAGCCATCTTCCGGCGTATGCAGACACCAGTCCACGAGTTTGTCTACGGTGGTGCGGGCAACGTAGCAACGTGTATCGGAGCCTCCATAGTAGATAAGAACGGTGCCGTCAGGTAGTTCAACCCAACCGTTGCTAAAGGTAACGTTGGAGACATCGCCAAAGCCTTCAAATTTGAAGGGGGCGAGGAAGTGCCCTCCGGGACGGGCAATGACTTTGGCCGGGTCTTCCAGCGATGCCATAAACAGATAGAGCGTGTAGCGGAGTCCGGCTGCGGTGTTGCGAACCCCGTGCGCGAGGTGCAGCCAGCCCTTATCGGTCTTGATCGGGACAGGACCATCTCCGTTTTTCGATTCCTTGATGGAGTGGTAGTGACGCCCTTCAATGATGGATTCCGGGCCGGTTTCGCCGGTGGTGATGTCCCTGCACAAGGTCCAGCCGATCCCGCCACCGGAACCGACGTCGATGAAGCCATCCATTGGGCGGGTATAGAAGGCATACTGTCCATCGACAAACTCCGGATGCAACACGACATTGCGTTGCTGTGAGGCGGGTGTCTTCAGGTTGGGGAGTCGTTCCCATTTTTTGAAGTCTTTGGTCCGGGCGATGCCGGCCTGAGCCACTGCCGAGGAGAGGTCACCGGCGGGCGCATGAGGATCCTTCGATTCGGCGCAGAAAATTCCGTAGATCCAGCCATCCTGATGAAAGACGACGCGCATGTCGTAGAGGTTGGTTTCGCCGGGGATTTCGGGGATGTCGAGGGGTTCTTCCCAGAAATGGAAGTTATCAATGCCATTCTCGGATTCGCAGATGGAGAAGAAGCTTTTGCGGTCATACCCCTCGGTCCGGATCACCATGTGGACCTTACCGTTCCAGTAAAATGCGCCCGGATTGAGGGTCGCGTTGATCCCCATCCGTTCCATGAAGAAGGGATTGGTTTTCGGATTAAAATCGTAGCGCCACTCCAGTGGGACGTGGCGGTAAGTGACGACTGGGTTTTGGAAGCGTTCGAAGACGCCATTGTCCCAGTCGGGATCAACCGGATTCGGTTTTGAGATGAAGGAATCGTAATCGGCGCGCACTCTGGCGACGCGTTCATTGAAGGCGTTGATATCCATTATGTCTGGTGAATTGAACTGTGTTATCGGAAGGGGTTCTACCGGTAGTAACCGGTGATAATCGCCTCTTAATTGAGACGATCCCCTGCATCCATGCAACTCTCTTTACCGGGGACAAGCAGGGAATGGGGAAAGTCCCTCTTGATAAGAGACTCTGGGCACAGGCAGCAGACTTGCTGAAAGCATCAATTGCCTGGCAGAACCTCAGCGCTGAAGGCGTTTGGTCGCAAATCGAACTGCACGGTGAAAGTGTGTTCCGGTCCATTGATTTCGACCGTAGCTTCCTGCCGGTGGAGGGAAATGAGTCGAAAGGTTTCCGCTTCGACATTGACCGGGATAGCCCAGAGCAGCACCTGCTGGCCTCGTCCAAAGAAAGTATAGTGACGCTGGAGGGCGGGTTCGATTTCGCCGAACTGAGGGCTGAACCAGCCGCGGACAGGAGCTGTTTCCCCGCGGTATTCGCGGACGGAAGGATAGAGGTGCGGCCCGGTGGCATCGGCAGCTCCCAGTAGTTGCAGGTGCTGATTGGCCATGTGTGGGCTTACCTCGGGACCAAAATTCCAGATCGCTTCGACTTGGCGTGAGCCGGTGGTGGTGATGACGTCTGCTACCAGCCAGCCGCTGCCGGGAAAATGAAGGACGCTGCGGGTATGGGTGGAGGTTGAACGCCCGGTGAGCGGTTCCGGCGGAAAAGCCACTTTACCGGTGAAGCGGGAGAACGTGCTCTCAATTTCCACATCGTTGGGCAAAGGTGCGTTGACGGTGCGGGGGCCGGGCAAGGTGGGGGACTTATCGAGGAGGATGACGTTGTGGGCGTAGGGGCCCTTGAAGTATTGGGACCATTGGCCTGGCTGATAAGTGAAGCGGCCACTGTCTGCGAGGAAGCGGATGTCATGGATCCAGACATCAAGGTGAAGGGCATCCAGGTGCTGGTGGGCACTGCCGTAGGGGCCCATATCGAAAAAAGCCCATTCATTGCCATCGTTCCAGCGATCCCGCATAACGGCGTGTCCGGCCCATGGGAAATAGAGGCTGGGACTTTCCCCCCCTCCTTCCAGTGCAGTGGTGGGAAAGCGCCGGTCGATTCTCAGCTTATCAAGGTGGAGGGCATTGAACTCAAGATCGGAGGCATTGTTCATCGGGCCGGTGCCATCGGGGAGCATGACAGCCTCAAAATAAAGGCCCATCAGATCGATTCGTTGGAAGAGCTTTTGGAGTGTTTCGGACTCCTCAGGGGGATAGGCTTGGAGAATTGCCTGAAAGCGGACGGCCCCGTGGAGCACCACCCGCTGGTAGTGATTGGTCAGTTCCTTGAACGCCCCATCGGGGTATGTTTGCGCGAGCAGTTGCTCGGAGAAACGTTCCATTGCCAGTTGGCGCCAGGTTTTCGAGTCGGCAAACTCCGGCCAGGCGGCGGCGATGGTGGCGAGGGCAGTGGTTTCGGTCAGCAGGTGATTGCCTCCCCAGAAGGAATAGTGAAAGGCGAGAGAATCCGCGTGCTTGGGCAGGGAAGATAAGAGAAGAAAGCGTGCTTCAGCGCTGAAAGCAGGTTCCTCCTGGAGCGCGAAGAAGACATGGGTCCATGAATTCAGAATACGCCGGGCAACCTCCAGCGGACGCCATGGGGCGCTAAAGGTGAGCCGGGCGGGATAGGGGTGGGTGACGACCCAATCCGTGAGGTGGGTTGAAATCGCCTCGATGTAGTCAGTGTGGCCGGTTTGTTCATATGCCAGCATCAGCGGCTCGAACCAGTTGTGCCGATTGAGGAACCAGGCCCATTCCGGATCATCGAATGGCCCCCGGTCTTTCCAGTCCAGTCCGCCGTCTTCCCGGCGCGGTTGAACGCCGACGGCCCCTTGCAGGTGGAATCGGTCATTGAGGATATCGGTGGCCTGTTGAAGGGTGCTGGGATGAGCGAGAAATGGAGGCAGCCAGGAAGGATCGGGGGCGGGACGGCTGCGGAAGTGGTGAAGGAGCAGATCGAGGGCGGAGACGTCATCTCCTGACGCCACTGCTCTCCAGAAGGGGGCGAGGGCGGGAGCATCGCGGTCCAGTTGATCCAGCAGGTGTTCCCAGCGCTGGGGATGGAGTTGCAGGATGGATTCGAGTTCCTGCTCAGCCCAGGGACGATCGAGAGGGCTGCCCGCTGCGGAAAAGGCTCCCAGCAGCAGACAAAGCAGGGCCAGCCACTTGCTGAGAACAGAAGGGTGCCTCATTTTTCAAGACCCCTGCAGAGGGCGCGGGCAAGCGGGCGGCTGAGGACAATAAGGATCACTCCAAGCGCACAGGCGACGGCTGGGCGGAGCAATTGGCTGCGAAAGAAATAGCCGAGATAAGTGGGGTCGAATTCGATCCAGCCATCTATTAGGTTGGAGACCAGCTGCCAGCCACCCAGTAAAATGAACAGGACGCCGAGGAAACGCACGGACAGAGTGGCTGCGGGAACGAGGGAAGTGGAAACGGGAGCACTCATGGATGGAAAGCAGCAAATACTAGCCTTCGCTGATTTCAAGCGTAGCCTCCCGAAGAAAGTCGGCGGCCTCCTCGTTGCTCAGATTACCAAGGTCTTTCAATGGGGCAATGATCCTGGCCCGCACATCAATTTTGGCAAAGGGCCAAGGGACAAAGTGACGATCCCAGGTCTTCAGGCGAGTGGACTGGGGCGAACTCATTCCCAACAGGAGGATGGGGACATTGCACTGACGGGCAATCATCACAGCCCCCCGCTTGACCTCATGGAGCGGACCACTGGGACCATCGGGGGCGATGCCGAGGATGCCCCCCTCGCGAACCGTGCGCACCATTTCGCGGGTGGCCTGAATGCTGCGCCGGGTACTTGACCCGCGAATGGAAAGCAGGCCGCGATGCTCAAAGTAAGCTGCCTCCCATGCTGCCATTTTACTGGCGGAAATCAGGCAGGTGACCGGAGGACCCGCGATATGCTTCCATAAGGCGGGAAAGGCGAGGGAGTGATTGTGCCAAGCCATAATAATCAGCGGTCCGCTCACTCTCCGCAACAGCTGTTCCACCTCTGTCTCCATGCGAAAGCGCAGGGTTTTGTAGTAGAGATCCAGACCGAGGGCAGGGGGCCAGAATGCCAGCCACTGCCACCCCCGCAGTCGGTAAACGGTGCCGCGGGTAAAGGCGTTGGGGGCGGATTCTGCCGCCTGGGCTGAAGAGACTTCCATGGGTTCTGAAAACTCCCTAGGAAGGCAAACCCTCCACAGAAAGCAAGGTTTCGTCGATTGGGCTGGCAGTAGTTTTTCTAATTTCCGGATACTCGCCGGTATTGTGGACTAAGTATTTTCCGCAGGGGCCTTCTAAAGACGGAATTTGCCTGTTTGTGAACAAAGTGAAGGAGAGCCCCCAGTGGCGACGAACGGTCTTTTTTACAGATGAACGGCTATAAGCTGCCGAAAGATCGCATATTCAGGGATTTCAGGGAATTTGAAAGAGGAAGCGATTCCTAACAATTCCCAAGTTATTCACAGCCGATGAGAGGTACAGGGTTCAAGGGGGGCGAAGGGTCCGGGACCGCCGACTGCTAGCCAAAGAGTGTGTTCAGATCCCCATTTTCGACTTGAAGGACTGGGCGGCGCGCCGGGACATTTGCACCTTTACTCCATCCTTGAGGGTGACGAGGAGGCCCCCGTTGAACCAGGGTTGAATGTGTTTGATCCAGCGCAGGTTAATGATCTGTTTTCGATTAGCCCGGAAAAACTGTTTGGTGGGGAGACGCTGTTCGAGATAATTGAGGGTGCGGCTGATAAGGGGTTTTTCGTTGTCGAAGAACATCCGGACATAGTTGTCCTCGCTTTCGAGCAGGCGCAGGCGTTCGTATTCCACAAACCAGCAGCTTTCCCCGTCCTTGATGAATATTTGCTCGTATTCGTTCTGCTCGTTGATGGTGACGGCCGCTTCAGTGATTCTCTGATAACGTTCCATCCGCACGCGGACGGCTTCGAGCAGATCCTTTACTTCAAAAGGCTTGGTGATGTAATCGTCTGCTCCCAGGCCGAGGCCTTCCCGGATATCAGCGGGATCGGTCTTGGCGGTGAGAAAGATGAATGGGATCACCGCGCTGTGCGGATCTTCCTGCATCGCATCAAAGACGCCGAAGCCATCCACTTCGGGCATCATAATGTCGGAGATGATCAGGTCGGGTTCTTCTTCACGGGCGATACGGATGCCTTCGCGTCCGTTGTTGGCGGAGAGCACGGCATAGCCGTTGGCTTCAAGTACATCGACGAGGGGGAGGCGGACATTTTCGTCGTCTTCGATGACGAGGATGCGAGTGGCTTCTTTAGGCATAGCGGAATCAGGGTGTGCTGGTGATGGGGAGGCGGACTTCGAATTCGGTGCCATGCCCCTCTTGGGTAGCATACGAAATCCTGCCACCGTGCAACTCAACGGAGCGTTTTACAATATTTAGTCCCAGACCGGTTCCGCCGATATTACCGGTATTGTCTGCCCTGGAGAATGGTTCAAAGAGGGTGGCCTGATCCTGTTCTGGGATTCCGATTCCGCGGTCGCGAACTTTCCAAACCAGTTCACCGGTATTGCGGTCACGGCACACACTGAACTCAATGGGCTCTTCCGGGGGAGAATATTTCAGAGCGTTGGACAAGAGGTTTTGGAAAATGTGATGCAGAAGGTCAGGATCGAGGAGAAATACCCCCGCAGCGGCATCGCAGACCTCAAAGGTAATTTTGCGCTTTGGGAACATCGGTCGCAACTCATCCATGACTTGCTCGCAGAAATCCAGAAGGTTCACTTCAACCGGGTTGAAGTGCACGCGCTTGACCTCATCCTTGCTGAGAAAGAGCACTTCATCCAGCATTCGGTTCATCCTGGCCAGTGAGCTTTCGATATTGGAAAAGTGGCGTTCCCTTTTCTCCGCCGGGATCTGGTCGCCCCATTGCTGGAGAAAGGCAGAACTGGCCCGAATCCCTGTCATCGGTGTCCGGAACTCATGCGACACCATGCGGATGAAACGGGTCTTCATCTCGCTTAGTTCACGTTCCTTTTCAAGACTCTCGCGGACCTCCTTGTCTTCTTTCTGCCGGATGGTGACATCGCGCCCAACGCTGATGACTTCGTCCCGGTCATGTTCTCCCCGTGAAAGGGTTTCGAGCGATTCGATCCAGATGTATTCACCGGAGGCAGTGCGCACCCGATAGGTCAAGGTGACGGAATCATCCGCAGTGGAAAGCAGGGCGAGGTTATGGACAAATTTTTCGGCATCTTCGGGATGGATCAGCGCGTGGTAATTTCCACCGGTCAGCTCACCCACTCGCCAGCCGAGATTTCGTTCGACGGCGGCCGAGACGAAAAGAATCCGTCCTGAGCGATCACGCCGCATAATGATGTCTTCAATAGAATCCGCGAGGGTGCGATAGCGACGTTCGCTTTCTTCGATCTGTTTACGGGATTCGACCCGATCGGTGACATCGATCTGAATCCCGACAAAGTGGGTGAGTTCACCCTGATCATCCCGCACCGGGGAAATATGCAGCTCGTTCCAGAATGGAGTGCCATCCTTGCGAAAATTGCGCAGGCGTACATCACAAGGTTCGCCTTGATTGAGGGCATTGCGGAGGACTTGGAGCGCCGGTTGGTCGCGGGCGGCCCCTTGCAAAAAACGGCAACTGCGTCCCACGGCTTCACGTGCCTTGTAACCGGTGATTTCCTCAAAGCCCTTGTTGACGTAGATCAACGGCAGATCCGGAAGGCGGGCATCGGCGATGGCCACCCCGGCACTGATACTGGCGATGGCCACATTGCGCAGGCGAATTTCTTCCATTGCGCGTTGCCGATCGGAAAGGTCGTTGAAAACTGCGATCAGCCGACCGCAGGACCCGACGCCGACAACCGTCACCCTCATTTCGCAAGGGATAATGCTTCCGTTGACACCATCGATTTGACAGCGCAGTTCGAGAGGTGGACCTGGCTCGAGGGGGAACCCGAGCAGCCGTTCCGTCACCACTGCACGATCATCGGGATGAATGTAGGCGGGCAACAAAGTTCCTTGGACGGCTTCCGAGGTCTTTCCCAGCCATTCTGCGGCTGTGGGGTTGATATCAAGAATACCCCCCTGCGGGCCATCGAGTAAAAAGACGGCATCTGCGGACAGTGCCATCAAACTTTGGAAACAGGAATCGCCCTTATTATCTGCCATTCCCAGCAATGTATAAGTAGGAATCGAACGGACGCAAACCTGCAGAAAGCTTTCAACCGCATAGCGCTCCGGTTGAATCAACTGAGCATGCCTGCCTCGGCAAAGCTATAGTAACCGAGCCCCTGAGGGTCATGGGTGGGATTTCCAATCACCACATGATCCAGCAGCGAAATTTGGACCACTGCGGCGGCTTCCCGCAGACAGCGGGTAACCTTGAGATCGGCCTGACTGGGGGAAGGGTCGCCACTGGGATGGTTATGTGCGCAGATGATGGCGGTGGCCCCCTGCTGGATGGCTTCACGAAAGACTTCCCGTGGATGAACCAGACTGGAAGTGGCGGTCCCACTGGTGACTTCAGCTGCACGCAAGAGGCGGTTCTTGGTGTTCAGCGAGAGCACCCAGAATTTTTCCACGGCCAGCCCGGCCACTCGCGAGCGCATGAACTGGCTGACTTTGGCCGGGTCGTCGAGCAGAGGCTTTTCCGCGCCTTCCTCCGCAAGAATCCTTCGGGCCATTTCCATAACCGTAATTAACTGGAGCGCCTTGATCCGGCCGATTCCTTTGAAGCGCTGAAAGTCGCGCACGGTATAGCGCAGGCATCCGGCAAGGGAACCGGCTTCGTTGATCATTTGGCTGGCGAGCGAAACGACATCGAGGCCACGGGTTCCGCTGCGTAACAGCATGGCGAGGAGTTCGGAGTCACTGAGGTAGTTCGGGCCGAGGCGTTCAAGACGTTCCTGAGGGCGCTCAGCGACCGCCAGGTCCCTCAGGCGAGAGCGATAGTGAAGGTGCGACATGGCTTCCAAGCAATGGAGACGGAGTGCCACAGACAATCTCAAAAATTTGAATATTTTGGGATCATGTGCAGTCTGTTAGACCGTGAATAAACCGAATCAGACCATCCCACAAATGGGTCGGCTACTGCTGACCGGACTCTTTCTGGCCACTGGCTTCTCTTGTGCACGGGCAGATTCCCCGGCAGAGGAGCGTTTTCCTATGGACTTGCGTCCTTTGGAATCCCTGACCGATGGTCGGGTCAACAGCTATGCTGATGTTTTGGATACCGTTCGCCCTGCTGTGGTATCGGTTACTTCGGAAAGCATCGTAGAGGTGCTGCGTCGTGGTTCGGGAAATCCCGCGGAAGAATTTTTGCGGCGGTTTTTCGGCGAGCCCATGCCGCCCCGTGGACAAGCCCCTCGGCAGAGTTCCCCTGAGCCGGAGCCCGAAGAACGCCGGGTCCCCAACGGGCTGGGATCAGGGGTGATCATTTCGCCGGATGGATATATTCTTACCAACAATCACGTGGTAACTACCTCGCGAGGTGCTTCGGCTGACCGAATTATGGTTCAGCTGGATGATCAGCGTGAACTTGAAGCCAAGCTGGTGGGCCGCGATGAGCGCACTGACATTGCGCTGATCAAAGTGGATGCCGAGAACCTCCCATATGCCAGACTTGCCGACAGTGAGAATTTGCGGGTGGGCGATGTGGTCTTCGCCATTGGCAATCCGCTTGGGGTGGGGCAAACCACCACCATGGGGATTGTCTCGGCGACTGGTAGAACCAATCTGGGGATACTTGGTCAGGGTGGTTACGAAAGCTTTATTCAGACCGATGCAGCCATCAACCGTGGCAATTCTGGAGGTGCGTTGGTCGATGCGGAAGGGCGTCTGGTCGGAATCAACTCCGCCATCATTTCTCCGATCGGCGCCAATATTGGAATCGGCTTTGCCATTCCCAGCCGAATCGCCAAGCAGGTGGCTGAGTCACTGGTGGCTTCCGGTAGGGTCCAGCGAGGTTACATGGGGGTTCAGATCAGTGACCTGACCCGTGAGCTGGCCGAGACCTTTGAAGCCTTTGGATCAACCGAAGGTGTCTTGCTGCAGGAAGTGCAGGAAGGCTCTCCTGCGGAAAAGGCCGGTTTGGCCCGGGAAGATATTATCACGGAGATCAATGGCCAAAAAGTACGCAATTCTTCGGAACTGCGCTTCCGTGTGGCTTCCATGCTTCCGGGAACCAAGGTAGAGGTGCGCTATTTCCGAAATGGTGAATTCCACACCGCGACAGTTACGCTGGGAAATCTTGACGAAACGGATGCGGTGGAAACCGAAGTTCCTGTTCTGGAAGGGGTTTCCCTCCTTCGTGTGACCCAGGATGTCCAGGAAGAATGGAACCTGCCGGACCGTGCTGGAATACTCATTACAGAAGTGAGTGCGCGTTCTCCCTATGCCCGTGCACTGCAGCGGGGTATGGTGATCCGCGAGGTGAACGGAGTTGCGGTCAATACCATCGGAGAACTGCGGGAAAATTTGCGTCCAGGTGCGGTCAACCGCCTCTGGGTGTATTTCCGTGGCCGTTCACTCTATCTCGCCATCCGCGTTAACGAGCCACAGTAGAAAGTTCTTCTGAAGTGGGTGTTCCCCCGAGCAGGGTGTCGCGGAAATCGGCATTCGCCGGATTTTCCCCAAACCAGATGCGGAAATAGATTTCGGCAAATTGATCACCGGGTATGGTCAAAACGGCGGAACCGTTGCGGGACAGAGTTGTCCCATGCCCTGGCTTAAAGGTCAGGGCATAGCGGTCACCGCGGCGGACATTGTTATAAGCCTGGTTGATGATTTCCAGCTCCTTCGCAATTGCTTCACGCTCGGCTGGAGTGGTGTTTCTTTTGAGGATTTGCTCCCCGGCTTCAACGATTCTGCTGGCCGGTATGGCCCGCTGATAGAGAAATTCCAGATGCTTGGGTTCGGCTTGAAGGACAGCGCTGTGAGGTGCATCAGGTCTCAGATAGAGAGCTCCTTCGTAGAGGGTTAGGAACAGCCAGTTAAAGGTTCCTTTGCCGCGAAGTTCCAATTGGTGATCGCCCACGTTCATCTCCGAAGGAAAGGAGGATCCCGTCCGGGCATCGAGAGGCTGTTGGAGAATAATGAGGGTAAAGAGTAGAAGATACCCTAGGGGGGGGCGCGCCATCTGCCGGTAAAAACCGCCGTTCATCCTGAAATTCACTTTTCCGCAGGGCTCTCTATGGTCTGAGTTGTTCATATCGCTTATAGTGTTGTATGATAATCCCATTCTCCATTCATCCCTTTGGGATCGGGCATTTTCCCCTGAGGATACGCCCTTTGGACCGTTCAACGGTAAACGGCCTTCCCGCTTTATGGTCGGTTTTGCTCATGTCTGATATGAGAATCCTTCCTCTCAGGGCCAGACGATCCATCGCTCGCAGCGAGCACCGGGAGGATTCTTTATGATCCCGGACATTCTGATCGGGTGGGGCGTTTTAGTCGTAGCCTTCAGCGCGGCATGGAATTGGTCCCGGCAACATCGCAATGCTGGCATTGTGGACGTTCTGTGGTCGTCCAGTTTGGCAGCACTCGTTATTTGGTTCGCTTTCCGGGCGGAAGGAGACATCTGGCGTCGGGTCCTTCTGGCGGGAGCAACTACCTTTTGGGGGCTGCGCCTGTCCTGGCATGTTCTCGCCCGGATGCGGCGGGATGGAGATAAGGAAGACGGCAGGTATGCCGCCTTGCGTAACCATTGGGGTGAGCGGGCTGAGCGGAATCTCTTCTTCTTTTTCCAGGGACAGGCCGTCGCCAGTGTGTTACTGGCCCTGACTGTTACCGTGCTGCTTCATAATCCGCACCGGTTGATGTTCTGGGACTTTATCGGACTGCTGCTCATCGTTTTAGCGGTCCTTGGCGAACAGGCGGCGGATCGTCAGTTGGATCGCTGGAAGGCAAACCCTGCCAATCGTGGCAGGACCTGCCGCACCGGTCTCTGGAAATATTCCAGGCATCCCAACTATTTCTTTGAATGGCTCCACTGGCTGGCTTACCCATTAATGGGACTGGTCCTGATTCCGGCGGGTATGGGGCATCTGTGGTTCGTCACCTTGTTGGGCCCGGTCGTCATGCTCTGGGTACTGCTCAAGGGCACAGGCATTCCCTATACCGAGATCCAAGCGCTGAAAAGCCGGGGTGCGGACTACCGGCGTTATCAGCAGGAGGTCAGTGTGTTTATTCCCTGGTTCCCGAAAAAGCAGGGGGAATCGCAGCTGAATGGAAGCGAGGTGAAGTCATGAGTGCGATTGGATGGGCAGAAGCGGGAATAGTACCCGATTTTTTGATACGCATGGGAATCCGCCAACTGCTTCGGCAGCGCTTAAAATCGGAAATTGCCAAGGGCAAGCTTGAGTCGATAGATGCCTTTGTCCGGGAGCTGGAGAACAGTCCGATTGCCATTGAGACGGACAAGGCCAATGAGCAGCATTATGAACTGCCCAGCGCATATTTTTCCCTCGTCCTAGGGAAGCATCGCAAATATTCCGGCACCTATTGGCCGGAGGGCACTATGGATCTTGATGTCAGCGAGGCGATGATGTTGGAGATGACCGCTGAACGCGCTCTTTTGCGCGATGGCCAGTCTGTTCTGGAACTCGGCTGCGGCTGGGGTAGTTTTTCTCTATGGGCGGCCAGCCGCTACCCGAACTCCCGCTTTGTGGCAGTTTCCAATTCCCGTTCACAACGTGCCTACATCGAAGAGGAAGCGGCCAAGCGGGGGCTCACCAACCTTGAGGTGCGCACCTGTGATATGAACGCATTTGAGCCGGGGCAGACCTTTGACCGGATGGTTTCCATCGAGATGTTTGAGCACATGAAAAATTACCGCGACTTGCTCAAACGGATCGAAGGCTGGCTGAATCCCGGAGGAAAGTTATTTGTCCACATCTTCACCCATCGTCTCTTTGCTTACGCATTTGAGGACAGTGGATCGGAGGGCGACTGGATGGCGCGGTATTTCTTTACCGGTGGGAACATGCCGAGTGATGATCTGCTTCTGCGCTTTCAGGATGACTTGAGGATAGAGCAACACTGGCGGGTCAACGGAACCCACTACAGCCGCACGCTTGAAGCCTGGTTGCAAAAACATGATGCCCACAAGGCGGATATCCTGAAAATCTTCACTGAAACCTACGGTAGCCCGCAGGAGGCCAAGCGCTGGTTCCATCGCTGGCGGCTATTCTATCTGGCGTGCTCCGAACTTTTCAACTTCCGCGGAGGCGAGGAGTGGATGGTCAGTCACTACCGGTTTGCCAAACGCTAAGGTGGGAGGAAGGTCGTAGTGGAAAATCAATACGCCCCTTCGTAGCTTTGCCGGACATCACCGCAGAGCGCATCCAGCGCCTTGTATCCAACCCCCAGGCGGGTGACTCCCATTTCGAGGTATTTGCGTGCGGTGTCCACATCACGAATTCCACCAGAGGCCTTTACCGCAATTTTTCCCTGAGCTGCCTCCAGCATAATGCGGAGGGCATCTTCACTCGCTCCCGGTCCATTGAAACCGGTTGAGGTCTTCACGTAATCGGCTTCGGCGCGAATGGAGGCTGCGGTTAGTTGCCGAATCTCATCTTCGATCAGAGTGCAGGTCTCAAAAATCACTTTGACGGGAATGCCGGAAGGTTTGGCGATCTCCACCACCGCCCGGATGTCGGCCTCGACCCCTGCCCAGTCTCCGGAGCGCGCCCAGCCGAAATTCGCCACCATGTCGATTTCACTGACCCCCAAATCCATATAGCGGCGGGCTTCATCCGCCTTGCTCGCGGTCAGCTGGTCTCCATGAGGAAACCCCAGCACCACGCAGACGCCGGTGGTGGTGTCGGCGCAGAGCGATTGGGCCAAAGCAATGTCGCAAGGACGCACACATACCGTGGCGGGAGAATAGCGCAGGCAATGAAGTAGGGCTTCACGGGTTTCATCCTGACTCAACTCAGGTTGAAGCACAGCCGCATCAAGGGTCTGGTGTATCGGAATCACACTACAGTTCTAGTGAATTTCCGGTGTCGTTCAATCCCCAAGCGCTGAGCCTTCCGGAAAAAGCAGGTCCACATTCCGCTCCCACGAAAACCGGCTCGCCCAGTCCGGTCCAGCAGCCCCCATTTTCTGACGCAACTCCGGATCCTCAATCAAGCGGAGAAGGGCATCCCGCAAAGCTGAAGGATGCTCTCCGGACACCAGTATCCCATTGTCCGGGCCAATCGCATCGCGCACTCCACCGGTATCCAGGCCGATTACGGGAGTCCCACAGCTGGCGGCTTCCAGATAGACCAGTCCCAGCCCTTCGATGCTGGCCCCCCTCGGGCAACTGGTCAGGACAAAGATGTCGGCTTCGGCAAAGCACGCGGCCAATTGTGCCTCCGGAACAGTTTTGGGACCTTCGAGGCGGATGCCTCCTTCGTCCGCGATCCTTTGCAGCTTGGTGGCATAGGCAGGCTTGCGCGTCGGGCCAACCAGTTGGTAAACGAGGCGGGACTTGAGAGCAGGCGGCAGGCTGGCGAGGGCTTCCAGCGTAAGGTGCTGACCCTTGCGGGGGTGAATGCGCCCCACCGTAAGGATGCGGATGGGATCTTGCGGTGAGCGGGTTGGTTGATCCGGGGCGTTAAAGCCATTTGGCAAGGCCCCCGGAACCAAGACCGCTTTGGCGGAGGCTTCGGGAAAGGATTTGAGCAGCAGATCCCGGATGGGGGAGGAGACCACACCGATGCGGGCACTCTGGGCCAGCAGTTTCCGAAACCCTATCCTCCGATGGGGCCAGGCCGCAAAGCGGAGGATGTCCGAACCATGCAGTGTCAGGACGATTTCCTTGGGACGGGGCAGGCGGATCCAGCCTTGATGAATCCAGAGACGAATGGGCCCGGGTTCGGGCAGATAGAGGGTGGTTCGGGACCAGTCAATTGGGGCTGAGCGCAGGGCGCTCAGCAGTTTAAACCGATCCGGCCAGTTCTGGTTACCGCTCAAGGGCAGCCGACGAATTGTGAATGGGAGGTGCCTGTCTTCCTCCTGGGCCGGGCCGGGGGCCCAGACTTCCACCTGATGGCCGGCTGCCGCCGCCGCTCGGGCGGTTTCCCGGACATAGGAGGCGATGCCACCGGTGAACGGGGCAAATTCATGGGTCAGGATAAGGATGGATCGGCTCATGAGAGGCAAAAACTGTCCGCCAGCAATCCTTCTACCTTTCTCACCCGGACCCCATAAGGCGAGCAGATTCCCGGTGGTCGGTGGGCAGAGACAGAGACCGGAGGACGGAAGACGGAATTTCGGGAGTCGGGAGTCGGTGGCCGGTGAAAATGTTATTCGTTCCTGGTTCTTCGTTGAAGTTGATTATGTTGTTTCAGAGAGAACCGTCGTAAACGCTCTGTCATTACTTCGCCATCCCCACCTCGCATTCGCCGCGTCTATTGCCAGACCATCAGCGCTGAAGCTTCGTCTAGGTTATAAGAAATTGCGCCGTTTTTGCCGCATAAACCCTTAACCAATAACGCGTAACCCGGATCCATCCAAAAACGAAGAACCAAGAACGAGGAACGAAGAACAGCGGCGAAGCAACTTCCACCGACCACCGATTACTGACCACCGTAACATCGTCCTCCGTCCTCGGCCACGGGCGCACCGCGCCGCCCCACTTGAGCCTTGCGGCGGGATCGAAGGGGCAGCATCTTGGCGGTTTTTCCGATGTTGAGCTATCAATCAGGCAAGAGCCCGCGGGCGTAATTGGACGAATCATGCATATTGTGATTGTTCAGGATTACCTGAGGGTGGGCGGCACGGAACGGCAGTCGCTCTATTTCGCGGAGTATGCTCGCCAGCGGGGGCATGCGGTGACGCTGCTGGTGTTTCGTCCCGGAGGGCAACTGGCGGCGGAGGCGGCCTCGAAAAACTTTCAGATGGTATGCCTGCAGCAGTGGGACACCCGCTTACCGCTTTATGCGCCGGGGCTGAAGGATCAGATACGGAAGCTGGACCCGGATGTGGTCTTGTGCATGGGACGCACTGCCAACTGTTATGCGGGATTCATGCAACAGGAACTACCCGATGTCCCGGTGGTGGCCACAGTGCGCACCGGCAAAATGCTTTTTCCGCTGCATGCCTGGTCCCTGCGGGTGGTCCGGGCGGTTCTGGTCAACAGCAACTGGTGGAAGCGGCGAATGCTCGAGCGGGGCTTCCCTCCGCACCGGGTTCATGTCATCCACAACTCCATGCTGCTGGAGCATACCCGCGAGGAGTGTGCCGCTGTCCGCAGCGACTTGCGTTCGGCGGAAGGCATCGGGGAAGAGACCGCTGTTTTTCTCTCTGTGGCTTCCTTTCGTTCCGGCAAGCGCCATCTTGACCTGATCCGTTTGTTCGCTGAAGTCCGGCGACGTGAGCCCTCGCTTGATGCCCGCCTTTGGTTGGTCGGGGAGGGGAAGGAGCGCAAGCGTTGTGAACGCTGGGTAGCGGAAAACGGACTCGGCACGCGGGTGCGGTTCTGGGGATATCAATCGGATCCCTTGCCCTTCTATGCGGCCGGGGATGTAGCGGTGAGTGCCTCGCGGGAAGATTCCCTGCCCAATTTTCTCATCGAATCGCAGGCGGCAGGGCTGCCGATCATCGCCTACGATTTTCGCGGGGTGGGCGAATGCTGTGATCCGGGGGCAACCGGCTCGATTGTCCCGATGGGTGACAGCGAGTGCTTTATCAAGGAAATGCTGGAACTCGGGAAAAAAGGGGCACGCTGGGATGAAATGCGGGCAAGAGCCCCGGAATTTGCCCGGGCGCATTTCTCTGCCCTGCCCAAGGCGGCGGAGACCCTCGCCTTCATTGAGCGGCTGGCCGGGGTCTGAGAGGTCCCCGAAATTTCAGACTCCAACCCCTTCCCGCCCCGTTGAATTCCACCTTGAACCTTTCTCGCTTTTGCGTCGTCCTTTTCAGGCAACGGATCATTCCGAACTTTTCGCAACTCACCGGCTTTGGCCGGGTTATTCCTTCACAATTGTGCGCACCTCCCGATTCTTCCAGTTTTTGTTGATCAGCCTGCTGCCGCTCTGGACCGTTGAGGCCCGGTACGATGGCTTTACCTATCCCGAGGAAATCTTTCCCGGACTCGCTCCCCTGCTGCAGGAAGCCCTGGCCAACTCCCCGGAGCTGGAAGCCCGTTCCGCTTCAGTGGAAGAACGTCGCGGACAGTCCCTCGCCCAGGCCTCTGTGGCGCGTTCGCGGGTGGTGGCGCAGGGCCGGGTGCTGGGGGGCTATGAGTTCCGCTACAATCCGGACACCCTCGACGGCTTGGTCGATACCTATGAAAGCCGTCCCCGCGCTGCCCTCGATGCCAGTGTCTGGTGGTATAAACCCCTCTATTACTGGGGAAACAACGAACGCTATCAGCAAATTGCCGAGCTGCAGGTTGCCGCCAGCGAGGTGGATTTTACCGAGACCAGCCGCCGTCACCTCACCGATGTGCGGGAGATCTATCTCCAATGGGTGGCGGCCCGCCATCAATACGCGGTCGCTCAGGAAAATATTCAGTTGGCGGAGCGCTTTGTGAACAACCGCCGCGAGCTCCTCAACATCGGGCGGACTTCCCCTCAGGAGGTGCTCGAGCTGGAAGCCGGTCTCTATGAAGCCGAGGAAGCTTTGGCCATCTACGCCCGTGAAAAAACCTTCTTTCGCAATCAACTCGCCATCATGGTCGGCAATGAATTCATCGTGGCCCGGCTGGAGGATGACAGTGCCTTTCCCGAAGTACCCATGCTGACCATCGCCGAAATCGAGCAGTTGCGGGCTCAGTTGCGTGCGGAGGAACCTTCCACCCCTGCCATGCAGCGTGAAAAGCTCCAGGTACAGGCGGAAGAAACCCATTATGAATCCCTGCTGATGGATCGGCGTCCGACGATTGACTTTGTCATGGGGGCCATCACCGACCGGGTGGATTCCTACAACATCAACGACTCCGCCTATCGGATCAGCTCCTATGCCGGTCTTCAGGTGCGCTGGAATCTCTTTGACGGACACCGCAACCGTGGTGACCGGATGGCGGCACTGGCCCGCATTCGCTCACGCGAGGCACGGATGGAAATGACCGAGGCCCATGCCCGCAGCGGAGCCGAGCGCCTGCTTGCCAATCTCGAACTCAACGTGCGCCAGGTGGAATCGCGCCGTGCCCGGGCTGAATTGCTTGAACGCCGTCTCCAATTGGCAGAGAGTCCTGACAGCACCGAGCTGATTGCCCCGATCGACCGCCTCGAGTTGCGCCTCAATCTCCTGCAAGCCAAGAACCGTGTGATTGAAGCCCAGATTCAATACTTGATCCACATGAGCCGTCTTGCGGCTATTTACTACGCTGACCCTGTGAGCGGACATTGATATGTTGAAATATACCAAATACCTGATTCCTGCCGCCCTCGTGGTGCTGGTGCTCTGGCTGCTGTTGCGCAGCTGGAGTGTGGAAGTTCCAGTGGGTGAAGCGACGCGGGGCACCTCCGTTGATGCGGTCACCGGTACCGTCGAGATTCTTGCCTATGCGGATCTCTGGGTGCGCACGGAGCGCGAAGGCCGCCTGGCGGAAATCCTTGTGGAAACGGGAGAGCGGGTGGAAAAAGATCAGATCGTGGCCGTCCAGGAGTCCCGCTTGCTCGATCTGCAGCTGCAGCAGGAACAAGTCCGCTTGACCGCGGCCCGCGAGCGGGCGGCCCTCCCATTGCCGGCCTCCTTTGACGTGGAAAACCTGGAGTCTGAGGTCGAGGCCTTGCGCCTGCAGGTGGAAATGGGGCAGATTTCCCGAGCCCGGCTGGTGGAGCGTGAACGGGATCTCAACCGCCTCCGCGCACGTCTGGCTGAAGAGCGGATTCAACGGGATGAAGCCGTTGGAGTCATTACCGCCCGGGTCGAAGAACTGCTCTATCACCGCGAACGCACCAACCTGCGTGCCCCAATTGATGGCAAGGTGATTGAGCTGGTCGGGGTGGTCGGAGACCGCCTCAACAATAATGCCAGTGTCCTCCGGCTGCTTTCCGAAGGTCGCTATGTTGAAATGGAGTTGAGCGAGGAGGATTTCGGAGGGGTGGAGATCGGGCAGCGGGTCACCCTCCGCTTTGCCAGTTACCCCAACCGCGAATTTCAGGGCACCGTTGACAGCCTCGCGCCAACTGCGGATGCCCGGGCCAAAACGCGCAAGCTGTTCGTCAAGGTGGATGCCGATACTGAAACCCTGGTGCCGGGACTGACCGGTGAAGGTTATTTGATCAAGGGACAACGGGACAACGCCGTTCTCATCCCGCGCCGGGCCCTCATCGGCCGTCGGGTTTACGTGGTCAATGACAGTGGCCGGATCGAGGTCCGCCCGGTCCAAGTGGGTTTTCTTTCCCTCAACCGCGCTGAAATTCTCCAGGGCATCGAGCCCGGCGAGCGGATCGTGCTGGAAGGGCAGGACCGCCTGCGCGAAGGCCAGTCGGTCACTTTCTGATGCGAGCGAACTTCCCGTGATCAAGCCCTCCGCCAACCTCGAAATCGCCCTGCGGTTTCTCCTCGCCAAGCGGCGCGCCATGCTCATGAGCCTGGCCGGAATCGTCTTTGGGGTCGCTTTCTTCATCGTTACCCAGGCCCAGACCGCCGGCTTCCAAAGCTTTTTTGTCCAAACCATTCTCGGCACCAACGGAGCCTTGCGGGTGCAGGACAAGTTTCAGGACACCGTCACCAGCATGATGGCCCGGACCGAAGAAGGGGAGGGCAACTTCGAAATCGCCCTGCGCGAGGGTCAGACCTACATCCCCGGCATCCAGCAGCCCCAAGCCATCCTCGAAGCCGTGCGCGGCTTTGAATCGGTCTCCGGGGCCTCCCCGGTGGTCCGCGGCAACGCGGAGATCCGCAGTGGTTTTCGCACCGAGGCAGGCCGCTTTCATGGGATCGAACTGCGCTCCTACCTCGAAGTTTCCGAGCTGGCCAGCCAGACCCCCGCCGACCAGATGGAAGCCTTTGAAAATATGCCCGATGGTATTCTGCTCGGCAGCCTCATGGCCCAGCGGCTCGGGGTGCGGATCGGCGATCCCGTATTCGTGCGTGGCGTTACCGGAGCCCAACACCGTTTTCGGCTGGCAGGCATCTTTGAAACCGGAATCGAGCTGGTCGATAAAACCTATTACTACGCCCACATGACGCCAGTGCGTCGTGTATTGGAAGAATGGGACACTGTCAGTTATATTCAGGTTGCCCTGCATGATCCGGAGCGGGCTCCCCAAATTGCCCGACACATGGAGCATGTGCTCGGACACGTCGTGGCGAGCTGGCAGCAGCGCGAGCGCTCCTGGCTCGAGGTCTTCCGCGTCCTCCGGCTTTCCTCCGCCATTACCATGTCGACCATCATTCTCATCGCCGGGTTGGGGATGTTCAATACCCTCGCCATTATCGTGATGGAGCGGAAGCGGGAGATTGCCATTCTCCGGTCCATGGGCTACTCGCGGGGCGATGTGCTGCGAATTTTTCTCTATCAAGGAGCCGCCATCTATGTGCTTGGACTAGGGCTGGGGTTGCTTTCAGGGGCGGGGCTGACCCGACTGATCGAGTCGATTCCTTTCCGCATTCGGGGCATTTTTTCCACCGATCACTTTATCATGGAATGGGCACTTTCCCATTATCTCTGGGCTGCCCTTGTTACCGGAGTGGTGGTCTTTCTCGCCAGCATCCTGCCGGCCCGGCGGGCAGCTCAAGTTGAACCGGGCGTTGTCATCAGGGGGACTTCAGGATGAGCGTAGACCAGGCGGCAGAAACCATCCTCACGGTGCGCAACCTCCATCGCTACCTCGGTGAAGGTGCCCAACGCAACCACGTCCTGCGCGGGGTCTCCCTCGACCTGCAAGCGGGCAAAATGTATTCCATCGTTGGCCCCAGCGGCTGCGGCAAGAGCACCTTGCTCTATCTCCTCGGCCTGCTCGACCGGCCGGATGACGGCGAGATCCATCTGCGGGGCGATCGGGTGGATACAGCCACTGATGCGGAGCGTACTATCCTGAGGGGCACCCGGCTGGGCTTTGTCTTTCAATTCCACTTTCTGCTCTCCGAATTCACCGCCCGCGAGAACATCCTCCTTCCGATGCTCAAGTCCGGGCAGCTCAGCCGCGAGGAAGCCATCGCCCGGGCCGATTCCATCCTCGAAAGCGTCGGCCTCCCGCAACGCGCCAATAACCGTGGGAACGAACTTTCCGGAGGTGAGCAACAGCGGGTCGCAGTTGGACGTTCTCTCGCCAATAACCCCGACTTGATTCTGGCCGATGAGCCCACCGGCAACCTCGATGTGCAGAACTCTGAAATGCTCTTTTCCCTGCTTCAGCGCGTGGCTCATCAGCATGGCAAAACCATCCTTCTCGTAACCCATAACACCGACCTCGCCAACCGCTGCGACCGCTGTCTCCGCATGCGCGACGGAGTCTTTGTTGAAGACTGAGGGCGGTGGAAGGCCGGTGGCCAGACGGGAAACGGGCGGCTTCGCCTGACCGGAGACGGGGGACGGGGTCAGGAAGGACGCGGACATAGATTACCCGACTTCCGATTCAAGGTAGGGCGGTGCGTCTCTGCGCCGCCTCGAAGGTCGCCGGAATTCAGACCCGGAAATTTTCATTCAATCCTGCTGATTGCCGATCCCCCTCATCCTTGGAAAAAACCTTGTCCTCTCAAGTCACAACGATTTGACTCAAGCCATTGGTTCAGTCGCTGTCTTTGTTCAAACCCTCAATGGCCCGACTGGACCCCGGAGGCTTCCATGCCCCCGTTTCTCTCCAGTCCATTCGCCACCACCATAATCGCTCATCTTTTTGAAGAACGACCAAGGGCGGCAGCGTTGGCCCTTTTTGAAAGGATGGGGGATGAATTAAGAAGGATGAAGGTTCAAATCCCCTTGGAGGGACGCGCTTGTCGCGTCCACCCTCCAGCCTCCGACGGAGCAAAGCGAAGATATCGCAGGGCGAAGCCCAAGTAAACTGCGGCCCGCCCTGAGCCTGCCGAAGAGCCTCCGCCCTCTGTTCCCCGTCCCCCGTCTCCGCCTCTCTGCGCCTCCGCGCCTCAGCGTGAACCCCAATACGGCGTTCGAGCAAGTCCGCCCACCGTCTTCCGACGGAGCGAAGCGTAGATGTCGCAGGGCGAAGCCCAAGTAAAACTTCAAACTCCCTCCAATCCTCTTGCTGCAAAAGAACGCAGAGACCGCAAAAGAACCAGAAACCAAGAACGAGGAACCAAGAACAAAGAACCGCACGCAACACGCTCCAGGATGCCGCACGCCCGTTCGCTTCACTCACTTGAGCCGCTGAGCCGCTGAGGGAAAAAGGTGAAGGGAAAGGATGAAGGATGAAGGATGAGGGATGAAGAGAAATGCTTCGACACCAAAACTCCGCGTCTCCGCGCCTCCGCGTGAGACAATTTTCGGCGATGACGCAAAGCAGCGGCAGCATCCTGCTCTCAGAGCACGTGGCCTAGCCACCCTCCCAATCGCTATCGCTATCGAAATCGCTATCGACGAAGCACAGCACTCCAATCCGACGGAGCGAAGCGTAGAGGACGCAGGGCGAAGCCCAAGTAAAACTTCAAACTCCCTCCAATCCTCTTGCCGCAAAAGAACGCAGAGACCGCAAAAGAACCAGAAACCAAGAACGAGGAACCAAGAACAAAGAACCGCCCGCAACACGCTCCAGGATGCCTCACGCCCGTTCGCTTCACTCACTAGAGCCGCTGAGCCGCAGAGGGAAAAAGGTGAAGGGAAAGGATGAAGGATGAGGGGAGATGCTTCGACACCAAATCTCCGCGTCTCCGCGCCTCCGCGTGAGACAAAAACGGTGATGACGCAAAGCAGCGGCAGCATCCTGCTCTCAGAGCACGTGGCCTAGCCTCCCTCCCAATCGCTATCGCTATCGAAATCGCTATCGACGAAGCACAGCACTCCAATCCGACGGAGCGAAGCGTAGAGGACGCAGGGCGAAGCCCAAACTCCGGCTTGCCCTGAGTCTGTCGAAGGGCCTCCGCCCTCTGTTCCCCGTCTCCCGTCTCCCGTCTCCCGCCTCCGCACCACATCTCCCAAAAAGCGAACAGATTTAATGAACGTATGCATACAAATAACGTTCAGTCGATCAAGGCAAAAAGTCGCTTTTGAGTGTTCGTGCGACTCGATTAGTCGCACGAACACCTCTTATGCGACTAAAAGAGTCGCTTTTGCGGAAAATTCGTAACTTATGACGACTTTTCCGAGTCGCATAAGGAATTCGGTCGCATAAGTATTTCGTGCGACATTGTAAAAAATCCCCCAAATTCCTCTTCCAGAAACGCTTGCACTCTTTTCCCCTCGCCAAACACCTCAAAAACACGCACAGTCGCACTAATAATATTGTTAGACCAGAAAAAACAGGAAATGAAACTAAAAGGGATCTTTTTACTGATTCTACTCACTGGACCCGTCTTGAATGCGGAGCGGGTGCAAACTGAATTTTTGTCATCCGTCAGCGAGGCAAATCGGATTGTGATACGGACAGGAGGATTGTGTCATCGAATTCCTGAGCGAGAACAGGTTATCTATGAATCCGCCAAAAGAGAGGATGTGAACTCGGTCATTCAGATGATAAAATTGGAAGACCCTCGGCCACCTGAACCCGTAGAAGGTGATTTGGAAATGCTTTACATGAACTGTATGTGTTGTGGGGACTTTACATTGGAGTTCTATGAGGATTCGAATATGGTGATTGCTGCTTCCTTTCATCATGGCACTCTATTGAGATCCAAGGAGTTCAACGGTGGAATGGATGCAGATCTCGAGACAAATTCAGCTTCACGTCTGAACACATTCATTCGTTCAAAAATCGACATCCGGTAAAGGGTCTAACAAGACGCGGCAGTCAACTCCGCCACTTTGTGGCTACGCGACTGCGCTGTTCGTTCGTCTGATCAATGAAAGCTAACCAAATAATCAGAATACTACTAGATATCGTGGTGATCTACGCCTATCTCTTCTGGCCAATAGTGATTATTTGCCATTTGGCTTTTAGTATTAATTTCACTGAACTGATTGTAGGCCTACCATACTGGGCTCGTATCTTAATAGGAATTATCTTTGTACTTCCTGTGATTCTCATTCCGGTGACTTTGTGGATGTATGCCATGGGGAAATCCGACGAGTTGAAGAACAGAAGAGAAGGAAACCAGATTTATTATATTGGGGCCTGGTTGGGAGAGATTGCCGGATTTCTGTACTACTGGCGCTACATCCGGACTGGAATAGACCAGGACTTTTGCAATCCACTTAGCCGAATTCTTAAGGACGAACAAATCGCGGGAGGTAACGAGTGACCGCTGACGCGGCCACTCGCACCTCCACTCCACGTTCGCAGAAGTGATCATGAAAATATCTCAAGTAATTGCTTTGATAATTAGTGTAGGTCTTAGCGGCTGCGCAAAAAGCGATCAACTTGCTCATTACTATGGAGTGTGGGAAATTGACGCCGAGCACGCTGAAGGGCGGATTAAATCGGGGATTACCCCATCAGGGATATCACCTGAGATGATTGATCAGATCCTGAAAGCCTACAGTCCAAGGGGTTCGTTGTGGATAATCGAGGATGGGAAGATATTGCTCACGAACGCTGATTACGACGAAAGGGTGGTAATCTCAATGCTTATAATTACCGATAACATCAATTTCGCAGAAGTACTCGTGGATCTTCCGTTATTTGGACACTGCGTCGTGCGGTTAGAAATCCGAGATGATTTTCTGAACGTCTACGTGAACCCGAGCCGAGAATTGCTTCATAGGTATCGGCTGGCGGGAGGTTCGTAGTGCGAACAAACAACTGAGGTGAACGTGGAAGGAAAAAATCATGCAGATTGAAGATTTTTTTCCTGGAGGATTTGATCGATGGTGGGGACGAGGCTGGAGCCTTTTTTTCTGAGGACCTGGAGGTAGGCTTG
>JBJHBA010000027.1:0-32011 GCA_050485245.1 Verrucomicrobiota bacterium | reverse complement strand
GCTCACGCAGCGCCTCCAGCGCTACCTTCGCCTTGAAGTCGGCTCTAAACGTTCGTCTCTTTCTCATGGTTGCTCTCACTTTATTTGTGGTCCGCAACCTGTCCAATTTTACCCGACCAGCTCAATCGCCGCAACTAATGGCGATTCAGTGGAATCGATACAATGCAAAACTCAATGCCCACCTGGAAACCGTATCCATTTTATTTAAACAGTTTCTTATTAGCGACTTAACCCAGATTAATATCCACCCTCTTGTTCCCTAAACGGTCAAAAGCTTATCGCGTAAAATAGGGGAATCACCCATAATTCGGTTCAATAATCGAATACAGTCCGTAAAAAAACGCTCTATCCGGAGGTATCTATGTCATATGTAAACCTGAGAAACTGCCTGACAAAAACCCTCATTCTTATGGCCAGTGTGAGCCTGTGTAGCGCTTTAAGCGCACAGAGCGTAATGACGCTCTATACGCCCGCTTCCGGTGATGCCGGATACACCTGGAACTCCCGCTACGCGGGGGAAGACTACACCGATGTCGGCAGCAATTCTATCAGTATCAGCCGAAGCTTTTACTCAGGGTTTCCCTCCGATACCCAACACACAGTTGGGATCTTCATGATTCCGATATCACCCCTCGCAGGGGGGACTTTATTCGATGCGACTTTGCATCTTTCATCGCTTGGTTTTTCGACTTGGTATCATTACGGTTCAGCCAACCTCGGCTGGCTAAACACTTCCGTAGCTTTGCCTGAAAATTTAAGTGGAAATGTAGTAACTGACGGAATCGGACCTTTAGCCAAAAGTTTACCCAACGATTGGACCATTTACAATTCCGGCACCGCGGGATCGGGAGACGCCCAAAATCTCAGTTTTAATGTAACCACTCAAATCCAAGACGACTTGGATGCCGGGCGTGCCTTCAGCACTTTTGTGGTTTCTGCCTCTCGCGACACTGGTGGCAGCATCAGCGCGGCAGAGTCGGGATCAGGTCCCTATCTGGTCGCTTTGACCTCGATACCTGAACCCAGAACATACGCTCTTCTGCTGGGAATGATGGCGCTTGGGTTCGTATGGTTGCATCGGCGCAGGCAGGCAGTTTGAACTGCCGAAGATGCATGGCACAAGAGTGCACCATCGTTCAAACGAACAATCTACGGTCTTCCGCTCGAGTTATCAACCGCACAAGGAGAGTGATTTGCGGGATTCAACATTTCTTCCTTCATGCCTGGAGCGCTGACATCCAGTGAATGGAGTTTTATGTCAGGCTATAAGCACTGCAACCCGTCACACCGACCACTGTCCACTGCCGACGGGGACGTCGGCACGCCCGGGAATGGTGATGCATTCTGCATGTTCTGCATTCTTTTGCGGTCTTTGTGTTCTTTGGCGGCAAGGGGATTGTTGGGAGAACGGCGGTTTACTTGGGCTTCGCCCTGTCGGATTGGAGCGCTGTGCTCCGTCGATTGCGATCCCGATAGCGATAGCGATTTGGATTTGCCTATGCCAGGCACTTCTGGAGCAGGATGTTCCCGCTGCTTTGCGTCATCGCCGAAAATGGTCTCACGCGGAGGCGCGGAGACGCGGAGTCTTTTTTGTGGGGGGATGCATGTCCCTCTGCGGCTCAGCGGCTCGAGTGAGCGAAGCGAACGGGCGTGCGGCATTCTGGAGCGTGTTGCGCTGAGGACACGTGACACAGACATTCCTGTCTGTGCTCTGGGGCGCACGAAACACCGCCAGAAAGCATGTGAAGCAAGTTGGTCGAGCAATGCCTCTGTTCCCTTGTGAAATGGTGGCTACGGCACAGACAAAAATGTCTGTGTCACGCTGAGGCCAGAAGCCAGAGGACGGTGGACGGTGGTCAGTGTGTCGGCAGGGGGCTATTTCTGGTTCTTGGTTCTTTTGCGGTCTTTGTGATCTTTGGCGGCGAAAATGATCGGGGGAAATGCGCGTAATCTGCGGTTGAAATTGTCTGTGTGCAATGGGCGGAGGAAGCCGATGGGCGCGGCGGAGCAGGGACGCTCCGCGCTACCTGTGGAGGGACGCGCTGGTCGCATCCGGATCCAAGGCGAGGTCTCATCCACTAAATTTATCTTCCGCTAAACAGACCTTGGAATCCAAACCTTTAGGCTGATCGGGGACGATCCGCCCTACCTTGCGATGTTGGTTCGATATCGGTTCGTGAGCAAATGCTGAAGGCCGATTCGTACTTGGTTCATCCGGCCGACCGCATCCGTACGCGACGCGACCCGACGCTGGGTCGGGTCGTGTGGAGGTGCCCGTAATGGGCAAAGCTGATGGATCGACTTAGACGTCGATGGAGATATCGACACCGGCCGGGAGGTTGAGCTTCTTCAGCTCGTCCACGGTCTGGGCGGTGGGATCGACGATGTCGATGAGGCGCTTGTGGGTGCGCTGTTCAAACTGGTCCATCGACTTTTTGTCCACGTGCGGGGAGCGGTTGATGGTCACGCGCTCGATGCGGGTCGGCAGCGGCACGGGGCCGGCAACGCGGGCACCGGAGCGTTTAGCGGTGTCGACGATGTCGGCAGCGCTCTGGTCGATGATACGGTAATCGTAGCCTTGGAGGCGAATGCGAATGCGTGGTCCACTCATGAGAAATAATCGGGATTGTCAGGTTAACGAAATTCAGGAACGGACGGGTGAGTGCCCGATTCCTTTCAGGATATTGTTTAGCAAATTCTGTGGAACTTCCTCGAAGTGGCTCGGCTCCATCGAGTAGGAGGCGCGGCCCTTGGAGAGGGAGCGGACATCGGTCGAGTAGCCGAACATCTGTTCGAGCGGGACCATGGCGGCGATCTTGGTGGTAGTGCCCTTGGAGGTGAGGCCCTGGATGACCCCGCGGCGGCGGTTGAGGTCGCCCACGATATCGCCTTGATACTCGTCGGGCGTCTCGACTTCGACCTTCATGATCGGTTCGAGCATGACCGGACCGGCTTTTTCCATGGCATCACGGAGGGCGAAGATACCGGCCATTTTGAAGGCCATTTCCGAGGAGTCGACCTCGTGGAAGGAGCCGAAAACGAGACGAACCCTGACATCGACGACAGGATATCCTCCGAGGGGGCCGTTGCGGAGGGCTTCGCGGATGCCTTCTTCGGTCGGCTTGATAAATTCCTTGGGGATAACGCCACCGACAATCTCGTTGACGAATTCGTAGCCTTTGCCGGCGGCAAGCTTTTCGATTTTGATTTCCGCATGGCCGTATTGGCCACGTCCACCGGACTGGCGGATAAACTTGCCAACCCCGGCAGCGGCCGTGGTGATGGTCTCGCGATAGGAAATCTGGGGTTTGCCGACGGCGGCATCGACCTTGAACTCGCGCAGGAGGCGATCGCGGATGATGTCGAGGTGCAGTTCACCCATTCCGGAGATAATGGTCTGCCCGGTTTCTTCAGCGGAGGAGACGACAAAGGTGGGATCTTCCTCGGCGAGGCGCTGGAGAGCGGTCGACATCTTTTCCTGATCGCCTTTGGAGGCGGGCTCCACCGACATACTGATGACCGGTTCGGGGAAAGTCGGGGGTTCGAGGAAAAGATCAACGCCCTTGTCGCAGAGGGTGTCGCCGGTGCGCACTTCACGCACGCCGATGAGGCCGACGATATCTCCGGAAAAGGCGACATCGACATCTTCACGCCGGTCGGCGTGCATAACCATGAGGCGGCTGATGCGCTCGGTCTTTCCGGTGCGCTGATTGATCAGGGCCGTCCCCTTTTTCAGGGTTCCTTGGTAGATGCGGAAGAAAACGAGTTTGCCGACGTAGGGATCGGTGAACAGTTTGAAGGCCAGACCGGCCAGCGGTTTGGAATCATCCGGCCCGACTTCGACGATTTTCGCCTCATCCTCGACTGAGTGCCCGCGCTGGGGTGGGATGTCGAGGGGACTGGGGAGGTAGTTGACGACAGCGTCGAGCAGTTTCTGGATGCCCTTGTTTTTAAAGGCGGTGCCGGGCATCACCCCGACGAACTGCAGGGAAAGGGTGGCGGCCCGAATCCCGAGACGGAGCATATCGGGGGTAATTTCCTCGCCTTCGAGGTATTTCTCGGCGAGGACATCGTCAAAAGTGCAGATTTCCTCAAGCAACTTTTCCCGGCATTCCGCAGCCTGATCGGCGTATTCGGCAGGGATTTCCTCTTCGGTATAGTTGGAGCCGGTGACATCCTCTCCGGTATAGAGGTGGGCCTTCATCGTAATCAGGTCGATCAGGCCGGCAAAGTTTTCCTCACTGCCAATGGGAAGGTAAAGGGGGTGGGCGTTGGCTCCCAGCTTCTCGCGGATGTCCTTGACCGCCCCAAAAAAATCGGCCCCGGTTCGATCCATCTTATTGATGAAGCAGATCCGAGGCACGTTGTATTTGGTCATTTGCCGCCAGACGGTTTCGGACTGGGGCTGGACACCGGCGACCGCGCAGAAGACGGCGATGGCACCATCGAGGACTTTAAGGGAGCGCTCGACTTCGGCCGTAAAATCGACGTGTCCCGGTGTATCAATCACATTGATACGGTGGGAAATGCCCTGATAGGGGCCGATTTTGGTCGTCCATTCAGTGGAAACGGCAGCCGAAGTGATGGTGATGCCGCGTTCGCGTTCCTGCTCCATCCAGTCGGTGGTAGCCGAGCCCTCATGGACTTCGCCGATCTTATGGATTTTGCCACTATAGAAAAGAATCCGTTCCGTGGTGGTGGTTTTGCCGGCATCAATGTGAGCGGCAATTCCGATATTTCGCTGATATTCAAGCGGGCACAGGCGGTCCTTCGCGTTGAGCGGGGAAATCTGCGTTGTGTCGGCCAGACTCATGGCGGGAAAGGAAACTTTTCTATCAAGGAACGGGGGGGGAAGACGAAGGCGAAAACCGCCTTACCAGCGCAAGTGTGCGAAGGCACGATTGGCCTGCGCCATGCGGTGGGTATCGTCTTTCTTCTTCACCACCGAACCTGTGTTATTATAGGCATCGATGATTTCTGCGGCGAGGTTTTCGCCCATGGAACCGCGGCGTGAACGGGCGGCGGTTACCAGCCAGCGATAAGCAAGGCTCTGCTGGCGCTCAAAAGGGATTTCCAGGGGAACCTGGTAGGTGGCACCTCCGACGCGACGGCTCTTCACTTCGAGCTTCGGGCGGATGTTGTCGAGGGCTCCGAGGAGCAGATCGGTGGGATCGCCCTTGCCCAGCTTTTCGCTGACGCGCTCAAAGGCAGAGTAAACAATGGTTTGCGCCTTGCTCTTCTTGCCGTCCTTCATGACCACATTGATCAGGTGGCTGACCAATGCGCTGTTGTAACGGGGATCGGGCGTGTGCTCGCGTTTTTCGGCTCTACGACGACGGGACATAATGCTACCTCAGGCTAAAAATTACTTCTTTTCTTTGGGACGCTTGACCCCGTATTTGGAGCGGCTGCGGCGACGCTTGTCGACACCCGTGCAGTCCAGGGTTCCACGAACGATGTGATACCGCACACCGGGAAGGTCCTTGACACGACCACCGCGCACGAGGACCACACTGTGCTCCTGCAGGCTGTGCCCTTCATCCGGAATGTAGGCAATCACTTCGTAGCCGCTGGTCAGACGGACCTTGGCGACCTTACGGATCGCGGAATTCGGCTTTTTGGGGGTCCGGGTCATGACCTGCGTGCACACGCCACGGCGGAAGGGGTTGTTCTTGAGCGCAGGTGACTTGCTCTTTCCCTTCTGAAGCACACGTGGGCTGCGGACGAGTTGATTGATGGTCGGCATACGGCTGATTATCTTGGTCTGAAATTCGAGAAAAGCGTGGAAAGTAGGCTACTGAAAAGTGAAGGCAAGTATTTTCGCATACAATTTCACAAAATCGCAGCAATGGGTTCTGCCATTCAGCGCCTGAGGAAATCTTCCGAGGAAAAACCAACCATCATTCAGGTCATGGGGCCCGGAGCAAGCCCCAATTATGGGCATGCTGCCTTCCGGATTCCTGAAGCTCCGGCCTCCGGCGCTTCGCGCCTTGCAGTGACCGGAGCCCGTGTCAAAGTGCGGCTGAATGACAGCAAACACGCAGCCGATCGGCATTCTTGGTTTGGGTCTGGCAGGAGCCTTTCTTGCCCGCGCCCTGGAGCGGGCGGGCGTTTCCTTTTATTGGGCAGACGAAGCGCTGCCCGGTGCCGCCTCGACCATGGCACCGGGAATCATCAACCCGCTGGCGGGTCGAAAATTCAAATTGAACAGTGACTTTGCCAGCGCTCAGGCAGAAACCCTGGCTGCTTTTGAGGACATCGAACATCTTCTCGGAGAAACCTTCTGGCACCCCACCCCGCTTGTTCGCCTGCTGGAAAACGAGGGGCAGCGGGAGGAACTGAGTCAGCGGAAAATGGAAAACCCGGATTGGATCGGATCGCTGTATGAGCCAAGGGCGCATGGGGACGCCATCCGCGATCCCTATGGCAGTTTTGAGACGCTCAAGGCCGGATGGCTGGATGTCCCCGGATTAGTGGCGGGTCTGCGCCGCCACTACGCCGGGCAGCGACTGCCGGGAGAGACGCTGAAGTCCTATTGTGGCCGTGTGGTCGACTGTCGGGGTTGGCGCTGCGCGCTGGATCCGCACTGGTCCGCCCTCCCCTGGAAAAATGCCCGCGGGGAAGTAATGGAAGTGTCCCTTGAAGGGGAGCTGCCCCGGCAGCTTTGGAACGGAGGGGGCTGGCTGCAACCGATCGGCGAGGAGCGCTGGCGGGTTGGGGCCACCTATGCCTGGTCCAACTTCGAAGCGCCCCCCAGCTTGATTGCCCGCTCCGAGCTGGTCGCCAAATTGCAGCGCTGGATGCGCCTGCCCTTCCGCATCCACGATCAGGCGGCAGGAGTGCGGGCGGTGGTGATCGATTACCGCCCGGTGCTTGGTGCCCTTCCGCAACGTCCCGATTATTTTATCTTTTCCGGACTGGGCTCCCATGGGGCGATGCAAGCTCCGCTCTTCTCCCGGCAGCTGACCAGCCACCTGGTCGAGGGAACGCCTCTGGACCGCGATGTCAACGTTGCCCGTTTTGCCAATGGTTAGGTAAAATGCCTTTTGAGATTGCCTGAGGTAAAAAACTTATAACACACTCTCGTCTTTTGATTCCCAATGCTGGCGGATAACCAGATTGCGGTTCGTCCCCTCCCCCTCCCTTTTATTGCAGATTAGTCGTATGAAGATTCACCTTAAGCCATTGCTCTTAGCAACCTCACTCAGCCTTGCCGCACTCTTGAACAGCGGCTGCGGCGGCTCATGCGACGAAAGGGATTCAGCCGAAACGCAAATCACCAGTCTGGCCCAGGCTTTTGAAGGAGCATTCCTCATTGGGACCGCCCTCAACCATTATCAGGTGACCGGGCAAGCGGCCGACGAGCTGGCTGTTGCGCTGAAGCACTTCAACTCGATCACGCCGGAGAACGTGATGAAATGGGACACTCTCCAGCCCAGCCCGGGTGAGTTCAACTTTGGTCCTGCCGATGCGATCGTGGATCTGGCGGAAGCCCACAACCTTCACATTGTAGGACACACCTTGGTCTGGCACAGTCAGGCTCCGGATTGGATTTTTCAGGATGAGAACGGTGAGCGTATTTCCCGGGATGCCCTGATCGAGCGGATGCGCGAGCACATCCACACGGTGGTCGGACGCTACAAAGGCCGCATCCACGGCTGGGATGTGGTCAACGAAGCAATTATTGAGGATGGCAGCTATCGTGAGACCCTCTGGTATGAGATCATTGGACCAGAATACGTCGATCTGGCCTTCCAGTTTGCCCATGAAGCGGACCCCGAGGCTGAACTTTACTACAACGATTACACGCTGAATTTTGACGGGAAACGGGCCGCCACCATCGAAATGATCCGGGGCATGCAGGAACGGGGTATTCCTATTCACGGGGTCGGCACGCAGGAGCACATCCGGGTGGACTGGCCGAGTATTGAGGACATCGAACGCACAGTCGTTGAACTGGCCGAGCTGGGCATCCCTGTCATGATCACGGAAATGGACATCGACGTGCTGCCTCCGGCCTTTGCCTATATGGGAGCCGATGTCAATCTCACCGCAGAACTCCGCGATGAACTGAATCCTTTTCCGGATGGTTTGCCGATGGAAGTTGAGCAAGCTCTGGCGGATCGCTATCGGGAAATCTTTGAAGTCTACTGGCGTCACCAGGACAAAGTCAGCCGTGTCACCATTTGGGGAGTCTCCGATCGCCATTCCTGGCTGAACAACTGGCCCATCCGGGGACGAACCAGCTACCCGCTGCTCTTCGACCGCGACTTACAGCCAAAAGCCGCTTTCGATGCAGTGCTGGAGGTTCCTGCTCAGGCGGGGAATTGATCCCTCAACGGGAGAAGCCATTTGATTTCTTGAAATCCGGTCGGGAACCGGACAGGATAGGCGCATGAAAAGATGCTTCTTTCTGCTTGTGGTCAGCCTATGCCTATCCGTTTGCCTCTCTGCCTTCAGTCTGGACAACCTGTCTCAGCAGGCGAGAGAAGCAGTGGATGAACGGGCCGGCCAGTACAACCTACCTCCGGACATACTGGAGAAAGCGAAGGGCCTGACCTCTGCGCTCGGCATCACCCGGGCCAGCCTTTCCCGACAGGCCAATAATGCCCTGGAAGCCCTCGGTGCCGGTGAGTATCTCTCGGCCCTGGGCAGTCTTGATCAAATTGCCGCCGCTCGGCTGAGCTCCGGACAAGTCAGTGCCTTCAAAGACCTCAAAGTACTGGTCGACGCCTACATTCTGGAGAGCGACCTGAAAGAAACGCCCGGGGCCAGAGGCCCGCTTGCTCATGCCGTCAATGCGATCACTTCCGGAGATTATGCCTCTGCCACCCAGCACCTGCAGCAAATCATCACTGCGGTGCAGCCCACCGGAGAACAGCTCCAGGTTCTCACCAAGTTGCGGGATCAATACGAGGCCTGGGCCGAAGACTGAGGCGGGGGAGCAACGGGGCCTTACGGGTCAGGTTCCTCCAAGTGTTTTTTCACTGTCCGGCGATCTACCTGGAGACGCCGTGACAACTCCTCAAGATTGGGCCAGCGCTGATAGAGTTCGTGTACATAGTGGTGATTGAGCTCACGCAAGGTCCAACCGCTGGAAGCCAAACGTGCGGCCAGACTGCTTCCTCCGCTGCCAAGCAAGGTGGACTCATAGGCTCCATGAACCATCAGGGAGCGCATCGCCTGCTCCAACTCGCGAAAATTTCCGGGCCAGCGATATTCCGGGTGAGCCCGGCACCAGGCATCAAACTCAGCCGAAAGCGCCGCAGCCTCAGCCTCCCCCGCCTCCCTGGCCGCGACATACTGCCCGAGAAAGGATAACTCCTCCCGGTCTCCCCCAATCAGCGAGGCCAAGTCCGGGGTTTCCACCGTGTCTGCCCGCAAGCGGTAGTAAAAATCTTCCCGGAACTTTCCCTCGGCAATTGCTTCAGGAAGCTCCCGATTGGTGGCCGCCACGATTTTCCCCCGGAAAGGTTCGCTGCGCACATCACCCAGGCGCTGAAAATGACGTGTCTGCAGAACGCGCAAGAGCTTCACTTGAATGCTCATGTCCGTCTCTCCGATTTCATCGAGAAAGACCGTTCCATAAGGACCGCAGGCGGTAAAGAAACCCTCACGATCCTGAAGCGCTCCGGTGAAGGCCCCACGGCGATGTCCGAACAACTCCGACTCAATCAAGGTAGGCGAAAGCGCGCTGAGATTGACGGCATAGAAGCGCTCAGTGAAATCCTCGACAAAAACCCGCTCCCTCGGATCGAAGGGGATGTATTGAGACAAGCCGATGGCCCGGGCGACCACCTCCTTGCCACTCCCCGAAGGACCGGTAATCAAGGTCGGAATCTGCCCCATTCGCTGATAAAGGGCCCGCTGGTAACGGCCCAAGTCCCTGGTAAATATCGACTGATAGATGCGGGCCCGCAATTGAGTGGCGGCAGTGGAACGACCGACAAAAAAACGGAAGATATGGTGGAACGCCCGCCGAATCTGAAAAAAGCAGGCAAAGAGGTGAGCAGGATCCATGGGCTGTTCCGACCCGAACCAGTGCCCATATCGCTCCAGAAAATCACTGTAAACGCTGACCCTGCGCCGTCCGATCCCCTCGGCATGGGCTTGTGTGATCAACTTGTCGAGTGCTCCGTCCAGCTGATGGTAAATCAGGAAGAAAACCGCATCCATGTAGAGGAAACGCTCTGCCGGAGGGGCTTCTCCGCCCAAAAATGGAGCTCGTGCCCGCTTGAGAACCCCCTCCACTTCGGACAACAGGCGGGCAACATTGCGGTGGCGCTCCTCCGAACGCGGATCGAGGTTCCAGGCCAAATCGGATGCATCGTAGGCATCGCCCAGAGCCTCCCGCTCCAGCTTGACCCGTTCAGAGGTAAAAGGGTTGCAGTAGGCCAAACGGGAGACGCATTCCAGAAATCGCCGCTGCTCAGAAGAGGAAAACAAGGAAGGCATGCAGTTCTTGTCAGTCATTTGGCATAAAATGTCAATTCACTGAGCATTCACGGGAGACATATTTCATCTGTAAATTCTATAATAATCCATTTATAAGCAACTTACAAAAGAGGCCTTCATTCTTGGCATGGTCCGTGAATAAGAGGCGGGCATGAAAACAAAAAAATTCCTCTCTGCCGGATTTCCCTTCATTGTGCTGCTTGTTCTGATAGGAACAGCCATCCTCGCAGTGCATCTCTCTCCAGCTCCAGCCCCGCACCAAACCACCTATGATCTGGGTGGAAACATCTTCTCGATGATCCCCCGCCGCTGAAGGCTTCGAACGAAGCACCCATCCACCCCAAGCCGCTCTCCGCTATGACCTTTATTGCACTCCTCTTGGCAGCAGTCTGCCTGCTTTCTCTGATCAGCCTGATGCTGGCGCTCAACGCCCGCGACCGTGCCGCCCAGGCCGAGCGGGCCATGGCCGAGGTTCTGAAGGAACTGCGCCGCCAGCCCCCACCCGCACAGAGCACTCCGCAGACGCCACCCGCAGTAGAGGTGAAGATAGTCGAAACGCTCACAGGGGATCCGCCCGCCGCCACTGCTTCTGCCCAACGCGTTTCGTCACCAGTGGAGGCTAGAGAGCGGGAATCCTCAGCGCGGCCGGAGGCTCCCTGCCCACCGAAAACCACCGAATCTCCGCAGGAAGTGCCGGAGAAGCGCGAGGGCACTCCATCGCCACAAGCCCTGGAGCCGACCGCTCTTAAAGCTGCGGGTCCGCCGCTAAAGCCGGTGAGCCCACCACCCTCACACCCTGCCAGGGCTGAGCAGGCCATGGTTGCGAGAAAGCAAGCTCCCCAATCGGAAGTCCCTTCCGCACTCTCGGAAAAGGCAGAGTTTCGTTGGGGCAGTCGCTGGGCAACCTATCTGGGCCTTGCCATGGCCATTCTTGGAGCGATCTTTTTCGCAGTTCACGTGGGGATGCGAACACCCCCAATGGTACGCTGGCTCGGACTGGCTGGATTGACAGGTATCTTCCTTGCGCTGGGACATTACATGCGCGTGCGTTGGGGCAATTATGCGAGATCACTCTTTTCAGGAGGCTTGGTCCTGGGCTATCTGACAGCCTTTGCAGCCCATGCATTTCCTCCGGTGCGGATTGTGGAAAGTCCCTTTCATGGCTGGTTGCTCCAGTTGGCCGCCCTTGTCGGCATCGTGGCGGTGGCCGCCGCCAAACGGAACGCAGGAATCGCTTATCTGGCTGCCGGACTCGGAGCGGTCGCCGGGTATTTCACCATAGCGCTGGATCTCTCACCTTGGACACTCCCTTACGCAGTGGGCTGGTCGATCGGACTGGTCACGCTGGGAAGCCTGCGCCGCTGGGACGGTGTGCAATGGACCGGGCTGGCGATGGGACTATTTCTGTTCCTCAGCCAGATGTGGGCGGCTCTCTGGGATTTCGTCCCAGCTCCCACCCAGCTTGAAACCCACCTCACTGCACTTGCCCTCACCGCCTTGATCTTCGTCTCCGGACTGTTTCGCTCAGGCAGCTGGGAAAAGCCGCCTTACCGCCTGGCATTTCTAGCCGGCGGAGCCGGCCTTATCGTGACGCTCCACTTGATCTGCATCTGGAGTTTTCATCCCGGACATCTCGCCTGGAGTTATCTGGGCTGGAGCGGCATTTTTGCTGTCGCCACGCTCTGGGCACATTCTCGCAAAGAGCCCGAATCGCTCGTACACGGCTGGCTGCTGAAGGCGCTGACCCTCCTAACCCTCTTTATTGTCGCCTACTTTGAAGGAGAGGTACGCATGCTGGCACTCGCCCTGCAAGGATGGGCGCTGATATCGCTCTGGAAACGCGACTCCAGTCCATGGGTCTTGCAAGGCTGGCGTGCCCTCTGGCTGGTGGCTTCCATGTTTTTTATTCATCAAGTGAGTCAGGCCAACCCAGGTGAACTGAGCTGGATGGGCTTCCTGACCGGACTGCTCGCCTTTCTCTCCCTTCTCGAGCAAGTGCAGTATGCTCCGGAAGAAACAGCCTCCGCGCAACCAAGCCAGTCCACAGGAGAAGACTGGGCTCAGCTCTTCAGTTTGGCTGCATTTGCCATTCTCGCCATTGGCGGACTCTTTGCCCTGGGACGTATCGCGGGGATTGAGGATCTCAGCTTTGCCTGGCTGCTGGGCGGTCTGTTGCTGGCTCTCTACTCAGCCTTTCGGCAGAACATCGGCGGACTCTGGATCGCTGCCGCCTGTGGTGTCTGTTCGCTTCTGATCTGGTGGTCTCAACCTGAAGCCAGCACCATCGTCGCGCCTTGGGTCATGGGAACCTATCTGATGATTTCCAGCGCACTGGTTTCGGGAATAGCCCGATTGGGGCAAGAGCATGTTTCAACGGAGAGCACGCCCAATCGCACGCATCTTCTCTGGCTGGAACACCTTGGCATGCTCAGTGTCCTCATCACCCTGGCTTTCTGGGCTCCTCTCGTGGTCGGGGGAGCCGGGCCACAAGCGGTCCTCTTCGCCGGGGTCGCGCTGGCTGGCATGTTGATACCAGAGCGAATCCTGAGCAGTGCCCCGCGGTTGAGCCTGCTTCCGGCACTCTTCGCCGTATTGATCCCGATGGATCTACTCCTTGGTCCGGGAATCGATCAGGAGCATCCACTCTACCTCTTGGCCTGGGCATTACTGCTGGCGCAAAGCTTTGTGCTGCGCTGGAGTCCCGCGCGAGGTCATATCCTCTTTGAGAGCGCGCACCCGATTCTATCCGGAACACAACTTGGGCTGGTTCTGGTCCTGTGGTTTGTCGCCCTCGGCACCTACATTCCCGGAGGCTGGCTGGTACTTTCCAGCGTATCCGCAGTATTGATACACTACGTTCTTCACCGTTTTCGTCCAAGCACTGGAACCGCCATCGCTATGGGCTGGCAGCAATTTCTCTTGTGGGTTTTGCTCTGCGTGCTGGCTACGGATTTCCGTATTGGAGAAACCCTCGATTGGATCAGCCTGCTGGTGGGATGTGCCTTCCTACTGGCACCCTTCTATTTCATTCGCAGCAAGCAACATGTGTCCTGGGTCGCCTTCAGTCATGCCGCTGGCCTGTGGATTGTACTGGCAATCCTGCCCTTCGGGATCGGCGGTGAGTTTGTTCGCTATGCCACCGCCATCTGGGCATTTGCCTCCTTCGGGATATTTGCTCTGGGACTGGGAACCCGGCAAGCCGGAGCCCGGCTGGTCAGTCTGATCGGATTCTCCGCCACCCTGATTCGCGCTTTCTCGGTGGACCTGGTGCAGACTGAGGAACGCATCATCGCCTTCTTCGGTCTGGGCATCCTGCTGCTTGGGGTCGGTTTCCTCTATCAGCGTATCCAGCGCGCCAGCCAAGAGACGGACAAGTCCAAGTCTGAACCCCCGCCGCTCCCGCCTCAGGAATGACAACAGTCCACTTTGCGACAAAGGCGAAAGTTGCGAATATGGGCGATGGCCATGATCAAGCCCCCACTGAGCGTGATCCACTTTTCCGTTTCATGCCCGAAGAGGTCATGTCCGAAGAGGGCGGCGAGCATCAAAACGCTCAATCCTACCACGGAGAGCCCCATGACCCATTTGTCCTTGTGTCGGCGACACCCCAGAAAAACCGCGATGAGTGCGGCGGGTAGAATGCCGGCCAGCAGCCAAAGGTGGAAATGGTCCTGCATGAAAATACTGCCCCCCAGGATCGGGAAGAAAATCAATAACACCGGCAGGAGCAGACACTGAACGCCACACACTCCGGTCAGGGCCAGGGCCAGCCCATCAAACATCCGTTGCGTCCGTACCCCACCGCCCTCCCGAACTTCAGGCGCAGGTTTGGTTGGTGCAGAATAAATGCTGGTTTCGGTGGATGTTGACATGAGAATCACCTCTGATGTCGCTGAAAAGTGCGGAAGCCGCCGCTTATTGCAAATAGTTTTCGCTAATTGAGAAAAAAGAGGACTCCACCGTTCGATCAACAGGCGGCGCAGGGACGCACGCACCGTTCCACCTTTGGCCGCAGTTCAGGCGACAGCGATGGGGAGGGATGCTCAGGATCGGGTGTCAACTTGCGTTCTTGCCAGCGGGGAGGGTTCCCCCAATCCTTGGAGGGAAGATGGCCAGCCGTAAAAAGAGTCCCACCCTGCTCAGGGCCGTATCCGACCGCCTCAGGGAGCGGGGGCTGCGCATGACCAAGAGCCGAGAGCGGGTCATCGCTACGCTCATCCTTGCCGACCGTCCACTCAGCGCGGAAGACATCCGACAAAAGGGAGCGTTTCTTCCTTCCGATCTCGTCACCATTTACCGCAACACGGAAGCACTGGAGGAGGCTGGCGTACTCCAGCGCATCCTGCTGGAGAACGGCACCCAGCTCTTCGAGATCACCGCGCCGGACGAGCACTATCACCATCTGATCTGCCGATGTTGTCACCGCACCGAGCGGCTCGATGTCTGCATCGGTCACTCCGTCGAGGAGGAAGCCGAGGCCAAGGGCTTTATCATCAGCTCCCATCATCTGGAGGTCTACGGGCTTTGCGAAACGTGTGCCGATAACACCGATAGCTGATTGCTCTCCGGTATTTCAGGCTTTATGCCGAAAGTGATTTGCGGCTTGCTGATGCCGTGGACAACAAAACACGCATTGTTTTCATGGGCTCGGACCCGATCGCCCTCCCTCTGCTCTGCTACCTGCGGGACCAAGCGGCAGAGCAAGTGGAACTGGTCGGCATCTTCACCCAGCCGGACCGTCCTTCGGGTCGGGGGATGAAGGTAATCCCCAATGCCATTAAGCAATGGGCGCAGGCAGAAAATCTGGTCGCGCGGCAGCCTTTGAAATGTGGTCCGGAAGACGAGCAATGGCTGCAGGACTGCAAAGTGGACCTGATACTCGTCATGGCCTTCGGCCAATTGCTGCGGAAGTCGCTGATTGCAATCCCGCCGCGTGGTGTCGTCAACTTTCACGCCTCCATCCTGCCTCAGTTACGCGGGGCTTCCCCGATTCATACCGCCATCGCTATCGGGGAAAAGGAAACCGGAGTCTCCCTGATGCAGATTGTGCCCAAACTCGACGCCGGGCCGGTTTGCGATGTGGAGCGGGTCGCGATCCCTGAGACCGCTCAAGCCCCTGAAATCATCGAGACACTCTCCGCCGCCTGTGTTCCCTTGCTGGCCCGCAATCTGGAACGCCTCTGCCGCGGAGAGGCGGACTTTTTTCCACAGGATGAGGCCGCAGCGACCTATTGTCGCCGGATTACCCGTGAGGACGCCCATCTCGATTTTCACCGCCCAGCTCAGGAGCTTCACGATCACATTCGCGCCTTTCAACCTTGGCCGGGAGCCCTCCTGAAAGTGGATGGACAGAGCCTCAAAATCGGGAAAACCACGCACAGCTCCACCCCACACACTCTTGCCCCCGGCACCCTGAGGGTGGAATTCAATCGCGTCTTTGTGGCCTGTGGATCGGGCGAGATCGAATTACTGAGCTTGCAACGCCCTGGTGGGAAAATGCTGCCAGTGGCGGATTTCCTCAAAGGATTCCCGCTCACCAGCGGAAGCCTGGCCAGCAGCGAAGCGATGTATCCGCTGGTAAAAGAAAAGCCCTTTTCACGCCCCTGAATGCCGCTGCCCCTGCAGAGCACGCAATTCTTCGGCCAGCGGCAGCTCGTCATTGACCGCGCCCTCCAGCGTACCCATATTTGCTGCATGCGTTGGATGATTTGTCTGATCGGAATGTGCCTGACGGCAGGGATGCTCTCTGCCCAGGGAACCCCTGTCCAAGCCCGAATCACCGGTTTGGAGCAGGACGTACAAGAGCTGCGACGGGAACTCGGAGCCCTCAGGATTGAGATGGAAGGATTGGTGCGGGAAAACCAGGCGCTGCGCCAGACTCTGCGCTCCCAGCTAAGCAACGCGCAGGATCAATATGTCACCACCAACCAGCTAAATGCCGCCCTGCGTGAGCTGCGCACGCAAATGGAGACGGCCAACAACCGGCAGCGCGAAGCGATTATTTCCAATGTCTCGGGGCAGGTGGAAAAGCTCGCCGAGCAGACCCAGAATGCGATCAGTGCCCTCGCCCGCTCGATCGAAGGCAGACCGCGTGCTCCCCAGCAGCAAGTTACTTTCAGTGACAACTACCCCAAGACCGGGATTAATTACACCGTTCGCCCCGGTGATTCCCTCGGGCGGATCGCTCGCGAGCAGAACAGCCGGGTACAATGGATTCGCGATGCAAACCGGCTTGCCAACGACCTCATCTATCCCGATCAAGAACTCTTTGTTCCTCAGCAGAACTAATCCTGCAACAGCAACTGTCCTTTCACCGAATCACCCCAAGCAAGCATGGCGGCTAATAAATCGCGCCTCGGAAGAGGCCTCGAAAGTTTGATCTCAGGCGGAGTCAGCACTCCGAAAAGCAACGTGCCTCCAGCGCCACGTTCCAAGAGCAGGAAGCCGAAATCGGCGGCAGCCAAAGGGAGCAGGAAACAGAAGCCCGCCGCCAAAAGTGCATCGGCCAAAAAAGTGCCGGCCAAAAAAGTTTCCGCTAGGAAAGCCACCCCCGCCAAAGTGGTGAAAAAAACCAAACCTACTGCGATTGAGGGCTCCGTTCCACCGCCTGCGAAAGCCACCCCGGAGACCATGGCCTCCACCTCCGGCCTGGCGGAAATTCCGGTGGGCAAAATCGAGCCCAACCCACACCAGCCAAGAAAATCCTTTAACGACGAAAGCCTCAACGAGCTGGCCGAAAGTATCCGCAGTGAGGGACTCCTCCAACCCATCGTTGTGCGCATAGTCGGTGAAAGCTATCAACTGATTGCCGGGGAGCGACGCTGGCGAGCCTGCCAGATGCTCAAATTGAAGAAGGTCCCCGCCCGCATCATCGAAGCCGGAGAAACCTCCAGCGCTGTGATGTCTCTGATCGAGAACCTGCAGCGGGAAAACCTTAACCCGATCGAAGAAGCTCTGGGTTACGCCAGCTTGCTTTCCGATTTTGGTCTCACTCAGGAGGCGGTGGCCGAACGCGTGGGAAAAAGCCGGGCCGCTGTCGCCAACAGCCTGCGCCTGCTGCAACTCGACCGGGAGATCCAGGGATTTATTTCCAAGGGACTGGTTTCCGTGGGCCATGCCAAGGTATTGCTCGGTCTGGATGGCAACGAAGAGCGCGTTCTCCTCGCCCGGCAAATCATCGAACGGGGATTGAGCGTCCGTGAAACGGAGAAGGCCGTCCATGCCCGCCGCAAAGGGGGCTCGCTGACGAATGCCAATACTCCCGGACGGACGGTTCCAGCGGCGGAAGCCGCGGCTATCGCAGATCTCCAGCGCACCCTGTCCAACACCCTGAGCACCCGGGTGCAGCTAAAGCATACTCCCAAAAAAGGAAAGCTCGTCATCGAATACTTCGGGAACGATGACCTCCAGCGCATCCTCGAAAAAATGGGGCTGGCAACCTGAGGGGGACGCTGCGCAAGGATGAAGGAGGAGGGATGAAGGATGAAAGGGCTGTCGACCCCCAACCTGGAGGGCGCGGCTCCTGTCGCGCTGGACCAAGCCCGATTCGGCCTTCAACATTTGCTCACCAACCGATTTCGAACCGACATCTGCAAGGTAGGGCTGATCGTCCCCGATCAGCCTAAGGTTTGGAGTCCATGGCCTGTATAGCGAAAGATAATATAGTGGATGAGTCCATAAGCTTGGATCGCGGACGCGACAAGCGCGTCCCTCCAATAGTTGCTCAAGACCCCACCACGCTGAAGGGCGTGGCTCCCGTCGCAGCTGTGATTCAAACCATCCCGTGACACAGACATTCCTGTCTGTGGTGAGTCAGATTCATTTTCTTTCTCACCTTCACAGGCAGCAATGCCCGTGTGTGCGCGTTTAGCACACCGGTTTACCGATCCCGGAGGCGATAAAGCCGATTTCGCGGAGTGTATTCAGGTTGGTGACATTGCGTCCGTCGAAGGCAAAGGCAGGCTTTTCCATCCGGGAAAAGATATCGGCGTAGTCGAGCTGATCCATTTTGAAGGCATCCCACTCGGTGAGAATAGCCAGGGCATGAGCGCCGTCACAGGCCTTCTGGGCGGAGTCCACGATCTCCACGTAGCGTTTGCCGTCAGGTGAGCGGCCCTCCGCATCGAGCCCGAGGTCGCGATAAATAGTTTCCGCACTGACCTTCGGGTCGTAGATGGCGAGGCTGGCCCGCTCTTCCAGCAGATCCCGGCAGACATAAATGGCGGAAGATTCCCGGGTATCGTTGGTGTCTTTTTTGAAAGCAAAGCCGAGAATCGCGATCCTCTTGGAAGAAACCGTCCCGAAAAGTTGCTGGACGATGCGACGGGCAAAACGGTGCTTCTGATAGTCGTTCATCACCACCACCTGCCGCCAGTAATTGGCCACCTCCGGCAGGCCGAAGTATTCGCAGAGATAAACAAGGTTGAGGATGTCCTTCTGGAAGCAGCTTCCTCCGAATCCTACCGAGGCCCGAAGGAACTTCGGCCCAATCCGGGAGTCGAGGCCAATCGCATGGGCTACCTCATCGACATCCGCTTCAGTCGCTTCACAAAGAGCGGAAATCGCATTGATCGAACTGATCCGCTGGGCGAGAAAGGCGTTGGCGGTCAGCTTGGAAAGTTCCGAACTCCATAGATTGGTGCGAATGATGCGCTCTTGGGGAATCCAGCGGGCATAGACGCTGGCCAGTGTATCGACTGCAGCGGCTCCCTCGGGAGTACTTTCACCCCCGATCAGCACTCGGTCGGGATTCTCGAGGTCGACCATCGCAGTACCCTCAGCGAGGAACTCCGGATTGGAAAGCACCTGAAAGCGGGCGGCATGGCCGTTGCCACTGCCTTGAATGATCTTTTGAATGGTCTCGGCGGTCCGAACCGGGATAGTGGATTTCTCCACGATAATCGTGTCCCCTTGAGCCACCTTGGCGATCTGGCGGGCGCAGGCTTCGACATATTTGAGATCGGCGGCGGCCCCGGCCCCTACCCCGTAGGTTTTGGTCGGCGTGTTGACAGAGATGAAAATAATGTCCGCCTCCCGGATTCCCTTATCCACATCGGTGGAGAAAAAGAAATTCCGGCCGCGGGCCTCTTTGACCACTTCGAGCAAGCCGGGCTCGAAGATGGGCAGCTCATCGGTCTGCCAGGCGGCGATCCGGGCGGCATTGATATCCACTACCGTGACTTCGATATCCGGGCACTTTTGCGCGATTTTCGCCATCGTCGGGCCACCTACGTAACCCGCGCCAATACAACAAATTTTGAGAGACATTAGAAGATTCAGAAAAAAATGAACTGAACGGCCGATAGCCAAGACCGCTGACGACAAAACGGCAAGTTCCGATTAGGTAGAACGCAGAATCTTCTCAATTTGTTGCACATCTTTATCACCCCGGCCACTCAGGCTCACGCAGAGCACCTCATCGGAACGCATTTCCGGTGCCCGCTTAAGGACATAAGCCAGTGCGTGGGTGCTCTCCAGTGCGGGGAGAATGCCTTCCGATTCGCACAGCACCTTGAACGCATCGAGCACTTCGCTGTCGGTGGCGTATCCGTAATCGATCCGGCCGAGATCCCGGTAAAAGGCATGCTCCGGGCCAATTGCCGCATAGTCCAGCCCCGCCGAGATACTGTGGGTGGGCTCTATCTGGCCGTCGTCGTCCTGCAGTACGTAGGTCTTGCAGCCTTGGAGAACCCCGAGACGACCACCGGAAAAACGAGCGGCATGCCCACCCCGGGTGATGCCATGCCCCCCGGCCTCGACACCGACCAGGCGCACTTCCGGCTCATCGAGAAAATCGTAGAAAAAGCCGATCGCATTGCTCCCACCCCCGACACAGGCCACCATTTCATCTGGAAGGCGGCCTTCGTATTCCGTGATCTGGCGGCGGGTTTCCTCCCCGATGACCTTATGAAAATCGCGCACAATCATAGGGAAAGGATGTGAGCCGAGGGCCGATCCCAGAATGTAGTGGGTGTGACGAGAGCTGGCCACCCAGTCGCGCATCGCTTCATTGACGGCATCCTTAAGGGTCTTTTGCCCGGACTCCACCCCGACCACTTCCGCTCCGCAGAGGCGCATCCGGAAGACGTTGAGGGATTGCCGCTCCATGTCGACCGCCCCCATGTAGATCCGGCATTTGAGCCCGAACTTGGCGCAGACAGTGGCCGTGGCCACGCCGTGCTGCCCGGCCCCGGTCTCGGCTATGATCCGGGTTTTGCCCAGACGCTTGGCGAGAAGTACCTGCCCAAGCACGTTGTTGATCTTGTGGGCACCGGTATGGAGGAGGTCTTCCCGCTTGAGGTAAATTTTCGCACCCCCGAGGCGGCGGGTGAGGTTTTCCGCAAAATACAGCTCGGTCGGGCGACCGGCATAGTTCCGGAGGTAGGCGTTCAGCTCCGTATGGAACTCCGGATCCTTCTGAGCCACCCGATAAGCCTTTTCCAGGTCTTCCAGACAGGTGAACAAGGTCTCCGGAACATAGCGCCCACCATAAGGACCGAAATGGCCGGTGGCATCGGGGAGGGTTTCTTTACCGGGAAGCGTCGAAGTCAATGTGCTCATGGATTCAGCAGAATGTATAAAGATACGCTAAATAGCCCCATAAACCAGCCCGGCGGCAACGCTTTTCTCCTGTTCGCCGGTTTCAGCTGTAGCAAGCAGGTGAAAAAGGTTCCATAATCCAGTCCGATTTCCGATGGAAGCCAACACTGTGCCTGCATTGCTGGCCCTCTGCTCAACTTCGAACTCAAGACGATTCTTCCCTCCCCCCTGTTTGCGCACTATTGCGGTATAAACAATCACCGCTATGGCTTCGTCGCGGTTGAACCAGTCGGCTGTTCCGATATTGGGAGCACTCCGCAACGACCTTCATGGAGATACACTCAGGCCACGTTTTCCTACAACTCCAACCACTTTCGGATGCATACAGGTGGCCATCCGTTCCTGCTGCGAGAAGAGTCTTTCCGTCACTGGCCATCGCAGTAAAGCCATATTCCTTAGCCGACGGATAGACCCGCTCCCTACCCTTCTTCCGTAAGGGGCTGTGCCGACAAATAAACAGCCAGCAAAGAGAATGGGATTCCAGAGACAGAATACGGTTTCATCTTTGATGAACCCCTCCGATCTCTGATTTGTTCCAATTTCCTTCCTGGCCACTTCAATAAAAAACGCCGCTTACAGTCGGTAAGCGGCGTTTTAATGGAGAAAAACAAATATTCCAAGTGATCGATTATTACCAAATCACAGCATTCACTCTGCCCCGATCCGCGCAAAGGGTCCGATCATCACACCGGTAAAACCCCAGGAGTGCTGAATGGTAAGGATACGGCCGTCCTGTTCGGGGAAGGCCACCCAGTCGTGTCCATCAAGGGAATAGGACAGCGTGTTGGTACCGGCCGCGCCTTCAGAACGAAACTGAAGCGTCTCGACCGATGAGCAAAGCATCTTGGTCGCCACGGTTTCAATCTCGCCATCGGCTTTCTCCAGAAACACTTCCACCCCTTCATCCGTGCGGCGGGCACCGACAAAAAAGTAGTGGGTCTCGTCGAGGTAAGTCACCAGCCCGGCTTCCACTCCCTGCACGGCAGGAATCGCCATTGCCGTAGTCGCCTCGAAATGATGATGCTGCTGTCGACGACCAAGGAAGGAGGGCTGATCCATCCGGTCATTCAACTGAGCACTGCGTGCTGTCACTTGCAGGACTCCCGAGGGTTGGCCCAGTTTCCACCAGGGCTCACCGCGCGGCGTGCGCAACATCACCCAGTCGTAGGCCAGCTTCGACCCACCGAAGTCATCGCGTTTGGTGAAATTCCCCCGCCCCATCGTGCGCGGAGTGGGTGCTTCCATGTTGGAGGGGCCATCCAGGACCAGAGGCACTGCCTGGTCCACCGGCAAGATATCCGGCCAGCCGTCCTCTGTCCAATGCATCGGCAAAAGGAAGGTCTGGCGTCCAGTGCTGTAGTAATCCTCCTCATACGGCATCGTCGCAAGGAAGACGGTCCACCAGTCATTCTCGCCAAGCTTGATAAAATCAGCATGGCCCGTAGCGGACACCTTGTTCGGGCGATCATCCGGCAGTTTGCGCTGGGTCAGAATCGGGTTCTGGTCCCAGGGTTCGTAAGGTCCGTCCGGATTCTTGCTCCGGAAAACCACCTGCCGGTGGTCCACGCTGGTTCCGCCTTCAGCACAGTGAAGATAATACCAGCCTCCCCGTTTCACGATATGCGGACCCTCGATCCAGACCGGCTCCTCCGCCAGATCGACTCCGCCGTTGATGATGATCGAACGAGGTCCGGTCAGTTGTCCGGATTCAACATCAAACTCCTGAATCCAGATGGCACGGTGCCCTTCGTAGAGGGGCTCGTCATTGGGCGGTGGCCCATTGTTGACCAGCCAGGCACGTCCGTCGTCATCAAAGAAGAAAGAGGGATCGATACCATCGACTTCCGGCAAAAGGATGGGATCCGACCAGGGTCCGGCCGGGTCTTTTGCTGTCACGTAGAAATTACCCGCGGTGTCGACCACTGTGGTAACCATGTAATACAGTCCGTTGTGATAGCTGATGGCCGGCGCAAAGATACCGCGGGACGTGCGGTGCCCGTCTAGATCGAGCTGCTCCGGTCGGTCCAGCACATGTCCGATTTGCTCCCAGTTGACCAGATCCCGACTATGAAAGATCGGGACGCCGGGAAAATAGGCGAAGGACGAGTGGACCACATAGTGATTCCCGTCGACGGAGACGGCATTCGGATCGGGATAGAAGCCCGGCAGCACCGGATTGTAGAACTGTCCTTCCTGCAAGGGGTTCGCATCGTAGAACGGCTCTTTGCCGGTGTATTCAAACCAGTCGAAGGCGACCTGATAGGCTGCGGAGGTTGAGGGCACCGCTATGGACAGTGCCAGGAGGGGTAAGGATGGTACTTTCATCTTAGTGTTTGGCCGGGTCACCGGGAACGAGGCGGCGACGGATGCTCATGTAATGCTCCAAATCGTACTGCGGATCCTCCGCCAGCTCCGGCCAGTCCTTCCCATGGAAGGTCTGGAAATAAAGCAGAACGGCATCCTTGTATTCCATTGCCTCACGTTCCTGACGGGCAAGAAGAGCCCTGACATGGCTGTGGCGCATCGGATCAATAGTCCCACTCAGGTCTTCCCAGGTATCACGCCAGGAACGCACGGTGTTGACTCCGCGTTGATAGACGTAGCCCATCTCTTCCCAGAGGGTTCGACCGGACTGCATGGGATGATCCCAGGGAACGTGGTGGAACCAGAGCAAAAGGTTTTCCGGGATAGTTTCGAGGTTACCCCACTTTTCCGCAAGCTCCGGAGCATACTGGGATAGCGCATTCGAGCCGGTCGGAGTCCGATCAAAGCCCACTCCCTGCGGAGTGGCATTATGATAGTAGACCGCTGTCCAGTCCGGACGGCCTTGATCCACCCATGGGCCGGGGCCGATGTGATAGCCACGGGCCATGATGTGGTGCAGGCCAAGTGGCATCGAGTAATCAACCACCGCCTCGCGCGACTCCATCAGCATCTCCACCAAGGCATCGACCGTGGGCTGGTGATTGCCAAAGGTCATACGGGTCCACTCATCGGCGATTTGGCGGCTGTCAATCTGGTGATCCCAGGCGAGGCGTCCAAAGACATACCAGTTGGACTGGAGCAAGGGATGACCGGTCCAGTTACGCTTGTCTCCCACATTGGAAACACCAGCCATGATGGACAGCGAGTGCCCCTCAAGAGAGCCGTCGATGATGCTAGCCACCGTGGAGCCGGAGCCCTGCACCAGTGTATCGGCTTCGAGCACCTCTTGGAACAGTGGTCCGAGGAATGCCAGGTGATAGGAGCCTCCAAGGTATTCCTGGGTGATTTGCACTTCCAGTGTGAGCGGAGTATTGGGCATGGCGCCAAACATCGGATGGAAGGGTTCACGCGGCATGAAATCAATCGCGCCATTTTTCACCTGAACGGAAACATTGGGTAGGAACTGGCCATCAAGGGGGACAAACTCATCGAAGCCCTGCTTGTGACGATCAACCTCGATTTCGTGAGAGTAGACAAATGCCCGCCACATCACGATGCCCCCATGGGGGGCTACCGCGCTTGCCAACATGTTGGCACCTTCGGCGTGGCTCCGTCCGTAGTCTTGCGGGCCAGGTTGGCCTTCAGAGTTGGCCTTCACCGCAAATCCACCGAAGTCGGGGATCAACTCATAAATCTCATTTGCTTTCTGATTCCACCACTCCTGCACCGCCGGGACGGTGGGGTCGGCTGTTTCGAGGCCTCCGATCTCTATCGGCGCACTGAAGCGGGCGGTCAGATACACTTTTACCCCGTATGGGCGGAAGGAGTCGGCAATCGCAGCCACCTTTTCCAGATAGTCACGGGTAAGGACAAGCGCGTTGGCATTGACGTTGGTCAGCACACTCCCGTTGACCCCGATTGAAGCATTGGCCCGGGCATAATCTCGGTAGCGGGGATCCACGATGTCCGGCAAAGCAAACCAGTCCCAAAGCGAATGTCCGGATTGAACCCGTTCGATCGTGCCAGTGAGGTTATCCCAGTGATTGAGAATCCGCACCTTGATGCGTGGCTTGGAAACTTCATCCAGCTCAGCCAGCGGCTTGCTCATCTGAAGATGACGCAAAAATGCAAAGGTTCCGTATAGGGCACCAAGATCGGTGTTGGCGGCGATCACCGTGGTCGGTTTGTCGCGATCACAGCAGGCGATATGGCGCAGGAGATAACCCTCCTCACCGAGGTCGGCCAGTTCATCTCCGAGGTCAAGCTTGGCTATGGCGGCATTACTCTCCGGAGTCCCCACCAACAATGTGCCTCCGCGTTGTCCCGGACGTTCCGCAAAAACCGGTATATTCCCCAGCATCCCGCCGAGGCCCATCTGCAACTCTTCGCGGATGGCAAGTTGTGTCTCGGTGTCCCCGGGAATCACCAGGGTCTGGAGCGATTGTTGAAGAGCGGCCTTTTGGCCATAATCCGCTATCGGTTCATACCGCAACCATAGGCGGTAGCCGTCGTCTGCTTGCGTGAAAGTGGCTGCCCCCAGTAGGGCTCCAGCCACGATAAGGAATCGGGTGAGGGTGGATGGGCTGAATATACGCATCGTTTATCAGTCGTCAGGGGTGAATCAACACAGGGAAATCCTGTGCTGTCGGCCAACACTTCAGTACAGGCCGGGGAATAAAGGGTTCCAACCAAAATTGAGAATGCCAACGGACCTCGCAAGTGAGATCGGCCTGTTATTGACCGATTTTCTCGTCAATTCTGCAATTGATCACTTACCAAGGGAATCAGTGGAACTTCCAAATGCGACTGATCTCTCAGAATAAGTTGGAAAAAGTAGGAATTTGAGTAATTGGAATTGAACATCGGGCGCGGGATCTGAACATCCAGCCAGAGAAATTCCTCTGACTCTTCCATTGCCTCAAGTGAATAAGACAGATCCGACCACAAACCCAAGGCGGGAAACACATGATCACTCCGTGAGCCCCGTATAGAAAGCCCCGTTTCTTCGGCCGCTGAGAGCCTGAAAGGAAATTGCAAACTGATCGTATCCGGAGAGGCCACTATCAACGGATAATGCAGCGCCTCACTTATGACCGGATTTGTCCCAAAGAGGTATGCAAGGAAATTGGACTTCCCATTCCCGTTGGCATCAGACGTAGGCAAGCCGTCCGTGAAGTCTGCCCATGGCTGCTGCAGTCTCCAGGCAGCATAACTGTCCACTTCCGGGCGCTCAGCCGGAATCTGTAATTCCACTGAACGGGATTCGCTCACGTCGATAGTAAACCAATAGACTTCGCCGCCATGTTCCAGACGAACACGCTGGAGACCCTTGAAAACCGTGGAAGAAAAGCGCCCGTTCACATCCGTTTGACCTGTCTCCCGGTTCCACCATTCCCCGAGCACAAGATCCAGGTAAACCTGGCCACTGGGCTTCAGCTGCCAGGTCCCAGGGATGCTGACATCGTCAAACATGACCGCATTATTAAACCAATGAGTACTGTCATCCATGCCCCATATGGTCACACCTTGCACTGAAGGGGACTCAAATGCCGCTCGCAGCATGTCTTCGACGATCTGGGCCTGAATTTGAGGCCGCTGAGCCGCAGCACCTACATTGATGCCAATGTCGAGTTCGGTGACCTCAATCGGCAGCCCCGGCAAACCCTCCGGATGATTGGCGGTGGCTTCCATCGGTGCCGACAGGATTTCAAAGCGACGCTTGAAATGATCATAGTTGCGGACCCGGTCTATATGACCCTGCACTCCGATACCGGCAATCGGTGCACCCGCATCGCGAAGGCGATCAATGAACGCTTTGTAGACATGAACGCGGATGTCATTTTCATGCCAGTCATTCATCACATTGTACTCATTGATATACAATTCTGCTTCGGGATCTGCTTCTTGGGCAAGTTGCATCCAATGAACGATCTCCTCAATCTCCGCTTGGGTGATCCCTCCTCCTTGTCCACTGTTACTGTAATCAAATGTAGAATCGGGGAAGAGTTTTTCGATTAATGCGCGGGCGTTGGTCGGTTCATTATAAAAATCAAATTGGTCAATCACTCCCCGGAACGTTTCATGATACAGCGGGATATGCGCATAAATCCGTTCGCGCAGGAAATCCGCATCTTCCGCAGTGGCTCCCGTAATGTCATTCGGTGCCTGTTGCGACCAAATCGTCGTGTGGCCGCGCATCCGGATACCTGCTTCACCATTAAATGCTCTCAAACGCAAGGCTTCCACCGCTAGTGCCCGACTGGCTTCTGGTCCGCGACTCTCAAATGGCCCCCACTTCTGGGCATTTCCAAATGTGGTCGAATTGAAATACTTTTGCAGATATTTGGTATGGTTCGACTCGCGATTGGTGATCTGCGAGGCTGTAACCGCACATCCCCAGCGAAAGGCGTGATTGGAAAGCTCCACCAGTATCTCCGCCCCCGATAAAGCCTGCCCATCGGGTCCCAGCACCGTCAGTTCCAGTTCCGCCTGTCGATGTGATATATCAGCACGAGTGACCTTAGTCGTGCCCAGCAATACGCTGGTGATCAGAATGAAGGAAATGAGTTTAATCAGAGAAGGCATGGTCAAGAAGGGTAAGGGGAAAAATGTGCGCTTCCTGCAGCATCTTGCTCCCTCATCACCGTGCAAGTGGGTTCGGGTCCATCCATATTGATTTTCCACTTGACCGTCCAACAGAGGAAAGTACCCCCACCCCATTCACCAGATCTTTTTCACAGCCACCCAACATCGGGATCCCTTACCACACGCTTCGCGGCGGCCGCTGCCGCCCTTCAGCTAGACCTTACCCTTGCTGAGCGGCCACGTTACTTTCTTGGAACGCGTTCATGATCGCGCTCAAGCAGGCGCACCCTGCCAGGCCCAAAGACAAAAAATGCCCCCGGTGAAACCACCGGGGACATTCATCAAACAAACCATACTGACCGCCAATAGGCGGAGAGGAAAAGAATTCAGGCGATTTTACTCTCCCGTATAGTCGAATCCGAGATAAAAGAATGTATTTTGAGCAGCGTTCCGAGAGACCGTTACTTCGTATACATTCACAACCTCTCCTTCTTCCACCAGCACAGGCTCAGCAACCACGTTGTTCCAAGACTGCAATGCCGGAACAAAAGGATGGTCCGCCCGGTTGTTGAAAACACGAACCTCGACTTCACTAGCGGCAGTCTTTCTTAAGGGGAAACGGAAAGTAACGGTGTCAGGAGCAGCCGTATACTCCGGGAAAACCATATCTGTGGGAGAAAGGACATCTTCACCCAACGCAAAAATAAACTCCATCAAGTTGGTCATGCCATTGCCATTACCATCCACATGGCGGGATATTTCTTCCACACTCGCCCGACCTCTGCTCTCAACCCAGTCAGCATACGTCACCACAGGTCCGGACTCGACGAGTTCGAAATCAAATTGCGTGTCACCATTCACATCCACCTCCATCGAACGCACAATCCCATTGTGGCTAACGGACACACGATGCGTGCCTCTGAACACGGTTGCGCCAATCTGGCCGGAAGCATTGGTCGCCCCTGACTCAGAGGTCCAATATTCGCCACGCACGAGGTCAATCCAAACATGACCTCCCGGCTTCAACTGCCAGTCACGATCATACATCACAGCATTTCCACGCCAGTGGGAACTGGTATTCATCACCCACATGGTGACACCTTGGACCGCAGGGTGCTCAAATGCAGCACGCAGCATCGCTTCCACCTGCTCTCCCTCGCGTTCCAAACTCATCACGTTTGGATTGATATCCAGTTCCGTCACTTCGATGGGCAGCCCGGGAAGTCCACCAGGAGTCGGTTCGGATAGAATGTCAAATCGCTCCAATAAACGTTCATAAGGAATAAATCGATCCATATGGCTTTGCACACCGATCCCATCAATCACCGCACCATTGTCGCGCAAGGCATCAATAAATGCTTTGTAAGCACGGACGCGATCATGATTACCGGTCCAATCATTCATGATGTTATACTCATTGATGAAAAACTTCGCATCGGGATCAACTTCCTTGCCTCGCTGGAACCAGCTCACGATTTCATCAATCTCGGCTTGAGAAGCTACATTCGCAGTAGCGCTCCAATTGAAACTGGCATTGGGGAGGATCTTACGGATCAAATCACGCTGATTGCCCGGCTCATTGTAAAAATCGTGGTTGTCGATTCCGAAAGGCTCGAAATCACTCAAGTAGTCCTCAATGTGCTGATCGATGGCTTCACGCAGTCCATCAACGTCGTTGGCATCCCAGTTGCGAATTCGCTGTGGCATTTGGCTTCCCCAGAGAACGGCATGCCCGCGAACTCGGAACTGACCCGACGAGCCAAAAGCTGGTATCGACTGAACCCTCTCAATGCGCTCTTTTTGCGCCGCATTCCCCGAAGCGGCGTTGCGCTCGTAGGCATCCCACTTCATCTCGTTCTCAAATGTAATCGAGTTGAAATATTGATGAAGATTCCGCAGAACCCGGTAATCGTTCAAGGCAGAGGCAGAAACCGCAGTGCCCCAGCGAAACTCACTGTTCACCTGCTCAATGCGAACATCGGCGTTAGGAATAATTGCCCCACTGCCGTCACGGACAGTTACGGTGAGATCCGCCTGCCGATGGGACAGATCCTGCGCTGAAAGCATGGCGGATGTTAGGCCGATGAACACGGCTACCGCGATCTTTCCAGCCCGCTTTAAAAGGGCAAAAGGGGATGAATAACATTCCGGATAATTCATGATACTAGCAAACTGATATTGGAAGGGAATCGCCAATTAAATCGGATAAACGGCCGAAAAAATCAGCTAAAAAGAAGTGTGATATATTTCAATCAAAGGCTCACTTTGGGGGATAAACCTTCAGATTATTAAAAAACGTGTCAGGAAATGCACAAAAGGAAAGTGCAAACGATCGATTTTTGAGACAAAACCCACCGAATGCTAATATTTGATTGCCTGGAAAAATAAACCTCCCTCGCCTCAGCTTGAGCTATCCAACGGCAGTATGCTGAAACAAGGGAGGTAAAACATCACCCAATGGGAGTCCGATATCAGCTCCCGACTTCCTTGATTTCCCCAACGTCCTCGTCCCCACGCTGACGGCGACGCTCTGCCAGCTCAGCACCAATCTGATAATTGAGCTGTTTCGAAATCGGGTAGAACAGCAAAATGGAAGCGGCTATGATGATAAACACGGCCGGATAGACCGTCGAAGCCATCCGAACCCCCAAAATAGCCCGCTCCGTCAACTCGGTGCCACCTTCATAACCATAAGCGGAGAAGATGGCCCCTTGCACAAATCCACCAATGCCCAAACCAAACTTGAGGGCAAATACCACCCCGGAAAATACAAAACCAGTAGCCCGACGACCGGTCTTCCACTCGGAGTAGTCCGCTGCGTCCGCAATCATCGACCAAAGCAAGGGAACCGTCGGTCCGTAGCAAAGCCCCCAGGAAAGCGCTTGGAAGACCATCAGCCGAATATTATCAGCAGGGATAAAAAACAGCCACATGGTGGAACATGCGGTCAAGAACAAGCAGGTAACGAAAACGGCACGTTTCCCAAACAACTTGGACAGTGGTTTGGAGGCAAACACGCCGGCAAGCGTACTGAACGTACCAGCCATCATGAACATGCCATACGCAACATTGGGCACATTCGTCCGGCTCTCATTTACTAGTAAACCAAACGTATTCAACACCGCACGGAAACCTTGCGGTTCCACATCGGCAGATCTTTGTAAACCAAGACCCTGCAGGAAATCTCCCATCGCAGCCCGGCTGACATAAGCTTCCATATAGAAATTAAGCGAACCTCCACGCACAACAAGCATGATAAAAATCATCATCGTGGCGCAGAACAAAATCATCCAGGGACGATTCTTCAGCGTATCCAGCATATCCTGCTTGGCAGATGTTTCCTGGTTTGGATCCGGCTGCACCCGCTCCTTAACCGAGAAGAAGCAGACCACAAAAAGGAAAATCGTGATGACCGCAAATATGGCCATGGTGTTCGACCAGCCGCTCGCCGCTGCCGCCACAAACGCTTGATTTGCGGCCGCAAAATTAGCAGCAGCCTCTTCAGCAGCCTGGGTCGCAGCCGCAATTGCTGACGGATCCGCTCCCGTTTCAGTCAAACTAGCCAAATGGCTGTTAGCCGCATTACGCGCCGCCTCAGCGACATCACGAGCCGCAGCCGGAGCATCCGTATTGCCCAATTTTGCCACCAATGGCCACGTAAAGCCCTGTACGATGAATTGAGTAATCGTCACCGCCACAAACCGGAAAGAGGAAAGACTGGTTCGCTCATCCACATCGCCGGTCATCACACCATTCAGCGCACAATAAGGTACATTGTTCACCGTGTAGATGCCCATCAGCGCAAAATACATCACGTAGGCGTAAGCCATCTGATAAGTCGGTTCCCAGCCCGGACTGGTGAAAGTCAGCCAGAAAATACCAGCAAACGGAAGTGCTGACCACACCAGCCAAGGACGGAAACGACCCCAGCGATGCTTGGTGCGGTCTGCAATCAAACCCATCGCAGGATCTGTAAAGGCATCAAAGCCACGCCCAATCAGAAATAAAAGACCGGCTGCGGCAGGCCCCAGGCCCATAATAGCGGTGAAGAAATAAAATTGATAGGCCATCAACACCTGAAAGACCAGGTTCGCACCGGCATCACCGAGACTGTAGCCTGCTTTCTCCAAAAAGGAGAGTTTTTGTACATTCTTCACGTTTTCTTCGCTCATCTGAAAAGGGGAATAGGGTTTTGGGGTAAAGTGGAGACTAGGACGAAACGTCCAAACCAACATCTCAAAGTGTTTTTCCTCCCCCGACGATTCAAAACCACCACAATCCTAATTATAGGACAGTGGATTTCTTTTATCCCTTATACCTCAATTTTAATCTCTCAGAGAGATATATATTGACAGGTGGTGTTGGCTTGATTTGGGTAGGGTTATGAGAATCAAGCCGAAGTCAGGGGTCTTTCACTGCATGAGTCGTGTGGTGGGTGGGGAGTTTT
>JBJHBA010000026.1:0-34173 GCA_050485245.1 Verrucomicrobiota bacterium | reverse complement strand
TCGATCACGCCGTTCATGTCACCATGACACTGATGCGAGCCATGCCCGAACTTGTCGCCGCTTTCTTTCATCACCCCTCGGTCAAATACGCCGCCTCATGAGAACCTTTTTTATTTCGGAGTAATAAATGGCCATATCAGTCCATCGAAGATTCGACAGATTTTCCATGTCTCTTCATTATGATCTACGCTCAACTCAACTTTAATTCTCTGCTGGAGGGTCTGTTGTAATGGAAAAGTTTCTCCATCTGACCTATGACTTCTTTGCCTTCGCTTTACCCGGGATTCTCGGAATCATTGTGTTGGTATACTTTTTCCATACTCCAGCAATGAGCTGCCATGCTTGTGCTGATTGTGGGGGTGAGAACATCTTCTTGTTCACCTGGGAACATTTTTGCAAGAGTCTGTCCGGATGGGCTCTGCTCTGTTTGACGGTTGGCGGCTATCTTTTTGGCTACCTCATCACACCGGTGGCCTTTACCCTGTTATTCAACCGGTTTGGGCTCTATCTCCCCTGCTTGCTTGATCAATCGGTAAAGCGAAGGACCGCGAGAATCATTCGGAGGCTGTCACATGGGCAATCGATCCAGATGCGTACTTATGTTCGTTTTCGCACGACGAGATCAATGGCCAGAATGATGTCCAGATTTGTGCGTATTCAACATTCGAGGAGGTTTATACCTGTCCGGGAAAAAGCCACTGTCAGTGCCCGTTATATAGAATTCTGGGACATGCACGCGCAAATGGCCAATAATCTGGCTTTTGTCACATTTCTTTATTTAGGCCTGAGGTGTCTAAAATTGATTGCTCAAGCCGGAGTTGGACTGGACTTTACCTCATACATTGTTTTTGAGCTGATGGCTGCATTTATAGCGGCATTCACTTTCCTCTGTATTTCCACCCGCTATCGGATCTTTTGGATTCAAGACCTTCGGGCAGCCTATCGATATATTCAGCGAATCTAGTGCGGCTGATCGTGGGTTTACCAATGTTGTTTGCAACTCGCTTTCAGGGTGACCGTCTTCCGGGATCGTGGACGAAGTTTGTCAGAGGCGTTGCTTTTAAGCGCTTGCCCGTTCCTTTGCATGAAAGTATGCCTGAGCTATGTTTACCCCAAGATTGTTCTGTATCCTATCTGCAAGCATTTTTCTCCTGCTCAGTGTCAGCCTGAGTTTAGAAGCGCGGCTGGAGCGGGGGCAGGCCCATATCTGGGACATGCAGGAGATTCATCTGCGCTCTGCCCAAACCTACGAAAATCCTTATATGGACGTGGTGGTGTGGATCGATCTGGAAGGACCGGATTTTGCCAAGCGGGTATATGGCTTCTGGGATGGCGATCGTGACTTTAGAGTGCGCTTTGTGGCGACGGCTCCCGGCCAGTGGAAATGGAAGAGTGGATCCAATCAGGTGGATGCCGGATTGAATGGGGGCCGCGGCAGCCTGGAGGCGATTGCCTGGCCGGAAGCCGCCATCGAAGAAAACCCCAACCGCCGGGGCTTTATCCGGGCGACACCCAATGGGCGTGCCCTCGAATATGCGGACGGCACGCCATTCTTCCTGCAGGGCGACACCTGGCTGGCCGCCTCAACCTGGCGCTTGCCTTACAAGGGAACCCGGGCCGCCCCCGATTATGTACCGGGGCCGGGCATCAGCTTTGAGGAGGCAGTTGCCTTTCGCAAACGACTGGGCTTTAACTCGGTCAGCTTTATAGCCGCCTTCCCCAACTGGGCTGCGGATCATCGGGGAGCCACCTATGCGAATGAAGACGGGATCTTCCTGCGCAATGCCTGGGAGAAATTCGGCCACTGGGCACCGGACGCCACCATCACGACCGATGATGGTGCCACCACCACCGCCAAGGACATGCACGACGAGGATGGCAACCGCCCCTTTGAAGTGTTTGCCGATCGCGAGGGTCTGGCCGATTTTGACCGGATTGTCCCCGCATACTTTCAAAACCTTGACCGCAAAATGCGCCATCTCGCGGATGAAGGATTTGTGCCTTTCATCGAAACGGTGCGCCGCGACAACACACCATCGTGGAAGGCCTACTTTGATTTTGATGAATCCTACGCCCGCTTTGTCCAATACATCATTTCTCGCTATGGAGCCTACAATCAGATATTCAGTGGTATCCACCTCGACTGGATTCCTGAGGACTACAGCCTGACGGCGGACGAGTTCAATCAGGCGCTGACGCACCATTACCATACCTACGGTCCGATGCCCTTTGGTCAGCCCTATACGGTCCTGATCGACAGTTCAACGTATCAGCAATTTGGACACGGCGAGGATGCACCCTGGCTGGATATGCACACGGTGGGGAACAAACCCCGTAATCATGCGATTTACGCTTCGATCGAAGAGATCTTCCATTTGGAGCCACCGTTTCCAGCGGCCAACCTCGAACCCTACTACACCGGTTGGAACCACGAGATCAACCGTCCCGGCGGGGAGACTCCGGCAGCGAATTCGCCGCGGGACAATTATTTCTCCCGCGCACAGATGTATGGCTCCGTCCTCTCCGGTGGACTGGCTGGTCATGTCCATGGGACCGCCGCCTACGACATCACGACGACGGGAGAGCCAGCTGGCTGGCGTCCTTACATCTGGGAAGCCCTCAAGTATGAATCCGGCGCCCAGATGCGCCACCTGACGGCCTTCATGCTCTCGGAAGGCAGGCGTTATCAGGATTTGCTCCTCGCTTCGACCGATCTGCATCCGCGTTCTGCTCCGGACTCGATCGACGATGGCCTTGATGGCTGGTCTTTCATGATGCGCACAGCGGAGGCAGACCTGGCTTTCCTCTATTTTGAACACGAAGCGATTGCGCCGCGCCTCTCGGGGTTGCAGGCCAATGCAGCGTATCAATGGAACTGGTACAATCCGGAGACCGGGGAGTGGGAAGGCCCGATGGAACTCACCACCGATGCTGAAGGCAGCCTGCAGGCGCCGACCATACCCGATGCTGAAGACCGCATCATGACCGACTGGGCAGCCAAGCTGAAGCGCCTCGCTCAGCCTTCCTGATCGACATTTTCCCAGTCCGCCAGTGAAAGGTTATAAAACCACCGGCCGGTAGCGTATTTGGTGCTGCCGCTGGCATGTTGCAGCCAGGTGGCACGGCTGTATTGATAATACTGGTTGGGGAAATACGGACTAGTGAACAGCCAGCCCAGGATGTCATCATACAAATAGATCGCGTCCGCACTTCCCGTGCACCAGAGCCAGCCGTGATTGAGGTGGTGAATCCAGGGGAAGGTGTCTGCACTGAACCATCCGATGCCGAACCATTCGACTTGGTACCAAGCTGGATCATTGGGCGATTGTTGTGCGGAGGGGAAAAGCGCGAGGATGCCCGCATTGCCGGAACCGGTGGGATTTAATCGGGCTACGAACATATGGTTGGTAAAGTTGGGGATGTCCGAGGTGTGAGATCCGAATTGGACCGGCATCAAACCTCTGGACACAAATCCTGTATGGTAAAGGGTTCCCGACGCATCAACGGTGATACCGAGCCCTCGGCCGGTGGTAGAGTCTCCTGGGAGGCGTATCCATTGCGGGACTCCGTCGCCGCTGACTTTGCTGACAAAAGGGACGGTGCGATTGAGCGTGTAGGTGAGATCTCCAAAGGCTCCGGACTGGTCCACATATCCGGTGATGTAGGCGTCCCCATTTGCATCTACCGCAATGGCGAGGGCTTCGTCCCACTGATCTCCTCCGCCGTTGATGGCCCAGAGGATGGTTCCGTCGGTATCCACTTTGCCGACCCAGAAATCCCGCAGGGCATCGTTCGGGCCGGTGGCCGTCAGGGTGGAGGAGCCAAAGGAAATGGTTCGGTAGAATTCGCCGGTGACAAAGGCCTGGCCGGAAGCGTTTACCGCGACAGCACGGGCAGAGACATAACCCGCTCCCGACGTGCTGACAAGCCACTGCGGCGTCCCGGCGGAATTGTATTTTAAAAGAAAACCACCGTAGTCATTGCCGCCGGTTTGCACACTGAGCGATCCGGTTGAAATCTCACCTAGGTAGCGTCCGGCGACCAAGAGGTTTCCATTCGCATCGAGAGCCAGACCATGGACATGGTCGGTGAATTCTCCGGTCATCCGGTCCGCCCAGAGGGCGTTGCCATCTGTATCATAGGAAGCTACAAATCCGTCAAAGCTGAGGTCAGGGTTGTGGCTAATCTCAATCGAACCGACGACGAGGGGACCGCTGCAAAAGCCACCCATCCATGTCCGGCCTGCTGCATTGGCCACGATGGCCAACCCCTGCCCATGCCATCCTCCGGCTTGCCGTGCCCAAAGCGGGTTGCCGTTGGGATCGAGTTTGATCAGGAAGGCGTTATCTCCCACGGAGGTGAGGGTGGAGCCTGCGACAGTGAAATCACCCGTGAACTGTCCGGTTATGTAGCTGTTGCCTGCCGCATCGACAGCAATCCCGTGGCCAATGTCGGTCTTCGTCCCGCCAAATCGTTTGGCCCAAAGAATGGTTCCACTGGAGGTATATTTTGCGACAAAGACATCCTGATCGCCTGCACTACTCAGCGTAATGCCATTAAAATCGGCATCAGCAATAAAGCTACCTGTCACGAGAACATTTCCCTCGGAATCCGTGATGACTGCGTTGGCGGGGTTGGTCCCCCGGTCGGGTCCCCCGGTTCTCAGCCACTCCCAGTCCTGGGCGTATGAGCGCAATGGAGCGGCGCAATTCATGAAGAACACCCCGGTGAGGAAGGTGATCGTGGAGAGGGAAGCGCGTAGAAGCAGCATATGTAAATTTTTCCTAAAACCTAACCTAATAAAGAAGGCAAGCCGAACTTATCGAGTGGTTTAAAATGGCATTCCTTAGGTTGAGCTTGCGCTTGCGAAAGGGGCGGGGGTGTGGGAAAAGGCAGGTCGGTTTCATGCATCGACCACCGCACCTCCTTCTCTTTCAGACCACTTCGCAGACCTTTGACCGCCGGGGTTTGTGGTTGTTTGTCTTGACCTATCTCGGGGCCTTTTTCCTGGCGGGCTTACTGGCCTATCCGGTCTATCTGGGTTTTCAGGCACTGGGGAGCGGGGCGGATCCGGACACTTTTCGCGGCTGGCTGGCGCGTCAGGGCATCCATCGCATCGCCGACCGGATTCGGTTGCTGGCGGCCGCCGCCGGGACGCTCTGGCTGATTGGTTATGCGGGGCTCTGGGGGTGCTTCGGCTGGAAATGGCAAGGGGAGAGCAGGCGCATCCTGCTGTGGGCGGGGGCGGGAGTTGTCATGTTGATTCCTCCCATTGCCCTGCAGTTGCTCAGCGGGCAGTCGGCTTTGCGGGTGGATCCCGAGCTGGGCAAGCTGCTGGGAATCCTCGGGGGAGCCATCCTCACGGCAGTGGTGGTGTCTTTTCTGGAGGAGTCGATTTTTCGCGGCATGCTCCTGCGCCTCTTCGCCACCGCTTTGCGGTCTTGGCCAGCGCTGCTCCTGTCGGCGGTGGTCTTCTCGGCAGTGCATTTCAAAAGTGTGCGCTGGATGGGAACCGTGGACCCTTCCTTCCTTTCCGCCGTCAAAGTGGCGGGAGCAGGCTTTTTGGCTCCGGTGCTGACCTTTGACCTGATCCTCTTTCTCAACCTTTTTCTGGTCGGCTTTGCCCTCAGTCTGTTGTTCTGGAAAACCGGCAACCTGATGGCTTGCTTCGGCCTGCACGTGGGCTGGGTGATTGCCCAGCGCAGTTCGGTCGGGCTGTTCGAATCCAGATTGAGCGAACCGGGGCTCTTCCTCGGGAGTCCTCTGGTCACAGATGGACTGCTTGGGCTGGCCATGCTGACTGGGTTCTCGGTCTGGCTGGTCCTTTGCTTCAGGAGAGAGCCGCCGACCTCTCCCTCAGAGGAGTGAACACCCATGTGGCAGGGATCCCTCAGTCGTGCGCTGGATGTGGTCTTTCCCCGAAGCTGTCTCGGGTGTGATGAGCCGATTTCATCCGGTGAAGGCTGGGACAGTCTGTGCCCCCGCTGTGTCCGTCGTCTGGACTGGATTCATCCCCCCTATTGTGAAACCTGCGGTCATCCTTTCAGTGGAATCGGCACGGGTCAGGCCTGTTCGCATTGTGAGCTGCTGGAGCCCGTCTATGCGTCCGGCCGCTGCTGTCTGCTCCATCGTGACCTCGGGGCGGAGATCGTCCGGGAGCTGAAATATCGGGATGCCCGTTACCTTGGTGCGGATATGCGCCGAATTGCCCGGCAGGTTTACGGGTTGGCGGATTTTGTGCGGGATGCCGTCTTTGTTCCGGTGCCGCTTCATCCTGCGCGGGAGCGGGAACGGGGATTCAATCAGAGCACCTGGCTGGCCGGGGAGTGGGCAAGGGTGCTTCCGGTCAGGGGGGTTGAGGCGTTGCTCATCCGTGCCCGCTGGACCGGGACCCAGACTCGCCTGGATCGTTCCCACCGGGGGGAAAATGTGCGGGGGGCCTTTGCGCTCTGTCCTGGGGCAGAAGTCAGTGCGGATTTGACATATGTCCTGGTGGACGATGTCTTTACTACCGGATCTACCTTAAATGAATGCTGCCGGACCCTGCTCAGGGCTGGTGCCGGGCAACTCAAAGTCTTGACCCTTGCCCACGGTTAGAAATCTTCCATCCTCTTTCACTCACATCATGCCTTTCTTTTCCAAGCCGAAGTATTCCACCGTTTCTCCCATCCGGAAGAAGGACATTCCGAAGGACCTCTACACCCGCGATCCGAAGTCGGGGGAGTTGATCTATACCAAAGAGCTGGAGAAAAACCTCAATGTGGTGCCGAAAAGCGGGTTCCATTTCCCGCTCGACGCCCCTGCCCGGATTCGATCGATGATCGACGAAGGGACCTGGGAAGAATTCGACGCGGGGATTTCCTCCATCGATGCCCTCGGGTTCAAGGATACCAAAGCTTACGCGGATCGCCTCAAGGAATACACCAAAAAAACCGGTCTGAATGAAGCAGTGATTTGCGGTGTTGGTAAAATGGGTGGGTTGCCGGTCTCGCTTGCGGTGATGGATTTCCGCTTTGGTGCGGCTTCCATGGGGGCGGCAGTCGGAGAGAAAATCACCCGGGCGATCGAACGCGGCATTGAGCGGAAGATTCCAGTGATTGTGGTCTGTGCCTCGGGGGGAGCACGCATGCAGGAAGGGATCTACAGCCTCATGCAAATGGCCAAAACCAGCGCCGCCCTCGGCCGTCTGGCTGAGGCCAAACTCCCTTACATTTCCATCCTGACGCACCCCACCACGGGAGGGGTGACCGCCAGTTTTGCCACCCTAGGGGATGTCATCCTCGCCGAACCGGAAGCCCTCATCTGCTTTGCCGGTCCACGGGTGATCAAGGAAGGCACCAACGAAGTCCTTCCCCCCGGCTTCCAGCGCTCCGAGTTTCTCCTCGAGCGTGGGCTGATCGATCAGATCGTTCCCCGCCATGAGATGCGCGAGCGGGTGATTGACTTTCTCCGCGTCTTTCTCGGCAAGCAGGCCGCCAGCTAAGGCTGGGGGAAATGACCGAACCAAAGCGCATGACCAAAGCCGAGCGGGTGGCTTTTCTTCAGCGGGAGCTGGCGCGCCTCTATCCCCAACCGCCGGTGCCCCTTGACCACAAGGATGCCTATACCCTGCTGGTGGCGGTGCTGCTCAGTGCCCAGTGCACTGACGTGCGGGTCAATCAAGTAACGCCCCACCTCTGGGAGCTGGCTGATAATCCCGCCGACATGGCGCGTCAGCCGGTTGAGGCGATTCTCGAGATCGTGCGCCCCTGCGGACTCGGCCCGCAGAAGGCCAAAGCGATCCAGCGCCTCTCGGAGATCCTTGTGACCGAGTACGGTGGCGAGGTGCCCGCGTCCCTCGAAGCCCTGGAATCCCTTCCCGGGGTCGGACACAAAACCGCTCAGGTGGTCATGGCGCAGGCTTTTGGGGTGCCTTCTTTTCCAGTCGACACCCACATTCACCGGCTGGCTCAGCGCTGGGGACTGACTTCCGGCAAGAGCGTCGCCCAGACCGAACGCGACCTCAAACGCCTCTTCCCCGAGGAAGTCTGGAACGACCTCCATTTGCAGATCATCTTTTATGGACGCGAACACTGTTACGCCCGTCGGGTGTGCGATGGAGGGGAACACTCCTGCGGATTTTGCCCTATCCTGAACGGTTCCCGAAAGTCAGTCCGGAAGATTCGAAAGGTTTGAGAAAACGGGCTAGTCCAAGAGCCCGAAAGGATCCCTCCCGGTTGCGTCAGGCCTGTTCAATCCCTCCGCTCTCCCGGAAACGGATACGACGCTCCTTGTAGAGAGTGGAGAGGACTTTTTTGAAGGTCTTCTTGCTGGTATTGAAGGTCTCGCGGATGGATTCCGGACTGCTGTTGTCATCAAAGGGGATGTAACCACCGTTGGCCTTCAGCGCATCCATGATCTGCTCCGGGAGATTCTTGAAGCGCTCTGCTCCAGGGGGGTCCAGGCTGAGGTCGATTTTGCCGTCGGGTCGGACCGTGCGGACGAAGCCTTTGACCGTCTGGCCGGGTTCAAGGTTCGTTCCAATGCTGCTGTGATAGACCATGCCGGCATACTCGCCTTCCACGATGGCGCTATACCCAAGTGGGGTGCGGTGGGTGATCATGAAGCCGACGGCTTCTCCTTGCCGGTAGGCCGGACGACCCTTGTTCAGGTAGCGGTTGAAACGGGTGGTTGCGACGATGCGGTTGCTGCGCTCATCGAGCTTCACATAGACCACCACCTGCTCTCCGGCATCGACCGGCTCAGCCTGCTCCCGAAAAGGCAGCAATAGATCCTTGCCCAGACCCCAGTCGAGAAAGGCCCCGATCTGCGGATGCACCGTGAGCACTTCGAGGCAGGCAAACTGGCCCACTGTCGCCTTGGGTGTTTCCGTCGTCGCCACCAGACGATCCTCTGAGTCGAGGTAAATGAAGACCTTGAGGTCGCTGCCCCAGATCAGGTCCTTCGGGGCCTGATTCCCCGGCAAAAGAATCTCTCCCAGCTGCCCGCCATCCAGATAATAGCCGCTGGCTGTTTCCCGCGTGACACGCAATTCATTGTATTTTCCGATCCTGACCATTCTTCCACTGTGCCTGCTTTTCGCGGAAAGGGGAGAATGAAATCCACTTTCCCCCTCTATTCCGCATTTTGGTGCTCAATGCCGGGTGAGATCGTGAAACGGTGGTACCGGGGAGAATCAAGTGGGCTGACCGCCTTCCTTGCCGACTAAGAGCGTCGTGATGGAGGCCATCCAAGCACGCGTCTCCACCTCAGGCCGCCCGCTTTGGTCTTGAATTTCAGTACAACCCTAACGTGGCGTACGCCACGTTAGGGTTGTACTGTCTCCTTTGGAATGGGAAAGGGTTTTTTGCTCTCCGAATGGGTGGGTGGTGTTCGGAAGCGGAGCTGCTTGAAGGGATAAGGATGGGCAGTGTCTATGCTTTTTGTGGAGAGGTATCCTTTTGGGTAAGGTTGATGTCAGCACACAGCTATGAACTTTTGCGCTGGGTCCTTCAGCGCTGGCTAGCAACGGCAAATGCCTAATGCAATCTCCATTGCTCTCTGGGTCACTATGAGTTCTTCCTTTGGTCGAACCGCATGGGTGTAAAATCCTGATGTCCAAGTAACATGATGAACCATACGACGGTTATGAATTGAAACCATTTTTGGAGAACATGTGCAGGTGCTTTTATCGTAGCGATTTTGTCTTGGTAAACGCAGTAAACGCTGCAGGCGGTCGATTTTGGTAAGGGCGAGCATTGGTTGAGCAGCCAAGCGGATTTAATTGGAAGTGACTGGTGGTTGAATCTTGGGTTCGGGTATAACTGGACCAGTGGACTTGAAGCGGAATGGTGGATTATTCAGCCCGGCAGCGCACTGGATTGTGGTCCAGATTGCTCTGTGGGCATGTTCATTTGGGCAATCAGCTTTAGGGCACCCTCGATCAGTTGCTGCAGTTGGCCGCCGGGGGTCAGGCTGAAGAGCAATTCATGGCTGGCGAGACGCATTTCCACAAAGGATCCCGGGACTTTGATTGTCAGTGAGCTGGTATCGGCTGGATAATCGAGGTAGGCGGCGAATGAGGTTTCTTCCAGTTGATCAATTTTCTGTTCCACATCGACCGCTTGTGGCAGAGGAAAGTGGAGTGACCGGCATCTGTGCTCAAAGACGTTGAGGAAAGCGTGGTCGAGGCAGATGGTTACATCCCGGATCTGGGTGACTTCCGTTTCAATCATGTAAGCACGAACATCCTCCGGGTCCTGAAAGATGGTTAGGCTGATTTCAAAGTCCGGGGTCTGGATGGAGGCTTGGCCGTTTTCGCAACTGTAGTTCAGTTGCTTGCGTTTGTAGCCGAATTGCTTGCGAAGATCCTGATGGAGGGATTCCGCCATCGATTCCACTTCTTTACTGCCAGCCTTACGCAGAAAAGTATCCACCGCAGGGGAATGGGAGTCGGGTTCAAAATGCGCCCCTTTGATAAAACCTTCCAAACGACGGATTCGCCCCTGGACCCGACCCAACAATCGGGCTGTGTTCCATTGAGGGAGAGGTGTCGGTCGCGGTTCGGCTGCCATCATCCGCTCATGCAAACATCTCAGGCCTGCGGCTCAAGCCCATGTTTTCAGGAGTGGGAGATGAACAGGACCCATCGGATCAAAGCGGAGCTTGTGTTTGGTAGGCTCCCGGTAGCTGGGCCTTCTCCGTGTCCCAACCAAGCACTTCGAGAATGTCAGCAGGAACAGGGGTGGTTTGATAATCATTTGGCGGAAATGATTCCAGTAGTTCAAAATGCCCCAGGTTCGGACTGCGAACCACTGGCCAGGGATGGTCCGGAAATGCGAAGCCGTTTTCCTCAAATGGCCCATAGTTGTTTTGCAAGTCGGCCAGTGTGGTGAAATTGACGTAATCGATACCCTGACTCGGGCGGGTGGAACTGGTCGGACTTGAATTCCGTTTCGCTCGCATTCAAGTTGGGTTTGTCGTGACCATATCCTTTCCCAATCATCTGATGGAAGTCCTCTCTACTGCCCGGAACATCTGCATTCTGACGGGTGCGGGTGTTTCCGCGGAAAGCGGGGTGCCGACTTTTCGGGATGCGCAAACGGGGATCTGGGCGCAGTTTCGGGCGGAGGATTTGGCCACGCCGGAGGCGTTTGCGAGGGATCCCGTGCGGGTTTGGGAATGGTATGGCTGGCGGCGAAGTTTGATTGGTCAAGTGGAGCCGAATCCGGCGCACCGTGCGCTGGCTGAGTGGCAATCCGCTTTCCCCGGCGAATGGACTTTGATCACGCAGAATGTCGATGGCTTGCACCAGCGGGCGGGCAGTGCAGAAGTGATCGAGTTGCATGGCAATATACTGCGGACCAAGTGTTCTTCGGAAGACCGGGTGGTCGAAGCATGGCCAGAGACAGATGAAGTTCCTCCTTGCTGTCCGCACTGCGGGGCCTTTTTGCGTCCGGATGTTGTCTGGTTTGGAGAAATGTTGCCTGTCGATGCCCTTGGGCTGGCAGCCGAGAAAAGCGGTAGCTGCGACGTCTTTGTTTGCATCGGTACCTCGGGGCTGGTCTATCCGGCGGCGGGTTTGCCCAGTCACGCCAAGGCGATGGGTGCTTTCCTCATCGAAATCAATCCTGACCCCACACCTCTTTCCGATCTGGCGGATACCTGTCTGCGCGGAAAGGCGGGCCTGGTATTGCCAGAACTGTTGGCCTCTCTCAGGTCCGCTCAAAAGCAGCCATAAAAAAGCCATCGCTTAAACCATCGGAATAAGGACCGAGAAAGCCGGATGGTCCCGCCTTAAAATCGGGATGCTCAGCGAGGAAAGCGGAAACGATTTCGGTGGTTTCTTCCGGGCGAAAGGTGCAGACCCCGTAAACGAGGCGACCGCCGGGACGAACCAGATCGCTGTAGAGGTTAAGGATGCGTTGCTGGGTAGCCGGGAGGCGATCCGGCCCTGGGTGGTTGAAACGCCACTTCTGTTCGGGATTGCGCCGCAACACGCCCCAGCCTCCGCAGGGGGCATCGACCAGAACAATGTCCGCCCGGCGGCGAAAGCGTTTTACGGTGTCCTGCTCGGCATCCCGCTTGAGGGGGACGGTTTGAATATTGAACAGTCCGGATCGTTTGGCTCTTTGTTTTAAAGCCTGTAGTCGCTTTTCGGATACATCATAGGCAAAGAGTCGCCCTTTTCCGGACATGGCATCACTGAGGGCAAGCGTTTTTCCGCCGGCCCCGGCACAGGCATCCACCACCGTCAGGGGCCCGATATCGGGTAAGGTGCGGGCGATGGATTCGGGGGCCAGAGGAGAGTCGAGTTGACCGGGGCGTGGCGAGAGCAGGTGCTGGAATCGCTCTGGCCATAGACTGAAATACGCCATGACCTGGGAGCCCGCATCTTGGATTTCAAACTGTCCGTATCGATGGAGCGAACTGTTGGCGACCGGAGCATGCTCGTCGAGTATGAGGCCGAGCGGAGAGAGTGGAGAAAGCCGGGCAGATTCGCTGGCGAGGTTTTCCTCACGAAGGGATGTGAGGAGGGCTTCCGCACCGAGTTCACGCCGTGCCCGGAGGGTGAGTCGCGGTAGCTCCGTCAGGGCGGCGGCAATCCTTTCTCGTTCTGTATCCGAAAAGTCACGACCAAAGCTGGCGAGCATATCCGGAGGAAACTCGCTTTTAGGATCAACGGCCACAGCGTCTCTGACCGCCCTGAGGCATTCCGGTCCGCCCTCAAAGATCGCTGCAGCCATCCGGCGGGCTGCCTCCCATTGAATCAATTTCTCCTGGGAAAGGTTCCAGGGTTCCCCAGCCTTCAGCCGGACCTTGAGGAGGCGGGCCGTTTGTCCGGGGCGCAGCAGAATCGGCTGGATGGTTTGAATCAGCGCCGCACGCATCGGCTTGAGCCAGTCTCCGATCAACACATCAAGGTGAGCAGGGGCGGAAAACAGTTTTGTCCAAAGCTCATCAAAGGCCATGGTAAAATCCCCGGCAGTGATCAATGCTGCTGTCTTTGGTTGATGACGGCCTTGGTAGCGCTGACTGCCCCTGGGCCGCTTTGAATGCTGTCTATCCTCGCTCATGAATGCTGTGTGAGGGTGAAGAAGTAGAAACGAACAGCAAGGAACAAGTCAGGGGAGATGCCGGGGAATGTGGAAAAAAAGGATGCAAGAATCACCCGAAGGCGGCCTTGCATCCAGAATGGGATAAACCTTGGATCTTTTATTGGATCAATATTGAAGATCCAGCTTCACCCAGAAGGTGCGTCCGGGCTCATTGACGCGGGTGGCGGGGGGCGGGAATCCGGCAACCATCGCCCCGCCCCGGCTGAGGTGTTCGGCATAGGTCCGGTCGAAGAGGTTGTCGACTCCCCCGGTCAGGCGGGTGTGTTCTGTCGGCTTCCAGGAGGCATTGAGGGAGAAGACCGCGAAGCCGCTGGTCGGCCCGAGATCCTGTCCGACGATGTTGCCTTGCCTTAGGGCAACCCGATCTTGTTTGGCCACGAACCGGGCAAGACTGCCGACGCTCCAGGTGCGGGAGGAGTAGGCCAGGCCGAGCCTTCCTTCGAGCGGGGGTTGCTGGGCGAGGGGAAGGTCGTCGGTGCGATTGGTTCCATGGACATAGGCTATGGCGGCATCTGCCCGCCAGCCGTTTCCGATGGCCCACTCAATGCCTGCTTCTCCGCCGAGGGTGTGGGCGTCTATGTTTCTGGCAATCGTAGTGGTCCGGGTGTTTCCCATCGCGGCCGGTTTTTCATAACCGCTTTGAATCAAAATGAAATCATCGATGCGGTTGGCAAAGAGGGCGAGGGAGGCGGTGAGCGGCCCGCCCCGATGGGCGATGCCCAGATCCAACTGCGTTGTCTTTTCCGCTTCAATGCCAAATGCGCTGAGGGAGTCGCTGCTCTCCTTGTTGATCCATTCCCAGTAATCCGGAAACCGCTGGGCATGGCCCAGTCCGATGTAGGCGATGGTATGGGGACGGAGATCGTGTTCGTAGCGCACAAATCCTGCCGGAAGGGTGTCGCGGCGGACTTTTCCGGCGTTGGGGTTGGGCATGGCGTTCATGCCAATGGCGATCATTTGCCGTTCGTCCTTCGCTTTCCAGCGATCCCCGCGCACCCCATAAATCAGGCGGCTTTCCTCCGACAGGCTCTGGTGCATTTCGGCGAACACTCCGATGCTCTCGAATCGTGCATCCCGTATCCGGGGCTGACTGCGGTAAGACAGAGTGTCCTCGTCGGATGTCCTCCGCACGGTGTGGCGATTCCCCTGGAAATCCGAACCGACGGTCAGGTTCAGATTTTCCGTAGTCTGTAATGCGGACCGCACCCGCCCGCCAAAAGTTTCCCGGTCGGGATTGGAGACGGATTTTCCGGGCATCATCATGGAGGGGGAAAAATTTCGAAGAGAGAAGTTGTCCATCACGTGGTCCACGTAGTTCCAGAAGATATGGGCTTCGATCGACTCAACGACTTCGGAGACGTGATGTCGGTGAAAACGCAGTCCGACATTCTCCCGGGCAAACTTTGTTCCATCCATGGCACGGTCGGCATAAGCAGCTTCACCGTCGCTGATGATGCCGGTCAGTTCCAGGGTAGTATGCGGATTGGGGGTCCAGCCGAAGGCAGCGTGGGTGCTCCAGCGCTCATATTGGGAATGCACTTTGTTGCCGTTTCCGTCCTTATAGTCATTGGCGGAAGTCCGGGTGCCAAGGGCTTCGACATAGCCGGTTGCATTTCCTGCCCGCACCTCTCCAAACTGGTCATTACGTCCGTTGCTGCCGAAAACAAGGGAGCCCTGTAGCTCAAGAGTGGGCTGGGTGTAGACTCGTGGACTACGCTCAAACAGGACGATTCCGGCCGAGAGGCCGGGGCCGTGGACCACCGACTGAGGACCTTTCAGCACGGTGACACGATCATAGGCGAGTGGGAAGACATAAGCGGTGGGTGGATCCATCCGGTTGCCGCAGCCGCCGAGGATGTGTTCACCGTCGAGGAGAATGCCTAAGCGAGACCCGGCCATGCCGCGCAATACCGGATCGCCGTCTGTTCCGCCTTTACGGATGACATTAAACCCTGGGATGGCACGAAGGGCCTCGGCCCCATCCTGGGCTGGAATCGGTTGGGCCGCGGCGCGAGGATCGACTGTCACGGTGAGCGATGCATCACCATTGGTGGCAATGACCCGAACCGGTTCCAGTTCGTGGGCGGGTTCCTCAGGAGTCTGCCCGCTTGCTAAGAGAATAGTAGGAAAGAGGGATGCGCACAAACCAGTGCGCACAATGGATGAAATGGTGTACATAATGTGGTGTCTGCAAAGAGTGGATACATTGATTCCCGGATTGCTTGGATGAGGTCACAGCTGTCTTAAGCGTGCCCATGGGGAATCGTTCTAGATGAGGGAACCCGTGATAGATGGAGATTCCCTCGGCCGGTCAGATGGACTCAGCTCACTCTTGGAGGCGGCACGGGCGGGGTCCCTTTGAGGATGGAACCCGGAAAGACTTCCCTGAGTTTGTGGGATAGTGCAGGGGGAGGAGGGGGAGCCTGGGTGGTCTCCGTGTGGATAAAGACGAGAAAAGCTTTGTCCCCAAGGCCCGGGATGGCATTTTGCTCGTCGGATTCCTGCTTGCGCCCTGCCTGGATTGCAACGCAGACAGAGCACTTTCCTTCGGGAGAGAAGGTCTGCTCAATCGCCTCCTCTAGCGAAAGGCTTTGCGCATTTTCCATCGTCATCGTCGTCCATGCGTAGAGTTGAGCAAGGTCCCAATGGGCTCCGGATGCAAGGAGCCATAGTCCCAGGCCGCACCAAGCCGCCAGCCTCTGCTTCCATCCGCTGCCAACACTCGACTCCCGCCGATGTGCGGAAGCACCTCGCAGTGGGGTCGGGGAATGGGAACATGGCTTTCGCATGAATGGGAGCAGGTTAGCAGGCTTAGACTGAAGATTCCTTGACTCCGGTCAAGAATGGGACCGATTGGAAGGACCGCCTGGACCATCCAGCCGCTGGGGTGATTTGGGATCTTCGGTCCCTTCCAGGCGATGCCGGAATACCCGCAGCCAGCTCTCCGGTAGCGGTAGTTCGCTCGCAGCTTGCAGGTCAAAGGGTTTGGCTGTTTTCCCCCACAGTAAGTCTAGAATGCGTCGAATAGACCATTCCGGGATGGGGCGTGCTTCCAGGGTGAGGATATCACCCGCCTGTAAGCTGCCCGGCTCCAGTACTCGAAAATACCAGCCGGTCCGGCGGGTGGACTGAACCTGTCGACAAAGCCCTTTCATTTGAAATCGGTCATCCAGTTTCCAGCAGGGCTGGCGGCCTTGGGACACCTCCAGCAAGGCGCTCCCCGCCCGCCAACGGTCTCCGAGGAAAAGGGTGTCCTCTCTCAGCCCCTCCGTGGTAAGGTTTTCTCCGAAAGCGCCGGATGTGTTCAGCAGGGGATGCCCTTTGAGGAAATTGCACTTCCACTCTGTGTAGTGTTCCAGTGGATACGCATGCACGGCTTTATCGGGTCCGCCATGAACCCGCTTGTCGCCTTGCTCATCGCCTTCCAGACCGAGAAACCCCAGCTGCACCAAACCCGCCACCGGCTCTTTCACAATCGCACTGATTGACCCTGGGCGGGTAAAGGCACGGGCAGATCCGACTTGAACGGACAAAATGCGGGGACTGCAAGAGTGGGGAGGGGACACTCCCTTAATCGACCTGATGACTATTTCAGGTGCAAGCCTGAAGCCCGCAGCGTCGAATCAGTAAACTCAACACCACTGGTTGAGGCATGTCTCATTTAACCTTTCTTTTGGGGGTTACAGGCCGCAGGGTTAGGGGCTTGTTTCCATTGCTCTCAGTAAGTTCCGAAGAAGTGATTGTGATCAGGAAATAACGGTAAACAGCTCAGGAATCAGCTCGTTTTTGACTGTTAAGCTATTTGTGATGAAGGGCTTCTGAAGCTGGCTGAATGTTCATTGTCTAATGTTTGATTATCATTCTAATTGTAAAACTTTGAGCCAGCGGATTGTGCTGCGGGTGCTCCTAATTCCCTTCATTGGGAGCACTAATACCCTAACACACATACTCCACTGACAGGGGGCTCAGCCCATCAGCTTGCTCAGCTGAGGCGGGAACTTCTGGGTTTTCTGTCAGCTCTAAGATAAGCAATGAAACACAACGTGTTCTCTACACTCGCGCTTCGGCGCGTCCTCCCTCGTGGTCTGCTCATCGCAGGCCTGATTGGCGCCACGGCCACCGGCCTTCAGGCGCAAACCATCACTTCCAATCAACAAGGTACCCACAGCGGGTATTTCTACACCTATTGGAAGGATTCCGGAAACGTGACGATGAATCTCGGTTCTGGTGGAAACTACTCCGTCAACTGGAGTTTGCCTTCCAACGGCAACTTCGTTGGCGGCAAGGGCTGGAGCACCGGCTCTTCCAGTCGTCGTATCGGTTACAACGCCGGTGTCTGGTCGCCCAATGGCAATGGCTATCTCTGCCTCTACGGATGGACCACCAGCCCGCTGGTGGAATACTACGTGGTGGACAGTTGGGGCAGCTGGCGCCCGCCGGGTGGTTCTTCCCAGGGCACCATCTCCAGCGATGGAGGCAGCTACAACCTGTATCGGACCCAGCGGGTCAACCAGCCTTCGATTCAGGGAACGGCCACCTTCTACCAATACTGGAGCGTTCGCACCTCGAAGCGCGCGACTGGAAGCAATCAGGTCATCACCTTCAGCAATCACGTCAATGGGTGGCGTAATCGCGGCTGGAACCTCGGCAATCATAACTACCAGGTTATGGCGACTGAAGGTTACGGCAGCAGCGGTTCTTCCAACCTGACGGTTTGGCAACAGTAGGTATCACTATATGTAGTGGGTAAATCACTACGTGTAGTTGATTACTGTTAGTCCGCTTTAGCGCGGGCCAGTGCCGTCCTTGGCGAAAACCCTGGATGGGTGCTGGCCCGCTGTTTTCTTTTCTGGTCTGCTGCTGTCAGCTAAGTGCAACTGGTTATAACTTTTGTGACGCTTTGAATAAATGAGATATTTTCGGACGCTAATTTGCTGTTTTGTGACGTGCGCAGGGAGTCTGCCCCTTTCCGCCCAGAGTTGGCCGGACGATTTTGTGCGGGTAGAGGGTGGGGAGTTCCGGAACACCAATTCCAATTTCTACGGGAAAAACGTTACGGTTTCCAGTTTCTATCTGGGGAAGTATGAGGTCACCCAGCGGGAGTGGACTGAAATCATGGGTTCGAACCCATCGACCTTCGCGGGAGATGATCTTCCGGTCCATATGGTGAACTGGTACGATGCCATCGAGTTCTGCAACCGCCGCAGCCTGAGGGAAGGTTTGGAGCCGGTCTATGTCATCGACCGGGAGACCAAGGATCCTCACAACGCGAGCGAGCTGGATGATGTCCGCTGGGTGGTGACGTTTAACCCCAAGGCAAACGGGTATCGCCTTCCTACCGAGGCTGAATGGGAGTATGCCGCCAGCGGCGGGCAGGCGAGTGAGAGTTTCATTTACAGTGGCAGCAACGACTTCAATGAAATCGGCTGGTACTGGCAGAACTCCGGCGACGATTTTCTCGATGGGGGCTGGAACTGGCCCTTGATAGAGGCCAACAACAACCGTCCGCAAGTCGTCGGTCAAAAGAAGCCCAATGAACTGGGCCTCTATGACATGTCCGGAAATGTCCGGGAATGGGTCTGGGACTGGGGTGGTGACATCCAGCGCGGTGTCACCGATCCCGCGGGCCCCACCGGAGGCGAATACCGTGTCTGGAAAGGAGGCGGCTGGTTCAGCGGAGACTTTACCGGAGATCCCGCCTTCCGCGGTTTATTCGAACCCAACGGAGTCGGTGCGGATCAAGGTTTTCGCCTCGCCCGTAACCTCTAAACTCGCCCCTTTTTAGCGGCGCAGGGACGCACCGCACTACCTTGGGATGGAAGTTAGCATGCCATCCAAGGTAGGGCTGACCGTCCCTGGTCAGCCTAAGAAAGGGTCATGAAGTCATAATCTGATTATGAACGGTCCCTTGCGTTCCGGCTTATTTTGGAAGCCAGGCTCTAGCGGTGCGGGGACGCACCGCGCTACCTTGGGATGGAAGTTAGCATGCCATCCCAGGTAGGGCTGACCGTCCCCGGTCAGCCTAAGAAAGGGCCATGAAGTCATAATCTGATTATGAACGGTCCCTTGCGTTCCGGCTTATTTTGGAAGCCAGGCTCTAGCGGTGCGGGGACGCACCGCGCTACCTTGGATAGGAATAACGGATAGCCTGTTAAAGGTAGGGCTGACCTATGAAAGGGATCTGGTAAAGATTGCCATAACGGTTTGGCTTTGTTGCATGGGGGGCATGATGCAGAGCAAGACGTTGTTCAGTTGTTTTCGGGCCAGCGCGGTCGGGGTGCGGGCTTCCCGTTTGTTGACGCTCTCAATGGGCCTGGGGGTGGTTTTGCTGCTCAGCGGGTGTGGCTGTCGACAGATGACTTCGCTGTCCTTTCACATCATCGGAGACAGTCTGACTGAGGGGTCCTACATCCGTCAGCCCTATCCAGCCCTATTGGCAGATGAGCTGGAACGCTTCTGTCTGGATGCGGTCGTGACGAAGTCCTCACGCAACGGGGCCCGCACTGCCGACGGCTTTGGTCTGCTGGATCAGACCCCGAACGGAGTCGATGTGATCCTTATCGCCTTGGGCGGAAATGATTATCTGCGGGGCATCCCAGAAAGCGATACGGAAGAAAACCTGATCGATCTGATCCGAGAGGCGCAGACGTATGCAGATACCGTGATTCTGGTTGGCCTGCAATCAGCCGATCATCAGACGGAAGTATTTGCCCGGGCTGCTTCGGCCACCCATGTCCCTTTGATCTCCAACTTGCTCGAAGGTGTAGTCGGTGTCTCACGCTATAATCTGCCCGATGGCATCCATCCCAATCAGCGCGGGCACCAGCGCATGGCGCGACACATGGCCCGGGAGATCGATTCCGTCCTGCAAAATAACAGGAGAAGCTGAGACAGCGCCCTTTTTACTGCTCGTTGCGGGCGTCCTTTTTCCCCTGAGCACGTTTGCCCTGGGCAGAGACATGGCCACGCACCCGACTGGTTAAGCCCGTCTTGTCGATTTGACGCTGCTTGGCGATTTCCTTTGATCGGGTGATCTTTTCGTCGTGTGGGTTCTGTTTCATGGCCATTACATTATATCCAAACCGGACACTTCGCAAGGGAACGCACGTTTGATGGAGGGCAAGTGCGGAAAACAATCAGACCCTAAGAAATGGGTCTCTGTGGCCCTGGAAGGCCCGGCTCCGTCCGGGCCGCTGCGTCGTTTTTGCCTTCCGACACTCCTATTGCGGAAGATCGTGTTGCAAACGCTGGGTACATCCGAATGACGCGTACGCGTCATTCGGATGTACCGCTGGAAGCAGCCCATCCTGCAACAGTCTTTTGGTTCGCTGGAATCAGGGGGACCCAATGATCAATCTGTGTCTGAGTTTTGGGGGTTGCGAAAAGAATTGCTTCCCTTGGAAACGTTATCAAATTTGCTTTCGTTGCTGTCGAAAATGGACTCTGTCATGACCAATCAACCGGTCGTTCTTCGCTCCCGGGATCAGTGGGAAGGCTGTCAGAATCATCTGTCACCCCATCTGTCGGTGGTGATTCCCGTACATAACGAAAAGGGGACCGTCTTTTCTGTAATGGATGAGCTGATCCTTTGTTCAAAGGCCAACTGTGTCCGTTTGGAAATCATTCTTGTCGATGATGGCAGCTCCGATGGGACAAGTGAACTTTTGTCAGATCTCTCCGGCCCCATCATTGTTCTTAGAAATCCCATGCGTAAGGGGAGTGGATGGTCGCGTCGTGTGGGGTGCAAGATGGCAAGAGGAGAGTGGCTTGGCTGGATTGATGGAGACGGCACATATGCGGCCTCCGATCTCCTTGAATTATTCAAGCTCGCAGGGAAATATGATCAGTTGGTTGGCGCACGCAGCGTGGACTTTGGACGGCTTCCGAGATTACGGAAATGCGTGAAAAGCCTGAATTGCCAGATAGCCAGTATTCTGTGGCGCAGGAAAATTAAGGATTTGAACAGCGGGCTCCGGGTCTTTCGGAGAACGGCGCTGATGGACTTTGTCTCTGAGCTGCCTGATGGCTTCTCTTGTGCGTCAACCGCGACCCTGGCAGCACTGAACCGTGGTCATCACCTGCTGGAGGTACCTGTCCAATATCGGGCCAGGAGCGAGGGGGGGGTGAGCAAATTTCATCCTGTCTGGGATACCTTTCGATTGTGGAGAGTGGTTTGGAAACAATGGATGCGCCGACATCGCATAGAAACGGTTTGCAGGGAGCCGTCCCAGAAGCAAGAGGCAGATATAGCCCTCAACCATTATCAGCCCGAAATGACGCCTCTCAAAAGCATTCCAGAGTGATTCATTCTGCGGGTGCGTCCTGACCGGTAAGTTTCATTACCCGATATTCTCCGTCATCATAGATCGTTTGGGCATATTGAGAGGAAAAGGACATTTGCTGTAACGACTGCAAGAAGGCAGCACCATTGCGGCCTGCAAGGTGCCTTCTCAGGTAAGGTTGTTGTTCCCGGTGGCGTAAAAACACCAGGGATCGGTCTGGCGAATTTCTGTATTGCCAGAAAACAAACTCAATCCCCAGTCCCCTCAGAAAAGTGACTTGTGCCTCCGTATCCTCAAAGAAAGGATATCCCGACCAAGGGGAGGTTAGCCCGGCGAGATCGACGTCATATATTGGATTGCGCGAATAATCCAGATGCACAGGACTGCCAATCCAGACAAGGACGCTTGCGCACGCCGGTACAGCTGTCTGGGCATTCCGAATTCGGCTCGATACCTCGTCGCTCATCTGTTGCTGGAACCAATGAATGTACCGAAGATTGGCGAGGGATGGGATGCCTATCGCATGACCCACTTTATGACTCTGAGAAATTCGGGCGAGATAGGATGGTGCAAAAGCCAAAGCGATGATCGAGGCGACGAGGATGGAATACTTCCGATAGCAAACCCAATGGAGTGGATGCGGAGAGTGGGAGGGGAGCCTTGCTTGTGTGGTCGGACCCGAAAGGGCAATGACCAGGCAACCCGCAATGATTAAGGGCATCGCATAGCGCAGCGCGGAATCGGGGCCGCTCATCCTGTAAGCCATCCAGTAGAGTCCAATCCAATAGACCAGGGAAACAGTCAGGCCGCAGCTAATCAGTGCGATTTGTCGGCCCTTCATTTTCCGCCATGGACCACGAACGATTTCAATAATCGTCGTGACGGTGATCGCCATCACAAGGAGGGAAAAGAGGGCGTTGCAGGAGAGGAAGCCGACGGCTGGAGCATCGAAGGCGAACGGACGCCATCCCGGAAATGAACTGTTTGTTGGGACTTCAAGCCGGGAAAAGGGAGAACTGGAAGATAACTGAAGGGCCCAGGAATACCCCTTTTCCCAATGCACCCAAAACCAAGGGGCCGCCAGAAAAGTGGCAGCCAAGGGAACCTTCCAGAAGCCGGAGAGGACGCTGCGGAGAGCACCTTTTTGCAGCAAATGCATAAGCAGCAGCGAGGTGAAGTGAATCGGGACGAAAAGGGCAAAGGTCGTTTTGAGAGAAACCAACGCAGCGTAGATCCCCCCGAGGACGATACTGTTCCGCCAACCCGCATAAAGGGCATGGGGCTTGGTGAAAACAGGAAAAGCAAATGCCAGGATCAGCAGGGCAACGCCCGTAAAGGCAGCAGATACATTTACATATAGCGGATCCACCAGCGGAATGAGCAGGCTTGTCAAAACACACCACCAGCCCGGCATTCCGAGGGTTCTGAGTACCGAGACCAGACAGGCCATGGCCACGATCAATCCTATGACGGCATCCATTGCGTTTACTTGCTCCAGTGGCCCAAACACCAGTGCGAAGGACTGCAAGAAACTCATTCCGCCGAGCGCTTCCGTCCCCAGCGCATCAAACGGACCGGTTTTCAAGCCTCCGGTTTCGAGGAGTCTGAGAGGGTACTTCAGGTATTTCTCCAAGTCATCGGTCATGTGAAAGGCGGAGGGCTGACTACTGAATACAACGGCGATCAGTCCTGCCATGATGACCCCGGAGTAGGGGAGAAGTTGACGCACGGCCTTTATCCCTGCCGATCGAAAAGATCCCTTTGTGGTTGAACCCACTCGGATTATTGTGGCTAGGCTGAACACGGAACCCAGTAGGAGAAGGCCGATCAAAAACAGCTTGGAAACGATTCCTATCGCGACGAACAGGCCGCCCAGAAGTAAAAGTGCCGCGATACCCAGCGCGGGTACTGCTCCGAAAAGAACGGAAACACCCAACAAGCGCCTGATGACCAACCCCCAGCCGGTAGCGCTGAAAATAAACAGCCAAACAAAGGCAAGACTCGATAGGATTTCCATAGCAGATCAGCGACCACTCAACCCGAAAGAAAAAACCCTCTTCTCTCCGGTTTGGTGAAAATATTGTTAAGGAATTATCAGCGACGTGTTAAAAATTTCGATACACCTGTAGCGTGTTCGGAACGGATTGACAGGATGAAAAAACCTGCTGCTGAATCAAGTCTGTCTTGGGGAGAAATTGAATTCTCGATATCGCCGATCATTTGAGGGGAATTCAGTGGATCCTGCCATCTCTCTGTCGTCTTAACTCAACTTCTATCGTTGCAGATGAAAGCTCTGTCTCTGTCCCTTGCTTCACTCCTGGTCGTCGCAACCTCGTTTTCGTTTACCTCGTTACCTGCGGCCACTTCCTTGGCAGGTCTTTCCATTGAGCCTCCGGTCCTCAATGGAATGGTCGAAGGCTCTCTGCAGGTGAACTCTGTCCCGCGCTCCGGTGGAATCACTATCAATGCGGGTGCCAGCATCGATGCAGATCTGCTTCTTCCCGGCAGTCCCATCTTTCGATTTAACGGGGGCGGAACGCGACCGGAAATCATCGTGAGTGATGGTCCTGTGGAACCTGCCGGATACAGGGTTTCAATCAATGGGCAGACTTCGATCGGGAGAATTGTCACGCAGAGCCAACCCTTGGAGATTCCATCGACTCTGCCCCCATTACCTTCCTCCGGGACGCAGACACTGGTTATCAATAACCCCCGCGACATTCCGGATGATTTCTCCCTCTTCCGTTCGATTATCATCAACCGCGATGTGGGCGAAGTGCATCTGCCTCCGGGTGCTTACGATCAGCTTGTTTGCAATGGCGGAGCCCGGATTATCCTGGGCTCACCAACGGAGGAGAATACATCTGCATACGATTTCAGGTCCTTGATTCTCAATCAGGGATCTGTGGAGGTGAGGGGAAGGGTTTTGCTTCGCCTTGGCACTCAATTGAACATCAATGGAAGGAGCATCGTTGGCTCTCCGGATCATCCCGAATGGCTCCAGCTGGAAATGCATCAGGCAGGGATGAACTTGAATGGGAATGCACAGTTTTTCGGACGGGTATTGGCACCCGGGGGAGAGATTCACCTCAACGGTGGTACCTTGATCAAGGGTTTTGCGCTGGCCAAAAAAATCGTTCTCAACGGGAAGGGAACGCTGCGTTTTGCGGAAACAGTGGAGGATGTGGACCCTTCGGATCCTCCACCCGTAGCGATTCCCGCCAGTTATTCCCTATGGGCTGGTGAGTCGTTCCCGTTCATGCTTGAGGCTGAGCAGGTTGGCTCTCTGGGAGTTCATTTCCAGATAGTGGAAGGGCCCCAGCATGGTCAGCTGATAAATGCCGATGGTTCACCGGTCGATGCCGGGGTGGTCCTCTCGGAGGAAGCCTTTCCGCTCTATTATGTGTCAACAGACACTTTTTCGGGTGAAGACAGGATAACGTTTACCGCCTCGAATCAGAACGGAATCAGCGACCCTGCGGTCATCTCCTTCTTCGTACATGCCTACTTGTCTCCCAGCCTTGTGTTCTCGCTGATGCCTCCAGAATACACCAACCAACGGCGTCCAACCATCCGTGCCCTTGTATCCCAAGGGTCGAGTGAACTGGATCCAAGCAGCTTTGCCTATTTTCTGAATGGGCTGGAAATGCCGGTGATCACTGCGGAATCGGGATTTGAAATCGGATATGAGCAGGATCTTTTGGATGGTTCCTACGAAGTCACTTTCCATGCGGAGGATATTTATGGATATGCAGCTTCCCTTTCCGCTGTGTTTTTTATCGATACAGTTCCTCCTCTAATTGAGGCTGTTTCCATCGCCAGTGAAGCCGTGCTCGAAGACAATCAGCCGGGGAGATCCTGTTTCGTGTCTTCGACTCTCTCTCAGGAATTGCGGGCAATACCGTTCGGGTGAGCATAGATGGGAGTCCCCTGCCCGTCATTTCGTTGGGTGAGGGCTGGTTTGCGGCAGAAGTGCCGAATCCGCTTCCAAAAGGTCGCTATACACTGGAGATCACAGCTTCTGATCTTGCCGGCAATACCGTTCATTATACGGCCCCGTTCGGAATTGATCATGTGGTGGACCATCCGGAAGTGGATGGCTTGATAGCCTGGGCCGGTGGTGAAGTCAGAGGTAAAAATGGGGCGCTGATTTCAGGTGCCAGGGTAGTTGTTCGCGGGCTGGAAGGGGCCTATCGCACGGAGGCTAATGGAGCCTATACTGTCGCTGTCCCAGGGTTTGATGATGATGAGGGGCAGTTGCAGATTCTCGAATTCTCTGCGCCCGGTTACATCACTTCTTACCGTCGCGTTAAACTCTACCCTGGCACCATCAATACGATTCCCGTCGTTTACTTGAAAGAACGGGATCACTATGTAACGATGATGGGACCGGAAGGCGGCTCCATCACCAACTCGGATGGAAGTATCGTGGTCGATTTCCCCGCGGGTGTGTTGACGACTCCCCAAGCGATTCAGGCTACCAATTATGAGGCGGGATACGAGCTGGCATTCCCCCTGCCCAACACAGTGACCTTTACTTACGCGCTCGAGCTCATCCCGGAGGGGCTGACTTTCCCCGAACCAGTGTCCGTCCGGATGCGCAATGATCTGGGCTTCGCTCCCGGAACGCCGATTCCCGTTGGGTATTTTAATCCGGACGCGGTGCGCTGGCAGCACGAGTCGATGGCCTTCGTCTCTGAAGATGGAGAGTGGGTTGAGTTTGAAGTCACCCATTTTTCGGTGAGAGATATCAATCTTCCGGCCGCACCAGTGAGCATTCCTTCGCATGTGGAAGGGGCTGAAGGAGACCTCAACCCGCAGCAGGAAGAAGTGGATCCCTACGTTACGATTGGGCGTGGGGTGGGCACTGTCGGATTTTCGCTTCCCGAGGTGCTCTCTTTGAATGCACCTCAGGCTGTTTCCTTTGTTTACCGAAGTGACAACGCAAGTTCCAGTCGCTTGATCGACTTATCCTACGATTTGAGTTTTCACCCTTCCGCTGTGTTACGGTTTTCGGTTGGGATTGGCGGCGTTACGGATGAAGCGGTTTATTCCAACCGTTCCACGGATATTCTGCGGACACGAACATCGTCCCTCATGGTTGAACGCCCCTTTTTGGAGACGGGTCTTTACCCTTCTCTCCGGAGTATTGCCAATGAGCTGGAAGTTCCTTTTGGCGCCTTTGCCGGGGCAGGGCGTAGGTGGGGTAGTCGGGAGGAACTGATTTCCGATGTCCGAGGCCGTGAATTAGTTTCCCGTGCCTCTTCTATTGAATCATGGACCTTCTGGAGGAATGAATCACAAAGTGTATTTGGCGCCGGATGGACGATGCAATCCCTCGACCGGGTCTATCCTGCCCCTGGGAATCGCAGTGTGGTTCTGGCCCGGGGCGATGGAGGCTTTGCCGTTTTTCAACCTGGAGACATAGTGGAGCAGCCTTTGCATCTAGGCGAGGATTTGAGTGCAATCCAAGCCATTGAAGCTTCACCCGAAGGAGGCTTTATTTTCTCTTCTGATGGAGAGCTGTATCACTGGAACCCAGGCAGTGAGCCTGTATTCATTTCTGAAGGCGTTCGGCGTTTGCAAGATACTGGGTATGGTGATCTACAGCCTTTACCGATGCGAATTGAGGCGCTTGCTCTGAGTGAGACGGGCGAGATCTATCTATCCGCCTACCCTCAGAGTGGGTGGGGAGTGATGACCGTGACACATCAATTATCTTCCAGTAATGACGCTTCAATGACGACAGGTATCTTCCGTCGTTCACTCTATGATGATGAAGTGGCCGAAATCCTCCCACTGATTGAGCATAGTACGTCAATGAGCTATGATTGGAATAGCGGCAGCATTTATTTTCTGGATAGGGGACGACTCTATTCTACCTCTGAAGACGGAAGCCTCGTTCCCGTATGGCATGATTTTGTGGGAATTATCGCTTTTGCCATCGACCAGAATCGGGCTCGGATAGTCTTTGCCACACAGAACACCGTATACGCAGCTGACATAAGTGATGACGTGGAAACTGTGGTGCCAGTGGAGCTGTTTTCGCTCAGCAATTTTACTGGGGATGAGATTGTCTTCCATTCACATTCGCTCACAGTTGCACCCAGTGGCACCATTTCGGCACTGGCCCGACAAAGGACGCATTTATCCGTGGAAACCCAGCTTCTTCAATTAGAAGCGAATGGGGCAATCGCGAATTCTTTTTCCATTGGACGAAACAATGCGAATTTGAGATTAATATCGGATGTTTTCGGGACGCTTTATCTGATCCGGGGGAGTTCGTATGTATCCCGTCTTGACCTGCGAAGCTCACAAGGATTCGTCAATCAACAATACCAACTTCAATTCCTCTCAAAAATCCCAACCGGCTGGAAATGGGAAGACGTGAGCGGAAACCTGAAGTTCTTCAACAGCGAAGGCCTCCTCACTGAAGAACGGGATCGGAACGGGAATGTCACGACATACACCTATGATCAGGAGATGCGACTTCGGGTGAAGACGGATCCCTCTGGAAGAGAGACGCATTTTGCTTACACCGCAGAAGGTCGCATCGACACCATCACGGACGCAGTCGGCCGAACCACCCGGTTTTTCCACAATACCTCAGGCCAACTCATCCGCGTCTCCTTTCCCGATGGGTCGGAACGCACCTTTGAATACGATCAAAAACATCGCATGCTCGGCTTCGCCGACGAGGAAGGCCATTACACCGAATTCTCCATTTCCAAAGATGGGATTTATCGGGAGATTCATTTTCCCGATGGCGGAAAGATCGAGTTGTCGGGTGCTCGCACCCGGGCAACCGGGACGCGCCCAGAGCTTCCGGCTGTTCCACTGGTTTCAGCTGTGGGACTGCCTCCAGCCGCTTCGGGCAATGAAATGGATACCATCGTGAATCAACTGGGCTCACAGTTTGAATACAAAACCGATGCCAGAGGACAATTTACCCATGTCAAGGATGCGGAAGGGCATGAGGTGTTCTTCAATCGAGATGCCACGGGCAGGCTCACCTCCGTCCGGAATCCTGGCATTGGCCGCCGCACTTATCACTACAACGACTATGGAAATCTCATTCAAAGCACCCGGGAAGACAATCGAAGCTTAAACATCGAGCGCCTTGGCCCCTTCAATTTTCCTTCCACGATTGTAGGGTATGGCGAAGAGACGACGCTTATTCACTACGACTTGAAAGGAAACCCCACTCGTGTGACGGATCCGCTGCAGCGCGAAACAGTCTTCACGTATAACTCCCGTGGCCAACCGACGACGGTGACCAATCCTCAGGGGGAACAGTGGATCTACAACTATGATTCTCTTGGAAACCTCATTTCCGCCACCGACCCCAGCGGGGGAACGACTTTTCTGAGCAGAAATACCCTTGGACAGATCGCATCGGTCACGGATCCGACCGGCCGCACCACCTCTTTCACTTATGACCTGATGGGAAGGCTGCTTACGACAACCTACCCGGATGGAGCTGTCTGGCGGCAGACCTACACCGCGCGTGGATTGCTGGAGTCCGTCACCGATCCCCTCGGGCATCTGACGCGCTACTTCTACGACTCAAAAGGTCGCCTCATTACGCTGCTCGACTCCAGCGGGGGAGAGACCCATTACACCTACGATGCAGCGGATAATCTCCGATCGGTCACCAATCCAGAGGGAGAAGTCACGTTTTACACCTATAATGGGAATAATAAATTGGTCAGCGTGCAAAAGGGAGATCTGCCACCAACCGTCCTCACCTATGATGCACTTGGGCGCTTGCTCAGTGTGACCGACCCCAATGGCCAGGTCACCAGTCGCGTCTATGATTCCGTTGGGAGGGTCATCAGCCTCGAGCGCCCCGATGGGGAAACCCTCTTCATGGAGTATGATGCCCGCGATAACCTCATCCGGCTGGAGGATCCCAGCGGTGGAGAAATGCAATGGAGTTACGACCTGGCGGGCCGTCGCCTCAGTGAAACCAATGCCATTGGCCAGACTTTCCACTACACCTACGATGGTGCAGATCGTCTGATCCGGGCGGTGAACAGACGGGGACAAGTCATCGAATACGATTATGACCCGGCGGGCCGCATGATTCGTTTGGCAATGGAAGGTGGCGATCTCAACACCTACACCTACGATGCCGCCGGTCGGCTGACGCACGCCAGCAACCCCCATTCCTCCATTACCTTGAATTACGATGTGGTCGGCCGATTAACGGCATCCAGTCAGACAGCAGGAGACGTCAGCTATGCTTACAACCTCGCGGGGAAACTGACTCAAAGAACCCATCCCGGTGGGACCGAAACGTTTGGCTACGATGCTGCGGGTCGACTGAATCAGGTTACGTCAACGACCCTGGGTTCGTTCACGATGGGCTATGACGCCGCTTCCCGAATGAACACAATCCACTATCCCAATGCAGTGGATCTGCAGATAGAGCGGGATGCCATTGGCCGTAGAGAATCGATGGATTATAACCGAGGTGGGATGAGTATAATGGCTCATCACCAGCATCTTGACGCCGCGGGGAATGTGCTGGAAGATTCCCGAACTGTGTTTCCTTCGCGCACGTTTGAGTATGATGTCCTCGATCGTCTGACCTCTGTCGCTTCCGGAGGGCTTCTGGAAGAGGCATTTGCCTACGACCGTTTGGGGAACTGGCTGGTGGATGGCCGCATCCATGATTTGGCGAACCGTTTGCTCTCGGATGAGTGGGCGAGTTTTGCGTATGATGCCGATGGCAACTTGACCGAAGTGGATGGAGAGGACGAGTTCACCCGCTATGCCTACGACGCTCTGGGACGTCTGGAAAGTGCCACGGTTTCAGGGCAGGAGGTCCACTACCGGTATGACCCCCTCGGCCGTCGCTACAGTGTCAGTTTAAATGGAACGGAAACGCTGACCTTGTTTGATGGATGGGAGGAAATGGGAACGCGCAAGAATGGGGTCTTTTATCCCCACCTTTCGGTAGGCGGGATGCGCCTTGGTGCGGTCACGGAGCAGGGAGTGGTCTATCTGCATGCAGGATTGGAAGGGAGCATTCAGGCCGCCAGCGATGCCAGCGGAACCATCGTGCAACACTACCAATACAGCGCGTTTGGCTTGCTCAACGTTTTTGACGCAGAATGGACTTTACTGGAACCCGCCGAAGCCCTTTCTCCCTGGCTTTATCACGGCCGCCTCTATGAGCCGGAGACCGGACTCTACTGGATGCGGGCCCGCCACTACAGCCCCGAACTCGGCCGCTTCCTCCAACCCGACCCCATCGGCGTCGCTGGCGGCATCAACCTCTACGCCTACGCCAACAACAACCCCTTGCGCTGGTTCGACCCCTGGGGCCTCGACCCCGTCTCGGTGGAGGGGGCCCAAGGGGGAATCAGCGCAGGGGGCGGCGGATTGCTATACCGGATGTTTGGAGGAGAGGGGCAGCTTGAGACGAGGAGCCTGTGGGGGGTGTCAAATATGCCCATAAACCGTACCGGAACTTCTGGTTCTTTTGCGAAGGGCGAACGTCGCGCGGTGCAAGCAGCAGCGACCATAGGGGCGAGTATGGGCGGGTACGGATTGCTCGCGAGAGCCCCGGTGCTGGCGTCGGGGAGTGGAGGAATAGCGTTTACCGGATCAAGTTCATTGAATGCCCTTTCTGCCTTTGGAGGAGCTAGCCAAGCGAACATGACAATGGCGACGCTTGCCGGGGGCGCGGTTCGGTCAACTACGACCAGTGCGGTTTACAATCTCGGTGCCCGAGCGGTTGTTAGTTACGGTGCGTGGACTGCGGGAACTGGAAGTCTTGGTTTTGGAGTGGGTGCTTTGACGCCAATGGATCAGCCGGAATTTAGCTCGAACCCTCTCTTGTGGGGTTTTCAAGGAGGAGTCTTGGTCGGAGGTATGGCGGGGACATTAACGCAGCAAGAAATCGAGGGCTTGATAAATTATATATACAATATTAGCGAACCTCGTGAATAACTATTCTCGAATGAAATTAGTGAAATATAAAGGCTTTCTTTGGCTATCAGTTCTTGCCGGGTTCGGAATTTTTTTGGTCGCGAGGTACTATTTTCTCGGGACTGTAGATCATCGATTACTGAAATCGATCCTATTTTGTTTAGTGATTTATCCACTAGCGCTTCTTTTTGGAATCCTGCTCTACTTGGTTCCATTGAAAGTGAGCGTATTTCTGGCAAGAGCAGATGAAATACGACGCCTTAACGACGGAAATCCTTTCATCGGAGCATGCGTTTTTTGGGTGATAGGCGTTCTCTATTTAACAGGATTGGCTTTCTTAGAGATAGAAAACTTGAGTGTAGAGCCAGTTCTGTTCTTGAAAGCTTTTGCATTCGTTGGTGTGATTGTGTTGGTCTTCTTGATAGCAAACGGTCGCCCAAGATTAAGATTCTATTTCTCAGTTCTCTTAATAGCGATCGCTGGATTTGCGTTTTTTGGCGATCACGGAGGAGCCTTTACTGGCTTTGGTCAAGTGGTTGCTATGGTCGGATTGATTTTCGCTCTTGTCCTGTTGGGGTCGAGAGATGTGAAAACCTATCTTGAAGAGGGGGCCGACAGAGAAAGGGGGCGAGGGCTGGATAATGGGTTCAATGATGAAGGCCACTTCTAAAAACCCCGACTTGCGCAGCGATTTGATAATTACCAATCTGTCTGACATGTGCTTCGAAGAGAGGAAAGAGAGTGGATTGTTCGATCGGCTGGAACTGGAGCAGGCGGTTGCCCAGCGAGAAACGTCGCTGACAAGTCTACGTGACGCCATTGAGTGGGAGTAGCTGGTGGCAGTGACGCAAAAGCACTTGAACTTTAAGGCGCAGAGCAAGGGAGGTCGGCCTCAGAAGGATCTTGGAATGATGCTGCGGATGTGCGTTTTGCAATCGCTGTATCATCTCAGTGACGAGGAAACGGAATGGCAGGTGACCGACCGGCTTAGTTTCCGCCAGTTTCTTGGCTTGGGCAGTGGGGACCGTGTCCCTGACGCGCGGACCTTGTGGTTGTTTAAGGAGCGCCTTGGTGCCAAGGCCTTCTTTGACGCATTTTTGGGTCAAATGCGTGCGCGAGGCCTTCGGCATCACGAGGGAAAGATTGTGGATGCTACAATCATTGAAGCGCCCCGTCAGCGCAACAGCCGCGAGGAGAACAAACAGATAAAAGCAGGCCAGCGTCCCGAAAGCTTCGATCAGAAAGCCGCCAGTGGTCATCGGTCTTTGAAAATAGCACAAGCCGTTCTAGGATATTGGCTTAGGCGTAATGTGCTTCAAATTTTGATGCAAAAGTGTCATTTATCCCGAAAAAAGCATCAAAACGATGAGACCTAATGATAAAACTGAGCATGGGCAGCAGGGTTTGCTGGGGAACCCGGAGACCGGACTCTACTGGATGCGGGCCCGCCACTACAGCCCCGAACTCGGCCGCTTCCTCCAGCCCGACCCCATCGGCGTCGCTGGCGACATCAACCTCTACGCCTACGCCAACAACAACCCCTTGCGCTGGTACGACCCCTGGGGCCTCGATCCCGTCTGGGTGGAGGGGGCGATGGGGTGGGAGACATCGCATGCAGAGCCGTTGAAGACGGTTCCTGATTATGTAGTTCATTATGGGATAAACGTGACGAGGTCGGGGCCAGAATTCGGATATGGGCTGATAGATTTATCTATTGATATCGCGTTTGGAACCCTTCTGGACGTTCTTCCTGATGAGGTTTGGGGAGGGGTTCCAATGAACTTGAGTGCTGATACACAGGTTCCAGAGAGCTGGACGTATACCACTGAGGTTAGTGCAGTCCCGATCCTATCATATACGAGGCTCAGGAATGCGAATGTAGGTGGTTTTCGTATTGGTAGCCAGGATTTCACCTTTATCAGAGGCGTTGGCGGAAGCTTTTCCGGTATTACATTCGGGATTGATCCCGGCCTCTCGGAGATATTGGCTCGGCGCGGAGTGGATGAGTTCTCCATCTATAGGATTTCTATAGATCGAACAAAAACTTACTATCACTGGCATCCACGGGAATAGCTTTTAATGAATGGATTTAAATGAAGGTGCCATTGTTTATTGTGTTTGTTATTGGAGCCATTGCCATGGCTTCGTATTCCGTGAATGGAAGTAATTATGAGCGGCTCAAGGGAACTCCTTATGTTGTTTTATTTAAATTTCGTGATGCTGCTTTAGCCGGCGATGGGACTGGCATGTATTCATTGATGTCAGACGTGTATAAAGAGAGTATCGAAGAGGCCAGGTTTCGAGCTTTAATCGAAGAATCCGAGTTCGTGCTCGTACGAATGGAGATATTGGAGGAACGTTTTTTTTATTCTGGAGGCTATGTGCTTGTTGGAATCGAGTTCACCGAAAGAGGGCGCCGGGTCCTTGCACACAAGCCGATCTTTATTTCCAAGGTTGATCAGGAATGGAAAATTGATTCATTTCCGTTCCCCCATGTTGGAATAGCGGAGTTTCCGATGATTCCTGCTGGATTAGAAAGAGGCATTTATGGACGAAACGAGAGCCCATAGAATCGGACCACCTCAGGATCCGGGGGGGATCCTTTTTTGTCCGAATCCAGAGGCTATGGAGAGCCACTCAGGACACTTTGGCTTCATCCTGGAGCACGCTCCCAAACCGAATCTTTGCCCTCGTCGGCCCTTAAAAACAGTACAAACTGTTATAGGATATTTGAGCTGGTCGGGTAAAATTGGACAGGTTGCGGACCACAAATAAAGTGAGAGCAACCATGAGAAAGAGACGAACGTTTAGAGCCGACTTCAAGGCGAAGGTAGCGCTGGAGGCGCTGCGTGAGC
>JBJHBA010000025.1:0-37441 GCA_050485245.1 Verrucomicrobiota bacterium | reverse complement strand
TTTGGCTAAACAGACTACTTCCGCCAACATTCATCACTGCCTCCTTGCGTTAGGTTGATTCTTTTCATCACAACCATTCTCAACGCAACGGAGGCTCTTTTTCAAAACCTGTTTTGGACACTAGTGGTCGCGTAGATGACTTTGTGTGCGCCCGCTTCTGCGCAGGCACGCAGGACCTTGCGAATCTCGGAGAAAGGCATGTCAGCCGTTGCACGGACATTGATTTCCAGATCGGGGTTGCTTCGCAAGCTTTCGCGTATCCGGGATTGCATCTCTTCCAGCGACGCCGGGTAGGCTCCGACATACAGCTCCACCGTTCCATCTTCAGCCCAAGTAAGGGAAATGGTTCCCCGCCCGACATGTTCCTCCGGGATGTTAGCCTGTTCTGACTCCGGAAGTTCCAACGGGATACGTTCATCCTGTGCCAAGGTGCTAACGGTCATGAAAAAAACGAGGAGCAGAAACACCATATCAATCATCGGTGCCATCTGGAAATCCTCATCGGACGACAGTTTACGCGACAGCTTCACGACCGACTGAGATGGCAGAACGTCGCCTTGGAGTCAAGTAGGTGTAGATGGTAGAGTAAACTCCGTCCTCGCCCTCAGATGCAGGAGAGCTCAAGACCTCAGACCGTTTCCCTTAAGGAGGGACAGGCTTACCCCTTTGGGTGACTTGTCGAGCGGATGGAAGTCAGATAATGATGGGGAATGGAGGTTGCGTGATCGGGCGGATGGCGAGCGCAAGCAGGGCACGTTCGTCATCGTCTCCCGCGATACGATTGACGTGCACGACGTGACAGCACTCGCAGCGGTGCACGAGCAACCACTCACCGTCATCCCGTAAGGCGATGGCAATTGGTTTCATTAAGGATCCACAGTCGGCCTTTCGGTCGCCCGGCGAATAGTCGAGATGCAGACTCCAAAGACACCATGGACAGTGATTCCGATGTTGGGTGCCGGGTGCGTTCAGTGAGAATTCACGACCGCAACGGCGGCATTTCAGATATGAGGCTTGTTTTGACCGGACAGGAAATTTTCCTGAAGAAAAAGACTTGGGCATAGTTAAATAACATTTGACCAAACAATCGGGATTGCTGGCCACTGATACGGACAGGCACCAAAGCCTTCCGTGACGTCATTTCCCCGCACGGATTTCCAGGCCATTCACCATTCACTCTGGCTGGGCGCGTGCGGATCGACAACTATGCAACAATTACGGACATAAATTTCCTCTTTCCCATCAGATCTAGGCAGGTGGATATATGGGAGTCAAGAATCCAAGAGATTTCATCAGGGCTCTTTGTGGTGAGGCCGGGAGTGGATCAGCTGGATGTGCCAATGAGCAGTGTGAATGCTTGTCTGGGAAATGCTTTTCCATTGATACGGGGTTCAAAATGCTGGATTCCGGGATAATATTTCCGAGTGGTGACAGGGCGAATCGGGTGTTTGCCCTCTATGCTCCAGACTTCACCTGGCTGCAGTTTGCGTTCGCGTCCCCTGAACACTTTTGGACTGTGAGTGCCGTTCGCTTTTTGGTGATGTATAGCGTAATCGAAGAGAATTTTGGCCGGAGTATCACTTCGGTTGCGGATGTTGAGTCGATAGTGAAGGGCTGTTCCAATTTGGATTGCTTTTGGGTGGATACACCAATCGATTAATTCAACAGCTGTGGGAGGAGCATACCCATGGATTTTCAGAGCGCGGGCATGGCCGGACTTGAGGAGGGTGCGGGTGGCATGTCGGGCGAGGCGAAGCCGATTTTGGGCAGTTAGTGAAGACTCATTCCCATTTACCTCCCGCAGCCACTTCCGGATGATATCGAGAACATATTCGGGATGTCCCTTGCTATGGTCATTGAGATGGTTGGCTATTGAGCGGCGGACGTATTCACTGGGATCGTCTTTCAGTTTTTCGAGCAGGGGTTGTGTAAGTTTTGGATTATCCCGGATTGCGGTTAGTCGCTCTCCCCATGGGAGGAGGGGACGACTACCTTCAGAAACCAGTCTGCGGATGTGCTCATTGGGATGTTGTGTCCATTCTTCAAGCTGCGCAAGGGTTCGGTTGGGGAATTCCCGCAGGAAAGGCCTGATGGCAAATTCCGCGGTGAAGCGTGAGGTCATTTCGCTGAGGGCAAACATCGAAAGGTTAAAATGGTTCAAGCCCCGTCGGGCGATGATCTCGGTCAGAGGCCAGACGGAAAAGCCACTCAAACCTTCGGAACTGGTTTCATCTTTGGCTAATGCTTGGATGAGCAGTGGAAAGGTGATCTCAGGATCAGGGGGCAGCTCAGTTTCGATTCGGTCAGCGAGAAGTTGCATGCGCGCCTTAAGCTCGAGTGGTTGAAGAGCATTACCGATGTTATTGAGAAAACGCCTTCGGTTGAAGTCGGGCCAGACTCCTTTTAACGCGGTGGCAATGGTTTTGGATGTATCTTCAGAATACAGGTTTTTAAAAGGTTCCATTGGGGAAGGCGTTTATGAAGATGATGCCAGTCTAAGGAATGAGGGAAAGGATAAACCAGGAGAGTGGAGGGTGGGGTGGTCGCAGATCTCCTGGAAATCGGCTTTCAGTAATGGAAAGGCGGAAAGGAAAGCAACGTGATTAGAATAAGGCAAAAATTGGCTTTCCGCGGAGGCGATTTTCTGCGAGCTATCGAGGCTTATCTTGTTCTCAACTCCAACTCTTGTTCCACCATGCTTCAAAAACTGAATCTCTTCTTTGCACGACCCAACTTTGGTTTGCTGTTTCTCCGTTTGGCGGTGGGGGGCTATCTGACCTATGCCGGGGTCATAAAGTTTCTGGCCGGGACTGAACGGCTGGAGGGAGTGGGGAAAGCGATCGGCTTGGTCGGAATTTCCGTGGAAAAAGGGTCGATTGTCCCCTTGCTGTTTGGAATTCTGGCGGCGCTGACAGAGGCGCTTGGCGGGTTGCTTTTGCTGGTCGGGTTTTTCTTCCGCGGAGCAGCCTTGGCACTCTGTGTGGTGATGGTTTTTGCCACCTTGTTCATGTATCAGGTTTCCGGTGGGCAAGCTGCGCAGTTTTCGTTCCCCATGATGATGGCTCTGGTCCTCTTTGGAATGTTCTGGGCCGGACCCGGGCAGTATGCCGTGAGCAAGGATTAAGCGGGGATTTACCAGTTTCCGGTTGATAGGCGGCCAAGGAAGTCCAGATATTGGCTGTAAACCCGAAGGACAGTGAATCCAACCAGAAGGGTAACCAAAAGAAAGAGAAGTTTGGGATACCAGAATGCCATGGAACGAAGGGTGCGCTGAGCGACATCCTCCGCCTGGCGGGTGATGAGCTGCAAGGAACGGTCAAGGCTGCCGGTTCGCTCCCCGGTCTGATAGAGGGCAATCCATTGAGGCGATAGCCCGGGAATCTGATTGAGGGCACCGCCAGGGGGACGCCCTTTTTCAATATGAGGAAGCAGTTTCAGCAGGGCAGGGCTGAGCGTCGGATGATTCGCGGTGAGGGCAGCCCCGCCAAAAGCTTCCTGAATGGGAACAGCGGCAGCCAGCAGGCTGTCGAGAGTCGAAGAAAAACGAGCCAGGCTTCGGTGATAATCATATTTGCCCAATCCCGGAAGGAGGTGTGCGCCAATGTTACGGAGAATGGGCAGATATGAGATGGCAAAGGGAAGCAGAAAAATCAGGCTCCAGAAAATGATCATGGAAAGTGCCCCCAGGCTGGCATGAAGGGCGGCATGGAGGGCCAGCCCTTTTTCCTCCGAAAATTCGAGGGTAAGAACAAGGGGCCAGAAGAGAAAAAATGCATGCAGGACGATCAACGGGTAAATGGCAGCGGCGATAAGGTCGCGCTGATGTCGGGCCAGTTGCTGATGCTGGAGTGAGAGCTTCTCGCAAATGTCCGGCAACCTTCCACTCTCACCGCCCGCCGACAGAAGAAAACGATCGGCTTGCGGAATCCAATTGGGGGCCGCATCGAGCACTTTGTCCAGCGGGCTCCCGAGATCGAGTTGCTGTGCCATTGAAAGGAGGTCTGTCTCCGGCGGTCCTTCGCTTTGCCGGAGGGCATCGGGTAGACTGAACCCCGCTTCCAGCTGGCGGCCGAGGAGCGCGTACCAGTTGGCGAGCTGTGCGTGACGGATCCTTCGAAGTTGTCCCACGTTGAGCAGTGTGCGAGATGTCCGGCTTTCGGCGAATGAAAAGAAATGGCAGGCAATCCATTTGCGGATTGAGCCTGATCAGTCCGTTGCCCACGATGCGACTTATGCGGATTGTAAGACTGGCATTACCCGACGGAAGCCATACCTGGGCAAAAGAAACGGAAGACGGACTCTGGCTGAAACTGGAAGGGGACCTTTTCAGTGATCCCGTCCTTACGGAAACGGTTCTCCCTCAAGGGCGATTGCTGGCGCCGCTGCAACCACCGCTTATCATTGGCATTGCCCAAAATTATCTGGCACATGCCCGTGAGTTGGGGGGAGAGCCGCCGAAGCAGCCGGTGTTCTTTATGAAAACACCGACCTCCCTGCAGGATCCGGGGGGACCGATCGAAATTCCGCGCACTCTCCGCAGTGACAAAGTGGATTACGAAGCGGAACTGGCGATTGTCATTGGAAAAGACTGTCGAAATGCCACCCGGGAGAATGCCCTCGAATATGTGCTCGGCTATACCGTAGCGAATGATGTCAGCGCACGGGACTGGCAGAAAGAATGGGGTGGCGGGCAGTTTTGTCGGGGCAAAACCTTCGACACGTTTTGTCCACTCGGCCCCGCTATCGTCACTGTGGATGAGTTGGGATCTGCTGACGATTTGCGCATTTATTCAACCGTGAACGGTGAGGCACGCCAGGATTCAACGACCAGTGACATGATTTTTGACGTTCCGACCCTGATTGCCTTTGTCAGCGGCAGCACGACGCTGCCAGCAGGGACGGTGATTTTGACGGGAACACCTTCCGGAGTGGGAGCCGGTTTCAAACCTCCCCGTTTTCTTTACCCCGGTGACGAGGTGGTGGTGGGGATTGAGCAAATCGGCGAACTGCGCAATCCGGTGGGAGAGGAAGCTACCCTCTGATAGCCCTGAACTTCCCCCACCCGCACAAAGTCTGGGCTCGGGATGCAAGGAGCACCCAGCGAGAAGCGGGGACTGAATCAGCTTTGGATGGAATCGGGAAGGAAGCTGGCGGAGCCTGCGGCCCAGACGTCGTAGGCAAGGAAAGCGCCTCCGGGAGAGGGATGCATATGCAGCACGCCGCCGGCGGCTTGGATGAGGGCTGCTCCGGCGGCAACATCCCAGAGGCGGATGGCTTGCTCATGATAGACATCCATTTGACCGGAGGCGACATAGGCCATGGCCAGGGCGGCGGAGCCGACCATACGTATTTTTTTGTAGTGTGCCATTTGGCGGACATACGCGACCATGTTGGCGTCGGAGCGATCCATCCCGTGGGGAAGCCCCGTGGCGAGGACTGCCTGTTCCCGGTTGGGAGCCCAGCCATAGTGGGTGCGTTCGCCATTGATAAAGAAGCCATATCCGGGGGCGCCCGAGTAGGTGCGGTTCCGATAAAAATCATGGATCACGCCAAGCACGGGGCTTTCCCCTCGGAGCAGGCCAATGCTGACTCCACATTGTTCGATCCCCCGCGAATAGTTGTAGGTGCCATCGAGGGGATCGACCACCCAGTAGAGACGTTCCTGCCCGGTGAGGGAAGCATCTCCTCCCTCTTCCTCCCCGATGACTGGGATGTCGGCGGTTTCACGGGCGAGCAGGGTACGGATGTAGCGTTCGGAGTCGCTGTCTGCCTGAAGCTTTACATCGCGCCTGTCTTCAAAGGTAACCGTGCGCAGGACCTCGGCGCCCTCAAGGAGACGGGTGCCCGCGGTGCGTGCCGCTTCTTCGGCGATGTGGAGGAGTTGGGCGGTATCCATGCCGGAAACGTTCCCATGGAGTGCGGAGGCGGGCGAGCGGAAAATCTGGCAATACCTACTACTCCGAACGGCGGCGATTGAGCCCTCTGAGAATGGCGTAGAGAGTGGCGAGGTGGGGCATGGCGACGCCGGCGCTCTGTCCTTGGCGCAGAGGCTCTCCCCAGATGGATTCCACTTCGAGCGAGCGCCCTTCAATGAAGTCGACTACGGTGGAAGCCTGATAGGCTCCGAGGTGACGGGTCGTCTCAATCATCTGTTCCGTAAATTCCTCCGGGATGTTGGCCCCGAGAGTATTGGCGGCGGCCCGCAGTTCTTCCATCAATGCCTTGGCCACGGAAGTGAGGGCGTCATCATTGAGCACGTCTCCGGTGCTGGCACCGTTCAAAGCTACCGGCAGTCCATTGAAAGGGACGTTCCACATCAGCTTCCGCCAGACTGCTTCCGCCAGATCCGGAGCGACGTCACTTTGCAGTCCGGCTGCCCGCATCCATGCGCAGAGTTGAGAAGCCATCCCACTGTCTTCTTCTGCGACCGGAGCCAACCGAACCCGGCCTCCGCGGGGAACCTGATTGGTGATCACTCCGGGGGCAACCCGATTGGCCGCAACATGGCAGATTCCGGCGATGACCGGATGTCGGGGAAAACGACGGGCAAGGGCTTCTGCCACACCGAGGCCGTTTTGCAAGGGCACGATGACAGTGCCCGGGCCCAGCAGTGGGCGCAGCAATGCATCCAATTTATCATTCTGGGTGGTTTTCAGGCCGATCAGAACACAATCCACCCGCCCGATTTCAGAAGTTTTTTTAAAGGCCTGAACAGGATCCACTACGATGTCGCTTTCTCCGATGGAGCGGATCAGCCAACCTCTCTCAGCAACTGCTGCATAGTCACTTCGAAGTAAAAAGGAGACATCTAGACCGGAGTGGGCGAGGCGGGCACCGACATAGCCACCGAGGGCACCGGAGCCAACAACTGCGATTTTTGGATGCTTGGATAATTCCATAGCCCGATACAATGAAATAGATGAGCGGAGCGAAAGGCTTAACCGGTTCGTCTGCGAACGGCGGTATTGATAGGGGTGGGCAACTTGCCGGGATAATCCCGTGTGCAATGCAGGCCACGGCTTTCATGCCGTTGCAGGGCACAATGAATCACGAGGTCAGCCACCACCACAAGGTTCCGTAACTCAAGAAGGGAGGACTCCACTTTGAAATTCCAGTAATACTCTTCGATTTCCTGCTGGAGGTGACGAATGCGCCGTTGCGCACGCTGAAGCCGTTTGGTGGTGCGGACGATCCCCACGTAGTCCCACATCGTACGTTTGAGTTCGTCCCAGTTGTGGCTGATCACGACGCGCTCGTCGCTGTCCTGCACGTTGCCATCCGTCCATTCCGGCAATTGCGCATAGCGGTTGGGCTTGCTGTTGAGGTATGCATCCACCGCTACCGAGGCCCGGTGCGCCATCACGACAGCCTCCAGCAGGCTGTTGCTGGCGAGACGGTTTGCACCATGCAATCCCGTGCAGGCGACTTCCCCGCAGGCAAACAGCCCCGTGATGTCGGTGGCCGCATTGAGGTCGGTGGTGACGCCTCCGCAGAGGTAGTGCATGGCCGGAACCACCGGGATACAGTTTTCCGCCATGTTGACCCCGACCTTGAGACAGGCCTCGAAAATATTGGGAAATCGCTCCCGCAGGTAGGCTTCATCCCAATGAGTGATGTCGAGCCAGACGTGGGACGAACCGGACTGTTTCATTTCACTGTCAATCGCTCTGGCTACGATATCACGAGGGGCCAGATCCTTGCGGTTATCATAGCGGGCCATGAAGGCCTCACCCTCTTGATTGCGGAGGATAGCTCCTTCGCCCCGGACGGCTTCGCTGATGAGGAAGCGGTCATTGGTCGTGGTGTAGAGCGCTGTAGGATGAAACTGGATACACTCCAGATTGCGGATTTCGGCACCGGCCCGATAAGCCATAGCCAGACCGTCACCGGTAGCGATCCTTGGATTGGTGCTGTAGAGGTAAACTTGTCCAACTCCTCCCGTTGCCAGCATTACGACCGGAGCTTCAAAAACGTGGACCTCCTGAGTGCTTTCATCGAGTGCATAGAGCCCGACCACCCGGTTCTCTGCGCCTTTCACCTCAAAGCCCGCCAGAGCCAGCTTGCGTTCGGTCAGTAAGTCGATGGCAAAGACGTGCTCATGCAGGTCGATCAGCGGCGACTGTTCGATGGCATGGAGGAGGGCCTCTTCAATTGCTTTGCCGGTAATATCCTGAACGTGAAGAATGCGCCTTTTGGAGTGACCCCCTTCGCGATGGAGGGAAACCCGTCCATCTTCCAAATGTGAGAAGGCCACCCCCAAATCGATCAGTTCCTGAATTCGGGCGGGAGCCTCGCCGATTATCGTGCGGACGACCGTCTCGTCACAGAGTCCATCTCCTGCAGTCAAGGTATCCTGCACGTGCAGCTCGAAATCGTCTGATTGTGAGGTGACCGCCGCGATGCCGCCCTGGGCATAATTGGTGTTGCTTTCGGCCCGGTCTTTTTTGGTCAAAATTCCAACGCGATGCCCCGCTTTGGCGACTTTTAGCGCAAAACTGAGGCCGGCGATTCCGCTACCCACGACTATGACGTCATACCGCTTTTGCATGGAAAATCCTCAAGATTGTCACATTTACGATCGGCGCAAGCGTGTTCTGCCTCGCCCGGACGGAGATTCCGTCAAGGGATTGTATAGACTGGCGATGGAGGAAGGGCGGTGCAAAAAATAAGTCCGGCCTGCTCACCGCAGACCGGACCTTGGAAAGAAAAAATGGATTTCCCCAGCTCAACGCGGGGGATTCAGTTCCATCATTTTCTGTTTAAAGAAGCGGCCCTGCCGGGTGGGGGTATAAGTGTCCCAGTCTTTGAAAAGCTGAGGTGACCACAGGGGATCAAACACCCAGGCCGTCCAGGAAATACCGCGTTCCTCAAAAAAGCGGATGATCGATTCGCCATAGTGTTCGTCCCCAATAACCGGGTTGTGGGCTCCGGGACCGTCCTCACTCATAAAGCCAAACTCTGTGGCGATCATTGGATAGGTGTCGGCGACAAAACCCCATTCCTCTTGCCAGATCGGTTCCCAGGGCTCGGGGCGCTTCTGCGGGTAAGGGTGGGTGACATAGGCAACTCCAGGAAAACGGATCGGGCGTTCTGCAACATAGCTCAAATCGTAGCCCCAGTCGAAGCCGGCAACCAAAGGGATGATGGTGTCGTCGATGGCATAGAGCATGAAAATGAGCCCTTCTATGAACTGGGCGTATTCTTCCCAGGGAAGGGGCCCCATGCGGCCGCCACGGTTGGTCGGCTCATTATAGAGTTCATAAAAGGCTACTGTCGGGTTGCCCTGATAGCGAATGGCGATGGTATACCAAAAGCGATAGGTCTCATCGCGGGTGGTTTCATATATGTCGCGGTGATAGATCCCGGTCAGGATATTACCGATGGTGTGCCAGTCGATGATGACGTGCATGCCGAGTTCGGCCGACCATTCAATCGCCTGATCCAGCAGCGCTAGATAGATGTCTTCTCCGAGGTTGCGCCAGTCTGCCGGGTGAACGGGAATGCGCACGATGTTGGCATTCCACTTAGCCATCTCTTCAAAGTAACGGCGCCCCCATTGACCACGTTCCAGTAGAGCAGCCGGGTCCGAGGCTGAGACTCCCCGGAAGACAATCGGCTCACCAGTCTCGGCAATCACGAAGCGGTTGCCGTCGACTTTGATCAGCGGAAGTTGCTGGCTTGCGCGGTAGGTTTCTCCAATGGCATCAAAAGGCATGGGATCCTGGGCCTGCGCGAACGGCAGGGTGCCAAAGGCCCCCAGCACGAAAAAGGGTATTTTTTTAAAGAATTTCATAAACATAAGGGTTCCTGACTCCTTAAATGCACACGTCGCGATCAATAAAGGCAAGGCGGACTGGCCCTTTTCTAATATGTAAGCGCGAACTTTTTCCGCAAAGGCAAGGAGACTCCGGTATTGCTGTGCAGTGAGGATTGGGGAATGTTGATGAGAGTGAAGTCGCCTTCTACACCGCTTCCGCTTTATGCCTGCATGGGGGGAACTTTTGATCCACCCCATCTGGGACATATGTTGCTGGCCCAGGATGTCCTCGAAGCGGTGGGGGCCGAGCACTTGTTTTTTGTTCCGGCCGGGCGCAACCCCCACAAAGCGAACGGACCTGTTGCCAGTGGCCGGGATCGAGTGGAGATGTTGCGGGAGGCCATTCGAAGTGAGTCTCGATTTTCGGTGCTGGAGGACGAGATAGCGCGGTCGGGGCCAAGCTATACGGTGGATACGATGATGACCCTGCGGGAACAGTATCCTGCAGTGCGCTGGCTCTGGGTGATGGGCGCGGACCAGTTGCCGGGATTGTCCCGCTGGCGAAAGATAGAACAGCTGGCGGAGTGGATGGAGTTCGGGATTCTAGCCCGCCCCGGAAGCGATATGGAGGTTCCGGATATTCCAGGGTTGCGTTGGCGCAAACTCACCTCCCGGCTGATCGATATTTCTGCGACCGAGATTCGTGAGCGCATCGCTTTGGGGAAGCCAGTTGACTTTTTTCTTCCGGCGAGTGTCTTGAAGTATATCCAGAATCATTCCCTTTATCACTGACCGCGACAACACGACATTTCCGCATGCCCGCATCGATTTCTTCGACCCAAACCCAGACTCTTGAGCTTGTGCGCCACTGCTGTCAGGCGCTCTACGACAAAAAAGCGGAAGCAATCACTGTTCTGGATCTCGGGGGAAAGTCCTCGATTGCCGACTACTTTATCATCGCGACGGGAACATCTGATCCCCACCTCAAGGCACTGACGGGTGCGGTGGAGATGGCGCTGAAGGAAAACAGGGCTGAGGTGCTGGGCCGGGATCGTTCACCGGGTTCAGGCTGGATGGTGGTCGATGCCTATGACTTTATTGTGCATGTCTTTACCGATGAAGTCAGGCGGCACTACAACCTCGAAGGGCTCTGGAAGGATGCCGAAAAGGTTGAGCTGGAATTGATCTGAAAACCCATTTCATCGATAGGAAAACGGTCGGGTCCGGGACCGGATTAGCCTTTCTCTGCGCAACCAAGGTTGATCAGAATTCAGCCCCGATCGATACGTTGACACTCTGTGTGGTCCGTGCCTCTCGATTGGTCACGCGTTCGTCGTAATAGTATTCGTAGCGTAGATTAAGGCTGAGCTGCGTGTTGAGCCTGCTTTCCAGCTGTGCCCGGAAGCGCAGAAGATAGGCGCTTTCATCGCTGGAGGTCGGGACATAGGAAAGATTGGTTTCTTCCGAAATCGTGATGCGCTCACTGAGGCGGTATTGCAGATCCTGAAAGGCTGTGGCGACAAATCCAAAGTGGGCCGGGGTGGTGTTGATTTCTCGATATCCTGCGCCGAGACTGCCCACCACAGAACCTTGCCAGCGTGCCGTATCCAGCCAGCGGTAACCGACACCTCCGGTTTGCTCCACGTCGTGATAGATCCTGCTCACCAAGTCTCGGTTATACCGTGTGCTGGACTCTGCAAAGAAGTGGTTATCCGCACTTAAGGTTCTGCGTATTCGGGAACGCCCCTGCAAGCGATCGCGAGTGCGCGTAACAACGCCCAGACTATCAGTGTTCTGTGCCCGCTCATAAGAGCTTTCGAAGAGATAACTCGTTTTACCGATTTCCCGCTGGGTGCGGAAGCGGGCCAAGTAAGACCGGGTGTCCGATTGGGCATAATTCAGGTTCAATCCCAATTCAATCCGGTTGTTCCATGACATCAGCGGATAAATCCGCGCCAGCCAGGTGAATACAGCATTGTCGTCCCAAAACTCTGTCCACTCAGGAAAGCGAGGCTCCTTCGGTGCCAGATCGATCCGTTCGGCCGTGAGGGATTCGTCGTCTTCGGCATCCCTGCCTTCCGCCTCCTCCATGACAATGGATTCAGCATCGGGTTGACGCAATTGGAGAGTGACTACGCCTTCGGGAACACGGATTTCTCCGAGAAAAGCTGTTTCAAAAACGATTTCACCGTCATCATGCGCAATATACCGTCCGGTGAGCTTGTCACCGTTTTGAAAGCGTAGCACGTCCTCCCCTTGGAGCGAAAACCAGCCAAAGGTCATGCAAAAAATGAGGATCTGGGTGATCGTTACTTTCATCCTATAAACCTGGCCACCTCAGCCCGGGGCAGGCTAAAAGTTTCGAGTTGAGGGAAAGAATCAAACGAGGGCAAGCGCAGGTGAGAAAAAATTGTAAATTACGTATTTTCCGCAGCTGTATTCCTCTGATTTGACTGAAACGGCAGAGCTTTGTTCAAGCGCCTTTGTTCCAAAGATAGAATCGTGCTTCCATCAGTGGCTGATGGAGATTGGACGCGAGGCAGATGGATCCTTCGCCTACATTGAGCCCGGTCGCACTCTCAGCCGTTCGCTTTACTGATATTTCCAGCCGCTGATCGGCAGGGAGGGTAGAAACGGTATACCGCACGCGGTCTGCTTTGACCAGATAACCTTGGCGCGGTCCATCAATGCGTCCTTGGACGGGCATGCAGGCAGCCGCTTGGGCAAGTATCTCCAAACCCCAAAGGCTGGGCCATACGCTCAGCCTGGTGCCCAAGGGGGTGTTTCTGAGTACAGTGTGCGCTTTGGCTTCGTGTTCTCCGTGCAGCACGCAGTCCTCCAGCAATAGAATGCCCAGGCCGTGAGGCAGGTATTGAGCCCAGAGTGGTTTTTCAGCGTGCATCTTGATTGAGGGGTAGGAGTTCATCTCTACGGTGGCTCGCGGTCAAGCCAAGGGCAATGATCCACGCAAGCAATACGCTCGGGGCGACCACGGTTCCCATGCCGGCCACTGCCGGTATTGCACTGCTCGCCAAGCAGGCAAAAGAGCCCCCTGTTGTTAGGGCCGAGAGAGTGATGGAGGTGGGCAGCTGTTGGCCGAACTTACGTGCTTGCAAGGCAAATACCATATAATCGAGGGCAAGGCAGACCGAGAGAAAAGCTCCGATCAGATGAAACAGCCCAAGTGGCTGCCCCAACCAGCCGAGTGCACCCAGGGTGAGGAGAGAAGGCAATACCGGCAGGAGCAGCACAGCGCATCCCGTGCGGGCCCCAAACCCGAAAATCAACCCAAGACCGAGCACGCCCAACGCAAGAAATGCAGCCCACATGGCTTCTTCGCGATAGCGTCCGAAGACGGCATTCAGTGATTCAAGCTGCGCAAGCGGAACCCAGGTACCTTGTTCTGGTTCCATAAGAAAGGGTTGCGGCGTATGCACCAGGAGCCAATGCAGCTCTTCATCCTGACCCGCCAGCAAAGCAGAAGGTCCTGGCAAAGTTGCCAGCTGTGCGGAAACGTCTGCTTCATAGCGCTCCAAACTCCAAGCCTGTTCGACCCAGGATGTCCATCGGGAAAAAAACGGATGGAAAGCCTCTGGATAGAATCCTTCTTCTTCCAGAGTCTGGTGCAAGGCATCCGCCAGATCCAGACTTTGTGCAAGCTTGTGGGCATCTTTAGCCGTCTCTAGATCCAGCATCCAGAGAGCCGGGCTGACGCTGCCTTTCGGAAGGGTCAGTGTACGTATCGTTTTATTCACCTCAGCCCAGTTGGAACCAATCAGTAAGTAAGCTTCTTTGTCCTGCTTTCCAAATTGCTCCCGAATGGATGCATCCTGCAATCGGATATCCGGCAGAGGATAGTCGAGTGAGCGAACGTCATCATCCCATTCTGTCCAGTGCAATCCAGCCAACAGCGGAGCAAGCAGCAGGAGCATAACAAATACGGGCTTTCCGCAGTTCCGCCGGGCAATCGCCGGAAGGAAGCGGACGGTACCACCGCCACTGCTTGCTTTGCGGGCCTCCAGCGCATAGAGGAAGCTGGCGGAGAGTGCGACGCTTAGTCCACAGGCGACAAAGATTCCCAGTTGCTGCAGGACGGGAAGTTCCGAGGTGATGAGAACAAGAAAACCGCCAATGGTGCTGGCCCCACCCACCAGCAGGGGGCGCGCCAGCTTTTTCATTCGCTCCCGGACGGAACTGCTACCGGTTTCCAGAAAGACATGGAGCCCATAATCTACCGCAACCCCAATCAGAATGGAACCGATCACAAGGGTGAGCACATGCATGCGCCCGAGGATGAGAATGCTGAGGCTGGCTCCACCGATTATGGTTACTCCAACGATGAGCAGAAGGGGTCCAAGGATTGACCAGCGGCGCAAAAAAATCAGGCAGATGGCAGCGACCAGTGCAAAAATCAACAGGTTGAGGCGGGTGATTTCTGCACGAATGGCGCTCTCGCTGGCTTCGGCAAAGCGGTGAACTCCGGCATCCCGAATCCGGGCTTCGGGGTAGCAGGACTGAAGCGCGTCTTTTGTCTGATCAAGCCATTGAAAAAGGGCCACCCGGTCTTCAGCGGATAATGGAGAACCGTTTATGCGTACCCAAAAACGGAGAGCCCCTGTTTCGTCTGTTGTTTCTTTTGCCTGAAGGCTTGCTTCAGGAAGCGAAGACTGAAGCCGTTGAAGACTGCGTGGGACGAGAAGAAATGGGTCTTCCGGGATGGAGTCTTCATGGAAGCTGCTTTCCGGTCGGTCAAGAAATGCAATCAGGTCTTTTACGGCTAATTGGGCAATTGCTTCAGCATCGGTGGGACGGCCCTGTGTTTCCCACCATTCCGCCCAAAACCAGGGAATGGCATGTTCAGTCCACATGCGCAGCGCGTCTTCAGGGAGTGGTGGCGAGTCGATGTTCCAGCCTTCAGCAATGATGTCAGCTGAAGTGAATGCCTTCTGCATGATCTCCGCAGCCCCACGCCTTTCGGCAGCCCCATTCAACCCTTCAAGCAGCAGGAGAACAACCTGGGCGTGTTGAGAGGTGGCCAGTGAGCGTACTACCCGTACCCCGGGATCCCGTTCAGCTACGGGGAGAAGTTCAACTACCTGGGTGGATAGGTGTGTCTCTGGATTTCGGGTTCCCAGCCAGATTCCAGCTGTGAGGAGGATGCCCAATAGAATCCAGGTTACTGAAAGCCGTTTCATCGCACTTCCGGGAAATACGCATCCCAATCATCCGTTAAAGGCGACCGGTCTGCATCCCTTAGCAGGTACACCGTCCGGCGGCGTGGGTTGTGTTCCACTTCGACCCGTGTAACGGCCGATGGATTCCCCTGTAGATAGATTCTGGGTAAATTACGGTCGCGCTTGGGAGTCAGTAGCAGTTCCCATTCACTTTCATCCAGCTTCCTTCCAAAGAGATGGAAGTTTTCTTTCAGGGCTTCGAGATTGAGATGCCAGAGGGGTTCGCTCCATTCACCGAGCCCGGACTCCGGGGCAGCAGGGTAGGCACTCCAGGAACCTGAACCAGGGCGCCTCCAGAATACGCCCGGGGTGACGGCCAGAGTGACGTTGGCAGTCCCGCCATAATGCAAACTGATGCCTTGGTCCCTCCACACCCGGAGCGTTCCCTCAAAGGTTCGGTGACCGCGGCGAAAGTCATTTTCCCTGCGCTCCTGAAAGCGGACTTGCAATGCTTCTTCCGGCTGCAAAGCCGCCAAGAGGGGCTTCCAGGTGTCCTCCAATTGAGGGGCGGAGAGGGCATGTGCTTCCTGCGCCAGCTCAGATGGAATCGCACCTGATGCCAGTGCCGGATGCAGACTGCTTAAGAAAAAATAGCCGAAGCAGATGAACAGCGGGAAATGTTTGCTCCGGTCACGAGGCATCGGGATAGAATACAGCCCGCAGGGCGATGGTCTCACCTGTTCGGGCGAGCACGGACCAGCCTTCTGCGGTGGGTGAGCATTCAAGCGTCAGCAAGGCACCGGGCCGAACCGGAGCCAAAAACTTGGCCCGTTCAATTCTGCCATTCTGGACAAAATGGGGATCAATCCTGGCCAGCATTTCCTGCAGCCAGGCTAATAATTGTGCGGCGGGAACGAGTGGATCTCCGGGAAAATGCCCATCGAAATAAGCTGCGTTTTCCGGCAGGGTGAAGCTGAGTTGAAACTGGTCCTCCCATTGGGCGATCGGGATCTGTGCAAGCTCGGTCATGGAGATGGGGACGTCCGGGTCATTCCCGGCGCAGGATCAGTGAAACATTGCTTCCACCAAATCCGCTACTGTTACTGAGAATGTAAGGTTGCTCAAGCGGAAGCGGTGCTTGAGGTAGATTTAAATGCGCACATTCCGGATCGACTTCCCGAAGATGAGCTTGAGGGAAGGCAATACTTTCCTGCAGAGCCAGGCAGCAGATGGCCGTTTCCAACGCTCCGGACATGGAGAGGGCATGGCCGGTCAGGGCTTTGGTGCTGCTGACCGGAATGTCCGGGTGCGCGGCAAAGACCTGCCGTATGGCACAAGCTTCCGAGCGATCGCCGACCTGCGTTGAGGTGGCATGAGCATTGAGATAACCAATGTCTTCAGGCTTCAAACGGGCATCATTCAAAGCGAGTTGCATGGCCCGGGAAAGGCCCTCCCCTTGTTCATGGGAAATCGCAATATTATGCCCATCGGCGGATTGACCCCAGCCGACCAGTGTGGCCAGAACCGGTGCCCTGCGTTTGGCCGCGAGCTGAGCAGATTCCAAAATCAAAGTGACGGCTCCACCGGTTCCGACAAATCCATCCCGAGAACGATCAAATGGACGGGAGGCATCCGATTGGTCAGAGAGGCTGAGCGCACGCATCGCGGAAAACGGAACAATGCTGGGAGCATTGATCTCTTCAGCCCCGACCACCACCATACGCTGCTGTCGACCGCTGCGTATCTCTTCCATCGCATAGGCGATGGCGTGACTGGATGAAGCACAGGCAGAAACAAACCCAAGGTTGCTCCCTTTGATTTTGAAGTATGCCCCGAGATTGAAGTTTAGGGTCCCGCAGATCGAGCTGACCACCCCCATCGGCTGTCCGCGTTTCCCTCCGTTCGCATCCATATGGGAGAGATGGTGATGCATCAGAAAAGGCGAGCCGGCAGAGGCACAAAACAGACCGGTATGAGGATCCGAAAGCTCTGTGACCTCGATTCCGGCGGCTGCGATCGCCTGCAGAACTGAGCAAATCGCATAAACACCGTGAGGCGATAAACTGCGCAGGGCGTCCCGACGGATGGAATAGCTTTCGGGGTAACGCCACTGGGTCCAGGATGGGCTGCTGACCTCAAACTCAGGAATGGTTCCTGCTACTTTGACCGGACAATTTTCAAACCATGAGACGGGGCGAATGCCGCTGCGTCCCAGCAGGAGACTTTCCCGGACAGTATCCGCATTGCAACCGATACTGGTGATCCAGCCTATCCCGGTGATGGCAACATCCGCACCCATATGGTCAACTGAATAACTGCTGGTGGAGGTATTGTCTCAGGTTTCCCAGTGTTTCGATCCCGGCAAGCGCCTCGTTGGAGATGCTGATGTCGAATAAGTCTTCGATGACAAAAACAACTTCCGCAATGGTGATGGAGTCCACCTCCAGATCGTTGCGCAGGTGAGTGCTCTCTGGAAGAGAACCGAGCGGCTGCTCCGGAGGTTCCGGCATGAGAAAGGCAATGACACCAAAGACAACGGTGTCGAGGGAGTCGGGATTTTTTTGCTCAAAAAAATCGGTGTAGGCTCCCAGGATTTCGTCTGGATAACCCAGTAGCTTTTCGGAGGCTTCTTCAGGGGGTAATAAAGGCATGGCAGCAGGTGAAATAAACTGGTTCAAGCTAGTTGCGGGCAAAGCGATTGAGCAAGGTGAAATACTCCCAGAGTGGACCTTCCACTCTGCGAGCCCGCAGCTTTTGAACAAAATCTTCATATTCCTTGGGCAGAACCATCGGAATCCAGCGGGGATCGCGTTCTCCCTGGACCCGCATCCGTGCAGTGATCTTTTGCACGCTTAAACCTTCTTCAATGAAGAAGTAAGGCTCCAATAGGTTGTCTGGCAACGTTATCCCTCTGGATTTTAGTTCGTTCCAAAGTGGAGTGTGAGGGTAGACCCGCATCCCGGGAAAGGCAAAGAACACGTCACTCTTTAATTTTTCACTTCGGTCAAAGCTGGTCTCCATCGTTTCTTCCGTTTCTCCCGGCCCTCCGAAGATGAGAAAGTGACAGAAATGGATCCCGGCAGCCTGCGCCTGTTCGCTGGCAGCTTTGATCGTAGCGAAATCAAAGGACTTTCCATATGCTTTCAGCACCGGATCGGAAAAGCTGTCAGAGCCGAATTCCACATGCTTGAGGCCTGAGCGTACCAGCAGGGCCAGGTCTTCATCGGGCAAAACCTGAGGCCGTAGAAAGCAACCCCACTTCACCCCTGTATCTGCCTCCAGCAGCGCCTCCCCCAATCCGCGGAGATGGCCAAGGGAAGTATTCAAGACGGAATCAACGAAAAAGACATAGTTCACTCCGAGTGATTTCCACTTTCGCAACTCTTCCACAATGCGGCCATAGTCCCGGAGGCGTCTCCGTTTTCCCTCGATGAGAGGATAGGTACAGTAGCAACAATGCAGAGGACACCCACGTTGGGACTGCACATTGAAGACTGCTCCGCGTTCCCGATAGACCGAGACCCAGGTGGGATCCGGATCAAAGGGAGCATGGTGGCTGAGAGGAACCGGAAGGCAGGTGCTCCGGCGAATCCGTCCGGATTCCCAGTAAACCAACCCCGGAATGTCATTCGGTGTCCGGCCGTTCGCCAATGCTTCCACCAATAGGGGGAAAGAGTGCTCTCCTTCACCACAGAGTCCATAATCCGCCTCCATTAAGGAGAGAATCTCATCCGGGAAAATCGAAAAACCGGCTCCCCCAACCACAATCCGGGCTCCATGAATGGCCCGCACCCGTCGGGCTAGATCACGCAGCCCGGTAACGTAGCTAACCATTTGGTCGGCCCGGACATTGTCGATGTTTCGTAAGGAAAATCCGACCAGATCCGGTTGAAAACAGCGGGTGGTTGATTCCAGATCAGTTGCAGACTGGTAGAGTAAATCGTGAAGCCGGACTTCATGCCCGGCGGCTTTGAGCGCATCTGCCAGATAAGCCATCCCCAGCGGGAATACCGGAAAGGGGTCGGATACACGGTTCAAGCTGACCAGAAGAATACGCATGAACGATTAAGCCTGTGCATTGGGGGCATTTGCACAATAAATAAGTCGTTACGCTCACTTGACGCTGATCTTGGGCTCCGCCAATCTTACCACCCGTACCTTAACCCCATATTGAAATGTTTCATCGTAAACCGTCTTTGATCGCGTTGTGTTTGTTGATGGCTTCCTCTTTTTCCGTCCCCGCCTTGTATTCAGAAGAGAATGCTGAAAATCCCTCTGCTAAACTTGAAATCCGTGGCGATAAAGTCGCGGAGGTGAAGCAGAGTCGCGAACTACCTCTGGATACAGTACGTACCCTCGTCATCAAGAGTGTCCGAAATCGCGGATGGAGCTTGATTGAGGAAGAGGAAGGTATTCTCCAGGTCAACCTCGTCCATCGTCGTCACGACGCAACCCTGACACTGGTCTACACTAACAACACTGTCCTCATCTATTCCGACTCCTGGCGAATCGGACGTGATGGTGCCCGCACCCGCCGCGACCATCCCGATGGCTGGATCGCCAATATCAAAAAGGATATTGAGCGAAACTGGGAAGCAGAAGTGTTCGGCTTGTGAGTTCCTCAAATCAGAGTGATTTCAGGGATGACTTCTCATTTGGGAAGTCTTCTTTTTTTGGGGTGGATAACGAAGCAGCTTCTTTCCTCTCGATGCGCTATGATTCAGAGAGTGTTGCAGCTTTTGATTTTAGAAATGGTTGCTTGCAGGTTCCGGCTCGTAGCAGTGTAAAGCATGAACCTTTTTGTATTCGTATTCCGAATACGGATGTATGCTCGAAAGGTGATGCGATCCGCTACTGGAAGGATGACAGGAGGATTGCCGGTTTTGCCTTGGCACAGGTGTCCCCGGATACCTTGAAAGCAGTCAGCGAGCAACTTTACCGGGATTTATTGGAAGTCTGTACGGATTACTCCTTGTATCGAATCTGGAACTGGATTCCTCAAATCAATCTGGTCACAGAAGGGTTCGATGAAAACTACCGCCTATTCTGTACAGGGAGAGCCCACGCCTTTTCAGCCGTTTTTGGGCAAGGCTCTGAAGCCCGCATGCCAGCAGCTTCCGGGGTAGGTGTGAATGGCGATCAACTGGTCGTTCTTTTTGTGGGTGGAACCGATCCCGTCGAGCATTTGGAGAATCCCCGACAACTCCCTGCCTATCGCTATCCTCCTGTCTATGGTCCCTGCCCACCCAGTTTTTCCCGCGCCAGTAGAATTTGTCACCCAACAGGGCAATGGACTTTTATTTCCGGGACGGCTGCCATCGTGCAGAGTGAATCACAGTGTGCCGGCGACCTCCCCGGCCAGATTGAAGTGACGCTGGGGAATCTGGCCATGTTGGGGGTGGATTTTGAGTCACCACCAAATCTCTCCCGCTTTTTCCGAGTCTATCTCCGTAACTGGAACGACCATCCTGAAGTCCTTCGTCGCCTCGAGCAGACTTTATTGCGCCCGGAGGACCTTGTGGTCTTCGTTGACGCGGACATCTGCCGGAGTGATCTGCTGATCGAGATCGAGGCCTGCTTTTTCCAGCCATCAGTTCTGGACGGAACCGATTCACTTTAGTTGGGAATCAGACCCCTAACAAGCGAAGTAGACTTCGGCGGCATTTCTTCCCTCTACTGGTCATGGGAAGTTGGTCGAGAATAATGCATTTCTTGGGGCGCATCCATTTCGGGAGGGATTCCTTGAGGCAGGAACGCACTTTATCCTGTCCAAGTAAACTGGATACAATGATTCCCAGTGAAGGTTCACCGCTCGAATCCTCATAGACATGTACGAAACAATCTTCAACACCTTCGACTTCCATGATGGTGCTTTCAAGCTCCGTCAAACAAACGCGCCGTCCAGATAATTTGACTTCAGGACCATGGCGTCCGGTCAGAACGAGTTCTCCCTCAGCCGACCAGTAGGCTGTATCCGCCAGTTCAACCTTACCCAAATGATCATCTGCCGTAGGGTTGCCCAGGGTATAGACGGCTGCGCTGGTCACGCAGACCGTTCCGTCGGATTCCAGATCAATAGTGACACCAGGGAGTGGGTGCCCGACGGTTACCGGAGCGCCTTGGGGCGGATCATTGCGATTGAAGCTGATGCCTCCGCTCTCGCTGGAGCCATAAAAGTTACGGACTGCGACTCCATGTTTCTTCCGGAAGGCATCGCGGACCGTGGCACTGAGTCGGCCGCCGGCGGAAATTACCAAACGAAGCTTCAGGTCAGATACGCTTTCATGCTCAGCCAGCGCACGGATTAACGGAGGGACTGAAGGGAAGACGGTGGGTTGATAGGTCAATAGGTCTTCTATCATTTCCGCCGGGAAGAATCCTTTGCTCAGGACAAGTGTCATCCCATGAAGGATGAGCGGGAAAACCAGATTCCCTAATCCATAGGAATGCCCAAAGGGAATGGCAGCGTAATTCGAATCATCGGAATCAAGGCCCATTCCTTCGATTATCTGGAAGCAGTCCGCGCACATCTGGCGATCCGTAAATACAAAGCAGCGGGGATTCCCGGTACTGCCTGAGGTTGCCTTGACCAGGCAGGTCCCCCGGGGATGGATGGCGTTGGAAAAGAGCTTTTCTTCCGTCCCCAGGAGCAGGGTAGTGGCACCCACCGATTGGGCGATGGAGCGGATGATACCCTCCCCGGACTGAGGCTCCAATGGAAGAACCAGTGCGCCGATCGATTGGGCGGCAAGAAACACGGCGATCCACTCTGCACTGTTCGGGCGGGCCAAGGTGAGGATTCGCCCGGGGGAGAGCCCTGCTGACCGCAACTTTGGTTTCCACTGTAGGGCGGCTTGGTGGATTTCCTCGAATGACCATGTTTGACCGGAGGCGGCCTCAATCACTGCCGGTTTATGAGGAAAGCGGCGGCATGTTTCCTGCCAATAATGCCAAACGAGTTCTGCCATCTCAATGCTTGGGGGCGCGTTCCGGGAACCGATCAGGACCGGAGGCGGCGGGGGTTGAGATTAACCTTACGCAATCTTTTCACCTGAAAAAGGAAAATCCAACCGGAGAAATCGTTTTCAGTGGGCTGCCTGCCATTGTTTTCGAAGGAGTCGCATCTTCCATTGACGCATGAGCAGCCACTCTGGAACGAGCCGGAAATGTAGGGTGGTTAACTTGAGGTTATCCCATAGATAGTTGAAGTGGGAAACGCCCCCTTCATCTTTCGAAAAGTAGCGCACTGGAGCATCAACTTGAATGGGTCGACAGCCGTTCCATACCATTCGAACCGCGATTTCCGGATCAAAGTCAAAACCCCGCGCAAATGGGGTTTGGCGCATGGCCTCAATAAAGGATGCAAGGGGATACACCCGCATGCCGAAAAGGGTGTCGCCCAGTCCGCAGTGATGTGTCTCCAGATCGGTCCACCAGATGGTCAACTTGCGTCCTTTTAATCGGGCAAATGGGACTTCCGGACCGAAGATCGGTCGCCCCATGATGAGCGCATTCGGATTTTCTTTAGCCCGCCGAATAAATTCAGGGATGCGGTCGGCGGGATGTTGTCCATCAGAGTCCATCGTCAATATATGGCTGAATCCTTCCTCTGCCGCACAGAGTGCCCCTTCGAAGACAGCAGCACCTTTTCCGCGATTGCGGCTAAGCCGCTGGATGGTGAGTTGCTTGTGCCCGGCAGCAATGGGATCGAGACATCGGTCGCTGCCATCCGTACTCCCGTCGACCACAACCCGCACCGGGAACCCGGATGCAAGTGCGGCACTGACCGTAGTCTGCAGTCGCTGTCCCGAATTGAAGGAGGGGATCAGGAGGCATGCCTTAAAGGCGAAATCCTGCGGTGTCATGAAGAAGACACTCCTTCGGTTGAATGCTTGCCGGATAGTTGCGCTTGGCATGCATAGAGCCGTTCAACTCTGCCCGCAAAGGCATGAGGTCGTTCGCCCGGTTCTGCCCGTAAGCAGGCAATTTCCCGGACTTGATATGTCGCCGGAAGGATGGGTTTTCCCCAGAGCTTTTCGCCTTTTCCCAGAACATTGGAATTGGTGGATATTTCCAGGCAGAGAACGCTGCTGGCCGCTTGTACGGCGATGAGCGCAAAGCCAGGCTGAAATGGATTGAGTTGATGTCGATTCTGACTGCGGGTGCCTTCGGGAAAGACCACGACATTGCCTCCCCGATGCAGATGTTCGATCGCTTGGCGGACGCCATCCACCCCAGAGGCATTGGTGAGGTATCCGGCCAATCGACCTCCGTGATTACTGCAAATGCCTTTGTGCATGCTTGCCTTGTAGTAGCAAATGGCATCCGGAAGTTCTGAAAGCAGGATCGGTGCGTCCAACATGCTGGGATGGTTGGCCAGAACCAGACTGCCGCGCACTTTGCGCAGGCTGTTCGTATTGGTGGGGAAGTGCAGGAAAAATGACCGGGAGAAGCGCAGTACCGTCAGATAGAATCGCAGGATCCACTGGATGCCGGTTCGAGTGTGGCGTCGGGTGGCTTCCCCATATGGGAGGAGACTGCGAAGTCCTGCCAGCAGGTTGAATAGAAGGGCTCCCAGTCCGAAGCTGGACAGAAGAATCCAGTAAGCGAGCAGGTGTCGCCAGGTAGTAAGGAAACTGGATTCGGTCTTGCTCATGGATGTGGACTAACCCACTGGCTCGTTGAGGGGTTCGAAATTGAACCAGAGACAGGGATCGGCATGGAGCATTTCTTCCACCATCTGCAGGACAACTTGAAAATGCGATTTCCCACGCTCAAGCGTATCCACTTTATTCGCTGAAGGCCGGAAGACTGTTGATGTCACCACCGGAATAGAGCCTTGGGTGTCACGACGCGCCGCAAAGGAAAATACGACGGGAACCTGAAACAGGTATGATAAATGATAAATCGTAAAGGGAAACCATCGTTGCCTTCCGAGAAAGTGAAAAGCTTCCCGACGGGCTCCGAAGGTCACGCGATCGCAGTGTAGGGCAACGCTCTGCCCACTTTCCAGTGCGGATTTCAAGGCAAAGAGCATTTCATCAGGCTGGTTGATCCAGATGAATCGCAGGCTTTCGCCAAAGGATTTTTCGAGGATCTCAGTGTCCGCCGAGTTATCGACTTTGAGTCGTATCATGTGAATGCTGCGCCCAAATTCCGAAAGGTATGCCCCCATCAAATCTGACTCCCCAATGTGAAAGGAACCAAAGAGTGTGGGCTGCCCTGACAGACCTAGCTCCATAAAGGCGGCCCCAGCTTCCGAATCGCGAAAATGAAATTTTGGTTGAATCCCTTGCTGAAGGGCCAGTTTGGACATCAGGGTTTCTGCAAAGTCACCAAAGTGAGTCCATTGTTGCCGCAGGGTAGGAGGGTGCCCTTTGAGCGCCTTCCAGTAGCCCTGACAATGATTCCGCGCATCCGGCATAAAGGCCCAGCCGACCACTGCTCCACCTCGCAAGGCGATCCGAAAAACCGGCCTGGGAAGCCAGCGAAAGGCGAAGAGCAAAAATGCATATCCCCATGAGGGCCCAGGGTTGCGCTGTTTATGGTTCATGGGTTCCATTCCAACTCAATCCGACCGCCCATCGGTGAGTCCCAGTGGATGGATCGACGGCTTTCTACCGCCCGGACAAATGCCAACGGGTCGAGATCCGCCTGGCCCGCGCCAGGAGAGCACGGATCCCAGCGCAGTGTGCCGAGAGATTCCTCCCGATGGGAAGCGGATAGTTTTAGCACCACTCCATACGAAGCCGGGGAGGCAAGTCCATGTGGCAACAGCACATCTCCCTGCTCTTCCGCCAATACCAGATAGGTCTGTTCGGCATGGAGCGTTAGTCCGCTTTGACACAGTTGCGCGATGAGATGCGCTTCACCACATAAGGGAAGCAGTATACCCACTGCCTGCTGGCGGGCGATCAGGGCTTGTTGAATACCGCCGGGATGCACAGACGTTTGAAAGAGCGTCGGACTGGCCGCATCCGGTAAATCCCGGATATACTTTTCCAAAGCCCGGCTTTCTGCATGAGTGGTCGCGTAAACGATGGCGTCCGTTTCAATGGGAGGAGCGGGCTCCAGGAGCCAGTAAACGATCTTTCCGAGCAGGCTCATTCGACGGGCACTCCGGGTTGGAATCATGGCCTTACATTCCGCCAGCCTCAATTCGCTCCCGGCTTCCGGCAACCATGCCCTGGCAAACTCAATGGATTTTTCAATCATAACGGATCCAAAGTGCACCGTGCGCTCCGCCAAATGCATTGGAGAGCAGCAGTATTCCGTTTGCAGCGCCCGATTCAAATGAATCCGCCGCCACATTGTCAGAGAAGAAAGGACCATTTGAGCCGACGGTGCCGGGGATTCGGCCCAGTTCTGTTGCCTTTAACGCCAAAGCCAGCTCAACCAGTGCGCAACTGCCCAAGGTGTGCCCAATGCTCCCTTTCCATGAGACCAAAGGGACTTCGGGAAAACGCTTCTGCAATGAAGTGGACTCCAGTCGCCCCGCTTCCAGCGTGCCGGTCCCATGTCCTTTAATCCAGAAACGATGTCCTGCCAACTGGTCGGCAATCGGGTGAATCACAGCCTCAAACCCGCTGCCGGAAGGATCGTTGGCAGTCTGATGAAAGTGCTCATTCCATAAGCTGGTCGCAGCGATCCGCCAAGGAGACGGATCTTTGGAAAGCACACACCAGGCTGCGCCATCGCCCAAGCCAATCGACCCCACCGGCTGATCGCCATAAGGTTGGGGGAACCCCGCATTGAGAATTTTCAGAGAGTGGAACCCACAACTCACAAACGGGCCGAGATAATCGAAACTGACCAGAAGCACCTGATTAGCCAAATCTCTCCTGATCCAGGTTTCGGCCTGGCACAGGGCGATGTGCGCGGATACGCACGCATGCGAAAACATCTGTAGGTTGGCTCCCCATCCAAGGGCCTTCCGCAGGTGGGCAGCAATTCCTTGCGGAGTTGCCCAAGAGGTGGTCTCCGGATCCGGCCCCGCACCTTGCCCGATCTGGTAGAGGTGGTCGATGCCGAAATTACTGCTGGAAAGTATGACCGGATAGCGCGGGTCTCCCCAAGGCGCATCCGGGATCCCTCGTAGAAGACCCAGAAGGTCAGGCCACCAGCGGGGGGGAGTCCGCAGGTCCATCTCCGCCCGTAGAGCCAGAGGAACCTGGTCGCTTCCGGCAATGCCGCTGACCGGATGTGCGGCCAGCCCAATCTTGCCCTCCAACAGCGCCCGGACAGATTCATCCTGGCCACCCAGAACGGTGTGACAGTCAAAGGCTTGTATGTGGCCAGCCATCAGGGATTATTGCGTTCCTGCTGTTTGCTGCTGTTCGATGTAGTCTGCGAGAATCTGGATAGAACCCAGCGCCTGCTTGGACTCTTCGCTGTTGCCGATCTTAATGCCGTATTTCTTCTCCAGCTGAAGCACCAGTTCCAGGGCATCAATCGAATCAAGGTCCAATCCGGCCCCAAACAAGGGCTCGTCGTCCGGAATGTCCGACGGTGACATGTCTTCCAGGTTCAGAGTCGAGACCAGCAATTCCTTCAATTCTTCTTTCAACATAAATGGATTAATTAAGAGATCCAGAGATCATAGCTCAGAACAAAGGGATTCTTTTCGCAGGTGTCGATGCCTCAGTTGCCCACGCCAGGCGTCTGTCTGGCGGTTGCGGGCACAGGGGGTTCAGAGGGGGAGGACGCCAGTTTGCTCAGAGGTGCGGCCTTTCGGAACCAGCTGCGCCAGCCCTCTTTCATTTCCAGTAGAATATATGCGAAAAATGCGCCGATAACCCGCAGACCAAGCGTCCAGTCCATTCGATAGCTGTTGAATGCAAACGTGTGTTGGAGGTTCTTTTTGCCCCAGATTTCCCGCTCCTGACGGGTCCGCGCGATCGCCGCCAAGCGCCGGTTGTAGGCGCGGATAACGAGAAAAGGGAAACGCGTCTTTGGCCCGGTAAAAGGAGGTTGCAGCAGCCCTTTTTCTCCGTGCTTGTAGGGTTGGGAAACCACCCCGAAGTAGTATAACCCAAGATCAAGGCGAAAGGCCAGAGTCATCAACTCGAAGTCTCCCATATAGCTATACTTGTTTTCATAAATAGCCTCAAACCAACGCTGGTAGGACTGCACCAGATCAATATTGAGGCGTTCAGCCTTTGCGGCAGTTCCAGCAGGATCGACCCAACTGTCACGAATGAGCTGAACACTTCCACTCACACTGAAGCTTATCCAGTCCATTCCCGGGCTGTAAAAGGGATCCATGAAACCCGCAGCATCACCGACCAGACACAATCCGTCTGCGGTTATGCAACTGGAGCACCAGGCCAGATGCTTGCGGTAGTGGAGATCGTCTGGAACCATCTCCGCACCAGCTAATAGCTCACGTCCGAGCGGATGGCGCCGCAGATGATTACTTAATTTTTCAGCGATTGATGCCCCATCGGCGACATCCGTTAACCTTTCATCCCAGACGATCCCTACGCTGACTTCACTCCCCTTCAGTGGGATCCACCAGGACCACCAACCCGGCCCGATTAGATGGTTGGTGGCGGTGAATCGGGTCCCTATTCCCCATCGGAAAAGCCTGGGATGTTTTTGCCGGAAACTGCGGTCGTCCATGCAACGGACTCCCCGCCAGCGACTCCAAATGCTGCAGATCGGATGGCGGGTATTCGGAATCACCCAGCGGTTCTTGCGGGCCATCACTCTGGCTACACCGGAGGCATCCACCACCCAGCGTGCACTTGCCTGCAGCTGCTTTCCTGCTTTCTCAAAGTAAACTGTCGATAGCCCGCCAGATTGCCAGTCCACTGACTTGACCTCAGCAGGGCGATAGACGGTTACCCCTTGTGCGCGGGCGCGGCGCAGAACTTCCTCGTCAAGGGTAGCCCGATCGACTTGATAGCTGGGAAATCTCACGTTGTAACCAGGCCCAAGCTCACTGACCAGATTGCTGTCGTCTCCTTCCTCCTGGTAAAACCAGAAGCGTAGCCCCTGCTTGTTGAGGTGCTCGTGATTGAGATACTCCGTCAGCCCGAGCACCCGGGTCAGAAAAAAAGTGCTGATTTCCACCGTAGCTTCTCCCACCCGTCGGCCAAAGGTTTCCGAACGCTCAATCACCAGAATCCGCTTCTCCGGATTCTCCCTGGCTAGTAAATACGCAGTGGAAGCACCGGATAGTGCGCCCCCGATCACAATAACATCAAAGTGTTGGGTATCTTCCACCGATCCCGAATGGGTGGACTCAGTGAGAGGAGCGGAGGATGGAGGTATCATAGGTAGTTGATTTGAGCAGGTTGGCGTATTTGATAGTTGGCAGTTGACGGCTGCGAGCAATAATTGCGGCAATGATTGCCCATCATGCAACGGCTTCACTGGTAAAGTATGATGTTTGTATCATCGGTGGAGGGCCGGCTGGATCTACCGCTGCAATCCTGTTGGCCATGGCTGGGCGGTCGGTAATTTTGGCCGAAAAACAGGATTTTCCCCGCTTCCGGATCGGCGAATCGTTGCTCCCATCCAGTAACACGCTGCTCAAGCGGCTCGGGGTGTGGAATCATATGCTGGAGGCAGAGTATATTCGGAAATACGGTGCTGAATTTACCGATGCTCACGGCCGCTTCCACGTGCACAACGTTTTTTCAAAGGGTATGTTGCCGATCGATGAAGAGCATACTTTCCAAGTTGAACGCGCACGCTTTGATACACTTCTCATTGAACGTGCTAAAGAATGTGGAGCGGATGTACGCCTCCAATGCTGCGTTGTCGAGGTGGTTGAGAGAGACGACTCCAGCTCTGTAGTGACATTTTCAGACGGCACATCCTGTGTCGCGGGGAAGATCGTCGACGCTACAGGTAGGGAATCCTTTGTTGGGAAAAAAACCAATATCCCGATGGATCCACTTCACTACCCTGCTAGAATCGCCGTTTATGGTCATTTTATCAATGTCCTGCGGAATGATGGACCTACTGGCGGGAATATCCTCATTGTTCGCTTAAATAATGGTTGGTTTTGGAATATTCCGATTGATGCCAGGAAAACCTCTGTCGGGGTCGTGACCCCGGTCGCTGACTTTAAGGCTTCAGGACTTAAGCCCAAGGAATGGTTCAAGCATGTCCTTGAGCAATCCCCGGTGATGGCTGAAAGGATGGCGTCGGCCCAACTGGTCGGGGACTGGCATGTCACTGCAGACTACACTTTTCAACGATACCGTTTTGCCGGAGATTCTTTTTTTCTCGCCGGAGATGCCGCCGCCTTTATCGATCCGATATTTTCCTCCGGAGTCTGTCTTGCCATGGGAGAAGCAGAATGGATCGCAGATTATCTTGCGATACAGGAACGGTGCTGGAAACCCTTACCCAAGTCTTTACAGAATCGTTATACCCATGAATGGAAACAGCGGATTGGAGTCATGCGTCGATTGATTGAAGTGTTTTATGATCCATCCGGGTCCGCAATTTTCCTGCAACCAAGTAACCACCTGAGGCTGTTTGATGCACTGAACAGTATCATCGGAGGATTTACCCGAATCCCATGGTCAATTCGATGGAGGTACCGCCTGTTCCTCGGGATTGTTGCTCTCAACCGACGCTTTCAGTTCGCCGGGACCATCAATCATCTTCCTGCAGGTTTCTCTTCAACCAAAAAATCCGGCTCCGCAGCAACCTCCACCAGCCTTTGAAACAGGCGTTGCTGATCTTTCATTGCAGGAAGGTATTCCGGATGCCATTGCACCCCTACTACAAAACGATGCTCTGTATATTCAATTCCTTGAATGACACCTGCGAGGTCACGTGCACTGCATCGGATATGATCCCCGAGAGCACTCACAGCCTGCTTATGCAAGCTGTTGATCATGGATTCTGATCCAAAAAGTGAATACAAAATGCTCTCCGACTCTATCCGGATTCGCTTGCGTGGAGCCACGGTCCAAATGTTTCCTGATTCACCGTAAAATCCGGAGAGTTCAGAATACAGACGTCCGCCACAGTGTGTGTTGATGAATTGCGCCCCTCTGCAGATGCCAAGCACCGGTTTGTTATTCTCTAAAGCCTGGTTCAGGCATCTTTCCTCCAGATGATCTCGGTCCAGATCAACACCACTCGCACTGAGAGAAAACACACGGCGCATGATGTAAAGCATTGGAGAAAGAACCCAGGAAAGGGAAATCTCCATCCGCCCACGTTTGCGCTTGGGCTGGTCACGTTCCTCCAGGCTTTCACTTTCGATTTCATAACGCCTTGGATCGACGTCCGCTCCACCACCGATGATCAAACCATCGAAAGCCGGGAGCGTAATATTTTGATGATAGCTGCCAGGTCGAATTCTGAGCGGACGCCCTCCAGCTCGCCAAACGGCAATAGCCGTGAAAAGCCAGGCGGGAAACCCTCCTTTGTCCGGTCCGGTGACTGCAATGATTGGTCGGGACATCAGGGCAAAAAGAACATTTTACGAATTCTGGCGATCAAGCGCGACCAAAAGCCAAGTAATTGCCAATGGCGTTCGTCGCATGCTTTTCTCAATGATTCCTCATCTGAAGCCAGTGCCTCTACCTTTATCCAGATGTTCCATTCCTTGGATACGCTCCAGTCTTCCTCATCGATCCGGCAGTTGGGTAAACGGTAATGGAATGCCGGACGCTTGCTGACTTTTTCATCCGGTAATGCTTCCGCAATTTTCTCCTCATCCATCCAGGCAAGAACCGGAAGAAGATCGAGGGGACGGTTGCGGGTGGCATTCGCTTCCAGATAGTCCTCAATCAGTTGGTTCGCATCCGGCTGATAGTCAGAACCCAATACTTTCAGCGCATAGGTTCTGGGAAATGGGGCGATGAAGGGACTGATGGAACGACTGGTGTCGATCGCATGTTCTTTCTTCAGCTCCTCATATAAGCAGAGAAATGCCTGCAAATAGCGCAAAACCGTAGAGGCATCGACCTGGGGCAATTCTGGATTCAAATGAAGGCCATAGGCGTTGAAAACCGAGGCGCTGGTCCCTTCCGCCACTTTTCGGAAACGTGCGGCAACTTTGTCGATCTCCTGAAGTTTTCCAATTGGAACAGGTTCGAAAACAATCTCAAAGGGAACAAACCTGCGGGCTTCTGTCGCCATCGCCGCCTCAATCGTCTCCGGTAAGTCAGCTTTCACTTTTTCCAGAGAGAAGCGGTTGAGAAAGCCTTTTACTTTAAGATCCCGAAAGAGCAGGGCATCCAGTTCGACTTGGATATTACCTAATCGGGAGTCACGTAATTTCGCTTCGTAGGGCCCGTTCGGTTCGATCGTTCCGCCCAGTTCTTCCTGCAGACGCTCCACGATCGCATCAAGCTCTATTCCTCCCAGTTCAATTTCAACCCCAACGACCCGCAAATCCCCTTGATCGTTCTTTTCCACCTCCGGCTTATCTGGAGTGGGCTGTACCGCACTGGACTTAGGTGCTTCCATGGTGCTGCTTGTTGGCACGCAGATCAGCTTTGCTTCTTGCGGATCTTCTTTTCTACCTCAAGCCCCTCCTTCCCAACCGTTTTTTCGGACTCCCCCTTTAGTCGCATGGCTTGCTTTTTCTCTTCCGGAAGCTTTTCGAATGCTTCCTGCGCTGTTTCCGCGTCCTTATCGATGGATTTTTTGCTCATGATATAGCTTTGCTGGAATTAAAACTTGTTTTAAGATGACTTAGAGGCTGGCGTGACGCAAACTCTGTCAGCAAAACGTCTCATTTTCACAAACAGGGAACCAGAAGTTGCACTAATTTCTTCGCCAATGGATCCCGATATCTGCACCACGTGGGAAGTTTATCTCGCTGGGACTCTCTGGGGTTGTTTTGAGTTCCAAACGCTGAAAGAACCTCAACTTGCTCCTTATGATCTCTAACCTTCGCCTTTCCCCCTTATCTTGGATCCTTGCTTTGTGCCTGACGCTCACAGCATGCCAGCGTGCATCCTCCCCGGGGCCCGTTTATGATGGTGTTCCAGAGATCCCCTTGGCTCTCGCTTATATTGGAGCCCCGGATAGTATGTCGGTGGAAGGGCGTATTCTTGTGGATGGACCATTACATGATTTTGCCCGTCAGCTGGTGGGTATTTCCATGGCAGGAGATCCCAAAGCCTTGCTCAACCTGCTCACAGATGAAACCTTTACCTTTCATCGCGGATCGGACGGGTATCTGAATCACTGGGCAGCCCAATTTACCGGAAAACTCTATTATGGGGAGCAGGCTGCTCCAAAGGTATTTGCCACCGTGGTCGAAGATTTGGCTTTATTTGGTCCCCACCAAAGCATGCTGCAGTGGTTTGATTTTCCTCAGCAACCTGAACTGGCTATTTTCCTGTATTCCTTTGAGCCGGAATCCGGAATGATGGGACGCATGCTCTATCCTGTTCAAGAAAAGGGTCAATTCCGGCTCATTCTGGAACGTCCCAAATCGCAGTGACTTCATTCTGTGTGTAGGGGGGCTGTCGCCATCTTGCCCTTCAGCTGTATCGCTTTGATGCTTTATGCTGCTTTGAATCGGAGTGGAAGGGTGCTGAATGTTGAAAAATTATAAGCTGTTGATTAATAATTAGTAGAGGAATATTTAGGTTACCGTGGAGTGACGATTTTGTAAATGCTTTCACTGGTTTCGAAGACCTGGTAGAGTTTTTTCAGCTTTTTGCCTGCAAAAACCCCCAACAGAAGTTGGTTTTTTCTCCGATCCTGCTTGCTAATCACCAATTCTTCTTCAGCGTATTAGGTGAGGCTTGTATTGAGTCTCGCTTGTTCTCGGCTCGTGCGAGCCTCGTTTAAAACTAACGAGCCAATGAAAGTAAAAACACTGAACCTGATCTACGGGTTTCTTGCGCTTGGCTTCCCCTTCGCCCTCGGGGCGAATGACGGTAGCGAAGCAACAGCTCGGAGTGATGTATCCACTAACGCAGAAACGACCACAATCGCAACTGCTGAAGTTGAGTCCTTCGATCCGAGCCGTCTCGAAGACATCTTCGGGGTGTCTGAGGCGATGCAGGAAGCTCTTCGGGAACGCCTTCGGGCCTGGACCGATGAAGTGGAAGCGGTTCACCGCGAAAAAATCGCGGGAGTCCCGGTTCTCTCCGGAGTCCTGGCTCGAAACTAAACCATAAAGTAGCAAATAAACTGGGCGCCTTTCCTTTGCGGGAAGGCGCCCTTCTCATTTTCTGAAATCAACTATCGATGGTGGGCTTTGTCAGCCAGCTTTCCGTTTTCTATCTGCCCACCCGTACATGAGTGGCTATTTCCTCAGTGACGTAAGGGCATCTTCCAGTAGCCGCCTGATTTTTCCCATTTGATAGCTCTCAGCCGATTGCTTGATTTCATCAAGCAAGGGAGTACGGACTTCTTCCCGCAATTGCTCAATTGCTTGTCGGAGTTTGAGGATGTTCCCGGAACGTGCTAACCCGAGCAGTTCCTCACAGTCTTCCCAGGTAATATGCTCCTTTGTGTGCAAATGAAGCTTTTCTTCACTACGACCCCTGCCCAAGGGTTGGCGTACCCAGCGGATACCTAAACACCTTTCCAGGACATTGATGAAATCTTCTACCAGAAATGGTTTCGCGAGGAAGTCATCGCATCCCGCATGGAGGGCAGTGGCCTGATCTTCGTTGAGGACACTGGCTGACATTGCAATGATAGGGATGGTAGCAATGCGCGGCTCCAGATGTGAGCGTATCGACTTTGCCAATGCGTAGCCATCTGTTCCTGGCATCCGCAGATCCAGAAGTATCCCGTCAAAGGGTCGCGAGTTTAATTGCTCCAACGCCTCTGAGGCGCTGGAGCAGAGCGTCCGCCCGAGCCCTAGTGACTCGAGAAGGGCATCCAGCAAATTACGGTTTGTTTCGACATCATCAACAATCAGCAGATGTTTCTTCCCACCTCTGTAATCGGCCAGCTTGGTGATTTCAATTGTCGGTTCCGACTCTTCAAAGGGAACAGATTCCAGAGGTACTTCCAGTGTGAAAGTGGAACCATGCCCCAGTTTGCTTTCAACCCGCAGATCTCCACCCATGATCCGGGCAAGGCGTTGGCTAATAGGCAGCCCTAGTCCTGTCCCCCTTCCGGATCGACTGACTTCATCCGTCTGTGTAAAGGGTTCAAAAATGCGAACTTGATCCTCATCAGTCACACCAGGGCCAGTATCACTAACGGCGAAGTACGCCATTCTACTGCCCTCATCATATCTGGAACTGAAATTGACCGTCCCTTTTTCCGTGTATTTCAGGGCATTGGAAATGAGATTTTCCAGAATCTGCCGTAGCTTGAGTTCATCTCCAATCACCGTCCCCGGTTGATTCGAGGAGAGTCGCGCATCAAACGTAAGGCCTCGTCGAATCGCCTCAACACTCCCACCGCTGATCAGAGAGTCTGTCATCCGTTTGAGGGAAAACGGGGCTGGATGCACTTCAAGTCGACCAGATTCTATCTTTGATAGATCCAGCACTTCATTGACCAGTTTGAGCAGGTGTTGCCCCGATTGGTCAATGGTACGGGCAAAACTTTGATGCTTTTCCTCAAGATCATCCGTACGGTGAAGTAACTGAGCGAAGCCAATAATCCCATTCAAAGGCGTTCGCAACTCATGACTCATGTTCGCGAGAAATCTGCTTTTGGCTCGGTTGGCTTGCTCCGCTGAGTCACGTGCTGCGGCTAACTCCATTGTTCGCTCCGCCACCAATGATTCCAGTCGGCGTCGTTCACGCTCACTGGCGGCGAGGCGCCAACGGACTAAGAGCAGAAAGAGAATAATGGCGGCAAAACCATATCCAGCCTGTGCCCATTGCGTTCGATGCCAGGGAGGGATGACTTGAAAGGCCAATACTTGCGTGTCACTGGACAGCCCGGCTGGATCTACAGCCCTGACTTCAAAAGTATAGCGCCCTCCGGGAAGATTGGTGAATCGAGCTTGGCCCTGTCCGGTTGGCTCACTCCACTCGTTGGCAAATCCCTTTAATCGGTATTGATAATAGAGCGGACTGAATGCCGCGAACGATGGAGAAACAAACTCGAACCGGACCCCTTCTCTGGAGTAGGGCAGTCTTGTCGTACCTTGCGGCGAAACTGCCTGAAATTGATGGTTTGCTTCAAAGCGTTTGATTATGGGAAGCAACGGTGGGGTATTGAAGCTTTCACTTGTGACATCGATCCGAATCATGCGTTCCATCCCTTTAACCCAAAGTGCCTGGGAATGCTCATCTCTCTCCGCGAAAATCAGTTGTGCTCCGCTTAACCCAAGCAGAGTATCCACCTCCTGGGAATATTGGCGCCCGTCATAAATCCCATTTTCTTGACGCTCGAAGAGTGCCAATCCGATTTCAGCAGATAACCCGTCTGGACCTGCTATCTGCGCCCAAACCGTATCCATTGAATCATACAACAAATGGCCAATCCGTGGCCTGGAATTTTTCCCTAGATGAAATCGCTCTGAGGGAACCAGTGCGGTAGTCGAGGTATCCCATTCAAAAACACCCAGCGATGTGATTACGGCGACTTCAGACCCCATTTGGATAACGGAAGCCGCACCCTGCCCATTCGGTAATCCCACGCTGCTATCATTATAGGTGAAAGAGTTCCCATTTTGCCAGATTTCGTCTGAGGCTTTTTGCAACCTGACGACCCCCCCGCTCCAGCGTCCGGCCCAGAAATTGCCATGAAGGTCTTCACCTGAAGTGAAATATTCTCCAGAGGGAAGGGGAAGCGCTCCTTCATCGATCCAGTCTCTTCCTTCCTTTCTCAGACTATGGATGCGATTGGTATAGTGTACGAATAAGCGGTTTGGATCTGAAATGGACCTGCGAAGCCTGAACATTGGGTCTCCGATTGCTGAAGGCACAATGGTTTTTGGCCCGGCTCCTTGCAAAGAAATCAATCCATCCTGCGCCGCAAGAAGAAGTTCACCCTGAAAGGAGATTACCGCCCGAATATTCGCAATATTTACGGTACGTTTGTCCTCAACAAACTTCGCCGACTGCCCACTGCCAGCCTCTCCCGGAACAAGATGCAGGAGGGAGTTGGCGTAAGCCAAATACAGGGTGCCCTCATGCTTCGCGAAATCATAAATGATGCCAGGGGGTAAGCCGTTTCGCTCGTCAAAGACGGTTAGCGGTGATCCGCGGTCCAAGCGGGAAATTCCATTGTTTGAGCTTAACCAGAGTGCACCGCCTGGCTCCTCGTGTAGGTCGAGAACAATGTTATCACTTAAGCCGGTTTGTGTACTATAATGCTCAAATGTCCTGAGATCTGGATCGAGTAGAAACAAGCCATTCTGGGTGGTACCTACGGCAATTGTTTCATCGAGTAGTCGCTTGATCCGAAATGGCATCGCTTGGGTAATAGTTTCGCTGGCCAAGTGTGGAAAGCGTTCATGCTTCTCAAAATCGTGAATCCAAAAAAGACCATGCTCCAGTAGCGCGATCAGATTCGGCTCGTTCGCACTTCGAGCGGGTACCGCATCGAAACGAGCACTCTGTTTCCAGAATTCATTCTCTGAAACAAGCTTCCATTCGCCAGCATCCAGTTGAAAAAGTCCTTCTCCGGTTCGAGTGAGAAACAAACCATTCCACAGACGGAAAAAACTACTCCTGGCAGGTGTATCAAAAGTCCAAATACGGGGGTTTTTGACCTCGCCCCATGCATAGATTGCACGGTCACTTGCGGCAAAGACCATGGAATGTTCAACCAAAATGTTGCGAATCAACCCCAGTTTGGGACTCCCTTCCGGAAGGGTATCCAGGATAGAGGTGAACTCAAAATTTCCCTCAGGCTGCTGAGTAATATAGCCGAGCTGGTTGTCACCTCCTGCCCATATTCGTCCTAGATGGTCCAGCGCCAACTCACGCACAAACGAAGCCCCTGGTATGTGCACCTTTACCCAATCAACTCCATCATGAATCAATACATTCTCGTAAGTACTCACTACGAGCCGCCCGTCACCTAACTGCAGAACTTCCCATGTCTGGTAATGCCCCTGATAATCATTGGCTTGAAATCGCTGGATCAAAGGAAGTCCTGACTCTCTTGCCAACAAAAGCCCATTGGACACCCCTTCCGGCAGCATCCACCCGAACAGGATGAGTAAATAAGGCAGTCCCCGGTTCACAATCGATTTGCTCCTCCATTAACCCCCATGCTCCTCATTTCGGCAACCCTTCTTTTGTCAACTTTTAACAACCTTGTGGATTTTGCCTGTCATACTACCACTTACTCCATCTTCACTTCTTCAGGGGCTACCCGGAGGCACCTTGTTGCAATTTTTCTTATCAATATATTGCAGATTCATAGGTGCAACTATCCGGCAAGGCTGTGTGCGGCAATGGAATACGTCCGAAAGTGAGCTTGCTGCGCATAGCACGCCTTGGTGACTGCCCGCCACTCTCTGTCAACCAATACTTACCTGGTAGTTTGCCTGTGCTTGTGTCAGTGCAGCTGCGCGGCAGCGCTTTGTATTTCAACCAAACGGGGTCACAAGAGTGTGTTGTGCCTCTTTTGGGGGATGAGTTGAGCCCAC
>JBJHBA010000024.1:0-46276 GCA_050485245.1 Verrucomicrobiota bacterium | reverse complement strand
GGACAGCATACTCGCAACATGACCAAAAACTACCCAACCTCGTTTCGAAAAACACCATTCAACAGCACCAAACCCTCATAGGAACACGACCCAAACAATCAGTCAGATCTGTTTTGGACAGCAGTGAGGGGACAACGTGTTGCTTAAGCCTTGATTTCGGCCAGATGTCCCCGAAGAAATCCGGAAAGGTAGGGGATCAACTGTTTCTTGCGGGATACTATGCCGTTCAGCTCAAACACATCTGAGCTGCCTTTCCGGGGAAAAGCCAGCTGGGATATGACGTCCTCATCGCCACGTACCAGCAGCAGCGAATTCTGCGTGTTGATATCGGTGACCATCAGAGCGGAGAAGAGCAGATTTTCCGAACTGCGAACCGCTTCCAACGCCTGGTTGAGTGCCTCCCGGTGTTTCAGGAAATTGTCATACCCAAGCTCTTCCACCTGTGAAACGGAGAAGGAGGTATGGGCTTCCTGATACACTTTCATGTCTGCCCGGATAACTCGCTCAGATGATTCAGAGAGAATGATGGAACCGGCACTGAAAATATCCTGGGCGAGGTCCGACGCCTTGCACCCTGAGATCTCTTCGAGCCAGACCAGCAGTTCGCGGTCGCGTTCAGTGGTGGTGGGCCCCTGAAGATTGAGGGTGTCGGAGATCATCCCTCCCATCAGGACACCTGCAATCTGCGGACTTGGTTCCAGCTTATGGCTGGCAAACATATCGGCTATGATCGTGCAGGTGGAACCGACCGGACGGTTAATAAAGAGAATTGGCTGCTCGGTTGGAGGATTCCCCAGGCGATGGTGATCGACGATCTCGGTGACTGTTACTTCGGATGCCCCGGGAACGGCTTGGGTCAGTTCATTATGATCGACCAGAATCAGTTTGGTTTTCACCGGCTTGACCAGTTCGGACTTGGAAAAAACCCCAACCAGACGCTCATCGTTGTCCACTACCATAAATACCGGAGAGTTGGCCCGAAGGACCGAAGCCCGCACCCGGCTGAGTTTTTCCTCGGGCCGAAAGTGGATGATGTCTTTCTGAGCCATCTCATCCACCCGGGTCGAGCTTCGAATCAGTAATGAGGTGGTGGCCGAGTCATGCGGACTGCTGATCACTGTCACCCCGCGCTCATGGGCCATGTTCAATACATCATCCTCAATCGGAAGTCCTCCGGTGATTACCAGCGCACGCACCCCGAGCTGGATCGAGCGATGCTGGATGTCGTAGCGATCTCCAACAATAATGATACTGGTGCGGGCAATATCTTCGTCCGAGGTATAGTAGCGGCCAAAAGATTTCAGGTCCATCGCTCCTACCCGGACCGAAAGCTCCTCCACCGCATCCGTGCGGACCCCGTGAATCAGCTCGCCATCGAGGGCGCGCACGATGTCGCTGATCCTTGCGCGGACAAAGCGCATCTTCCGGGGTTGTTTCCTTTTAGGAATGAAAAAGTTGCCAAGATCGAAGACCGTGAGCAGGCCCTGCAGGCGATTGTCTTCGTCAACCACCGGAAGTCCCCGGATATCATATTCATCAATAATTTCCATGGCCTCGGCACAGGTCGCGTCGAAACGGATTTTTTTCACATCCTGGATCATGATGTCGCCGACCCGAGGGGTGACATCACCGATAAAGCGGGGGAGGGGAACATTGAATCGTTTAAGGATGGCATCGACCCGGGCGTTGGTATTGCCACATCGGGCGGCAATGCATCCATCATCACCGATGGCTTTTTTAAAGGCGGCGTAGCCCAGAGCGGAACAGATGGCATCGGCATCAGGATTGCGGTGACCGATGATATATGTATGAGATTCCATAAGAAGTGAGATGAGATTGATCTTGGGACAGAGTTCCGCTGGCGCAACCCGGATTCCGCGTGATGACGGTTTTTTCCCGATGAGGATGAAATTTGCCTCTACCGTTTCCTCATGATGGCTTCCTCGTCGCAAGCAGCCGCAGACCCTACCGGGCATCTGGTAGTGGATGGCTACAACATTCTTCATGCTTGGCCGCAGTTGAAAGCCTTGATGCGACGCGACCTGGAGGCGGCCGCCGATCGCTTGCTGGAAGAGCTGCGCATCCTCCATGATTTTGGCGGGTATGACCTCATCTTGGTCTTTGATGGAAAGGGAAACCAGCTCAGCATTCTGCATCCTGATGACACCGAAACGCTGACCGTGGTCTATTCCCCGCAAGGAGTGACGGCGGATGCGGTCATTGAGCGGCTTCTGGCCAAGGCGCCGGATACCGCAGGATGGGTGGTGGCTTCCGCCGATGGGGCGCTCAGTCAAAGTGCGCTTGCCTATGGAGCCCGCTCGTTAACACCGGCCGCACTGTTGAGCTGGTGCGAAGAGCTGCATCAACGGCAGACGGCATGGATTCAACGACAGGGCTCTTCCTGAGGTTGTTCAGAGGGACGTTCTGCGTTTGATTTCAACATTGACGGTGTTCGCTCAACACACTCTAATCCGGGCTTGTGAGCTGTCTTAATCTGGGAGATCAAGTCGCTGATGTCCAAGGGCTTTATGGGCCTGTCAGCATTGCGGAATTACTGGTCCAGAAACTCTGGTATCGCCAGGAGTTTGCCCGCCATGGGATGCGGACGCGAGATGGGCGTCCGCTCCGGATTTGCCGACCCGGTTCCTGGAACCGATTGGGAGGTCCCGATTTCCTTCAGGCAGAATGGGAACTTGATGGGCAAAAGCAGATCGGGGATGTCGAGATTCATTTTTATCAGCGGGACTGGTATGCTCATGGCCATCACTGCAATCCGGCCTTTGGCACGGTCGGCTTACATGTGGTGGTATTTGATGTAGATGCCGGTGAGCGTCCGGCGGAGACACTGAACGGGATACGCCCGGCGGTCTTGATCCTCTCACCTTATCTTCCCTCCAGCCTGGAAGAATTTGCGGTCCGCGATGCGCTGCGCCTGCTGGATGGCTCTGATCCCCTGGATTTGGCGGCCCCTTTATTGCAGATGCCGGTCGAGCGGAGGCGGGAGACACTGCAGAAAGGGGCCCGCCGCAGGTGGCTGCACAAAGTGCACTTTGCCCGGCAGCGGCTGGAAAAGGAAGGCTGGCAGTCCAGCTGTCACCAGTTGGCGATGGAGATCCTCGGCTACCGGGCGAATCGCCTCCCCATGGCCGATCTGGCCCTTAAGTTTCCTATTGACCACTGGAGGGATGTGGATGGTGGTTTCCTTGAGAACTGCCGGTCAGCGGTAAATTGGAACCTCCGCGGTTTACGCCCAGGCAATCATCCCCGGCGGCGTCTGGAACAGTACGCTGCCTGGATGCGGCATGCTCCGGACTGGCCGGACCGGCTGGCCTTGGCCCTCTCCAGCCTGCCGGAGCGGCACATTGGACGGGAGGACACCGATACCCGCGCCTCCCGCAGAAACACCGAGCTGCGGGAGTGGAGGGAGGAGATGCGCCTGAAACTGTGCGGACAGGTAGTGGCTTCTCCCCGTTGGGATACGCTGTGGGTGGACGGGTTTCTGCCCCTGGCGGCCGCCCGATGGCAGGAAGCCTCCTTTTACCCATTCTGGTATCACTGGTGGGCAGGGGACTTTCCGGACCGGCTGCGTCAGTTCATTCAGGTATCTCAGTTGCTGAGTCCAACCAGTCCGTGTTGCAATGGCATACAACAAGGTGCGCTCGACTTGCTCTATAATCGGGATTACGGCAGTGAGATTAGCCCCAGATTGGTCGGATAACTTCAGTGAAAAGGGCCAGATATTCTAACCAATTGTTGTTGAGTCATCCCGAGTGACAATACACATTGCTAGCCGTTATGACTCCCTTACCCCTGAAATTTCGCCTGCTGTCCCTGACCATGGCAGCTTTTTTTGTTTTCTCAGTGACGGCGTGCCAGACGACCCGTATCGACACACCGGATACAGCCGCAGTGGAAATTGAAGAAGATGACTGGAGTCCGGAAGCCAACCCCATTCCGGTGCCGCGTGTAGTGTTCTCCGGTCAGGAGCGCACAGATAATTTCGAGGATCGGTTTGAGATCCCCCTCACCACGGTTTCCGAGGAGCGCAAGGGGGCGATTGATGTTCCTTTTGAATACCTACCTCTGGATCGAGGAGCAAGTGCTGAGGGAATCCGTCAGGGTGAACATATTTTCCCGCTCAATAACCGGACCGGAAATCTCATGTTTTACCGTGAGGTTGGGATTCCCCAACTGCGCATTGAGCGGCTCGATGATGAGCACGTTCGGGTCTGGGCGCGTGTTCTCAACCGCACCGACCGTGATATCTACGTCCGCGTCTCCCTGATGGGGCGCGAGGCAACCAGTATGGATGATCGCTATGACTATGATGCGATCATCTTTCGGGAGAACGTTTACCGCGACTTTTCGTTTGTCATGACTGGGGATGAGTCGCGGCGCTTTACCCTCTATGTGACACCTGCTGAGCGCTGAGGCGTTCCCATTTTCGCTGTCAGATGCTTTGCGGTTTTGCGAAGGAATCATCTGGCCGCGGGCAGGCTGATGGTGTAAGTTGAGATGTCTGCTGAATACTCCCTTTTGAGAAAGGACAGATTTCATGAGCGAGCAACCCACTATAATAGCCTGCACGGACGGTTCTCTTTACGCTCCCAGTGTTTATGATCATGCCGTCTGGGCGGCGAAAAGACTCCAGGGTTCCATCCTTATTCTCCATGCGATGGACATCCGGACGGAGGCTGTTCCTTTTGTCGATCTGAGTGGGAGCATTGGGCTGGATGCCCGCCAGGCATTGATCGAAGATCTGGTTGCGATTGACGAAGCCCGGAGTAAGGCGGCCCAGGCTAAGGCTGAGATCATAATTAAGGAGGCCAAAGCCCATCTCGAAAAAAACGGCATAGAGGATTATTCGGATGAGGTGATGCGAGCCAGCTTGCTGGAGGCAATTGAAGAGGTGGAAACCGGGAATTCCCTGCTGGTGCTCGGAAAACGCGGGGAGTCGGCTGATTTTGACAAGTTGCATTTAGGGGGGAAACTGGAACGAGTCATCCGGGCCAGTTCGCAGCCAGTGCTGGTTGCGGCCAGAGCTTTCAAGCCAATCAAACGCATGCTGATTGCTTTTGACGGTGGAGAAAGCGCCCTCAAGGCAGTCGACTTTGCCATTCGCAACCCGCTCTTGCAGCACTTGGATTGCCTGCTGCTGGCAGTTGGTAAGCCGGTCTCCACTATTGAAACCGACCTGGTCTCGGCCAAAGAACGGTTGGAAGCTGCCGGATACAGAGTCGAAGCCCTCCATTTGGAAGGCGATCCTGAAGACGTCATCGCGGAAACAGTTAAGCCCGGCAATATCGACCTCCTGGTAATGGGGGCTTACGGACATTCCCGAATCCGTCAGTTTATTGTCGGCAGCACCACCACGGCGATGGTCCGCACCTGCCGGATTCCTGTCCTCATGTTTCGCTAAGCAACGGAGACTAAAGGAAAGGATGCAAAACGCCCTTTTTATCACTTAATCAGGATATATCGATATTTACTTGCGAATTGCTCATGAATGGGTGAGTTTCCAGCCATCATGAAAGGCAGTTTCAAGTTTTCCTCTGAATCCGTGGGCGAAGGTCACCCCGACAAGGTGGCCGATTATATCTCCGACAGCATCCTCGATGCCTGTCTCCAGCAAGATCCCGCCAGTCGGGTGGCTTGTGAGACTCTGGTAAAAAACAGCATTGTGACGCTGGCCGGAGAAATCACCACCACGGCCAAGTTCGATTACAACGAAGTGGTGCGCGCGGCGATTCGGGACATCGGGTATGTCAATGAACGTGACGACCGGGTTTTCCATGCCGATTCCGTCTTCATCAACAACTACCTGACCCGTCAGTCGCCTGATATCGCGCAAGGCGTCGATGCCCGTGCGGCTGAAGGCAAGGCCACTGATGAGCAGGGTGCCGGGGACCAGGGCATCATGTTCGGTTATGCCTGCAATGAGACACCCGAGCTGATGCCCGCCGCCATCATGTTTGCCCACCGCATCCTCCGGCAGCTTGCAGAACTGCGTAAGTCAAAGGCAGTCAACTGGCTGCGCCCTGACGTCAAAAGCCAGGTCGCGGTCAATTACGAGGATGGCAAAATCACCCACATTGACAATGTCGTCGTCTCGACCCAGCACACCGATGATGTCAGCCATGCAGAGATCAAGGCCTTCATCATCGAAAAGGTGATCAAAGCAGTGCTTCCCTCTGAGCTGCTGACTGAGCAGACCGAATACTTTATCAATCCGACCGGTAAATTTGTCATTGGGGGACCGGAAGGAGATGCCGGCTTGACTGGCCGTAAGATCATTGTCGACACCTACGGCGGTTGGGGACGGCACGGCGGCGGGGCTTTCAGTGGAAAGGACCCCTCCAAGGTGGACCGCTCGGCTGCCTATATGTGCCGTTGGGTGGCCAAGAATGTGGTCGCCGCCGGTCTGGCCGATATCTGTGAGTTGCAGGTGGCCTACGCCATCGGTTATCCCAACCCGACTTCAATCCATGTGGAGACATTTGAGACCGGGAAAGTGCCCGATGAAAAGATCATTGCCGCAATTCGCGAAGTCTTCGATTTCAAGCCAGCTGCCATCGTCAAGCAACTTGACCTCCTTCGCCCGATCTATCGGCAAAGCACCAACTATGGTCACTTCGGTAAGGCCGAAATGCCTTGGGAGCAGACCAATCGGGTCGATGCGTTGAAGGCATCGGTAGCGATCAAATCCTGAGAGATGTATCTGAAAAGCGGATACATTCATTTTCATTCATAGACAGATTAAGAAAGACATTTTTACATGGCACAAACTGCTGTAGATCAAGATTACAAGGTAGCGGACATTTCCCTCGCCGATTTTGGCCGGAAGGAAATCGAAGTGGCGGAGCACGAGATGCCCGGCCTGATGGCAACCCGCGAAAAGTATGCCGCTTCCAAGCCGCTGGCGGGTGTGCGCATTATGGGCTCATTGCACATGACGGTGCAGACGGCCGTTCTCATTGAGACCCTGCGCGACCTCGGGGCCGATGTCCGCTGGTGCTCCTGCAATATTTATTCCACTCAGGACCACGCCGCTGCTGCGATGGCAGCGGCTGGTGTTCCGGTTTTTGCCTGGAAGGGCGAAACCCTTGAGGAATACTGGTGGTGTACTTATCAAGCCTTGACCTGGCCAGATGGCAAAGGTCCTCAGCTGATCGTCGATGACGGCGGAGATGCCACCTTACTCATCCATAAAGGGTACGAGCTGGAAAACGGCGACAATTGGATTGATTCCGAATCCGAGAGCGAAGAAGAGCAGATCATCAAGGATCTTCTCCGCAAGGTGAAGGGCGAGGATCCCACCCATTGGCATGAAGTGGTCAAGGAGTGGAAGGGTGTCAGTGAGGAAACCACGACCGGGGTGCACCGCCTTTATGAGCGACACAACGCCGGGACGCTTCTCGTCCCCGCCATCAACGTCAATGACTCCGTGACCAAGAGCAAGTTCGACAATCTTTATGGTTGTCGGGAAAGTCTCATTGACGGCATCAAGCGCGCCACCGACGTGATGATCTCCGGCAAGGTAGCAGTGGTTTGCGGCTACGGTGATGTCGGCAAGGGCTGTGCCGCCGCACTTCGCGGAATGGGAGCGCAAGTCGTGGTGACGGAAGTTGACCCGATCTGTGCCCTCCAGGCGGCGATGGAAGGGTATCGCGTCCTTACCGTGGAGGATACATTAGGCTGGGGGAATATCTATGTGACCACCACCGGGAACAAGGATATCATCACCCTTGATCACATGCGGAAAATGGCGGATCAGGCCATCGTCTGCAATATCGGGCACTTCGATAACGAGATTCAAGTATCCCGCCTCAAGAAATTGCCCGGTGTTGAGCATGTGAACATCAAGCCGCAGGTCGATAAATACACATTCCCTGACGGCAACAGTATTTACCTGCTGGCGGATGGACGCCTCGTCAATCTCGGCTGCGCCACCGGGCATCCGAGCTTTGTCATGTCCAACTCCTTTACCAACCAGGTGCTCGCTCAGGTCGAACTTTGGGAACAGGTGGAGAAATACACCCCCGGCGTCTACATTCTCCCCAAGCACCTCGATGAGGAAGTGGCCCGCCTGCACCTCGAAAAGATTGGGGCCAAGCTGACCAAGCTGAGTCCGGAGCAAGCCAGTTACATCGGGGTGAAACCCGAAGGCCCTTTCAAGAGCGATCACTATCGTTACTAAGCGATAGGAAAATCATTCAGGCATATCCTTTCAGCCTGCCTTTCGCCGATGGGCGGGAGGCAGGTTTCTTCTTTTACAGAGCGGGCAAGGGACGCTCATCGATAAACAGATCCGGATCGATCTTCAGCAACTTGCTAACCAGATTCACCATCGGGCGCACTTCGCACAGCACACTCTGAGCATCTCCAATCCTGCCTCTTCGGGCAATCCCGGCAGCGAACAGCAGTTCTTCTATCTTATCATATTGAGCTGAAATATCACCGTGTTCGTCTGAGTGACGGTGCATGGGGCAGGGAATCAGGTTTCCATCCGGCATCCTGATACGCAGCTCTTCCCGGGAATCTGTCAGTCGATTGGGAATGCCACACCATTCCTCGACCCCGTGCAAAAGGGTATTGCGTTTCAGACTGCACCCCAAAAACAAAACCTGGGCGGAGCGATCGTAGAACTTTCCATAACATCCCTCACGCGGACAGGGCGTTTGGCGGAGTTCTTCATCGGCGACAAAAGCTTTCGCCTCCACTCCGCAAGCGGCCAGGGAATGAGTCGGATGGAGGGAACGGCAGACCTCCGGCATTTTGCGGAATAACTCTCCCAGAATGCCGACACAGGAAGCGGTTTGAACAGGATCATAGATCGGCTGCTCTGCTGTGACCCGGTCCCAGGTGTGGGTTGGCAGGACCAGCAGCCCCGGCGCAAGGTATGCGCTGAAAGCCTCAATCACGGTTGCTGCACCTCCCTCGACCGGACCCACCGCCCGCATTGATGAATGCACCAGCAGGGTTCCGTCCCGACGGATCCCCAGTTCCTCAAAATTCCGGATCAGATCAGCTTTCTGGTGCATGTGTTTGTATTCTGTCGAAAAGATTCTGCGTTTACATAAAAATAAACAGGCTGGTGGCACTTTCCCGGCTTTCTTCGTCAGGAGATATGCTCAGATACAACATGTATCAAGCCAACCGTCACAGACAGGAATGTCTGTGTCACGTTCCCAAGCCGTCCCCCGTCTACTTGGACGAAGCGCATCATTTACCATTGCCAAAAAGCCACACATGTTGATTCATCCTCACCATCTTTTCGGGTCCCCGTAGTTCAATGGATAGAACCGCGGTTTCCTAAACCGTTAATCCGGGTTCGAGTCCCGGCGGGGGCACCATTTCAGCCACGCTCGGGCAGCTTTTGGGCGATCGCCTGCTGTCGGGATCGGTTGAGGGGGGAAAAGGCAAAAACGATGGCCCCGGTCACAAAAAAGAAGCCAACCCCCACACCGAAAATCCAGGCGAGCCCACGGGCTACGGATTCACTTTGAGCCGCCACTCCTTCCTCATACCCGATGACCTCAAGGAGGAATGCGGTCAACAGCACCCCGAGCGAGCTGGAGAGTTTTTGGCCCATTCGCCAAAATCCGAAATAGACTCCCTCGCGGGTTTCACCAGTACGGATCCGTTCCTCGTCGGCAACATCGGTCACCATGGATTCGAAGAGGATAATCGCCCCCACCGCAATCCCCCCGATGATCGCGGCAAGCACGGGACCAGTCAAAGAACCTGCCGGGAAGAGGGGATAGGCCATCATCGTCATCAGTCCCAGCGTCAGCATCCCGGCGAAGCCCGGCCACTTCTTGCCGAAACGGATGGAGAGCTTCAGCCAGAAGATCACCGAGAAGACGATGCAAAGCGCGAAGACGCCCAGGATCCATTTTTGGACGGCGCTTTCCGGGAGATGCAATACGTATTTGTAATAGGGTAAGGCCAGAATCCCGTTCATTGCCCGGCCTACCGACACCAGAAAAAAGGAGATGAAGATGGGGAGAAAGAGCGGGTTGCGGAAAACGTCACCGATCGTGCCAGTGAAGGTTTTCCAGGTAAAGTCCGGTGCCCGGCTGCTGGCCCCGGCACGCCGCCAGGTTGAAAGAACGGTGATGGTGGTAAACAGGAGGATAATCCCTCCAATCAGCAGGCTGCCTTGTCGGCGCGAGACGGAAAGACCGTCCGTTGTTTCTGTATCCAGTCCCTGGATACCGGCAATGATCAATGGTGCGGCAACTCCGAGGAATAGTCCCAGCGTACCGAAGATCAAGCGCCAGCCATAGACTTCAGTCCGTTCGTTGGAATCATCTGTGATCGCCGCCCCCAGCGCAAGGTGGGGAACCCCCATCAGCGTGATCGCGGTGTTGAGTGCCAGATAACTGAGGAGGAGATAGAGAAAGGTCCAGAGGGTGTTTCCAATCGCGGGGGGGTGGAATAACAGCACCAGAGCGATGGGCAGGGTCAACCCTCCTGCGGCGATGTAGGGGATGAATCGCCCCCAGCGGGTTCGCGTCCGGTCACAGATCATCCCCATCAGCGGATCACTGACGGCATCCCAAATGATGGCCATGGCAACGGCCAGACCAACCAGTCCAGGGCTGAGGCCGGCGACCCGAGTATACATTTCAAAGAGATAGAGCTGGACCAGTAAGAGGGTTCCGGAAATGCCGAGGTCACCGGCTCCATAGCCGATTTTAATCCTCCGGGGAAGATGGGAAAAGGGCTCAGGCACGGGATTTAGGCAGAATGGAATGCATTCCGCCATCCATGGAGAAAATTTGCCCGGTCACCCAGTCGGCCTCCGGGCTGAGCAGCCAGTTGACGAAGGAGGCGACTTCCTGGGGATTGCCGATTCGCCCGATCGGATGCATGGCGGTGGAGATTTTGCGGGCCTGTTCAGAGCCGAGGAGGTTTTGGGTTGCGGGGGTTTCCACCAAGCCAAGGGCGACCGCATTGACCCGGATTCCTCTGGGCGCATAGCTGGCGGCGAGGGAGAGGGTCAGCCCGTTGATACCGCCTTTGGCCGCAGCGATGGCCTCATGGTTGGAAAGGCCTATCTTGGCGGCGACGGAACTAAACAAGACGATTCTGCTGCTGGGGGATGCTTTGAGATGCCGGATCGCCGCACGGGCGCAGAAGAATGCTGAGTGGAGATTGGTGGAGAGGACCCGCATCCATTCCTCATCCTGGGTGAGATGAACGGGTTTGAGGAAGACCGAACCGATGGCATGGATGTAGCCATCCAATCCACCAAGGGCTTCCACCCCTTGTTGAAAGCTTGATTCAACAGCCTGGCTGTCTGTGGCGTCGGTGGTGAAAGTCTTCACTCCAGAAGGCAAACCCTCCGCCATGCCGGATTGGGAAAAACCGGCCACTTGGTGACCTTGTTGGACCAGTAAGGCAGCAAGGGATGAACCGATACCACCGCTGATGCCGCCGATCAAATAGCGTTTGGAGCCATCGACACTTTCACTCATTGTGTAATTTAACCTAAAAGGTTAGAGGGCACCGGCTCTGCGGGATAAAGGGTTCCATCCGCCGGTTCAGTGGATTATTTCCCAAGGCGAGCGGAACCGCAGAAAGGGGTGGGGTCAGGTCAGGGAGCACTGCGGAAGCGACGAGGGCCCCCGGCACCGGGAGTGTCGCCTTCTATTTGCTGCCATAACTCGAATTGATCCGGGCTGAGAATTTCCCGCATCTGTGCCTCCAGCATCCGGCTGCTTTCATCCCGGCCAATGGGTGCCTCGGGATCATTCCAGTTGCGCAGATTCTCGTAGTAGGCGGCAAATACGGCATCCTTCTGGGGTTCCGACAAGGATAAGAGCGGAGAGACCCGATGGAGCCGGGCGGTTGCGCCGGTCTCCAGCCGGCCTTCCAGCTGGGCAGCTTCGTACTGATGATAACGTTCCAGTTGCTCTGCGGTAAGGAGTGCGGCCAGTTGGCTATCGAAATCAAAACTGGATGAGGGTGCTGGTTCTCCCCGGCGGCGGGCTTCCCAGGCAGCGGTCATCTCTTCCTGACGCTGACGAAGCAATGCTTCCACCCCGGCTTCTTGTCCAGGCAGGAGGCGGGTCACCGTCCGGATGGTGTCGAGTTCCTGATGGAGTCGATTTTCGCGGGAGGTTTGAAAGCGTTGTTCGCGGAAATCTGTCCGGCGCTGGATGGAGTTGTCCAGATCCTGATAAGCCAACTGTAATTCGCTCCACCGGCTTTGCCAGAGCTCGGAATCTGCTTCCGCCCGGGTGAGAGCGGTCTCCAACTCGCGAATGCGTTCTTGCAGGGATTCGGAGGGTGGGGGCACCACGAAGGCGATCTCCCCTTGCTGGGGCGTGGGCCATGCTTCGTGCTCGGCAGGTGACCAGGCGTCTTCCGTGGCCAGCCAAAAGCCGAGGCCGAATCCAGCAGTAGTGCCGAGGAGGATCGTGATGTATGGCCAGCGTTTCATGGCGTCTCCTGAGGGGGGATGGGCTTTTCGGTTTAATCAAGGCAGGAATTTTGTCGCATTTCAGTGACAAATTATTCCATCGCGGGATCCCTCTTGTCAAATGACCTATCGTTACAACATCTTCATCTATTGTGCTTCCTCAATCATTCCCGCGAAAGATCAAGCAATCGATCATCATCTGCACGACTCCCCGCAGTCGCAGCACGCTGTTCAGTGATGCCCTGCGTTTGACGGGGCAGATGGGAGAGCCGGCGGAATGGTTTAACGACTATCTGTTCAAGCAAATCTTGGAGAAATATGGTCTGCAGTGGCACGTTCATCCGCTTTTGCTGATACAGGCCATCACCGACCATGCCACGACGGGTGAGGGGATTTTTTCGGTTAAGGCAATCGATGAGTATTTTTTTCGTTTTCTGGATCGCCTGCGGCATGAGTGCCGGATTCCGAATGGCGTATCGGAATGGCCCTGGCTCCAGCCATATCTGCCCAATGCGAAGTTCATTCTCTGGACGCGGAAAACGAAACTGGCTCAGGCCATTTCCTTCGATAAAGCCCAGCAGGGAGGAGCCTGGCATTCCACGACCAGCGCAAGCGCACGGGCTTCTTCAGATTTGCTCTATGATGGGAATTACATCCAGTGGATGCTGCAGGATATCATGCAAGGAGAAGATAGATGGCGGACTTTTTTAGAATCGAGTGCGTTGCCATTTCTCGAGTTGGAAGACACTGCTTTGCTGGAGGATTATGCCGGAACCTTGAAAAGGGTGGGCGCGTTTCTTGAGATCGATTCAGACCAGTTGGATTTCGCGTTCAAGGACAACCCGCTGAAACGGGTTGGAGATCGCATCAACGAATTTTGGGAAGAATTGTATATGGATGAATCTGCTGAAGGTTTGCCCGCAGATTTTCATGAGTCTTCCCGGCACTGGAGCAACCTCACTCATAAACTCTGGATTGAGGTAGAGAAAACGCATTTTTCCATCGACCCCCGGGAGCCCGTGTTTCTTCGGGTTCAGCTATGCAATCAGTTACATGAAACCCTGCAGATCCGGAATTCAAAAGGGTTCGCATCGATAGCGGCAATCCGTGCCCAATGGGTGGATCAGTTAAACCCCAAGCGGCGCTTTCCTGCGTTTGATGCGCTGGTTCCAGTCGAGTTGGGACCCAGAGAGCGCGTCTCCATTGAAATCCCCATCGCTTCTCCTGCTCTGGCTGAGAAGCATGCGCTCTATTTGATATTGATGGTGCGGGATGAATCCTGGGTGCGGCTGAATGGAATCAACAGCCCACAGATCACCTTCGATTTTAGTGGCTGAGTTTCCCCGGATATCCGCTGTCAGGAACCTACTGTAGTTCCGGAACGACCCGGTAGAATCGGGCTTCCGCAGTCGGAGGATTTGTATCCACAATCGTCTTACGGCTGTTGGCGTCCAAGTCGGCCTTCCCATCCAGATCTGAATCGAAGAGCACCGTTTCCCAGTTTTCCAGATTATTGGAGCGCACCACCCGGTAGCGAAGGTCCAAGAGGTTCGGACGTAGGATAAAATGGATACGCAGGTCACTGCCGGTGGCCTCGATTTCCGGCAGGTAAGGGGAGGGATCCCCTTCCCAAGGAATACCATAAGCGTAGCGTTCCAGATTGCGAATTCCGTCATCGCGGGGAGTGGCCATCGGGCCGGAAACCGCCTCATTGGCACGATCAGCAGGATCGCTGAACTGGGCGTTCCGCCAGGCGGTGTAATTAAAACTCCCCGGCTGCTGACTGATCCGGAGTATTTTGGCGGAAGTTGGACCACTCCCGAGGTCTGCTTGAATAGAGCTACTGGCAATGGAGACCCCACTGGTCAGGTTCCAGTTCCGCTCGGCAAAGGAGTGGGTCCCGTTGGAATCCGGTACAAAGAAACGGACCGGAACGCCAAGGATGGCCGACTGCAAGTCAACCGATTCCGGGACCAGAAAGCCGCCATAGGCATCCACGCTCGCAGAGAGATCGGGGCCATCCAGATAGAAATCGATTGCCTGTATCTGGCTGGGAGCCTCATGGAGGCGCAGCACGCCATTCTGGCTCGCGGAAGGCTGACTCATTTCAGGCATGCCGTTGCGCCCGATAACAAAGGCAAAACGCAAGCCTTCCGATCGCGGGCTGTCCATCAGCGTCTTGTCGAGCACGACCGTTCCGTTGCCGGAGAGCGCTCCGGTCGAACCCCAGCCTGTGAGCACACCCTCCTCGGAAAGTTCAATCGGCGAACCGACTCCGTGCCGCACTTCGATCACACTGTTGCTGATCTGGATGGGCTGATGGTAGGAGGTGTTCAGCACATTGTTGAGGATGAGAATGCCCCCGCCACTTTTGGAAAATCCGGCGCTGCCCTGAATCCGCCCCGTCAGTTCCAGTTGGTTGCGCGTTCCGTCCACGTGCAGGGAGGAGGGCCCGGAGAGAATGAGATCGTTGGTGAGAATGGCCCGGTTGTCGTTCACACCGGGATCATAACGGAGGGCTCCCCATACGCCCTCTTGGCTTCCATCGGGAATCTCACTCCCGCGTCCCTGACTATTGAGGGAGATGTTTCCCCCGAAGGAATAGACGCGCAGATCGTTTCCGCCGCTGCCGGAGACGAGACGAAGCTGTCCGCCCGGCTCCACCCTCACATCGGAACTTTGGCGGGGAGTGGCAGGCTCGGTCACCCGCAGAACTCCTTCCTCAATGACCACCGCTCCGGTGAAGCGCTTGTCGCCTCCGGTCAGGGTGGCAATACCCAAACCGGTTTTGATCAAACCACCCGGTCCTTCCCAGTCGGTGCGGAGGCGAAGGCCTCCATGTTCCTGATCTCCGACGATGGTATCGACCCGTAACTCCAAATTGGAGCTAAGGACAACAGGGGCCTCAAATTGGGTTTCAGCAAATCCAACCCCTGTCCCGGTGACGCGCAGTAAGGCAGTTCCGGAGGGATCCTCAAAGGTCAAACGATGGCCTGCGCCAGTGTCCTGGAGGCGTGTGCGGGAGCCGGAGTTCAGTAAATTGAAGTGCAGGGTCCCGACTGTGACAGGTGCGTTCAGGGTGATCGTCCGGTTGTTGTCGGGAGAGGGCGCGGGTATCCGGACGGCGGCCCCGGCGCCATTGGGAACGCCGACAGTGCTCCAGGAGGAGGCATCATTCCAGATGCCATTTCCAGTAGGGGTGAATTCGGCGACATTGGCCGAAGCCAGAGCGCTTGAAAATGCCACAAAAACCAGAGCCAATCGGGTACGTTGTCGCCGGGAAGATGAAATGTTCATTCGGGGGATAAAAGGAGTCGCTGACGAAATGCTGTTTCATAAAGGGAACACAGGGCGAGCGCAGACACAAACGGAAATTGCTTAATCGAGCATTTCATGATCGTGGGCAGCGATTCGGATGGCTGAAGTTGAGTCGCAATGAGGAGTGTTTTTTACGAAAAGCCGTATATATTTTGCTGGTCATAACAGCGGAGGGGAGATTCACTTTGGGCATGATCCCACTAATTGTCATCGCTGTGGTTTTGACCGTTATCGTCCTCTATGTGATAGCCGTCTATAACCGTCTCATCAAGCTGCGCAACCGTTTCAAAAATGCATTTGCCCAGATCGATGTTCAACTGAAGCGCCGCTATGATTTGATCCCGAATCTGGTGGAAACCGCCAAGGGTTATCTCAAGCATGAGCGCGAAACGCTGGAAGCCGTGATTCAAGCCCGTAATTCCGCTTCATCCGCCCGTAGCAAGGCGGCGGATCATCCGGAAGATCCCAGTGCGATCAAGGGCCTGATTGGCGCTGAAACTGCCCTGGGCGGAGCCCTCGGACGGTTCTTTGCCTTGTCCGAAGCCTACCCGGACCTCAAGGCCAACCAGAACATGATGCAGTTGACCGAAGAGTTGACCTCGACGGAAAACAAAATCTCTTTTGCCCGTCAGGCCTACAACGACTCGGTCATGTCCTATAACATTCAGCGCGAGTCTTTCCCGGCCGTAGTAATTGCCGGCCCACTGGGCTTCCAGGCCGCTGCCCTGTTTGAGATTGAAAACCCACAGGAGCGGGAAGCAGTCAAAGTCAGTTTCTAAGATTCCTCCGGCGTTCGGACACCGATCCGTTCGGGCTGGCCGAAACCGGGGGATAGCCTTGCCCTGATATGGATTTCTTTGAAGCCCAGGAGTTCGCCCGGAAAAAGAGTCGATTGCTCGTCTTCTATTTTCTGATGGCGGTGGTAACCATTGTCATTGGCGTGAATTTGGCCGCCTACTTCGCCTTTTTCTTCTTAGCGGTTGAAGAGGGATACCAGCAGACTGCCCTGCCGCCCTTGTTTGATTTCGAACGCTGGTTCTGGATCTCTGTGGTGACGGTAGGTATCATCGCCGCGGGCAGCTTGATCCGGATGGGGCAGATGAAAGCTGGGGGCGGCTATGTTGCCCGCTCCGTGGGTGGACGACGCATCCACCCAACGACCAGGGATCCTTTGGAGAGGCGGCTGATCAACGTAGTCGAAGAGATGGCCATTGCCTCGGGCTCCCCCATGCCGGAGGTCTACATTCTCCCGCATGAGTCTGCTATCAACGCCTTTGCGGCCGGCAACAAGCCCACCGATGCCGCCATCGGCGTGACCCGTGGCGCCCTGGAGAATCTCAGCCGCGATGAGCTGCAGGGGGTCATCGCTCATGAGTTCAGTCATATCCTCAACGGGGATATGCGGATGAATGTGCGAATGATCGGCATTCTCTTCGGGATTCTCATGATTGCCCTGGTGGGCCGGATTCTCCTGCATGCTTCGGGTGGCCGCAGCAGTGGAAGGGGAAAAGGGGGCGGAGCCATCGTGATCTTCGGTCTGATCGTCATGATCCTCGGTTTCGTGGGAGAATTTTTCGGGCGCCTGATTCAAGCTGCGGTTTCCCGTCAGCGGGAATATCTGGCCGATGCGGCGGCGGTTCAGTTTACCCGGAACCCCGATGGCATTGCCGGTGCCCTCAAAACAATTGGGGCGGTGCCGGTGCATGGAACGATTGAAAATCAGGCCGCCTCGGGGATGGCTCACTGCTTCTTTGCCAGCGCACTCAGTAGTCAACTGGGTGGAGGTCTCGCCACGCACCCTCCTTTGAAAAAGCGGATCAAGGCAATTCAGCCCAATTGGGATGGGCGCTTTCCCGACCTGGCAAAGAAACGCAGTCAAATTCAGGCCGCGGCGGCCACTGCCACCCCAAAGAAAGAGGAAAAGGGAGATGACTTTATCCGACGGGCCACTATGGTGGCGGCGATCGGTGCCATCGGGCAGGGAGAGGTCTCTGCCGCCCGAAAGGTGATGGAGCGCATTCCTGAGTCGCTTTCAGAGGCGGCGCATGATCCCAACGGTGCCCTGGCGCTTGTGCTCAGTCTCCTGCTTGATCCCTCTGATGAGCAGCGCCAGGCGCAGCTCAGACGAATCAAAAGCAAGGTGGATGCATCGGTGTATGCTTTGGTGGAAACGCTCTATCCGCAGGTGCGGAATCGACCGGGCAGTGAGCAACTCCCGCTGGTGGAAATGGCGATACCCTCCATCCAGTCCGGTTGGGGTAAAGACCCACGGGAACTCAATGAGTTGATTGAACAACTGGTGCTGGCAGATCGGAAGATTACGCTGAGGGAGTTCTGTATTGCGACCTTGATCGAGTTTCGACTGGCCGGTGAGAAACCGCCTCACCGTCCGAGCGAATCGCTGCCGACGGCGCTGGGTCGCCTGCTGAGCAAGCTGGTGGAAGTCGGGGAGTCCAAGCCCGATCACTATCGTGAGATCTACGCGGCGGCCCTGGAGCCCCTCAAAGGTCGGATTGTGACCCCGCCTTTCGTGCAACCCGACAGTATCGTGTGGCTTGACTTGCAGCGGGATCTGGCCCTTGTCCGGCGCAGTCCACTGCCGCTGCGCAAAGTCTTTCTCCAGGCGTGTGAGCGGGCGATTCGTCATGATGACCAGATTACGGCCAGTGAAGCCGACCTGTTCCGGCTCATTGCGCTCTGCATCGAATGCCCCATGCCCTTGGTCGGGCCGATCGTGGAGTGAGCGAACCCGGGGATGGTATCCTGGTCCAACTGCTTCCCCTCCGCTCATTTTCGCCGGCTGAAAACTATTTCCGGATTTTGATAAAGAATCATCGTCCAGCGGGAAGGACTGTGTTCTTATTCCGACATGCAGAAGAAGCCTTTCGCAGAATTGGGCCTGAGCCCGGAACTCCTCAAAGCCATTGCGGCGATGGGGTTTGAAGAAGCCTCGCCCATCCAGTCCGCCGCCATCCCTCCCTTGATGGAAGGCCGGGACGTGGTTGGACAGTCGCAGACCGGATCCGGCAAAACCGCCGCCTTTGCCATTCCCGCAGTGGAAAAAGTCGATCCGTCGATTCGTCAGACCCAGGTGCTGATTCTTTGCCCCACCCGTGAACTGGCAGTGCAAGTGGCGGAGGAAACCTCCAAGGTTTCGGCCCATAAAAAAGGGGTGCGGGAGCTGCCCATCTATGGCGGGCAGTCGTATGATCGTCAGTTCCGTGGGCTGGAAAAAGGGGCACATATCGTAATCGGCACTCCTGGACGGATTATCGACCATATCGAACGTGGCACCCTCCGGCTGGATCAATTGCGAATGATCATTCTCGATGAAGCGGACCGCATGCTGGATATGGGCTTCCTTGAGGATATTCGCCGCATCCTCGCGGAGATGCCTGAAGAACGGCAGACGGTACTCTTTTCAGCCACGGTTCCCGCCCCCATCCGGGAGCTGGTCAAGACCTTTACCCGCAATCCGGAATGGATCAAAATCAAGACCCCCGAGCTGACCGTTCCCGAAATCGAGCAGATCTGGTATGAAGTCCATAAGCGGACCAAGGTGGAAGTGCTCTGTCGCCTGATCGACATGGAAGACATCCGCTACGCCATTATCTTTTGTGCGACCAAAATGATGGTGGACGAACTGGTCGAGCAGTTGCTGGTCCGGGGTTACATGGCGGATAAACTGCATGGAGACATGAGCCAGGCCATGCGGGAGCGGGTGATGAATCGATTCCGCAACCGGAGCATCGAGTTTCTGGTGGCAACCGATGTGGCTGCGCGGGGACTGGATGTGAAAGACATCGAAGTGGTTTTCAACTACGACCTGCCGAACGATGGAGAAGACTACGTTCACCGGATCGGCAGAACCGGGCGGGCGGGCAGCACCGGCCGGGCCATCACTTTTGTGGCGGGTCGGGAAATCTACAAACTCCAGAACATTATCCGCTTTACCAAGGGGAAGATTCGTCGGGAACGCGTCCCGACTTTGGAGGAAGTGGAAGAACGCCGGGCCAGCTCCTTTTTCCTCACCCTGCGCAGCACTTTGGAGGAAAACACCTTCAAGCGTTATGACCGCCATGTAGACCGCCTGCTCGATCAAGGCTTTCAGCCCACCGATATCATCTCGGCACTGCTTCACTTGCGGGAATCGGAAAACCCCAAAGCAGGGGGTGAGGAAATCCCCATCATCGAAGAGCGTGCATCCTACGATGAGTCTTCCCGGCGTGCCTGGCGCAAGTCCAAGCCTTTCGGAAACAAGCCCGGTTTTCGGGGTGGGGGCAATAAGGGGAAACCTTTCGGTAAACCCAAGCCGAAGGACTGGAAAAAGAAGAAACGTCCCTGATCCCTCTCCTTCAGCAGAGACTGAGGGACTTACTTTTTGAGAGCAAGGGGTGGTGATGGCCAGCATAGGGTATACCCTTGCCGGGCATCCGATTTCACTGGACGAGTCTGGCTGGCAGGGCACAATAATAAATCAGGTTTTCCTTTTTCTTCTCCGTTATCCCAGCGGATGAAATTGTGTTTCCCCCATCACTCTATATGCACTTCCGGTCGGTCCAGATCATGATTGGTTGCTTGCTCGGTTTACTGTCTGTTCCCATGCAGGGAGGAGATCGGGAAGTGATTCAGTTCAACGATTTTCTCGCCCGTCAGTTACAGGAAGCCCGCAAGCCATTTGAGCCCTTCTGGGAGACCATTGCTCCCTGGTATGCTGGAAACCGGATTGAGCGGAAAGCTGTTAAAGAAGCATTTCACCAATTGGACAAAGAGCACCTCAAAGTGCTCAATGCAGTGCTGGAATGTCCGGTTCCGGCTGAGACCCTCTGTCAGGAGTTCCACCAGGCAGTGATCGATTATCTATCCGTCGATCGGGAGATCATTGCCGCTTACCATGGCGCTTTGCGCTTCATGCTGGATCATAACCCGGCCAGTCGGCGAAAAGATGTCGATCATGTCGTCACGCTGGTGAATCCGATCATCGCCCGTCAGGAGCCGTATTTGCGGCGGATTTCCGTCCTGCAGGTGAGATTGGCACAGGCCCATGGTTTCAATCTTCGCCGTCCGGAAGGCAGTTCCTTGCTCGTGGTGGAAAAAACGGAGTAATCGAAGCTGTCTGAAGAGCTGCCGTGTGAACCACACAGGGCAATAAAAGGACCATTTAACCAGGATTTGCGGTCTTCCGAGCAATCCCTCATAGCGAATTTCCTGATTCCGGAATATCTCTTTGAATGATTCATGAAAGATTCGTATCATCCAAATCCATCCGGGCAGGGGTGTTCCTGTTGAGCATCCTGATGTTGACTGCCTGCCAACAGCATCGTGGAGCCCCTCAGGAGCTGGCCTCCTATGTGGATATCGAATCATTCATGGGAGACTGGTATGTGCTGGCACACGCTCCCACCTTTCTCGATCGCAACGCCTACGCCGCGATCGAGCGCTATGAGCTGAAGGACGATGGTCGGATTGCCACCACCTACACCTTTCGCAAGGGAGGATTTGACGGGCCTGAACGCAGCTTCCATCCGGTCGGGACGATCTACAACACTGAAACCAATGCCGAGTGGCGCATGCGCTTTTTCCGTCTCTTCAGTGCTCCCTATTATATTCTCTATGTGGACCCTGATTATCAAACGACCGTCATCGGCATTCCCAGCCGTTCCATGGCCTGGATTATGGCCCGTCAGCCGGTTGTCCCGGAAGCGGTTTATGAGGAGCTGGAGTCTGTCCTGGTGGAGCAGGGCTATGAGCTGAATATTCTCCGGCGCGTTCCCCAGCAGGCAGGGTCCATCAGGAAGCATGGGGATTGATTGGAGCTGAGAGATTTGCGGGTGGGAGAACTTTGGGGAATCGGGCGGCGGCAGGACTCGCAGGCGGCTTATCTATCCGCGTTCATCCAGACAGTCGTTTTCGTGAAGGGAGCGATCACTACAGCCCACAGTGAGGTAAGGGGTGGTATTATTTGCTATTGGTTAAAAGTTAAGTGGCGGACTAGAGCTTTCAAAAGCGGACATGCGGATCGCTCAATCATCGGTCCCGCCTTGCAGCTCGGCCTTCCAGCCCATCATGCGGGCTTGCGCCCCGAAATGTTCAGCTTGTTGTTTATCGCCGCGTTCCATCCAGATGCGGGAGAGGGTAGTGTTGACATGGACGTCTTCGGGGCGAAGCGAATGGGCTTTTTCGGCGGCCTCCAAGGCTGCGTCGAGTGCCCGCTGATCGAAGTGGACTTCGGCTTTGGCCAGCCAGCCGTCGAAGGCATCGGGCTCAAGGACGAGGGCTTCATCCAGCTTGGCGAGGGCCTTGTTGTGGTCTCCGAGGGTAAACTCGAAAGTGGCTTCATCGATGAGGTCGCGGGCTTGACTCATAAGGTCACGCTAGCGCGGGAAGTGCGGGGGGCAAGTTCCCCCGCAGGAATAAAAGGGAATTCAGCCTTGCGGCCTGGGCGGTCCTTGGCATGAAACTGACTTTGTGCCTCGCTTACTCCATCGACGTCCACCGGCAGAACGCATCAATGCCTTCTGCGAAATCCGCTTTTCACCCATCCATGGGCGCGGGGTTTTTGCCCGCCGAAACATCCGCCAGGGAGCCAAACTCCTCGAATACCGCGGGGAGTTGATCGATAAGGAGGAATCCAATCGCCGGGGGCTTCAATTGTTTGAGGAAGCGCAAACCACCGGCGGGGCTTCTGTCTATATCTTTGATCTCAACGAGACGCATGATATTGACGGAAACAAAGCATGGAATCACACCCGTCTGGTCAATCATTCCTGCGATCCGAATTGCGAGATGGTCAATGAGGAGGATCGCTTGTTTCTCTACGCCTTGCGGGAGATTCGCAAAGGGGAGGAGCTTTGTTTTGATTACGGGTACGATGTCCAGCACTTCCTGGAGCATCCTTGCCGTTGCGGTTCGGCCAACTGTGTGGGCTACATCGTTTCGCGGGCCCAGTGGCCCAAGCTCCGGCGCATCCTGGCGCGTTCCCGCAGCAAGCTTCGTTCCTGATTCGGCGAGCAGCCTCTGTGCTCGTGGCGGTCTCAGGCGATCCGCGCTTTTTGCAACAGAGCCCGCAAGCGTTGTTCGCACAGTGCGGAAGTCTTGGCAACGAATCCGCGGGCATGGGCAAAGTGGACGTCGGGCTCCTCTGCGATACGGTCAAAGGCAAAATCCGGCGCGTCGTCAAAGCGGGCCAAGGCAAAGCCATCGCCCCGGCGGTCCGGATAGACCAGCGCCCGCACCCCGGCATCCGCATAACGGCAGCGGACAAACTGGACGATTCCCTCGGCCGGCTCAGGAGGTAGCGGCTCGATCCTGGGCAGAAACAGGACGGCTGTGCTGTCCTCCACCGCGGAGAAGGTCCAGAGCCGGGCATGTTGGTTGAGATATTCCATCCGTTCGCGCAGGTTGCGCAAATAGTGCAGGAGGTCTTCTCCTATCCAGCGCATCACTTCCCAGAGGGGATCTCCCGGCAGCACCTGATCTTGTCGGGCAAACCGGCGCAGGACGGTAATATCGATCGGGGAGACCAGCTTTTCCAAAAGTTCCGGATCCGTTCCCAGCATCCGGGCGGTGGATTGTGCGCCCCGGCAGTCAAACCATTCGGCGGACTCCAGCCAAGGACAGAAACGGCGGGCATCTTCGTAGAGGCCGAGATGATCGAGCACCAGGGAGAGGGCACAACGCGGAGCGGCCTCGGGTGAAAACTGGTGGTGGTCAAAGTTCAGCTTATCCGGTTCATGCCGATGCCCCACGTCGATCACTGCCAGATGGGGATTTTCCAGGTCTGCCCCGGTCGGCTCTCTCCGGTAAATCGGAACAGGGTGCTCTGCCAGCAGGACACTGCAGGCCAGCAGTTCGTCCTTATGGGCTCCGCCGGGATGGGTGACGATGGCTTTGATCTGGGAAATTCGGGACATGATGAGACGGGATCATTGCTTCTATCCGCTGTCAATCGGGGCCTGAGCTTTCTGCTGGCTTGAACCATAGGGCCGCCACAGCAATCACTCTGGAAATTATGACTGATACAAGGGGACGAGTCGGTTTCTGAGGTAGCGGACGAGGGGCTCATGGGAGAGTTCCTTTCCTGAAACCTCCCGAACCAGTTCGCCCGTGCGGTAGAGTCGCCCTTTACGGTGGATGTGGGTGCGGAGCCATCCAAGGAGGGATTTGAACTCTCCCGCCGCGATCTGCGCCTCCAGATCGGGGATGGCTTCCAACAGGCATTCCCACCACTGGGCTGCGACCAAGTTGCCCAGAGAGTAGCTGGGGAAATAGCCAAACAGGCCGCAGGACCAATGAACATCCTGCAGGCAACCCATGGCATTGCTGGAGGGGCGCAATCCAAGGATGCGTTCACTCTCGGCATTCCATCCATCAGGGAGGTCATCGACTGCCAGCTCTCCGTTGAAGAGTTTTTGCTCAAGGGAGAAGCGCAGCATGATGTGCAGGTTATAGGTCACCTCATCGGCAGAGACCCGGATCGGGCTGACGGCGACCCGGTTGACCACGCGGTAGATATCATCCAGGCTCAACCCTTCCAACTGCTGCGGAAAAACATCGCGGTAACGCGATTCCCAGAACTCCCAGAAAGCGCGCGAGCGGCCGACCTGATTCTCCCAGAGGCGGCTTTGCGACTCGTGTATGGCCATGCCTACATGTGAGCCCAAAGCAGTGCCAAGGTGCTCAAAGGGAAGTCCTTGTTCATACATGCCATGCCCCGCTTCATGAATGACCGAATAGAGGGACTCCAAGGGATCATTCACATCGTAACGGGTGGTCAGTCGCGTGTCACGGGTTTCTCCACTGCAGAAGGGGTGTAGTGAAATATCAATACGACCCCGTTCGAAATCAAAGCCCATCCGCCGGATAACCTCGGCGGCGAAAGACGCTTGACCCTCCACCGGAAAGCCCCGGAAGGCGGCTTCCTTGTCCGCAATTCCAGCGTTTTCCGCCAGATGAACGAGGGAGCGCAGTTCCGGGGTGAGGGCGTCGAAAAGCGGCTTGATCTGATCCTGAGTCATCCCCGGATCAAACTGATCCACCCAGTAGTCATAGACATTCCCGGCTTCCATCAAGGAGGCTTCTTCCTGAGCCAGTGCGATGTGTTCCTTGAGGAAGGGCGCAAAATGGCTGAAGTCATCCTTGGCCCGGGCTTCGGCCCAGGCATGGTAGCCCGTACTCTGTGCCTTGGCCTTGCGCTCAACCAGGCTGGCAGGGAGGCGGGTGGCACGGTCAAATTCCCGGCGGGCATCCCGAACCACGGCCATTTGCTCCGGGCTGAGCTGCTCACTGGCGGATTCCAGTTGATCGAGCCAACGTCCGATTTCGGGCTTTCGGGTGGCTTCATGATAGATTTCCGCCAGCAGCGCCGTCTGTTCGGCCCGCAAGTCGCCGCTCTTCGGGGGGAGATTCACCTTTTCATCCCAGTCCACCAGTGCCGCCACGGAGCCAAGAGTGTGTTTGCGCCGGAGGGCGGCAGTCAGTTTTTGATAAGTTTTGGAAAAATCACTCATGCCCTTAGAGTGAGGAATGCGAGGTAGAATCCAATCTCATTTCACCCAAACCCGGAATCTTTGCCAAGGCTCAGTCGGAGTATCGGAAAACACTGTTGGCGTCGATGGAACCTTATTCCAGCAACGAAAACTCCATTTGGATGAAACTGGCGTGTACGTGGGGCGGCGGCGCAGGAACCGCTCTTGAAAACTGAAAAAGCGCCTTCCGGTTTCTGTCTTTTGGCCTCCGAACAGCTACGCGGGTGTTTCCACGCCGGAGGACTCGGTGTTTTCCCGCTTTTCCAGCTCAACTGTAAGCGGGTGGTGGAGGGAGACGATCGTTCCACCGTTGTCACCTGCCTTGATGGAAATATCGCCCCCAAGGCTTCGCATGCTGTGCCGGGCAATGGTCAGACCCATGCCACGGCCTACGGTTGGTTCAGTGGTGACGAAGGGATCAAAAACACTGTCCTTGATGGAATCTGGAATCCCGCTGCCCTGATCGATGACTTGAATCAGGACGTGGGTCGGGGTGTCATCGCCTTGGAGACTGGCTGTGATCGTGAGAGGCTTCGCTTCGGGGGCAGGCTTCATACGGCCGTAGCTTTCCCAGGCATTGATCAACAGACGGGATATCACGCCTTCAAGTAACTCCTGGTTGGTCTCAAAATCGACTTCGTCTCCATCCCCTTTGATCTCGACCGGGGCATCGACGGAATTTTCCTGATGAAAGCGCTCCACTGCGCTTTGCAGGACAACGCCGAGGGAATGGACGGATTTCCGGACCCGCTCAAATTCGGCAATGGTGGTCAACTGACGCACGATATGGGTCATCCGGTTGATGCCGCTCTCCAGTTGGGAAGCGCTGCGATCAAAGCGCTCACGGTTGTCAAAGGAATGGCGCAGCAGGTCGAGGTAGCCTGCAACCACTCCCAGAAGATTATTGAGGTTGTGGGCGATCCCTTCGACAACATGCCCCACAGCTGCCTGTTGGCGGATTTCGGCCAAGCGCCGATTCAATTCCAGATTCTGACGATGGTTCTCCTGAATCCGCAACTGGGTGTTGATCCGGGCGAGGGTTTCATCAAGGTCGATCGGCTTGGTGATGTAATCGGCCGCACCGAAATTCAGACCACGGAGTTTTCCCTCCCGCGATGCCTTGGCCGTGATGAAAATGACCGGGATGTCTTTGGTCTCCTCGGTTTCCTTGAGCTTTTGGCAAACCTCGAATCCGTCCATCTCCGGCATCATGACATCAAGCAGGATGACATCCGGCCTTTCGGAGAGGGCCATTTGAAAGGCTTCCTCGCCACGAAAGGCAACGAGCGGAATCATATCCGAGCGCTCCAACTTTCGTTGCAGGAGCTTGACGTTCACGGGTTGGTCATCGACGACCAGAATTTTTGGGGTTGCTTTCACAGCGTTGGTTTAATGGGAAGCGGGTGATTGGCGCCAGGCTTTCAGGGTATTGGACATCAACATTGCGACGGTCATCAGACCAACACCCCCGGGAACCGGAGTAATAGCCGAGGTTTTGGGTGCTACTTGATCAAAATCGACATCCCCCACCACACGATAGCCTTTCTTTGCACTGGCATCCTCCACCCGGTTGATCCCCACGTCAATGACAACCGCGCCCTCTTTGACCATATCGGCAGTGATGAAGCCTGCCCGGCCAATAGCGGCGATAAGGATGTCGGCCTGACGCGTAATGGAGGGGAGGTCTGCGGTGCGGGAATGGCAGACCGTCACGGTGGCGTTGGCAAAAGGCCCTTTGCGCATGAACAGTAGCGCGGCCGGTTTACCCACGATCAGGCTGCGCCCCACCACGACCACATGTTTTCCCTCCACCGGGATCTGCAGTCGTTCGACCATCTCAGCGATGCCGGCAGGTGTGCAGGCAACAAAAGCTCTCGGGTCTTCCTGTACCAGGCGTCCGAGGTTGGCACTGTTGAATCCATCCACATCTTTTTCCGGAAACACCCGGTTGAAGGTGGCGCGTTCGTCGAGATGGGAGGGAAGGGGAGCCTGAACCAGAATGCCGTCAATTTCCGGGTCGTTGTTCAAACCGTCGATTTCCGCAAACAACTCGTCCTGGGTGATGCTTTCCGGCAAAATGCGCATCACACTGCGGATACCCAATTCAGCCGCACGCTTTTCCTTAGTGCGCACATAGGAGACCGAAGCCGGATCTTCGCCTACACGGAGAAAGGCGACAGCGGGTTTGCGTCCGGAAATAGCGGCAACTTCTTTCCGGATATCTTCAAGGACGGCTTCAGCCAAGGGCTTTCCTTCAATCAATTTCATGCAATCAGAATCAGTAGTTGGGTGAGAGTATGGTTATGTTGCGGGCCCGGATCACGATGGCACGGGAATCCTCGATCGGCTCCCAGGTCCCGAAAATCGACACCGGATCATTGAGATAACGGTTGATCGGATAGCGCAGAACGGCGTCGCTCATGTCCACATATGCAATCCGCCGGTTGCTCCGGTCACGCAGTTCGTAGGGAAAAGGATGAGTGCCAACCAGAAAACGCCGTCCGGTCGGGTGAAGGGTTCCCCGGAAGGTTGAGCCGAGGGTGCCGCGCACCGTCGATCCGTGCGACATGGGCTCGGCCCGCTCGGGAATACGCGTGATTTCGGCCGGTTCGGTCCGTTCCACCTCCCTCACGGCTACAGTCTCGGCTCCCGTCACTTCCTCTTCAACCAGGGCAAGCGCTTCCTCGGTTTCTTCGTATTCCGAATCGTCCTGGTAAACGTAGGGATCAATCGCATCGATTTCCACCGCCTCCGGAGTCAGGAGAAAAAAGACGGGAATGGATTTATGCACGCGCACCTGCCACCATTCCCCTTCGTCGAGAATTTCCACCTGGCCGGAGTCGAGGTCTTCGTCCGTGATGGTGGTCAGCACCGGGCTGTCGATGTCCGCTTGCAGGTGGACCATGGTTCCGGGGACAGGGTAGAGATCCTTGCCAATTTTTGCCACGGTGACAAAACCTTCAAAGGAATCCTCCAGCTCGCCCCATTGCCAGCCGGCTTCGGCTGCTGCCGCATCGACCACCGGTCCCCGGACTTGCAGGCGCGGATCCCCGGCAGGGATGGTGGCAACCGCTTCCTCCGATTCATCCGGATGTGAATAGAGAACCGTCTCCGCAAAAATGGCGGGGGCAGCGATCCAGATGGCAAGGCTGGATGTCACGGTGAACCAAGTCCAATTCTTCATCTCGCAACGATCCTAGTGGGGTTAAAGATAAGGGCTCAACTGAATAATTGCTTCACTTCTTTTTCATCCAAAACCCGGCATTTTCCAGGGCCGAGTTTACGGAGGGTAAACGCGCCGATCTGGAAGCGCTGCAGACGAACGACATCATACCCCAGCGCATGAAAGAGCCGGCGGATTTCCCGCTTTTTACCATGCCCCATGTGGACTTCCAGCTGCTTGACCTCGCCCCCTTTGCGTAGCGGGATGACCTTCTCGACTTTCAGGCGTTCGCCCTCCCAGGTGATTCCGGAGAGCAGGTTGCGCACGTGCTTCTCCTGAAAAGGCTGAATGAGGTGCACGGTGTAGCGTTTGGTGACGCGATGGGAGGGGTGGGTCAGCCGTTGTGCGAGGGCACCATCATTGGTGAGGATAATCAGTCCTTCGCTTTCCTTGTCGAGCCGACCGGCGCAAAACAGGCGTTCTCCCTGCCAGCGAGGCGGCACCAGATCAAAGACGGTCCGGTCGTGATGGGGGTCGGCATTGCTGGAAAGGTATCCTTTGGGCTTATGCACCGCCAGCACCACCGTTTCACTTTTGCGCGCCACGACGACATGTTCATCCAGTTCCACCCGGTCCGCCCCGGGGACGATCTTCATCCCAAGTTCGGCAACGGCACCATTGACGGTAACGCGACCTTCCTCGATCAGCTCCTCTGCTTTGCGGCGGGAGGCGATCCCTTGATCGGCGAGAAATTTCTGGAGACGAACGGACTCTTGAGCCATCTCCCCAGCATCACCCATTCAACGGGCAAATCAACGGTAATTAGTGGCAGTGTGACGGTGGTCGGTGGTTATGAGTGATTTGTGAATGGTTAATGGGAGGCTGGTCCAATCCAGGGTAGGGCGGTGCGACCAAATGTTATTAAATCATGTCCGCCCTCCGGCCTGCCTCCTTGCTTTCGAAACGGGTCAACCGCTTCCGGCCTCCGTTTCCCGTCTCCCGTCAGGCGAAGCCGCCCGTCTCAAGGCGGTCGAGTTTGCATTTCCCTCGGGTTTTGCTGGCGAAAGCCATGAATCCTGTTTGCATGGTGCTTCCTGTTTCTCCGGGGCACTGGTCCCGAGACGATTATACTCTTACCGCTTCTGTGCAATGAGACAAAGAAACCAACCCAATCGCCCGGTGGAAGTCGATTTCAGCGACTTTGACCCTCGTGAGCATAAGGGTATGCTGATTGGCATCCCGCTGCTCCTCCTGATCCTTTTCGGGGCATTCACCAGTTATTTCACGGTTCAACCTGAAGAGCAGGCCGTGGTGAAACGCTTTGGAAAGGTCATCGACATCCGTGACCCCGGATTGCATTTCAAGATTCCATTCGGAGTGGACCGGGTACAGCTCGTTCCGACCGCCCGCGTCCTGACCGAGGAATTTGGCTTCCGCACGGTCGGTGGACGCGGTCGCACCGATTACCGTAAGGATCCTCAGCACCGGGGCGAGTCGCTCATGCTGACGGGTGACCTCAAGGTGATCGATGTCGAGTGGGTCGTCCAATACCGGGTCAACGATCCAGATCGATTCCTCCATGGAGCGAGGGATCCGCGCCAGACGCTCCGTGACACCTCGGAAGCGGTCATGCGCCGCATTGTCGGGAACAGTCTGGGCAGTGATGTGCTCACCGAAAAGCGGGTGGCGGTCGCCCTCCAAGCCCGCAACGAACTGCAGGATATTTTGGACCAGCTCGATGTCGGCATCCATGTGCGTACCATTGAACTGCAGGACGTGACCCCCCCGGAAATGGTGAAACCGGCCTTCAATGAAGTGAATCAGGCTGAGCAGGAACGGGAACGCCTGGTCAATGAGGCGGAAAAACGCCGCAATCAGATTATCCCGCGGGCAGAGGGTGAGGCCCGGCAGATCATCGCCGAAGCCCAGGGTTATGCCTTGGAGCGGGTCAACGCCGCGAGGGGTGAAGCCGAACGCTTTGGCGCTATTCTGGCCGAGTATCACCACTTTCCGGAAGTCACCCGCAAACGCCTTTATCTGGAAATGATTGATGAAGTGCTTCCCCGGGTGGGCAAAATCTATGTCATTGATAATGCCGCTGGAGGCACTTTGCCCCTGCTGCATCTCAACGAGAACCTTCAGGGAAGTGGAGGAAGCAACCGATGAACCGCAACATTCTTATTCTCTTTTCCTTTCTCGTCGCATTAGGGGGCGGGATCTTTGTATTGTTTTCCGCAGCTTATACGGTGGATGAAGCCGAGCAGGCGATCATCGTCCAGTTTGGTGCTCCCGTTGGCGATCCCATTACCGAACCCGGATTGCATTTTCGCATTCCGTTCATTCAGGAAGTGCGCAAATTTGATAAGCGCCTGCTCTCTTGGGATGGAGATCCCAATCAAATTCCCACTCGCGGGGAACAGTTTATCTCGGTTGATACCACTGCCCGCTGGCGGATCGTCGATCCACTGAAGTTCCTCCAACGGGTCCAGAATGAAGCTACCGCGATGCGGCGGCTGAATGATATTCTCGACTCGGTTGTGCGCGATTACATATCCGCCAATGAACTGGTGGACATTGTCCGCTCCAAAGACTGGGCACTGTCCAAGGAAGATCTTGAGCGAGCGGTGGTCGCTGGTGAAGCGGATGAGGAAATTCTCCTTCAAGAAGTCAAGACCGGTCGCGAAGAGTTGGTTCGAGCCATGCTGGAAACCGCTCAAAAACACATGCCGGAGTATGGCATTGAGCTGGTCGATATCCGCATCAAACGCGTTGATTATGTTCAGGCAGTGCAACAACGGGTCTTTGAGCGGATGATCGCCGAGCGTCAGCGCATCGCTGAGCAGTTCCGCTCCGAGGGTCAAGGCCGCGCCGCCGAAATCGATGGGGAAACCCGCCGGCAACTGGCTGAAATCCGTTCCGAAGCCCAGCGCCAGGCCGAAGTCATCCGGGGGCGGGCCGATGCCGAGGCCACCCGCATCTATGCTGAGACCTTTGGCGACGATCCCGAATTCTATGGCTTCTTTCGCACCCTGGAAAGCTACCGCCGTACGCTCGACAAGCAAGCGACCTTGATGATCGGTGCCGACTCCGATTATTTCAGGCTGCTGCGGGAGGATGCGCTTCCGGGGATGGATTGATCCTTCCTTCCATCAGCAAACCCTTGGGAATCCCGCTTCGCTTTGGTGAAGCGGGATTCATTTTTCCGAGACATTACTCGGCGGCAACTCCTGATGCGCAGCCCCGTTCGTTCCGCGAACTCGCGACTGCTTGCGTTCTATTCGCGAGAGCGGGCGCGCCCTGGGATTGCGAATGCGAAAGAAGGCGTCCAGTCCGGTGAGAATTCGCGCCCCGCGCCGGTAGTGAATGTAGGCGTAACACCACTGTAGCAGCACTGCGATCTTGTTGCGAAAGCCAATCAGGAATACCAGGTGGACGGCCAGCCAGGCCATCCAGGCACTGAATCCACTGAAACGGATTTTACCGATCTGGGCGACGGCCCGCGAGCGCCCGATAGTTGCCATCATTCCCTTGTCCAAATAACGGAATGCCGGACGCTCCTGCGGCGTGCGGCTGCGGCCTTGCGCCAGTTCCTGACTGAGAATTCCGGCAACATGACGTCCCATTTGCATGGCGGCCGGAGAGACTCCCGGAACGGCATTTCCTTTGGCATCGATCAGGGAGACAATGTCCCCGATGGCAAACACATCGGGATGCCCGGGTACGCTGCAATCGGGAAGCACCGGGATGCGCTTGGCGCGATCCAGCTCAATCCCCAGCTTTTCCAGCAGCGGACTGCCACATACACCGGCACCCCAGAATACATTGGCTGCGGGGATTCTCCCTTCCTTGAGCACAACGCCATCGTCATCAATATCCACAATCTGTTGCCTGAGTCTGACCTCCACCCCCAGACTTTCCAGTTGTGCCTTGGCCTTGGCCGATAGTTCTTCCGCAAATGGCTGAAGAATCCGGTCCGCCACTTCGAGCAGCAGGATGCGTGTATCCTCCGGCTGGATACGTTTGAAATCTCTTTTGATGACCACCTTGCACAGTTCGGCAAAAGCACCGGCCAGCTCGACTCCGGTTGGACCGCCACCCACCACCACAATGGTGGAGAGCTTTTTCCGCTCTTCCGGATCCTCCGTCCGTTCGGCATCCTCCAGCGCCAGAAGCACATTGTGCCGCATACGGGTGGCATCATCAAGGGACTTCAAGCCGGGGGCAAAGGCTTCCCATTGATCATTTCCGAAATAATTCGTGCGGGCCCCGACTGCGATAATGAGAAAATCATAGCGCAGCGTACCGTATTCCTGCAGCTGGATTTTTTTATCTTCCAGTTGGATATCCACCGCCTCATCCAGCAATACTTTCAGGTTTTTTTTCCGTCGCAGTATCCGACGGATGGGAAAGGCGACCTCCGGGGCAGAAAGCCCGGCGGTGGCGACCTGATAGAGCAGCGGCTGAAACAGGTGATGGTTCTGACGATCCACAACCACCACCTCTGTCTCCGGCCCCTTGAAACGCTTGGCAAATTCCAATCCGGCGAAACCAGCTCCGAGCACTACAACACGTTGCTTCATTCACCAGCCTAATCAGAAAAATCACTTCGTCCAACCGGTGGTCGGTTTGACGGTGCATCGGTAGTCGGTGTGACGGTTTTTCCCAATCATAAGGCTCCAATTTCCGTCCTCCCGTCTCCCGTCAGGCGAAGCCGCCCGTCTCCTGAATACCGTCTTTCATCTCCAGTCTCCCTTCTTGCCGGGAGGCCGGTAGTCGGTGCGTCGGTTGACGGTGGCACTTATGCGCCAGCGGCCCTTAGACAAGCTCAGGGAGGCCTCTGTCCTTCGTCCTCCGGCTTCCGGAGCATACGCCACACCGACCTATCGGCATGACCATGCTCAGATCGTCTGGGCGTGTCGTTTGGCGGCTGGTTGGAGGTAGCGGTCAAAGTGCAGGGCAATGTTGCGTAACAACAGCCATCCGGTGGGAGTCACCTGCAGCCCTTCTTCCCTGCACACCAGCAGTCCGTCTGCCTCCAGTTCACCAAAGCTGGCCAGCTCCCTGGCAAAATATTCCCGAAAGGCGATGCCCAGGCGCTGCCCCAGGGAGTCGTAATGGATCCGGCCGTGACACATCAGCTCCATAATGACCGTTCGGCGGATTTTATCATCCGCATTGAGAAGGTAGCCCCGTTCCACCGGTAGCCTGCCTGCATTGATGGCGGCATAATAGGCGCCAAGGGTCTTTTCGTTTTGACGATAAGACCCACTGGTCTGGGAAATGGAACTCATTCCGAAAGCCGTAATCTCCCGGCCCGCCCGGGTGCTGTAGCCTTGAAAATTGCGGTGAAGGGTTCCGGCCCGCTGCGCCACCGCCAGCTCATCCTCCGGCTTGGCAAAGTGATCCATCCCGATGTAGACATACCCTTCGCTGGTCAATCGTTCGATGATCCTTTCCAGCAGCGAAAGCTTCAGCTCCGGACCCGGTAAGCTGTTTTTCGTCTCCAGGATTTTCTGGGCCGGAGCGACCCAGGGAACATGGGCATAACTGAAGATGGCAAAGCGGTCGGGATGATAGTCGAGGACTTCATCCAGCGTCTCATCAAAGGTGTCCACTGTCTGGCCGGGCAGTCCGTAGATCAGATCCACATTGATCGAGCGAAATCCGGCGGCACGCAACCAGCCGAGCGTTTGCCGGTTGAGGGAGGAGGGCTGGATGCGGTGAATGCGTTTCTGAACCTCTGGATTGACATCCTGCACCCCAAAGGAAGCCCGCCAGAAACCGGCTTCTGCCAAAGCTGCCACCCGTTCGGCGTCGAGGGTGCGCGGGTCAATTTCCACCGATAACTCAGCCTCATCCGCGATCGTAAAACGATCCCGCCACAGCGCCGTCAACCGCCGCATTTGCGCCGGTGTCAGAAAACTGGGAGAGCCACCCCCATAGTGGAGCTGCTCAACCACCCGTTGCCTGCAGCCGGGGCTGGCTTCCAGAAACATGTCCATCTCGCGTTCGAGATAGTCCAGGTAGGTGTCTGCCTTCCGACGGTTCTCCGTGATCTCCTTGGCACAGGCACAAAACCAGCAGAGGCTTTCACAGAAGGGGAGGTGAAAATACAAACTGAGCGGACTGCTCCCGCGGGCCGAATCTGCCAGCAACGCATCGACCGGAGTCTCTGGTGAAAACTGCAATGCCGTTGGGTAGGAAGTGTAGCGGGGACCCGGGCGGTTGTATTTTTCCACCAGAGTGCGGTCCATGTGGGGAGGCTTCATCGTCGCTGGGCTTTCAAATCCTTGTCATTCCACAAGCAGTGGATTCTAGCGGAAACGGATCACTGTGTCGAGCAGGGCGGCCACACTCTCCGTCCGGGCTTGCGGGGTGATGCCATGCCCGAGGTTCATGATATGGCCCGATGTATCCCGCATGGACTCCAGAAAACGGGTGGCTTCGCGAATGACGATTTCCGGTTCCAGTTCCAGCAAGGTGGATTCGAGATTCCCCTGCAGGGTGATGTTGTTGGGCAGAAGGGCTCGCATCTCCGGCAGGCTGACACTGGCATCCACACTGAGGGCACGGGCACCGGTTGAGGCCAGGGAGGGCGCATGGTGGGACATGTTCTTGGCAAACAGAATCACCGGAAAACCCTCCGGCAAGGCTGCAATGATCCGTCGAATCCAGCAAAGGGACATGGCTTCATAATGCGGTCCCGGACAGGCACTTCCCCAGCTGTCAAAAATCTGCACGGCATCCGCTCCCGCCTCAATCTGCATCCGGAGCAGGCGAATGACCGCCTCAGTGTTTTTCTCCATCAGCTCGGAGAACAGATCCGGATCCGTATAAAAGAGGTGCTTGATTCGTTTGAAATCATCACTGGAACCGCCCTCCACCATGTAGGTGGCCAGCGTCCAGGGAGATCCGGCAAACCCCAGCAGCATTTTGCTCTCCCCGATTGCTCTCTTGATCAGGCGAAGCGCTTTGCCGACATAGGCCAGCCGTTCCGGCACCGCTTCCGGGGTGAGGCGCCGGATGCTTTCCGGCGAGTCGAGACGATACTCCATCGCTATCCCGCCTTGCTCCCGAAAATGATAGGGCTGTCCCATCGCTTCGGGTATGACCAGGATGTCAGAAAAGAGAATGGCGGCATCCAGCGGGTAGCGCTCCAGCGGCTGCAGGGTGACTTCGGTGGCCAGCTCTGGTGTCCGCACCATTTTCAGGAACCCATGCTGCTCCTTGAGTGCCCGGTACTCCGGCAGATAGCGTCCGGCCTGGCGCATGATCCAGATCGGGGGCCGGGAAAGGCTTTCTCCATTGAGGGCGGCAATAAATCGTTCGCGGGATTGCATTGGTTTGGGAAACTTCAATCCCGCACTGAAGGGCAAGCCCGTCACTGAGGCAACCTGATTGCACCATTCCATTGACTTATGTCAGCTTTGCCGCGAATCGCCAAGAGCCACCGCCAACAACGCTCATCGGTGATCCGCAAGGCAACGAATTGAAGCTTGTCCCGGCATAGAGGAGGTGGTTATGAATGATGCTTATGAACTCCATTACTGATCCAGAGGTAACCTTGGTTCCATCCGCCCAGCGGCCCATTCTGAGCGCTTTTGGTGAGGAAGTGGTCATTTTACTGGGAGGGGAAGAGACAGGAGGGCAGCTTGCCCTCTGGCTTGAGACCGTTCCTCCCGGTGGCGGCCCGCCTCCGCATCGCCACCTGCACGAAGATGAAGTGTTTATCGTCGAGGAAGGCGAATTTGAGTTTCTCGCCAACGGGAACTGGCAGAAAATCGGAGCTGGAGGGGTCGTCTTTGTTCCGAAAAGAGCGGTACATACCTTCCGGAACTGTGGGGATGAAACTGGAAGGCTCCGCATCTCTACGGCTCCATCTGGATTTGAGGTGTTTTTTCAGCGTTGTTCCGAGGTCTTTGCCCAGGGTGATGAGCCGGACATGGAAGCCATTCTCAAAATAGCACAGGAACACGGTATTGAATTTGTCCAGCCCCCGGCTTGAAGAGTGCTTCCCCGCACCCCGCATCCTTACGGGCGGAAATCAAATCGTTGGCGAATGCGGAAGCGGACCGGACGTTCATCGCGCATGCCGGGACTGAAACGCCAGCGGCTAGCGGCAGCCACCGCAGCCTGGGCAAAGTCCAGATGATCGGCCGCAATGACCTCGACCGCCGATACCCGGCCATCCGTTTCGACGATCAACTCCAGGGTTACCGAAATCATCCGGCCGGGCCGAAAGGGAGGACGGGGAGCCACCGAATGGAGGACTTCCGGTGGGTGGTCGAGGAGTTCGATTCCTGACAATAGATCTCCATCCGTCAGGTAGTAGCGAAAACCACTGGAGTCTGATGTCGTATCTGAAATGCGAATACGTTCCGGCGTGATTTCGATTGGCTTGAGATCAGGGGCGGGTCGCTCCGGTGCATCAAGGAGGGGAGCATCCGGGATATCGACTTCGTCTGTGGATGGAACCGGTGGCAGATGATAATCCTTTGGTGGATGGATCTGACCTGGTTCGATTAAGGGGGGAGGCTGGCGCCTATCCGGTAGTTCCGCAGTAAAAATCGCCAGTGGAAGGGTGATGATGAAGCCAAGGAAGATGAGTGAAGCGCTGGCCGTTGCACGGCTGCGAACTTGAGGGAGTTGAGGAGCGTGCATGTTCATGATGGTTTCCTTTCATCAGGAACACGCTGCAAAGGGATGATTTCTTAATACGAGAGTGTCGATTTGGACCGACTGTCTTGCGCCCCATGGCGCAAAAGCCACCACCGCACTTTCGCCCCGAGCCCTTTACACCCAGCCGGGAATCATCACATGACGATAGAGTCGTTTGAGGCCATGCACTTTAAAATTCCACCAGGTGCGGGTTTCCCTGGTCGATTGATAAAGCCATTCGTTGACGAGGTTTCCTTCGAAATCGAATTCAAACATCATGCACCGCCCATAGCGGGTCAACAGGGGACAGCCGGAGGTTCCGTCGTAGGCATGCGAGGGCTCGCGTCCCAGCGCCAGGGCGAAGAGGTTTTCCACCACTACCGGTGCCTGTTTGCGGATAGTGGCGGCGGTCTTGGGGGCTCCGGTTGCCGCACAATCGCCCACACCAAAAATATTGCCATAACGCTTATGACGCAGGGTATTGCGGTCCACTTCCAGTTGCCCTCCGATCCCTTCGGTGGTCAGTGGGCCATCGCGCAATGGAGCAGGGGTCCGAAAACGGGGCATGGGATGCAGCAGGTCATAGTGCTGACGTATCTCCCGGGTGCTTCCGTCCTCCAGACGCTGCTCAAAGATCGCCGTCCGGGTAGAGACATCGATCGCCCGCAGGGTTTGATGAAAATGACTCTTCAAGCCGCGTTCTTCCATCATCGGGCCGACTTTCGCATCAATCACCGGCACCACCGGAAAGAGAGAGGATTGAGGAGTGAAGAAATGCACGTTGACCTGATCACGCTTGCCCTCCCTGCGCCAGAGATCCTCTGACAGCCAGGAGATTTTTTGTGGGGCTCCACCACATTTGACGTATCCCTGCGGGAAGGTGAAGACCGCGTCCCCGCCGGAAAACTGCTTGGCCAGATGGCGGAACTTCACGCTGGACTCGAGGTCGTAGATATTGGCGGCATAGGGCGTCTCCAGGGCCGCATTGAATCCCTCCACCGACTGGCGGTTCATCTCCACTCCCATTGCCACGACGAGGTAATCATACTCCACCACCTCACCACCGGCTGTGATCACACGGTTGTGATCCGGCTCAAAGGCCTTGACTGAGTCCTTGACCCAGCGCATGCCCTGCGAAAGCAGGGAGGCCTGATCGAACAAAACGTCTTCCTTTCGATACACCCCGGCTCCGACCAGAGTGTAGCCAGGTTGATAGTGATGGATGCTGCGGGGCTCAATGATCGTCACATCGGCATCCGGCACCCCGCGCAGCAGCCGGGCGGCTACCGTCAAACCTCCAATGCTTCCCCCCGCCACCACAAAGCGCAGTTTCCTCACTTGCGCTGCCTCCCGAGACGACAGGCGCAGACTGCGGCGATATCCATAGGTTCCCGCTCCTCCTGCCAGAAGGAGCGCTCCGGTTCCGACACCAATGATTTTCAGGGCTTTGCGCCGAGTTACTGGATCTTGCTTCATCTTATGGCGGGTTTCGGGTTATGCGGACGGCTTGTGCGGCCGGATGATCGGCACTTTTCGCCCTTTGACCCTTACTATGCGGAAGAATGGACAGTTGAAAAGAAAAAATTTAGTAATTTCTAATAAAGCATGTTCTAAATAAAAGGCAGGGCAAATCCCTGGGGAAACGCGATGGGGGCGGATTGTTCCGCCGGTTTACCTGCTGAGGTCCAGCAGGGGGCAATCACTCAGGCCGACTGGACGCTTTCCGCCGCCCGCGCCTTCTCAATGATTTTTTTCTCGCGAAGGGTATCCAGAAACTGCTGACGGTGGTCCGTAATGATCTTGGAGGTGACCTTGTTCAGGTCTTCCACCTTGTAGCGTTCTTTCATCTCATCCATTGCCCCGATGTATTTCTCCGGGCGTTTCCCTTCGACATAGGATTTGAGGTAGACCTTTCCGCTGCGCCCGAGCTTGGGTTTGAAAATACAATAGATGGGGAGCAGTTCATAGGGATCCGGTTCGGGGATGATATCCTCGTCCGGGGGTGGGGTCTCACCTGGTTTGTAGCGTTTGGTGATCCGCTTACCGGTATTGAAGGCACGCTTGAAATGCTCTCGCTGACGGGTGAGGTCAAAATTCTCCAGCGTGCCTCCCTGGGCGAAGTGGTTCTTGAAAATCACCCCGGTGGCATAGGTCAGGCTGCCGGAAAGGGCCGCGATGGTGGAAGTGCCAAAAAGGGTCCCCAGAATCGGAGCGACCTTAGAGAGACTGCCGATCCCGCCCACTGCAATAGTGGTCAACCCGAGGCTGCGGAAGAGGGTGGTGATAATGGTTTTGCTCCGGGTCGGTTCCACATTGGGAACGTGATAGACCTCTCCCAGCGCACTGACCAGCCTCACCTGCAGGGTTGCCAGCGCTGCCAGATCTGCCAGTGGAACCGGTATAAAACCGGCACCCATCGCCAGCAGGACGTGCTTTTCGATAACCGTCTGGGCTCGTTTGTCTTTGGGGCTCTTACGTGGAGGCATAGCAGCAGAATGCACCATTGAACGGATTCTGACGCACTTGGCGAGTCGCTTTCTGAGAATCTGCCGCTTAGTCGTTTATGGAAGGGTTTGGAGGGCAGCGGACTGAAGCTGGAAGTTTTCAGCCGGAGTTGATCTGGACTTCGTCCTGCGGCATCTCCGCTAACGCTCCGCCAGAGAGGGGACCGGTGGGTTTTCCATCCACGCAACCCTCATCCTTTCACCCGGGCCTTTTGAGGCTTCATTGCTGGCTCGATCCAGCTCGGGTCGACCAGGGTCATACTGGGATGCTCTGGGATGCCCCGGCGGAAAGTTTGCATTTGCCCGACCAGAAGATCGACAGCTTTTTCCCCGACCAGGTCGTGATTCTGGTCAATGCCTCCGAGGGGGCGGGTCAGGTCGTTGCAGTCCATTGGGACAAAGCGGCAGGATAAGGAGCGTTTCAGGCTGATTTCCCGGGCTACGCTGTCAAAACTGTTCCAGTTTGAGAGGATCGCGTCGAGCTGGTGCTCTATTGCCCAATCATGAACCATCTGCTCCATTTCCGGATAGGGCTTCTGTGGGAGCACGAGGGCGGGCACGCGATCGGCCGGTGCGAAGTGTCGCTGCCCCACCTGGTAGCCGCCGGTATAGAGATTGCGGTTGTGGATTTCGTCGTGTTCCGCCACGACCAGCCCAACCCTGGAATGCCCGGCTTCATGGAGTCGGCGCATGGCCAGACGTACGGCAAACATCTGGTTGCTGAGCACCGCTTCAAAGGGAAGCTCGACCGGAAAGAGGTTTATCTTGGCCACCGAGTAGCAGGGCCAGTCGAGTTTCAAATCCGCATTCTGATGATAGAAGGCCCCGAGGATCAGTCCGCGGATCTGTCGGGTTTTCAGCACCCGGTCGAGGGCCTCCGAGCGCGGGTAGTCCCGCCCGAACCAAAATGCTTCCAGTCGATATCCCAGGCTCTCCGCCCGGCGTTGGGCTCCCCGGAGCAGCTGACCGTGCACATGCGATTCATGAAAGCGGGCGTTCTCCTTGAAGTTGAGAATAAATGCCAGGCTCTCGGCTTTCGGCTGGGTGCGGGTATTTCCCCGGTAGGCTACCAGCGCGGAAAGCGCCGGGTCGGGCTGATAGCCCATCTCCACGGCAAGCTTTTGAATCCGCTCGCGCGTGGATTGGGAAATACTGGGATGACCGCGCAGCGCGAGGGAAACAGTCGTCTGGTGAACGCCTGCCCGGGCGGCCACATCTTTCATCACCACGCGTCGTTTGGAATTCATCACTTCAAGAGTAAGGGGTTGGGCGGCTTCGATAAGCTTTCCAGTCCGGACCAATATGTGGCTTGTTTGCGACAGACCGCAAGTAGCGATAAACATCCACCGGACCGGATTGATCGGCCAGAAGCAGTTGAATCCGCTCGTATAGCCCCTCATCGAGCGCTTCGAGCTGATCGAGTTTCGCCAGGCAGCGGGCATCAACCTCCCAGATCTCTCCCCTCACACCCTCGCGATCTTCTTCTGAGCGCACCATTCCGGGATAATAATCAATATGATACAGCGTATGTCCGGCCGACAGCGCCCCTGTCCCGATAAAGCGCTGCCCTTCGAGCAAGCCGTGGTTGCGTTCACCCCGCATCAAAGTCCCGTAAAGAAAGAGCCGCGTCATGGCAGAATGTGCTTAGCTGGAATCCGCTTCGATTTCCAGAACCACCGCCGTCAGATTGTCCCGTCCGGAGAGCAGGATGCCTTCATCAATCAGGCGCCGGGCCGGACCCTGCTGTGCCCGGATTGCCTTGGGGCGTCGTAGAAGATCGTCGATGGCGAGATCCCGCAAGCCGTCTGTGACTCCGTCCGAGCAAATCACAAAGCGGTCCCCCCGCTGAAATCCGACTGCCCCCACCTGCACCTCCAGCGCCGAGCGACTGGCCCCGAGGACCTGTTCGAGAATGTTGCGACGGGGATGTTGCCTGGCCTCCCGCTCGCTGATCTTTCCCTCCCGGAAAAGTTTTCCCGGAAGGGTGTGGTCTTCGGACAACTGCCGGATGCCTCCCTCCTTCGGCAGGTAATAGAGCCGACTGTCCCCCACATGGCCGAAGTAGAGCCATTCCGGGGTCAACCATGCCATCGTCAGGGTCGCACCCATACCAGAGCATTCTTCGTAGCTTCGGCTCATCTGCTTCATTTTCTGGTCAATCTCCGCAAAAAGATCCTCAAAAATATCCCTGAAGCCGTGGGAGATCCCCGCCGCCGCTGAGCGAAAAGCCCGCGGCAGGACGTGCGAGAGGCGCTCCACCGCGATTTTACTGGCAAACTCCCCCGCATTGGCTCCCCCCATGCCGTCACTCACCGCAAAGAGAAAGTCACTCTCGTCGATCCGCGCATCGCCGTCTTTGCCCAGATAACGCACTTCGTTCCCATCAAATGTGACGGCCAGAAAGGCATCTTCATTGTTGGAACGGACCCGCCCCTTGTGGGTCATGGCATTCCAGCGGATCAGCGGAGGGTCACCGGACTCGGGCTCGTCAATGGTGTCATGCTTTGTCATCGGCTTCCGCTTTGTCATCGATGCGGGGTGGGGGGGGATAACCCGGCACCAGAATGGTGGCGAATTCGAAGTCGATGATGCAAAACCGCCCGTCCTGCATCCGGTAAGTGATGTTGCGGATAAACGGGTCGTCATGCCGCACCCCGTATTGCTCCAGGGAAAGGAACAATTGCTCCAGTTTCTCCGGGCTGATCCGGTCGACCCTTCGCCCGCAGTTGGTCGTGACGATGGAGAGTCTTTTCGGGCTGGAGCGGACCAGGCGGGGGACAAAGGGGCATCCTTGCTCCTCAAGGAATTTCAGCACCCGGACCTCGTTCTCGAAGCGCGCCTGGGCATTGGGCCCTTTGAAGGTTTTGTGAACCAGACCGTCATAGCCCAACCTCACCTGGGAACTGGCAGTGTTTTTGGCCTCATGCATATTTCGTAAACGCAGACTGGACTCAGACCTCATGAAGGGGCAAGTAAGGAGTCGAAAAAATCTTCATCAGGGTTCAACTGCTTCACTCAACCACAGTTTGTTCAATTTCGATCAATTTCATACCCTATGTAAAATTGGCACGTTAATTGCATTACTGGGTTCGTGGTGAAAGACCGGTCGCCGACAACGGGCGATCGATTGACTCCCTAGCAAAAACCCTTGAAGTAAATCATTCGAATATGGCCAAAATCAAACTGGAATACATCTGGCTCGACGGTTACACGCCGGTCGCGAATCTTCGCGGCAAAACCAAGATCATCGATGGCGATCCCGAAAAGCTGAAACTGGAAGACCTCCCGATGTGGGGATTTGACGGCAGCTCTACCAAGCAGGCCGAAGGCAACAGCTCCGACTGTATGCTGCAGCCCGTCGCCCTTTATCCCGATGTCACCCGCAAAAACGGCTTCATCGTGATGTCCGAAGTCTTGCTTCCGGATGGCACGCCGCATCCTTCCAACTCCCGTGCGACCATTGAAGACGATCCGGACCTCTGGATCGGTCTGGAGCAGGAATATTTCCTTTATCGCGACGAGCGTCCCCTCGGCTGGCCGGATGTCGGCTATCCGGGCCCGCAAGGTCCTTACTACACCGGTGTCGGCAACCGCTACGTCGGTGAAATCGCCCGCCAGATTGTGGAAGAGCACCTCGACATCTGCCTTGCCGCCGGCATCAACCACGAAGGCATTAATGCCGAAGTGGCCAAGGGCCAGTGGGAATTTCAGGTTTTTGGCAAGGGCTCGAAGAACGCCGCCGACCAGATGTGGGTGGCCCGCTACCTCCTCCTGCGCCTTTGCGAAAAATACGGCATCGACGTGGAATTCCACTGCAAGCCCTTCCTCGGTGACTGGAATGGCTCCGGTATGCACTGCAACTTCTCGACCAAGTTCATGCGCGAAGTCGGCGGCAAGGAATATTTCCTCAAACTCATGGATGCCTTTGAAAAATACAAGGATGAGCACATCGCTGCCTACGGCCCGGATAACCATCTGCGCCTGACCGGTCTGCACGAAACCCAGTCGATCGACAAGTTCAGCTGGGGAGTCGCGGACCGTGGAGCGTCCATCCGTGTCCCGCACTCCTTCGTCAAGAGCAACTACCGCGGCTACCTTGAGGATCGCCGCCCCAACTCCCAGGGGGATCCCTATCAAATCGTCTCGCGTATCCACCGCACCATTCTGGAGGTGGCTACCGAGTAACCGTCAGCTTTCCTATGGAGGTTCCGCGGATCTTGCTATCGGATTTCGCGGCTCACTGTAACCGGCTACACCACAGGGTGGGCCGGTTTTTTTCTCCCAACGAGGGTAGGGGGGTCCCCCCTTCCTCTGAGAAACCCACGCCCATTCCGTGCGGGCTGTCGACTTTCTTCAGCCTGCCGACAACTCCCGCGAACGGCGGGTGGCGGCCAATACCGTGTCCTTCAGAATCCCGCGGAAATCGCCATCCGCCATCACTTTCAAGCCCGCCAGGGTGGTGCCACCGGGCGAAGAAACCCAGTCCCGGTGCTGCTCCGGGGTCTCCGGAACCTGCGCCAGCAGTTCACTTGCCCCCCGGGCAGTGGCCAGGGCCAGCCGATAGGCAACGTCCTCCGGCAAACCAGCGGCGATCCCGCCATCCCGCAAGGCCGCCACAAATTCAAAGAGATAAGCCGGACCACTCCCACTCACCCCCGTCACCGCGTCCAACTGAGCCTCTTCCAGCGCCACCACTTCCCCCAAGGCCGACAAGATCGCCTCCACCGTCTCCGCATCCCCGGGTGAAAGCGGGGAGGCCGCGGCATAGGCGGTGATCCCCCGGCCGATCTGACCCGGAGTATTCGGCATCGAGCGCACAATATTACGGGCCTTGGGGAAGACCGCCCCCAAGCGCCCCAAGGTCGTTCCGGCCAGAATCGAAAGCACCAGCTTGCCCTCCACCTGTGTTGCCGTGACCGGATCGATCTCTTTCAACTGCTGAGGCTTAAAGGCCAGGACCACAATGTCCGCTGGCTGCAGCAACCGGGAAAGATCACTCTCCAGCCCAATGCCAAAACGCCGCGCCGCCGCCTCCCCGGTGCCATCCGCCGCACTCGTGCAGGCGATTGCCTCCGGAGCCGCAACCCCCTGCTGGATCAGTCCACCGATCATAGCCGAGGCCATCCGCCCGGCCCCAAGAAAAGCGATCTTCACATTCATTTACCTCAACAACAAAACCCCTTCAAACCCCCGGTGCAATGCTCAACGCAATCCCCCCTCCGCCTTCCCTCAGCCTTATTCCTTTCAGCGTTTCAGTTTTTACTTGGGCTTCGCCCTGCGACATCTCCGCTTCGCTCCGTCAGCTTTTCAGCGTTTAAGATTTCCCCCATCCCCCCAGTCCTTTCAGCATTTCAGTTTTTCAGCTTTTCAGCGTTTAAGAAAAAGCCTTGTCCTCTTCTTTCGCACCCTTTTTACTCCCAAGCCATTGGTTCAGTCGCTGTCTTTGTTCAAACCCTCAATGGCCCGACTGGACTCCGGAGGCTTCCATGCCCCCCGTTTCTCTCCAGTCCAACACCCCCCACCATAATCGCTCATCTTTTCGAAGAACGACCAAGGGCGGCAGCGTTGGCTCTTTTTGAAAGGATGGGGGATGAATTAAGAAGGATGAAGGTTCAAATCCCCTTGGAGGGACGCGCTTGTCGCGTCTGCGATCCAGGTCTTGGAAAAAGATGATGATCCATACCCTTCATCCATACACTTCCTCAACCAAGAACGAGGAACCAAGAACAAAGAACCGCACGCAACACGCTCCAGGATGCCGCACGCCCGTTCGCTTCACTCACTTGAGCCGCTGAGCCGCAGAGGGAAAAAGGTGAAGGGAAAGGATGAAGGATGAGCGATGAGGGATGAAGAGAAATGCTTCGACACCAAATCTCCGCGTCTCCGCGCCTCTGCGTGAGACAATTTTCGGCGATGACGCAAAGCAGCGGCAGCATCCTGCTCCCATAACGGGGGCCACAGGCATCCTCCCAATCGCTATCGCTATCGAAATCGCAATCGACGAAGCGCAGTACTCCAATCCGACGGAGCGAAGCGTAGATGTCGCAGGGCGAAGCCCAAGTAAAACTTCAAACTCCCACCAATCCTCTTGCCGCAAAAGAACGCAGAGACCGCAAAAGAACCAGAAACCAAGAACGAGGAACCAAGAACAAAGAACCGCCCGCAACACGCTCCAGGATGCCGCACGCCCGTTCGCTTCACTCACTAGAGCCGCTGAGCCGCAGAGGGAAAAAGGTGAAGGGAAAGGATGAAGGATGAGGGATGAGGGATGAGGGATGAAGAGAAATGCTTCGACACCAAATCTCCGCGTCTCCGCGCCTCCGCGTGAGACAAAAACGGTGATTACGCAAAGTAGTGGGAGCATCCTGCTCTCAGAGCACGTGGCCTAGCCTCCCTCCCAATCGCTATCGCTATCGAAATCGCTATCGACGAAGCACAGCACTCCAATCCGACGGAGCGAAGCCCAAGTAAAACTTCAAACTCCCTCCAATCCTCTTGCCGCAAAAGAACGCAGAGACCGCAAAAGAACCAGAAACGAAGAACGAGGAACTGAGGTGGTCGGATTCTTTGGACAGGTTGCGATGTGGGTTTAAGTTGTAATGCTTGTGTGTTTGATCTGTCAATTCGGGTTGTATGTCAGGGCCGTCCGGAGCGCTCCATCGAGAATGGGCATTGA
>JBJHBA010000023.1:0-55566 GCA_050485245.1 Verrucomicrobiota bacterium | reverse complement strand
GGCTCCTGAACTTTTAATGACTTAGCTGACATGCACGCAACACTCGGTAGTTGATACTGGTTAGGTTTTACAACGTAGGAACTTTCATCCTACAAGAAGCGCCTCGCTTAGCTCGGCGCACTAACGTCGAGATGAGCTACGGAATAAGCGCGAGCTTATTCCGTTAGCTCCATCGATTTGTTCGATCCCCGTTCTTGGTGTTTCTGCTGGTCGCTCTCCGTAAAGTCAGCGCTCTCCACCTTATTCAAGCAATTCGTCATAAACTTCCTTATTTCGATGATTGAATACTCATCACTATTTCCGTTTTCACGGTGAAATACCATATCATCAGCCTCTCGAATGGCTCGTTTCAGGAAAATCACTTTCTCTTTCGTAACCTTAAAATGAGCGTCTGGACTAAATTTCTGATTGATCATCGTAGAAAGAAGGACAATGAGACCCAAAGAACCGAGAATAATGGGAGACAAATGCTCTTGGAGAAACGAACTTGCCAACAACCCACCGATGATGAACTGTCCAGAAACAAGGCAGATATTCGACACCTGAAGTAGATTCTGCTTACTCTCAATCTGACCGAGTATGGTCTTTGCTTCAACAATCCTAAGCCGTTCCTGAAGAGATGGCTCGCGCTTGGTGTTGGCCGCTACAAGAATCCTTTTACCCTTTTCAGCCTTCTGAGATAATGCAGAGGTCAAGGCCGCGGCGATTGTTGTAATCGCTCCTGCAGCTGCCGCAATAATTGATAATTCGATACTCATTTATTTTATTTGATCGAACGTCAGCATGAGTCGCGGAGACAGCTTGCTGGCTCCGTTGACTCCATGCGTTTGTTCTGTCCCCGAGGGCTATAGACATGTATGGTCTGGGAACCCACCACAGCAGAAACAATTGAAAACCGAACCAATTGCAACATTTGATCCGGCGCTTCAGCACCTAGTAATGAGTAAAAATTCATAATCCCATTTTATCAGATCTGAAAGTTGGTATTTATCTATTGTCGCTCCACTGAATGTCGGGTTCATAACCAATATTTTGCCGTCACTATTTATGCCATTAAACCTTACAACGTGGTGATAATTTAATTCAAAATGAGCCGATATTATAACGGGGTTTTGGATCGGATCTATTCTTTCGAATATTTCGGACTGTATCTCGGGACGATGGTCTTTCCATGATTGAACGGAAAGCCCAATCCGTCTCAAGATATATTCTATCATCCTTGGATTTGTGCATCCAAAATGTCCCACCTCTGTAATACCTGAAAGCAACTCGCCTTTAAAATCCCGCAAGAAGTCCTCTTGCTTCTTATTTATGCCGAAATCAAAACAGACAGATTCGATACATGCCAAGCCGCATGTAAAAGGAGTAAGTTGTGTTACTTCTTTCATTGATGATAATTTTTTACAGAACGCTAGCCTGAGTCACGCAGACGGCGTTAGTCGGCTGCGTTGACTCTAGGCGTTTGTTCGCTCCTGTGTTGCTTTGGATTGGCGATCAGCGCTACACCAATTGCCAAGATGATTTCGAAGAAAGGGATCTCTAGTGGTTTTCGATAGACCTCTATGGGTTCCCCCCGATTAAGCTTTTCTTGTAGCTCTGCATTCTTATCTGCCGTCAACTGCTCCCATTTTTCTCGATGAAGGCTATAAGAGATTTGATGTGTCATGATTCCGAAAAGTGGAGAAAGGAAGAAAAGCCCGATAAAGAGATATCCAATTATCCTTGTCTTCGAGAATGCACGCACAGAGACAAAAATGCCAAAGCCAAACGGGATCCAGTAGATCAAAAAGGTGAACCATTCCCATGCGAAATCCGTGTTCATTTATTATCTTCTCAGCGAATGTGCGAGATGTCGTGATTTCTGGAGGGCGGAGGGCTTGCTGGCAAGCCTGGAGCCCGGAGGAAAGTCACGACCATCGTGAAGTTAGGGACGCCGCAGGCGGACCTGACGAACGGTGGCGAAGCATCTCGCACATTAAGGCCGCCGAAGGCGGCCTTAACTTAAATTATACGTGATAAATTTCATGTACTAAAAAGAGCATTCAAAAAACCGCAAGCCCATATTCTTGAGGGTTTTAACTGCAAAAAAATGAGGCGAAGATGTCTACCAAATTTCTTGAAAAACATGACAGGTTTTCATGTATGGTTAGTAGACATGAATGACTGGATTCTGAAGCTGTTGAAACAGGATGTCGCCCTGTCGGAGAAGCAACGCAAGCAATATGAAATCACCTTGAATTGGTATTTTGGGTATTGCTCGAAAAAGCAACTGGGAGATCCCGGGGAGCGGGAAAACGGGAGGGTATTTTGGCGGGAAGCCGTTAGTCCACGCCGAGCCGAACAGTGGCAAAGAGATGGATGGGCAAATGCCATGAAATGGTTTTTCAATCAGGTAGTGGATCGGGATGATGCGGGGCGGCGTCTTCGTTCTGTCATCCGCTTAAGGCATTTGAGTTATCGCACGGAGTTGGCCTATATGGGTTGGTTGAGACGATTTCAGGGGTTTATCCATCCGGCCGATGTCCTTGAGGCAACGGCAGATCAGGTAGTCACATTTCTCAGCCATCTGGCGGAGGTGGAGTGCATCGCCGCATCGAGTCAATCACAGGCATTTAACGCATTGCTCTTCTATTTCCGTCATGTGCTGGGTGAGAAAACTGTGGTCTTTGAAGGGGCTACTCGTGCATGCAAGCGTGCGCGAGTGCCCGTCGTTCTTTCTGCGAAGGAAGTCGGAGCTTTAATGGGGGAATTGGATGAACCTTTCCAGTTGATGGCGCGTGTGCAGTATGGTGCTGGTTTGCGTATTTCAGAACTCTTGCGACTGCGAGTAAAGGATCTGGACTTTGAGCGCGGGCAGCTGATCGTCAGAGGAGGAAAGGGAGACAAGGACAGGGCTACGGTGCTGCCTGAGTCATTATTTGAAGTTCTGCGGGCGCGATTGGATCGGATCAAGGGGCTGTATGCGGAGGATCTGGGTCGTGGTTTTTCCGGAGCGAGTATGCCTGCATCGCTTGCCCGCAAGTTTTCCCAGCAGCGAAAATCCTTGCAGTGGCAATATGTCTTTCCCTCACGGCAACTGGGGAAAGATCCTCGTTCAGGGGAGTGGTTGAGGCATCATGCGTTGGCGAACTCATACCAGGTGTCCGTCTCTCGTGCGGCTGCAAAAGCAGGTATAGAAAAGCGGGTCACGCCGCATGTGCTGCGGCACAGTTTCGCCACGCATTTGCTGGAAGCGGGGGCGGATATCCGCACGGTGCAGGAGCTACTGGGGCATGAAAGTGTCGAAACAACTCAAATCTATACCCATGTGATGAAACGTCCTCACGGGGTGGTCAGTCCGCTGGATCGGTTGGGGGGAGGCGCATAGCGCCGGTGGCAGTTAAGCGCTTCGCGCTGAGGCCGGAGTTTCGGCAGGGGCCGGTTCTTCGTTCTTCGTTCTTCGTTCTTGGTTCTTTTGCGGTCTCTGCGTTCTTTGGCGGCAATATACCATTCGGCGTGAATCCGCGGTTAGATCAGAAGGCAGGACAGGGGACGGGGGACGGGGGACGGGGGTCGGGGGAAGCGGCTTCGCCGCTGTTCTTCATTTCTCGTTTAAAGCCAATGGTCGATAGCGTAACCGATCCCGATAGCGATGGCGATGATCCACACCTTTCATCATCCTTCCTCATTCTCGATGCGCCTTCGCCCTTCCTAATTCATCCTTCATCCTTCATCCTTGTATGCTCCACCCTTAAAAAAGTGACGACGCTGCCGCCCTTGGTCGTTCTTCGAAAAGATGAGCGATTATGGTGGGGGTGTTGGACTGGAGAGAAACTGGGGGCATGGAAGCCTCCGGAGTCCAGTCGGGCCATTGAGGGTTTGAACAAAGACAGCGACTGAACCAATGGCTTGGGAGTAAAAAGGGTGCGAAAGAAGAGGACAAGGCTTTTTCTTAAACGCTGAAAAGCTGACGGAGTGAAGCGGAGATGTCGCAGGCGAAGCCCAAGTAAAAACTGAAACGCTGAAAGGACTGGGGGGATGGGGGAAATCTTAAACGCTGAAACGCTGACGGAGTGAAGCGGAGATGTCGCAGGGCGAAGCCCAAGTAAAAACTGAAATGAATAAGGCTGAGGGAAGGCGGAAGGGAGGGGCCCTGTGTTTGGAGAGATCACAGGCGCGTCCAGGGGATGAGGCGGCGTTCGATGAAACTGAGGAGGAAATAGAGGCAGATGCCGAGTGCACTGAGTATACCGACGGTGGCGAAGAGGGCATCGGTCTGGCCGCGGTTGTTGAACTGGAGCATGAGATAGCCGAGGCCCCGGGATGACCCCACCCATTCCCCGAAGACGGCACCGATCACGCTCAGGGCCATGGAGACCCGCAAGCCGGAAAAGACTCTGGGCAGGGCCGCAGGCAGGCTGACCAGTCGAAGCACCCGACGGGGGCTGGCTCCGAAGCTGCGCAGCAGGCGGACCATCTCCGGATTGACGGACCCCAGCCCGTCAAGGGTGTTGACCGCCACCGGGAAAAAAGCGATCAGGGCAACGACAATCATTTTGGGGGCAAAGCTAAAGCCAAACCAAAGCACCAGGATGGGAGCCAAGGCCGGAATCGGGATCATTTGAGAGGCGACCATCCAGGGATAGGCAGCTTCGCGGAAGAGCCGCCAGGCATGCAAGGAGAGGCCCAGCAGCAGTCCTAATCCCGCTCCCACCCCAAACCCGATGAGGATGACCACCAAGGTGGAAAATCCATGGCGTAGAAAGACCGGGGCGTGGGAAAAGAGGAAGCCCACTACCCTGCTGGGCGGGGGCAATAAAAAGGGATCCAGCCCGACCAGGCGTACATAGGCCTCCCAGAGAACGAGAAAGAGCACTCCCAATCCCAGTGGGGCCAGGATGAGGCGATAAAGGGGGGCTGGAGGTTCCGGATGGATGCTCATGACTCGCTCCAGTGTTCCCGTTCAAGGTGTTCGAAAACGTCTCGCTTGAGGGCTCCGAATTCCGGTGAGGTCACCACCTCGACATAATGGCGGGGCCGGGCAAAAGGGATTTCCAGGCGGGCCAGAATACGTCCGGGGCGCGGGCTCATGACATAAACCTGGTCCGCCATGAAGAGGGCCTCATCGATACTGTGGGTAACGAGGATGACCGCTGAGCGTCTCTGCTCCCAATACCCGGTCAGCCATTGCTGCATCGAAGCGCGGGTCAGTGCATCCAGCCTGCCAAAGGGCTCATCGAGCAGGTGAAAGGAGCGTTCACAGAAAAAGGTCCGCAGCAGAGCGGCACGCTGACGCATGCCTCCTGACAAATCTGCCGGATAAGCCTGTTCAAAACCCTCCAGCCCGAAAACCGGAAAAAGCTCCTGTGCCCTCAGCCGGGCTCTTTTCACATTTCTTCCCTCACAAACCGGCCCTAAAATCACATTATCGAGGATAGAACGCCAGGGCAGAAGCAAGTCATCCTGCGGCATTAAGGCGACACTACGGCTAAGCGCATTGGCCTCCACTCCATCGACTTTGATGCATCCCTCGTCTGCCTTTTCCAGACCGGACAAGAGGTGCAAGAGGGTGGACTTTCCGCAGCCACTGGGACCGACAATACTGACAAAGCCTCCACTGGGAACCTCCAGTGAGACGTCTTGCAGTGCCTGAACCGGGCGACCTCCTTTGGCCGCAGGATAGGCCTTGCACAGCCCAACGGCTTCCAGTGTTCCCTCGGATGAATGCCTCATTGGTGACCTTGTTGTGGCAGGGAAAAAATCAATCGGTCCACCTCAGTGTTTTCCGTCAAAAAACCGCTCTCAACGATCCAGTTGTGATAGGCCTGCAATGTGGCCACATCCGGTTGACCGGAGAAACCGGGACGTCCGGGCAAGACCGGATGCAGCACCTCCCAGAAAGGAATCAAATCGGCGACGCTCTCACCATCAATGCGGGCGGCCAGCGGACCGAGGGCGGCATCCGGCGAATGTGAAAGAGCAGTTGCATAGCCTTCAACGGTAGCCCGACGGAAATCCTCTATGGCCTGAGGGTGCCGCTCAACGAACTCCCGACGGGCAAAAGCGACGATTTCTGGATAAGGTGGGATACCATAATCCTGGGGCTGAAATTCCAACAGGCGGAGGGAGCGCCTGACGATGACGCCCTCATAGCTCCAAAACCCAAAAGCGGCATCGACATTTCCGGCGACCAGATGTTGAGCGGCATTGAACCCGATCGTCACCATACGGACCTTGCCGGGGTCGCCCCCGTCGGCACGGATCATCGCTTCGAGGGTGAGCGCATCACTGGGCACACCGGTCAGCCCGACCCGCTTGCCTTCCAGCTCGAGCGGGCGCGTCACCTCACTCACTTCGCGCACCAGGACAGCGGCCAGCGGACGATCCACCAGGGCCATGATCAAGACCAGATCCTGTCCGTTCTCCACCGCCTGAAAAAAGTCCATCAGGGGGACAAGACCGATATCCGCCCGACCCGCCGCAACCAGACGGAGGGTATCCGTGGTGGAAGTGGGCGCGGTGATCGATAGGGCCACCCCAGCCTCCTCGTAATAACCAGAGTCCTGGGCATAGTAGATACCGGCGTGAATCGGGTTGGGCAGGTAATCGAGGACCAGACGGAGAGGAGCACGCTCGCCCTCCACTGCCTGCTTCCCGCACCCAGCCAGCAGCAACATTGCACCCCACCCCAGACCAAGGAAGATGGCCCCGGAAAATGTTCTAAAAACTCTGCTGTTCATCATGGGAATCGGATCGGCACTTGCTGTCAGTCAACGCTTCCCCCTTTGACGTCCGCGTCAACCCTACAATGAAAGGCACCTGCAAGATCGGGCAGGTCGGTAGCGCGTTGCCGGAGGCCGGTGGACGGTTATGGTTTTTTCGTTGAAGAAGCGGAAGGAACGGTGCTCATGGGTAGACAACTCCCGACGCACAACAGTCCCGCAGGAAGACTTGGGAAAAGAAAAATGTGAAAAGCATTCGCCAGCCCTATCCTGACCATCGTATTGTCAACATTTCGTAATACCTCCCTCCCCCTATTCCTGACTGAATGAAGTATTCTGCGGCCACTGCATGCATTCTTATCCGTTTCCTCGGACTTTCTGCTTTCGTTCATCTCCTCCCGCAGGTCGGCTTGGCTTCGGATCTATCCGCTCCAGTGTTTTCCGAGCGCGGAGGATTTCACGCGGAACCCTTCACCTTGCTGATCGGTTCGAATGATCCGTCGGTCACCATCCATTACACTCTGGACGGTTCCACCCCGAACGCACAGTCCCCCGTCTATACAGGACAGCTTCAGATCGGAACACCCGATCCCAGCGGTTTTGCGCTGGCACGCTTCCGCACGACTCAAGTGATCGACCTCAACCGGGTGGACCGTGACTGGACGGCCCAGCTCGCGCTGCTCGGCATGCTCTGGACGGAACCAGATTCCGTATTTCAGGGCACAGTCGTCAGGGCGATGGCGACAGATCCGGCGGACCCGGAAAGGACCAGCCCGGTGGCCACCCGCACGTTTTTTGTCGATCCTGCCGGAGATCAGCGCTTCACCCTCCCTGCCATCTCCCTGGCGACGGATCCGGACCACTTTTTTGACCATGACAGCGGCATCTACATTCCAGGAGCGCATGATGCCTACAACAACACGGGGCGGCCCTGGCACAATCCCGGTAATTTCAAAAATCGCGGACCGGACTGGGAACGGCCGGTTCATGTGGAACTCTATTTGCCGGATGGAGAGTTGATTCTGGCTCAGGATGCGGGTGTGCGGATTCATGGGGGAGCCACCCGTAACTTTGCCCAGAAGACCCTGCGGCTTTATGCCCGGGCGGAATACGGGAACAACTGGTTCACGTATCCGGTTTTTCCCGACAACAAAAACCGCCGCTACAAACGACTTCTCCTGAGAAACTCCGGGAACGACTGGCCCCTGACAATGATCCGCGATGCCATGATGCAGTCGCTGGTCAGTCATTTGCCTTTTGATACGCAAAGTTATCGACCAGCAATCGTTTTCCTGAACGGGGAATTCTGGGGTATCCACAATATCCGGGAGCGATTTGATAAACATTATCTTTCCGAAACTTACGGAGTGGATCCCGAGCAAGTGGACATTCTCAGCGGCGGCGGTGGTTCTGTTCAGGAAGGCAGCCGCGAACATTTTGAGTCACTGCTCAACGCGCTCAGTGCCGGAGTTGGGTCGGACCAAGAGTTGGAAGCCATCAGTCAACTGATGGACCTGGAGAATTTTCTCCACTATCAACTCGCGCAAATCTACTTCAACAACACTGACTGGCCCGGAAACAACATCGATTATTGGCGCTTTCAGGCCGAACAATACAGCCCTGATTCCCCCTTGGGCCATGACGGTCGATGGCGCTGGATGCTGTATGACACCGACCATGGCTTCGGTTATGCAGGGGGATTGAATGCGGCATCCGCCAATACCCTGAATCACGCGATTCAATCCGGCAGTAACTCCGGATTTATTCTGAGAACGCTGCTGGAGAACTCCACCTTTCGGAATCGCTTCATCAATCAGGCAGCCAACCACTTGAATACCATTTTCCGACCTGAGTATGTACTTGCACGCATCGAAGCCATGGCAGCGGTTATCGAACCGGAGATCGATGAGCACATTGCCCGATGGGGACAACCCGAAAACCGGGAGGTCTGGGAGCAAAATGTCGAAGTTCTGCGGAACTTTGCCCGGCAACGGGTTTCAGGACTGCGCCCTCATTTCAACAACCGCTTCGATCTGGGAGGCACCTACCAGCTCACGGTTCAGACGAATCCCCCGAAGGCAGGGATCATCTATGTAAATGACATGCCGATCCATTCATCTACTCCCGGCATCGGCACGAACTCCCACCCTTGGACCGGAACCTATTTCCGTAACAACAGCATCTCCCTTTGGGCTCAACCCCAGGCCGGATATCGATTTGTCGGATGGAGTAACGGTGAAAGCAGTCAAACGCTGCAATTGACGTCATCGGAAAACCTGTTTTTGACGGCCAGTTTTGAGCCGGACACGCAGTCCACGGAAGGGCTCAATCCTCGCCCTCACCGCTTAAAGGAAGGTTCATATCAATTAATGTCCTGGAGTCCTCCATCGGCGGCAGGAACCTACCCGCCAAACATGTTGTTCACTCATGTCGGCATCTTCGAGCAGGATCCCGGCCCGGTTTCGAACCCCTTGTCTCCATGGTTGGCACCTTATGATTTGGAGAACAGGAGTCGAATCGTGGGACTTGGCAACGATGGTATTGGTTTTATCAATACAGGAAACCCACAGGAGCTGGAGGGCACCGGTTATGTGGGAGCTGCCATCCTGGCACTTGATACCCGTGATGTAGATGAAGCGTATCTGTCTTGGACAGCGGGGACGGTTGAAGCAAATCCCCGACCCTATCGAATTACCCTTCAATACCGGATTGGAAATACCCTTCCCTTCAAGAATCTGAAGGATGCAACGGGCAATCTGTATGCATACAAAGGACAAGCCAGCGGCCACAGCACGACCTTTGGTCCGATCGCCCTCCCCTCTGAAATCATAGGGCATCCCTACGTTCAGTTACGATGGCACTATCATGCCCTTCCCAGCGCAGCTTCCGGACCTCGGGATTTCCTGCGCCTGGACAACATCCGTGTCAGCTCATCACGTATCCGCATGGAAACTTCAATGGCTGGAGTTTTTCTTCGCATCGAAGGAGCTGAGGCTGCATCATTCAGCGTCGAGCGCTCTTCCGACCTTTCGGAATGGAATCCGGTGGAAACCATCCACGTCCCTGAAGCTTCCTATCTCTGGCCGCTTCCGCTCGAAGACAATCAAACGGCACAGTTTTTCCGAATCATTCCGCTGGAATAAAAAACATCCCGCATCTGTTGAAAGGTGCGCGATGAGAAGGGATAAAATGGAAATAGCCGATCAGAATGTGGCCAACTGCTGATAGGCACCTGGCAGACTGATGTCCTCCTGAGCCCAACCGAGCAGCTCCAGAATGTCCCCGGGCACTTCAATCGGGCGGTACCCCTCGAGAGGGAAGCTCTCCAGAATTTCGAAGTGCCCAAGCTCGCGGCTGCGCACCACCGGGCCGAAGTAACCGGGCTTGAAAATACCGTTGCTTTCAAAGTCCGGGAATTCGGCGAGGAACGCTTCCCGTGAATTGAAAGGCTCACGCAAATCGAGCGGAGCCGGACGAATGGGATTCCCTTCGATCTTGGCCACCAGGGCACGGAAGATATCGGTATGATCACGGACATAGACATTGCCATCCATCACCGAGACCTGCGGCTCGGTCAGGCGGTCACGCAGCTGAGGCTCTTGTCCAAAGTGAATCAGTGCTCTGGGAAAAGAGGGATCGGCGATGAGCAGGTTATTGCCGAACTCATTGCCATCGCGTTCATCGACATCGGGGCCGGTGGCCGGATGCCAGCCAAAGTGGTCCCCCACCGCACTGCGGGTGGTGCGCTCAATCGCAACCTCGGCATTGAGGAAGGTGTTGTTGTAAATGCGAACATCGGCGGCATTGAGCACCCGGATCCCCCTCTCGCAGTCGACAAACACATTGCCCGCACAGATAGCCCGCTGGGAGATTTCAAAGAAGAAACCATCCCGGGTTTGCTCCAGCCAGTTGTTGATGAAAATTCCGTCGTTGTTGCCGACGTCATACCAGATTCCGCTGGAATTACGGTTGTCGGTAACAAGGTTTTCGCGCACGACGACGCGATTGGTCTGATTGAAAATTTTCAGCGCTGCCGGGAAATAGCCAGTGATATTCTGGACGTTGTTCCGACGGAAAATGTTTCGCTCAAAGAGTGCATCAGAGGAGCTGAAGATGAAGAGTCCTTCGGTCGAAGTATCGGAGATCAGGCAATGGCGAACGACTACATTGTCTCCCCGGAGGTATGCTCCCACCCGTGAACAATAGGAAATGGTGACATGCTCGAGGGTCGTTCCGACGATGTCCTTACCCATCTCAGCGGCATCGGCCGGACCTTCCGGGTCATACCCTTCAATCTCAATCGCCCGAAAGGCATACCGGGTAATGGTCAGCCCACGCAGAGTTGGCCCGATTCCGTCGGATTGCTTACCATGGGCTTCACCGACCACCTGGGTCAGGAAATTGTCCCAGGCGGTGATTTCAATCGTGTGGCCATGCGGATCGAAGGCGATATAGATATGACCGTTGTCATAATCGATGTAGAAATTATCATCCGTGAGTTCGCCTTCCCAGCCCGCCGACTTCAGTCGGCGCCCATCGACGAAAACCATGTCGGTGTTGAAGCGATGCACCGGAGTGAACATACCTTCGCGTTCCCGACGCCACCAGCTCTCCGGGGCCATCGGAAAAAGATGCTCCCAGCTGGTGCGCCAATACCCTTCTCGGTGCGTTTCCCATTCGGTCGCCAGTTTCGTTCCTTTTAAGACAGGCCTTTCGTCCCGGTAGGGTTGCATCGTGATCCCCTGATTGAGGACCAGTCCGCCGGTACGGTAAACTCCTCCACGCAGAATGATGGCATCACCGGTGACCACCCGTGAAATGGCGGATTCCAAAGTGCCTGGGTGCGAGCGCTCAGTTCCGCTCGCATCAGGATCACCATCCGGTGCCACGAAATAAACGGTGCCCGCATCCGAAGGAATCTCGTAAGTCTTCGGAAGCGGTCCATAGGGTCCGCCGGATGGCTGGGCCTGGAGCAATGGAATCAGCAGAAAGCTGAGGAGGGTAAGGAGTCCGGGGTGTGTTTTCATCCTGACACAATCTGTCGGGATAAGCTGACAGGACAACCCTTTTACGAGTTTGCTGTTTGCTCAGCTCAGGAGAAACAGCGAGGCAAGTACCCCTACGATGCTGGCCAGAGCAATGATATATACTGGTTTTCTCGGCATTTCTCCTTCGTTCTCCATCGCCCGGCCAAACATGAAAAAGACCAGTGGGTGGACGAGAAACGGCATGGCGAAAACAAAGGCAATCATCCCGGCAGCGGATTCACCCGCCATGCCTCCTTGAATGGCCGCGAACAAGCCGAAGTGGGAAAGCGATGAACTGGTTGCCATCAGGGCATTGCCAATCGACATTCCAGATACCTCCAGCAGCAGCAAGCCTCCGAAAACCGCCGTCAATTGCCAGCCGAAGGAGAACTGCATAAGTGCCTTGACCTCCTGTTCGTCTCTAGAGGACGCCTTTCGCATTTGCTTAAGCGACCAGATGGTCAGTGCGACTCCGATTAAGGCGATGGCAATGGATGGGACCAGGGCAAGGCTCCCCCTCGCCACGCTGACTGCGAGGATTGAAAACACAAACACGTGCCCGAAGAAGGGAATATTGATCATAATCGGAGCACGCTTGGCGGCTCCTTCTCCGAGATCTCCAGCGGTACAGGCACCGGTCAATCCGGCATGCGAAAGTCCACCGGCCATACCCGGTCCGATGTTCCGCACGGCGGATGTTGCCCCAATCAACATGAGTAAGGCAATTCCTCCAAACATCCAGAGCACTTGGCCAAAGAATCCATAGGCGAGGACTGCATTCATGCCGGTCAATCCGAAGGCTTCCCCAATTCGTGAGCCCCCGAGGATGAAATTGGCACTCAATACCACGGGAATGCCGGCAAAAAGCAGGCATCGGATGGCGGGGCCATGTCTCCAGCGGTAGAGGACTGCTCCGAGACCGGCGGCCAGCAACATGACAAAAAAGATCTGTGGCAAGGCGATGGTTGGGCGTATCCACACCGCAACGACATGCCCTGCCAGCAAGAGCAAAATAATCATGCTCATTTCAAGAATGCCCTTGCGCAGGTAATGACGCTTGTTGGCGATGGCTGCCTTGTAGTCGATCAGGATGACAGCGATGATCAGTCCCATATAGGCGATCAAGGGGTAGTAGCGGCCGAGGGTATTATCGGGAACAGTTCCTGCCAGAATCCGGGTCAAGGCCTCGATCCCGAGCAACATGAAAAAGGCACGGGTGATAAAGATGAAGTGGGTTCGTCCGGTCCCGAAGAAGACTTGCTCGGTGGAATAGGTGACACTGTCATCAGCCGGTATTTTCACTTTGGAGAAAAGCCGACGCAGCTCCTGACCTCCGACAAAAAAAGAGGCTGCCAGGGCGATTATCGTCGATTGGGCAATCATCCCGAGCATGGGGAAATCGGCCAGGCCCGGATCAGAGACTCCGGTTTGGACGAGGAGGAACCCCATCATCAGTCCAAAGATGACGATGATAAGGATCGCCGAGTAACGGGTTCCCGCCACCACCGATCGGGCCACCAGGACCATGGGGATGACAAAGAAGAGGGACAACCAGAACTGATTAAAGAGGTGCTGGTGTGCGACCTCCTGCATCATTTGGGTGGACGAGAATGACTCTAACATGGCTTGTGGATTGCTTCGGAATTCAAGGTCAGTCGTTTGCGGCAAGCTCCAGATGTCGTTACTGGAACCGGACTATGACATAAGCAAAACGAATTCCGCCTAATCCCGAAAAAAGCGAGTCTAATCGACTCAAGCCGCCTGAAATTGGAGGTAAAACGGCGGGCTGGTCATGGCCTGAAGGGGACATCGCGGCAGATGCCGGAGATCCCCCTTTTGGCAACCGAGGCTGCGGGTGCGAAGGCGTCGGCTGTGCCAGACTCCTTGGTTGAGAAAACGAAGGTATTTAAGACGCGCTTTTCTCGACATGTAGAAAATTCGTCCACGCATGGTCGATATCCGACCCGGCCGCGACGACCGCAAAGGGTCGCCAGTTCGGCTTGCGCGGTTTACACAGTAGCCGAAGACCGGCTTCATGCGGGAGGCGATTGCCTTTGCGCTCGTTAATGTCACGGGCACAGGTAACAATATTTTCCCAACTGGTCCGCCCTCCCCGATCCCGCGGGATGACATGATCCAGCGTCAGATCCTTCGGTTTACAGACCCGGCCGGTATACTGGCAGGTGAAATTATCCCGCTCGAAGATGGACTGACGGTTGAACTTCACCTCCACCATCGGCAGGCGATCAAAATCACGCAGCAGCAGCACCTTGGGCATAATAATGTGCGAACGGATGGTCCTCACGTATTCGGCCCCGGCCGGAGGCTTACCCGGCCGCATGGAATACTCGACCCACTCGCTGGCGGAAAGCGGAAGAAAGTCTCCGGAAAAAGTATTGATGACACGGGCATGGTCTTGCCAGAGCAGGCTGAAGGCACGTCGCACGCCAACAATGTTCACCGCCTGCCAGTTTCGATTGAGGACGAGAACCCGGCGACTGGAACCTCCATTCCCGGAATCCAGCTCGCTTTGAGTTTGAGCATTAATGATGGGCATCGTCGGGAACGATCATATTTTTAGGAGAAATTGATCTGTCAACGTGAAATCCGCATCAGGGGCGGTTTTCACCAAACTGTTGCGAATCATCCAGCCGTTTCATGTTTTCGTCACCGTCACATTTGCCGGAATGTTCCAGGCGCACAAAAAAAAAATCTACCCGATCACGGCTTCACAGATTAAGATCAGGTTCGAGAAGGCAACAACACCTTCGAAATCAACCATCAATCCAGAAATCATGAAATCCATATCTAAAGATCAATTCGTCGGTTTGCTGACCGATTCCGGTATCGAGGAAAGTCAAATGCAACAGATGCACGCATTATTCGAAAGCCGCTACCCTGAGTCACACCAAGCATTCCTGAGCTGGCTTGGTGTGGACGAAGGCGAAAGCCGTGAGATCCGCCAATGGGCGAAACAGTTCAAGAACTGAGAGACCCACTCCCGCTTGCAGCGGACAACCCCTGAATCGCATGATTCAGGGTTGTCCGCCATGTTTCATTTCATTTGCTCCGCTGGCTGGAGATCTGTCCACTGCTAGCTCTTGGCCCTAACCGAGTACCTACCGTTTTCTCCCATGATATCCATCAGCCAGGCCGCCGGTCGCTTCGGACTCTCCAGAAGTACACTTCTCCACTACGATAGGATCGGACTACTGTGCCCCTCCTATCGGACGGCAGCCGGATACAGGCTGTATGAAGCCCATGACATCGAACGTCTCGAGACAATATGCAGGCTGCGTAGAACCGGCTTGTCCCTTCATGCGATTGGAAAACTACTCGAAGCTGCCGACCCGAACAGTGGATCGATAGATTCCGAACCGCTGACTGCCATTCTCAACGAAAGACTGCAGCAACTACAATATGCTCTTGCCCAGATTCACGCCCAACAGAGAGCCACTCTACGTATGCTGGAGCAACTTGGTATCCGCAAAAACCTACATTCGATCACCAAAAAACAATGGGTCGCGTTCATGGAAGCCGCTGGCATTTCAGAGCAGGACAGAGATACCTGGCATCAGTTGTTTGAAGAACAGAACCCAGAGAGACATCAGGATTTTCTGGAATTCCTCGGCATTCAGGCATCCGAAATTCGCGATATCCGGGCCTATTATCAAGGACTTATCGCCAAAAATACCCGATCAGGCTGAACGGACAGAGCTGCATCAACCCATTGGGTTCAATGCTTGTTTGAATGGCGGGCAGGGTTTTCCCACCCTTGTCGAACTGAATGGGTCAGGAAATCCCGGTTTTGCCCCCAGGCTCGTTTGCTCCTTCTTGCCTCTCGCTTTTCCCGGCGGGATGTGCAAGACGTGGGGATATGAAAATAGCGATCCTCTCGCGCAACAAAAAGCTCTACTCCACTCAGCGACTGGTGGAAGCCGGTACCCAGCGCGGGCACGAAATGCGCGTCATCGACTATGTGCGCTGTCACATGAACATCACGGCGCACCGCCCCTCCATTTTTCTGAATGAAGAGGAGCTGCAGGGTTTTGATGCGATCATTCCCCGGATTGGAGCATCCCAGACCTTTTTTGGCACGGCCGTCGTTCGCCAGTTCGAAATGATGCATGTGTATTCGGTCAACGAGTCCGTCGCCATCTCGCGCTCCCGTGATAAATTACGAAGTCTGCAGTTGCTCGCCCGCAAAGGAGTCGGACTGCCGGTAACCGCATTTGCCAAGGACACCAAGGCAACGCACTCCATCATCGAAATCTGCGGGGGGGCTCCGGTGGTGATCAAGCTGCTGGAGGGCACGCAAGGGGTTGGTGTGGTGCTGGCGGAGACTCCGCAGGCCGCCGAATCGGTGGTCGAAGCCTTTCGCGGCTTGAATGCGAACATTCTGGTTCAGGAGTTCATCAAGGAAGCCAAGGGTGCCGATATTCGTTGCCTCGTCGTCGGAGACAAGGTGGTTGCCGCGATGAAACGGCAGAGTAAACCGGGCGAATTCCGCTCCAATATCCACCGTGGGGGGCAGGCTGAAATCATCAAAATCACCCCGGAGGAACGCATGACGGCAGTGCGTGCCGCCAGTGTGATTGGGCTCAATGTTGCAGGGGTGGATCTCCTCCGCTCCAATCATGGCCCGGTCGTGATGGAAGTGAATTCATCCCCGGGATTACAGGGCATCGAAGGGGCCACCAAAAAAGATATTGCCGGGCGCATTATTGAGTTCATCGAGAAAAACGCCAAAACCGGAAAGACCAAGACGCGTGGGAAAGGCTGATACCAACAAGCACCGTTCAGAAGAAGGGATTCGGATTGGGGGCGCATTGATTGCCCCGGGGGAGCGGTGCGTGATCCCTCTCAACGTTGGCCTCGCCACGACCCATGAGGTAGTGGAGATGCGCACCGTGGTGATACGTGGCAAGCAATCTGGCCCCACCCTGCTCTTGCTGGCCTGTCTCCATGGAGATGAAATCAACGGGACGGAAATCCTGCGCAGAGTCCTTAAGAGCAAATCCCTCAAGCGGCTTCGAGGCATGCTGATTGCGGTGCCCATCGTCAACGTTCCGGCTTTCCAAAGCCGCACCCGCTACCTGCCCGACCGGCGCGATCTCAACCGACTTTTCCCCGGCTCTCCCACCGGCTCACTGGGTGCACGCATTGCCCATGTCTTGGCGCGTGATCTGATCCCCAGGGCAGATGCCGTCATCGACCTGCACACCGGAGCAAGCAATCGGCCCAATTACCCGCAAGTGCGGGTCACTCCAGATGATGCCCCTTCGCTTGAACTGGCCGATGCCTTTGATGCGCCGGTCACCTTGCTCGCGACATTGCGGGATTCCTCGCTGCGTGCCCTTTGCCTGCGCCAGGGAATCCCCGTTATTCTATTCGAAAGTGGAGAGGCCCTGCGTCTGGACTCTCCTTCTATCCGAATCGGCGTCCGCGGGGTCATCTCCTGCATGCGACACCTCGGCATGCTGCCAAGACCCCGGGGTGAGGCCAGCCGCACCCAGCGGAGAGCGCCCAGCTTACGCTGTCATAAAAGCACTTGGGCCCGCGCTCCGATCGGAGGGCTCTTCACCCCACTCCAGCCCTTGGGGAGAACGGTGTCTGAGGGAGACATCCTCGGCTTTGTCTCGGATCCTTTCGGTGAACTTGAGGAACCAGTCCTGGCCCCTAAATCCGGCATTCTGATCGGACGCACCAACGAGGGCCTGGCCGATGAAGGGGATGCACTCTTTCACATCGCACCGCTGGTGAATCATCAAGATTCTCAGGCTCGCCTGCTTCAACCCATCCAGGAGTTGCCTCCCATTCCAGCAGATGAGGATGACCACCCCGTCCCTTACGACCCCTTTGCCGACATCATTTGAGCCTTGGAAGGAATTGAAGTGAAAGGTTGCCCGAAACGACATTCTGCTTTCGCTTGGAAGGTGCCCACCGTGCTTCTCTCCCTCCCACCCCGTTTCACCGCAGTCGGCCTGATGGTGTTCACTGCAATGTTTCTGGCCGGATGCCACAGCCAGATTGTCCGTATCCATCTCGACTGGAATGCACCCATGCGCATTCATCTGCTCTATAACGAGCGGGAGATCATTCCGGGTGCGCCCGAGCAGCGTCTTCTGGCCCGGATGCTGGAAACCAATCTCCCACGCATGCGAATGGTGCCTAAAGAAGATCTATCCACGCCTTACCGCCTACGCTTCGTCGGACGCTCTCCGGAAGGGGTCAGGATTGAGTCCGTCATCTTCGTCGGCCCAAACTGGATCGGCAGAGGGGGTCGGGTGGCGATCCTCCCGGAGCGCGATGCCATCCGCATGCGGATGTTGATAGCGGATATAATAGCCAATGCCCCAGCCGAGGATTCATCTGCCAACGGCATCCCCGGAAGCTAACGAATGTAACGGAGAATTCCCCGGCGAATCGCTTGCAGAGGAGAAATCCGGACCTTGTCCCGGGGATCTTCCACCCAGGATAGCGCGATGAACCCAGCAAAGCTGAGGCTGGCCGTCAGCACCACCAGAGTAGTGAAGCCGCCTTCCAGGGTCCAAAAGAAGTGGCTGACTCCGGAGAACAGGAGAATGGAGAGCATGGTGGCAAGAGCCATGGTGGAAAGGTAACCTGCTTGCCCTCGCGTCGGGCTGAGTTCCATCAGCACGGTGTCTTTACCCACAATCATCATCATTTGACTGAACCCGAAGGCCGCATATGCGAACTGAGCTTGTCCCGGGCTTGACGCCAGGACCGCTGGAATCATCACGAGTGTGATCATAAGCAGGCCAAAGCCGAAAGTGGAACGCCCGCCCCAGCGATCTCCAATCCAGGCGGCCAGCAGGTTGCCCAGTGCCTGTCCCCCCATTTGCCACATCGCGAGAACACCGAGGAAATATTTGGGTGCATCCAGACGATGCAAGAGGGTGACCGCATAAAATGGAGCGACCAGCATGTAAGCATGCATCACCACCAGCGAGACGAGGAAACAGAGGCGTGAACGCTGCAACGGACCCCGCGCATAGTACTCTTTCAGGACAGCGGGCACTCCCCGCCGGGGTACCCGCACCTCAGTGGGACTGGGCTCGGGGACGGTTTCCTTGACCCGCAACAGCATCAGCCAGGAGCACCAGAAAAAGAAGGCGGCAAAGAGATGGAGCAGACCATAACCGAATTGCCCCGGATAAGCGGACAAAGTGCGCTCAATGATATACCCGGCAGCTATCCCGGTGATTCCGCCAAAAAGGAAGCGGTAGGACAGATTGGAGGCCCGACGTTCCGGGGGCAAGGCACTCATATATAGCCTTTGCCAGGCAGAGAAACCAATACCTCCAATAATGCCGGAAAGCAGCGGCGTGGCGGCGAGCAGGACCACTGTCCATTCGGGAGAAGGATTGCCAAAGGCCAGAATCAGCCCCACCGGGATATAGATAAAGCGCTGAAAAAAACCGGTGGTGAGAGCGAAGGGCTTCATTCTGCGCAAGCGGTCAATCCAGCCTGCGGTGAGGATCGGAACGCCAAACATACCTATGATCATAATCCCAGGCATAAAGGCCGCTACCCAGGCCGGCCCACCCTCCTCAATGATCAAGGCAGGCAACAGCGTCTGCGCATTCACAAAGCCAATCGCGCAAATAAAAAAACCTCCTTCAAAAAGGAGTGCCCAGTAGTTGCGTTTTTCGGTCTTCTGAGAAAGCGCCGCAGGCGAAGGGGTTGCTGTCATTCAATGGATTATAAAAATGAGCCAATGGGAATAGCTGCCAAATCAATTTGGTCAAGACCCCTGCATCCGCTTCCCCCTCCATCCTTGTCCCCAACGTTTGTGCATGAAAAAGAAATGCCTTCACGAATATGGCACGGGCGGCGGGATTCGAACTCTCTGCCCTGTCACTCCTTAACACCAGTGTTTAAGCACCTGTGCGGGCTACGGGCTGATTGGAGAATCCATCTAATGGGCATCAATCGGCATCAGGAGGGTCTAAAGAGTGCTGACAGCAATACGAATTAGGACGAATCCAGCCAATCCCCCCTCCCCCTAGAACCGGACACCCCCACTCGATTCTTGACCGAAGGTTGAGGACCCAATCCAGCCCCCCGCATGGGGGGAAATACAGCCATGTAAGTGCCGTAGAAGCGGGCTCACAAATGTTCCTAAAATTGCCGCATATATCCGCAGTAAACCTTTTCTTAAAGCTTGGCTTCCTTAATCCTTCACACTAGCCCAAAGCAGATGGAATCACGTCGAACCCCTAAACCTTCTCTCAAGCAGCTCAAAGCCACCTCAGGCAGGGTAGACCGTAACCTTGTAGTGGTGACAACCTGTGTGCTATTGGCTACACTTGGGGCAAGGCTGGTGATGATGAGCGGTTTTGAAGCAAGTGTCGGCGGGGTTGCAATGCTAATCCTCTTTGGCCTTCTCTCCATTGCCCACAAAATGAAGCTTTGGGGTTAGCCCATATTTCCCGAGTGCCACTTAATGTTACTTAATGTTACTTAACTCTTTTCTCTTCAACACCTTAAACGAATTGACACCCACGAGGATAAAGTCTTATTCCTCTCAACTATGGAAAACCCAAACGACACAACAGAGACCGAATCTAACCTTACATCTGATAGGGCACATCCACCCACAAAGATGCCGGACCTATCGAGACTGCCAGCAGTTGAGAGGGCGTGGCTGCTAGAACTCCTGCGCGATGTGCGCGTTTTGCTTTGCTCTATGCATGAAGAGCTTCAGCGGCTTGAGCGGCTTGAGCGGATTCGACAGGATGACCACATCCTCGGGGGCTTTTATCCAAACCACTAAGGGAAGAACATCGCTCACTCCCCTTTCTGTCCCTTGGCGCTTCAGTCTATCAAGCTCTTTTGGCGGCGGGGGTATGTCGGATAGCCACCTAGGGGTGAAAGACCCCCACAGGCCAAAGCGCCAAGCAATTAGCCACACAATCCATACTCAGACCGAAAAAAAAACCCAAGCTACTCTGGGGCGAGCGGCTTGGGGTTTTGGTGGGAGGAAGGGGGGCGACTGAGGAACAACGGTGGGAAGGAAACAAGAGCTTTTAGCTGTGGTCACCAGAGGAAGAGACCACCTGTAAGGGATGACCTCTTCACTTGAGAGCATACATATCGAGACAGACTTACAGACTACCTAAAGTTAGCGGCAGGGGGGCTTCAGTGGTCTTGTTACTTTTCCTTATAAGATAAGACCAAGGATAGATAGACCTATAGGAGACCCACAAGGTAGACCTCTTCTTTATTCCTATTAAGTCCTCCTATAGGTTCAAAGCTACAGGATACCTATGGTTAGCTTAGGGTAAACCTCGGGTCTGGACTACACGGTGGACCTGTTCCTTTTCTCTTTGAAAATAATCCTCAAAGTAAATCCCACAGGAGGACCTAGAGTGACCTGGAGTAACTCAAGATAACCTAGAGGTCAGGACCTGTAGGGATATTTGAAAGGACCTAGTATTCAAGTTGGGAAGGACCCTTTTCCCCCCTATACCCCCCTTTTCCCTTGGGAGTAGATCAACCAGGGAAAACGGTGGAAGCCTGAGCGGTGAGTCCCTCTCAGCGAGAGACTACCTACAGTAACCCCTCACTCCGGCTTCCCACTGGTGGAAGAGTAAGGGTGAAGAGCGACTAGCCGCACTCTCCAGGTTTCCTGACCCCAGCTCGTAAGTGAGCCTTCTGTGCCTCTTGCGAGGTTGCTACGTTTGGGGTTTCAATGTAAGGACTCTTGAAAGTTACCTCAGCATTCGCGTTTTTAACGTGGGATTTTGAGTTGGACGCACCACGGAACAGCTTTGCGGGTTGTTCATATAGGAAGGGGTGGCATGGATAAGGGGTCGGACCTTACCATGTCACTTGCCCAGGATAGCCCTAGAAGCTTGGCGCTTTGAGCTAGAAGGGGCTCTGGGGGTCTAAGGAAGGGTAGCTTCAGGGAAACAGAATGCCTCCTACGTTACCCCCCTTGCGGCTTTAGCCAAGGAAGCGGGGGGTCTGCTCTTCTGAAGGTTCTGTCTGGTTCATGGATACAGACCAAGGCGCTATGCTATCTTGGAGCAGAGACCGCCCTAGGCTGTGATTGCCTTACTTTCCTTAGCTTGTTCATCCCTCACCAGGTGGTGAAAGCCTCGCAAGGCATCCTCTGAGGTAAGGCTTGTCCATCCATAGGTCCCCCAGTCTGAGCTTGCGGGGTAGATTTCCCGCTGAGGGAGGCTCTTCCCACTGGGGAGCTTGGCCGCTTTTCTGGTGCGTATCTTAATAACCTCGAAAGATTCCACTAGCCCTCCCTCTCCTTCCTTGGCTTTGCGGTAAAGAGCGATGTTCCCTTTTCGCTTAATCTGCTCAAAGTTGAATCCGCGCGCATTAAAGGCTTTAGCAAGGATGTGTGTTCTTTTGTCTGTCATCGCTGGAAGGGGTTAAGCGGTGAGGTTTTGTGTGAGCCAAGCGTCACAGTCATCAGGCCGGTAAAGGACTCGCCTTCCGATACGAACGCACTTCAGACGTCCATTAGGGCGGGTCTCGCTACGCACCTTACGGCGGCTTAGATTCATATAGACCGCTGCTTCCTCCTGAGACATGTATCTCGGGGGATTAAGTCTAATCCCAGCAATGGGGAGGATAGTTGGCTTTGCGGGTGGTGGGGGTGTGGCTGACATTTTCTTATGTTGGGTTGAATGATTCATTGCCCCCTCTATGCCCTTGCGGGGCTGCTTGTTCCTTTGGCCTAGCGGCAAGTGACCACAGGGCGCGCCCAGAGATGGACCTCAGCGAACGCCTCAGGCCCCGCAATAGGCACAGAGAGGCGTATTGTTCATTTAGGAAGGCGACAAAGTGACCCACTCCACCCAACGACACAGAAAAAGCCCCTAGGGCTTCCCAGGGGCTCGTGGTGCTGGCCTAAACTGAATGACTCAGGAAGCCGCAAACTTCACCACTCGTTTTGTTGATGCTTCCGGCTTAATGGCAAAAAACTCAACAGCGGTTTCCTTGCGTGCCAACGCTCTATAGTGTGTGAATAGAACCTCATCCCCTTGGCGGTGACCCATCTGCTCAGACGTCTTGATAGAATCCCCATGCAAGGCAAAGTGATAGCTTCCGAAGCTGTGACGCATTGCGTTCGTTTCCCATGCTGAAAAGCTCTTTCCTGACCTCTCATCTTTCTTTGCAAAGCCAACAGCAGTTGCCAGCTTGAGGAACCTTTTGCGGTAGTGTGAGCTGTAGTTGTTTGCCGTGATTCTCCCCTCTCTATCATTGCAAAGCGTCAACCACTCTAGCGCGTTCTCAGGAATTTCTACGTTACGCCTTGCCCTTTTCTTTGCTACCGCAGCCGTTACGCTGACAAAGGGCTTAGGGTCATCAAGATGAACATCTCCCCAAGATAGCCGCTTCAGTTCCTCCGTCCTCAGCCCACAGAACAATCCAAGGGTGACCGCAGCAAGGAGGCCCTCTTCTTTGTCTGTCTCGTGGGCTTTTGTGATGAGGCGACGCGCCTGAAGAGGCGTTAAAATTGGAGGCTCCCCGCTGTGTTTATCAGACTTGGCCGTCAAAGTCTTACGCTGTGACCGCGTGATGTGGCTGGTAGGGTTGTCACCGATGTATTTCTCTTCATGGGCAAATTTAAATATCTCAACCACAGTGCGTAGATAGTTGAGACGTGACCGCCCTGCTAGGGGCTCACCTGACGCACTGCTTCTAAGCTCTTCTAACCAGCACAGTAGTTCGGAAGCGGTGACCTCATGCGCTAGGCGATGCCCAAAGTCCCTTGCAAAGCGTGATGAGCGGTTCTTGAAGTCTAATAGGCTTTGTTCACGGTAAACCCCTCGCTCGTGCTGTGCCGTCTTCTTAGTAAGCATCTCCTCAATAATCTCTTGGACGGTCTTAGCTCCACCTTCCGGCCTCATACGAGGTTTTGCAAACTTGGCCACCTCTACTAGGGTCAACCCTGTTCCCTCAAGCAAACGGAGTGCCTCAGTTGCATCATGGTGCTGAGAAGTGGATAAAGTAAAATGAGAAGCCCCTCTTTGATCCCACCCACTAAACTGAGATTCAGCAAATTCCAATGCTTCGGGCTTTGACTTGAACTGTCTGGTTAACGGCCCCTCTTTGGTCATACGTGCGGGGATAACCACCCGAAACGACGTCCCAAAGGCCTGCCTTTGGCTCTTGTTTACTCGCTTGTAAATCTTAATACCAGAGCCTCTAGGGTGCTCTTCAGCCCTAGCTTTCTTTCGTGTCTTGCTTTGATTCCTCATGGAGGTAAAGGAACAGCTTTACCCCCATAGATCAAGACGAATCCAATACGAATGGACATTCGATCCCATGAAACCGGCTCTGTAAGTGGCACGGGCGGCGGGATTCGAACCCACGACCTGCGGTTTAGAAGACCGCTGCTCTATCCAACTGAGCTACGCCCGCATACATTTGTCAGCAAATGCCTTATATGAAAAATGTAAGCCCGACAGCGTGCTGCCATTGACTGTGTTGTCAATCCGTTGCCGCCCTTGGGCTGGTTTCTTCTGAAATCCCCGGCAATGCCTCCCGTCTCCGCTTGAAAGCAGTCATAAAGGCCTCCGGATCCCGTGGAGAAATGTATTGGGCACCGCCGTCCGCCAGATGCAGTTTCAGGCGTTGAATGGACAATGCCGGTGCCGCCAGCAGACTGACGATGGGTTCGATCGCTTGAATGTTCTCAAGGTCAATATCCTCGGTGATGACCCCGCAGCGGATCAATAATTGCGTATTCGTCAGGGTGTAATGGCAGGGAACCGTCATCAGGACAGTCAGGAATAATATGATCGTGGCGATCATGAACACCACAAGCGCCGCACCGGGATTAACCTTGTGGAGAGGAATACCGAGGAGGACCACCGCCACTGGTGCCAGGTAGAGGAGAGCAGCCAACCAAAGGTCGACCCGCGATGGGAACAGTGTGTTCTGGGACATAGGGATCACAATGACCCCACCCTGACCCGCTGGCAATCCGGAAGCGTGCCTCGGCTTTTTTGAGAACAGCCTTAGCGGTGTTCGCAGCGGGAGTGTCGGCAGAGGCGGAAATTACGGTAGTGCCCGGCAATCAGCAAAAAGCCACCCACTGAGGTGATGGCGGATTCCGCTGTTAAGTAGGCACCGGAACCACTCTCACCATGATGGACACAACAGGCGGCATGAGCATGCGCCCCATCTTGTGATAAAAAGGCAAACAGGCCTGGATGCCCGATCAGCAGTGCGGCAAAAAGCAAAGTGATGCCACTGGCGGCCAACCCCATTACCCAGCGGTCCTTGTGTTTGCGGCATCCCATCATGACAGACAAACCGGTGGTCGGGATGACAAGAAAAAGCATCCAGAGATGGAAACTTTCATCTACCCAGAATGTAGTGGCCAGTATGGGCAGCGCCACCAAAGCAACTGGAGTCACCAGGCAGTGAATGGCACAGACCACCGCCATGCTCATTGCCAGTTTATCCAGCCAGCCATGGGCATGCTCTCCAAGCGGGGAAATGGAATCACTTGATGCCTGCATCATAGCAGAGAACATATGCACTTCTTTTTACTTAATGCAAGTATCTTTCAATAAAGCGGGGAGCTGTTCTCTTAAAAGGAGTAAGTGAGCTGAGCGGATAGCAGCGAACGGGTGAACTCTCGCTGGGGGGCGCGGGGGGGTGAACGGTCGCGCCCTTCCTCATAAGTCAGGTTGATTTGAAGGCTGAGAGTCTCACTCAGCGGTTTCATCCAGGTCAAAGAGGCACTGTACAACCAGTCGGAAATCGGGCGGGCGTCATAGCTCAAGGCCCTTGCTCCGAGGGCAATCGTCAAATGCGACCGATCCTCGAAGAGGCGTCGGTAATCGACCGCAAAGGAGCGAAGTTCATTGCTGAGCAGGCCGGTACTGGCGACCCCTCTGGAGATAGAAGCGAGCCCGGAGAATCGGTCTCTTGCGTTCGGGTTCCAACTGGCGCGGGCATTGAGATGCCAGGCGTCAATGGCACGCCCACCGACGGATTCGGGATCATCATAGCGATGAAAAGAGGGGCCGACTTCCACCCGCAAGACCAGGGCTTCGGTCAACTTGCCGGAATAGCCAAGCAGGGCCTGATGGTATTTATTGGAGCGGTCCGAGGGCCTGTTTCCCTGCCTGCCCTGATGTTGACGCCCATACCGCCAGCCCAAATAGACTTCACTGTCTTCGCTCAGGGAGTGCCCGAGGTCGATTCCTCCCCGCAGGTCATAGCGATTGATCCAGTTGTCCCACCCCGGAAGATCGGATCGCTTCCGGGCATCGAGATTGAAATAAGTTAAGCTGGCATTGGGGCGGAGAAAAAACGCTTCGCTCTTCCAGACATACTCCAGGCGACTTCGGTTCTGCCACTGCTCTCTGCGTTCACGAACCAAGGTTGTGGCCCAGGCGCTTCTCCCTGTACTATACGCTACCGCATCACGCGGGCCCTGAACCCTGGTCATGGCAGATTCCACTAAAAACTGTCCAGGCTGGGCATAGCGAGCCAGCAAGGTATGCCGCACGTTGTCCTCCCCGCTTTCATCTGTATAAAACTCAGCCTGTGCGGTGTATTGAAGGGTCCATTGGGGCAATGGTTTCCAGACGACACTCGGCTGCAGGCCTGTCGTCCATGAGCTCCGCTTGCCCAAATCCCCAACTTCCACCCGATAAACGTTGGAGTCATAGCCCATTTGTGCGGTCATACGCACTTCCAGCTCATTGGCCGGGAGTAAAGGTGGAAAGCTGAGGAAAGCCGCCAAGAGAAAGCCTTTCGTCCCGATCAGCAGGGTCATGACACCTAATCGGACAGGTGAAGGGGGCGCTTTTGATGCAGCCAAAATGGTCTCTTCTTCTTTGTGCATAAAGTGCTCACCCTTTCGACATGCAAAATAACACGCAAGATACTTCCCTCCGGTTCACAGAGACGTTTTCGCTTCTAATAAGAGCCAGCAGGCATTGTAATATCATAAGCGCTTCATCAGGCTACAGCCTGCTTTTGCCGCAACCGCCAGCTTCACGAGGTGACCGAACCAGGCAAAAATGGATTTTACCCTTGTTTTCAGTCCCTACTCTTCTTCTCAATCGAACGCTTCATATTCGCCAGAAAAGATTCTGCGCCTTTCGAAGTCATGAATAAGAACACTCTTCTCGCCCTCATCATTGCCCTCTCGGGATTTCTCCTTGCAGTCATCCTGCCGCTCCCCGGCCTCTCACTGGCAGGGCAAATCACTCTGGGGATTTTTGTATTTGCAGCGGTGTTCTGGATCATGGAGCCGATTCCGATCTATGCGACCTCGCTTCTGGTGATTTTGCTGCAGATCCTCCTGCTCAGTTCGCAGGGGCCCCTTTCGCAATATACGACCCCGGCGCATCTTCAGCCTTTGGCGGTGAATGAGCAGTTGTGGGAGGTTCCCTCGAGAGCCTTGAGCAGTGATGGCAGCGTCAAAATTGTCCAAGGCAATGCCTTCCGCGCCGAAACCGTGGAGCGGGTTTCAGAGGCGAATGGCACTGTCATTATTCGGAGCGACGCCCTGACGGAAGAGACCCGTCTGGCCGCCAACGCCTCCCATTGGCAGGTGGAATTCCGACCGCCCTCTTACACTCTCTATCTCAACACCCTCGCCAGCCCGATTATCATTTTATTCCTCGGGGGCTTTGTCATGGCGGCGGGAGCTTCCAAATATAAAGTCGATCGCAACCTCATTCGCATCATTCTGCGCCCCTTTGGGAATCGCCCCGCCAACATTATGCTGGGCATGATGCTGATCACCGCCCTGCTCTCTGCTTTCATGAGCAATACAGCGACCACGGCAATGATGATGGCGGTGGTGCTGCCGATCATCGCCTCGGCACCGGAGGGAGATCGCTTTCGCGTCGGTATTGCCTTGTGCATCCCATTTGCCGCCAACCTCGGCGGTATAGCCACCCCGATTGGAACGCCCCCCAATGCCATTGCCCTGGGAGCCCTCGCCGAGCAAGGCGTTCATCTTGCCTTTACTACCTGGATGGCCCTGACGGTTCCCATGGTGATCGTGATGCTGGCTTTCATCTGGTTCCTTCTTCTTCGTTTGTTCCCCACCAAGGAAAAAGCCCTTAATCTGGAACTGAAAGGGAGTTTCGACACCAGTCCGAAAGCAATCGTCCTCTATGTCGTGGCCGGCGGAACCATTTTACTCTGGGTCACCGAGGCACTGCACGGACTTTCCAGCAGCCTGGTGGCGTTTATTCCAGTGGCCTTGTTGACCACCTTCCAGGTGGTGGAAAAACATGAGATCCGCAACCTCCCCTGGGAAGTGCTCTGGCTGATGGCAGGTGGTCTCGCGCTGGGAGTTGCCATGCGTGAGACCGGCCTGGCCGAGTGGATGGTCGGTCTGGTTCCCTGGGGAACCCTCGGTGCCATGGGTGCATTGGCCATCTTCGGCATCGTCGCCATCCTTCTGGCTAACTTTATCGCCAACACCGTTGCCGCCACCTTGCTCATGCCGCTGGTCATGAGCCTGGTCAGCTCCGGGGTGGCGGAGGGCTTTGCCCTGACCACTGCCGCCTTGACGGTGGCGGTCGGCGCCAGCCTCGGGATGTCCCTCCCCGTCTCCACACCCCCCAACGCCATTGCCATGAGTACCGGCCTGATCCGCACCCCTGATATGGTGCGCAGCGGAATTGTCATCGGCTCAGTCGGGTATCTGGCCTTGTTGGGAATGGCCTTTCTCATCTGGAATCATATTTTCTAACCACCCTCCTTCATGACTCCCACCTTACACATTCTCTGTATCGAAGATGAAAACGATGTCCGCGAGGCTGTCCTGCGAGACCTGGCTGCTTTTGAGAATCAATTTGAACTCAGCGGGGCTTCAGACGCGGCGGAGGCACGCGAGATCATCGAAGGGATGGATCCGGAAAAGGATCGCGTGGCACTTATCTTTTGTGACCACATTATGCCCGGACAACGTGGAATTGATTTATTGATTGAGCTGAAGCTATCCCAACTGGAAGTCCTGAATCACACCCGGACGGTATTGTTTACCGGACAAGCCGACCATGCAGACACGATTCAGGCGATCAACCATGCGGGCATTGCTCATTTTCTGGCCAAACCCTGGGAAGTGAAAGACCTGCACGACACGACCCGCACCCTGTTGACGGATTATGTCATTGATTCCCGGATACAGCCCTTGCCTTTTATGGCGATCCTCGATGCCGCACGACTGGCACAAAGCCTCCATGATCGGGATGATTTAGATGAAATCGGGTAGACACCTGCCCCCGCGCACCCATGCGGGGTCTGCTGAACGTGAAGCCCTCATTCACCGGATCGAGCAGGCTTTTGCCGCGCTGGATTCGGTGCAGCCGTATATCCGCACTTTTCAAAGCGGAGAACTGATTCTGGACGAAGGGATTGAAGGGGGACGTATCGGGCTGATTCTGGAAGGCAAGGCCGCACTGCTAAAGCGTCCCGATGAAGACCCTTCGAGGAATGCGACCAAGGTCCGGGTCGATACCATTGGGAGGGGCGAGATCATCGGGCTCCTTTCCTACCTGGCGCGGGAGATCAATTTTGTCGGTGTCTATGCAGACACTGAAGTCCGGGTGTTTCTCATGGAATGGGAAGCCTTTGACACCCTGCTCGACCAACAAGCTGAGTTGTCCGAGGATCTGAGCCAGTTGATGCGGGATAATCTAATGGGGCGCTACCGCAGGCTGGTCAAAATTCACCTCGATGTAGCCCGCTTGAACAAGGAACTGGCGGCAGAGAGAGCTGAGTTAAAAGAAACCATTGAAGAACTCAACCACACTCGCAGCCGTCTGGTGAATCAGGAAAAGCTCGCTATGCTGGGGAAGATCGTGGCTGGACTCGCTCATGAATTGAATAATCCGGTTGCTGCCATTTCACGCAACACGGAGTATCTGGCTGAAATCGTTCAACGCTTCATCGGACTGCAAGCCGACGACCCGCGCATGCGGCTGTGGGAAAACAGCGAACAGGCCAACTTTCTCGATACACGGGCACAAAGAGAACGCAGCGAGTTTCTCAAAAAGCACTATCCAAAACTCTCCCGCCAAACCATTCGCCGCCTTTCCGCTGTCCCCCCGGACTTGATCGATCTGAAAGCCCCGCCCGCCCGCACGGATGAGGAGTGGGATACCTGGCTGTCCGCCTTCGAGGCCGGACGCTTTCTTCATACGCTGCGATCCGCCTCTTCACGGATCGCCCGGCTGGTACGCAGCCTGAAGAACTATGCCCGGCCCGATCAGGATCGTTTTGAATCAATCGATGTGGTCTCCGGATTGAGAGACACCCTGTTGATTCTGGCTCATCACTTCAAGGAGATGGAAGTCTGCACAGATTTTGCGGACCTTCCCCAGATCCAAGGCAATGCCGGGGAACTCAATCAGGTCTGGACCAATTTACTGGTCAATGCCAGTGAAGCCATGAACGGTAAGGGCACCCTCTGCATTCAGGCGGATAGACAAGGGGACAAGGAAATCACCATCTCCATCACCGACAGCGGACCGGGTCTTCCCGCCGACAAGCTTGCCGTCATTTTCGAGCCCCATTTTACGACGAAGGCTCAAGGGGGTCAATTCGGACTGGGACTGGGCTTGAGCATCGCCCAGCAAATCGTGGAAAAGCACAGTGGTCGTATCCAGGCAGAGAATACACCACAAGGAGGTGCCCGCTTTCGGGTCATTCTTCCCCTCAATGCTCAAGCCCCTCAGGTCTGAGTGCTCCCTTTCCCCGCACTGCGGTTACCAGTTCCAGCCGTATCTATCACGGACACATCAATGGGAGGTGGACTGCATACGCATGGATGCGTATGTCGCTAATCAGGAAAATACGTTACGCTAATGCCCTCAAAACCAACCCAGCACATTATGCGTAAACCATTATTAAAGCAGTTCAACTCTCTCTTAGCCCTTGCTTCGGGTTTCATTCCGGCCCTCGCTCTGAGCGCCGATGAAATCCCCACTATCCTATTCGTCACGGGTGATTCCGTAGCGAACTTCAGTATCCCGGTACTCTACGATGAAGGAGTGGCATTTTTGACCGCACCTTCCGGTGCTTTCGGAAACACCGCAGTGGAATACTTTTCCAATGGTGAGATTCAAACCATTGCCAACTTCTCTACGCCCTACCCGGCCGATCCCTCAAACTTTTTCACCGCGTTCTACAATCTGGCCAGTGACGGAGATTCCCTCTACTTTGTAGGCAACAGCAACCGTGCCTTAAACGGTCACTATGGATTGTTTGCTTTTGACGGTGAATCCTTCTCGACTCTGGTTGCCAATGCGGCCGACCTCGGACCGACCGATGGCTTCGCCGGAATCAGCGGGCTAAAGGCAGCCGCCGGCAAGGTGGTCTTTCACACCCGTCAAAACCCCTACGAGGCCTACTACCTGCATGATGGCGATTCCCTTGTGAAAATAGCTGAATCGGGAATGAGTGTGGCCGAGAATGACGGAGAAATCCTGGAATTGCCCACCACTGGGGCCAGTATTTCCAAAAACGGAGAACATGTCGTCATTCGGGTAAAAACAGGGAGCAATCATAGTGACTACACCGTTTATCGTTTCATCGATGGAGAACGGATCAAAGTGCTCAATGTGGGAGAGTCGATCGGAGACATCACAGTCAGCAACATGATGCAACAGCCGGTGGTCTTCAACGACGGCAGTATCCTTCTCAATGTACACACCATCCCTTCCGGAATCGCACTGGTTCATATCGATGCGGACAACAATGCGTCGATTCTGACCACGGCACCGACTGAAGATGGCTACAGCACAGATTTCAACACCGTCAGCGGAAGCAATGATGGTGTCTATGTTTATGGAACCATCGCCCTGCGGGAAGGCACCAGCTACATAAGCGGAATGGAGGCACGCCTCAGCCCCACCGGACACTATGAACTGCTCTTCGAAAGACCATTTGATGCAAACGGTAGCAGTTGGGCCAGCGTTAGTTTCGGAGTCTACGACGCTGATGAGCGCGGCTACATCGGGATTGCCATCCAAACCGATGGCACCTCCGCACTGGTCAGCAACATTGCCGAACTCGGCGGTGGCGTGGGGCCAGCTCCGGTCACCAGCCTGTGGGCGGAGTATCCAGTTCAAAGCGGCTGGAAACAGGCAGCCTCCATTGGCTGGATCGATGACAGTGCCTACCCATACGTCTACAGCCTGCGTATGAATGGCTGGACCTATATCGAGCCGATCGGAGCACAACTCAACGGCTTCTACCTCTACAGCTATACGACCGCCACTTGGTATTACGTGATCGAGGATTTCCAAGGCTGGGCCTACCGGTTTTCCGGAGGGGGGGAAGATCCTGGATGGGTCGATCTTCGTTCCTGATTTCGAGATCATCACCCTCTTGAGTGTATCCGTCAATATGGCTCGGATTCTGCTTTGTTGAGTCGTTGTTCTTTTTCGGACACAGCCTCTGCTCCGGCAGTACTAACTCTCGCTTCATCCATTCAGCGGAATCGTTTATCTGAGATTTCAGATGAACGATTCCGCTTTTTTGTTCACACCTGCAGACTGAAATCCTCCCGAATGTACTGGCATCACCGGACATTATTCCCAAGGTAAAGGTTCTTACCCAATTCAGATGACTCAGTTACCCGTATTTAAAACTGCGTATCCCCTGCGCAGCAGTATTCATTTTGGCATCATCGCATTGATGACGTCCACCACACTTTCTCTGCCTGCGCAGGCGGAGAGCCCGGATCTGTCCCATCGGCAGTCCCAGCTTTCGTTTGTCGTCGAAGAGCCCGATGGCACTCCGATTCCAGATGCAGAAGTTCACATTGAAATGATCAATCCTGCGTTTCGCTGGGGAACATTGCAAAGCTACCCGCCTTTCCGGCCCGGCGCAGATGCCACCAGTGTGATTCGGAGAAAAATCGAACGCCACCACAATTCGGTCACCTTTGGGAATGACCTCAAATGGGGAAATTTCGAAAATCAAACTCCCGAGGAGACCCGCAACCGGATACTTGCTGTGACCCGTCTGGTTCCTGCCTTTGGGGTATCCGATAGCTTCCGCAAGCGTGGACACACCACTATCTGGTCAAATCAGGCCCCCAGCGACATCAATCAATCCACCGACCCGGAATACCTCAAAGAGAGGATTTACGGGCACATCGAGGAGTATTTCACCCGGCTGGCTCCCTACATCCGGAACTATGACCTCTACAATGAGCCAGGAAACGCCCGGTCGTTGATCCAAAAGATATTTCCTGGATCCGGCTATCCGGATGTCTCGCAGGAGGAAATCGACGAGATTGCCAAGTGGTTCCAAATGGCGGCAGAGATCCAACCGGATGCCCAGTTGTTTATCAATGAATACAACATCCTGAATGACTGGAACCAGAATGATCAAAGAGTCCACGACTACAAAGCCTTCATTGATCGAATCCGGGATGCCGGAGGTCCCATCGGGGGAATTGGGCTGCAAGCCCACATTGATCGGTATATCTCTTATGAGCAGTTTGTGCGCCGGATTGCCATCATGACGGCTGATATGGAACCCACCGCGAACCACCCGGAAGGCCTGCCCGGACTGCCGGTGGAAATCACCGAACTCGACATCAATCCCAACGTGGTCTCGCAGGAGCAGGAGCGTGAAATAATTGATTCAGCGATCCGCGCCGCCTTCGAAAACCCGATGGTCCAGGGGGTTTCCAATTCAGGCATCTGGGATGGCAGCCATTGGCGCGGCAACGGTGTGATCTACGACGTGGACTGGAATGTTAAACCCAGCGGAGAATCTTGGATCGAAAGGGTCCACCAGGCCTATTGGACATCCGAAAGCACCCGAAGCGATCAAAATGGTGCGGTTGACATGACTGTTTTCAAGGGGCTGTATCGCATTTCTGTTCGTAGTGAAAGTATGGAACGCTCTTTCGAGGTCGATGTATCTACTGATATCGACACCGTATTGACAATGCAACCACCCCCTCCTGCCGAAACCTACAGTGAATGGCTGGATCATTTTTACTACACAGATGTGGATTCCATGCGCCAGCGCAGTGATCCGGATGGAGATGACATCGATAACTTTGCCGAGTTTCTACTGGGAACCCATCCATTTTTACCTGAGAGTATGGATCAGTTTCTAGCCTTGGAGCAGACAGCTGAGGACACTTGGAAGATTGGCTTTAAAATGCGCACTTCCATGATAGATGCGATGGAGAAAGAAACCCATTTCTCCGACCTGCTGCATTTCGCGATATGGAGGGCAACCACAGAGCAGCCCAGTGCGGTGGATACCGTGAGCAGAGAGGATGGTCACTTTACTGTCTTTGAAGCTGAAGTTCCCCAACCAAGTCGCAACACATTCTATCGACTGCAGTGGATGCTCAGCATTCCTGAGGAAGACTGATCTAATCGATCATAGACACGTGCCTGCAGGCAGCAAAAAGTCCCTCCCGATGGAGGGGCTTTTTTGTTTTTTATGGATGAATCGGGCCAGCCCACTTCAAAACCAAAGGAAATCGGATGCATCAAACGAATTTATCGCCCCGCACAACTTCTACATCGTGTGCATAGGCAATGACTGCGTAGTGCTCGAAATAACGCTCCGAAAGGTGGTTCAGGATCGCCTCCGCAACTTCCGGGGTAACAATGGTCTCTATCTTGGCATTGCGCCCTTCCCATTCACTGGCGCGGACACCGCGTGAGCCACGGCCTTCCGCCTTTGTGGTGGTGTAGCCACTGGCACCAAGGCGTAGGATATCCGATTGCAGTTTATCTGCAATAAGCGCCTCGGCGACAAGAGTGACTCTTTTCATGCTCCGGATTTGCATAACTGTTTCTTTCGCAAAAATGGCAGTGGAAGGCAATGAATTCAGGCGAAAATCCAACCCGAAATGGCAAAGTACAAGGGTATCCCCACCGTAAGATTAAAGGGGAAAGTGATCGCAAGTGAGGATGTCAGATAATAAGCCGGGTTGGCCTCGGGCAGCGCCAGGCGAATGGTTGCCGGTGCGGCGATATAGGATGCACTGGCGGCGAGTGTCCCGAGGATGAAGGCACCACCCCGGCTGAGACCGACCCACTCTCCCACCACAATCCCGAGGACCGCGTGCAAGACCGGGACGATAATCCCAAAGAGCAGCAAGGGCACTCCCACTTTGCCGAAATCTTCGAAGCGCCGTGCCGCCACCATCCCCATTTCCAGAAGAAAGAGACAGAGCACGCCATGGAATGGCAGCACGAAAAAGGCATCGACTTTGGCCAGCCCGGTTTGACCGGAAAGCATCCCGATGAGCAAACCGCCCAGGAGAAGAAAAACGCTTTTCCCGACCAGAACAGTGCGCACGGACTCCGCCCAGGAGTGGTTTCCTTTCGAACCCCTTTGAACAATCAGCAACGCAACGATAATCCCGGGAACTTCCATCAGCGCCACCATCGCAGGCATGAAGCCCTCGTAAGGTTCGTTCAAAGCCTGGAGAAAGGCACTTGCCGCGAGGAAGGTGACCACCGAAACCGAAGCATAATGGGCCGCCAAAGCACCCGCATCGGCTGGTTTCAGACGAAGAAGATAGCGCAACAGCGGATAACACCAAAGGGGGATTACCGTGCAGATCAAGACGGCGGCCAACAGAGCCAGCCAGACACCACTGCCTCCGTTGGTGGCTAAAGCAGCTCCACCCTTGAGCCCGATTGCCAACAGCAAATAGATGGAAAGCGCCTGATACATCGGCTCCGGAAAACGCAGGTCACTGCGCACCAGGGTGGCAATAATCCCCAGAACAAAGCACAAAATAGCCGGTGAGAGCAGATTGAGTTGAATCAATTCCGTCGCAGACATAAAAAGAGATTCATCCTCATCCTTCCATTGGTGGCAACAGAATTTCCGGCCAAAAAATCGCCTGCTGACTGCATTATTCCATTGAAGGAAATTCCGGCGTTTTCATGCTGACGCCTCATGAACACGGGTGATTCTGCCAATCAAGAACCTATTCGTATCGGTTTTGAAAAAATCGACCGCGACCTTGCCTACCTGATGGATGCATTTGGCAGCATCCTGCAAAGCTCCGGAGACGAGGAGGTGGCGAAAGCCCTTCCCTGGCAATCCCCTTCCCAGGATCAGCCGCCCACCGCATTTGCCAATGCCATGGTGCAGGCCTATTCCATCTCCTTCCAGTTGCTCAACATGGTGGAAGAGAATACCGCCAATCAAATGCGCCGACTGGGAGAGCGCCAGAACGGCTTGTTAGCTGAACCCGGACTCTGGGGCTATTTCCTGCAGCAGTTGAAGGACCTCGGCTGGAGCGCAGAGGATCTCGCCGCCTGCCTGCCGCACCTGCGGGTCGAGCCGGTCCTCACCGCCCACCCGACCGAGTCCAAGCGGATCACCGTTCTCGAACAACACCGCTCACTCTACCTCTCTCTGGTCCAGCGGGATAACACCATGTGGACTCCTTCCGAACAGCGGGAGATAGACCGCCATGTCTGCACCGCCCTCGAACGACTCTGGCGAACAGGCGAAACACTTTTGGAAAAACCCACTGTCGAGTCGGAGCGGGCCGCCCTGCTCTACTATTTTGGCAATGTCTTCCCGGAAGCCCTTCGCCGGACCGATGCCCACCTCCGGGCGGCCTGGGAAGCGGTCGGCTTTGAGCCGGATCTGATCGGAGATCCCGCCTTTCTTCCCCGCCTCCGCTTCGGCACCTGGGTCGGCGGGGACCGCGATGGCCACCCACTGGTCACCCCTGCCGTGACCCGGGAAACCCTCGGTGAGCTGCGCCGCCTCGCCATTCATCTCCAGCGCACCCAACTGGAAGACGCCCGGGCCAGGCTCAGCCTGAGCGCTATCCTGCAACCTGCCCCCGCTTCCCTCATCAAAAAGATTGAAGAACTGGGGCAACTGGTGGGCAGCGATCAGTTGGAGCACATTCGTGCCCGTAATCCCAATGAACCCTGGCGTCAGTGCATTTCGCTCATTCTGCTGCGGCTGCCCCCCGACCAGGCCCTGAGGCTTGGGGATGAGCCCCTCAGTGAGCGCTTCTATCGCTTTGCCTTTCAACTGACCCGGGACCTGCGGGATGTTCGGGAAAGCCTTTGTGCGGTGGGAGCGGAACGTATCGCCCGTCTCGACATCGACCCCATCATTCGCTCGGTCGAAGTCTTTGGATTCCACCTCGCTTCCCTCGATATTCGCCAAAACAGTGGCCTTCATGAAATCGCCATTTCCCAGATCCTGCAGGCTGCTGGCTGGAAAGATGCGGATTTTTCGAGTTGGGATGAAGCAAAGCGGGTAGCCTTTCTGGAGAAGCAACTGACCAGTGCCCGGCCGCTGGTCAACCCCAACAGCCTGACGGATCGCGAGGCCCTCACTGCGGTTGGTGCTTTGCGGGAATTCACCATCCAGAGGGATACCTATGGGGATGAAGGCATCGGCACCATCATTCTGAGCATGACCCGCTCCCTCTCAGACTTGCTCGGCGTCTATTTTCTGGCCCGCGAAGCCGGTCTCTTCGTGGAGACCGACGAAGGTTGTGTCTGTTCCGTCGCCGTGGCCCCCTTGCTGGAGACGATTGATGACCTCGAGGCAGGACCGGAAATCCTCGAGGCCTTTCTCGATCATGCTGTTACCCGCCGCTCCCTCACCTGGTTCCGTCGGCGACATGGCAAAATGATCAAAAAAGGCCGCGACCTTCCCGCCAAAACCCTGCCGATCGACACCGATGCCTATTATCAGCAAGTGATGATTGGCTACAGTGACAGCAATAAGGACAGCGGCATTCTGGCCGCCCAGTGGGCCTTGCTCTGTGCTCAGCGCAAAATCGCCGAGGTGGCCCGCCGACACGGAGCCCGCATCCGCTTTTTCCATGGACGGGGTGGAACCGTCAGTCGGGGAGCCGGGCCGACTCACCGCTTTCTGGAAGCACTCCCGGCGGGTTCGGCCGCCCTCGATCTGCGCCTGACCGAACAGGGCGAGGTGATCGCCCAGAAATATGCCAATCTGCTGACCGCCAGCTACAATCTCGATTTGCTCCTGGCAGGGACCTTTTTCTTTTCCCTCCAGCATCCCGATGGCAGCGAGGAACCGCATCCTCTTGAATCCCTCATGGCGGAACTGGCCGATTCCAGTCGCACGGTCTACCGCTCCCTCTTGCGGATGCCGGATTTCATGACCTTCTATCGGGAGGCGACTCCGATTGACGCCCTCGAAAACAGCCGGATTGGTTCCCGGCCTTCCCGTCGGACCGGGGCGCGCACGCTCAATGATTTACGGGCCATTCCCTGGGTCTTCAGCTGGTCGCAAAGCCGCTTTTTCCTGCCCGGCTGGTATGGCGTGGGATCTGCCCTGGCCGAGGTAGAAGCGCAGCGCCCTGACGATTGGCAATCGCTGGTGGAAGCCATCCAAAACTGGCCCTTCCTCCGCTATGTCCTGACCAATGTGGAGACCGCCTTGCTCAGCTCAGATCCTGAGCTGATGCGGGAATATGCCTCACTGGTGGAAGACAGCAGTGCCCGTGAAACGGTGCTGAACACCATTCTGGAGGAACACGGGAAATCCGTTCGGCTGGTCGGAGCGCTGCTGGCTGAGTCCAACCGGCACCGTCGGCCCCGGCTGGAGAAAACGCTCGCGCCCCGGGCAGAGGCGCTGCTTCCCCTCCACCGGCGACAGATCGAGCTGTTGCAGAAGTGGAGAAAGATGGAAGATCCCGCAAAAAAGGAAAAACTGTTGCAGGATCTCTTGCTGACCATCAACGCCATTGCCAGCGGGCTCAGAACCACCGGTTGACCTTCTCCGAAAGAACGTCAGGATGCCGGACATGGAGGAACCTATTCGCTTGTCTGATCCCGTATCCCTCTTCCGGACCCTTCAGTCCCGTGGGCACCCCCGCCTGCTCTGGGAGCCTGCCGACGACCAACGGATCCTTCAACGGATAGATTCCGATCCCGCCGCCCGCAGCCTGCACCAGTATCTCATGACACAGGCCGATGCGATGGCGCATCTGCCGCTTCCCCGCAGAGAATTGCAAGGGATCCGGATGCTGGAAGTCTCCCGGCGGGTTCTTCGCCACTCCACTACCCTCGCCTATGCCTGGCGCCTGGGAGGGCACAAGGCACACCTTGATGCCTTGCAGGCACTGCTGGAGTGCGTCTGTCAATTCAAGGACTGGAATCCGTACCATTTTCTGGATACAGCCGAAATGGCGGTCGCAGTTGCCCTTGGGCTGGATTGGGCCCATGCCGATCTCTCCCTCCGGACGCGTCAACTCTGCGAAGAAGCGCTCTTTCAACATGCGGTGGGCCCCAGTTTTATTCCGGAACTGGCCAGCCAGCTTCCGCTGGAGTCCAACTGGAATCAAGTCTGTAATGCCGGAGTGATCGCGGCCGCTCTGGTCCGGGATGATCCCGATGCCTCGGCGGCCTTTGCCAGTCTGCAAAGGCTGCGGGAATGGCTGCCCCATGTCCTCGCCACCTATGCTCCAGCCGGGGTCTTTCCCGAAGGACCCAGCTATTGGTATTATGGCACAGCCTACCATGTCCTTCTGATGTCGATTCTGGAGTCCTCGCTGGGAACGGATTTTGGGCTGACCGCTGCCCCCGGATTCATGGAGAGTGCCGATGCCATTCTTCAGCTCACCGCTCCCAGCGGGCAGTATTTCAATTTTGGTGACTGCGGTGAGCCTCCCCTCCTCAACGAAGCGCTGCATTGGTTTGCCTGGAAAAAGGGCCATGACCGCTATCTGCAATCAAAAGCCATGCATCAACTGGCGGCGACGGACATGGCACCGGACGGCAGCGCACAGCGCTTTGCTGCTATTTCCATGCTCTGGTATGCCCGCAGTCGGAACCCTTCCACCGACTCCATACCGGACTATTTTGCGGCTAAAGGAAGAACGCCTGTTGCGGTTCTGCGAAAGGACGGGGTCTATGTGGCCTGTAAAGGTGGACAGGCGGCGCAAAGCCACGGACATATGGATGCCGGCAGTTTCATTCTGGAAAAAGGCGGTGTGCGTTGGTCCTGCGATCCCGGCAACCAGCCTTACGAACCACTCGAGGCCATCATGGGGGGAGAGCTTTGGAATATGCAGAACCACAGCCAACGCTGGTCCCTTCTCTCCAAAAACAATTTCGGACACAGCACACTCACTCTGGACGGAGCCCTTCACCGGGCGGAGGGTGAGGTTCAGTTGATCGGTGATGATTCGTCTTCAAGAGTGGTTCGTTTCGATCTCAAGTCCCTGTATTCTCCGCCCCTCGACTGTGCCACCCGTGAGTTCCTCCTCCAAGAGGATGGTACTTTGGAAATCACTGATGAACTCCTTTCCAGCCAACACCGCCGGAAGGGATGCTGGCAGTTGATGACCCAGGCCGAGGTGATCCTGTCCGAGCGCGAGGCGCTGCTCGAACTGGCTGACCAGCAACTACGCATCCGGGTGCTCGAACCGGCCGGGGCGATCTTGAAAGCCGTCTATCTGGATCCTCCTCCCTTGGGGCATGATCTTGTGATCAAAGACCTCAAACGCCTCGAAATTCATTTTCACCTGCCGACGGGAATCCGCACCAAGGTGCGGGTGCGGATCGGTTAAGACAGCCGTTGTCTCGGGGAAAAATGAAAAGACTGTAACAGAATTCATTGCAACCTTGCGGGCTGGGACGGGTTCTTCCACCGTATTACCTATAAATGCGAACAGCTTTCTCCAGCAAGCGGCAGGGATTCTCCCTGATCGAAATCATCATTACCCTGGCCTTGATCGCTTTGATCACGGGATTGATGGTGATGAATCTAGGTGCCGTCATTCAAGGGCTGGGACCTCCCCCCATGCCGGAATTGATGCACAAGGCCGTGCGGGAAGCCCGCTTTCAGGCTGCCTCCGAAAAGCAGACCGTCCGCCTGCATTTTGATCGGGAAACGGCTTCGTTTCGATTGACCGGTGAAAACGGAAGCCCGATGGGCGTGATTCCCACCCACTACGATCCGAATGACCGCAACCTCGCCGTGGTCTTTGAGCAGATTCTCCCCACCAGGGGAATCAATGGCCTTTCACGCCAGGAAGTCGCCCCCATTGATCATGTGCGCTTTCGTTCCGATCGCTCCTCCACTCCCTTCCGGGTGCGGTTGCAGTATGAAGGCAACACCTCCATCCATTACTTTGATCCCTTCTCCGATCTTGAAATTGCGCAGAATGACAACTGATGCTGCCGACGTGAGCCGCAGGGGCTTCACCCTGATCGAGGTTTTGGTGGCGCTGGCAGTTTTCCTCCTCGCCGCCGGGGGTCTCATTTACGCCGCTTTCAACACCCAGCTTGGCTTGCTCGCGCTGCAGCAGGAAACCGAACAGGTGGATGATATCCGCTTCGTCCGCAATCAGATCCTGCAACAGCCTGACTTGCGGGAATTTGAACGGGGCGGCGACATCACCACCCTCGACCGTGGAGTGGCTCGCTGGGAGGCTACGGTTCACCCCACCGAGACACTTCATTTGTTCCGGGTGGAACTGCGGGTTGAATTCTCACCACCGTTGGGAGAAACAGAGCGCAAGCTTTACGAGGAAACCCTCCATGTTTTGCGCCCGACCTGGTCAGAGCCCGCCGATGCCACCGTCCTGCTGCAGGATGCCCGCGAACGCATCGAGCGCTCACGTTCAAGGAGGTTGGACTGGTGAAAATGCTTCCCACCCCGATCCACCGCCTGGCCCGAGGTGGCTTCACCCTGATCGAGATGCTGCTCGCACTCGCCTTGGTGGGGATTCTGTTCGGCGCGATGACCTTTCTGCTCGGGACAGTCTCCCTCCTGTGGCTGGGCAGCAAAGACCAGAATTTCTTTCCCCAGCATGTCGATGGAGTCACCCTCTTTCTGAGTGAATCCCTTCGCCGGGCGGAGACCGCTGACAGTATGCCCGGCGCCAGCAGACAGCAGGCCGGCGGCGCCAATCCACAAAGCCTCCCCGTGGAGTGGGCCCGCCCCCCCGGCTGGCCGGAGATCCGTGATCCACTGTTGCTGTTTCGCCAGCGGGAAGCTCCGGCTCTTTTTGTGCGCGAGGGGGACCCCCTCCCCAGCGTGAACTGTTATCTCTACTGGGACGACCGCAACGGACTGAGCATTCTCTGGTATTCGGATCTGGAAATGGATATCGATCTGCCGGAACACCTTCACCGGACTTTGGTTTCCCCCTATGTGACCCGGATCGAATACTGTTATTACGATGAGGAAAACGACAGTTGGGATGTGCGGGAAGCTCCGGAACGTTCCACCGACGACCGTAACATTTTCCTGCTCCCACAATTCCTCAAACTGACTTTCACCTATCAGGACGAAACCTTCGTCCGTAACATTTTCCTTCCCCAACGCAGCACCGATGCCCCGCTTTTCTGAACAGTTCCGCTTTCACCGCCGCCGTGGCAGTGTGGTCGCGGCGACGCTGGCGCTTATCATTCTGCTTTCTTTTCTGGTAGTGGCCTTCATGGAAGACGCCCGTGACCAGATCCGTTATCATGCGCAGTTCCAATACAGCGACGACCTTCGGGTGGAAGCCTATTCGGCGCTCGAAGCGACCCTGGCTGTTCTCAATATCTACCACGAAGTCGACGGGAATCTCTGGTCTCCCCAGCAGGGCTGGGGCAATCCGCTGCAACAAGCCGACTATCGTCCCGGACGGGGAATGCGTGTCCGGGTCGATTTCCGCGATGAAAGCGGCCGTTTCCCCCTGAACACCGCAGACGCCCATACCCTGCGCTTGTTCTTTGAGGAAACCGATTTCAGAGGCATGGAAATCGAGCAGTTGGTCGACGGTTTGCTCGACTGGATAGATGAGGACGATGATCCCCGGCTCAATGGATTTGACGGCGATGATTACCGCAATCTGCGTCCGGTGGGTTTCGAGCCGGCCAACCGGCCAATCCGCTCATGGGATGAACTCGCCTTGATCCGCCCATACAACGAGTTGTTTTTCGATGAGAACGGGCTGCCCTTGCCGGTCTATCACCAGTTTCGCCAGACCTTTTCCCTGATCAATACCGAGACCGTCAATATCAATGCCGCCACCCCGATGGTGGTGCGCATCCTTGAGCGCAAGGGCATCATCAACCCCTACAATCTCCGTGATTACAAGGCAGGCCTCGACCGCACTCCCGGAACCGAGGACGACCGGGTCATCCGCTCTACCGATGTCGGAGGGATCTTCACCGACCCGGACAGTGGACTGGTCTCGACACGCATTGAGATGCTGGAGGTTTCCGTGACCGTCACGCGGGGAGATGCCAGTTTTCTCCTGCGCACGCTGGTCTCCTTCCGTGGAGCCAACATGAGCGCTGGTCAAACCTCCCCAGCCGCCCGAGGTGCCACCGAGCGTGCCGTCGGACGGGAAGACCGGGATGCCACCCGCCGCTCCAGAGGCTCCGCCCGCACCCAAGCTGGCACTGCTGCCCAGCTGGGATACCCCTTTCAAGTCTATTGGATTGCCGAAAACCGGCAGAATTAAATGGACACCCCATTCCCTCCCACGATTCTATTTACATTTTACGCATGAAGGCACTTTGGTCCCAGTGGATGTCGCAGCTCAGTCAGCGGGTGCCGGAACGCACGCTCCTTTTGGTGCCCGGCCATTTTTTCTACGGGCACCGCTTTGCGGTTCCGGTGGAAATGCCCCCGTCTGAAGTTCCGGCTTTTATCGAGCTTGCGCTCGAAGGAGTCTCTCCCTTTCCCCTTGAACAGCTGGCCTGGGGTTTCATCCACGAACCCACGGAAGGCCAGGCCTACGCCTATGCCACCAGTCTGGGTCGCCTGCGCCAATACATCGGTGAGCAGGGTCTGGAATCCTTTCACTACGCCCTGCCGGGTTTCATTGCCCAGTATGGGGTGGTATTTCGACGCCCCACGGTACGCTTCATTGCCCAACACGGGGCTGTGACCGCCCTGCTCTACGCCGAAGGGAAACGCCTGCCGCTGCGTTCCGTATCCCGTCAGACCAAAAGCGAGCTGCCCGATAACACCCAGATTCTGGAAACCCGCGATCTCATTGCCAAAGCCCTGCCCGCCGAGGCCAAGGACGCTACCGTCGAAGAGGGCATTTGGGTGGGTGAAGGCTACACCATCGATGGCCATGACCGGCCGGTCTTTAACCTCCGCCACATCACCCGCGATGGTCCCGGCAAGCAGATTACCCACACCCCGGAGCTGAACCCCACCGCGCTCTGGAATGCCGACCTGCGGGATCGTCAGTTTCAAAACAAGGAACGGCGCGAACGCAGTATTTCCCAGGGCCTCTGGCTCGGGCTCAAAGGGATTGCCGCTGCCGCAGTGCTGCTGGTCTTGCTGCAGATCACGCTCTGGGGCATGCTGGGGTGGCTGTCCTCCCGCCAGTCCACCATCAATGCGCAAGCTCCCGCCGTTCAACGGGTGGAAGAGTCCGACCTCCTCGCCTTGCAATTGACCGAAGCTGCTGAGCAGAGCCTGCGCCCCATCCGGATGCTTGAAGTGGTCAATGCCGATCGGCCTCCCCAGATCTTTTTCACCCGCACCCAGTCCCTCGAATACAATCAGCTCTCCATTCAGGGGCAGTCGACCCAGGGCATTCCCCTGGTCAATACCTACGAGCAAGCCCTTCGCCGGGTGGAGGGAGTGGTCAGGGTTGAGCAATCCGCCCGCACTCAGGGTGGCCGGACCACTTTCGACATGACCGTGACTTTTTCCGACGACCTTCTCAACAGCCCTTCCCCGGTTCAGTATACCGAGGAGATAGCCGAACCGATTGAGCCGACCGGGGAGGCGGTAGAATCCTGAGATGAATCCTTTACGCCAACTCTTTCTCTCCACCAGCCTGCGGGAACGGGTTCTGCTCGTCGCCTTCCTCTTCGTCATGCTGCTGATCTGGGCCCTCTATCTGATGGGCAATTTGCGGGCGACCAATCAGGCCCTGAATTTTTCCGCCCAGACCCTGGAACGGCAGGAGATCCAACTTTCGAGAGCGGACGAAGTACAGGCCCGGCTCGGTGAAATCCTCGCAAACTGGGATTCCTCCCGCACCTACTCCGGGACCCAACTGGTGGGCCGGATCGATGAAATCGCCCGGGAACTGTTTCCCCGCTACGACCTTAGTTCAGCCACCTCCCAGGAAAGCGAGATTTTCGCCAGCCACGTCGTTCGCCTGCGGATCGATAATGGAAACATCTCCGAACTGGTGGCGTTTAACCAGAGAATCCAGGAAGAAAATCCCTACATCGTGTTGAGCCAGTTTCAAATTGCCTCCCGTCAACGGGATCCCCGCCAACTCGACGCTTCCTTTGAAATTACCTCGATCGAGCTAAAACCCGGCATTGGCCGTTAACCTTTTTCTGACACGTAGAATGCTCCCCATGCGGAAACACTTCAAGCTCTTCACCTTACTCGCCATTGGCTGCACTCTCAGCCTCGCCTCCGGGCTGGTCGGCCAAAATAACGCAGAGGATGCTCCGGGCAACTTTGCCCCGCCCTCCTTTATCCCTCCTCCGCCCCCCGATTTTGTTCCACCACCCCCTCCCGGGATGGCTCCCCCTCCCGGCCCCGGACAGCGCCCACCAGCCCGGCCCCCTGCCCGTCCACAAGCTGAGAATCAGCGGCCACCCTGGGAAACGCAGGAATCTCCCACCCCTCCAGCCGAGCAGGAGCCTGCTCCGGCCACGGACACCGCCGAAGTCCCGGCCACCACCCCGGCAGGCATCCCCCGGGATGCCATTATCGGACCCGGCATTGTGGATCCTCGAGACCCCCGCATGCAAGATACCGTGGGTTTGATCCAGATCCCGGATCTGGGCACGAATGACATTCTCAGCATGCTGGAGGAGTTCGCCGGCAAACCGATTCTTCGCCAACAGAATCTTCCTACTGTCAGAATTACCTTTTTCAGTCAGGGGGAACTCACCCGGGGCGAAGCTATCCGGGCGATTGAGAGTTTGCTCGCGATCAACGGGATCGCCCTGACCAAGGTCGGCGATCAATTCCTCAAGGCCGTTCCCGCCGCTACCATCAATACCCAGGCCCCCATCTTCTGGGAAGGCACCACTTTGGGCGCCACCCCCACCCAGATGATCTATGAGAAGGTTTTTGAGCTGGATTTCCTCACCCCCAATGAAGCATCCGGCATCATTCACCCGCTGATGTCACAGGGTATCCCCATTTCAGTCGATAAAAGCGGCCTGCTTCTGGTCACCGATGCCCTCGTCAATCTTCAGCGTATCGAACGGGTTCTCAAAACCATTGACCGCCCTTCCCGGACCAGAACGGAAATCCTCTTTTACGACCTGAAAAATAACTCTGCCCGCGAAGTCTTGCGTCGCCTCCAACAGATCCAGCAGGGGCCGCTCAAACGCAGGTTGGAGAACAATACCACTTTTGACGCAGACGAGCGGATGAACCAGTTGGTCGTCTTCACCCACCCCAGTAATGTGGAACTGCTGGACAACCTCATTCAGAAAATGGACGTCGATGTCAGCCCGATGACCACCACTCAGGTCTTCAGCATTCGTTACGCCGAAGCGCCCGATGTGGTCAGCATCATCGATCAGGTGGTCACTGGCCAAAAACAGGCCCGGGACCAGCAGACTGGTGGCCAGCCCACCGCCGCCGCCCGCCAGCAGGCGCAGGCCAATCAGGCTGCCGCCGCTGTCCGCGCCGAAGCCGGCAATCTCCAGTTTTCCAACTTCCTTACTCTCGTTGCCGATGAGCGTGCCAATAACGTGGTCGCCAGCGGCACCCCCAACGACATCCGCAACCTCACCGGCCTGATCGACCAGATCGACGTGCTCCTTGCCCAGGTCCGAATCGAAGCGGTGATTGCTGAAGTGAGCTTGGAGGATAACGACGCCAGCGGGATCAGTTCGCTCGGATTTTCCTACGTATCGGATGACAGCGGTATTGTTCGCACGATCAATCCATTTACGGTTGGCGGCATCCGCATGGGTGGCGGTGATCGCCCTGCCATGGTTTTTGGACCGGGTGACGATTTTTCCATGTCTGCCCTTGTTGAAGCAGTGAAAATCCATTCGCGTTCAGAAATCCTTTCTGCGCCCACCATCGTCACCACGCACAACCGGGAAGCTCGTATCAGTGTCGGGGAAAGACGTCCCATCATCACAGGGACGACCTTCAGTGGCACAACTGGAGCCAGTTCTTCTCAAGTGACTTATCAAAATATTGGGATTGAGTTGACTGTAACCCCCCTCATTGGAAGCGATAATGTCATCCAACTCGCTATTGAGCAGAGTATTGAAGATCGGGGAGAAAACGTGGAAATCGACAACAACGTGCAACCCGTCATCATCTCCCGCCAAGCTTCCTCTTTTGTGAGTGTTGGTGATGGCCAACTCGTCATTTTGGGTGGATTGCAACGGAATTCCAAACGGGATAACAAGGAACGGTTTCCCATCCTTGGTCACCTCCCCCTGTTGGACAAAGTTTTCACCCGGACAACGGAACAAGAAGAGCGCCGGGAGATTATTCTCTTCCTCCGCCCACGGATTATTCGCACCGCGGGAGAAGCCAACCAGTTGACCCGCGAGCAGATCGACGTAATGGAGAGCCGCGACAGAATGCAGGGCTACCTTGAGTCTGGAACTTTCCGTATCGAAGAAGAACCGGCCGAGCCCGAACACCGCCCGCAAAGCGGTCCACCTTCCCGCCGAAGCCGTCCCTGAACCCCAAAAATCCACCGCCGAGGCATATGCAGCGACTACCGATAGTCCTTCTCCAACGCACAGCCGCAATCTGCGTGCTCTGTGCCGGAGCTGCCTTGCTCTCCGCTCCCCCCAGTCTGGTGGAGAAATCTCCTTTCATTCCCCCGGATTTTGAAGCCCCCAGTGCCACTGCCCCGACCCCCACTGAAATTGGACCGGGTGGAATCAATGATCTCTCTTTCCATGGCGTCTTTCAGATCGCCGGTCAGTACCGCTTCAACATCCACGATCGCCATGCCGGTCGTGGGTTCTGGGTCAGTGAGAATGATGATACCAATGGCTTCCGTATCACCGGATATGACCGGCAGAACCGGACCATCACGGTGGTTTCCCATCAAGGCACCGGTGTGCTCACTCTGGAAAGTCCGAGCGAGACTCCGGTGGTGACCTCTTCCACACCGCAAACCCGCCCGGCTGGAGATCGCCGCGTGGTAGTGCCCCCACGCCGGGTGACCCGCCCGCCACCGCCTGCCGGGGCCAGTGGCCCTTCCCGGCGCACCCCCCCACCTCCGCCGCAACGCCAGAGCGATTGAACCTTTGCTGACCCATTTTTGCTATGATTTCCCTTTCCATCACGGATGCCCTCGATGAAGAGCAGAAGCTCATGCTCGAAGAGGCCCCCCGACAGAACCGCCTCCCCCTGATTGCCCAATTTCGCCGGATGAGCGAGTTGGATACCCTCAAAATTCTCTCCGAGGAATGCGGCCTGCCTTTGCTGGAGACTTTTTCCATCTCGGAGGAAGCCGGAAAAACCGTTCCGCTGCGCTTGATGAATGAATATCAGTGCCTGCCGGTTGAAACCAATCCGGCGGAGGGTGTTGACGAGGATTCCATCGCCCTGGTTACCCTTTGGCCCCCCGATCCGGAAATGGATGAATGGGTCTATGCCGTGACGGGGCGTTCCCCTCGCTGGCATCTCGGCTCAGCCAAGCACATCACCAATACCATCACCCAGCGCTTCGGTGTCGGTGCCGATTCCCTCTCTGAATCCGACATCGCCTCTGAGGACAGTGGTCGACTGGAAGAGGCGGAGGAAGACGAAAACGCCGCCATTATCCGCTTCGTTAACGATGTCATTTCCAAAGCCGTCCAGGATCGTGCCACCGATATTCACTTTGAACCCCTCAAGGAATCCCTGCAAATCCGCTACCGGATCGACGGTGAGCTCGTCCCCATCCGGGTGCCGGATAACCTGATCCGCTATCAGGGTGCCATCATCTCCCGCCTCAAGATCATGGCCAAACTCAACATCTCGGAAAAACGACGCCCCCAGGACGGCCGTATCGTTTACCGAGGTCAGGGCACCGAACTCGACATCCGTATCTCCACCATGCCGACGATGTATGGTGAGAGCATTTCCCTTCGCCTCCTCAACCAGAAGAACCAGCCGCTCTCAATGGAGGAACTGGGAATGTTGAAAGAGGATCAGGATCGGATCAAACGGGTGCTCGACCTGCCCCACGGCATTGTCCTTGTCACCGGTCCGACCGGTTCCGGTAAGTCCACCTCTCTGACCGCTTTCATCCGACACATCAACTCGCCCGGTCGTCGCATCATCACGGTGGAAGATCCGGTCGAATACGAGGTGGAGGGCGTCAACCAAACCCAGGTTCATACCGAAATCGGTTTCACCTTTGCCAGTGCCCTCCGCCACATTCTGCGCCAGGATCCCGATGTCATCATGGTGGGGGAAATCCGGGATGCGGAGACGGCTGATATTGCCATTCGGGCCGCTTTGACCGGTCACCTCGTGCTGAGCACGCTCCACACCAACGACTCACCCGGCGCGCTCACCCGTTTGATCGATATGGATGTGGAACCTTTCCTCATCGCTTCCTCGGTCGAACTCATTCTGGCCCAGCGCCTCGTTCGCCGCCTCTGCCCCAAGTGTGCCCGACCCGCCCAGCTTGCCGAGAGAGTACGGCGGGATCACCTCAAGGCTCTCAATATCCCGGATACGCCGGAAAACATGGCTGCCCCTCTCCTCGAAGCGGTCGGCTGTGAAGACTGTCGGGGGCTCGGTTTCCGCGGACGGGTCGGCCTCTTCGAAATCCTGCGGGTCGATGACCATATCCACGACCTCATTGTCAACAAGCAGTCCGCCCGCGAAATCCGCGAAGTAGCCCTTCAGCACGGAATGACGACCCTTCAGGGCAGCGGCTGGAAGCAAGCCGTGCTCGGTCGAACCACCCTCAATGAGGTGATGAAATATGCCTTCCTCGATGAAGAAGCCAATGCCTGAGCACTTCCTTTTCATCTTCCAACCGCTCCCTTTCTGAATGCCTCCGTTCTCCTACCGCGCCATTGATTCTTCCGGCAAACAACTCACCGGTGAAATAGACGCTGCAGATCGCCGCGCCGCCGTCCAAAAATTGTCAGCTCAGGGCATCCGTCCGCTCTCCATCGAGCAAAAAGAGCGCAAGACCGCGACCGTCGTCGAGGATGCCGAGAGTGAGGAAATCGATCTCTTTGCCGGGGAACGCAAAGTCAGCAAACGGCGCTTCTTCCGGATGTCAAAAGAGCTGATGGCGCTGAACTTTTTCAAACGCCTGCTCGCCCTGCTCGGAGCGGGCATGTCAATTGGCGACGCCACCCGCCTGCTTAGCGTTCGCCTCAACGACCCCCAACTGAAAGAGCTGTCCTCACAAATCTGGAAAGCCCTCAGTGAGGGCTACACCCTCGCCAGTGCCATCGGGCAACATCCCGACTTGTTCACCACCGCCCATGTCCACCTTATTGAAGCCGGTGAGGCCAGTGGCAATCTGGTTCCGGTTATGCGCCGGATCGTCGCGCACATGGAAGAGACCCGGGCCGTCCGGCAACGCCTGATCGCCAGTCTGAGCTATCCTCTCTTTATTGTGCTCGTCGCCTTCGGGGTGATTGGCCTGGTGGTCTACTTTCTCATGCCCCGGATCGAAGGAATTGTCACTCAGCTCGGAAGCGAAGTCTTTTTCCTCGCCCGCTGGCTGATGATCGGCTCTGACCTCATGGTTCGGTATGGACTCTTTGCCCTGATCGGGATCATTGCCATCCTCCTCGGTCTGCGCCAATGGCGGAAAACCCCCTCTGGCCGAAGGGCGCTGGATCTGCAACTGCTGAAGACCCCCACCTTCGGTACCATCTATCTGTATTCAAATATCTATAACACCTCCAACCTCCTCGCCACCCTGCTGGGCAGCGGAGTGAATACCACCGAGGCTCTTCGCCTGGTCGAGCGCACCATTGATAACGTCGTCCTGCGGGCCAAGTTCGCCTCCGCCCGCCGACAGATTCAGGAAGGGGTTTCCATGGCTACCGCCATCCAGCGGGTCCACTACATGCCCGACCTCGCCATGGATATCCTCACCGTGGGCGAAAACACCGGTGATGTCGTCTCCAGCCTCAACGACATCAACAATGTCTATCGGGAAGAACTGACCAAACGGCTTGATGCCCTCACCAAGTCGGTGGCCGCCATCGCCATGCTGGTCGCCTTCGCCATCGTCGCCATCATCGCCATCAGCGTCGCCATGAGCGTAATCGGCGTCAGCCAGTCCCTCCAGCGGTAATCACCAAGCTTCACCCGGCAGTTCTCAACGATCTTCTGACCCCGTTCTCAGCCTCGTCAGACGAACAATGCAAGGAGTTCCAAAGGGTCAGGCCACTAAGGCCATGGCCATTTTCTTTCGATAGCGATCCCGATTTGCTTCGCCATCTCTGCTTCGCTTCGTCGATTTGGATTATTGCTTAGCAAACGGCGAGCGGAGTCATAAGAGTGGAGCGCCAGCAGACCACCTCATTCGACATCAGGAGAACCCAGCCACGACTCAATCTCCTGAACAAAATCCTTGAACGCTTCTCCCCCTTCTCGACCCATCTTCTCCTGGATCCCGATCATTACTTGTCCCGACTGAGAATACAGGATGAAACAATGCCGCTTCGGGCTCAGAAGATGCCCCAAAACCATTCCAATAATCGATACACTGATTCCACCCCATAGCCAAAATGATGTGCTTTCCTGCATAACATGACCGACGACGGTGACAATGAAGATCACGAGGAAGCAGATCTGGATAATAGACGAGATCACTTTATCCCGTTCCTCGACCCAACCCGTGGAGCTTGAGAACACAGATCTTGGGAAACGATGCTCCTGACGACTTGAGAAATACTGGTTCACTGTCACCTCAAGGAGATCCCTCTTCACAGTGAACTCAGTGTATCCGCCTACGCTTCTTTTTCGGTATTTCATATTTCGTCGAATGCTCCCCTGGATCCGCGAAGCCACGAAGTGGCTCCGTTGACTCCACATGTTGATATGCCTACGGTTGCTTGATGTTCTATTGCTCCCCTCAGCCTGTCGGCTGGGGCAGGAAACCACCTCTGAATTTTAACAACTTTTGGGACGCTGCCGACATTCCTGGAGTATCAGTTTGCATCTGAGTCTTTCTTGCACCATTTACCTCAGATAGTCGTCTTGTTCGTCCCCGTTTGCAGTTCGCCCGTTGATGTCAAGTCCGGGTAAGCACGATATGAGTTGCTCGGTCCGAGGCGACATGCCGGGTGCAGGTGTATCCTGGATCCGTGATGTTGATCCCCTCGAATAACCGCTCACCCGTACCAAGGAGAACTGGAGAAATTGCAAGATGCAGTTCATCGACCAGTCGCTCCCGAAGGTATTGCCTGATAGTCGCCGCTCCACCTCCGATCCGGACATCTTTTCCGTTGGCAGCATCACAAGCTCGTTCAAGTGCGACGTGAATCCCTTCCGTAACGAAATGAAATGTCGTGCCTCCCTCCATTACAAGGGGCGCACGAGGATAATGTGTCAGCACGAAAACCTGCGAATGGAAAACCGGGGTCTCACCCCACCACCCTCTCCAGCTCTCATCAGCCCAAGTGCCGCGTACAGGCCCGAACATATTTCTGCCCATAATCCAGGCCCCAATATTGTCGAAGCCGCGAGCGGCAAAGTCGTTGTCGATCCCGGTCTCACCGTCATCCTTGCCAAAGAGGTTCGCCTGTATCGTCCGGGTCGCAAAAAGCCATTCATGCAGGACGGCTCCACCGACTCCAAGCGGATTCTCAAGGCTCTGGTCAGGGCCCGCGCCAAAGCCGTCAATCGAAATGGTAAAACTTTCCACCCTGATTTTAGTCATTTGCTCAATAATGTAAGGTTGGGACTGCTTGCTTACTCTGGACGAACGCTGAGGTGTCCGACCCGATGCCGCGCGGTGTAAATCGAGTTAGCGGCCGTTGATTGATTAGCCGCTCAGTCCATTGTGCTCGGCATCCCCAGGGGCACCCGAGTCCGTGTCCTGAGATCGCCCAACGCGCTTTGCAAAAAAGATGTCAGGCCTTCCAGGGCCGTTCGCATCCGGCAATACTCCACTTATTTGGAAACCGACCCGGAGGTAGAAATCACATGGATGCTCGCCTCGGATCTTGGTAAAACAGCGGATCACATCAGGAATATTGCTGTACAGATCGATCCCGCTGAGGCTTGTCTCGCCATTCTCATCGTCGCTGCCCAGCCACAGCGTTACGCCACCATGTTTCACCACGACGCGTTCTAGATCCGATATGAGTGCCCTCCCGATGCCTTGGCGTCGATGCGATTCGGCAACGACGAGTGGATGGATCTCCCAAACCCGTCCTCGATACATGGGGATGGCACCGATCCATCCGAGCACCTTGCCGGAAGAGTTGATTGCAACGCGGCTGATCCGCTCAGGGACGAGCGACTCCACGACCTCCTGACGCGCCGATTCGATATCTTGCCAGTCTTCGGTTCTATCACGAAACGCCTCGCGAAGGAGAATGGCTGCCTGTTCGGAAACCTCAGGTGTCTGTCGATCTAGATCAACAATTCGAAAATCCATGTTTAATTCATCCAGCGTATGCCCAAGGACTGCCACAGGGTCACGAACCCTGTCCAGTTGTAACTGCGACGGTTGATCCATTTCCTTGTCCACTTTTCCTAAGACGATGCGTTTGTTCACGCTTCAGGCTATGTGACTAGAACAGATCGCTATGTGTGCCTGTTCTTTCGAGCCTCAGTTCTTCCTCTGTGATTCTGTAAATAAGGATCCAATCCGGCTCTATATGACAATCTCTTCGATTGATCCATCTGCCTCTCAATGGATGATCTTTATATCGCTCAGGGAGATCTTCGCCCTTCAACAGGATCCTGACTACCTCCACAATCTTCTCTGGGTCTTTGCCCCTTTTGACCTGCTTTTTGATGTCCTTCTTGAATTGAGTAGTCTGTGAAAGTCTCATTCTTGGGTGCAGCTGCTCCGCAGATCATCAATTGAGTCCAAAGGTTCAATATCTTCCTCTCGGTCGCTGCGATCCAAGACTTCCGCAGTCAGGAGGTTCGGAACCCTTAGCTCCACTGGGAACTCGCCCCTCAGGGCGATCTGCCGATAGAGCAATCGAACTGCATCTGTAGGGCTCATACCGATCTCCTTGAGGACTGATTCCGATCGTTCCTTGGTCTCCCGATCAAGACGGGCATGAACTGTAGCGGATTGATTCATACTTTCAAGCGTAGCACATTTGCATCACATGTCAATCTCGTTGTTTTCGCGACCGTCGAGCGCACTCACGCGGCTTGTCCGCGTTGAGTGCAGCGTCTGGTTGGGAATTTGGTTCCTCGGAGGGACGCGCGAACAGGCTCAGGGATGGGCGTAGGGAAGGCATCGTTCAGAGGTCGATGCCGGGGCTTCGCGGATGCTGGGCCGTGCGATGCCAGAGACTGCCACAGGGCCATCAACCCTGTCCAGTTGTAACTGCGACGCTGACTGCGGCGGTTGAGCCATTTCCTTGTCCACTTTTCCTAAGACGATGCGTTTGTTAGCGCCTTTGGTATGATCCGCGTGTTTCTCTTGCTGACATAATGTCGCTTGGCTGAAATCGATGACAATACACTTCAATTCCGAATTTGATAATCAGCGCAGTCGCCGAAACCGCCAATGCCTTAATGCCTATTCCGAAACCTGAGAGCGCCGAAATCACTGCGGTACTAATAAACTTCTTATCAAGCACGAATCCCAATCCATTGCTGAACCATGCCTTGTAGATATCTGAATCCGGACTGCATAAGGAATCCCAGAGAACTCTCTGAATTGATAGAAATATCGTCTTTCCAACCTCTCTGCGCTCTACTTTTTGCTCTGGGCTCGGAAGAAGTTTCCTGTCTTCTTGGGGAAGCAATTTTTGAGAAAAGGAATCGAGATCGAATAGAAGATGAATCGTATGCTCTGGAATGGCATCCCCGAAATACTGAAAGATTTCATCTTCGTTCATTCGGGCAATAAGCTGTCCTGCTTCATCTTGGACAGTCTGTGGATCCATTTTCTCGACGCCACAGTTTCGCAGAGATGCTAATGCCGCCTCCTCTTCGAATCGTCCTACAATCCGTCGCCTGAATTCTTTCCGTCCCGTAGAAGATGTAATGGATTTTTCGTCGGTGAGCACTTCTCGAATCAAGGGTTTAGACGATTCAATATCTCCCTTACGGAGATAGCAAACTGCTAAGAGCGAAGTCGCTTCCAAATGAACTCGTGTACCCTTTCGTGTGCTGACGATTATCCCCTTGAATCCTGATATGGCAAAATCGACCTCTCCGGCAGTCATCGCCGCCTCGAAGAGGTAGTTCTTGTTCTGGAAAAGGCGGGAATGGTGCCCTGTTGGCCTCAGGATGCTCTGCAGATCAGCGCATATAGCTTTCGCAGCCTTCAAGTCTCCGATGCGTGCTGCCTGCCGAAGTCGAGGTTCAAGATTTGCTAGTCTCCGCCTCTGTGCGTCCGTCAATTTTGGTGGTCGTGCCATTTATCTAATGTCTATTTTCGCTACGAACAGCGCAGCCGCGTAGCCACGCAGTGGCGAAGTTGGCTGCCGCGTTTTGTTGGACCTCGTCCGCCTAGAGTCCGTAGAATCGCAATCCTGCACTTGTCAAAACAAAAACGCCTATCCAGAATATGACACCAAAAATCGAGAATGCTATACCCGAACTGTGCGTACGTTGGAATGTGATGATCCATTTCTCCCCCTCACGCTTATTACTCCGAAATAAAAAAGGTTCTCATGAGGCGGCGTATTTGACCGAGGGGTGATGAAAGAAAGCGGCGACAAGTTCGGGCATGGCTCGCATCAGTGTCATGGTGACATGAACGGCGTGAT
>JBJHBA010000022.1:0-69858 GCA_050485245.1 Verrucomicrobiota bacterium | reverse complement strand
CAGCAAAAACTCCCCACCCACCACACGACTCATGCAGTGAAAGACCCCTGACTTCGGCTTGATTCTCATAACCCTACCCAAATCAAGCCAACACCACCTGTCAATATATATCTCTCTGAGAGATTAATTTAAAAGACGGGGAGGTGGTGGACAATGGTTGTTTGGGCTATAGGCTTCGGAAATGAAATTAATTGCATACCATTATCAGGAGGAGTTGCTCCGTATCTGGGAACATGGGGTCAGTTTGTATCAACAGGGCGAGCGGAAGCCGGTGGGGATGTTTGACGCTGCGGCGACAGACTTCCTCCGGGAAAATGGAGCGACGGCGCAGGAGGTCTTTGATTTCGTGGAAGACTTTGTGGTGGGCGGAGAGCCGGACTTCACCACGTTTGCCATGATCACGGATATCCGTCGGAGCTTTTTCCTGATCCAACAGAATAGTCATCATAGCAAGAGGGTGATCGAAGACAGCGAACTGCCTCCGAAATCTGAATCCGTCCGGGGCATTGTCTGGCTGCCGCGTATTATTGTGAAGGCTAAGGCCAAGCTACGGGGTGAGATGAACCCGAATCTGATGTATGGGTGCGGCGGTGACCGCAATTTTTTCAAGGAAAACAACCTCCATCCTGCCGAGTTTCTCCGTCTGGTGGCCGATCATTTGGACAACGACGAAGCGGTGATCGAATATGTAGTGAAGAGGTCTGGAAAAACGGGGTCGTGAGATTGTTTTAGCATTGGCGCATGATCGGGATTCCCGCTGAATGAAGTTTGAATCATGAGCGCAGAGCGTCCCTTCCAGATTCCGGAATGTCCCTTTCCCAAACGTTATCCTTCGGAGCTGAAGAAGGATGACGCTTATTTCATGCAACTGGCCTACAATGAGGCGATTCATGCATGGAATGCGGACGAGGTTCCGATCGGCGCGGTCATTCGGATGGGCGAGGATGTGATTGCCCGTGCGCATAATCGGCGCGACTCCCTGAAAGATCCGACGGCCCATGCTGAGATTCTGGCTATCACCCAGGCCGCCGCAGCGATCGGTGACTGGCGGCTGAATGCCTGCACGCTTTATGTGACGAAGGAGCCTTGTCCGATGTGTTCAGGGGCCCTGCTGATGGCCCGCTTGGGACGGGTGGTCTATGGGGTGCGTGATCCGAAGATGGGCTGCATGGGCAGTGCCACCGACTTGAATGCGATCGAGGGAATGAACCATCGATGCGAGATAGTGAGTGGTGTGCTGGAGACGGAATGCCTGGAAATGATCCAGGCCTATTTCCAATTGCGCCGTCAGAAATAATCAGCGGCGTGAAGCCTTTTCGAGACAGGGGACACAGGTTTCCGCATCAGGCTGATATTCGAGGCGTTCCGAGGCAATGGGTTGCCCACAGACCGCACAGTCACCATACTTTCCTCCATCGAGACGGGAAAGGGCCTGTTTGAGACGCTGGCGTTCAGCTTCCAGACGCCGCTTTGAGGCCAGAGCCATCTGTTGCATCTGCATGGAGTCGAGTCTGGAGAGGCGTCCGATGGATTTATCGGGCGAGATCACCCCTGTGCTTTCCTCTGCTGCATTCAGCTCTGTATGGATGTCATCGAGCCGCTGTAGGATAATGGAACGAAACTGCTCCTGAATGGCGGGGTCCATGCTCATAGTATAAAACGAACCATCGACCCAAAGACCAGAGGAATCCATGACAGGATCTGTACTCTCTAGCGAAACATCAGGACCGGAACCAGACAGGTACGGACCATGGTAGTGGTGGTGCTGCCGACGATAAGCTGCCGGATTTTGGAGTGTCCGTAAGCGCCCATGACCAGAAGCTGAATGGCTTCGTTGCGAATGGTTTCGGCAAAGACCTTTTCGGGATCACCTTGTTCGAGCCGGGCATCCACCTCGTATCCGGAGGCTCTCAACGCATCAGCAGCATTGGCTAAATCGACACCGATGGAGGCACAGGGCGTGCCCACAGCCATGAGCACGCACTTGAGGCCGTGTAAGAGAGGCTTGGATACGGCGTATTCCACCGCCTTACGGGAGCTGGGACCGCCATCAAATGCAATCAGCATTTTATCAATTGGCTGAAAAGCGCGGGCGGAAACAAGAACCGGATGTCGGCAAGCACGAATGACCCGTTCGAGGTTCGCCCCGAGGTGCATTTTGGCAAAATCGGCCGCTTCTCCCCTCTTTCCGACAACAACAAGTGCTGCCTTCGCTTCCTTGTCTTCGATGGTTTCGAGCAGTGATCCATGTCGGGACTCAAAAGTGACATCGGTAAAAGCAGCCTTTTCGAAAAACGCCCGGGCCTCATCCAGAATCAGGGAGGCCTTCGCCTGAGCAGCCCGACCACGGGCTTCATCGAGGGCGACCAGTTCTTTTTTGAGCGTCTGACGGGCATTGAGCCCGATTGAACCACTCAAGTCGACGTGGGGAACGGCTTCACTCCTCGAATCGATAATGTGGAGCACCTGTATGCGGGCATGCATGCGGGAAGCGGCCCAGTGCGCGTGGCCATAGACGCTTGAAGCGTAGAGGGAACCATCTGTGCAGGCGAGAATTTTGGAGGTGGAATCCATTGGGAATATGTGGGGTAGAAATCAGTGAGCGCCGAGTTCATCGACAGCACCAGGTTTATCGTGTTTGGCGATCTTGAGGACAAGCGTCTCGCTTGCTTCGTTCAGCCCGAACAACTCGACTTCAGTGCCTTCCCGCCGAAACTTCAAGACTACTCTGTCCAACGCATGGATGGCGGAAAGATCCCAGAAGTGCGCTCTGGAGACATCAATCCGAACCTTGGAGATCACTTCGCGAAAATCAAAGGCATCGCCAAAGGTGCTGGCCGAGACGAAAAAGAGCTGACCATTCACATGGTAGGTCCGGGTCTGGCTGGCCGCATCCAGTTCCGATGTAATTTCGAGCAGGCGGGAGACCTTGAAGGCGAAGAACAACGCGCTCAGCAACACGCCCACCCCTACCCCGAGGGCGAGGTTGTGCGTAAAGACCACGGTCACGACCGTTGATACCATTACGATGCTGGAGGTGCGGTGATGGACACGCAGATCAAGGATGGACTGCCAACTGAAAGTTCCAATCGCAACCATGATCATGACAGCGACCAGCGCGGCCATCGGGATCTGTCCAACCCAATCGCCGAGCGCCACAATCAGAATGATCAGAAAGACCCCTGCCGCCAGTGAGGAAAGGCGACCGCGACCGCCGGATTTAACGTTGATGACGGATTGGCCGATCATGGCGCAACCTGCCATGCCCCCGAAAAAGCCGGAAACGATGTTGGCGATACCCTGACCGGCGCACTCGAGATTCCGCTGGCTGGGCGTATCGGTGAGGTCATCGACGATCGTTTCGGTCATCATCGACTCGAGCAGACCGACAATAGCGAGGGGGATCGCAGTGGGCAGGATAATCCACAATGTTTCGAGATTGAGCGGGATATCGGGGAAGAGAAAGACAGGTAAGGTCGAAGGCAGTTCACCCATATCGGAAACGGTGCGCAGATCCAGCCCGATGAACATGGAGAACGCAGTCAAAGCCACAATACAAACCAGTGGAGAAGGGACCGTCCTGGTCAAGCGAGGCAGACCGTAGATAATGCCCAGTCCGGCACCGACCATGGCATACATCTGCCAGCCTTGTCCCTTGAACTCAGGCAATTGCGCCAAAAAGATGAGAATGGCCAAGGCGTTGACAAAACCGGTCACGACTGAGCGCGAAACGAACTTCATCAGGTTGCCCAGTTTGAAAGCACCCGCCAAAATCTGCAAGATGCCGGTGAGAATGGTAGCAGCCAGCAGGTATTGGAGGCCATGGTCCCGCACCAGCGTCACCATGAGCAAGGCCATCGCTCCGGTCGCGGCGGAGATCATCCCCGGGCGGCCGCCGGCAAAAGCCGTCACCACAGCGATACAAAACGAGGCATAGAGGCCCACCTTGGGGTCGACTCCTGCGATAATGGAAAAGGCAATGGCCTCAGGAATGAGGGCCAAGGCAACCACTGCTCCAGCGATGAGGTCTCTGCGTCCGTTGGCGACGAAGCTCTGAAAATATGAATGGGCTTGCATGACTGATAGCTGACAAGGAACCGCCCTCAACCTGGCGAAACGCCAGGAAGCCTGAGAACGAGAGATCCCCGTTTAGAAAAAAACGGTTAAGCCCAACGTCAGGTGCCCATAAGTCGAGACCGAATTAGCTGAATGTCGGCGCAAGCTTATCCTCAAGGCTGAGCGTAGCCTTGGGTTCGCATGACAACGGCCTTAGGGCACCTTACAACCTGAGATGCTCTCAGAGCATATCACAATGTGAGGTCCCTCCGAAGCAACGTGCGGGTGCTCTCGCCTGATCAGGCAGAGAAATCCCGTTCCGGCTCGACCTCAGCCTCGTAATCGACGCCCTCCAGTCCGAACCCGAAGAGGCGGAGGAAGTTTTCCTGATAGCCGTCAAAGTCAGTCAGCTCATCAATGGTTTCGGTGGTGACCAAGGGCCAGATTTCGGCCACGGCCTTTTGCACATCTTCGCGCATTTCCCAGTCATCGACGCGGACGCGCCCCTCTTCGTCATAGTTGAGGTGCCCATCGGCGTACATCTGGGTGCGGAAGAGGCGATCGATCTGGTGGATGCAATCCTCGTGGATACCCTTTTCCTTCATCACCTTGAAGAGAATCGAAATGTAGAGGGGCACCACTGGAATGGCACTGCTGGCTTGGGTAACGACGGCCTTGTTGACGGAGACAAAGGCACGGCCCCGATCGATCTTGAGCAGTGCATCGATCCGCTCGGCGGTGGTGCGCAGGTGTTTTTTGGCAGCCCCGATCGAACCGTTGGTGTAGACCGGCCAGGTGACTTCGGGTCCGATGTAGTCGAAAGCGCAGGTGGTGGCACCCGGAGCGAGGACGCCCGCATCATTGAGGGCCTCGATCCAGAGTTCCCAATCCTCACCCCCCATCACCTTAACGGTGTGATCGATTTCTTCCTGGGTGGCGGGCTCGATGGAAACCTCAGTGACCTGCTTCTTGTCGGTATCCAGGTTCTTGGCGGTAAACGTCTGACCGATCGGCTTGAGGGTGCTCCGGTAGGTTTCGCCGGTCTTGGGATCAGTCCGGCGCGGCGAGGCCAAGCTGTAAACCACGAGATCAACCTGTCCCATCTTCTCCTTGATCGCGGCGATGGCCTGCTCCTTGAGTTCATTGGAGAAAGCGTCCCCATTAAGCGACCTGGCCCAGAGGCCGGCCTTTTTGGCTTCTTCCTCGAAAGCAACCGAGTTGTACCAGCCGGCGGAGGCCGGTTTGCCGTTAGAGGCGGGACGCTCAAAGAACACACCCAGCGTATCCGCACCACAGCCAAAGGCTGAAACGATGCGGGCCGACAGACCATAGCCAGTGGATGCCCCGATCACCAGAACCCGCTTCGGACTATTGGCGATGGGGCCATTGGACTGCACATGGGCAATCTGTTCACGAACATGGGCGGCACATCCCTCGGGATGGGCGGTGATGCAGACGAATCCGCGAATACGTGGCTTAATGATCATATGGCAAATTCCAAGGTAATGGGTGTCAGAAGCAAAGATACAGGAAAAGGGTTGGCATCCGGCACCGTCAAGCCTGTGCTGTCAGCATGTTGCAAGGGGTGATCTTCGATTGGGACGGTGTCATCATTGACAGCCATGCCGCACACAAGGCCAGTTGGGAAAAACTGGCAGCAGAGCTCGGTCAGCCTATTCCCGAGGATCACATGGAGCGCGGCTTTGGGCGAAAGAACGAAGTGATCATTCCGGAAATCCTTGGATGGGCGACAGATCCGGAAGAGGTGACCCGGCTCGGAAACTGGAAAGAGGAACTCTATCGCGAGGAGTTAAAGCGCTCCGGCATCACGCCCCTGCCCGGCGTGAAACCCTTCCTGGAAATGCTGCGGGATGCGGGCATTCCCTGCGCGGTGGGCTCTTCGACCCAGCGTAAAAACATTGAAGTGGCCATCATGGCGATGGGCTTGTCCGCATATTTTGAGGCCATCGCCTGTGCGGAAGACGTGACCCGGAGCAAGCCCGCACCCGATGTTTTTCTCAAAGCAGCGGAGAAGCTCGGTCTCGCCCCAAGCGGTTGCGTGGTCTTTGAAGACGCCCCCTTCGGGCTGGAGGCCGCCAAAGCCGGAGGCATGGTGGCGATTGGTGTCACCACCAGCCATCCAGCCGCTGCCCTGCTCCTCGCCGACCGCCATGTTGCGCGATTGGATGAACTTTCCCTCAATGACCTGCACGACCTCGTCGGGCGCAACGCCCCTCACTCCAACTCCTGCTGATAAATGACGCCTCCCCGCTCTGCTCCCTCTGCTCCGCCCGGTAGCCGGGCTCTGACGATCAAAATCATCACCGGCATGATCCTCGGCTTCTTGGTGGGGCTGGCAATCAACCTATACGGTGTCTTCATCGCTGAAGACGCCTTTGCCCGGTTCATGGTCGACTATGGGGCCAATGGCCTCTTCCTCATTGTCGGTGATGTATTTGTCAGACTCCTACAGGTCATCGTCATTCCACTCGTGTTTGTCTCGCTGGTCTGTGGAACAGCTTCGCTTTCCGACATCACACAACTCGGCCGCCTCGGAACGAAAACCGTCGGACTCTATCTCATGACAACGGCCATCGCGATCAGTGTGGCGATGACGGCAGCTCTGATCGTGAAACCGGGGAGCCACTACCCGATGGAAGAAGAAGCCGAATGGGTGGCTCAGGAAGCGCCACCCCTGGTCGAAGTGATTGTCAGTATTTTTCCCCGCAACATTGTGGAGGCAACGAGCAAGGGGGAGATGTTACCCCTGATCGTGTTTGCGATTCTCTTTGGTATCGCCATGTCGATGGCGGGAGAGGCCGGCAAACGCGGCCTCGCGCTCTTTGAGGACTTCAACGAGATCATCATGAAGCTGGTCTGGGTGATCATGGCCCTCGCGCCCTATGGCGTGTTTGCGCTGATTGCCCGCACCTTTGCCACTCAGGGATTCGGGGCTTTTGTGCCGCTGCTGAAGTACTTCCTGCTTGTCCTCTTTGTCCTCATTCTGCACGCGCTCGTAACCTATCCCCTGCTCCTCAAGTTTCTGGGGCGGCTACGACCGATCCATTTTCTCAAGAAGATGCGCAGCGTGCAGATCTTCGCATTTTCGACCTCATCGAGCAACGCCACTATTCCCGTTAGTCTGCAGGTAGCGGAAAAGCAGCTTGGGGTGAAACGATCGGTGGCATCCTTTACCATCCCGCTGGGGGCCACCATCAATATGGACGGCACCGCCATCATGCAGGGCGTGGCCACGGTTTTCATTGCCCAGGTTTACGGAATCGATCTAACCGCGATGCAGCTCCTGATGGTCATCCTGACCGCGACCCTCGCCTCGATCGGCACCGCCGGTGTCCCCGGAGTGGGATTGATCATGTTGGCAATGGTCCTTGTCCAAGCCGGGCTCCCGGTGGAAGGCGTGGGCCTGATCATCGGGATCGACCGCCTCCTCGACATGGTGCGGACGGCCGTCAATGTGACCGGGGATTGTGCGATCAGTTGCATCGTGGCGAACAGTGAAGGGACCTTTGATCAGGACGTCTTCGATCGTGAAGTGGAAACGGCAGAGTGAGGAGCCTTTTTCCTGAACCGAGGACGAGACGGGTTTTTTGTCAGGGCACAACCCTTTCAGGGTTGAAGATATGAGATACCCAATGATTCCCAGGGTAGCGCCCCTGACGGGCGCAACCCTTCGCTTTGCGGCAGAACCCCGTTGGGGTAGGTAGGGCACAACCCTTTCAGGGTTGAAAATATGGGATACCCAATGATTCCCAGGGTAGCGCCCCTGACGGGCGCAACCCTTCGCTTTGCGGCAGAACCCCGTTGGGGTAGGTAGAGCACAACCCTTTCAGGGTTGAAAATATGGGATACCCAATGATTCCCAGGGTAGCGCCCCTGACGGGCGCAACCCTTCGCTTTGGGACATAGCCCCTTCAGGGCAGCTCATCCGGCGGCGACAACCCCAAGGGGGTTCTGCAACAAAGCGAAGGGTTGGCCGCAGGCCTACCCTGGTGCAAGGGTCCCTCCAGACCCCAACCCTGAAGGGGTTGTGCCCTCAACAAGAATGAAGGCTAAGGACGAGCAGAGGCCCGCCCCCCTTTAATTCAGCCCTGGGTCATCAGGAGCATCGGCAAGGATCGACAACTCGGGACGTTCCCTTTTAATCAATCCACGCCACAATCCGGGCAGTTGTTCGATGTTCATTTCCTCTTCATGGAGTGGAGTGACCACCCAGGCGTTTTCGCTCAGTTCGCCTTCGAGTTGTCCGGAGCCCCAACCACTGTAGCCGAGATAAGCACGAACCTCGAATTCGCCATCCTGCTCACGGAGGGCCGCAATGCTCTCCGGGGTTGTGCCGAAATAGAGTTGGAACAGTCCCTTTTCGTTATCCCAGCGCCAGGCCGTGAGCAAAACCGTTTCGGTGGCGACTGGCCCCCCTTCAAAAACCGGGACAGCTGCCAGAGCCGGATCCGGCAAATCCTGCCCGATATCCCCCAGGGTCTTGCCCAGGGGCCGATTCAGCACCACACCAACCGCACCATCCTTGTTTGAGTGTTCCGCGATCAGAACAACCGAGCGCCGGAAATTCGGGTCGAGCAAATTGGGGTGCGCCAGCAGCAATTGCCCCTTCAGATTGCCTGCCAGTTGCTCAAGGTTTCGCATCTGTTACGAAAGTTTTTCGATCGAAACCCCCGCTTCTGTCAGCAATTCACTGACCAGCGGATCATTGCGGTAATCGAAGTGGTACTTGATCGAACGAATCCCGGCGGCGGCCATGATTTTGGCACAGTTGATACAAGGAAAATGGGTCACGTAGACGGTAGCCCCATCGAGCCCGACTCCCCGCCGGGCGGCATCGGCGATGGCGTTCTGCTCGGCATGGACCGTACCCTGTTCATGCCCTTCGAGCACCCGGCTGGTGTGGGGCGCACCGGGCAGAAATCCGTTGTAGCCCGCTGCCACAATACGATTCTGCTGATCACCCCCCGAAACCACGACACAGCCAACATGGAGACGCTCACAGGCACTGCGGGAGGAGATGAGCAGAGCCGTGCTCATGAAATAATCGTCCCACGAGGGGCGCTGATGGACCCTTCCAACCAGTTCAGCGACCGACGAAACCAGACTGGGCGGGAGGGTTTCTTGTGACATTGCTGCATCGTCAACAGACATGCGCTTACTTCATGGCATCACCCTTCGGCTGTAAACACCATTCCCTCGGACAAACCTGAGCGAAGTTGCTTTCTCGATGAATCGTGGTTCCTTTACCCGTATGCTTCGAGTCGTGCTGCCAGAGATCCTTGATCAGCTCCCGGAGGATCATCCCGATGCACTCGCCAACCGCCGGGATATGCGGCGGCTGAACTGCCTGATGGGGAATTTCCGCTGGATCGCGGGCCGCCTGCAGGAACAAGCCCTTCCTTCGCATATCCAGCGGGTTGAAATTGCCGCCGGGGATGGCGGCCTCGCCCCCCACCTGCTCAAGGTATCTCCACTGGCCGGGCAGTGGAAAATGACCGGGGTGGATTTCTGGAAACGTCCGGATTGTTGGCCCCAATCCTGGCAATGGGAACAGGCCGATGCACTTGAGGCGGATGCTGTCGGAGCGGCGGAGGTGGTGATTGCCAACCACATTTTCCACCAGTTTTCCGATGAATCTCTACAAGCGCTGGGGCATCGCCTGCAGACAAAGGCCAAGCTGTTGATTATCAACGAAACCTGCCGCAAACCCATTCACCTTTGGCAGGCCCGATTCCTCGGGCTATTAGGGATGAATTACGTGTCGCGACAGGATGCCTTGACCAGTATCCGCGCCGGATTTCGCGACGAGGAATTACCAGCCTTACTGGGGCTCTCCCCGGAGGAGTGGAGCTGGTCGATTGAGCACACCCCGCTTGGCTCGTATCGCATGTTCGCCCAACGAAAGGAGGGGACCATCCGATGAGGACACGGGGCCTCACGATCATCGGTGGTGGTCTGGCCGGTCTCTCCCTCGGCCGCAGCCTGCTGCAGCATGGGATTCCGGTTCATCTTCATGAAGCGGGCACCTACCCCCGCCATAAAGTGTGCGGCGAATTCATATCCGGGATGGCCGCTTCGACGATGAATGAATTGGGGCTGCTCCCCTTTCTCGAGCAGGCACAGACCTTGCAGACGGTGCGCTGGTATGGCCGGAAGAAAGCATGGAGGGACTGGAGGATGCCAGCCCCCGCGTTCGGCATTTCCCGCTTTTCGCTTGATCAGGCGCTGGCCGAATCCTTCGTCGCCGCCGGTGGCGAGCTTCAGACAGGGTCCCGCTACAAGCTTGATCCGACACAGGCTACCGGCGAGGGCATCATTCAGACCACCGGCCGGATTCCTTCCACCCGCCCATCCGGACCTCGCTGGCTGGGAGTGAAAGTCCACCTCTTGCCACCCTTTGAACCGGAAGCGGATCTGGAGATTCATCTGGGGAGAGGGGCTTATGTTGGGCTCAGCCGGGTAGAGAACGGTCGGGTCAATCTCTGTGGTCTTTTTCGGCGGGATCAGCCGACGCGTTGCCGTGGAGAGGAGCTGATTTTGGAAATACTGCGGGGAGCCGGACTGAACGCACTGGCCACCCGTATCACTTCGGCTGACTTTGACCCAGACTCTGTCTCAACGGTAGCCGGACTCGATTTCACGAGGGATTTCGCCAGCGATCAGATTCTCCGCCTTGGGGACAGTCGCGGCATGATTCCACCCTTCACCGGTCACGGCATGGCGATGGCTTTCGAAAGCGCAGCCTGTGCGCTGCCTTCCCTCATCGCCTATGCCCGGAACGAATGCCCATGGTCCACCGTTCAACACGAAGTTGAGGCCCGACACCGCAGGTTTGCCCGCCGTCTGCGTATTGCCCGATCACTACACCCCTTTCTCTATCTCGAAGGATGGCAAACCGTCATGGGCAACCTTGCACGCTTCCGTCTATTGCCCATGACTCCACTCTATCAGCTCACCCACTCCTGAACAACAGGACCTTGGCAGAATCCCTTTCACTGGCATGACCTCAAACGCATATCTCCAAAGCATCGCTGCTGCAGTTCCTCCGCAGGTATATACGCAAAGCGAACTGTATACGATTTTCGAACAGTCCCAGGCTCGGCATCGCCTGAAAGAGCGGTCACAGAACCTCATGCGGAAGATCCTGCGTTCTCCGAATGGGATCGAGACCCGCCACCTTGCGCTGGAACCTCTTGAAGACATTTTTGACCTGAACGCTGAAGAACTGAATCAGGCCTTTGAAAAATACGCTTCTCGCCTCTCTCATCAGGCCCTTGAAAAAGCGCTGTCCCGGGCGGGATTGCATCCACCGGACATCGATGCGCTCTTTGTCTGCACCTGCACAGGCTACCTTTGTCCGGGGATCAGCAGTCATGTCGCCGAGGCGGCCGGACTGCGCAGTGATGCTTACCTTCACGATCTCGTGGGGATGGGTTGTGGAGCTGCCATTCCCACCCTGCGGGCGGCCAGTGCTTTCGCCCGGGCCGAACCGGGAGCCCGTGTTGCCATCATTGCGGTGGAAATCTGCAGTGCTGCTTTTTACCTCGATGACGACCCCGGCGTGCTGATCAGCGATTGTCTTTTTGGGGATGGGGGCGCGTGTATTATCCTGGCGGATACACCCCCACCTGATGCTCCCGCGTGGGTTTTGGCGGATTTCGACACCGAGCATTGCCCGGCCGACCGCGAGCTGCTTCGGTTTCGCAACAAAGGGGGAAAACTGCGCAATCAACTCCACAAGACCATCCCGACGGTCGCCGCCCAAGCCGTCCGGGCTCTCTGGGATCGATGCCCGGCAAAATCCACCGAAGGCACTGTCTATCGGCTGGCCCATCCGGGAGGACGGGATGTGGTCGATGCTCTTTGCAGCGCTTTTGCGGGCGATGCCTTTGCCGAAAGCCGCTGGATCCTGAAGCATGGCGGCAACCTGAGCAGCCCCTCCATTCTCTTCGCCCTCGCATCCTTCCTTTCTCATACGCCCTTCAAAGAGCGTGTCGAACTGCCGGAAAACTGGGCCCACGATTCGCCTGCTCCCGCCTCGGCAGATACCACAGATTCCCTCTGGTTGACCAGCTTTGGAGCCGGATTCAGTGCCCATTCCTGCCGGATGATCAAAGGACAGGCTGTCGCTATCTGACTTTCACGTATTTGTCTCCCAGCCACCAGACCATGCCGGTTCCGGGGTTCCAGCCAAAATGCTCCAGAGTGGACTGTACTTCTCTCAGGAGAATCGTCATTTCCCCATCCTCCATTATCCAGGAATAACCGGTCCCTTCATCCCCTGTAAACCAGCTCGAAAAGCCGGAAGTCTGGCTCTCTTCATCATAGTAAAAGGACAAGCTGGCTGGCACTCGCACCCAGCCACCCTCTCCGGATTCCGCCCAGTCGCGGCGGGTAAGGGATTGATATGAATTTCCGACCAAAACCTCCGGATCCGTCACCGCCACCCACTGTGAAGGGTCGAGGCGGACTTGTCCAAACTCAAGCCAGTCCGCTTCTGCATCCAGCCAGAGCCAAGGGTAGAAGGTGGCATTGGACCAGATCCAGCCGGAAGTGGAATAAACCCAGAGACCCGCGTCCCAGTCGTCAACTAAATCCCCTACCGGATAGAGCCAACCATGGTCGGGATGAAAGAGCCAGGCCGAAGGACTCAGGTCGTAATAATAACCGAGGTCTGGATGCGCGTACCACCCCTCACGCTTGGGATCAGAGGGTTCAGGTGGCGTTGAGCCATCGGGCGGGGTATCGATGGCAACCGGAAAATCTCCCCGATAGGCACCGACCAGGTAGTGAGCAGGCTGGGTATGGCTGGCGAGATAGCGGAATTCACCCAGCGGAACCACATTGATATCGAGCCACTCGCAGTCGTCTGTGCGCAGGTAACTGAAATGAAAGGCATCCACTTCCCCACTGTCTCCATTGCCCCACATGTAGGAATCGCCGTGACCGTTCAACTGAAGAACGGCGACGGATCCATCCGGCAGGGGCAAACGGACCGAATCGCCAGCATCAAAGCCCAGCGTGAAAATCTGATCGACGGTGAAGTAACCGATCCATTCATAGTCCGCTTCATCCATCAAATCACCAAAGTCTTCCAGAAATGCGAGCTGCTCCGGAGGCATCTGCTCCCAATCGGTTTCCCAGTCGTGCCCGCTGAATTGAGCGGAAAGCAGCGGGGCAGAGAAGAGGGCCAAGCACGATGCCAGGATGGAGACAGTGGATGAAAGACGATGCGCAGAGATCATGGTGGATAGGATGAACGGTTCAGATTTCGGCAAACAGTACCTTAATACTATTTTGGCAGCCGGGGGGGGGGGTAGTCAAGCATGAAGAAAATACCTTTTCCTGCTCTCAGGCAATTCGATTTACACGGTCAGGGCACAACCCTTTCAGGGTTGGAGTCGAGGGGGGCATGGTTCCCAGGGTAGCGCCCTGGCGGGCGCAACCCTTCGCTTTGGGACATAGCCCCTTCAGGGCAGCCCATCCCTCGGCAACAACCCCAAGGGGGTTCACGCAATCGCGGGCAATTTGCCCCCAGGCGGGGATCGCAGCTCATCCAGCGTCCACACTACCCCAACGGAGTTCAAAACAATCCGGCGGGTTGCCAATTGCCCTAAGGTTTTGCAACAATGCGACGGGTTACCGTTACCCCAACGGGGTTCTGCCTCAAAGCGAAGGGTTGGCCGCAGGCCTACCCTGGTATCTTGGCCCCACACCCTCACCCCCAACCCTGAAGGGGTTGTGCCCCAATCCAACGGATTGCCCGCAGGCAATGATCGCACGTCATATCCATCGACAATAATCTCAGCGGGGTCAGCAGCAAAGCGACAGGTTGGCCATTGCCCCAACTCCACCTACCCCAAAGAGATTCTCCCCCATTGCGACCGTTTCCCCCTACCCCAACGGGGTTGTGCATCAACGCGCCGGATTGGCCCCTACCCCAACGGGGTTCTGCTACAAAGCGAAGGGTTGGCCGCAGGCCTACCCTGGTATCTTGGCCCCACACCCTCACCCCCAACCCTGAAGGGGTTGTGCCCAAAGAAATACCACAATGCCCCCTCAAAGAGCTGGACTTGGTCGCTTACGAACGTAAGAAACACTACGTCGCTTAACGTTAGTGTATTCCATCTGACCGCTCAAACGGTACTGTCATGCCGCAATCGCTCTCCATTGTTTACCTGCACCTCGTATTTTCAACGAAGGACCGTGAACCGTATTTTTCCAAACCCGATCTCCGTGCAGCGCTGCATGCTTGGCTTGGTGCGACCTCGCGTGAGCTCAACTGCGCTCCTGTCATTGTTGGAGGGGTTGCCGATCACGTTCACATCCTGGCCCGTTGCGGACGCTGCATCACCCATTCTGATTGGGTAAAGGAGTTAAAAAGGACCTCGTCAAAGTGGATCAAAACCCAAGATGCATCCTTGTCCGCTTTTGCCTGGCAGTCGGGATATGGTCTGTTTTCAACCAGCACCTCTCAATTGGATGCTGTCCACGATTATATCTTAAAGCAGGAAGAGCATCACAGAAAGTTCAGTTTTCAGGATGAATATCGTAAACTGCTCCAACGCCATGGGCTGGACTGGGATGAACGCTACGTTTGGGACTGAATTTTGGTCAGGGCACAACCCTTTCAGGGTTGAAGGTGGGACACCGAATGATTCCCAGGGTAGCGCCCTGACGGGCGCAACCCTTCGCTTTGGGACAAAGCCCCTTCAGGGCAGCTCATCCGTCGGCAACAACCCCAAGGGGGTTCACGCAATCGCGGGTGATTTGCCCCCAGGCGGGGATCGCAGCTCAGCCGACGGCCCCTACCCCAACGGGTTCCACCTACCCCAAAGAGATTATCCCCCATTGCGACCGTTTCCCCCTACCCCAACGGGGTTCTGCTACAAAGCGAAGGGTTGGCCGCAGGCCTACCCTGGTATCTTGGCCCCACACCCTCACCCCCAACCCTGAAGGGGTTGTGCCCAAACCCAAAGGGTGCCCGCAGGCAACGATCACACGTCATCCATCGGCCCCTTACCCCAACGGGGTTCTGCACCAATGCGCCGGATTTCCCCCTACCCCAACGGGGTTCTGCAGCAAAGCGAAGGTTTGCCCGCAGGCAAGTTGGAACCATGAACTCAAGGGGAGCAGGATGCTCCCGCTGCTTTGCTCAACCGCCGTTGGGTCAAGGGCTCACAACGCGCCATCCTTCATCCTTCTTCCCCCATCCTTCTGCCCTCATCCTTTTTCTTCATCCCTCCCTAGGCTTGCGGTGAATGGGGAAAGTTCTAGTGTTATCGCTATGGGAAAGCTGCAACTGAGTTATAATGCGCCCTTCACGCTGACGTTTTCGCTGGCCTGTGTTGCCATCTTTGTCGTCTCGGCTTTCACCGGCGGATGGCTGATGGCCAACTTTTTCAGTGTCGGCTATGGGTTCTCCTGGACCAATCCAATCACCTGGCCGACGGTCTTTCTCCATGTATTGGGGCATGCCTCGCCCGAGCACTTGGTTTACAACCTGCTCGTCATCCTTCTCCTCGGCCCGATCCTCGAGGAAAAGTACAAGGTCAAAAAGCTCGTGCTGGTGACTGTCGTCGTCGCCGTGGTCACCGCCCTACCGATGATCCTGATTGCACCGTTTTTCGGGCAGGCCCGTCTCCTCGGAGCGAGTGGTGTCGTTTTTGCCTTCATCGTTCTCGCCAGCTACACCCGGGCCCGGGCCGGCGTCATTCCGATGACCTTCGCCCTCGTCTGCATCCTCTTCATCGGACAGGAAGTCTATCGGGCACTGACCACCTCGGATGAGGTCGCCCGTTTCGCCCACATTCTCGGCGGCTTGGTCGGCGCTTACTTTGCCCGCTCCTGGCAGGGCCGCGGCTGATCGCCAGAGGCTCCATCCAAGAGCGAAAGGATCGCGTCGATCCGCTCAAAGCGTTTCCAGGCCAAGGCGACCACTTCGTCCGGAACCGGGACAAAGTCCGGCACCCACACCGTGGGCAAGCCAGCAGTCACCGCAGAGAGGATGCCATTGAGGCTGTCTTCCACCGCCATACAGGCTGATGGCTCCAATCCGAGGAGCTGCACCGCTTTGAGAAAAATCTCCGGATGGGGTTTGCCGCTGCTGACATCATCCCCCGCCACCACTCCTTGGAAGTAGCCGTCAATCCCGGCCAAGCCCAGCTTGTAGAAAGCGTTCTTACGTCCGGTAGAAGTCGCCACCGTCATCGGAATGGAACGGGCGGCGAGCTCATCGAGTGTTTTCCGGACGCCGGGGCGCAAAGCGAGCCCTTCCCGGTCGATGAGCGCGTGGTATTGTCGCGTCATCGCTTCAACCAGTGCATCCACTTTATCCGGCTGGTCGATGTCTTCGTGTAAGCGCAGATAGTAGTCTGCCCGATTGCGACCGATGATCGTATCGTAGAAGCCCTCCGGAAAGCACACGCCAACTTCCGCCACGGCCGCCGCCCAGGCGCGTGAGGCCGGGCGCTCGGTATCGAGCAGGGTGCCATCCATATCAAATACGACTGCTTCAATCGTGCGCTCCATCCTACTATCCGCACAGGTCGACGCCTCCGGGGCAACGGTTTTCCTCGCCCATCCGAAAGAACGGGTTGCCCCGAGGCGCAAAAAATGGGAAATTCCACGACATGCCTACCTTAAGCGAAGTCGTCGCCTTTTGTGATCAACGCACCCGCCGCAGCGAAGTCAAAGATTTCCCGGGGGCGGAGAATGGTCTGCAGGTGGAAAACAATGGCACCGTCACCAAAATCGGGGCTGCCGTCGATGCCGGCCGCTTCCCCTTCGAGCAGGCTATTGCCAAAGGGGTCGATTTTCTCATTGTTCACCATGGGATGTTCTGGACGCCGCCGGTTCCGCTGACGGGCCGTCACTACGCCAAGGTCAAAGCCGCCCTCGACGGCAACCTCGCAGTCTATGGTGCGCACCTTCCGCTCGATGCGCATCCGGAAATCGGCAACAACGCGCTGCTGGCGAAAGCAATCGGGTTGATCCCCGAACGCGGCTTTCTCGAATACGAGGGGGTCGAAATCGGGCTGCTGGCCCGACATGGGGGCACCCGCGCCGAGCTGGCCGGTAAACTGCGGGCACGCTTTCCCGATTCCTTTACCCCGATCGAGTGCGGATCGGACCAGCCGGAACGCGTCGCCATTCTGACCGGCAGTGGACGCTCCGCCCTCGCTCAGCTCAAGGCCAACGGCACCGACACGCTCATCACCGGTGAACTGCGACAGGAACACTTCAACCTCGCCCAGGAAGAAGGTTTTAATCTGTATTGCTGCGGTCACTACGCCACCGAAGTATTCGGGGTCAAAGCTCTCGCCGCGGAAGTTGCCCAACACTTTGGCCTCGAGTGGGAATTTATCCCTACAAACTGCCCACTTTGACAGATTTCATCCACTAAAGGCGATCAGCCAAGATCGTTGTCTTCGGAGGTGCTTTCGGAAAGGATCCAGCGTCCATACGCAGGGGATGAATTTGCTTCCCATGCAACCCATTCGGGCGTTTCATAGGGGTGTTCCGCACGAAGCAGGTTGCCAAGAGGTTCGATATGGGCGGCGGAGGTTTTAAAGGTAATTCGCCATTCGGCGGCATCCTCCAGTCCTCCTTTCCAGTGATAAAAGGAGCGGATGGGACCTTCGATTTGCGCACATGCGGCCAGATGCGCTTGCACCATGCTGCGGGCCAGGCGAGCCGCCGTCTCCTTACTATCGACAGTGGTTTGAGCAATCCATAAGGTATATGAAGTTGAGTGCGGTCTCATATAAGATCAAAATCTGTTGCGAGCAAACAGCATCTCTCGTCCCGTCGCAAGAATGTTTGAGTGGATTGCAGAGCGGCGAAGTCACCGTTGCAGGTAGTGCAGCGCTACCCAGTTGCCTATGAAATTTGCATAGCGCGTCTCGCGTTGAGGCACGATGCGGACATCCACATCCTTACATCATCTCCTTTTCCTGAGAAGCAATGTTTGAATTTCCTTCAGTTCAGGAAGCTTTAGAAGCCAGAGACAGGCGGCATAGGTGGCGATCCCGGCGGGGATTCCAAGCAGAACGGTCAGGATGGACTGGGTCTTGCCAGAGGGAATGAGAGCCTGCATCCCTCGTGCGACGAAAAGAACCACAGCCCCCATTAGAAGGGCTGCCAGCAACATCCGCCCTACTGCCGCCAAGGTGGGTAATCCCTCTGACACCTTCCTCCCTGCGCCCCCCTCTCTCATCCTTTTCCTCAAGCTGCGTTCAAGAAGAATAGCGAAAGCGAGGCCAGCGATCACATTGGCAAGGGCGAGTCCACTCTCGCCAAGAGGACGCATCAAGACAAGTGAAAGGGCAATATTGAGGACCGCGTTGAGCGCACCGATACGAACGGGAATGACCATCTCCTTCCAGCTGTGGAGCCCCCGGGTGGCAAAAGAAGCCCAGGCGTAAAGAGGGAGACCAAGACTGAAGATAGCCAGCGGCCAGACAGTGCGACGGACATCGGCGGCCTCAAAGAGGCCCCATTCAAAGAGGGAACGCAGGATGGGTTCGGCCAGAACGATCAGGCCCACTGCGGCAGGCAGCGTGATCACGCAGATCAGGCGCAGCCCGCGTTCGTAATTGAGGCAAAAGCTGGCACCATCTCTTTTGGCAGCCTGGCGGGCCAGCAGGGGAAAATAGACGGTGGTAATGGAAATGGCAAAGACCCCAAGGGGCAGTTCCACCAGACGGTTGGCCAGATACAGGATTCCGGCCGCTTCCTCGTTAAGAGCATAAGCGATCAGACGGGAAACAAGGATATTGATTTGAAAGATAGCAGCGCCAGCAACCCCAGGCAAGAAGAGGCGGGTGATCTCCCGCGTGTCGGCAGTGGACGAAAGGTCCGGCCGTGGTTGCCAGCCCTCCCGGCGAAGGGCTCCCCAGGGAATCACCAGTTGAAGCAAGCCCCCCACCAGCACACCCCCGCAGAGCCACCAGACGCGTCTGGCCGGATCGTATTCACCAGCCAGCCAGACTCCGGCAAGGAGTCCGGAGATCATGGCCAGATTGAGGAGAACCGGAGTGATGGCTGGGGCAAAGAAGCGGTCGAGGACATTGAGCTGGGCCGAAATGATGGCGGCGAGGCAGATAAAAAAGAGATAGGGCAGTAAAATGACGGAGAGATTCGCCCCCAGATACCAGCGGGGGGCCAAGCCCGGAATCCAGCCGACCATTAGAAGGAGTGCTCCGCCTAGTCCGATAATGAGGAGCAGGACAATGGCGAGGCGGCTGAGGGTGCGGTTGAGAACGGCAAAAGCGGAGGTACGGTCTTTGCCGGCAACTTCAGAGGAAAGAACGGGAACGAGGGCCGAGGTGAGAGCCCCCTCTCCGAGCAGGCGGCGGAATAGATTGGGAAGGGTAAAGGCCAGAACAAAGGCAGAATTAACCGCCCCCACCCCAAGGAAAGCAAAGACAAAGACATCCCGAATCAACCCAAGGATGCGGGAGGCAATGGTGGCAACGGCTACTGAGGAGATATTCTTGAGCTGAGCGCTCATGCCCCTAGGAAGGCGCGGGAAGAGGATTCTGCCAATGCTGAATTTAACCAGTCCGGGAGGCTCAAGAACGGCTTGAGCGCGAAAGAAATGATTTCATTCTCGGAATAGAATCCATTTTAATATCTCATATTTATGCTAATATGCGTTACTTGGTCTACATGGCTCTATTTGCTGCGATGGTAAATCCGTTTTGCTGTTGCAGTGCAGCCGTGCAGGCAGGAGTCGAGGCGGGAAAACCGCTTCCGCTGGCACCCTCCTGTTGCAGTGGTGATCAGGGAGCGGAGGATTCGGACAAACCATCCGGAACGCATGGGGCGGAGCAGTGTCCGCACCAGACCGGAAGTGGTCTGGTCACTGCGGCGGATAGCCTGAAACTACTCCTCCCTATAGCCTGGATCACTGCCCCTGTGCTGGTAAGCGAACTTTCCTGGACTGAATATGATAAGGCTGAATCGAGCGTGTTGCCGACAGCCCGATGGGGTTCCATTCGTATGCCCCCTCCCCCGCCCTGGCGGGAATTGAAGTGTAGCTGGCTGATTTGAGCCAGTGCAGTATAACTGCGGCAGCGGCTTAATGCTGGTGCCTGATCCGAACCACCCAATCCGTTCGTCCACGGCCCTGTCTGTTACTTCCTGACTGTGTGGTGGTTGGGGAGGATCGTTCTTCGTTCTTGGTTCTTCGTTGATGGAGACGAGGACGGGCGGCTTCGCCTGACGGGAGACAGGGGACGGGGCGCACTGAGGTAATATGAAAAAGGGATACATCATGATTTTTGGAGTAAAATTTAAGCGTTCAACAGTCGAAGGATCTGGAAAAGGGCAGCCTGGGACTAAGAACGAAATTAATGGGCCCGGCTCCGTCCGGGCCGCCGTCGCAGTTTCTGACGAGACGGAGCTCGTCCCTCCAAGCGCGAGGAGCGCGGTTTACGACGAAATGGAGAGCCCGGCTCCAGCCGGGCCGCCCCCCGTCCCCTGTTTCCCGTCAGGCGAAGCCACCTGTCCTCCATCCCCCCGTCTTTATCAACGAAGAGCAAACAACCGCCCCTTCATCCTTCAACGCTCATCCCTCATCTTTTTTCTCCTCATTTTCGTCCCTGCCCTCAGCGCGGGGGATCCCTTCGAAGCGCTGGTGCGGGAAGCATATGTGCAGAGTCCAGCCCTGCAGGCAGCGCATGCGCGTTGGCAAGCGGAGGAAGCACGGATAGCGCAGGCCACTGCACTACCCGATCCGCTGGTCTCGTATGGGTATTTTGTAAGGCGGATGGAAACCCGGCAGCAGTTTCGGGTGGAACAGATGTTTCCAGCCTGGGGACAACGTCGCCTGCGGGGAGAAGTAGCCGAAAGTGGACTGCAGGCTGCCGCCGAGTCTGTTGAGTCGGTTGCCGCCGATCTTCGACTGGAGGTGCTGCGGGCCGCAGCAGACTATGCCTTGGTGATCGAATCGATAGCGGTGGTGGAGGAAGATCTGGAAGCGCTGGAGGCATTGATTGAGGTGGCCGGACGGCGATATGAGGCAGGTGAGGGTTCGCAGACCGATTTACTCCGGCTGGAGAGTGAACGAGATCGCCTGCGCAACGAACGGGTGAGTTGGGAAGCCCGCAAAACCCCTTCCCGCGCCCGCATCTCCAGCCTGATTGGGGGATCTGTGGACACACTGCTGGATGAAATCGAGCGGATTCCGGAGACTGGGCCGGTGCCGGAAATTTCCCCACACTGGATGGCCTGGGTCCGTGAGCACAATCCAGAGCTGCGGCGGGCGGCAGTCGAAGTCCAGCAAGCCGAATTGGAGCGTGCCCTCGCCCGCACATCCTCGCGTCCGGAAATCATGCTGGGCATCGAATACATGGAGAACAGGCGGTCGGCACCGGATGAGGTGATGGCTATGGTCGGGGTCAGCCTTCCCATCTGGCAGGGACGCTACCGTGCCGAGCGGCGGGAGTCCCTTGCCCGCTTGCGGGAGCGTCAAATGGAGGAACGCGCGCTGCACAACCAGATCGAAGGGACACTCCATCGCCTGCACTTTGCCTGGGCAGATGCCGAGCGACGGGAACGGCTTTATCGGGAACAACTAATTCCCCGGGCAAACCAAACACTGGAACTGATGGAAGCGGACTACCGGGTTGGCCGGGTCGGTTTTCTCGACTGGATGGAAATCCGCCGCTCCCTGCTCAGCCTGAAGCTCGAATCGATTCGTGCCCGCAATGAAGTGTTTGTCAGCAGCCTGCAATGGGAACGGGTAGCCGGAGAAGGAGGAAGGATGAGGGATGAAGGATGAATATCATCACAATCGCTATCGGGATCGTTCAAGGGACGGTTCTTGGTTCTTCGTTGATGGGTACGGGGGAGGAAACGGAGAATCGTGGTTAATGGTTGTTGGAGACGGGAGACGGGCGGCTGCGCCTGACAGGGGACGGGGGATCGTTCTTTGTTCGACGTTAATGGGTTCCTCGGAATCAAACACCTGCCCACCGACTACTGTCTTCCGGCCTCCGGCGGGAAGCGTAAGGCGTTAAAAACTTTAAAACAGGTCCGTATGAAAACGAAAAAGAACATCATTATTATCATCAGCATCGCCTTGGTTGCATTTATTCTGGGCTGGTGGTTGGCACCGGGGGGCGGGGAACATTCCCATCCGCACGGCACTGATGAAGCAGCGGCTTCAGCCGAAACGATCTGGACGTGTTCGATGCACCCGCAGGTGCGTCAGCCGGATCCGGGTTTGTGTCCGATCTGTGCGATGGACCTGATACCGTTGTCTGAAGACGATGACGGAGATGGTGCCGATCTGCCGCGGCTGCGATTGAGTGAGCGTTCATTGGCCTTGATGGAGGTCCAGACGGTTCCCATCCAAAGGGGAAACGCCTTTGCCGAGCTCCGTCTACCGGGGCGGGTGGCAATCGACGAGACACGGCGCCAGACCCTCTCCGCCTGGTTTTCCGGTCGGGTGGATCAGTTGACCGTCGCCTACACCGGACAGCAGTTTGCGGCGGGCGATGTCCTGATGGAGCTGTATAGTCCTGAGATTTATGCGATCGAGGAGGAAGTGCGACAGACCATGCTGCGGGCGGCAAACGCACCGGGACCATCGACAGAGCGAAGTGTGGCCCAAGCGCGGGAGCGCTGGCGGCTATTGGGATTCAGCGATGCGCAGATTAATGCCCTGCTGGAACAGGAACGGCCTTCCGCACGGATCCCGTTTCATGCCCCCAGTGGGGGAACGGTACTGGAGCGGCTGGTCAGTGTGGGCGACTATATCGAGCGAGGAACGCCGCTCTACACTCTGGCCGATTTGTCCAGCGTCTGGGTGGAACTGGAAGCCTTTGAAAGTGAACTGGCCCGCCTACGCACTGGGCAGGAAGTGGAAGTGGTGTTGAAGGCGGCTTCTGGAGAAAGCCTGACAGGAACGGTGGCTTTCATAGATCCGGTGATCGATCCGGTCAAGCGGACGGCCAGAGTCAGGGTAGATCTGGAGAATCCCGAGGGCCGTCTCAAGCCGGGGATGCTGGCAGTGGGCACGGTCTCAATCCGTGCACTCGATGTGGAGGGCAACAATCCCCTGCTGCTCCCTGCAAGTGCCCCCCTCTTCACCGGGCCGCGTTCAATCGTCTATGTGCGCGTCCCCGACACCGAACGCCCGACTTTTGAGGCGCGGGTGGTCACACTCGGCCCCCGTCTGGGATCGGTCTATCCGGTAATCAGCGGGCTGAATCCCGGAGAAAATGTCGTGGTGCACGGCCAGTTCAAAATCGACAGCGAGCTGCAGATAAGGGGACGACCCAGTATGATGAGTGGACTGCTCGAAGCAGCAGAAGCAGCGGATGATACCCCACCCGATCCGCGCGACCCTCCCCTGCGTCATGATTTTGCGGATACAGTCGATCCAGACTTTGGACGCGAGATGCGTCCTTTGCTGGAAGCCTATCTGGATCAAACCGAAGCACTGGCGGCGGACGATCCCTCGGCAGCTGCGATAGCTTTGCAGGTATTACATGAAACCCTTATGGCGATAGGCCAACACCGACTGTCGGGTGATGCCCATGTCGGATGGATGGAGAAGTATGATCTATTGCATGGTATCCTGCATCAGGCATTACATGAGCAGAATCTTGAGAACATGCGGGATCACCTGCAGGCTCTCACTCACGCGATAGAGTCGATTTACGTCAACTTTGGAGCCGATCAACTACCCGATGTCTTCCGCGTATATTGTCCAATGGTCAACATGGACGAAATCGGCACCTGGCTACAACGCACAGAACGCGTTGCCAATCCCTATTGGGGTTCCGGCATGCTGCGCTGTGGAGACGTATTTGGCAGGATGAAGGACCTGAAATGAGAACTCAGACTCAGAGTTTCAGAGACCAGAGTTGCGGAGGACCCGTCCACCGCCCTCAGCGCCATCGCCCTCCGCCCTCCCTCGATAGCGATACCGATAGCGATTGTGATGAGATTCATCCCTCATTCTTCCCCTCCCTCCTTCCCTGAACACCAGTCATGAATAAGTGGATACAATTCTTTTTGGAGCAAAAGCTGATAGCCAGTTTACTGGCGGTCTTTCTCTTAGGCTGGGGACTGGCGGTGGCTCCGTTTGACTGGAAACTGGACTGGTTGCCACGTTCGCCGGTCCCGGTGGATGCCATTCCCAATCTGGGAGAGAACCAGCAGATTGTCTTCACCGAGTGGGCCGGACGCTCACCGCGGGATGTGGAGGATCAGGTGACCTATCCGCTGACCGTTTCCCTGCTGGGCATCCCAGGAGTGCAGGAAGTGCGGAGCCTGTCGATGTTCGGCTTCTCCTCCATCTTCATCATTTTCAATGATAACATTGAGTTTTACTGGTCGCGCTCCCGCATACTGGAAAGGCTGAACAGTCTCCCGACAGGAACCCTACCGGAAGGAGTGCAGCCCACCTTGGGACCGGATGCCACCGGACTCGGCCAGATTTTCTGGTATACCCTGGAAGGACGCGATCCGCAGGGGCGGCCGACCGGAGGCTGGGATTTGCAGGAGTTGCGAAGCCTGCAGGACTGGTATGTGCGCTTTGGGCTGCAATCGGCGGAAGGGGTCAGCGAAGTGGCCTCGATCGGGGGTCATGTGGCCGAATATCAGGTCGAGGTCGATCCGGAACGGCTCCGTATTCACGGTGTCACCCTGCAGGCGGTGGTAGATGCGGTGCGCAAAAGCAATCTGGATGCGGGGGCTCGTTCCACTGAGATCAATCGGGTCGAGTATCTGATCCGCGGTGTTGGGTTTATCACTACAATAGATGACATCGAACAAGCAGTGGTGCGCCTGGGCTCGGGCAATACCCCGATCAGAGTGCGGGACGTCGCCACGGTGAGCCGGGGACCAGCCGAGCGACGTGGTGTTTTGACGCTGGGCGGAGCCGAGGCCGCGGGCGGAGTGGTTGTGGTCCGGGAGGGATTCAATCCCTTGCAGGCTCTCGAAAATGTGCATTCCCAAATAGCCGAGCTGCGCCCCGGTCTGCCGAGCAAGGCATGGATCGACTGGAGCCAGACCACCCTGGGATCGGTTCGCTGGTTTGCCGAGGAACAAGAATTGGGTGGGATCGCAGTGGATGGCAGCATCGATCAGGCCGCCTGGCAAAGCTGGCTGCGCTCGCACCCGCAGGAGCAATGGCCGGAGTGGCTGACCCTGAGCACGGTCTCGATTGAACCATTCTATGACCGCACCACCCTGATCACTGAAACACTGGGCACTCTTAATGATGCCCTCATTCAACAGATTCTGGTTACGATCATTGTCGTGATTCTGATGGTGCTCCACTTGCGGGCCGCCCTCTTGATCAGTGCCCTGCTGCCACTTTCGGTGTTGAGTGCCTTTATCCTGATGCGGAACTTCGGGGTAGATGCCAATGTGGTGGCGCTGGCGGGCATTGCCATCGCGATTGGAACCATTGTCGATATGGGAATCATCGTGACAGAGAATGTGTTACGGCATCTGAAAGAATCCGCACCGGATTCCCCACGCGGTGCTCTGGTGCGAAAGGCTGTAGGTGAAGTAGCTCCAGCGGTGTTGACCGCAATCAGCACCACCGTGATCAGTTTCCTTCCCGTGTTCACGATGACGGGAGCGGAAGGCAAAATGTTTGTTCCCCTCGCCTACACCAAAACCTTTGTCCTGATCGCTTCGATCTTCATCACCCTGACGATTTTGCCCGCCTTGATTCATTTGTTCATTGCGCGGGAGAAATCCAAAGCCAGCGGACGCGGACTGCTCTTTGGCCTGGGGTTCGCCGCAATTGCCAGCTTTGTCCTTGGACTGCAGGCTGGCTGGTCCCTGCTCTGGATCAGTGCATTGCTTTTGTTGGTGGTCATCCTCCTCAAGTTGAGTGGCCTGCGCTGGCAGGAACGGATTCCGCTGCTGCGGCAGGCCACAGCCAACCCGCAGCACCCGGCGATTCGAGCCCTGCGGACCCTGCCCGTGCTGGTCTCGGCCCTGATTGTGTGCTGGACCCTGACCCGCTTTTGGGAGCCACTCGGCCCGATTCCTGGCTTCGGACGCAACCTGCTCTTTGTCGTGCTCCTGATCGGCGGCCTGCTGGGCGGGTTCTTCCTCTTCGCCTATTTCTATGAGCGGATCCTGCGCTGGGCCCTCGCTCACAAGGCCCTTTTCCTCTGCCTTCCGGGAACAGTCATCGTGTTCGGCAGCATGGTCTGGCTGGGTGCAGATCGGGTTTTCCGCTTCATCCCGGCCAGCTTGGAGGGCCTGGGTGGAAAAGCACAATGGGTGACGCACTCCGGCCCCTGGGTCTGGGCGACACATGCTTTTCCCGGACTGGGGCGCGAGTTTATGCCCGCACTTGATGAAGGTGCCTTTCTCTGGATGCCCACCACCATGCCGCATGCCTCGCTGGCAGAAGTCCTTGAGGTTCTTCAGTATCAGGATAAGGCCATTGCCGGTGTGCCGGAGGTGGAAACCGTCGTCGGCAAAATCGGCCGAGCAGAGACCGCGCTGGATCCCGCGCCCTTGTCGATGATTGAGACCGTCATCCTCTATAAATCCGAATTTATCACCGATGTATCCGGAAGACGGATACATTTTCGCTACGACCGGGCGCGGGGGGAATTCGAGCGCGATGCGGAGGGTGATTTGATCCCCGATCCGAGGGGACGCCCCTACCGTCAGTGGCGGGATCATATCCGTTCACCGGCGGACATCTGGGATGAGATTGCCCAGGCAGCCCACATTCCGGGCACCACCTCCGCTCCCCGGCTCCAGCCGATCGAGACCCGGCTCGTCATGTTGCAAACAGGGATGCGGGCACCGATGGGCCTGAAACTGCGGGGACCCGACCTGGATACACTCGATGCGGTAGCCGTTACAATTGAAGGCTTACTGCGGGAAGTCCCACAAGTGTCGGCAGCAACCGTCAATGCCGATCGGGTGGTGGGCAAACCCTATCTTGAAATTGTCATCAACCGCGATGCTATCGCCCGCTTTGGACTGAGCGTAGTCGAGGTGCAAACGGTGATTGCAACGGCAATCGGCGGCGAAACGGTAACGACCACCGTGGAAGGGCGTGAGCGCTATCCGGTGCGGGTGCGCTATGCCCGTGAAACGCGCAATACGGTGGAGGATCTGGAATCAGTGCTGGTCGATCTGCCAGGGGGAGGCCATGTTCCCCTGCGGGAAGTCGCGGACATTCACTATGTGCGCGGGCCACAGATGATTCGCAGTGAAAACACTTTTCCGGTAGCCTACATCACCTTTGGGGGCGCTGCGGGATTTGCGGAGGTCGATGTGGTGGAAGCCGCCCGTGATTATCTGGAAGCACACATTGCCGGTGGCGAACTGGTTATTCCGCCCGGCGTGAGCTGGCGCTTTGCCGGCAGTTACGAGCACCAGCAGCGGGCCGCCCGCACCCTTTCCATTGTGTTGCCTCTGGCCCTCGCCCTCATCTTCCTCATCCTTTACCTGCAATTCCGCCAAGTCAGCACGACCTTGATTGTCTTCAGTGCCATTGCCATCGCCTGGGGCGGGGGCTTCACCATGCTTTACTGGTATGGACAACCCTGGTTTCTCAATTTCGAGGTGCTGGGTGTCAACCTGCGGGATCTCTTCCAACTGCATCCCATCCACCTCAGTGTGGCCGTGTGGGTCGGCTTTCTCGCCCTGTTTGGCATCGCGGTGGATGACGGCGTCGTCATGGCCACCTATCTGCGGCAAAGCTTTGCCGAGCGGACGACGCGGACCGTCGAACAGATCCGGGAGGCAACTGTCCAGGCCGGACTGCGCCGACTGCGGCCTTGTTTGATGACCTCCGCTACCACCATCCTTGCCCTGCTCCCTGTGCTGACGGCCACCGGACGCGGCTCGGATATCATGATCCCCATGGCCCTGCCCAGTGTCGGCGGAATGTTCTTTGTGCTGATCTCCCTCATCTCGGTACCGGTACTCTATGCATGGAAAGAGGAACAACTCGGCAAGTGATAGACTGCGAGAACAGATTACAAAACGCGTCCTTTGGGCTTCTGAGCAGGGACGCTCAGAAGTGCCAGCCAAGGTGAGGCCGGCAAAAGATCATCCCTCAACCACCGCCCAGCCTTACTCCGACCACCACCTACTGAAGACTCACGCCGCCGACCGCCATCCTGAGCCCTGCGCTCCCCATCCTTTTAAGGCGTGCATTTTGCGTTCATTTTGATTTTCTAAAATGTGACTATGAAAACGATCGGCATTCTCAACGGCCCTAATCTGGATCGGCTCGGCAAACGTGAGCCGGAGATTTACGGGAAGCAGACTTTGGCAGACATCGAAGCAGCTATCCGCACGGAAGCAGAGAAGCTGGGGGTTGCCGTGGATTTCTTTCAGAGTGCCTGCGAGGGTCATTTGGTGGACAAAATCCACGAGTGGACAGATTCCGGAGCTGCAGGAATTGTCGCCAACTTCGCAGCCTACACCCATACCAGCGTAGCCCTGTATGATGCGATCAAAGCAAGTGGCCTTCCGGTTATTGAGGTTCACATCAGCCAGGTCTATCAGCGCGAGGCTTTCCGTCACCGCAGTCTTACGGCACCTGCCTGCGCTGGGGTGATCGCCGGACTCGGACTTGAAGGGTACCTTGCCGCCCTGCGGAAGTTGTCCCAATAATCCGGAATGAATCAGTTAAGATCCCCGCTATTTACTGCTCAGCCCAACGTGTTTCCAAGGATGCCAGTCGAGCAAAGTGGGATACCATCCGGTGACTTCCGGCCGTAAAAGATAAACGGTGACGTAGTGGTAGATGGGGATCATGACCTGCTGATCGAGCAGAAGTTTTTCAGCCTGTGTCAGGAGAGCGGTCCGGGCGGCTGGATCCCGCTGAAGATTAGCCTCGGCCAGCAGGGCGTCAAATTCCTGAGAGCGCCAACCGCTCCAGTCACTTCCGGCCCCTCCGCTCTGCCAAAGGCCGAGAAAGGTCATCGGATCGAGGAAGTCACCGATCCAGACACCTCGGGCCAGCTCAAAGTTATGGGTTTCCCGTCGGGCCAGATACGTGCGAAACTCCACATTCTCCAACCCCAGTCGCAGTCCGGTTCCATCCCGCCACATCTCGCGCAGGGCTTCGGCGATCATCCGATTGGCATCAGAAGTATTGTAGAGATAGTTCACTACGGTGGATTGACCGGGCGGTAAATCCAGCGGTGGTATATCCACAAAGTTCTGCTCCGGAGGAGCATAGCCGGGCATAGTGGGCGGAGTGAAGCTGTAAGCTGGCGACTGCCCAGCCCCCAGCAGGTGATCACAAATGACCTCCCGCCCGATGGAGGCGGCCAGCGCCTGCCGCACTTCGAGGCGTCCCAGAAGCGGATGACGGTGATTGATCAAAACGTAGTAGACACCCAAATACGGATCGATTCGCAAGCAGGGAGAATGGCTATCCTTGTAAGCCCGCACCCGCGAAGGCGGCAGGGCTTCGGTCAGATGCAACTGCCCCCCTTGAAAAGCGCGCTCCTCCGCGGAAGGATCACTGATCGAAAAGAAGCGGATTCCGTTGAGGGAAACGGTCTCGGCATCCCAGTAGAAAGGATTGGGCCTTACTTCCAGATATTGCTGAGGGCGCCAATCCTTCAAAACGAATGGACCATTTCCGACAAAATGCGCGGGGCGGGTCCAGGGGTTGCTCCGGTCATGAATCCGACCGTTGGCCCTAACCGCATGTTCAGGGACCGGGAAAAAAGCGGGGTGAGCCAACATCGAGGGGAAATAGGGTGCTGGATAAGCCAGCTGAACCTCGATTTCATGGGGCGAAAGCATGCGAATACCCACCGCTGCAAAATCGTTGAGGGTCCCACGATGGAAAGCTTCCGCACCTTCGATCAGATAGAAAAGGCTGGCATTGGCTCCGCCTTGTTCTGGATCGAGCATGCGGCGCCAGGCGAAAAGAAAATCGCTGGCGGTAAGGGGCGCGCCATCCGACCAGCGGGCAGATTCGCGCAGAAAAAACCGATAACGAAGCCCATCGGCATCAACCTCCCAGCGCTCGGCCACGCCAGGTTGAGGGCTGAGATCACGCGGATCAGGCGAAGTCAGCCCCTCAAACAGTGCCTGTTGGATCTGAAGAGCCGATGTGCTGGTGGTAAACAAGGGATCGATGCCTTCCGGCTCCGGTCCGTTCCCCACCAGAAGCAAGCCTTGGGCAGTCGCTTGGTCCACGGCGGACTCTCGACCACTACAAGCTGTAAGGAGCAAACCGCAGAGCAAAAGAACGATCCAGAGACATCCATTCCGGGCGAACTTACCCAGACCAATACGATTAGCAGGGCAAGGACACATCATGGATTCCGACGGGTACGCTGACGCAGGGTATAGAGATCGTTTCGGCGATCCTTGAAATTCGTCACCGTCCCCGATTGTTGCAGTTCGAGGAGGAGGTCGAGATTCACATCTGCCAGCAGGACCATCTCGGTATTGGGGGTGGCTTCGGCGACAATTCCATTACTGGGGAAGGCAAAATCGCTCGGGGAAAATACCGCGGATTGGGAAAACTGAATATCCATATTATCGACTCGCGGAAGGTTGCCCACGGATCCACCGATCGCGACGAAGCACTCATTCTCAACAGCCCGGGCCTGCGCACAAAAACGCACCCGGTTGTACCCCGTCTGCAGATCCGTCATGAACGGAACGAAAATAATCTGAGCGCCCTGCTCCCGCAACAAGCGAGGCAATTCAGGGAATTCCACGTCGTAGCAAATGAGAATCCCGATTTTACCACAGTCGGTATTGATCGCCCGCACCACATCGCCACCGGTCATTCCATAGCTCTCACGCTCGCTCGGGGTGATATGAATCTTGCGCACTTCTTCACAGGCACCATCGCGACCGCAAAACCAGGCGGAATTATAGAGTTTCCCGTCTTCCATCACAGGCATACTCCCGGCGATGATATTGACATTATAGCTGACCGCAAACTCCCGCATCTTCTGCACGATAGGCATGGCGGTTTCCGCCAGTTTCCGGATGGCCTCAGCCTGAGAAAGTTCGTTGTAACGCACCATCAGGGGGGCGTTGAAAAACTCGGGGAAGAGAATAAAATCCGATCCGTAGTCGCTGACCGTATCGATAAAATACTCAGCCTGATCGAGCACTGCATCCAGACTGGTGGCCGGACGATTTTGCCACTGCACCACCCCCAGACGCACTTCCTTTTTGGTTTTGGCCAGCAGTACTGGTTTTTCCTCGTAGTAGATATTATTCCACTCCAGCAAGGTGGCATATTCTCTGGATTCCCGATCCCCTTCCAAATAGCCCCTCAAGAGCTTCTTAACGTGAAACCCGTTGGAGAGCTGAAAACTGAGGATAGGATCGTAGAGTTCCTTCATCTCGACTTTCTGGATGTATTGCTTGGGCGTGAGTTCCTCAGACTGTTTGGCGAATCCAGGTATCCGGCCACCGGCGACAATCGCCCGCAGATTGAGATTTTCGCACAGCTCCTTGCGGGCATCATACATACGACGGGCCAATCGCATTCCACGATACTCGGGATGCACAAAGACATCGATCCCATAGAGAACATCGCCCTCGGAATTATGGGTTTTAAAAGTGTCGTCCGCTGTAATCTCGTTGTAGGTGTGGCTGTCCCCAAATTTGGAATAATCCACAATGATGGAGAGCGCACAGCCCACCACACGCCCATTGACCTCAACGCAAAGCTGGCCTTCGGGAAATTTCCGGAGCAAGCTGGCTACCTCGCGCCTTCTCCAGGGATCGTCATCCACCCCATGATATGACAGCTCCATGGCTTCGCGCAGGTCCTCGTAATCCGTCAGCTCCAAGTGGCGTACTTTGACGTTCATTTCGTCCATGTCCTCAAGCAAGCGGAACTCCATCCAGATGGCAAGGCGGGCGTTTCTTTAGTCTGATCTGCCACTCCCCTTGAACAGAGATCGGGAAATCAGCGGGAGAAAGCAGGATTTTGGGTCAAAACGGTTGAAAATCAGAACGAAAGAGCACTTTTACGCTTTGACAACGTCCGCCAAGGCACAAGATTAGGCGTGCAGTAAGGAGCGCCCTTCGCTCATCCTATGTGCTCACGCTATGTTCGGTTTCTTCTCCAACGACATTGGTATCGACCTCGGCACCGCCAACACCCTCGTTTATGTCCGTGACAAGGGCATTGTTCTTCGCGAGCCCAGCGTGGTGGCGATCAACAACGAGACCCGTGAGGTCGTCGCCGTCGGGGAAGAGGCCAAACGCATGCTCGGGCGCACGCCTTTGAGCATCACCGCTCTGCGCCCGATGAAAGACGGCGTCATTGCCGACTTCGAAATCACCGAGGCGATGCTTCGGTATTTCATTCAAAAGGTGAACCATCAGGTGCGTTTTGTGCCCCCAAGAGTGGTCGTCGCGGTTCCCTCGGGTATTACTGAGGTCGAGCGCCGCGCCGTGCGCGAAAGTGCCATCCATGCCGGTGCCCGCGAAGTCCGCCTGCTGCAGGAGCCGGTCGCGGCCGCCATCGGGGTGGGGCTTCCGATTGAAGAGCCCACCGCCAACATGATTGTCGATATCGGGGGAGGAACCACCGAGGTCGCCATCATTTCGCTTTCCGGGGTCGTTTACACCAAATCGATCCGGGTCGGTGGAGATGAGCTCGACACTGCGATTGTCAATTACATGAAGCGGGCCTACAACCTCATGATTGGCGAACGCACAGCGGAAGAGATCAAATGTAAAATCGGGAGTGCCGCACCGCTCGAAGAAGAATTGACGCTGGAAGTCAAAGGCCGTGACTCGGTAGCCGGTCTCCCCAAAACCCTCCATATATCCTCCCAGGAAATCCGCGAAGCCCTTGCGGACACGGTGGCATCGATCGTCGATCTGGTCCGCAACGCTCTTGAGCGCTGCCCGCCGGAACTTTCCGCCGACCTCGTTGACCGAGGGTTTGTCCTCGCCGGAGGAGGTGCGCTCATCCGTTCCCTTGATCGCTTGCTCAGTGACGCCACCGGCCTGCCCGTCATCGTGGCGGAGGACGCCCTTTGTGCCGTTGCCAACGGAACCGGTGTCGTGCTCAACAACTTGCCCTGGCTGGACAAGGCCAAGTTATAGGGAATGCCATTTTAACGCCGGGGTCCGGCCATGATTCACGCGCCTGAGGGTTGTGCCCATACCCGGAATTCTTTTCACTGATCCGGATGTCACGAAAACTCACCTTTCAAGGAAAAATCCTCATCCTCGGGGGGATCCTCTTTACGGCTTGGTGGGTGCTTCCTTTCTCCGTCAAAAGTATCGCCCGAACTACTTTTTTTGAGTTTCAAGCCCCGAGTTGGGTAGCCCTCTCCTACCTCGGTGACCTCCAGCAATACTGGGCCGACCGCACCCGCAGCAAATCTGAGCTGATCGAGGCTGGTATCGATCTTGCCCGTCTGGCCTCCGCCTACGAACTGCGTAACCAGCAGGCCGATGGTTGGGAAAGGGAAATCATCCGCCTTGAAGCCCTCCTCGGCCTCCCCAGCCTGCCCGAGCATCGCTACGAAGTTGCCCGGGTGGTTTCCCGGGACCTCAGTGGATGGTGGCAGCGCCTGGTCATCCGCAAAGGGCATCGGGACGGCATCCGCCCTGGGCAAGCGGTGGTCTATGCGGACGGGGTCGTCGGCCGGGTGTCCGAAGTACACCTTTACACGTCCGTGGTGGAACTCCTGACCAGTCCGGGATTTCGGGTTGCGGCCCATTTCGAAGATGATCTCCGCCCCATGCAGTTTAACGGGGGGATCAATCAGCCTCTCCATAATCCCACCGCGCTACTCTCCAACATTCCCCCCGATGTCACCCTGGAAGGTGGTCGGAAACGAGTCGTCAGTTCGCGGCTGGGGGGAGTATTTCCGGACGGGCTGACCCTGGGGTATATCGAAACACTGAACCCGGAACCAGACGGACTCTTCCAGACTGCCATAGTGACGATTAACCAGAGCCTGCTCTCAGTCCGTGAGGTCGCGGTTCTGGTGCCTCTGGATGAAGCACTGCTGCCTGCTGAGCATTTGCCATGAGCCGCAGAACCATCCTCCTGCTGATCTTGTTTCTCAACATGCTGGTATGGGTAGCTGTTCGGGAATTAAACTCCATCCTCTCGCCTCTTGCCCTCTATCTGCATCTGGAAGTGCTCCTGGTGATTTTTTCTGTCATTTATCTCCGCACCCTTCCCGGTTTTTTCCTTGCGATCGGTTCATCGCTGATAGTCGGTGCCACCCGCCCGCCTCCGATGGAACATGCGGTTCTGATGGTGATGACCCTGTGGGCTCTCGGGATGTGGGCGCGCCGCCACGTCCGCCGGGACAATGTCTGGCACTTGGCAGGATTTGCCGTCGGCGCTCAGAGTCTGGTCCTTTTGCTGGCCGGTCTCGTCCTCTTCCCCCAAGCCCTTGATCCGGGTGCCTATTTCCTGCGACTCTTCCTCGACCTTGGAGTCTCGGCGCTGGCCCTTGCGGTGCTGGCACCCCTCTGGGCCCGTTTCCAGGTCCAGTTGCTTTGGGCACTTGGATGGCGTATTCAAAATGAAACCAAAGAGGATTGATGCCCTTGCCTGAACGTCCTGCCCTTCTCTAAGGTCGGACTGAATGTGTAATGAATAAACGACTTTTCAGTTGGCTCCGGAGGCGACGCAGTCGCAAGGAGCACCGGCGGCATGAGCGCCAACGCCAGCAGTCCTCCAAGCCCCACAAAGAGGAAAGTAAAACCCGTCGGCGTAATCCCCGACTGATCCTGTTCCATTTCATCATTGTCCTCTGTCTGGCATTCATCGCGACTGCCCTCGGCTCTCATCAACTGCTCAAAGCGCCCGAATACCGGCAAGCAGAAGAACGGCAGAATTATCGACGCATCATTATGCCCGGCCCAAGGGGTAATATTTTCGACCGGGAAGGGAGGCTTCTCGTTGGCAACCGCCCGGTCTTCAAGGCAGTGGTCTCACTCAACGAACTGCGGCCGGAGTTCCGGGTGGAATATTTCCGTTTGCTCAACGAGGCCCGCGACCGCAATCAACTGATTAACCGGCAGGTCCTCAACACCACTGCCCGAGCCAATGTCGTTCAAACCTACCTCGACGAACTCAATGCCTTGCTGGGAAGAGATGAGCACGTCAACAGCACCCGGCTGGAACGGCATTTCAGCCAAAGCTTACTGCTGCCTTTTCCGCTTTTTAACGACCTCACGCCGGAAGAATATGCCCGCCTCATCGAACAGGTTCCGGTCGAATCTCCCATCCAGGTCATCGCCGAGAGTGCCCGCTTTTATCCCTATGGCTCAGCCGCCAGCCATGTCCTCGGCTTTGTTTCTTCCAGCAATGAAATCCCTGCCACCGAAGTCCCCGGTGCAGATTTGCTGACATTTGCCTTTGAGGGCCGCGTAGGGCGAAGTGGTCTTGAGAGTGCCTTTGACGAAATTCTCCAGGGTCGTCCCGGTGGAGAAATCTGGAGTGTGGACCCCGGTGGATTTCAAGCAGAAAGGCTGGAATACCGGCACCCCGTAAAAGGGAACGATATTCACACCACCATCGATATAGACATCCAACTCGCAGCGGAACAAGCCATCGGGGATAAGATCGGTGCTGCCATCGCCCTGCATATCCACTCCGGCGAAGTTCTCGCCATCGCCAGCCGCCCCGGCTATGACCTGAACGACCTCTCTCCCTTTCTCAGCCACACCGTTGACCAGCGCATCCGCGAGCAAGGTGCCTGGCTCAACCGCGCCACCCAGGGCCTATACCCACCGGGTTCCACCTTTAAGTTGATTACCGCCATTGCCGGGCTGCGTCAGGGAATCATTCAGGAAGATACTGAAGTATTTTGCCCCGGCTACTTTACTGTCGGGGGCAGACGCTTCCGTTGTCACCGACATTCAGGACACGGCTGGGAAGATCTCGTAGAAGCCATCCGCGACAGTTGTAATGTTTATTTTTATGACAAGGGAATCGAAATGGGGGTTCAGGCCATTGCCGACGAAGCCCGTCGTTTCGGATTAGACCGCCCAACTGGAATCGAGATCCCGGGCGAAACCCGATCCATGCTGATTCCCGATCCCGCCTGGAAGCGGCAACGTCTTTTCGAATCCTGGTTTGGCGGTGACACAGCCAACCTCTCGATCGGCCAAGGATACCTGCTCGTCACCCCCCTGCAAATGGCCACCTTTGTGGCCTCCCTGGCCCGCAACGAAACGCTTACCCACCCCACCATCCTGCTCGCATCCGAACACCGGGAGCTGGTGGCACAACAACGAGCCACGACCCGGCCGGAACCCATCGGCCTCGATCCACGACATTTTGAAATGGTCATCGAAGGGATGCGTCAGTCCGGACTCACCGGGACCGGTCGCCTCGCAGGTACCCGGCAATTCCCAGCGGCCGGAAAAACCGGCACTGCCCAGGTCCGCAAAGATGGCAGGCCCACAACCCTGGCATGGTTTGTGGGATTCGCCCCGGCGGTGAATCCGGAGATTGCCATCGCTGTACTCATTGAAGGGGTTCCTGAACAGGAAACGCGCTTTGGGGGCGGTTCCACTGCGGCACCGATTGCCCGGAAAATTTTCGAAACCTATCTTGAGAAGCAAGAAGCCCACCGGCCTGCCCTCCTCGCCCGCCCCTGATCCGATTGGAAGCGCACGATTATGCTAAAGCATCTGCAATTTGATAAGCCCTCACTCATTCTCGCTTTAAGCGGACTGGGGATTATCAACCTCGCCATCCTGCTGCACTTTGTCATTGGGCTGCCCAAACCCTTCACGACTGGCGGGTTGATTCTGGGGACGGCACTCGCTCTGGCAGGCTTCTTCCGCCAGCGGAATCGCTGATTGTGCTGGTTCCCTCGCCTTTCAGCAAAGCTAGCTTGAGTTCGCTTGCTCCGGTGATCAGCCCCGCAAAGCCCAGCGTATCAGTTCCCGCCAAGTCGGGGTTTTGCCCTGAGCCAGAATCCCGATACGGAATATGCGGGCGGCCCCCAACACAATAACTGCGGCAAATAGCAGATTGATGCCTAAGGCAAGGAGCGGTTGCCAAAGATCCGGGCCGGGTGGAACTGCCAGACGCACCGTCATCACCATCGGTGAAAAAGGCGGGATATAAGATAAGGCAATGGCCAGCGCACTCTGTGGGGCAAAAATCAGACCGATCGAAAACATCATCGGCATTACCGCCAACAGGACGACCATACCAGCCATGTTCTGGGAATCCTTGATATCCTGACAGGAGGCACTGATCCCCGCCATCATGCTCCCGAAGGTCAGCAACGAAACGATCAGGAAGAGGAAAAAGAAAACAAAAAAGGAACCTGAAAGGTAATCCATTCTCCCCATCTGCCCAAGAGCGATCGCTCCGGTAAGGACATAAACAGCGGAAAAACTCAACCCTACGCCAGCGCCTGCAATCAGCTTTCCCCAAAGCAGTTGGGTCGCCGTAACACTGGAAAGCAGCACTTCAGCAATCCGCTGCATTTTTTCCTCGATCACCGAATTGAGCAAGATCGGACTGGCCTGCATGATCCCGAAAAAGAGCATCAACACTGCCACCATTGGAGCGAAGAAGCTCAGCTCAAAACTTTCCGCTCTGGGAGGGGCCACTTCACCATCCGCTCGCTGCTCCGCCAGGTTAAAACGTTCGAGACTGCTGTGATTGAAAATCTGCCGAACCCGCCCGGGATCGAGGCCTTCCGCTTCCAGCCGGAGACTCTCCACTGCTTCTCTCGCAGTGGACTGAACCCAGCGGGGGATTTCGTGTTCGGTCGGAGAACGGGAATAGTAACGAAGAAAATCATTATCTCGCCCATCGATCGGAACAAACCCTTCTCCAATAATCGCAAAGGCAAAGGCTTTCCCCGCCCTTACCTGATCGGAGAGTTCCAGCTCGATTTGCGGAATCTCTGTGTTCTCTCCGACATAGCCTTCCACCACAATCTCAGGGCCGATTTGACGCCCATCTTGATTATAAACAGCATCACTCCGGTTGTAAGTCCTGGCGGCAGATTCAAAGGCATCCATCAAGCGCCCGCTTTGATCCACAATAACTACGGTCCGTACGTCCAAATCGGTGGTTCCCCGGACAAAAAACATCATCATGAACATCGCCCCGTAGATGACCGGAGGCAAAATCAGCGCGAAGAGAAAGGACTTGGTGAACACCACCGTCCGAAACTCATTCACCGCAATCGTCAAAATCTTAGACATACGTGTCCTCCTCTTCCGGCAACGTTTCGATGGGCTCACGCGGTCGGGCGATCCGAACAAAGATATCATGCAACGAAGGATGAACACGCTCAAAACGCTCAACTTCGCCTGCCTTCATAGCCGCCAGCAGGAGTTCATGATGCGAACCATTGAAACGCAGCTCCCATTCCTGCCCAAGGTGACGAACACTTTCAACCTGGGGCAAAGACGAAGGATCCCAACCATTCGCTCCAGACATCCGGAGGCGTATCGTATCCACTCCATAACGACGCCGGATCTCATCCAGTGTCCCATCCAGCACCTTCTCGCCTTTATAAATCATGAGAACCCGATCACACATGGCTTCCGCGGTGGACATGTCATGAGTCGAAAACAAAATCGTCGTCCCCTCGCGTTTCAGTTCCAGGACGGCCGAACGGATCACCTCCAGATTGACCGGATCCAAACCGGAAAATGGCTCGTCAAGCACCAGTAGACGAGGACGGGCCATGATCGTTGCGATGAACTGGACTTTCTGGGTCATACCTTTGGAAAGACTCTCCGTCTTTTCACTCCAGCGATCCGCCAATTCCAGTCGTTCCAGCCAATAGCGGGCGGACTTTTCCGCATCCTTGCCGGACATGCCTTTCAGACGGCCAAAGTATATAAGTTGAGGACCCACTTTCAGTTTCCGGTAGATCCCCCGCTCTTCCGGAAGGTAGGCGATGGAATCGTTGGCGGAGGGATGGCTGGGCCGCCCAAATACGGAAATCTGACCGCTATCCGGCTCAATAATCCGCAAAATCATCCGCAGCGTAGTGGTCTTTCCCGATCCATTGGGGCCGATAAAGCCATAAATGGACCCTTCCGGAACAGTAAGCGACAGGGCATCCACCGCCCGGTGGGTTCCGAAAAGCTTGGTAACATCCTGCAATTCTACTACAGCGCTCACGCCATGCAGAGAGCAGTGCTTGCCCACACTTGTCAACCGCACAGTCCCTTCCTCCCCCCATTCCATTCCCTCCTCGTTTTCTGATGACAAAACCGTGACAATTACTGATTAGGCCATTGCCTCCAGAGGAAATCCTGTTCTCCTATATAGCACTATGCCAGGAGTCGGAAAATTGATGAAGCAGGCAGCGAAAATGCAGAAGAAAATGCAAGAGCTGCAGGAGCAATTGGCCCAACAGGACATCGAGGTCTCGAGCGGTGGGGGTGCTGTCACCGTGAAGATTTCCCTGCAACAGGAAATCCGTTCGATCCAGCTCGATGCGGAGTTCCTCAAGGAAGACAAAGCCTTCGTGGAGGAAACCATTCTCGAAGGGGTCCGTGCCGCCCTCACCCAATCCAGGGAACAGAGTGAGGCCGCCATGAACCAACTGGCGGAGAGCATGCAGGTTCCCGGACTGCCCAGCCTCTTCTAAGTGGTCGCACCGGTTCCCCATCCATCCAGCAAACACTTTGACGCCGGCTTTCGAAAAAGTTCACGCTCTCCTCAAGAAGCTCCCCGGAGTCGGCTATCGTTCGGCCGAACGGATTGCCCTGCACTTGCTGGTTGAGAAACCAACTGAACTCCAGCCGCTCCTCGATTCGCTGCAAGCTGCCGCCGAAGCCATACATCCCTGCCCGATCTGCGGCAATCTTTGCGAAGGGGAACGCTGTGCGGTCTGCGCGGATAATCGCAGAAATGACAGCCAGCTTTGCTTCGTCGAGCAGGTGCCTGACCTCGCTGCGATTGAACGTTCCGGGGCCTACCGGGGACGCTACCACGTTCTCCATGGTAAGCTGTCTCCCCTTCACGGGGTGGGACCGGAGGATCTCAACCTTGCAACGCTGGTCGAACGCCTCGACTCTGAGCCAGTCGAGGAAATCATTCTTGCACTATCCAATGATATCGAGGGCGAGGCCACCTGCCACTATCTGCAGGAGGTCTTCTTTAAAGACCGCAAACTCAACATTTCCCGAATCGGCTTTGGCCTTCCCAGCGGTGGGGGCATTGTATTTGCCGACGCCACCACCTTGAAGAGTGCCCTCGAAGGACGGCGCAAATACGATTAATCAGCGCTCCGTCCACATCCGGGCAAAACGACGGGCCAGCTCCACATGCACGCGAACCCCGTCTGCCATAATGGCGTCATTAAAATCATAAGCCGGATGGTGACAAAAGGGAACCGTTTCACGATCTTCCGGACGAGCCGCGAGAAACCAGTACGTCCCGGGGATCACCTCCTGATAAAAAGCAAAATCCTCCCCACCCATCATGGGTGGCACTTCCACATAGTCCGTATTCCTGCCGATCGCGCTCAGTACCTCCCGAAAAACCGCATCCGTCCGGGGGTGATTGCGCAGAACAGGATAACCCGTTTCCGTTTCTACTCTGGCGCTCGCACCCATCGCCCTGCACATCCCTTCGGAAAGCTCCCTTATCCGAGCTTCGGTTTCCTTTAAAACAACCTCATCCAGAGCCCGGAAAGTCCCTTTAAGCACTGCACGATCAGGAATCACGTTGAAGGCCGATCCCGCGTGGAACTGAGTTACCGAAACCACTGCAGATCCGATTGGATCCGTGTGGCGGGAGACGATTCCCTGTAAAGCCGTGACGATCTGGCTGCCCACCCAAACCGGATCCACCCCCAGATGGGGAGCTGCCGCATGTGCACCTTTTCCCTGAATCGTAATGGTGAAGATTCCGGTTCCCGCCATGGCCGCCCCTGGACACAGACAAAGCTGTCCCACCCGGGTCTCCGCCGCCGGCATGTTATGCAGCCCGAAGATCGCATCCACCCTTGGATTCTCCAAAGCGCCTTCATCCGTCATTCGTCTCCCCCCGGCACCACCTTCCTCCGCAGGTTGAAAAAGAAACTTCACCGGCCCAGCCAACTCATCCTGATGAGCGGCAAGAACTTTGACCGCCCCCAGTAGCATGGTGGTGTGACCGTCATGCCCGCAGGCATGGGCCGCACCGGGATGGGTTGAAGCATAGGGAACTCCACTTTCCTCTTCCATCGGCAAGGCATCCATGTCCGCCCTCAAAGCTACTACCGGACCAGGCAGCTCAGCTCCCAGTGTCGCCACGATTCCAGTCTTGGCCACACCCGTCCGGATCTCCAGACCTTCGACCTTCTCAAGCTGTTCCAGCACCTTAGCCGATGTTCTGACTTCCTGGTAGGCTATCTCCGGGTGTGCATGCAGGTCACGGCGAAAGGCAGTCAACTCTGGCAAAAGCCCGGCGATTTCCGCATCTAAATCGCGGTATGGAAATGGATCAAAACCCCCTGTCATGAACCGGATCTTGTCTGGAGTGAAGGCAGGTGCAATCGTTTTGTCAGAGCACACCACTCGTGAATGCTTGATTGACTAGCCCGGGACAGCCCTTTCAAGGTTACGGGCAGACGAACCACGTTCATTTCCGCAGTTTTATGCTTCATGATTTCCCAAGCGCATCCTCGCAGGCAGCCGTGTCCTTTTCTTCCCGTCACAGACAAAACGATGTCTTACCTCGATCTTCATCAATGGGGGAATCTCCGTGATGAGCAATTTTACCTTACCGCCCTCACTTATGGACAAGTGCTCTGGCAAAAAGGCTATACTGCCCGTGCCATTCTCGCCCTTGCCCGCGGACTCTACGCCGACCTCCCGTCAAAATGTGCGGTGCTGGGCTGCTGGCCCTTGCCCTATCTGGCCATCACATGGATGGTGCGCGAGCACCCGGATGATGGTTTTCTTGGCAATCCGAAAATCAGTTTTCAACACCAGGCTGCCCGAATCCGAGGGGAACGCGCCCTGATCAAATCCGCCCGTGCCTGGGCTACTTGGTATTTGATTTCCACCATCCGCCATGATCTGCCGGATGATCCCGCCATTCCTACCTCCCGGCAGAATGAAGCCTTTATCCTTGGCGCACTTCGCAAACACGGCCTGACCGGAGAAAGCGAAACCTGGAAAACCGCCCTCGATTGGGCGGAAAGCCATCCATTGCTCCAGCCGGGCAAGGCCTTGCAGATCAGTTAAACTCCTGCAACTTTCCACGATATCTCCGCACAAGATTCTGGAGGGCAGACTTGTCTTCCCTGCGCATTTGAAACCCGATGAAATGAATCCGCACAGGTTGCGGAAGCACCGATTGGTACTGCTCAATGTCGCGCATCAGTTCACTCCAAGGCACCCGCTCCCCCGAACTTGAACTGGTAGTCCTCCAGAATGCACCATCCGAAAGGATGATAATAACATCCGGCTTTGGATCGAGGCTGAAGGCCGCCCGAATGACCGACTGAATCCCGTTGGGGTCTTCCCGCCGCCAACCAGGGGCGGCCCTGCCATCAGTCCTGAACTGTGTATCCAACCAGTGAATGGCCGCCGCCTTGTTGTCTTGAGTGGCCGCCACCAGATAGGGCCGAAAGGTGTCATAGTTGCGGGCAAACTGAATAAAGCCGAAGAGCGTGTTGGCATTCAGCTGCTCCACCACCCCGCGGGTCGCTTCGCGGACCTGCAGCATGTCATATCCCGCCGCTTCCACCTTGTTTTTGACCGAAGTCGAAACATCAAAGCAAATGATCACTTTGGTCGCTTCTTCTTTCAGCCCAAAGAATGAAAATGAGGATACCTCCGTCGTCGCACCACTGAGTGCACCGAGAAGCCCGGACTGGCCAAGGAGTGCTCCGGCATGGATCAATGGGCTATCCATACTGGTGGGGGTAAACTCCACCTGTGGCAAATCCGGGAGCGGAGGTAAAGCATGGGGGGATAAGGCGCTGGTGCTCAACTTCTCCAATAGTGTCGGGGATTGCGCCGCCTGCTGAAATTCTGAAACAGCCATCCGGTGATCCAACTCCCGCTGAGGCAAATAAATCGTCTGTCGCGCGACAAAATCCGGCTCACTCTGGAACACCGGTCCGATCACCACAACAAACAAAGCAATGAGCACGACCAGCCCTTGTGCGCCCAAGGCGAGCACCAATGGGCCCAGGACCACGCGCGACTTCCCACCGATTCCCCATCGGATAACCAAAGATCTGACAGACATGACACATTCTAAATGCGTCGCCGTTCCCAAGTCCGCAAGTGCAAATTAAGCGATGCCAGCCGACCGCCCATCGGAGCTTTACGCTTCCAACCGGGATTGAATTAGCTCACCCTTCCGACCAACTGATTTCCATGCCCAAAGGCCGCCTCCAGTTCATCCACATCCCCAAATGTGCAGGGATGACCCTCAATTCCGCATTCGAATCTTATTTTGGGGCAGAGCATGCTGCCTTCTTTTTTGGCAAGGATGAGGACCGGGCACTCTGGCAGGTCCGCTGGCAGGAAAATCACTGGGAACACGAGGCCAGTTTTCTTGATTTCAAACAGACCATTCTGCAGTCGCTGCTCAATGGGCCCGCCCGTTTCGTGGGTGGACATCTCCCTTTCAGCCCGCTGGCTCATAATTATCACAAGGAGTCCACCGCTTTCATCACCCTCTTGCGAGATCCCCTCCCCCGCTCAATCTCCGCTCTCACCTATCTGGTAATGAACCACGGTGCGTATCCATCAGATGCCTACAATGCCGGCGAGCAGGATCCGGTGGCAGAATTGCAAGCATGGATGGCCGACGATGACTTTACCGCAGTGGTATGCAATCAGATGTCCATTTATCTTGGAGGCTTGAATTATCAATGCAGACCTGAACTCAAGAAACGCCTGGAACACGCCAAGGCCGCACTCAGCCTGCTCGACTTGTTCGGCTTCGTCGAAGAGATGGACGCCTTTCTTGACCAGGTCCGGGGCAAACTGGGAATTCAACTCACGGTGGAAAGCCGCAACCGGAAAACAGACTACATCATCGCCCCTGAACTCGATCAACGAATCGCAGACTTTTTTGACTCCTCCCGGCGCCAGTTGTTGCTGCGCCACTGCTGCGTTGATCAGGAGCTGTATGACTTTGCCCGGGAATTATCCGAGAAGCACTGATCCAGCGTATCCTTCAAGACTGAAAATACTGTTCAGCCTGCCTGCAGTCCCGGTCGATTTGCTCACGCAGGGAATCGATGCTTCCAAACTTCTGTTCTCCACGAATAAAGTGAAGCCACTTCACCTTGATGACTGTGCCCGTCGTCCAATGCTTGTTCGATTGAAGCAGATGGACCTCCAATCTTGGCTCAACATGACTGCTCTCCACCGTTGGACGGAGACCATAGTTAGCGATCCCTTGGACTGAACTCTGTTCGGGCCCATCCACTTTAACCGCATAGACTCCAAACCTCGGACGCAGTTCAGGATTCCATCCCAGATTCAAGGTGGGGAAGCCTATTGTTCGCCCCAGCCGCCGCCCGGACAAGACCGGGCCTTCCACATTATATTCATACCCCAACATGGCATTGGCCGAATCCATGTCTCCCTCACTCAAAACCACCCGCAGACGGGAACTGCTCACTGGTTCCCCGTCGTATCGAAAACGATCCATGCTGTAGACATGGATTCCTAGCTTACGGCCATCCGCAATCATTCGGGAAACATCTCCATCGCGGCCCTTGCCGTAGTGGAAATTTTCTCCGACATGAATGCTTCTCAGCGTGGGAAGCGATGTCTTCAGGTGATTCAGAAAGGCCTCGGCCCCCAAACTGGCGAAGTCGGGATCAAAGGTTTTCACAAACACCCCATCTACTCCCATATCCAGGAGAATACGGGTTTTCTGGGCCTCGGGAAGAATGAGCTGAGTCGGTTGAGCAGGGCGGAACAAGCGACTGGGATGGGGGTCAAAGGTCAGAACGGCGGACATCCCCTGATACTGACGGGCGGTGGCAATCGCTGATTCAATCACGCTGCGATGCCCCAAATGAACCCCATCAAACATTCCAATTGCCAAGGCCAACGGACGGGCCGGTTGCTCGGACCATTCTTCTGAACCTGCATGGAATCTGGAACCGGGAAGGCGAATCCATTCCGGCAGTTCTCCGATCGTCCATGCTTTCGGGTTCACATTCAACGGGGTAAGACGGTACTGGGAACGGCCTGATAGGGAGGAATCAACCAGCGCTTGATCTCAGCCACTTCCAGCTCTTCAAATTCAGCTAACTCGAGCGAACTTTCAATTTCAAAGTCGCCGATTTCAGTCCGGCGCAACTCCTTGAGGTGGGCACCACAACCGAGCTTTTCCCCGAGATCGTTCACCAGCGTACGCACATAGGTCCCCTTGCTGCAGGCCACGGTAAACTCCAGATCCGGGGCTTGGTACGCATCAAACTGCAAGGACTTAATCCGGATGACTCTGGGCTCACGTTCCACTTCCTTGCCTTTTCGGGCAAGTTTGTAGAGGGGCACCCCATCCACCTTCTTGGCGGAAAACATGGGCGGGGTCTGATATTGATCGCCTTCAAATGATTTCAGCGCGTCCACCAGCGTCTCTTGATCAAAGTCCGGGACCGGCTTTTCGGCGATAACATCACCTTCCCCATCCTGGGTATCCGTGGTGACCCCGAAGCGGGCGACACCTTCATACACTTTGTCCAATCCCATCAGATACTGGGAGAGTTTCGTGGCCTTACCCACAAGGATGATCATCAACCCGGTTGCATTGGGGTCGAGGGTCCCGGCGTGCCCCACTCGCTTCATCCGGAGTTTACGTCTGACCCGGTCGACCACATCGTGCGATGTGATTCCCGATGGTTTATCGATGAGCAATACGCCCAAAAAATCGCCACTGTTTTGCTGTGCCATGCCTAGTTCGCCTGGTTCATGTGTTCGATCAATGCCTGCTTAAGGACAGGGAGAAAGCTCTCCAGGGTCTGTCCGGGGTTGAATCCGGCGGCACAGGCATGTCCGCCCCCATTAAATTGCTGCGCCAATTGATCCACCCTCATGGCTGGATCCTTGGCGCGAAAACTGCCTTTGAGCGCTCCGTCACGTTCTTCCAGAAGAATCCCGATTTCCACCCCAGCAATCGCTCTGGCATAATCCACCAGTCCTTCCGTGTCTTCCTTGCGCGCCCCGGTTTCCTTGAAATCCGCATCGCGCAAGATACCAAGACAGACCTTTCCACCGCACAGGTATTCAAAGCTGGCCAGGAACCGTTGGAGCAAAGCAAGTTTGGCGGGACTTTCATTCTCATAGAGTGCCAGCGCTGCAGCGGCTGGATCCGCCCCATGGTCTATCAGTGCCCGGCAAAGATCGAAGGTCCGCTTGGTAGTCGCACCAAAACGGAACTGCCCGGTGTCCGTGGCGATCCCCACATAGAGCGCCTGCGCAGTCACCGCATCCATCGGATAATCGTTGTCGATAAAGATACCCGCCAGCAATTCGCCGGCGGCGGCACTTTCACCGTCAATCAAGTTATAGCGCCCATACTTCGTATTCGAGATATGGTGATCCACGTTGAGCAATACTTCAGGAAAGGCCGCCTGCAGGATTTCTCCAAAGCGCTTGCGATCCGCACAGTCCACACTGACCGCAACACGGCCATTAAGATCTGCCTGGGAATCCAGAAAATACGGAGTGTCCCCAACGAAACTGGCACACATCGGAGGCACCTCGTGATGATTGACGGCAATGGCATCCACCCCGCGTGCCCGCAACATTCGGGTCATTGCCACCTGCGAGCCAATGCAATCACCGTCTGGACGAAGGTGCCCCAGGACCGCCACACGTTTTCCATTCAATTCCTCAAACGCCTCCTCAAAGGCGGGGGACAGTTCTGGATAATAAGTCATGTCTAAAGCTTTGAATCAGGGGGAAGCTCACCGGAGTCCCCAGGGAGCGGATCTCCTAAATCCAGTTCATCCAGCAGCGCATTCAGCCGCGCGCCACGCTCTACCGATGGATCATAGATAAACTCCAATTGTGGGAGGAATTTCAATACGACCACACTCCCCACCGCCTGCTGAATCTCAACCCGCTTGCGCTGAAGAAAACGCTCAGCTTGCTCACGCACCCGCTCATCACCCACTGCCGAAAAGAAGACCTTGGCCTGACGCAGGTTGGGAGCCGTCTCCACATCGAGGATTGTAATAGAGACGGCTTCCTGCTGATAGCGCGAATGAAGCACGCGGCTGATCTCCCTCTTCAGGAGTTCATTGACTCGAACAATGCGTTGTCCCATGGCGGGCTGGTGTATGCGGATACGAAGCGCAAGAATGCGCTCAGAGCGAGGGTTTTACCTTCTTTACCTCAAAGACTTCAATAATATCGCCTTCCTGGTAATCGTTCACGCCGCGCAGGCCAACACCACACTCGTAGCCAGCCCGGACTTCGGCCACATCGTCCTTGAAACGGCGCAGAGTGGCAATGGTCGCCTCCGCAACGAGATCGCCTCCGCGGTAGAGGCGGGCCAATCCGTTGCGCAGGACCTTGCCCTCGGTGATCATACAGCCGGCCACAAAGCCCTTGGCCAGAGGGAAGACCGCACGCACTTCGGCGGCACCCGACTTGGACTCGATCCGCTCCGGTTCGAGTTGATCCGCCATAGCGTCCTTCACGATATCGATCAGACGATAAATGATGCTGTCGGAATAAATCGTGATGTCCTTGTGTTTGGCAATGGACTGAACTCCGTTCTCCACCCCGACATTGAAGGCAATAATCGCAGCCTTGGCCGCATCCGCCATGATCACGTCATTCTTGGTCACAGCACCAACCCCCATATCGACGACATTGAGGTTAATCTTGTCACTCTTGATCCCCAGCAAGCTGGTGGCCAGAGCTTCCGCAGTTCCATAGACGTCAGCCTTAACGATGACGGTGAAGGTCTTTTTCTGCGTTTTGGCAATGGCGGCAAAGAGATCTTCAATGGTGGCACCACCGCTGTCCTGACGCTGCATCGCTTCCAGCTTCTTACGCTCAAGCTCATTGGCCTCCGCCTCACGCTTGGCCAAGCGTTCGTTTTTCACCGCCTGGAAGCGGTCTCCAGAACTGGGAGGACCGGACCACCCCACCACACGGGCTGGCGTCCCGGGAGTAGCCGCTTTCATTGGCTTCCCGCTGTCGTCAAGAATCTGGCGCACACGGCAATAATACTCGCCTGAGACCAGAGCATCTCCTTGACGAAGCGTCCCGCGCTGAACAATGACCGAAGCAGTCGAACCGCGGCCAACTTCCTTTTGCGCTTCCAGGATGACCCCTTCGGCATCCGCCTTGGGATTGGCGACGAGGGTCTCCATGATTTCTGCCTGCAGCAGAATGGCATCCAGCAGCTCATTGATCCCTTCGCCTTTGAGGGCAGAAATCGGAGCGGAAAGCGTTTCTCCCCCCCAGGCTTCCGGCGAGAGGTTGCGCTCTTGCATTTGCCGGTAGACCTTGTCGAGATTTGCCCCCGGCGCATCAATTTTGTTGATCGCCACCACCACGGGCAAATTGGCGTTACGGATATGCTTGAGGGCTTCATCAGTCTGCGGCATGAACCCGTCATCCGCTGCGACCACGAGGACCGCAATATCCGTTACATTCGCCCCACGCGCCCGCATATTGGAAAAGGCCGCGTGACCGGGCGTGTCGATGAAGGAAATTTTCTGCTCGTTGTGGCTGATCTGGTAAGCACCGATATGCTGGGTAATCCCGCCGGCTTCACCTCCCACCACATTGGCTTTGCGGATGGTATCCAGCAGCGTCGTCTTGCCATGGTCAACGTGTCCAAGGATACAGACAATCGGCGGGCGCGGTTCAAGCAGCGCACTTTCGTCCACTTCAACTTCCGCTTGCGGTGCCGCGGAAACAGAACCTTCGCCACGGTGACGCACCTCGAGCTGGAAGCCCGCCTTGCTCGCAAGCCGGGTGGCAATATCCTCCTCGATCGCCGTATTCATCGAGGCAAAAATACCCAACTCCATCAAATCGGAAATCAACTGGAAGGGCTTCCTTCCAATTTGTACGGCAAAATCGCGTACCACGATAGGCGTCTTTACCTGCAAAGGCCGCAATTCGGCTGCACCACGAACTTCAATGGAATCACCTTCCTCGTCACCAGAAGAAGAAGCATCATCCCGTGAGGGGACCGGTGGAGGGGCCACCGGCCGAGGGGCTGAGACCGGTGGCGGAGCCATCGGAGCCGGTTTCTTAACCAGTGGCGGTGGTGTGGAAGGAGCGGGCTTGGAACTGCTTTGCTCCGGCTTGGATTCTTCCTTGGCCGGCGCTTCTTTAACATCCGTTCGCAAAATGGGTCCGCGGGGAAGGGATGGGGCCGAAGTAGGAACCTTGAGGGGCTGCTGGGGAGCTGCGGAAGGTTTGCGGATTGTCACCGCCGGCCCCGAAGGCAAAGGCGGGGGACCTCCCGCACGGGATGCGCCCGGCTTGGGCGGAACCACCGGGGGCGGGTTCTGACTCTGGCGCTTCGCCTCTGCCTCAGCTTCCCGCTGGGCACGCTCGCGCTCAACATCTTCCTTTGACCGAACGAGAGCGGCCGCGTCAGGCTTCTTCGGTGCCTCCTTCTTCTCAGGGGCTTCTTCCGCCTTCTCAATTACAGCAGGCTCCTCCGCCTTTTCCTGACGGAACTCCTCGCGCAGGCTCTCTGCCGAGATGTTGTCAATGGTGCTGGAGGCACTCTTCACTTGATAGCCACGCTCTTTCAGAATGGCGATCAATTCGGCATTTTCCATGCCAATGTCTTTGGAAAGCTCGTATATGCGGACGCTCATAAAAAATTACCTTCGGGTCGAACGAATGTGAAAAGTGGCGGGGATGGACCCACCCGGAAAATCAGGACTGACTCCCTCTGAAGTCAGCCACCATCTTGACCAACTGAACGGAATCATCCGAGGTGAAACCAAGGGCCTCAAGATCCTTTGCCTCCACATCCTCAAATGTTTCCGGTGAAGTGAAACCATTGGAAACCAGAAATGCCGCCACATCGTAGGAAATGCCAGGGATTGCCTGCCATTTGCCAATCCCTTCCTGCATCATGGTGTCGAAGCCCACCTCGTGAATCTGCTCCTTGGCGATGTCGAGCTTCCAGCCCATCAGCTTGCTGGTCAGCCGGGCATTCTGGCCACGACGCCCAATCGCAATCGCAAGATCCTCCTCGGTGACTTCAAAATAAATCCGCCGCTGGGCCTCATCGATCTGAATGTTGCGCGGTACCGCTGGTTTGATGGCCTCCCGCAGAAACTCAACCACATCCTCACACCAAGGGATGATATCGATTTTCTCTCCACCCAGCTCACGCACAATACTCTTCACCCGGGCACCTCTGGATCCCACACACGCACCAACCGGATCCACCTTGGGATCCTTGCTGCGGACCGCGATCTTGGTCCGGTATCCAGGTTCGCGGGCAATCGAGTCGAGCACCACCGTGCCATCCGCAATCTCCGCCACTTCCAGTTCAAATAGACGACGCACAAAGCGCACACTCGAACGGGAAAGAATCAGTTCCGGGCCACGATTGGTCGGCTCAATGTTGACCAGGAGGCAGCGAATCCGCTCGCCGGGAGCATAGTCCTCTCCCGGAACCCGCTCACGCGGGGGAAGTATCGCTTCAGCCTTGCCCAGATCCACGATCAGGTTACCCCGTTCACGTCTCCGGACAATGCCGGATACAATGTCTCCCACCTGATCCTTGTAATCGTCGTAAATGCGTTCCTTTTCAAACTGTCGCAAGCGTTGCATGATCGCCTGCCGGGCCGTCTGAGCAGCAATCCGCCCGAGATGCTCGGGGTCCATCTCCTTCTCAATGAAAAGGCCGACTGCCGCTTCCGGATTCAGCTGACGCGCACGCTCGATGTGAATCTCCCGCTTCGGATCACTCACTGAATCAACTACTTCGAGCAATGACCAGGCCTTCAGTGCCCCGGTCCGGGGATTGATTTCAATACGGAGTTCGGTCCCCGCGTTGACACCCTTTTGGGCAGCTCCACGGATCGCATTGGCAATCGCCGCGATCATGTCCTCGCGGGGAATGCCTTTCTCCTTTTCCATGTATTCCAGAACGGAAAGAATCTCTTGGCTCATCGGTGCTGTGCTTGGCTATGAAGACAAAAAAAAGCGGGCGGATGGCCCACTCTCTGGTGTCTACAGAGGTTGAAAGAGTTAAATACATTGTTCCAAGGCCACCTTGTCAAGAGCAAGCCCAGAGTCGGGGGAGGCCAGAGGGCAGAGGCCGGCAGGCGGAAGCCGGAGTTTCAGATCAACCTTGAAGAAGCACCGCCGCCCTACCCGTTCTTGAAAAGCTAAAACGCTAAAAACTAAAAAGCTGAAATGAAAGCGTGGAAATCCGCGTTCATTGCTTCGCCATCTCCGCTGCGCATCCGTCGCGGTTAACACAAGGCTCAGGGTTAGGAGCAGATTTTGAATTGGGCAGTCGCCTTCATCCTTGCTTAGAGACACAGTTGCTCATCCCTCATCCTTCTTCCTTTCCCCCAACCTACCCGCCAGATAACCACCCAGCAACAGCTGCAGTGGATGGCTGATCAGCAGGGGGAGGATCAGAAGGCCCAAGTCGATGTGCCCAGCAGCGGCCGCTCCGGCAAAAATGGCGTTGGCCATGGGCACTCCGGTTGCGAGGGATTTTTGCGATGCACAATAAAAGGCCGCGATCCGAATGTCGCGCTCCCCGGGCAGCCACTTTGCCGTCCACCAGGTAAGAGCGCCCATGGCCCCGACGAAAACCGTCGACAGGACGAACACCTTGATGAGCAGATCAAAGCCATAAGTCGCCCAGCCTTCATCCTGCACGCTGTTGCAAAAGGCAGCGTAGACGATGAAAAGGATCACCGCATTGTTAACTGTCTTGAACCAGGGACTGATCACCGCAAAGACCGGGCGAGTCGCGATCCACGGCCGAACCAGCTGGCCAACCACCAGGGGAAGCAGGATCATTCGGGCCAGATCCGCCAAAAGCCCCCCCAACTCAACCGATCCCAGGTCCACCTGCCCCGAAATCAGCACCAGCGACCACAAGGGGACCAGAATCACGGCAAGGACATTGGCCAGCGTCACATTGAACAGCGCCCCGGCGGTATTCCCATGGGCTAGGGCCGTAAGCGCAACGGCGGAAGAAACCGTGGTCGGCAGAATGGCCAGATACCAGAACCCCGGCCATACCTCAGGTGCCAGCAGCGGCCCCACCCCCAGCAGGAGCAGTCCCATCAGGATCGGGGCAAAGAGGAAAATCCATGACTGGACAAAACAATGTAGACGCCAGTTGAGTAAGCCTGCAGCCAGCACCCGGGTGGGGAGGGAGAGACCCTGCAGGAAAAAAATCAGGACCACCCCCCAGATCGTCGTGCTCTCACTGCGCAACCAGCCCCCCCGCATCCCGCCTTCGGGCAGCCAGAATGCCAAACCGACCGCAGCCAGCAGGCCAAGGGTTAAACTTTGCTGACGTAACCAGTTCATCGCTTCACCCGACTCAATCCGACAGCACTCGAAGTGTAAAGCGATGAGCGGTCTGCTCTTCCTCTCTACTCAATCCGCCTTACCCGCACCGTGGAGCCCATGCCTTTCAACTGGAGAAGATAGGTGCCCAATGTCGCTTTGCGGATAATCACCTCCGGGCTTTCGGCCGGATAGTAAAAGTCCCCCGGTCCACTTTGCTGCCAAACCTGGCCGTTCTCCAGCCGGAAGACCGTTCGTCCGGACCATCCCCGGAATTGGCCATCAATTCGGGATTCAATCACTTCAGGGGTATTACGGAAAAAGCTGCCTACCCGCTCAGCGACTTGTTCGAGCCCGAAGGAGGTCTCGCCGGAAGGAACTGCTTCTTCTACTGCTGCTTCACGCTCTATTCCAATCCGGGTAAAGAACCAATCCTGCAGAAACGCCAGCTCTTCTGGATCAAGCTTGTCCAAACCGGCTGAGCGAAATGATTCCTCACCCATCAAGCTTTTCAAATCGAGCTCCCCGCCGAACATGCTAATGGGTGCCAACAAGCCCAAGCCGAAAACCCAGGCAATAAGAGTGGTAAGATGCTTATTCATGAAGGGGTGCCAAGAATGCATCAACTTTCTGATAAAGATCAATCCGGTTTTCTTCCTTGATAAACCCATGTCCTTCATCCCGCTTCACCATCCATTCAAAGGGTTTGTTCAATCGACGCATGGCCGAACGCAAGCGTGTGGCGTGCTCAATCGAAACACGGGGATCCAGCGTTCCATGCACGATGAATACCGGCCCCTCCAGTTTGTCCACATGGGTCAGCGGTGAATGCTCCACCAGCAGCTCTCTCTCTGAATCCGGATCGCCAACTCTCCGCTTCCAAAACTCAGTCGCCTCTTTCCTCCGCAGACGATTCCACCAGTGATTAACCTGATCGACCAGATCCACAACCCCGACAATGTTTACGCCTCGCTTGTAGACTTCGGGATAGAGTACCATCTGCATCATCGTGGCATAACCTCCATAGCTTGCCCCCATCACCCCGATACGATCGGGATCGACATAACCTTCATCGATTGCCCAACGCACGGCATCGATCAAGTCATCCTGCATTTCCAGTCCCCAGCGCTTATAGCTGGCTTGGAGAAAGTCGCGGCCGAATCCCGTAGACCCTCGGAAATTCACCCGTAACACCGCAAACCCACGGTTGGCCAAAAATTGCACTTCCGGATCAAATCCCCAGCTATCACGATGCCAGGGGCCGCCATGGGGGTTAAGAATGAGTGGGACACGCTCGCCTTCCTTGCGATTGGGTGGAAGGCTAAGATAGACCAACATCTCCTTCTCATCCCGTGTCTGAATCCAGTAGGGGCGCATCTCCGCCATCTCCTCAGGCTTGATCCAGTCACGCGAATGCCCCAAAGGAATCAGACGAAGTTGCCCACCACGGAAATCCAGCAGGTGAAAAAAGACTGGCTGTCGGTCACTGGAGGATGCGATGACCATTCGAGTCGCATCATCACTGGAATCCACCACACGGTTGATCGTATCGGGAAAAGTCGCATCCAAAAGTTTCTGGATGTCGTTCCCTTCCTCAGAGAACCACCTCCAGCCGGGTTTTTCTGCGTTATAGGTCACCGCAACCATGCTGCGATGAAAACGTGACATCACCACCCCGCCAGCATCCACTTTGGGATGACGGAACAACTGCTCCCCCATTGCCCGGGAAGTCAGGTCGAAAATATAGATACCGGCCTTGTCTTCATCCAAATTCGAACGGACAAACATCCGGGCTCGGTCAAAATCAAAAGCCAGCGGAGTCCAGCCGGGGGCTTCATCACCAAACCTTGCCAGCTCTTCCCAATCCGCATCCGCATCCTTGCGAAATCGAACCCCGGTCATATTTGTGTCCCGATTGGAAAAACTGGCAGCTCTTACCACACCATTTTGATCCGTTACCCACCCGACGACATCTCCCGGATTGCGCTCCACCAAGCGCTTCCCTCCAGTGAAAATATTCATATAATAAACATCCGGATAATCCACCCAGTTGTCATTGTTCATCACAAGAATGCCATTGGGATCTTCCGTTAACGGATCCAATAAGAGAGTTTGACGAAAAACATAGGTTCCTTGCCTGGCGGCGGCGGGCTCAACCAGCGTGCGAGGTCTGCTGGCATCCTTGTTGATCGCAAAAATCCCCATCGATTCGTTCCCATCATTATCAATGAAATAGAGAATACGATCATTGCTGGCCCAAACCGCACCCAAAACATTATTTCTGCGGTTTGCCGTTAGACGCACCGGCGTCAGTGTCTCAACATCAAATGCAAAAAGATTCTGAGTCCCACGAAACGGTCCGATCGCCGTCAGGTAGTTCCCATCCGGAGAAATCTGAAAACCGGTAAATTCCGAATTCCGGAAAAAATCCTCTACCGGAATTCGACGAACCTCCCCCGAAACCATCGGGGGCAGAACCACCAAACTGAGTAGACTAATAGCAAGAAGATGACGGATTAGCTTGGACATCAAAAAAAACAGTGAAAGGATTAGCGGATATAATGAGTAAACCATGCTACGTATGGCTACTCACTGCTCCAACTACCTTGATTATACACCGACGGATATCAATTCATTTCCCATCAGAACGGCATCAGAAATGATCATCCCCTTTGGTCAAAGTGAACTTCAATCCAAGTGATAATAGAAAATATTGAGATATTCAGTTCCACCGGTCCGACCAGCTGCAGCCGCCATCGAAGTCAGTTCAGCATAGACCAGTGCCTCCTTTGGGCCATTTCCCTTCTCAAAAAAAACAACACAGATCTTCGCTGATGGGGCAACCCGTGTCCCCACAGTGACAGGTGCCAAGCGGGCATTTCTTGCAAATTGCCGAGCCAGTTCCAAACGGGAATCATCTGGAAATGTTGTCTCAACCCTGTGAATTCTCAAACTGCGATCTTTTCTCACAGTGGCGTTGAATATCACATAGTGATCGTATGGCATATCGACCACCTGATGCCAATGCCTGGATCCGAACATGTTGCGGAGAACCGCAAGATCCAGTTCCGGGGTGGTCCGAATCGTCCCCGAGACAGGAGCATCCCCTGCGCCATCATTTCCGATCTCTTCCGCACAAAGTGCAGGGAAAGCCAGTAGCATCCCCAGAAACAGACAGAGATTATATTTCATATTTTACAAAAATAATCTCTTTTTCCGGAGGTCAATGCCTTTCTAATCCTCAAAAAGGGATCGGATGCTCAATTTCGGTCTGTATCTGTTACGCTTCAGGTTTCAGCCCAGAATCCCGCGGCAATTCGTACTGACTTTGTCAGGGCTTAAGACTGAACGCAGCAAAGCATCTCAAAGACGTCCGCAGGTCCTCCAACCTAACCTTTCATGGGTCTGAGATATTATTTCATGGGTCTGAGCCAGAATTGTCAGTCAGGTATGAAAAGATACCAGGTACCTAGCCATGCCAGCAAAGAGCCCTATTCAGCAAGCTCCCGGCAAGAAGAAAAAAGGGCCTCCCTGCTGGGAGGCCCTTGATCAAATAAGGAATGACTATGTTTGAGTCAGGACTTAGAAGTCGCGGCTCACGCGAGCATACCAGAAGGCAGGTTCTGGATAGTTCACACCGGGGGTGTGACGGGTCGCATCACCGTAGTCAAGCGGAGGAGTCCGATTGAAGATATTCCGCACCCCGATCGTGATCTTGGTGTCGAATAATCCGCTGTAGGAAACCTGCGGGTTGACGAGGGTCTGGCTGGCATAACGCTCGTTGGTAACCTGGGCGCCGGCAGCGTTTTGCTGACCAGTGCCATCACGGGAACCGATATAGGTCACATAAACAGCAGCACCCCAGTCACCGCGTGTCCAGTTGGTGCTGAAGGTACCACGCCACTGCGGACGCAAACGGGTTCCAGCGAAGTTCGTTCCACTGAACTCATACTTGTCTTCGTAGGTGAGCAAGGTCTGGAAGCGGAAGCGACCCATGGTGTCCGTCATGAGGTCATAACGGATATCGAAGTCGTAACCACGATAGTAGCTGGTCTCAAGATTCTCCCAGGTAGTGCGGACGAAGTTGATCAATCCGACATCTTCACCAGCCGCCGGGGGATTCCGGACAACAAAGCGGGTGAACTGAGGATCCATTTCGTTTTCCAGGAGGAACTGGGCATCGAAACGATCAATCAGGTTGGAAGAGTCGTGGATAATCACGTCAAAACCAACATAGAGACCATTCAGAGGCCCTTGGTCCGGGCTGTAAGCAATACCAACGAAGTAGCTCTTGGTGGTTTCCGGTTGCAGATCTGGGTTACCACCACCGAGCATTTTCACTTGGCGTGCCGCATCATCCGGACGACGTGGGTCGATCAGGGCAGCAGAAGTAAAGCTGGTGCTCTGGGCACTGTAGAGGAACGGAAGGTTTGGTGCCAGGAAGGACTGACCATAGCTACCGCGGAGGATAACACCAGGCAGCGGACGCAACAAGGCGGCAACCTTCGGCTTGGTGGTATTCCCGAAGTCACTGTAGTCCTCATGACGAACAGCGAACTGCAGGTCGAGGATCGGTGCTACCGGAACGCTCAGCTCACCGTAAACGGCGGCCACGTCACGGGATCCGGTAATGGAGCTACCTTCAGAACCACCCACAATTTGACCGGTCTCATTCAGAGCGGTGCGGCGGTCATCCAGCTTTTCTTCACGATACTCAGCACCAACGGCCAGTCCAACAGGGCCAGCCGGAAGATCAAAGATCGGACCAGCCACGTTAAAGTCATAGGAAATGACTTCGTAGCGGGAGGTGACCGGGTTGGAGATCGAGATGTAGTCGATCACACGCGGATCAGACGGTCCGAACGGGTTGAGATAAAGGGTTTCCTCTTCTGGAGTTCCCGGATTCAGGGTGATGCCGTGGAAGGCTTCCTGCAAGAGGTAGTCCTGAATCGAACCGAGATTGTTGTTCGAATAAACATTACGGGTGTAGAGGGCCCCGGTTTCCCAGATCCAGTCTTCCCCAATCTTGCCTTCGAGCGTCAGCAGGAGGCGGGGGGTATCCGATATAACGTCGTTAATCCGGTTCCCCACATCCGTGAAACGGACCCGGTTGTCCCAGTGCAGCTCTTCTCCCCACGGGTTGTAAGGGTTGTAGGCAGGAATGATAATGTCGTAGGGGATTTGGCCCGGGCGATAATGGTTCCGGTTGGTCGGGTCCGGCTCTACGCCGAGTTCGTCTTCCGTCATCAAGTCATAGTAGAAACCTTGCTCGTTGAAGTTGAACATCGGAGTGGGAGCAGACTGAGCACTCGACTCAGCCCGACGGAAGGACACTTCGGTCCCAATTGTGATATTGTCCGTGATGTCATGACGCACACTGGTGTAGAAGCCATATTGGCGGGTTTTCGGGAAGAAGTCAGAATCTTCCAGGAAGTTATACATGCCCGCGGTACGGCCCCCTCCCAGATCCGTTCCAAAGGGAACTGCGCCTGCTGCGGTTGGGTTGGAAGTGCGTTCCGGGAAGGTATAATACCCTTCAAGGCTGTCGACGTAAACAAGACCAGGCATACCTGCGGTACTGCGGCGGTCAATGCCTCCAACGTCACGCAAGTCCGCGTTTCTTGCGAACTTGAGGTCACGGGCAAAGATCGCATTGCGCTCATACCAGTCAGCAGTCGTCACGATCGATGTGCGGGCAGTCCGGGCACCGGCGATCACGAAAAGACGCTTTTCAAAAGAGTCCGTGCTGAAGGTATTCCCCACACCAAGTTCCGTGCTAAGACCTTCAAAGTCTTGCCGGAGCTTGATGTTGACTACCCCGGAGACCGCATCCGAACCATAAATGGCCGAAGCTCCATCCTTGAGGACTTCAACCGACTCAATGGCGGCAGCAGGAATGCTGTTGAAGTCAAAGAGAGTCTGGAATCCGTTAAATCCTGAAGCACCAAAAGGAGCTGCCCGGCGACCGTTCACGAGAACGAGGACGTTGTTGTTACCCATCCCCCGAAGATTCAGCGTACTGACACCAGGGGTGAAGCTGGTCCCTGAATCGATCGGAGTGAGCGATTGTCCGGTATTGAAAGGAAGTGAACGAAGGGCATCGCCAACATTCGAGTAACCGGAGGCATCGAGAGAATCACGACTCAACTGCAACACAGGGCTGGGACCTTCCAGGGCCAGCCGCGGAATGCGTGAACCAGTGATCGTATATGCTTCCAGTTCTTCTTCATCCTGGGCTTGCGCACCAAAGGGCAATGCAACACTCGTTGCCAGCACCCCAAGCGCCGCCCAACGGACTCGGGTCCGAGAGAACTTTTTCATATGTATCCTTGTTTTGGTTATAGTATGGTTAGCAAGAGCTAAGAACACAGGAAAGATGCGGATACCGTCTGTTTACCGCAAGCTTTTTGTCACAAATCCGTAGAGGGAATGTCACTAAGCCGCAACAAAAGTACCCCCCAGAACGAACCCAAAAGTCTCCTTTAAATGCCCTTTTCCAATCTCAACGCATCGCCTCGTAGGCATTGCGCACCGCAGTCAGGTAAATTTCAACATTATTGGAAGGCCGAATGCTTTGAGCACGCTCCAATAGCGTAATCGCCGCTCTGAAGTCTCTTTCACCAACCAGCATACGGGCATGCTGGACCAACGCCTCTACTTGCACAGTCGGAATCGCTGCTGCCCGGGTAAAGTTGTAGGCAGCTTCTTCTACTTCCCCACGGGCAGCATGGAAATTACCCAAAAGGAGCAAAGCCCGCCCATTCAACGGATCCACTTTGAGCACTTCCTCCAGCGTTTGCGCGGCCGCCGCATCTTCGCCCTGGGCCAAATGGATCTCAGCGGTGATATTGAGCAGACTAACCTCCCCTTGATCCGTTAAATCTTCCCCAAAAGCATCCATCACTGCCTCAATAAACGTTTGAGCCTGCTGATACGCTGAAAAACGTGCCAGATTCTGAGCCGTGAGGATCGCGCTACGCTCGGGTATACTCTCCCTCGATCGCAGCGCACCAAGATAATTTTCTACAGCCAAGCTGGGCAATTGCTGATTGAGATAAGCATCTCCCAAAAGTCGAAGGGTTGCGGCGTTGGCCCGTCCCATCCGCTTTACCAGCTCCAAGTGAGCAACGGCTTCCGTTTCCTGCCCCATGGCAATCATAGCGTTGGCCCGACTTTGCCAATAACTGGACTGGGATGGATCGCTCTCGATGAGTTCCTTTAACAAGGCGGCGGCAGAGAGATTGTCACCGATTTGCAGCAAACTTTGTGCTTTCCCAATCTTCCAGTCACGATTCTCAGGCTTCAGAATATAGGCCATTCGATAGGCATCCACTGCGGCACGAGGGCGATCACTGTTCAGATAGCTGAAGGCCAACAGCCCATAAGTGTTGCCATCTCCATCCCCCAGCTCAATCGCTTTCACCAACATAGGAATGGCTTCCGCATACTTCCCCAATTGCACCAGAACGAGTCCGTAATTTTTGTAGGCCCGCATGAAGTTCGGGAACTTGCGAATGGCCGACTCATAATACCGGATCGCTGCTTCACTATCCCCCTGCTGCAATAAAAGGCTCCCCAGTGTATAATCCAAAGCTGCGCTGGACTCAGGGGTAATCGCCTGCCTCAGCCTCTGTATGGCCTGATTCGGATTGGTATCAATCAACTCAGGCAGTTGTTGAAACAGCTGCGCCTCTTCCCGATTGATATCCGGTTCCAATCTGGTGTGGACGCCATAGGATCCCAAAAATCTATTAACAAATTCAGGGTTGTCCCAGGAGTTCGAACTCAGGGGATAGACTTGGGCTGAAAGGGTTGCACCCCAAATTCCCCCCAGCACGAGGCCAGTGGCTATAATACGGAAAGCGCGTTTCATGTTATGCATGTCAATTCAAACGAAAGGGAAGAGGAAGAACGTAGCGCGCTCGCACCCGCTCTCCTCCTACCGTGGGGGATTCAAAGCGCCAGGTCGCAACCGCTTGTCGCGCTGGCTGAACAAATTCAGGACGGGATGCTTCCACTACATCGAGAATTGTCACGTGTCCTTCTTCATCAATTAATATCCGCAACCGGACGATGCCCTCGACCCCTTGAGCCAGCATTTGCTGCGGGTATTGTGGCATACGCCCACTCAACCGCCGCGGCTGGCGGTCAAGATCACTCATCTCGAAGATCCGGATTTCCGCTCCGACATCCGGCGCCATTCCGAAGGCATCCAGCCCAAAACCACCAAATAGTCCCTCCCCAATGCCTGGATTAAGAGCCGACTCCAACTGGCTGAGGGTAAGGGGCGGCGGTTGCATATCGAGATCGCGGACTTCCTCCTGTCGGTCTTCTTCCGGCGGGGGAGGTGGTTCCGGCGGAGGAGGCTCCGGCGGGGGTATCACCGCGTCGATCGTCAGGATCCGCAAATTGTCCCGGGGGTCCCCACTGAGCACTTGAGTAAATGGCAAAATCGCCAGAATCATCAGTGTCGCCACTACGGTCCCCAGCACAATCCGGATCACCGAACGATTCGATCGGGGAACCTGAAATCCATTGGGACGTTGGGAAAAATAAGACATCCGGACTTAATTCTCAGTTGCAATATTCACCGACACTGCACCAGCCAGCTTGGCTTCGTCCAGCACCCGAACCAGTAGTCGGGTTGGCACATTCTCATCTGCCTGGATAATGACCGGCATGTTGGGATCTTCCGTCACCAAGCGGTTGACAATCGCCCGCACCCCGCTGACTCCGATATCGCGCCCTCCGTAAACGACGTTGTTATTGGCGGTAATCGCAATAAGGATGCTGTTTTTTTCCAGCTGGATCTGGGAGGCCGCTTCGGGTTTCGTAACTTCCACTCCGGTTTCCTCCACAAAAACTGTCGTGACAATGAAGAAAATGAGGAGGATGAAAACCATGTCGATGAGCGGGGAAATATTGATCTCCTCGTTCTTGGCGACTGCGGAAAATACGCGGCGACGTCTCATGCGGAAAGATTGGTTTTTAGTTTTTTCTCAAAGAGCTGGATGGTCAGCGCTTCGACTGTGCCGAGAAAGGATTCCATCTCGTCCCGACGTTTCTGAATAAGTGATACCATAACATAGGCCGGGATCGCAATGATTAAGCCGGTCTGAGTCGTGATGAGTGCTTCGGATATCCCTTCGGCAATCTGATCAACCGTCTTGCCACCCACACTGACGGCAATTCCCGAAAAAGTAGTCAACATCCCCATCACCGTGCCCAACAGGCCCATCAGCGGAGCAGTGGTCACCAGGACAAACAGGAAATTCCGACGCCCATCGATGTGGGAAAGGTAAGCATTCTGGACCTCCGCAAAACGGCTGCTGACTTCCTCTTTGGACTGAATCTCAGGATCCTGGGTATATTCGAGAATCTCCCTCAGCTCCGGATTGGCGATGATCGGGTTGAAAACATAATCCATCACCTTATCCCGCTTCATCCGGTAAAACGGGTGGTCCGAAAAATACAGCAAAAGGGTGAACGCCAGTCCATAGATGGTCAGCGCGAGAATCGCCAGTGGCACCATGAGAATTCCACCATCCGTCAGAATGATGATGAACTCCTGCTTGAATTGGTTGAAGAATTCCACTGTGCGCTCCTCGATAATTGACGTTGAAGGGAGCCTCTAGGAAGATCCCTTGCGGGAGAGTCCGTTGACGAAGGCTACCGCCATCCGCTCCATATTGGCCATGATGCCCTGAGCCCGACGGCTGAGCAATGCATGCATGATAAGCGAGGGGATCGCCACAATCAAACCAAACTCCGTCGTCACAAGTGCTTCGGAAATACCGCTGGATAGCTGTTTGGCATCACCGGTGCCAAAGATGGTGATCAGTTTGAAGGTGTTGATCATACCGGTGACGGTGCCAAGAAGCCCCATCAGCGGAGCCGTTGCTGCTGTCACCGCGATAAAGGGTAGGAGACGCTCCAGACGAGGCTGCAGCTCCAGCATTCGCTCATACATGACTTCCTCGATCAGCTCCTTGCTCTCGCTGGAATGCTCGACGGCATCGAGAATCATTTCACGGGCGGGCCCGTTGACCTGACGGGCAAGCTCCAAAGCCTGCTCACGATTGCCCGCATTCAGCTCCTTGAGAATGTCATGGAGCACCCCGGGTTGTGGCATTTTCACCGTATAAATCTCATACAGCTTGAAAAGCGACGCCGTGAAAGCGAGGAAGGCAAACAAAAGAATCGGCCAGATCCAGATGCCCCCCTGCTGAATGTGCTCCCATACCGTTACCCGCTGAGAGGCAATGGCAAAAGCACTTCCAAGACTGGGATCAATCGGCAATCGACCGGACTCAACTTGAGCAAATTCCCGAATCGCCCGGTCCGCGTCACCGCTGATCGAAACCACCGTTGGGATGAGCCCACTGCGCAGGGCAAGCCCCGACCAATCCGATTCAGCACTGGCGAAGAAAGTCGTCGGCCCGACCCGGACAAAGCGTCCTTGCTCTACCCGACCGTCACTGACAATCGCAGACCCCTCAAAGACATCCCCGCCCAGTAAACGCTCAAAGCGCCCGATGCCTTCATCAACGATGAAAAACTGCTCCAGCAATCGCAACGGACGAACCAGGTCCTCGTTCTCATGCCGGGTTTCGGCCGCATCCTGAAAACGGTCGATTGCCACTTCATAAATCTGGCGCTCACTCAAATCGATATCGCGCTCAAAACGGCCACCGTAATCCGCCACCAGGTTTGCCACATAATCTAGGTTTTCCTTGCGGCGCTCCACCCGGGTGCGCAGCTGATTCAGGTCCACCGCGCTGTTGTCCCGCAAGCGCCGCTGGCGGTCCGCCTCACGGCGGGTCTGCTGCAACTCGGATCGCAGGGCATTCAGCTCACGGTCAAGGGGAATTTTCTCCTCGCGGATCCGCTCCTGCAACGCCGCGTAGCGTTGCAGCGCGTCAGCCAAATCCTGATCGACGCTCGAGGCCGCCTGATTGAAATCCTGTGCTCCCACCATGGAGCCAGCCAGTGCGGAAAGGAAAAATAGAACAAACGCTTGTTTCACGAAAAACCTCTTTTTAGGTTAGGGGTAACGGCGCCAGGCACCTCAACGCCGGATCTCTACCGGCAGGAATATATACTTTGCTTGTTGGGTCCCTCCATATATATTGAGGAACTCCCGGACTTGTGGTGCTATCGACGGATCATCCCGCCATTCCCAGCCATTTGCTCCCAAAAAGCCAACTCCGGCATGCTGATTGGCCCCATCCACATAAAATGCGGGCCCCAGTCCAAAAAAGACACTCTTCACTTGCACAGGATTCCCGGCTTCAAATTCGCGGAAATCATCCACCACCGTTACTGCAGCATTAAATCGCTGAATCTGAGTCAGCATCGCCGCAACCGGTTGAATCCGCTGACCAAGGGACAGGTTGGTATTGCGGGGATCATCCGGCATTGCCACCGCCAATGGACGCAGCTCCTGCTGCAGCGGGGGAGGTAAACGCTGGTAAAGAGCCTTCAGCCGAAGCTCAGCCTGCATCAATTGTGCAGTAACCTGCTCTTCCAACTCCCGAAGTATGCGATCCTGCTCAAGCAACTCGGCACGTTGCTGCTCGGCCGCGCTGGTGTCTTCTTCCGCCGCCCGGATCTGCTCACGAAGCGCATCCAACTCTTGGTTGAACACTTCAATCAGATTCCCGATCGATGCCTGCTCCGTTTGCCAGGTCTCACGATCACGCACAATCATGCGCTCTGTTTCAACCCACTGGCTGACCTTTTGCAGGGTTTCATCCACCTCCGTCCGCGCATGGGAAAGCGGAGCCACCATTAGAATGCCAATAAGGCACCCGCACAAAATTTGTGGTCTAAACATAAAGTTCCTTGGTGTCTGAATGATTCATCGATTCAAGCTCAATTTCCTTTTAAAAGCCATTCGTATGCCAGCTTCATTTTTTTCTGATACTCTATTTCCTGGCAATTATCAAATTCACCCGTTTGATTCCGCACTTTAACAATCAATTGTTCCACAAGCATTTAAGGCTGTTAACAGCTACCCTCCCATACGTTGGGAGAAAAATAAAAAATGCGGCTTCATCTTTCACTTGGTGCATCCCCTATCTCCACCCCTTCATATTTTAAAGGGTTTAAAGTAAAAAAAAGCCCAGGCACTCCATCGCGCCAGGGCTTTTCATGAAAAAATTGATATGCACAGCTACTTTTTGCGGCGGAACTTGCTCTGAAACTTTTCCACGCGGCCAGCCGTGTCCACGAATCGCTTCTCACCAGTATAGGCCGGATGGGAGTCTGCCGTCACATCGCGGATGATAACGAAATACTCGGTCCCATCGATCGTCTCCTTGCGGTCGGATTTGACCGTCGAACGGGTCAGAAAATTGCGCCCGCTCGAAACGTCACGAAAGCAAACGGGATAGGTTTTCGGGTGGATATTACTTTTCATGGCGAGGCCTTTCTGGCTCCCTGCGGGAGTTATCCTTGGCGCGCCTTGAAGCGCGGGTTGGTCTTGCAGATCACGTAAACGCGACCACGACGGCGCACCACCTGACAATCAGGATGACGGCCTTTCAAAGACTTGAGGGAGGAAGCTACTTTCATGGCTCTTTAAAATTGGAAAAACGAAAAGAAAAGCCCGCTATTTCCAAGCTTGTCAATGGGAAACCCCAACTTCGCAAATAATTCTCCTCCCCTCTCTCCCAATACATGGGTCTGCACATTTTCCAGCCACTTGCATGGGTCTGTCACATTTACGGTGGAATCCCCCCTGCTCGCCAGCTTCTGCTCAAATGTCCATCCCGGACTTTTCGCTGATTTATTTCGCCAAAGCCCGTTCTGACTCGCCATCCCGTCAATCTTTCATTTAGTTCGCATTCATCCATGTATTCGATTAAAAAGTGTATCATCATCGGCGCAGGAATCAGCGGAATTACCACAGCGCGCCGCCTTCGCGAAAGCGGCACAGAAGTCGTCCTGATCGACAAAGGACGGGTTCCCGGAGGACGTCTCGCCACCACCCTTGAAGGAAACCGTATCTTCGACCACGGAGCCCAATTCATCACCACCAGGGAACGCATTTTCCGGGAACTTGTTGAGTCCTGGATGCATTCCGGGGTCGTCAAGCCCTGGTACAAAGGGCCACAGGGAAACATGCGTTATGTCGGCAATCAGGGTATGCGGCAACTGGCAGCTTACCTCTCTAAAGGACTCGATATCCGCTCATCTGAAAAAGTCACTTATATCCACTTTGATCAGTCCAAACATCAATGGACCGTTACCACCAGACCTTACGGAACCGAACAAACGCACCACTACAAAGCGGATTTTCTTGTCATCACAACCCCTGTTCCACAAGGCATCCAGCTCATTGACGAGAGCAACATTGAACTGGATTACGACGAAGAAGAGCACCTTCGCCGCATCACCTACACGAAATGTATCAGTATGCTGGCACAATTTGATGGACCCGCCGGGCTCTCCCTGCCGGGGGCGATGGACCTCAATCTGGATTCCCTGAGATGGATTGGCGACAATTCCTACAAAGGGATTTCTGAAGTCGATGGGTGCCTGACCATAAACAGCTCGCCCCGCTTTGCTGAAGCGCATTGGCACAGCCCGGACAATTTGATCATAGAGCTAATGGTTAAAGCCTCTAAGCCCTTTATTCGTGCTCCCTTTGTCGAGGCCAGCATTCATAGATGGGGATTCAGTGAACCGATCCGGATCTACAAGGAAAAACAGCCTTTCCGCCGAAACTATTTCATAGATCCGGAAAACCGCTTAGCCATGTGCGGTGACGGTTTTGGAGGTGGGCGCCTCGAAGCCGCCGCCATGAGCGCCTGGGAACTGAGTGAAGAACTCAACAGGGCTGTTTAGCGCAACTGTCCGCGAAAATACTGCACCACCGCTTCAACCATAGGCTCGATCCCTGGTGTTTCGGCTTCAATGCTAACAGGGATTTGCGCCTTCTTCATGGTTGCAGTTGTTAATGGCCCAAAGCTGGCCAAGGCCGGGACCCTCGCCCCTTCATCCAGTTTTAAATATTGAGCCTGATGCCCAAAGGATTCCACCGCGGATGAACTGGAAAAAATCAGAACATCCGCCCCTTGACGACGAAATGCGGCCGCCGCCGGTTCCCCCTCAAGTTCAGTGAAGCTGGTTTGGTAGACCTCCAGGGTATCCACAATAGCCTGGGCCTTATTCAGTTGATCTACCAAGTTAGGACGATTGCGGTTTCCGGTAACCACCAGCACCCGCAAGTTGTCCAAAGTCTGCTCTTCAGAAAGAGCCTTTGCCAGTGCGTCACCAGTTGCTTCCTCTGGTTGCAAGTCAACTTTAAGATGCCACTGCTGTACGGCCCCTGCAGTCCCGTCTCCCACTACCGCAATGCGCAGCAAGCCCAGGGAGCGGATATCTTCAAACGCGGACGTGAAGGCCTCGAAAAAGCCTCGCACCCCATGCGCACTGGTAAAAACCAGCCACTCATACTGGGAAATTTCCTGAAAAACATCCGCCAATCGCTGCTTGTCCTGCACCTCATACCGAATCTCAATCAGGGGCAGTTCGAGCACTTCAGCCCCCAACTCGCGCAAGCGCCCTGAAAGCCTGCCAGCAGATTCCAGATTGCGGGTTACCACGATTCTCTTACCTTCCAGTGCAGCTATCTCAGGCATGACTCAATTGATCAATGATTTCAGCTAGAGACATGGGGATCGTCTCAAGATTTGATTCTGTAAAGGGCAAGCTAAACTTCCCAAGTTTAGTGTCAAAAAGGTATAGCACTCCATCATGCCAGTGCGCCGCCGAGGCGCTGTGACACCCCCCTCCAAGAGCTGACAGAGCTGCCCTTTCGATTGTCACCGCCAAGGTGGTTTGAGGGCACACCAATCCATCCCAAGCCTTGGATTCGCCTTTTCGACACTGAACGGCAATCGCACCCTGCCCTGCAGCTGGAACACACTGTTGCGCCGATAGTGGCTGAAAAACCAAACCAGGAAAGGAGCGTATCCTCAGTCGATTCAGGCCTGCGGCCGCCATCACTCCCCCATCGGCATAACCTCCTGCCAGCTTATCCAGACGAGTACCTACATTTCCACGAATCTCAACCCATTCCGCCTCTGGAAATAGTTCAGTCAACTGCTCCCTTCGGCGGGGACTTCCAGAGGCCATTCTGCATGGAACCTCAAAGCCTTCTCTTAAAATCAAAACATCACAGGGATCTTCCCGTGGAAGGTAACCGGCAATTTCCAACCCCGGATCCATCTCCGTAGGCAAATCTTTAGCTGAGTGCACCGCGAAATCAGCCTCACCCGCTAAAATCGCTCTTTCCAACTCTGAGGTAAACAGACCCTTTCCACCCTTTACTTCAAGCGACCACTGCAAGCGGTCATCTCCAGTCGTGGACATGGGAAGCTCTTCAACCAACACCCCCGGGTGCGCCCGCTGCAAAATTGACATCGCCTCAGCAGTTTGCGCCAAAGCCAAAGGGGAGCGTCGTGTCGCCAGCTTCCATCGATTTCGTTTTTCCATCACAGCAACAGCACGCTGCTTCATTCCCACCCAAGCGCAAGACCCAACCCATCAAATGCCCACACTCATGGGTCTGATCCATATAACCATATAACCAACAACATTCCGTGATTCACCGTCATGGGTCTGAACTCATTTGATCCAGGGATCGTTCTGACTGCTGTACTTGGATACAGAAATCCTACTATTTGGCCGCGCCTTCCCAATTGGACAGTAAAATGGGGCTCTCGTTAAGTTATATTATGCAAGTGTTGGACCGAATTTAAATATCCGTACAAACAGAACCTATCCCGTTGCTTGGGCTACTCCTCGCTCAATAAAGGGATTGGGCTACCTATTGCCTTCCTTCACCAGGGGATCCTTCCAGTGGCGGAGAGCATACAGGGTATGTCCCGTGGCCAGACCGACCGCGCCAGGCTGATGCTGACGGTAAACTCTCTTCAAATATTCACGCCTCTTACTGCTGAGTTGCTTCACAAAAGTCTCACTCCCCAAAAAGGCTCCGCGGGTCAGAAAGCATAATCGGCATCGCAACTGCTGGGCTAGACTGACTGTGCCTTCCTGTTCTTCCACTTGTATAGCAATTCCCGGGGGTATGGCACCTTTTCCCTGCTTTTTGCCCGCACCCCTGAAGTAAATATAACGCCTATAAGTCTGCGCAGCCTGCTTCCAATCATTCGCGCCCAGAACCGCAATGATGCCTGCCTGCTCGACTCTTTGCCCAGCCATAGCTGCAGCAAACCCACACCAACGATAATCCTGAGGGTCCGTTACCATACCTGCTCGTACCGGATTTAGATCCAGATATGCAGAGAGAACGCCGCGTGCACACGCTTCATCCTCCACAACAACGTCTTTGAAGCGCTCCGCCCATAAGGTTCCAAAATGCTGATGGGTGCTATTATACCAAGTGGTGAACCGCTGATTCAGCGTTTTCATGAAAAGAGAAACATTATTCATCCGAGACTCCAGACGAAGGCGCCAAAATTCGGCCAATGTTGTGTCCTTTCCAAATAGCAGCTCCTTTAGTCGACTAATTGCCGGATAGCCTGATCCCCGGCAAGGGGACTCGCCATAGAGAGCTCTGTAACGGGTCAACAGCGTGTCTATATTCACCCGCTCTCCAACATTGGGAGTGTAGACCCGCACCAGAAGGTGGTAGTGGTTGGAAAGCACGCAATAATTGAGCACCTCCACTCCACTAAAAGCTGCCACTTTGTGCAGCATTCTCACAAAATGCTCTCGCTCCACCGGAGCAAAAAGATGTGCGCCCCCATGGGTGCGCATCATGAGATGATAAACGGTATGGGTACCAGGAATAGGGCGATACTGACGACAGCGACTCATAACAAGACAAATGTATATTAACGATTCCTAACGTGTAAAGCAAATTCATCACCGCACCAAAAGAGGACTTCTCTGTTGGATCGCTTGCATGGGTCTGAACACATTCATTGCGTATGGTCGTTAGGAGAATCTCACATTAAGGACCATTGGCTCGGAACGGAACGTTAAATAGGAGTACCTGAAATTACAGATCGCACTGGATTAGAAAGGCTTCTAAGAGCACGACTTTAGGTATATTGGATTCCTCTCCCGCCGAAACCTCCAATATTTTTCAGAAACCAGCTTGCTGCAGACTGAATTTTACTTCCTGTCGGAACTATTAAAATGAATGAAGAAGTTGTCTCTGAAGATGATGGGTATGGAGGAGAAATCCTGACTTTCATCTGAGGTGGTCGGATTCTTTGGACAGGTTGCGATGTGGGTTTAAGTTGTAATGCTTGTGTGTTTGATCTGTCAATTCGGGTTGTATGTCAGGGCCGTCCGGAGCGCTCCATCGAGAATGGGCATTGA
>JBJHBA010000021.1:0-88099 GCA_050485245.1 Verrucomicrobiota bacterium | reverse complement strand
TCTGACATGATACACAGTGGCAGTGCCCGGTATGCGAATAAGACAGCGTTTCATGTCGAAGTGTATACATAAAACAAACGCACACTGTCCAGCGAAAAAAGCGCAATTGCTCACCTGTCCCTGTCAACGAATAACAACCTGGTTGCTGCACCGCAGGAGCATATGTCAATTAATAACAACCTGGTTGATGGAGTCAGGGGGTGGCGGTTTACATCTGTATCCGTAAAAGCTGTGCAAAAAAGAGGACATGGTTTTGTGCCATGTCCTCGGAAAAGGGGAAATCCGCCGCTGGGATTAATCGCTTTTGAACTGGCCGACCAGCGCGCTGACCGTGCTTTTGGCGTCGCCGTAGAGCATGCGGGTTTTCTCAAGGAAATAGAGGTGATTGACCAGACCGCTGAATCCGGCGCCCTGGCCGCGCTTGAGGGCGAAGACGGTGCGGGCTTCATGGGCGTTGATGATCGGCATCCCATAGATCGGGCTGGACGGATCATTGGCTGCCGACGGATTGACCACGTCGTTGGCCCCGATCACGATGGCGACGTCGACCGTTGGCATGATGGGGTTGACGCTTTCCATCTCTGCCAGTTGCTCGTAAGGGACATCGGCTTCGGCCAGGAGCACGTTCATGTGTCCCGGCATCCGGCCAGCCACGGGGTGAATGGCGTAGCGGACTTCGGTACCGTTGGCTTCGAGCAGCTCGCCCAGTTCCTTGACCACGTGCTGGGCTTGCGCCACTGCCATCCCGTACCCGGGAACAATCACCACGCTGGAGGCGGCTTCGAGCACATAGTAGGCGTCTTCAATGGAAGCGGCCTTCATTTCACCCTGCACCTCGCCGCCATCTCCGCTGTCGGTGGCACCGAAGCCACTGAAGAGGACATTGGGGAGGGTCCGGTTCATCGCCTTGCACATGATCATGGTCAGGATGAGACCGGAGCAGCCGACCAGACAGCCGGCCACGATCAAGACGTTGTTGAGGATGACAAATCCGGCGGCGGCGGCGGCCAGTCCCGAGAGAGAGTTGAGGAGCGAGATGACCACCGGCATATCGCCTCCACCAATTGGAAGTACGCCGAGAATACCGAGCAGCAGGGAGAGCGCGATAATGGCAAAAAAGAGGATCGTGACCGTGTTATAGGAAAGGATACCGGAGAAGCCGAGGAAGGCGACAGACGCCAGCACGAGTCCAGTGACTACGGCCAGATTGATCCATTTCTGGGCGGGGAAGACCGTGGCCCGGCCGCTGAGTTTGCCACTCAGTTTACCGTATGCCTGCAAACTACCGGTGAAGGTGATGCCGCCAATGGCCATGGCCATGGCAATCGCGCCAAGAGTAAAAGCTGGCGGGACCGGAGATTGCAGGAAATAGACCGGTTCACCCAGATGACGGATCTTGGCAAATTCGGCCCAGCCCACCAGGAGGGAGGCGAGACCACCGAAGCCGTTGAAAAGGGCCACCATTTCGGGCATGGCGGTCATCTTGACCAGGCGCGCGGCGGTGGCACCGATCAGTGCGCCTAGGATGAGCCCGGCAGCGACCCAGGTGTAGTCGAGACCGCTTTCCAGCAAGGTGACAACCAAGGCGAGGAGCATCCCGGCCGCTGAGAGCATATTGCCTTTGCGGGCGGTGGTGGCTTTCCCCAGCATCTTGATGCCGATGACAAACAAGGCGGAGGCCAGAATATAAGCGAGGTTTACAAAAGTTTCCATGATGGTATGGGTACCCAAGGGGCCGTTGAGCTGGGCAGTGTCTTACTGCTTTTTGGATTTGAACATCGCGAGCATCCGGTCGGTGACGAGGTAGCCACCGACGACGTTGATGGTCGCCAGAACGAGGGCTGCCATGCCCAGCCATTCAGAGACAGCGCCTGCATCCGCGCGGACGGCGAGAATTGCGCCGACCACGGTGATTCCGCTGATGGCATTGGATCCACTCATCAAGGGCGTGTGGAGCTGCGACGGCACTTTGGAAATCAGCTCAAAGCCGAGAAATGCGGCCAGAACGAAGATAAAGAGAAGGAGGATGAGTTCCATGGGATTTTTGACAAGGTTGGGGCTACTGCTTGAAGCGCTCGTGAATGATCGCGCCACCATGGGTGAGGAGACAGCCTTTGAGGATTTCGTCTTCCAGCCGGAATGCGAAGGCCTTCTGCTCCTTGTCCCAGAAATGCTCGAGGAAGTTGACCAGGTTGCTGGCATACATTTGGCTCGAATGATTGGGAACGGTGGTCTCCAGCGCACGGTGCCCGACGATGCGGACTCCGTTTTCCGTCACGACTTCCTCGTCGAGGCGGGTGCCCTCCACATTGCCTCCCGATTCAGCGGCCAAATCGATAATGATGCTGCCGCGTTTCATCCCGGCGACCATTTCCGCGGTCACGATTTTGGGGGCGGGGCGACCGAAGAGCTTGGCGGTGGTAATGACAATGTCGGACTGGGCGCAGACCTTTGCCATGCCTTCCTGCTGCTTTCGAATCTGGTCGTCAGTCAGTTCCTTGGCATAGCCCTGATCGGTTTGACCGGTTTCACCCAGGTCAATCTTAACAAACTTCGCGCCGAGTGACTTGACCTGCTCTTCCACCACGGGGCGGGTGTCAAAGGCCTCGACCCTGGCACCGAGGCGCTTGGCGGTGGCAATCGCCTGCAGACCGGCCACACCCACACCGATCACAAAAACGCGGGCGGGGGAGATGGTTCCGGCCGGAGTCATCATCATCGGCAGAATGCGGGCATTGCGCTGCGCTGCGTGGATCACAGCCGCATATCCGGCCAGGTTCGCCTGACTGGAGATGGCGTCCATCTTCTGCGCAAGAGTGGTGCGCGGCATCATCTCCATCGAGACGGCGCTAACTCCCTGTTGCGCGAAGGCATTGAGCAACTCGGTTTCCTTGAAGGGATCGAGGAAGCTGACATGAAGGGCACCGGCTTTGAGCAGCTTGATTTCCTCCGTAGACGGTTTGCGCACGCGCAAGACGACATCAGCCTCGGCGAGAGCAGCCTGGCGGTTTTCAGCAATGCGGGCACCGGCCTCAAGGTAGGCGGCGTCATCATGATCAGCGGACATGCCCAATCCGGATTCGACTAGAACCTCGGCTCCCATTTCAGTCAGTTTGCGAGCAAACTCGGGAGTCAGGGCAACGCGGGTTTCGGGCGCCGTTTCTTTAGGTGTATAAATAAGCACGGTAGTTTCAGCTATGGATCCCCCCGCCGGGTCAAGTGCCTTTGTCGGGGGTATATAAGTTGAAAGGTGTAAACAATGAATCTTTCATTAGGTAACCTTATCTGGAGTGCGTCGAGTGAATTTTGGCGATGAGGGGCACTTTTTCCGGAAGCATCATTGCCCTTGTCTTCATCTCCGTGAGCGTCAGTTTGGGAGTGATATGCGGAAGCTGTACAGGAGCCTCTGGATCGTTCTTGTGGGCCTATGGTCAGCCCATGGTATATGGGTTTTGGCTGCAGGAGAACTGCGGGAAGTTCCCTTGGTCTCAGGGGAGGATGCCGGTGAAGTGACGATGGCACCGGAATGGCGCTGGCGTGCCTTGTCCGGGAAGGCGGCCTTGGAGGAAGGCCTTCCGGCTTTGGCGGCAAGCTTTCTACGTCAGGTAATAGAACAATCCACTGTTCCGGAGAGCAATCGAACTGAGTTGAAACTGGATTTTCTGACCGCGCTGCTGGGGAGTCGGCAACTTGCGGAAGCGGAAGAGTTGCTTCCCAAAATAGACTCTGATGACGAAGGCATCCAACGAAGAGTGGCAATGCGGGCGGCGTGGTTGGCCTATTTGCAGGGGGATCCACAAAGAGCCAGGACTTTTCAGGATGCGCTGCATCCAGATCAATTTCCACCCGCCGATCGACCGTGGATGATGTTGTTACAGGCTTTGTTGCGACACGCTTCAGGAGATTTTGAGGCAGCCAATCTGGCGTTTGCTGCTGCGGTCGAAGCTGCTCCAACGGAAGGCTTGAGGCACCAATTTGAATTGGTGCGATTGCAAGGCGAACTGGTTGCCGGAGAGGCGAGTCAGGAAGTGGTGGCTGAGTTGCGAATGGCCGCACGGGCACTCCGTGGAAGGGTGGGAGAGGCCGAGGCATCACGACTATTGGCGGTAGCCTTGGCTCGGCTCGGAAGGGGGGATGAGGCGCTCTCAGTGATCGAACAGGAACTGCAACGCCCCGGCATTTCCGAGACGGAGAGACGCTTCGATTTTCTGCTTCTGGTAGCATTGATTTCCGGGGATGAGTCTGGGCGTGGTCGTGTTTCCTTAGCACAGATCCTGTCTTCTACCGCCCCAGCGGAGACCCAGCGTCTGGCTCTCGGTCTACTGTCCAGAGCCCCGTTCGAGGGCAGATTCCGGGGGGAGTTTTTGTCGCTTATGGGTGATTTGCTTGAGGCAACCCGCCCACATCCTTTGCAGGATGAAATGCTGGGTCTACGGGCGATCCTGCTCGCGTTGGAGGGTCGTTTTGATGAGGCGGAAACCGATGCGGAACGCTTGATTGACTCTTTCCCCGGATCATCACTGGTGGCGTCCATGCATCGGCTTTTAGCCTATGTCAATTGGAGGCGCGAACCACCACGCTACCGGACTGCCGCCAGCCATTTAAATCAGGTTCGCAGTCTTTCGGATACGGCAGAGGAACGATATCTGCTGACGGTTTTGATGGGGGACTGCTACTTTCTCAATGGAGATTATTTGAATGCTTCGGAAGCCTACGGTAGCGCTTTGCGGGGGCTGGAAGGTCCGGACCGTTCTCCGGTGCTTTTCCAGCAGGTTTTATCAGAGATCCTGGCTGGGCGCTTGGATGCTGCGGTTCAGGTGCTCGATGCCTATTCTGGTGAGCAAGGGATGCGTTCCACTTTGAGGTGGAAGGCAGAATGGAATCTGCTCAATGCTTTGCGCGACGAAGAGCGCACGGAAGAGGCCTTTCGGCGGATGCGTTCGCTTCTTTCTACTGAAGGCAGGCTGCACTTGCCTCCGGAGTTGGAGATTCGGATTGGATGGTTGGAGGCAAGATTAACATTTGAGGCCGGACGGGCGAGTGAAACGCCTTCCCTGGTGGATAGTCTGATAGAGATGGTAGAATCCCATGGGGGCGAGGGCCGTCTGAGCAGTGAGGAGCGAGCGGCGGTTTTGAGCCATGGGCTTTTATTGAAGGGCGAGGCGCTGCTTGCCCTGGGGCAGCGCTCGGAGGCGATGGTGGTGTTTGGGGAGTTGCGCAGCCGCTTCCCGGATTCTGGTCCGGACATGCTTTCCTACCTGATAGAGGCGCGGGTGGCGGCCGGAGAAAACAGTATTGTGGATGCCCAGGCCTCTCTGGTATCGCTGGCGGATCGTTTCCCGGAAAGCCGATATGCACCGATTGCTTTATGGGAGGCTGCTTTACAGGTTGAACAACGTGGGCTCGACAGCGGCTTTCGTGAGGCGGTCAGTATATTGGAGCGATTGTTGCAGACCTATCCGGATAGTCCCTTGGCATATTATGCCCGCCTGAAGCAGGCCGACCTTTCCCGCAGGCTGAATGATTTTGGGACGGCATTGGCGCTTTATGATCGGCTGATAGCCCGCTATCCGGATCATCCGGAGCGATTCCGTGCAGAACTGAGCAGAGCGGACAGCCTCATGGCTAGAGGCGGTGGTGTCCCGGAAAGCATGGCTGCGGCCTCGGTCGTGTATGAGCGCTTGTTACTGGATCAGACGATCCCGCTGGATGCGAGGATTGAAGCAGGCTTTAAATGGGGGAACTCCTTACTTCGTCGGAACCTCACTCAAGGGGCTCGAGAGGCGTATTATATGGTCAAGCGCTATGGATTGGATGATTCCGAACGAGCGGCCCGCCTCGGAAGCCAAGGCCGCTACTGGATGGCACGCACCCTACTCGAACTAGCCGCTCTCGATGAGTCTGCTGGAGACCTTGAAGGCTTTGCCAATGCCCGGGGCCTCTATCAACTGCTTCTCACCGCAGGACTGCCAGGGGCGGAAATTGCCCGCAACCGACTCGAACAGTTGGGGGAGCCTGCGGGATGATGGTTGCCACCCTCCGTTTTTCACCCTGATATCTGAATGCAATGCAGTGGTTTGACCTTTCATTGATCGACCGTGGAGGCCCTGTCATGTGGGTTCTCCTTGTTTTGAGCGTGTTTGGCTTTGTGGTGTTTCTAGAGCGCAGCCTTTTCCTGCACAAGGCACAGGTGAAAACGGATCAGTTTTTGGCCGGGATTAAGAATAATCTGCGCAATCGGCGTTTGATTGAGGCGCTGACGGTATGCGAGACGGTTCCCGGCCCGGTTGCCAGCGTAGTAAAGTCTGCTTTATTGCACCATGCGGATGGTGAAGAGCGGATGCGAATGGGAGTACAGGCAGCTGCCCTGGTGGAGATTCCCATAATGGAAAGAAGGATTGGGACACTCTCGGCCTTGGCGAGAACCGCCCCTCTGATTGGTTTGGTCGGCACCCTGCTGGGGATGGTGCAGGCTTTTTTTGCAGTTGATGGAGCGGCGGCTTCCTACCCTGTATTCGGGACATTGCTTGGAGGATTGGCCGAGGCTCTTTTGACTACTCTGGCAGGATTGCTACTGGCGATTATGGCGCATTTTGCCCACCATTTTCTGCATGGGCGGGTCCGGGCTCTGGTCAATGACATGGAATATGCCGGTCATAACATCATGGAGTTCATTCTCTTTAACCTCCCGGCGGAAGAAGAGGGGGATCCCGCTCGGTCGGATCAAGTGACTACGGAGCCTTCCTGATGGATACCGGAACTCCACATTCGATCACCAGCCCATTGAATTTACGTCAGTTTTTGCGGACGCAGCCGGGCAATGGGTTCGATTTTGTTGCCTTGCTGGATCTGGCGGTAATCGGGCTGTTCCTTGCACTGATTGGATCCCGCTTTGTTTTCGCTCCTGGAGCAGAGGTGGAACTTGCCAGAACGACCCACCCCGAGCTGGGAGGCCCCGTTGCCCCAATTGTCCTCACTGTTGGTCGGAATGACGCCTATTTTTTTCGTGGTCAGCGAATTCTTCCCAGAGATCTACCGGCGCAATTTTCTGCTTATGTTGCTGAGCATGGTCCGGAATCAGTACTTCTGATGAAATTGGATCGGTCGCTCCCTTTGGAATCTGTGTTTGGCCTCATCGATGAGGCACGTACTGCAGGGTTCAAACGTGTTCAGATTGCGGCAGAGAGCATCGAAGAGCGCCCTGCTTCTGTACTGTTGCCATGAGTGAAAAGCTTCCGGAAATAGAAACGTCGGAGAACCCTTTGCGCCGCCCCATGCTCCCTGTCATCGCCTTGATGGCTGTCTTTGGATTGTTGTTACATGTGGCAGTATTTCTCTTTGTTTCCATCCCTCTGGGAGAAGGTCCCCCTCAGCCCAGAGAGGAGGCTTTTGTTACATATGCAGGTGATGATTTTGGAGAGGCGCAACTATATCGGGAGCAAGCGATCCTCTTTGATTCCAGACCCCTGTTTGTGCCGACCCTGTGGAATGTCGCCAGTTCCCTGCAAGGGATTGCCCGGCTTCACGACGAGACAGAATTGTTCTCTTTCTTTGGGCCGGAACTCAGTCTGGATCAGGGATCTGTGCTAAGTATTGCGCCTGACTTGGTGGAAGAAGTCGAAGTTTTGGATGAAAGGGTGCCCGTGCCCGGGGTATTTCCCTTGCGGGGATTTGGCCAGATTCGCTCTCCCACAGTAGAGGCAGCCCTACAGACACGCGGCGGACTACTGGAAATTGAAAATCTCGGATCAGGCAGCTCTTTGATACAGATGAAACTCCCCGATTCGCTCCAGGCTCCGGAGCGGATGTGGACGCCAGCGGTCTTTATCATTGAGGTGGATCCAAGGGCTGTAGGAGCCCCTCCATTACGTGTCTCTGGTTCCGGTATCGCTAGTTGGGATGCGGCATTGGCAGAATACATCGCTTCTCCACGGTTTCGCCGACAACTCCCATCCGGATATTATCGTGTGACCATTGGACCATAGGCAGGGGAAAGTCGTTATTAAAACGTTAGTATGCGAATTTTTACAATTCAGTAACTAACGTAGGGGGATTAACACGACCTCAAACGTAGGTAGCATACCCCCGCTAACGTAAAGCTTTAATAAAAGTTTTACAAAAGTGCTTGCAAAGGGTGCTTCCCGCTGGCCTTGGTCGTGTCCCGCTTTATCTTGGTATTTCTACTTAGGTGATCAAGAAATTCTACTAACGTTCACTTTGAAATCGAAATCGGGGATTTTCGTAATGTCAGCTTACCAGGCGAGGGCAGGACGAGAGAGTTCCGGGGGGAAATTAATGAAAAAGATACTTCTGATTGATAGATCCAATGAATGTCGAGAGGCGTGGGCAGCCTTTCTGGAAAAACAGGGGTGCTGCGTGATTCCTGCGACAAGTGGCAACGAAGCGTTGAGTTGCTGGCGCGAACATAAGTCTTTTGACGCGATAGTGATGGACCTCTATACTCCTGAAGGGAATGGAATGGCCGTAATGGAGACCTTGTCTGAATGGACCGCAGCACCAGTGATCGCAGTCGCTGAACATCGTTCCGGGGGCTTTGATTTGCTCCCCGCAGCCACTATATTGGGGGCAGCACGAGGCCTTCGCAAACCCCTTTCAGCAGAGCGCATCTGGGAAGAAATTGTTCAGCTAACCGGAGGGGATCAAAGGCTCGGTGGTCAAAGCTTTGTTCCCAGGGAAACCGACAGTGCGCTTCACGCCAGTATCCCGGTCGCAGTTTGACCCTTCTGCCTCGACGGGCTGAGAATTTCTGAAAAGCAACCGTTCAAACGGTTAGGGTTTGCATTTGGAATGCTGTCGTGACATATCTCTACAGCAATGACCTCCAAACCTCATGCTTCTCTCTTTATAGCAATCATCATCCTTGTCTCGTCCGGTGGCTTTTCGAATGTTCTGCGGGCTGCTGACGACGGTATTCCCTGGGAAATACAAGGGACGATTAATGCCAGTTCACCCCGCTCGCTTCTGGCGGTAAATGAGTCGAAACAACCAGTCCGGGTGGGAGACCGTACGGTTCGGCCCCGCTTGTGTGTCCGTCAAAAAATTACAGGATATGACGCATTTATCTCTTTTGAGACCTATGTCGGCCATGACGATCCGACCTTGCTGATCCAGTTCGATAACGAAAAGCCGGAGTCTGTGGTTTGGAAAAGTTCCGGAAGTGATCGCAATGCCTCTCCTGAAGACCCCGACGCCTTCGTTTACCGGCTCTTGCGGCATAAAAAACTGAGGGTTGAGTTTACCCCTCCTGGCGAGCTGCCAGTTGAGATGGAATTCAATCTTTTTGGATTATCTCAAGTACTTCAGGGAGCGGAGTTACCTCATTAACGAATCGCAGCATTGATGGGCTTTCAAGGCGTTGACCCAACTGGAGCATATGGTTGGATGCAAGATAGGTTAGCCGATCATTATGTCTCGCCCTTCTCCCATCCCAGTAGTCTGCCTGATTCTTGTTGATGCTTCAGGATGTGTGCTTGCCACGCAAAGGCCGCTTGAAAAGCACCTCGCCCTGAAATGGGAATTTCCGGGAGGCAAACTGGAAGCCGGTGAGCAAGCTGAAACTGCTCTGCGCCGCGAAATCAAAGAGGAGCTTGGAATCGAAGTGGGTCCCCTGCAGCCCTTGGAACCGGTGGAACACACTTATGAAACCGGGAGGATCCGCTTGATCCCTTTTCTGGGCACCTGCCAAGACAGGCCCAAGCATGTTTTGCACGAACATGCCGATGCGCAGTGGATTCATTTGCCGGACTGGGAGCAACTCGAATGGGCTTCCGCCGATATCCCCGTTATCCGGCAACTCCTCAACCAATGATCTTCTGCTCCATGCCTGACCATCCTTGGTTTCTGTCAACCTATAACAACCTAACCTATAACAACCTGGTTGCTTTAGGTGGGGGGTCAAGGTCCGGTTAAATAAGTGGAGTTCTCCACTTAAGGCTTAGGTTAAAGCTGCCGGTTCTATTGCTGGAATGGTGAGGGTCCGCAGTTGCACCGAACCAGAAAGGCTCGCAGAGCTTTCATCGTTTCCGGGCTGAGGTGGTGCTCCATCCCCTCGGCGTCCGCTTCTGCCGCCGCTTCTGGCGCTCCGATGTGGAGCAACAAGTCGCGAATCAGGCGATGCCGCTCAGCCGAGCGACGCGCCATTTCCTTGCCTTCCCCGGTCAGGGCAACGGCCCCACTTTCCTCACGAAAGCAAAGGTCCGCTTCTTCCAGTCGTTTGAGCGTACGGATTACGGTCACGTGTGAGACCCCAAACACCTTTTGCAGGTCGGTGACCCGGACCGGATGTCCCTGACCACCGGTCTCAGCGATCGCTTCCACATAGTCCTGGGCAATCTCCCGCTCGTGCTGGCGTCGAACTTGGGCATGGTGGCGGGCGCTCGTGCGCTTGCTGGCTGAAGTGGTCATCGGATCTTCCCACCATGAGAAAAAGGATTGACATGTCAATATGTAGCATGTGCTACATGTAGTCTATGCTACATAATGTGAATTGTTTTGGAGTTGGAGTGGGTTTGGTCTTGGCGGTGGGCGTAATGCCTCTATCCGGCGTGGAACCTGTCGAGCTGGAGCCCTACGAAATCCGGGGTTATGGTTTGTCGGATGCCGCCTTTGATTATGCGCAACCGAACAGGCTGCTGACGGCTGACGCGCTTCGGACGCAAATGGCGGTGACCCTTGGGGATACGCTCAGTGGTCAACCGGGGATCAGCTCGACCAGCTACTTTCCTGGTGCCAGTCGACCGATTTTACGGGGCTTCACCAATGACCGGATTCGTGTCCTCTCGAACGGGCTGGACACCCTCGACGCCTCAATCGGCAGTCATGATCATCCCATCGGGCTGGATCCCAATATGTTGGACCGTGTGGAGATTATCCGGGGGCCAGCCACCTTGCTTTACGGGAGCAATGCGGTGGGTGGGGTCGTCAATGTCCTCGATGGGCGTGTGCCGGTGAATGGTCCGGCTGAGGGCACCCGGGGACACCTTCGCGGTCAGTATGCCAGTGTGGCGGATGGCTGGACGGGGTCTGCCCGGGTTTTGCATACGGAAGGACGTTACCTCATCGGCAGCAGTTTCTTGATTCGTGACCATGGTGACGTCCGCATCCCGGGCTATGCCGCGCTGGATCCGGAACTGCAGGAGCAGCAGAGAAAGGGGCGGGCGGAGAATTCCTTTGTTCAAACGCTGGAAGCGGTGGTCGGCGGCACCGCTCGATTTGACCGGGGCTTTGTCGGGCTGAGTTTTTCGCGATTCGAGACTGAGTATGGTCTGGGCCGCGAAGTGGAGGCGGCTTTTGTCGGGTTTGATCAGGCCGGGGATCCCCTGATTGAACGTGAGCTGGACGATCTGGTGACGATTGACGGCTGGCAGAACCGTCTGGACTTGCAGGCGGGATTAAAAAATCCTCTGCCTGGCTTTGAATCGCTGCGTTTACGGGCGGGGGCGGCCAATTATCGGCATGGCGAATTTGAGGATGGGATTGAGGGCACCCGCTTCACGAATCGCGGGTGGGAAGCGCGCCTCGAAATGGTGCAGGAACCCCGTGACTGGGTGGAGGGTGCGGTTGGGCTTCAGGCCAGTCGTAACCGATTTGCGGCGGTGGGAGATGAAGCTTTTATCCGTCCCAGTCTGACTCGTAAATACGCTGTATTCTTCTTTGAGGAGTTTCCCATGGATCTCGTAATCCTGCAGTTGGGTAGTCGGCTCGAGCATACCTCGATTCGCCCGGAGTTGTATGAGCGTGACGAGATCACCGGCCAAACCACTCCACCTCCGCGCTATCGCAAGTGGGGTGCGAACGGTTCTTTAGGCGCCATTGTTCCGCTGGGTGAGGCTTTCAAGTTGCGCACGACCTACAGTTACACCGAAAGGCTGATGAGTGCGCAGGAGCTCTTTGCGGATGGACCACATATCGGGACGTTTTCCTATGAGGTCAGCGATCATCTTTCCGGTGCGACATTCGGGCGGGAACGCTCCCATAACATCGACCTCGGTCTGGAATGGGAAAGGGAGTGGCTTCGCGGATCGGTCAGTGTTTTTGCCAATCGCATCCGCGACTACATCGGCCTGCGGGTCACCGAAGAACTGGCCTTTGAAAACAGTGATGACAGCTTTACCTTGATTGACCGCAGTGCGATTGATGAAGCCTTTCTGCAGGCCCGCCTTGATGCGGGCGAGGAGAACGAGTTCATCGGAGTGACCCGCTACTCCCTTAGTAATGCGCTCTACTACGGGGCGGAGGCGGAGATCGGAATTCGGGTTTGGGAAGAAGGGTTCCATGCGCTGGATATCAGTGGGATGTTTGATCTGGTGCGGGCCCGTGACCGTGATTCCAGTGTGAATATTTCCCGCATTCCTCCTATTCGTGCCGGCATGAAGGCAAATATGGAACTCACCGATACGGTAATCGAGGCACAGGTCTTGCGGGTTTTCAGTCAAGCACACACGGCGCCCTTCGAGACGGATACCAAGGCCTATACGATGGTTAATCTGATGTTGACCCGCTATTTCACCTGGCACTCATACAGTGGATCGATGTTTGTGCGCGGTGAGAATCTTCTTAACCGGCAGGCACGGCCCCATACCTCATTTATCAAAGATCTCCAACCTTTGCCAGGCCGTGGGGTAACGGTTGGAGTGCAGTGGGATTTTTAATACACTGTGAATGGATGCGCTCCGGGGCATCCGGTTGGATGAGAACTGACCGGATGCCCGATTTTCTCTTTTTCAGTAAGGGATGCCCGCTTCTGTATCATGTCAGTCTTTGAATGCCCTAGGCGGCGTAGACAAAATCAAAAATGAGATTTTATACACATAAGTAATTGATAAAAAGATGGATAACATAATAGCATTTGGAGATGTTTCCGGCGCTGGTGCGAGGCAGGCATGTGGACTTGGATCCTCGCAAAACTGGCAGACGAACATGACCAATACCATGTCGCTTTGATGCTCGGCGCATCGCATGTGAAGACACATCAGGATGCCTCAAGGACCGGCCCCTTTACGATACGGATGGGATTGCCACCGCAATCGACTACGATATCACGGCTACTGCGACAAAGCACTTCTTCGCCACGGTGCAAAACAAGCTCCACTGGGCTATTCACGGGCAGACCGCTGCCGAGATGATCCTCGTGCGGGCCCATGCCGAATCGGAGTTTGAGAAAGACCGCATTGTGCAGGATCGCTTGTTCGAGTCCGACTTCGATCGGGAGATCAGAAGATTAAATAGTGAAGAGTGAAGATAGCGTTGAAGCATGCCCCTCGATCACCAGGCCCTTGAAGCCCGGCGCCAGCATCATCCAGCTTGGTTTTTGTTGTGCTCGGATCATGCGCCGCTGGTGGCGAGTTTTCTAGAGCAGGTGTTCATCACGCTCAAACCGCCGATATTGCTCCGCAGAGGAGTTGTCGAAGGCGCAGACGAATCCTGAAATCCGTACAAAAAAATGGGGTGATAGAGGGGACTTGAACCCCCGACCCTCGGAACCACAATCCGATGCTCTAACCAACTGAGCTACTACCACCACAAAATTGGAAATGTGGAAGAAGGCGCATTTTTCTGCCTGCGTCAACGGAAAATCGGTTTTGCAGGTGGAGTTTTCTCCATGCAGAATCCCAGTATGGAGGATTCTCCTTGCGATTTGATCGTCTGGTTGACCTGTGGTCTGGGATCGGTTGAATGCGTTCATGTCGGCGGTTTTGCACAATCTGGAAATACTTGTTCTTGAGGATGAAACCCTTTGGCGGCGTGAGGTGGTGGCTGCCTTGGAGCAAGAGGGCGCTTCCGTGATGGGAGCTTCTACTTTGGCAGAAGCCCGGCGGTGCCTGCAGGCACAGGCCTTCGATTGTGCGCTGCTTGATGTCAATTTACCCGATGGGAATTCCCTTGATCTCTTGCGTGGCGGGGAAATTGAAACCACCTGGGGGGTGATTGTGATGACGGCGGAAGGGGGCGTGGAGACAGCAGTTGAAGCGATGCGCCTTGGGGCTGGGGATTATCTGGCCAAACCTTTTGATCCGGAGGAACTACCATTGGTGATCGGGCGCTTGCGCAAACAGCGTCGGGTCGAGCTGATCGGAGCACACGAGCGCAGCCAGTCTTCGAGAAATGAGGATCATTTCTTTTTCGGGCAACGACTTGAATCAATGCGGCAGGATTTGGAGCGGATTCTTGAAACGGATGCCCGTTTGGTGAGCGGCTTGCCCCCGATTCTGATTCAGGGAGAAACCGGCACAGGTAAGTCGAGTCTGGCCCGGTGGATTCATCAGGAAGGGCCGCGGGGCGGGGAGGCCTTTATCGAGGTGAATTGTGCGGCTTTGCCAGAAACGCTGGCTGAGTCAGAGTTGTTTGGACATGAAAAAGGAGCCTTTACCGATGCCCGCAGCCATCGGGCAGGGTTGTTTGAAGCGGCTGGTAGTGGGACACTTTTTCTCGATGAGATCGGGAGTTTGAGTTCCGGGATTCAGGCGAAAATCCTTTCTGCGGTGGAAAACAGGGAAATCCGCAGGGTGGGAGGGAGCCGCTCGATTCCAGTTGATGCACGGTTGATTGCGGCTTCACTGGAGGATCTCCCCACCGCGGTGCGGGAAAAACGTTTTCGAGAGGACTTGTTTCACCGCTTGAATCTGTTGACCATCACCCTTCCTCCGATTCGGGAGCATCGGGAGGAAATCCCGCGTCTGGCCGATTTTCTTTTGGAACGCCTCAATCGTCGCTATCGCCGAAAAGGGTTAAGGATCACCAGCGAAGGGTATGCCCGTCTGCGCAGCGGGGATTGGCCGGGAAATATCCGTGAACTTGCCCATGAAATTGAAAGGGCCTTGATACTGGGGGTGGATGAAGAACTTCATTTCAGCCACCTCAATCGTCCTGACACCTTGGATCGTGTCGACAAGGCCACTGAGGGTGGGATCTTAAACCCAAACTGGCAGCTGCCGGATGAGGGGTTTGCCCTTGAACCTGCGATAAAGGCTCTTGAGCAAAAGATCATTGAAGATGCCTTGCAGCGCACTGACGGAAACCTCTCCGCTGCTGCCCGCCTGTTGGGGGTCCCCCGCGATTACCTGAGATATCGGGTGAAGGATGTAAGATAGCACCCTTACTTTTCCTTCATCCGGGGGAATGGCTTGTGACGGCTCCAAGCTGATCTATTCGATCGGCCGGAGGAGCGCGAAATGTGTCAACCTATAACAACCTGGTTGCTTCAGAGGAGACGGGCTTTCTGGTGCTGGTTTTGTCAACAAATAACAACCTGGTTGCTTCGCCAGATGGGAGGTGGGGAAAATTTCCCGATTGGGGTGTTATGGGAGAGAAAAGCTGGGAAATTTTTCCCAATAATGGAGGTTGGGAAAAGGGGTAAGAATAACGATTAAATTTTTAAATTATTATATAGTAGATGGATATGATTTATTAATTCTTTTGGCATTCGGTTTGCAATGAAATGGGCACTCCACCGGAATAATCCGAACAGAAAGAGAGAAATTGCTATGAAAACGAAATGGTTGATTCCCCTGATTGCGGGCATGATGGCCCTTGGGTTGAATGCCCAGAATGCTGACGGCCAAGCGAACGCATCGGTGGATGTTGATGCCTCGGTTGAAGTAGAGATACCAACTGTGGAAACACCGAGCCCGAATGAAAGGCCGAATGAAGATGCCGGCCGACCAGACGGCGAAGGTGCGGGTGGACCACCTGAAGGTCGCCCCAGTCGCCCTGTATTTGTTGAAGGGATTCTTGAAATCCAAGCCAATGCCCGGATTCTTCAGGAGGCGTTGGTGACTTCCCGCCATGAGCTGATGGTCCAATTGGAGGCAGAAGGAGCGAGCGAAGCCGAAATTCGAGCTGAGCTTGAATCCTGGCGTGAAGCGAATGCGGAGAAGTTTGCAGAATTGCAAGCTCTGCGCCGTTCCATCCGCGACCATGTATTGGAAAACCGGCCAGAGCGCCCGGAGCGTGAAGGTCCCGATGCGGAAGTCCGCTCCCGCCGTGAAGCTTTTGCTGGAGCTGCTGCAGAAATCGCGGCTGAACGCCGCGCGCTGGGGGCACAATTGTCTGCTGCCCAGACAGCTGAAGAGAGACAGGCTATTCTGGAAGCATTCCGCGCAGAACAGCGCGAGCGCATTGAAGCGCATACAGAAATTCGTCGGGCCGAACGCCGCGGGGGCGAAGAGCCTGGTGGAGACCGTCGTCCCGGCGGTTGATCGGCCCGACGGCCATTGCTATCCCCCTACGTTAGTAGTATAGACAGAAGAGACAGACTCAGGCGTGGGCGGTGATCCCGCCCACGCCGTTTTTCAAACAGACCGAACATTAAGTATCTCCACCACCCCATGTCTACCCTTCGTCAGTTGATGTTTGTTGGTTGCGTTTTGGCCGCTTTGAGTTGGGCAGGCGCTTCTGATGAAGAAGGATTCGCCAGCGGTGATGCCGAATACTCCTTGATTTGGCAGGATGCTGAGGAAGAAGCGGAGTTTGCTGAACTTGAGGCCATTTTCAGTGGGAAGGGAACCCCTGTTGCCGTGGAACTCCCAAAATGGTTGTGGATCGGCAACGTCGGTGTGCAGGCAGGATATGACGATAATCCTTTACGCGGTGAGATGGCTCAAGGCAGCGCTCTTCTCCAGCCACAACTTGATTTCATCCTGCTTTGGTTACCGGATTCCGGATTCCGCGGAACGCTGATGACATTTTACGAGGGCCGATATTTCAGTCGATCAGAGATGGATCCGGAGCATGTCGCCGCAATTTATGCGACAGGGGAATGGCAAAGGCTTAATGGGAAAACCATCCTTGCGCTCGATACACTCTATGCGCGTCAGGTTTATGATGCTACTGTCCTCAGGGAGAGTCCAGAGCGCACTGTTGGGTTGATTACTCAGGTGCGTCCGAGGATTCGGCTACGGCATGAGCGTTCTCTCAGCCCTGACTGGTTTTTGGAACCCAGTGTGACCGTTGCATACTCAGATTTTCGTGAAATCGAAGAGGATCACTGGACATATGAGGGAGAAATACGAATCGGCCGCGGTCAACGTAGTGGAACACGGATGGAATGGTATGCCGGGGGAGGGCAAGATCGATATCTGGATTCACCGGAGCGTGGTGCACTGGGATTGGGCATAGCAGATACCAGGTTGCGTATTCAATTTTTCACGACTGGGACTAAAGGAATTCTGGTGCTTGATAAAAAAGCGCAATGGACACTCAGTCTGGATGCGGCCGTGACTTATGAGAATGATCGGGAAGGATCCTATTTTGAGCGCTGGCGCTACAGCCTGACTCCGGAAGTTCGCTGGCGGAAAAACACCTGGGACATCCGGGCACGGGCGGGGTGGAGGCATACCGACTATGCGGAACGACTCCTTACCGCCATCGATGCCTCGACTGAATGGAATCGGCGTTGGTCGGGCTCAATTGAGGTGCATTACGAATGGAGTGAAGCACTCAGCAGTCAAGTTCGCTGGGAGATCAACGACCTGGACAGCAACCGGGGGAGTATCGTTTACCGGCAACGGCAAATAACGGCTGGCACGACGTATCATTTTTAATAGGCTTTGATTGGAATGAGCGAGCAACTCAACAACCTTCAACTGGAAAAGCGTCTTGCCCGTATGCTGCGCAACGGAAGTGTCGCGGCAGTGCTGGCGCTTGCTGTGGTGATTGGCTTGCTTGGACTGTATTTGAGAAACGAGTTGAGGGAGCAGATTTTGTCGCGTGATGCCCATCTGTTGGAATCCATTGTGGCCCTCGAGCATGAGCGTCTACTGGAAGATCCCTTCAGCGTTCCAGGAGATTATCGGATGCTGGCTGTCAGTGCCAGCGCCTTGCGTGGGGTGTTGGCGATGGCGGTATATGATCGTAGTGGCTGGATCAATACGGCTATTCCGGAGACGGTGGACTCTGTTCGCCTGGCTGATCAGAAAATGTCGCGGATTATCGAGTCAGGGACTCAGATACACTATTATCCGGAGATTCCTTTATCGACGGTCTTTTTTGATGTGCTGGCAGAGGATGACCAAGCCGTTTCGCTGGTGGAGGCGCTCGTTCCGCTTATTCATGTGAATGGAGGTTTCGATGGAGTTGTCCGATTTTGGATTGATGGTTCCTCTGTGCAGGCTTCGTTTGATGCTTTAAACCGAAGATTATTGCTGCAAGGGCTGTTGGCCTGGCTGGTGGGGAGCCTGCTGCTGTTGCCCATCGGACTGATTGGTGGGCGTCGGCTGGCGCAGGCCGCCAGCACATTAGAGACGCGCAACCGGGATCTGGAAAGTGCCAATCGAGAACTTGAGTTGGCTGCCCGCAGCTCAGCGGTGGGCGCGATCAGTGCCCATCTCATGCATGGCTTGCGCAATCCTCTGGCGGGGCTTTCAGCTTATCTCCGGACCCATGGCACTGCGGATGCCCGTGAGGCAGCAGGGCGGATGGACAAGCTGATTCGGGAAACCCTCTCCGTTCTAAAAAGCGAAGACCGTCCTGACCGGGGATTGGACCTTTCTCTGGGTGAGCTGGAAGATGTCCTCAGAAGTCGGCTCTACAAAGATTTTCTTCTGCGTGAACAGGAGTGGGTTTTTGCGATCGAACCTATGGACCGCGAGCGGATATTGCCCTCACGAGAGGCAAACCTAGCTCTTCTTGTATTGCAGAATTTATTGTCCAATGCCAGTGAAGCCTCTCCGCGCATGAGCACGATTCGGGTGGGATGCCGGCTCGAAGCCTCGGAAGCGGTGTTTGAGGTTGCAGATGAAGGCTGTGGAATTGCCCAGAGCATTCAGTTGCGACTCTTTGAACCTGGGAACAGCTCGAAGGAAACCGGGTCCGGACTGGGCCTCGCAATCAGCCGCCAACTGGCAAGAGCGGTGGGGGGGGATCTCTACTTGAATTCGACCAGTGAGCATGGAAGCCGGTTTACACTGAAGATCCCACTCAATGGAAATAGAAACGACTAGCTGTCAAAACAAGGAAGTGAGGGAGCAATCATGATGATAAAGCAAACACCAAAACTCGTTATTAGCCTTTTGGCCGGATGGTTGGTCTCAGACCTTTCCGGTAACAACGGTGATATCGTCTGGAGTGTTCAAACTGAAGATGCGGTCTTTGGTTCTCCAGCGGTCAGCGCGGATGGCACGATCTTTTTTGGATCCACTGATGGCGTGTTCCGGGCGCTTGATAGTGACGGAAGTCCTGTATGGAGTTTTTCCGGAGCAACGGACTGGATTGAAAGCAGTCCGGTTCTGAGTGCAGATGGTGAGGCTGTCTACTTCGGCTCCTGGGATAGCTCTGTTTATGCCCTCCGGGCAAGTGACGGTTCGGCTCTCTGGTCCTATGCCACCGGAGGATTGGTCATTGCGTCCCCTAGCTTAGGCGACGGGGGAAATCTGTATATTGGTTCCGGGGACGGCTTCTTCTATGCATTGAGTGCAGAAGGGAATCTGTTGTGGGCCTATCCGGCGGAAGGGCCGATTGAAAGTTCGGGCGCGGTGGACTCTCAAGGTCGTATCGTTTTCGCGGATACGGAAGGATTTGTCTACAGCCTGAATCCAGATGGGAGTCTTCGCTGGCGAGTTGATTTAAGAGAAGTGGTTTCATCTGCTGATGAGCACGGAGTTTATGCGGCTTTGGTCCTGGACCAGGAAGACCGCATCTACGTTGCTTCTCGCAATCATCACCTCACTGTTCTGGACGCTGACGGAGCCCTTGAATGGAGTTTTCATGCCGCTGACTATTTGGACAGTGCGCCGGTGATTACTTCCGATGGAAGGATCTATTTTACGGGAAGGGATGAGTATCTTTATGCTCTGGATGCGAATGGGTTTTTAGAATGGGATCTGTTTGTCGGAGATGTCTTTTACGCCTCTCCGGCTTTGGATGCAGATGGCACACTTTATGTTCCATCCTATGCGGGAGGAGGCGACAGCATTGTGCAGGCAATCGATTCGGAAGGGAGCGTGCTCTGGTCATCCATGATTCCTGGCTATAATGACGCGTCTGTATCTGTCGGTATTGATGGAAGCTTGTTGGTAGGGAGCCATTCTGGTGCGCTCCATTCCATTCGTGCTGGGGCGAAACTGGCATCTTTTGGCTGGGCGAAACGGGGTCGCGACACAGCGCAGTCGCATGCGCAATTGCGTGGAAACTTTTTGGTTCATTACAGTTTTCCTCATGCCCGATATGGTTCTGAAGCCTGGTATGAAGTCTCCTGGATGACCAATGGTTGGTTTTATGCGGGCTTCTTCCCTTGGATCAACCATCTCGACCATGGCTGGTGGTGGTGTGGCCATGCCCAGCCTGAAAATCTCTGGGTCTATGACCTGCAAATGGGCTGGCTTTATCTTCTGCCCTCCGCGCCGGGCTATTTCTACAATGTGGAACGGGCCACGTGGCTTTTTCATCAGGAAGGCAGCAGTTTTTACAACACTCCGAACGGGCGTTGGTTTTATTCTTACGCACTGGAGGACTGGTTCTCAGTCCCCGGGGCATAAGTAGTCTGATTAGGTCATAGTCAACGGAGAGGCAGGGTCGTCCGCGTGTCATCTGGGGCGGCCCTGTCGTTTTTGCCCCTAGAGAGGTCACAAGAATGATCTGAAGGTGCTTGCCCTCCTCTTATAAGAGCATAGCCCATAACTATTTGAGTCAAGATCCCTTCCTGCCGATGCCCCCCCATGTCAGTTTTACTGATGCAAATCCCAAAGTGAAGGTCTTTAAGCCTAGCGGCGTGCCCGCTGCCGAGCTGGAGGTGGTTCACTGGGAGCTTGATGAATGGAGGCTTTGCGTCTGGCGGATGCGGAGAGGTTGCATCATGAGGCGGGCGGTCAGCAAATGGGTATTTCACGGGCGACCTTTGGGCGGATCCTCGAGCGTGCCCGTAAAAAAGTGGCACTGGCATTGGTCCATGGCAGGTGTCTGGAAATAGTGGAAAAATAACGTTCGACAAAAGAGGCATGGATGACGTTAGCTTCCGGAGTTTTCAAAGAAACTCCGATGAGTGATATCATAGAAACGAATGAAGAGCGCGACGAGTGGGTTTTTTCCAGCGATGCTGCGGAAACCAACGGATGGGAAGAGCTCAAGTATGCACTGATCGCTGCGGTCACGCTGGCGCTGGTTGTTTACTGGCAGTCGGGAGGTGTTGTCGTCTACACGGCTCTGGCGGCGGCAGGAGGGGGCTTGCTCTACTCGGCGGCCAGATTGCCGGTTTTTCTGAAAAAGGTGATTTCGCAGATTCGGGTGAGTCCGGAGGGCCTGACAATTGCCCGGCCGCAAGGGGAGGAGGTTTATTCCTGGAGCGAGCTGCAGTTCGCCAGTTTTGACAGCAAACTGCACCTCATGCGCCTGCAGCGGGCAGGGCAGCGGATTGAGGTTTCCCTGCACAATTTTGAGAGTGAGGTGCGCGAAGCCATTTATCAGGTATTACCCCGCTTTTTTGACACCTTGGTGGAAAACGCCTCTCCGGAACTGCAGGCACAGAAGGAAAAGGCTGATGCGGCTTACGCTTTTTCCTTGGTTGCTGCCGCGGTGTGCGGACTGTCGGTGATCGGGTTGCTTGCAGGGATTTTCGTGTTTCAGCATGCCTTTGCCCTGATCCTGAGCTGTGCGTTCTGGTTTGGGGGCTCCTGTCTGGCGGTTTTTTCCATCCGGCAAAAAATAAGTCAGATCACTATTCTGCTTTCAATCCTGCTGGTGGCGGGTGCCGCCGTCTGGATTTGGCAGAGTGGGTTTGACCTGGCTGAATACTTAGGTGGGCTGGCCGGCGGGGCACCTGCCACTGAGTAATGTGTGGGTGCTGGATTAGCGTCCGAAAATACCGCGGGTTTGCGTCTTGGAAATCTGGTCTGAGTGTTGCCAGACGATTTCGGCGGTCTCGATGTTTTGCAGGGACATGGTGACCACATAACCGACGGACCGCGTGCGGTCTGCCCGGGAATCGAATCCGCTGATGGTGCCTTCGAGGATGAAGTTGGCGCCGATTTGGCGGGCTCGTTGACGGGCCTGTGCCGGATCGACCATGCCGCTTTCCTGTTGGTAATCGATTTCGGCGGCGATGTCAGCCCGGCGGGCGGCATCGACAAAGCGGAACATTCCGGATTCCAGAATCTGGCCACGGACAAGGGTGCCGATCGCACCGGTGTTGATACGGGTATCCGTCAGGGTGGCGGCATCCAGACGGAAAGGAATGACCACGATGGTGGGCGGCGGGTTGGTATCGGTGGCCCGGGCGACATTGCGCGAGGTGAGCATCGAGTTGACCATCGACTGGACCAGCTCGTTGACATCGGCCTGTCCGAGGGCGAAGGTTTGCACGGTAGGGTCAGTCGGATCGGTCCGCTTGACCGGGCTGGTGCAGGCACTGAGAAAAAGGATGCTGATCAGGCTGAGGGGAATCAGGAATTTCATGACAGTCTGTAGATGAATCAAAAGGTTAACGCTGTGGTTGATACTGACGGACGAAAAGTTTGAAGCCGCTTACTTCCGGGCTGCGGGCGACGCCTTCAAGGGTGCGCACTTCGCGGGGTTCGAGGGTCTCGGAAACCCAGCCGCTTTGGCCCTGACTGATTTCCATGCCATTGGCATCAAACCAGAGGAAGCGGTATTGCAGGCGTTGGCGTTCGCGGCCGGTGTTGCGCACGGCGACCTGCACTTGGGGAAATCCATTGTCGGAGCGGACGCTGGCGGCATTCTCCATCATTAAGCGGGTGCCGGGGAAGAAATGGCCGAGGAAAGGCGAACGGTCGAGGGTTCCGTCGGGATTGAAGACCCCGTCGATTTCCAGTCCGGTGCTGAAGTGTCCTTCAACCCAGACTTCGCCGGGTGATCCAGTTTGGGTAACGCGAGGAGCGGCACTTTGACAACCAAGCAGTCCAAAGCTGCCCAACAGGAAGAAAAGAAAAAACAGGATCAGAACCAGAGGATGGCGAAGGAGTGCGTTCATGGTGAATTGGATGCAGGTTAGGGGCTCGGCGTTCGATTGATGATGGAAGAATCTACCGGATTTCCATTCGCGTCAAACGTGACTACTTGGGATGACACATGATTTCCGACCCGGTTGAGGATGATAAAAGTAGTGGAGTGAGGGGGAAGCTCTAGGTTTAGGGATAAAGATGAACCCAGCTCGATGCGATGGGCACCGGGTGCGAGGTCGAAATGGGCTCCTTGAACGTAGGCAGGCAGGGTCAGCCAGCCGCGGAGATCGGCTTTGTCGGTCAGTAAATTAAAAATTTGAGCGGCAAAACCAGCCCAAGGGCTTTCCTCGGCCAGTCTTCGCTGGGTTTGGTATTTGGCGATGAGGCGCAGAACCTGGCGGGTAAAGATGGCTGGATACTGCTGCGATAATGTCTTGCGGGCCTGTCCATCGAGATGGGCCAACATGGCGGTATTCCCGAGTGAAACGCCGCCGGAGCGTACTTGAAGAGGGCGAATGGGTGGGGATCCGCTGCTGAATACCGGCATCGCGACCATCAGGATCGTTTCATTCCAGATGAAAGGGATCGCGATAGTATCACGGGCGGAAATGAGGCCATCGTTGGCAAGGACAACCAGACGTGCGCTGTAGGCATCCTGACGACGGGGAAGGTCGGACACGGCCCGATCGATATAAGGGTTGCGCGGAAGCAAACCTGCCGCCTGTCTCAGGGCAATGGCAGCCCGGTCTGGTTCTCCCCGTGCTTCAAACAGCAGTCCGGCCAGATAGTAGGTAAGGGCGCTTTGATAGGGTTCCAGAACGGTGTGGTCGACCTGAAACTGTTGCTGGTGGCCGCGCAGGGCTTCCTGTTGAGCACTCCAGCCCAAACGGTTTTGCTCCGATTGGCGGCGGGCAGCCTCGGCCCAGTCCTCCTCACGCTCCCGGAGAAAAGCCTGCTCTGCCTGCGCGGCAGTCAGGGCGATTTGCGCCCGATCTAGTTCGCCGGTGATGAGGAATTCCAGAGCGAGATAATTGTAGGCCATCAGCCGTTCAAAGCTTTGTGAGCGGTAGGGGATGGCCAGATCATTGGTGGCCAGCGCGCTGGCACTGAAAAAAGTTCTGCTGAGCGAAATACTGGGCGCCGCCCGTTCCTGATCAAAAATATCAGTGGCGAGGTGAAAGCTACGGATGCTTTCCGGATGCCTGCCTGCCACACTCTGGAGGCGGGCGGCTTCCAGGGCAAAGAGAACGCCATCCTGCGAATTGGTTCGACGAAGGGCATCGCGTGCCCCGGACTCCATCCGGGAAGTGTTGCCGGTGGCAATCGCACTGCGGTAACTCTCCACCCGCACGGTGTGGTTCATCCCAGGGATCAATACGTTCCCCGTGGTCCCGCAGCCGACCAGAAAGCTCAGGCACAGCAAGGCAAGCGTGTTTCGCAGGGAAAATGCACGCTTCATCTTCTGGAAATGGTTTTCAGTTCTCAGCACAAGGGATACTTCATGGACGATTCCAGCGTGACTTTCGTTGAAAAACAAACTTTTCGCTCCAAAGGTCTAGTCTTCTCCTGTTGTGTGACTGGATGCGGCATTCTGGTTCTTGATGCTTTACGATCAAGTTGTGGGTGGGTTGTCCCCCGGATGGTATCCCTCAATGATTCTTCTATGTTCAGCGAATTGCGTTCTTTATGGTTTTTCCCCCTGGGATTGGTGGTCATTCTGTCGGGCAGCTTTCGGTTGACGGGTGCAACAGGGGAGTATGGGCCGCAAAACCCGACATGGCTGGCTGACAACGGAAACGGGACTTTTACCAATCCGATTTTTCACGATGAGTTTTCCGATCCCGATTTGATTCGGGTTGGCGATGACTATTACCTGACCGGGACGACGATGCACACCATGCCGGGCTTACCGGTGTTGCATTCCAAGGATCTGGTGAACTGGGAGCTGCTCAGTTACGCCAGTCCACAGCTTGACCTTGGACCGGAGTTTCGGCTGGAGGGGGGAGAAATTTATGGGCAGGGGTTCTGGGCTCCCTGCATCCGGTATCATGACGGGACCTTTTATATTTTCTCCAATGTGAACCGCCATGGTACCCAGGTGTTTATGGCGCAGGATCCCCGGGGCCCTTGGGAACACCGGGCGATGGACGTTTTCCTGCATGACCTGTCCGTGTTGTTTGATGATGATGGGACGATCTATGTGGTGTGGGGCTACAATGAACTGCGCATGGCCCAGGTGAAGCCCGACATGTCGGGCCTGATCCCCGACACCGAGCAGGTGATTATTCCAGCCAACAGCGGTGCGGGAGAGGGTAGCCATATCTACAAAATCGATGGGCGCTATTACATTACCATTACGAACTATGAGCCGGTGACCTATCAGATCACGGCCCGTGCTGATCATCCTTATGGCCCCTATGAATGGCGGGTGACGAGTTTTGAGGAAAGCCTCGGGGTCCATGTCGGCTGGCGAATGTGGAATGTCACCACCGAACCCCCCTTTGATCTGGTGCCGCCGAATCCCCGGGTGGCTGGAGGCATTCCCATGTCGCAGGGAGGCATCGTTGAAACCCAGAGTGGGGAATGGTGGGGCTTCACGATGATGGATTACAACTCGGTCGGGCGGGTCTGGAATCTTTCCCCAGTCACTTGGGAAGACGGCTGGCCCTATTTCGGATTGTCCGGCAATCTCGGCCGCTCTCCCCGGAGTTGGGTCAAGCCGAATACCGGGCATACCTCGGCTCCAGGAGCGCCCTATCAACGCAGTGATGATTTTTCCGGAGCGCGGCTCAACCCGGTCTGGCAGTGGAACCATGTTCCCGTGGATGGGAAATGGGAACACCAACCGGAAGAGGCTTTGCTGCGTTTGCATGCGCTGCCTTCAGATGATTTCTGGATGGCCAGAAACACGTTGACACAGCGGGCGGTGGGGCCTGAGTCCATTGCCACGGTGGAGCTGGATGGGTCTGCAATGGAGCATGGAGGAGTTGCCGGGCTCGGCTTGCTCAACCTGCCCTACGCTTGGCTGGCAGTGGTGAAAACAGAGGAAGGATTTGAAGTGAGGCAGTTTGATCAGCGTAGCGGAAAAATCGCTACGGTAAACTTGGAGAGTCCCGTCGTCTGGCTGCGGGCGCACGGTGACTTTGACCAGGATTTGGGCTGGTTCAGCTACAGCACGGATGGGGATACCTTCTCCTCGATCGGAGCCGAATTCATCATGGCTTTTCAGTTGAAGACTTTTCAGGGAGTTCGGTATTCACTTTTTCATTACAATACAAGAAAGGACTCCGGAGGGCATGCCGATTTCCATCGCTTCATTCTGGAAGAGCCCCGACATGGTGGATTCAGTCGCCCGATTCCGGATGGTGTCTGGATCCAGCTGCGCAGTATAGGGGACGGTTCAGTGCTGGTGAACTGGCGCAATTCCCTGCGCCCGGTGGCACCAGACAGTCCGCTGGCCGAGGGAAGGGCATCACACTTCCGGGTGGTCGACAGAGGGAATGGACGCGTTTCCCTGGTTTCCGCAGTGGATGACGGCTATATCACCGTCAAAGGGATGGGTCACATGTCGGAAGTGCGGATCGGCGAGGACTCGGGGCAGGCATCGCAATTTCAGTGGATAGATATGTTGCGGGGAGATGTGATGCTCTTGTCTCACCATACCAATCGCTACCTGAAGGCCGACCCACATGCCTACAGCCTGACTTCTGCCCGGGGGATCGGCTCCAGTCCTGACCGCTCGAACGGAACGGTCTTTATCTGGACGGAAGTTGAGGGGGCGACAGAGGATTGAGTCGCCGGGCAGAAGTCACCAGCTTCCCGTCCATGCCCAAAGGGCGACCCAGACGGGGATAGTGATGAGGCACGAGAGATACGCGGCCAGAATCACATTATTGGCGCGTTCCAAATCGCCACCGTAGGTCCGGATATGGATGATGAGGTTGACGGCGTGTGGGGAAATGGCTTGCAGCATGAGCATATAGAGCAGAAGAGGATGGCTTTCCCTCAATCCAGAAAAGTGTAGTATTGGAAGTACGACAGCCGGGACCAGGATCATCTTTGTCAGGACGCATTTGCTGACGACCCACCATTCGGTTTGAGGGTGGATTCGTACGCTGGCGAGACTGGCGCCCAATACGATAAAAGCTGCTGGGATTGTGCCCTCTCCCGCCATTTCCAAGCCCTGTATTACCGGCAGAGGAATCCAGTCGGCGGTGCCACTGAGAACGACCAGGAGTGCGGCCAGATTGGCCAGCAGCGGCGTGGTAATGAATTCCCGTAGGCGCAAGGCCTGTCCGGCGCTGCCCTTGCCACGGGTGATAAACGCTTTGCCAAAGGACCAGAGCAAGGGGCTGTTTCCCAGAACAAAGAGAAAAACAAACGCCGAGAAGGCATCGAACTCCTGCGGAACCAGATAAGCTCCCAGCGCGAGCACGAAGTAACCGGCGTTGTGCATAAAACCTAATGGGATGACATCGCGGGAAACCCTCCGTTCGCGGTTAAAGACCAGTAGGGACAGCCCCAGCCCAACGGCAAACATCCCCACTGCGGTCAAAGGAACCATCCACCACCAGGGCATGGCGGCAGGATCAAGACCAGCCAACACCCGCGAAAAGATCAAGGCGGGCAGAAAAATGTGAATGACCACTTTGGAGAGCCCTTCGGTGGCGGCGGAACTCAAAATTCTGAAGTGGGCCAGCAGTGCGCCAATGCCAGCAACGACCACCAGGGGGATGAGCGAGAGCAAGGTATCAAAAAAGGTGTCAACGAGAAGATTCATGGGCTGAATTCGCGTGCCCAACACTGCTATCCAACGCCCCGGCCCGCACAACCTCAATTTGCGAAGTCCCCACGGATTTTGCCGGTTTTCGGGCAAGGCATTTGTAAGAATTAATGGCACGCTGGCGATTTCGTGGGTGCGGTATAGTTTTTAGGGATGGATTATGTTCCCAACCCCAATCGATATGAGAGCCTTCCCGTTCGCCGCAGTGGTCGCAGCGGACTTCAACTGCCCGCCATAACCCTCGGTCTTTGGCATAACTTCGGAGACGATGCCCGCTTTGATACGGCCAGAAAGATGGTCCTGACCTCATTTGATCAAGGCATTTTCCATTTTGATCTGGCTAACAATTACGGCCCACCGGCGGGTTCCGCCGAACAGACTTTGGGGAGAATCCTGAAAGCGGACCTGCAGCCTTATCGGGATGAGATCATTCTCTCGACCAAAGCGGGCTACTGGATGTGGCCGGGGCCCCATGGAGAATGGGGGTCCCGCAAATATCTTTTGTCCAGCCTCGACCAAAGTCTCCGGCGAATGGGGGTGGATTACGTGGATATTTTCTATTCCCATCGCTTTGATCCGGATACGCCGCTCGAAGAAACCATGGGTGCCCTCGACAGTGCCGTTCGCCAAGGTAAGGCCCTCTATGTCGGGATCTCTTCCTACTCAGCAGAGAAAACCAGAGAGGCCGCCAAAATTTTGCGTGAACTGGGTACGCCTTGCGTCATCCACCAGCCATCATACTCCATGATCAACCGCTGGGTGGAGGGTGGCTTGCTCGAGACGCTGACGGATGAAGGGATCGGCTGCATCGCCTTTTCTCCGCTGGCTCAGGGCATGCTGACCGCCCGCTATATATCCGGGATTCCTGAAGGTTCACGGGCCAGCCGCCCAGGCACTGCACTGGATGCGGCCATGTTAACGGAAAACCGCCTACAGCGCATCCGGGCGCTTACGGAGATCGCGGCGGGGCGTGGGCAGACTCTTGCTCAGATGGCATTGTCCTGGGTATTGCGCCGTCCCGAGGTGACCTCTGCTTTGATTGGAGCCAGCCGTCCTGAGCAGATTCTGGAAAATATCGCGGCAGCTTCTCACACCGCCTTCACTCCGGAAGAACTGCAAGCGATCGATGAGCAGGCTATCGACGATACAGATATCAATCTCTGGTCCGCCTCCAGCAGCAGCTGAGGTTCGGCCGCATTCCATCCTGCCCCCGCACTTTTTTGACCACCCTAACGTGGCGTACGCCACGTTAGGGTGGTCATGTTTTCTGAGCGAATCGGAGGGAAGGTAAAAACGTTAATGAGGCTGTAGCCCAGTAGAAAAGCCAGAATCCGCTCAGTTGAGGAGATACCTGTATTCGGAGGATCCACGTCTTCCGTGACAAAGGAGTGTTGGATGGTACATCCCTAACGTGGCGTACGCCACGTTAGGGTGGTGGGTTGTGATTGAAAGATGCGGGGGGATGAATTGGTGGATGGTGAGAATGTGGGTGTAGATCAATGGCGCATTTTTTTTGGCTGCTGGGCGCAAAAAAATCCCCGGAACGGCAGGTGTTCCGGGGATATGGATTGGCTTGTCGCCGAAGGGAAGTGAAGGGTGCTTTCCGTGAGGGACCAGTAAGCGGGTCCGAAGGATCGGTTAAGACCCTTTGTGAAGCGGTTTACTGGCTGAGGATGAAGGTCGTCAGGCTGCGGGCAGGGAGGCGGGTGCTGAGGGTAGCATCGGTCCCGGAGGAGCGAAGGCTGGCGCCATCGGCGAAGCCGTTATCCTCGGTGGTGACAACCCGCTGCCATTGACCGGAGGCAAAGCCGCTCAGGGTGGCATCGCGTTCAGCGCCCAGATTGAGAACATGAACGACACGTTCACCGTCTTTGCGGAAGGCGGCGATGTAGACGTCATCCTGATCGCTGGAGGTTTCCACCGCATGGCTGTGCATGGGGGTGAGATTGGTGTAGTGTTTCATCAGCCAGTAGCGGCCGGTTGGAATGACGTTTCCTTCGGCGTCTTTGCGGGCGAGGGCGTAATCATCGGTAAACTGCCAGAAGAGGGAGGCAGCGGGTTCCGCGTATTTGAGAATCCGCATGTTTTCTCGGGATTCCGCCAAGCCGTTCTGAAAGCTGTCATAGTTGCGGTTCCGATAGGAACCGGGGTCGAAACCGGCCTCGCCGATGAGGATGGGTTTGTCGATCCAACGGGAGAGTTCAGCCCATTTGCGGTATTGGTCGGGAGTGGCTCCAAACCAGCTGTGAAAGGAGATGGCCTGAACATACTGCATAGCCTCCGGGTCGCGAATGGTGGGCAGGAGGTATTGATGCTGGTCGCGGGGGTTGGCGGTTTCACCGAGTAGAATTTTGGTTTTCAGGCCGAGTTTTTCCATGTGAGCGCCGATTTTTTTGGTGGCATCGCGGAGGCCTTCGGCGGTGAAAGCAACATAGACCCCAAGGTCGGGCTCGTTGAAAGAGATCATGTCGGGTTCAGCACCGTAGTTGTCTTTCAAGTACATTAGGTAGCTGCCGATCAGGTCGAGCAGTTCAGGCCACATGGCGGGGTTGAGCTGGCGGCGGAAGGTGCCGGGGAGTCTGCGGTTGGGGTCCTCGTAGAAACGCTCGGGCACCCGCCAGCCACTGATGATCCAGGGAATTCCCATGTCTTGAATGCGCTGGATGCGTTCAAAATCCTCCCTGAGTTCTTCGCCGGGGTAGGGACGTTCCAGATCCCATGGAATGAGTTTGAGTTCACTGCGAGACCAGGCCATGTCGAGGGTCTCGATCATAAAATCGGTGATTTCGGTGCCATCGGACCAACCCCAGCAGAAGTTGCCGCCGTAGCCATCGAAGGCGTAGCGGATGGCTTCCGGATCAATTGTCAGGGCCACGGGCTTGGGGGCAGGGGTTCCGGAAATGGAGAGGCTGCCTGCCAGTGAGTGTTCGACGCCATCCTCCCAGAGACCTGTTTCGACCGGGATGCGAATGCGGAAAAAGCGTTCGTCCCGACCCCAGCCATCGACCAGCCATTCGTCGGAGAGAATGACTTGACGCGCTTCAGGCAGGGTAAACGTGAAGGTCCAGTTGCCTTCGGCGTCGACCAGTCGGATTTGATCAGTCTCTGCGTCGAGGAGGGCAGGATTGTGGGGTTTGATCCCGGGCAGGGTTTGCGAACCCGGTTCGAGGGTGCCTCCGGCAAAGCGCTCTCTGGGCAGATCGATGACAAAGTCCACCGAATCCACGATCAGCAAGTGCCATCCGGGTGGGGTGTGGTGCAGGGTGGATTGAAAGGAGGTGGCGCTTTCGGTGGGGTTCCATTCGATTTCGAAGTCGATGGTGCGGCCATTGGGGAAATTTGCGGTTCCCGTCCACTTCATGTCGAGGTAGTTGCGGGAAATGGGCGAAGTCTGATCGTGCGGTTGCAGGCTGACGTCGAGGTCACCTTCGAAAAAGGCATGCCAACCAGCGCGGATGGGAACGGACTCCCCCTGATGAATCAGGTGGGTGAGTTTGCCACCGCTGTCAAAAGCGGCGGGTTCGATGGATGAAGCGCTGGCGCAAAGGGTGCCCAGCAGGAAGGGGGTGATTTTGGTGGTTTTCATGAAAGAACATAAACATTACCAGCCGTGCGGCCAAGGCAAGCGGAACCGGGTAAAACCCCTATCATTGCGTCTGGCCAGAAGATATCTCGCTTTGATCAGGGCTCAGTTTGAGCTGGGGGCAGGTGGAGTGGAAGGATGTGGGCTTGGGTATTCGGCGGCACTGCTTCGTGCCGCCGCCAATGCTCCCCCAGGCGTTTCCTCGCCCGGTAGAGCCTGGTTTCAACTCCGCGCTCGGAGCAGTTCAAGATATCGGCGATTTCGCGATAGCTGAGCCCTTCATAGTAATGAAGCAAGATGGTCACCCGCTGCTGGTGGGGGAGGGATTGAACTGCTTGGGCTACCTTGGCGGCGGTGTCCCGGGCCTGGCTGATTTGAGCAGGATCGTCGGTATCGTGGAGGGCGGGGGGAAGGGAGTATTCCCGTTCGTTGCCGTTATCGCCCAGTAAAGGTTCGCTGGGATGGCGACTCCACCACCGTTGCTGATTTCGGCAAAGGTTCGCGGCGATCTGGAAAATCCATGGACCAAAAGGTCGCTCAGGCTGGTAGCGTTCCCGTGCCTTGTAGAGGCGGACAAACGTTTCCTGGGTGATATCGTGGGCGGCTTCGCGGTTTTGCAGGTAGCGATAGGTGAAACTCAGCAAGGGGCCTTTCCAGCGCTCGATCAGCATACGCAAGGCTCCCTCGTCGTCATGGGCAACGCGGAGCATGAGGGAGCTGTCGGGGGGGGTAGCTTCAGGCATCGCGCGGGGCTGGGGCAAAGGGCGCGAGTTCGGGTGAATACTTGGCAAGGAAAAGGTGAAAAGCGTTTTGCTGTGCAGGGCGGAGGACCGCATGCAGTTTGCGGATAAATTCTGCGGAGGTAGCCTGGGCGGTCTGTCGCAGCTCATCACGTCCTTGCAGAAGGTCATGCAGGGCGATGAAATCGATCATATTTCCGCTGCGACGGTGAGCGTCAAACTGGTCGTAATTGCTCTGCACTTGAATCAACTCCTGGTAGAGAGTCTCAAATTCCGGAGCAAAATCCTGCTGCAGGGAGGCCAGCTCCTGAAACTGGGCGGCGGTCAAATTGAACTCGCGGCGCATCCAGTCGAGCCTTTCGAAAGGGTGAAAACGGCCGGAGGCGAGGGCTTCTGCCGGAAAAATGGCGCGACTGGCTGGGTTGATGGCCAGCGACCAGGCAAGTTGGTCGTCCGCGTCCCGTTGTGCCTGTTGGTGCCCCAGTTGAATCCCCATGAGCGCTCCGCCGAAAAAGAGAAGCAGTGCGGCGGCAGCACCCAGGGGGAGCCAGACCCGGGGTGAGAGGGGGGACCGCCTTTGGCCGCGGATATCCCGCAGGACCGAGTCGGCGAGATCGGGTTGGGCCTCAATCTCAGGCTGCCAGACTTGCAGTGTCGTGCGAATCGGATCTTGGGAAGCGTGTTTCATATTCTGATCAATCATCCAGGGATTTTGAGCCCTGAAGGGACTTCATGATGCATTACACCGGTGCCGATGAAAACCCTTCATGGTAATTTTCTGAAGGGTGAATGGTATGCTATGGTGTAGAGTTGGGCAAGAGGCGGATTTCGGTTTCGCCTCAGAATTTAAACCCTTACCCACCATGAAAATCACCATCTCACGTCATGCCATCATATTTTTTCAAGCTGCTGCGGTACTGTTCAGTGGATTTGCTGTGAGGGGAGTGCTGACAGCGGATCAAGGTGTCGATTCTGCCAGAGAACAGCAGAGAGCTGCGACGGCTTCCGGCGCCCTTCAAGAGCACGATGCGGTTCAGTTTCAACCTCCGGTGATTATTGATAAACCGGACCCGATCTATCCTTTTTCGCTTTCCAGCCAGGCGATTTACAGTGGAACATTAACCGCCCTGGTGGAGATCGACATGCAAGGCCGGATTTCCGACTGGTTGCCGGTGCGGGCCACGCACGATGATTTTATCCGGCAAGTGGGATCGGTCTTCCCTCGGTGGCGCTTTCAGCCCGCGATGGAAAATGGGGAACCGGTTCCCTCCGCGATGGAAATCCGGTTTGAGTTCTCCTACAATAATGTGCTGCTGAATATGAACAGCTTCGAGTCGACCTCGGCCTTCCTCAACCGGATGCGGATAGAACCTGGTGCGCGGGAATACTTTGCGAATTTTGCCGATCTGGATCGCCTGCCTGAACCCCGTGAAATCGTAAAACCAATTGTTTACAGTGATATTCCGGAAGATGAACGGAAAGGCGAAGTGGTGCTGTCCTTTTTCATCGATCAGGAAGGTCGAGTCCGCATGCCAGCACTGACGCAGTTGGATGGCAATATGGAGCTGGCTCTTTCTGCGGAACAGGCGGTGCGTCAATGGCGCTTCGATCCCCCCACTGTAAACGGACGCAGGGTAATTGTGAAAGCGGCTCAGCGCTTCATCTTCGTGGACGACGAAGGCAGTAATTGATGGAAGGAGCCAAAGCTCGCGAAACCGTCTCTGGTTTGACACCAAAGGCGGTTTCGTTGACGATGAGGGGATGGAAGAAAAGCGACAGAAGGCTGTAGATCAGAGCGACAAGGCATCTTCGGAAAAGGCATCGGTGCCTGCCAAGCGATTGGAAGACCGCTCCCCTCTGGAGAGTCTTCGAAAGGATACAGCCAAGTCCCCGGCCGGGACCTGGTCTATGCGGCTGGCTATTATAATGATCGTGGTATTGGCCCTGTTGGTGGTTCTCGGCCGGATGTTGCGGGCGGTTTGAAAAAGGCGGTCTGCCCCTCGATTCAATCAATTCTTGGAGAAAACCCCAGTGCAACGTTAGGGCATTGGCCTTGTTTTTGCCCAACGGCTTGGAAAATAGTTGAACGAAGCTGCTAAGAACCGTTCGATGATGAGGCAGTTGAACGCTTTGCGGTTTGCTCTCTGCTCTCTGGAGTGCACCGCAGGCCCACCTAAACCTTCTCCCCTTGTCTCTCATGGTAACCAGCGAACTTGTCTCTAACCCCTTGCCCAAACTTGTGGAAAGAGTATTCTTTCTGAACTATGGACCCGGCTTGACCGCGTTCACTTTCAACGGTGATGACATTGCCGATGCGGCATGCGCCATCGGCTTGGATCTGACGGAAGAGGGCATTGATCCGGAAAATGCCATTGGGCGCCACTTCGATTTGCCACAGACAGTGCGTGAAACGCAACCGAATGGTTCCGAATGGGTCATTGAGATGCGGGCTCCGGGGAAATATGTGGCCAAACTGGTGCGCGAAAGCAGACTGCTGCCTCAGGCGCGGGTTCCGCTGGTCAAATTACCGGATGCGACTCCGCAGATCGTAACGTCCTGCGTCCTCAGTGAAGAGCAGTCTCTCTTGTCAAAAATTCGATACAATCGGTTGGTTGACCTTTTCCTCGGGGTGGTTGCCCATCCGCTGGAAAACCGTCCCCGGGCACCCCTCCACGAATATGGAGAAATCGAAATCGGTGAGGTCTATGTTGGGATCGACCGGGATGGCTGCCAAGTGGTGGTTCCTGTCAGGGCCAAGGGAGCGCACGATCCTGCTTCCATCACCCGCGCCCAGCAGGACTTGCGTTGCTGTATGGAGCAGTTCCCCCGGCTGCAGTGTCGAGGGATTTCCGCCCAGTATATCGGAAAGGACAGCATCGCTCTCTTTGAACTGACATTGGTTGGTGGTGAGGTGCGGGTGGTCGATGAGCGGCACTACCAGTTGGCCCCGGCCCAGGCCATCAGTGAGAATGAGCTTGAGCATTATCGGCGCACTGCCCTTGTCCGTTCCCCGCAATTGTTCTGAGGATCCTAGCAAACCAATAAACGCATCTAATGCAGTCCAGTTGGGCCTGTTATATTATGCAGGCTAACGGGTGGAGAAGGTATGGTTTGTGCTGCCTTTTCCCGGAATCGTCTGCTATTCGTATCGGTGTGGATTCTCTACTTCGGCATGGACATCGAGTGGATGTCCGTAAAGAAACTTCCCCCTGCGATCATACGTTTGACTCCTTGCCTCAGGCTCTGGCCTCCTGGCATGGGTTTGTGCCGTTGTTCGCTCCGTGTCGGGAGGGTGGCCCGGGCAGACCGCTGACCCTCTTGATTTGGGTGCAGGCCGTCTTTGTTTTGGGGATAGCTGGTAGCCATTTGATGGAGAAGGAAGGTATTTCCAGTCCCGGTCCTGCGATGATCTTCCTCGCCTTTTTTCTCGGTGCTTTTCTCTTGGTTTGGATACTGGTCAAAGTAGTCCTGAGGAACCGAAAGGTTACCTTTTATCTATCACCCGGAGGCGTCGGATTGATTCCATCGCAAGCCCACCGCCGCTTGGATCGGATCATGGCCTGGTTGACGCACCTTGCCTTTCTCCTGACATGGAAAGGGGGGCGATGGGTAGCCTGGAGACCGAGTACCCGGTGGCGATCCGTCCGCCGGGTGAGGATCAATGAAAGAACGCACGAGATCCTCATCATCGGTGGTCCTTGGGATATTCGACTGCCTTGTCCGGACGGAAGTTTTCAGCGTATAGCGCGTCTGGTATCCCAGCATTTGCCGCGTCAGGCAAAACTTCAATGGATCCATCTTCCCGACGCTGCATCCGACTCCATAACCCCAACACGAATCAAACCATGAAATTGGAAGGTATCACTTTGGTTATCGTCACCATACTGGTGGTGGTCACGATCACTGTTCTGCTGTCACTCTACAGTCGCCGTCAACTGGCCAAAGAGTGGACCGGGAAAGTGGAAAAAATAAAGCACTACACCCGCACTGATAATCGGCAAGGGCATGGCATTGCCGCCCAATCTCACCACATCTGTATCGTCTGCCGAAAGATGGATGGCGGCAAAGTGAACGTGAGAATGGAAAAGGGAGCTTTTGACAAGTGGTATCCCGACGGGCTCCAGGTCGGGGAAATCTTACACAAAAAAGCGGGGGGTTGGTACCCCGTCGTCCTGCCTGAGGAAAGAAAGGAATGATCGCGATGAGTTTTATGAAACGTGTTTTTTTGGTATTGGTTGCCTTGATGCTGATCGTTTTCGGCGTACGTGGAATTGCGCTCACCGCGGTGGGAGTCGAAACGATTGCGGTCGTGACGAATACCCGCCAAGTGGTCGACTCCTCATCGGATGCGATGGACCATAATTACGAAGTACGCTATCGATTCATGGTCGATGGGACAGAATACACTGGCTCCTACCGGATGAACAAAGTTTATAACGTCTCGCATCTACCCAGCCCGGGGACCACGGTCCCCATCCGCTATTTAAAGGCCTATCCAAACTGGAATGGTGGCAAGGGGGATGGCGCCCTGGGAGGTATTCTGATTGGGGGATTAGGGCTAATCATGATAGGGTTGGCCATAAAACCGAAACGGAAGCTGGAACCACCACCTCCTGTCACGGAACGTCATTGATTTCAAACAGGGATCGGCAATTTCTTGATCCAGATCAATGCATATCCCTCCGGGTTGTGCTAGATTGTTGGCATGTCATGGTTCAAAAAATCCTTCACTGGCACGCTTCTGCTTGCCGCCGTAATTGCACTTGCCGCTTGTGGTAAATCCGAGCCTGCCTCGGGTTCGGTCGGTCAAGGTCCCGAAGTCGATGATGGTGTTCGCACCATTTCGATTACCGGGAATGACCAGATGCAGTTCAATGTGACCACCATTCGTGCCCAGGCTGGTGAGCCGATCCGAATTTCCTTCACGAATATCGGTCGGATGCCAAAACAGGCGATGGGACACAACTGGGTTCTCTTTGAACCGATGAGCACTGCAGAGTTAAATGCGATTGGGAATGCATCCGCCAATAATCCGCCTGAATATTTGCCCGCCGATATGTCCAAGGTGATCGCACACACCAGGATTCTGGGTCCCGGTGAGCGTGAAATTATCGAGTTCGATGTGCCATCGAATCCCGGTGAATATCCGTTCCTTTGCACCTTTCCTGGTCACCCTGCTTTAATGCGCGGTGTGCTGATTGTGGAGTAACGTTCTTGTTAGTAGAGTGAGGATCCGGAGACCTGAGAATCTCCGGTGTAGAAACAAGTGAGCAAGCGATACCGCGTCGGGAAACCGGCGCGGTATGATTGCGTACGGAGCAAGCGGTGCCATTTGCGCCTAAAGAGTTGGACGGAACACACCTTGGCCGACTACTGGAGATTTCGCAGCGAACCGGAACGAGCACCACCTCTTTACTCCGACCACAAATGGGATTGCCCACTTGCGCGAGAGGGCTCGAATCAGCCAATTGTGTATCCGAATAATCCTGACAGCCCAATAAGAATAATCACTTTCTTTGAGCCATCTTCCTCAGAATAGACTGATGATTGAAGCGTGCTCTTTGGAGAGCAATAGAGGGTTAAGTTAAGGCCAGAAGACGATCAATGACCAAAGCCAGCATGATCACGGGGAGGTGCAGGATGGAACCCAGAAAAAGCAGGCGGGCGTAGTGATCCCTCCGTGATGGGTCCGAATGAAACAGCCAGGCAGTGTAGAAAAAGCAAAGACCCGCCCCTAGAGCGAATATTCCGTAAACTGCCGACAACCAGCCCAGAGCCCATGGAAGCAGCGATACCACAAGGAGTGCGCTGGTGTGAAATAAAGACCAGAGAGCGGTGGAACGACCTGTCACATCAATCGCTGGCAATAAAGGATAGCCTGCAGCCTGATACTCTTTACGATAGAGCCAGCCTATGGCAAAGAAGTGAGGCATCTGCCAGAAAAGCAGAATGGCAAAGAGCACCCAGGCTGCGAGGGAGCTGAGATTGTGGGCTGCGGCCGCGCCGATCAAGGGCGGAAGTGCGCCGGAAATCGAGCCGATCTCTGTCGCCCAGCGGGTACGTTGCTTCAGGGGTGTATAGACCAGACCATACAAGAGAATGGTTAACGCCGCAAAAAAGGCAGAAGACCCGTTGATCCCGAGGCCGAGGATGAGAACACCGCTAAACGACAGACACAGGCTCCAGAGCAGGGCAGTAGAGGCTGGCAGCAGCTTGGCGGGGAGAGGCCGCCGCTGGGTCCGCGGCATCAGCTTGTCGAGATCCCTTTCCCACCATTGGTTGAAGGAAAGCGCGCCGCCTGCAGACAAACTGATCCCCAGCATGACAATGAGAAAGAGGGAGAGATCCGTGCGCTCGGCCGCCGCCAGGTAGGCGGTCATCCCACTGAGAACGGAGAAAAACGCCAGCCGCGGCTTGGTTAATGCAATCAGAGCCCTGCCGATCGTCAGCACGCCCGAGAGGCCGCTGGACTGTGTTGTCTGGAGGGAAGGAGATGCTGTCGGTAAAGATGCCACTTTTTCGGGTGGGAGTATAAATGACGATTAATCGACCGTCCTTGACCAAGATCAAGGAAAGCGAATGGGGGGCATTGTATAACGATACCGTTGATGCAATCCGTCATTCACTGTTCCGATCCTGACACTGTTCACCGTGCGAAATCTTCGACGGATGAACGCTTTTGTTGTGTCGGAGTGCAGGCGGAAACGATTCCTCCAATAGCAAAACTGTGGACGGGATTGTCTGTCGGCAGCCTTGTGCTGGCGGGATTACTGTCCCTTGCTGTGGTTCTCGGGCGCATGCCGGTTCTTTCAGGCGTGATTGATGATCCGCTCTTCTTCCGGCGTTGTCTGGTTGTCCATGTCGTCCTCGCTCTGGTGGTATGGTTCTATGCCGGCTTTGCCGGGTTGATCGGGTTGCGCAGTTCCAGCCGGTTGCGACCGGATGACGGGATGGCCTTTATCTTTTCCGCGCTCGGTGTTGGCTGCATGCTGGCAGGCGCACTGGCAATGGGATCTGAACCAATCCTTGCCAACTATGTTCCGGTGATTGATCACCCTTGGTTTCTCGCCGGGGTCGCCCTGTTTTTTGCGGGAGTGGCTTTCCCCTTTCTGCGTGCGTTGACTGACGATGTGCCCCACGTAGAGACCTTTGGTATCCTTCCCGAGGCTGCCTTCATTGGATTGAAAGCCTGCGCAGTGGCCGTCCTCTTGGCAATGGTCACCTGGGTGGCGGCGATCAGCGGACTCAACCGTGGTCTGGATGCCTGGACATATTACGAATTTTCGGCCTGGGGTCCGGGCCATGTGCTGCAGGTGGCGAATGTCGCGGCGATGCTTGCGATTTGGCTCTGGGCGTTGGACAAAGCCACCGGGCAGGCCGTTCTGCGGACCATGACCGCGCGGATATTGTTCACCCTTTTGGTCCTGCCCCATTTTGCCATGCCCTTGCTGACAATGAAGGGCACGATGCATTCCCTTTACTACAGCGGCGCCACGCAATTGATGCGTTGGGGTATTTTCCCGGTAGTGACTGTCGTGCTCTATCTCTGTCTCCGTCACCTTTGGATGCACCGCGACGCACGGGGTACTGTCAGCACTGGTGCCCTGAAAGCCGCTTTTTATGCCAGCGCCGGGCTGACTGTCTTTGGGATGTTACTAGGAGCGAGTATCCGTGGTTCCACTACACTGGTGCCGGCCCATTACCATGCATCCCTCGGAGGGGTGACCCTCGCACTGATGGCAGCGATCTATCTGGTCGTGCTCCATCGCGGGGGTGAAGCTCATGTTCAGGCCCGCTCTTGGACCTCCGCCCGCCGTCAACTCTGGGTTTACGGGGTGGGGCAGGCTGTCTTTGCCCTTGGATTCGGCATCGGTGGTTTCTACGGACTGGGCCGCAAAACCTACGCCAGCGAACAGCAGGTCCGTGAATTCGGTGAATATATCGGACTCTCCGTGATGGGCCTGGGCGGCCTTGCCGCCACCGTCGGAGGTGTCTGGTTCCTTGTGGTCGTCCTCCGGCTGATGCGCGAATGGCTGAAGGGTGATTCCCGCCAAGCCGGCTAAAATTTCTGTTCTCTAATCTCAACCTTCTTCAAGCGATGGACAACAAAACGAAAGAACCCTGGCTGAAACGCCTGATGGACAACACCTGGCTGCTTCTGGTGCTCGGTGTGGTCATTCCCATGCTCTCCTACACCCTTTGGGGATGGATCGAAATCCTTCTGGTGCAACCCGCTCAACTCCCCTGACCTGCCATGAGCCTGACTCCTCCTGATCGTGATTGGTTCCAGGCACCTGCTGGTGCGGAAAAGCTCTGGATCGGCTTGGCGCTGCTCTGGTGTCTGGTAATGAGCGTGATGATGCCTTACTGGCATTTTCGCGGTAAGCAAAACAGCCGGGGCGAGGCCTATGCCGTCACCCCGGCCGCTTTCTTCGAGCGCACCGAGCAATTTGTGGAAGCCAATAAAGTCGGTGAAATTGATGGCGTTCCGGTGGTGGAGCCGGCACCCGGTGGCGAAGCCTACCTCGTCTCCCGTATGTGGAGCTGGTATCCCATTCTTAAACTGCGCGAGGGTGAAACCTACCGCATTCACATTTCCTCCATGGATCTCAGTCATGGATTCTCACTGCAACCCCTCAACATGAACTTTCAAATCCTGCCGGGTTACGATCACGTCCTGACCCTCACCCCGACGTCGACGGGTGAGTTTGTCATTGTCTGCAACGAATTCTGCGGGATCGGTCACGATCGGATGATCGGAAAGATCATCGTCGAGTAAGGCCGCGAAACCTCCAACCGAATCCAAACATGAGCGTTTCTTCTCAAGCTTCTATTCCGGCACCGGTCTCTTCCGAGGGGACCCGCAGGTGCGAAACCACCGGACTCAAGGTCTGCCTGACGGCCCAGCTTTTCATCCGGTTGACCGCTGTCTGTGCGGTGGTCTTTCTTCTGCTCGGTGGCGTGGCGGCCATTCTGCTGGCTTTGACCCGCTGGCAAACGGTGCACCTTCTTCCGGTTGACTGGTTCTATCGGATCCTGACCTTTCACGGCCTCAACATGCTGATCTTCTGGATCCTGTTTTTCGAGGTCGCCATTCTCTACTTTGCCTGCACCACTCCCCTCGGTGCCAGACTGTTTTCCAAGGCTGTCGCCTGGGTCTCCTTTGTCATGATGTTGGTCGGCGCGGTGATGGTGAACTTCATCATCCTCGATGGTAAAGCGGACGTGCTCTTGACCAGCTACCTGCCGTTGCTGGCGCACCCCGCTTTTTATCTGGGCATTATTTTGGTAGCGGTGGGCACCTTGATTGCGGTCTTCAACTTCTTTGCCACCCTCTATGTGGCGAAGCGGGACAAAACTTACGAAGGCTCACTCCCGCTGGTAACCTACGGAGCGATGGCGGCCGCCATCATTGCGGTGGTGACCCTGCTGCATGGTGCCATCGTCATGATTCCGACCTTCACTTACTCAATGGGCTGGACGGCTGAGCCGGACCCGATGTGGTACCGGATGATCTGGTGGGGACTTGGACACCAGTCCCAACAGGTCAATGTCTGTGCAATGGTCGCGATTTGGTATCTGGTCGGCCATCTGGCCACCGGGGCCAAGCCGATCAATGAGACGGTCTGCCGCGGGGCCTTTGTCCTCTATATTCTCTTCATCAACATCGCATCTGCGCACCACCTTCTGGTGGATCCCGCAGTCGGTTCCACCTGGAAGATCTGGAACACCTCCTACGCCATGTATCTCGCGGTGCTCGCTTCGATGATCCACGGTTTCACCGTTCCGGCCTCTGTGGAAATGGCGATGCGGGACAAGGGTTACAACAAGGGCATCTTCGGCTGGGTCGCGGCTTTACCCTGGCGCAACCCCGCATTTTCAGCCGTGGTCCTGTCCCTGCTCATCTTCGGCTTTATTGGTGGCATCACCGGAGTCACCCTGGGCACGCAACAGATTAACATCATCGCTCACAACACCCTGCGGATTACCGGTCACTTCCACGCCACGGTGGTGGGCGGGACCACACTCGCCTTCATGGGGCTGGCCTACTACGTGATTCCGCTTTTCTTTGGCCGGGACTTTATCTGGAAGGGCCTTGCCCGTCTGCAGCCTTGGCTCTTCGGGGGCGGCATTCTCATGGTCTCGCTCGGAATGTCCTTTGCCGGGTCCCTTGGTGTGCCACGCCGGATGTATGATATTGAACCTGCCGGTATTTATGGCCCCGCCTCCCACCTCTTCCTCGGGATTATGGGTGTGGGTGCGATTGTGGCGGTGATCGCCTTGCTGCTCTTCTGCGTGCTCTGCGTGGGCACACTGCTCTTTGGCCAACGCAATGCAGGTCGCCCCATCTATGACTGGGGAACCGTCCAGCGCCAGCCCGGCGTGAAGGAGGGTCATCTCGCCCACGATCACTGGGCCATGAAGGGAACCATCGCCCTAACGGCCGTCTTCCTCATCAGTTTCGCCGTGTATTACTTCGCCAACTGGAAAGCCCTGGCCGATGTCTGGCCGGTGCAGTAAAACCATCCATGTCTGATTTCCCCTCATCCTCATCTGAAGTGGCTTCTGCGTCCGCCCAAACGGGCGGGCGCGGGGCCGCGATCGGGCGCTTTTTCACCGGAACCGGGCTGCCGGCCTTTGTCATTACGGCAACGGTCGTCTATGAGCTATTCCTCGTTGCGGTGCTCTTTGCCCCGCCCGGCTGGGGCGCTTTCGGGGCGTTTGCCACCGAGTTCAAGGTATGGTGTTTCAGCTACAACCCGCGCACAGGGGGAATGGAATGGGCCGCAGCCTGGATCATGCTGCTGGAGCCGCTCTTTATCGCGGTATTGGTCATCTTTATCTGGCGTTCCAACTTACTGGTATTGTTACGTCCTGCAGGATGGGCCCGTCACTGGGGTTCCATGGCCAGCGGAGTGATGGTGTCCCTTCTGGTTATCTGGGGAATGATTGCCTATGCCGGACCGGATGCGGATGCCAATGAGCTTCCGCCCTTTCCCGGTGATCGTATCCGCACTGCCATTACACCTGCCAGCTTCAAGTTGGAGGATCAATATGGGAACCCTTTTTCCCTTTCCGATGCGAAGGGTGGGGTGGTGATGGTGACCGGTGTCTATGCGCATTGTTCAACCGCTTGTCCCCGCATCCTTGCCGGGATGAAGGAAGTGGTCGCTTCGCTTCCCCCCGAGGCTTTGAAAAATCTGACTATTGCCGCCATTTCTCTCAATCCGCAGTATGATACCGCCGAGATTCGTCAGGCAGTGACGGAATACTACGGGTTTGAGTATCCGCAGTTTCGCTTCCTCAACGGGGATCCTGAAACCGTGGCAGACTTGACCATGCGGATGGGTTTTGCTCCCAGGCTGGACGAGCGGACCGGGGTGATTGATCACACCAACCTCTTTATCCTGATCGATGCGGATGGACGCATCGCCTACCGATTCACCCTTGATGATCGACGTCAGACCTGGCTCGAACAGGCCGTCCTCGATCTGACCCGCGAAGCCGCCCGGTTGCGGCTGGAAATTGCAGGAAAATGATGAACCCTGAGCCACTGGTACGTGGCGATCGGGTGTTTGTCCGGCTGGAAAGAGCTTTATCCTGGCTCGACAGCTGGATCGGACGCTGGTTGCCCGAGTCCTACAACCCTTTGGCCCAGACCGGAAGGTGTGCCAACTATGCCCTGATCGTGGCAGTGGTGACCGGTGTCTGGCTGTTGCTTTGGTATTCACCGAGCACGCAGTTTGCCTACAGTTCCCTGCAGGCGATTGAAGGCCGGACGCTTGGCGGGTGGGTCCGGGCGATGCACCGCTACAGCTCCGACCTCGCGATGTTCCTGGTTCTGGTCCACGCCCTGCGGATGTTTCTTTCGCGCAAGTTTGCCGGGGCGCGCTGGCTGCCGTGGGTCTCCGGGATCGGACTGGCGGTTCTTGTCTGGTTTATCGGATGGACCGGATACTGGCTGGTCTGGGATCAACCGGCCCGTGAGGTGGCCATCGCCTCGATGCGACTGCTCGATTTGATCCCCATCTTTGGCGAGCCCTTGACCCGTCTCTATGTGGCAGACCGTCTGGTTCCCAGCCTGCTCTTTTTTGTGGTGTTCTTCACCCACATGCTACTGCCCCTGATGATTGCAGTCGGGCTGATGGTGCACTTGCTGCGGATCAACCGGGCGCGCCTGCTGCCGGGCAGGGGAATGATGCTGGCCCTGACCCTGGCGATGGCCGTTGCCTCGCTCTTGATTCCGGCGCCATTGGACGGTCCAGCCGAAATGGCGGTAAAACCGGAGGCCTTCACCGTCGATGCCTGGTATCTGACTCCGCTCGCCATCACCCTGCGCCTGCAGGGATCCGCTCCCTGGTTGCTCATCGCCCTCGCTATTCTCTTTGCGGCGGCGATCCCCTGGATCTTTGCACGACGTATCCGAAAAACGGATACTGCGGAAGCGCTGTCCGGACAAGCCCCGACGGTTCCCTGGCAGACGTTTGTCAATCAGTCCCGTTGCCATGCCTGTACCCAGTGTGTGCAGGACTGTCCCTTTGATGCCGTGCACATCGTGCCGCGAACCGATGGCAAGCCCTTCGAGGGAAGGGCCCTCGTCGATCCTGCCCGCTGTGTGGGGTGCGCGGTCTGTGTCGGATCCTGTGACTCCGAGGCAATGAGTCTGCCCTGGTTTGATACGGTGGGGGAGGAAAACCGGATGCTGGCTACGGTCGAAAAGAATAAGGACGCGCAAGGCGCGGTCTGGGTGGCTTTTGTCGCTGCGGACATCGACGGAGGCTGGTCGCACATCGATCGTGAGAAGTGGCAGCAACTGCTTCCTGGTTACCATATTGAAGCGGTTCCGACTGCCAGTTGGGTGCGACCGAAGTTCGTCGAAAAACTGCTCTGCAACGGAACCCGGGGTGTGCTCGTGGTTCGCGATGGACGCAACGAGTCCGCAGCCCGGGATGGCAACCAGTGGGTGACCCTCCGCCTCCAAGGAGCGCGGACCCCGCACTTCCGTGCAAAGCGGGCGGGAGACAATGCCGAAAGCTGGTGGGTGTGGGACTTTGACCGGAGCCTTCCGGAACTGCTGCGGAAACAGGCCGATGCCTTTCGTCTGGGACAGTCACCTGTTCCTGTTTCCCCGCGTAGCGCCGGAGGCTGGCGGGGTTGGGCGGTAGGTCTCGGCTTGGCCGCCATCATCACGGCACTGGTGGTGGGCCCCAGCCACTTGCAGGTGGCCAATCCGGAGCCGCCCGATCCGGAGTTTGTATTCTCCTTCAAGGCCTTTGGTGAGATTGAAAATCAGTTCATCTATGATGCCAGTCAGGATGATGACCGTCCGGTGCACATGCGTGGACGCGAGACCCGCAAACCCACCCGTCTTCCGGTTGGAGTCTGGATTTCTGTCGATGGGGAAGTGCAGGAAAAATCCTTCCGCGCCAAAGGGATTTCCCGCGATGGCCCTGCTCTCGATCAGTGGCGCTTTCCGCTCCAACCCGGCCCCCGAAAGGTTGAAGTCCGCCTCCTGAAAGGTCCGACTACCCCGATTGAAATCTGGAGCGGAACGATCGAAGCCCTTGAACGCCACCTCCACGTCCTCACCTATGAGCCCGGCTCCGGCTTCCGCCTGGAGAATGGTGGAGCTTATGTCTTTTGACAATTCACTCAGTGGATCAGGATGGTATGGACTGCCTCCAGAAAGGGGAACTCCCCCGAAATTCTTGATGGAAAAGGTGTTAACCAGGCTTGTGAAACAAGCATATCGGAGTTGGGCGAATATTCCATATTGCTGTCCTGACCATTTGCATCCATCGATGGACAATGAGACTGGATGTCATGAGCGTTTAAGGCCTCCAGGCTGGTTCTTGTTGCCTGATTCCAGCTCATGAGGCATTTTCCAAAGAAGATTCTGATTCATATCTAACTTGATTGGAGACAACACGATGAGTACTGCTACCGATACCCGCACACAAACCTGCACTTCCTGCCGCCACTGGAAAAACCTTTCATCTGGTGAAGGCGAATGCCGTCGTCGGCCACCTCAGGCGATTACCTTTACCATTAATGATGAGGTTCGCTTTGAAACCCGTTTTCCCATGACCCGCGCACAGGACTGGTGCGGGGAGTATGCCGCCCAATAGTAGACTGCGCTTTTTTACTTTATCACCCACTTCCCCCGGGAGGTGGGTTTTATCATGCCCAAAACACTTCCTCTATGCTTACCCCTGGGATAATAAGAGAACGATTTTCATGCATTTTATTTGCGAACAAGTCTCATTCGCATGAAATATGGGCAGTATGGAAGGTGTGGAATCAATCGATCAGGTGTTGGGAGCCATTGCTTCCGGGGGGATGAAAGGGGCAGCGGCGGATGCCTTGCTCGACTTTCGTGAGGCGGTGATGAAACGGCGGCACGCAGGAGATTGCCTGAGGTGTTACTTCAAGATTTTGAGCTACTGCGGGGGTCCGTCCTTTTCCCGGGTTACTCCCCTCCGGCAGTGGCTGGAGACGCATTTGGAGTTGGTGGCCTCGGCACCCGAGGCGGGTGAGCTGGAGCGTTTGCCCGTCCGCTTGGAAAGCTCGGAACTCAAGGGATTCTGCGAAAGCGTGATGCAGCGACTCCGGGAAGATCGCGATTATCCCTATTGTCGGATTGAACTGGCGGTGGGGTTCCGGGATCCGCTCTCTGCAGCATAAGCGTTTCATTGGATGAAAAGGCGTGGCACTGTCTCATTCACAGACCGGGCTGCGGCTTATTGGGAGTCAAGCGGCGGACGGATGACGTATGTCCGCAAGTTGCTCTGTCAGGCAGTGGAGCAGTTCCCCGAAGCCTTTACTCCTGAGGAACTCTTGGGGGAGTTGCGGAAAATCGACCGACAGGTAGCTCTTTCGAGTGTCTATCGAACCCTCCGTCAATTGGCGAATGCCGACCTTTTATTTTGCACCAGCGGGGTCAAAGGGACTCATCACTACAGCATTGCGAACGCTGCGTTTTCTGCCGGTACGCAGGTGGCGTGTTTGGACTGTGGGAAGACCATCCCTGTGAGCAACCCTTGTCTGGGCTTACGGGAATCGGAGGCGGCCCAGAAGGAAGGGTTCCGCCCTCGCAAGATAACCCTACGTTTTGAGGCAAGCTGTGAACGCTTTCAGCAGACGGGGAAATGTGAGCGGGCGGGTGGTGAGATAGGAGAGGAAGAGAATACTGTGAAGGATTGAGGACGGGACAATCGTAATGAAGTCAATACCGCTCAAGCCATGCAATTCGTGAGCATCCTAGCGATGCGTACGCTTCAGGCGGGCGTACATTTTATCCTCGAATGTGTTAGGAATGCGTTACGAAGAGACGAAAAGGCTGGTAGGCAAATCTTGCAGGAGACCTACTTCGTTGGGCAGGTCTTCCTCCACATTCAAGCGTCTGGGAGCCCTTAAATAATCCTTCCCGGGGTGATCTGACTCCGTCTTGGGGTAGAAAATGAGACTGGGTATCAGTAGTATGGAGGGATGATACGTTCTCGCATTGCTCTCCAAAGAATGAAACCGGCGTTGCTTGCAGCGCTTCTGGCCGGACCCGGTACCGCCATTGCCTCTGAGCGTCCATTTGAAATGGACGATTTGGTTGTTACCGCCACCCGGACGGAGCAGCCCATGCGTCTGGCTCCGGCTTCGATCAGCTTGCTCAGTGGAAAGGATCTGGATCTGGCAACGACTCCGAACTTGCTGGAGGCAATCCGCGAACTCTCCAGTCTCAGCTTGCAAGGGCGTGGCGTCGGCGGGCGCAAGGTGCTGCTTCTGCGGGGAATGGAGGCCCGTCATTCACTGATTCTGGTCGATGGGCGCAGGATCTCTGCCACCGATGAGATCGTGGGGCACTCGGATTTCCAATATGACTGGGTGCCGATCAGCGGAATTGAGCGCATCGAAATCGTCCGTGGCCCGATGTCGGCCCTTTACGGTTCGGAGGCGATGGGTGGGGTCATCAATATCATTACGAAGCCCGTCCTCGACCGTTGGACCGGCGAGCTAAGCCTGACTGGTGGCCTGCGCGAGGACGGACGGGGAGGGGAAGACTTCTCCACCGGGTTCAATCTCGCCGGTCCGATCAGTGAGACGCTGGGCGTGCGGATTAGCGGCATATACCGTCAACTGAACGACACACCGCTGGCCGCCGACGACAGGTTGACGGAACTGGAGGGGACTGAACTCTATGGTGTGAACTCGCAATTGACCTGGGCCGTGCATCCGGATCACCGGGTGGAATGGCTCTATTCCCGGGTGATCGAAGACCGCTGGCGGGATACTGATACACGGGGGGCGGCTCCATTTTACCGCAGCGGGTATGATTTGGACCGTCAGCTGGTGGGAATGCGATGGTTGCCGAGATTTGGAGATTTCACCGGACAACTGGGATTCTATGAGACGAGAACAGATGTGGAAGGCTACCGCAATGACGGTGGTACTCCGGTGACGCCTCAGTATTTGCGGGATCGGGTGGGGGAGTTCGACCTTTCCGGAGATGTATTGGAGAATCACTACATTACAATCGGAGGTGAATGGCGTGAGGAACGGTTGCGGCATCCTGCTTTCACCGGTGGATCCGGCAGTGTGCGGCAGACTGGCGTTTATATCCAGGACCAATGGAAGGTCACGGAACGCTTTGGTCTGACAGGTGCCATACGTCTGGACGATCACGGTTTTTATGGATCCGAGCTGACTCCGAGGCTTTATGCGGTCTGGCAGATGGCACCGGAGTGGGTTTTGAAAGGTGGCTATGGACGCGGGTTCAAGGCACCGACCCTCAAACAAAGCTCGGCGGAATACCGCTTTGATGGTGCCCACACTTTTCTGGGGAATCCCAACGTGGGTCCGGAGACGAGTGACACCTATGAAATCAGTTTACTTTTCGAACCGAATGACGTCTTTAGCGGTAGCGTGACGGCATTTCGCAATCAAGTGAGCGACTTGATCGCGATTCAGATCCTTGAAATCATTCCCGGCCCCCCTGCCCGCAGGATCAACACTTATGTCAATGTGGAGCGTGCCAGAATGGATGGGGTCGAAACGGAGTTCACCAATCAAACCCTTGGAGCGTCTTCGCTTGAGAGGTTCGCACGCCTGGCTGGATGCCCGTGACTTGACGGCCGGTACCCAACTTACCAACCGTGCCAAGCACCGGCTAACCGGAAGTGTGCAATATGAAATCATCCCTGCACAACTGACCGGTTTACTCAGTGTGGAATACAATGGAAAACAGTTTATCCGGGTGGGAACGCCTCCGGTCGACAGTTCACTCCCCGCTTATACCTTGGTTAATATTTCCCTGCGCTGGAATATGACGGAACACCAAATCATTAGCTTTGGTGTCCAGAACCTGACCAATGTCGACCTGATCGAGAAGTCTCCAAACTTCAGCTATGCTGAACGGGGACGCAGTTACTTCGCCCGTTGGACGATGGGTTTTTAGTTCGGTCTATCCCGATTTGTCATGATCATTAAACGACGTTCGATTCTGGCCGCATGCCTTTGGGCTGCTGGCATCACTGGCATCTCCCTTTGGGGATCTGCTCCGGCTGGTGAAAGGGAGACGTGGATTCAAGTCCTGACTGATACGGTCGTGCTTGAATCCAAGTTCGACTTGCTGCGCCAGGAAGCCAGCGACCGCAATGTAAGAATTGAGGTCCTGCGTATGGATCAGGCGGAAGATGCAGCGATCGTCGAATCGGCAGCTCAGGCTGATTTTCTCGTTCTGGATGCACCCCGTGAGTCAAGTTTTCAGGCCGCCGCCGCCCGCCTTGAATCCTTGAATGCAGGGGGGCATTCCTGGTCGGATCGGGAGCTGCGTGTTGGCCGGACAGAACGCTGGTCCAGAGGGCTGAATGAGGCGCAAGCCGAAAGGCTCTGGTCGTATTATCGACATGGAGGGCGGCGTAATTTTGCTCATTTTCTCGATGCGGTGCATGCGCTTGTCATGGGCAACAGTCTGGATGGCATTCCTTTGCCCGAGATGCTGCCCGCGATGGGTGCCTATCATCCGCGCTTCGGTGATGAAGTGGATGTGGATCCCAAAGTAGTGGTCAATGCGACACGCCTTCAGGGCTCCAAGGGTGTGATAGCAATTGGCTTTCACCCCAGTTATCTGGAAAGCGGCGATTTGAGACATATCGATGCCCTAGTTGAAGCAGTGGAGGCCCGTGGCGCTGTTGCCATACCTTTGTTTTATTCGATGGGACCTGAGGCAGAACTATCATCTTTGGTTGAAGGGCTGGCGCTGGATGTGCTCCTCCACACCTCGCCAGTTTATCATCTGGGATTGAGGGAGCAGCTTGATCGCCTTGATGTTCCCGCCATTCAGATCATTGGTTGGTCTGAAGGAAATCCAGACCACTACCGCAAGGATCCGGTCGGTCTGAGTTTGAATGCGACTCCCATCTATCTGGCTATGCCCGAGCAGGTGGGGATGATTGACCCGATAGTCGCTTTCACCCGGGGGGAGGGGCGGATTGAGGTCATTCCCGAGCAGATTGAGTTGGCGGCCGACAAGGCATTGGCCTATGTTCGCCTGCGTTCCACTCCGGTGGATTCCAGAACGGTGGCAGTCATGGTTTACAACTATCCACCCGGAGAGAAAAATATCTCGGCCTCTTTTCTCAATGTCCCGCGCAGTCTGGAGGTGCTCAGCCGCATCCTTGAAGGGGCCGGATATCGGACGGAGGAGCGCCCGGAGTCATTCTGGATCGATGCACTGGGACAACGCATCACCACCTTGCACCAGCCGAAAGGTCTATTGCTGGAGCTGGAGGAGAATGCCGCCGGGCGGTTGAGTCTGGAGACGTATCTCGGGTGGTATGCGACGCTTTCAGTGGAAGTCCGGCAGCGGATCGAGGCGCGCTGGGGTCCGCCTGAATACAGTGTCTATCTCCAGGATGGAGCGTTCCGCATTCCGCTGGTCCGCAATGGGAACCTTGTTGTTCTGGCCCAACCGCCAAGGGGTGAACCGGCAGAGGACAATGAGCGCAGTCTTTACCATGATATGCGTGTTCCGGTGAATCACTACTATCTGGCCACATATCTTTGGGTGCGTGAGGAACTGGATGCAGATGTCCTTGTGCATTTCGGGACGCATGGGACTCAGGAATGGATGCCGGGCCGTGAGCGTGGTCTCCATCGGGAGGACGATTCCTTTCTGGCGTTGGGGCACTTGCCCGTCGTCTATCCTTACATCATTGATAATGTGGGCGAGGCTACCCAAGCCAAGCGACGTGGGCGGGCGGTCATCGTCAGCCATCAGACTCCCGCCTTTCGTGCCGCCGGCTTGTATGGAGAACTGAATGACCTTCACCACCTCGTGCACCAGTGGGAGCATTTGGAACCGGGTGAGGTGCGTGACCGCACCATGGAACGGTTGATCGGTGAAACTTTGGCCAGTGAGGCCCTCGTCGACTTCGAGTGGTCGGAGGAAGTAATCCGACTCGATCCCGAAGCCTTTCTCAACGCTTTGCACGATCATCTGCATGACATCGCTGATATGGCCCAACCGATTGGGCTGAGGACTTTTGGTGAGGATCCGGAGCCGTTTGCCCGTGTCACGACGATCCTCCAGATCCTGGGGGAGGGGTTTTTTGAAGCATTAGAGCTGGATGAGCTTGATGAGGTATATACCGATCTCTATGACAAGGTTGTGGAAACCTTGCCCTATCGCTGGGTGGTTTCTGTCCTGGAGGGTAAGCCCCTCCCGGAGCCTTCGCTGCCCGAATGGGAAGCACGGGTCCGGCAGTTGAATGAAGATCTTTCCGCACGATTCGAACGTGAGGGTCTTCTACGGGCGCTGGAAGGGCGACACTTGCCGGTCGGCATCGGTGGAGATCCGATCCGCGTTCCCGAGAGTCTCCCCTCTGGAAGAAATCTCTATGGTTTTGATCCGAGCAGCATTCCCACCCGGGAGGCATGGGAAACGGGCAGGGCGGTTTTTGAAGAACTCCTCCAGGCGCACATCGAAGAGAACGGCGAACCACTCCGTAAAATTGCATTTTCCCTCTGGGCGGTTGAAGCCATGCGCCATGGAGGTGTCCTCGAAAGCCAGGCCTTGTATGCCATGGGCCTACGTCCCGTCTGGAATGAACGCGGGCGGGTGGTGTCAGTTGAGATGATGCCGAGGGAGGAATTAGGCCGTCCTCGGGTCGACGTGGTGCTATCCGCCACCGGCTTGTATCGGGATCAATTTCCCAACCTGATGGAGCATCTGGCCAAAGGGGCCGCTGCCGTGGCTGCGCTGGATGAAGAGGACAATCCGTCATTTGAGCACAGTCAGCGTCTGATCGACCGTCTGCTGGCGCGGGGGATAGAACGGGACGAAGCGGAATATCTAGCGGGGATTCGACTGTTTGGAAGCCCGACGGGTGTCTACGGAACAGGCCTGGAAGATGCCGCCATGGCCAGTGATACCTGGGAGGATGATGGGAAGCTGGCAGAACTCTATCTACGCCGCATGAGTCATGCCTTTGGTCCCGATCCCAGCCGCTGGGAGGAGGGAGAATCGGTCAGCGATCTCTATGCCGCCAATCTCGAAGGAGTGGAGGCCGCCTTTCTTGCCCGCACCTCCAATTTGTATGGTTTACTCACTACAGATGATCCTTTCCAGTATCTCGGTGGCATCAGCCTGGCCGTTCGACATGTCAGTGGGAAAAGCCCGGCTTTGTACATCGCCAATCAGCGTAAACCCGGAGCGGCGCGGATCGAATCTGCGGCCCGTTTCCTTTCGCAGGAGCTGCAGACTCGTGCGTTTCACCCTGGCTGGATTGAGGCGATGCAGGCCGAAGGCTATGCTGGAGCCCTCAACCTCCAGGATCTCAGTGCCAATCTCTGGGGTTGGCAGGTGGTCGATCCTGCCATGGTCACCGGTGGTCAATGGCAACGGATGCACGATGTCTATGTGCGTGATGTCTATAATCTCGAAATGCGGTCATGGTTTGAATCGCACCAGCCGGAAGCCCTTTTGCGTATCGTCGAACGAATGCTCGAAGCCAATCGAAAAGAATACTGGCAGGCAGATACAGCGACTTTATCGGAACTGGTGGAGACCTGGACTTCGTTGAGTCTTCAATTTGATTTGGCTCCCGGGAACAGTGCGATTGCTCATTTCGTTGATAGTGTCGCCAGTGGTGCCGGTGGCTTTGGTTTGGGCCCCGGCACCGCCCCGGCGGCAGCTTCCGGTGAACCCCCTCTGCCTGCACCGATGGAGCCCCCTCCGCCCGCCGAACAGTCGGGGGCACCCGTTACCGTCAGTGGCCAGCAGCTGCGCTTGGTGGAAAGTGCTGCTTCACCTCCGCCTTCCTCGGACCAGCGCCACTGGTGGGCATTGCTCCTCCTTGTCCCGATCCTGTTGGGCGGCCTTCGACAAATGATCCGCCGCTCCTGAACCCGACATTAACCGCATTTTCGCATTATCATGAGCCAAGAAATCGAATTCATCCTATACGAGTTATCCAACTGGTTTCTTATCCCCGTGCTGGGGCTGATTATCGCCAGCTTTGTCTATGCGCTCTACATGCTGGGGGGCTTTCTGGTCGAAGCCTTTCAACGCCTGACCGGATTCCTCCCGCACCGCCCCCTCTGGCGCATGTTTCGCTATGATTGCACGATCGATCTGCCGGACCTTGAGCTTGCGATCATGAAGGAAATGGAAGGCCTACGCCTGACTTCCCGCGCCGCACCTTTGCTTGGCCTCGTTGCCACAATGATTCCAATGGGACCGGCTTTGGCAGGTGTCGCCGTCGGGGATATGGTCTCGGTTGGGGAACAGGTCGGCATTGCCTTCGCAGCTGTGATCATCGCTTTGATGGCGGCATCCGCCACCTTCTTTGTGCATACCGTCCGCAGGCGGTGGAGACTCTCGGAGTTGCGCGAAATCGAAAGACATGTCGAGTTGCTTGCCGCTCGCAAGCAGTCCATGGATTCGCCCGCAACCTCCGCACAGAAGGAGGTGGAAAGGACTTTCGCTTCATCCTTTCGTGCGGAACCTGTAACCCAACAAAGCTAAACCCCGGACAGCATTATGAGCAAACGCCGATACCTCGAAGAGGATGACGACGATCCCATGCTCAGCATGGTCAACTTGATCGATGTCTTCCTCGTCCTCATTGTAATCCTCTTCATCGTCATTATCCGCAATCCCATGAACGAGTTTCTTGGCGTAGATGACCTCTACATCGTCAAGAACCCTGGCGGGGCGGACATGGAACTGATCCTGCGCGAAGGTAAAGAGCTGAAGCGTTACCAGTCCAGTGGTGAAATCGGCTCCGGAGAAGGGGTCAAAGCAGGGGTGACCTACCGGATGCCAGATGGGTCACTTGTCTACGTTCCTGAATAGATCGCTGGCGGGACTGCTTTCCGCAAGGGTCGCAGCGTACTTGCGCCATTCACTGGGATTGATTCCATGTGCTTCGCGAAAGGCACGTGCGAAGTGGCTCGGGTTGGAGTAGCCTACCTTGCCCGCCACTTCCATGACGGAGGCTCCTTTGCACAGGCATTCCATTGCCTTCGCCATCCGAATTTGTCTTAGAAAACCAAATACGGATTCACGATAGCGTTGGCGAAACCCTTTCTTTAGCTTGAATTCATTGATTCCAAACTGACGGGATAAGGCCTTCAAACTGTGCGCCTCCTCGTAATGCTGCCTGAGATGTTCGGCCACCGCATCGAGCCGACCGAGATCGTGTGAGGAGAGGATTTTTGAATTGGGTGCGTGTTCCGCTTCCAGTTGCCAAATCCCGAGAATGGTAGCGAGGATTTCCTGTGTTCTTGCCAAAGTCATCAGTGGGCAATCCATCCGTGAACCGAGGACCCAATTCATATCGCTCACCAGTCTGTCCAGCCTTCCGGCATCCCTGCCTTTGCGAAACAAAGCAGGATCAGAAAACGCACAATGGAAGAATGGATGGGACTGCGATTCAGGTGAAAACGCATAGAGCTGGCAGAGCCAGTTCAGATCAAATGAGAGAACCATGCCTTCAGGTTGATCCATCACGGACGCTGGGGGATGCGCTTTGCCCAGGACAAACCATTCTCCCCCTCTAATATGAGCCGAAGAGGCTCCCTCGGAAGACAACCACCCCAGCTTTCCGGACAGCAGATAACCCACTCGCGGACGCTTTTCCGAAAGGATGGATAGCGCCTCTTTCTCCTTCCGGAAGGAAGCCCAAATGTAATGCTCAGCGGTATTCCCTTGAGCTGTTCGGGCTTCTTCGGGGGAAAGGACTGTTTCTATCTGGATCCCCATAAATGAAAATAAGACACAGTATCAAAACGAGTGTGACAAGCGAAACTTGCGCTGTTGCCGGGGATGCTCAGGGTTGAATGCATGGAAGACGACCGCGAACACTTCCCCTGCGGATCATGTTCACCACGGTACTGTCGATGGTTCAAGGACGTTGCCTTGCAGGGCTGGGCGACATGCCCGCTAACAGAAGACGGGCTGCTACGTATCATGGGACACCCTGGTGATCCTGGAACGCCAGCAGGGATTCTCCCTCTTTTGCAAAAGTTGCGCAGTCACCAGGGGCATGTGTTCGTTCCTGATTCGGTTACGCTTGCCGATGCCTATTTGGCCACGGACCTCCATGGCATCGGACCAATAGGGCTGACGGATCTCTACCTGCTGGCTTTGGCCGTTCACCACAAAGCGAAGTGGGTCACCCTCGACCAGAAGATCGATCCTATCAAGGTAACCGGCGCTCGTCAGGCTTGTGTTTGGCTGGAAGCCTGAGTGTTCAGCCGTCTCCCCTTGCAGTGCTATAATCCGTTGGACAGAGCCGTTCCGAACATCTTCCTTTTACAGTGCGGCGTTCCTCACCATTCTGTCTGTATTTCCGGGTAGGCGCGGATGTGGGGGTCGGGCGTCAGGAGGGTTTGCTTCAGAATCCTTGAAGTGGCCATGAGGATGCGGTCAAAAGGATCGCGGTGCAGGTCCGGTAGCCGGGTAGCCATGAGTAAGATTTGGGAATCCAGCCGTGCTTCTTTGAGCCCATGGAGGTGAAGGGCGAGTTCGAACCAAGTATCCGGTGGCAGGGAAAGTTCCAGTTTGCCGCGTGCGTATTTCTGCCCGATCTCAAATGCGGTGATCGGAGAAACGTAGAGGCTTCCGGGATTTGCCCGGAGGAGAGCCTTAGCCCGTTCGGACAGGCCTGTCTGGTCGAGGGTCAGCCAGAGCAGCGTGCAGGTATCCAGCAGAATCATCGGGCCTCCTCCGGCCAGTCCCCAGTGTCCGCTCCTTCCAATGGATTATAGTGCAACTTGCCCGCGAGTTGCGGATGAGTCCGCAGGGGATCAATCGGCTGAGGGGAAATCGCCCGGAGTTCGGCCACCGGTTTACCGTAGCGACAGATGACCACAGGTTGTCCATCCGCTTCCACCTGCGCCAGCAGCTCGGAGAGTCGTGATTTCGCCTCGTGTGTATTCACCTTCAACATAAAAAGTAAACTAGACTAAACCAGAAATCAGGCAAGTTGAATTTTCCCCCGTTTTCGACCCGAAATCGCACCGTTTTGTCTGCATTGAATTGTCCACACCCCAGTTCCGAGGAGAGGGCTGTGGGTCCAGCTGCGTCCACGCTGGGAGCGGAGCATGTAGTAGAGGCTGAGGCTGGCTTGGTCGTTGAGCGTGAAATTGAGACCGAGCGGGGTGGCGGATTTCTTTCAGGAGGTTGCGTCAGGTCGGCCATCCGGATGTTGCCTTGAGCGCAGCGCTAAATCAATAGTGTGTCACCGTTGGTTCAGAGAACGCTGACCTACTTGGCTATTCTGGGGAAAAGGCAGCGGTAGGAGGGGCCGATTGGGTACCGCATGAGTCCGGGAACACCGGCATGGATGCTAGCCCTTTTTTGGAAAAGCTGCGCCGTTATCAGGTTCATTCGTTTTTACCGGATTCGGTTACGCTCACCGACGCCTTTTGAGTCACATAGACCTCCGATGGCGCTCCGGCCTTCGCCCCTGCCTTTTTGACGGTGTTTATAGCGCGTATGAAAGCGCGGTTCCCAGCAGGTGGCTATGGGTCCAGCTGTTGCCGCGCTGGGAGCGGAGCATGTAGTAGAGGCTGAGGCTGGCTTGGTCGTTGAGCTTGAAGTTGAGGCCGATCGGGGTGGTACGGATTTCCATCAGCCGGTTGCGGTCGAGGTCGTAAAAGGCTTCAACATTGAGGAAGGCATTGCGGGCGGCGGGCAGGGCTTCGATAGGAAAGCTCGCCTGCAGGCGGTGGCGGGTGCGCTCGGTGCGGTTGCCGCCTTCATTCCAGATCACTTCCAGCCGGTTGCGAAAGGCCATGCGGATATCCCCGTGCTTCCAACGGGGAGTCAGTTCAAACTCCACCCGCTGGTAGTGGTTCCAGCTCCCGGAGGCACGTTTGCCTTCACCGTAGCGGTAGGCGAGGGCGCCGCCCAGCCAGGGAGCCAGATCAGTGGAGATGTTCTGCCCCAGTCGCCAGTGGGAGAGGCGGGAAAAGTCATCCGTCAAACGCAGGTGTCCATTGAAAGACAGGTCAAAGCGTTCTCCGTCATACCATTTGAAGTTATAGTCTTGCCAGGACTGGAAATCATCACGCGCCGTCAGGGTGGCTGTGGCAAGCAAGGCAAGAAAGAAGGCAGTTGCGGCCTTAAGGTCCGAAAGCGTAAACGGAACAGATCGCTTCATGGGTTGCAGGGAAGTGGGTTTTACAGTTCAGCAAGTTGAGTTGACACTATCCGCAGCAACTTGTGCGTGTGCGATTCTACAATGTCTGAAATCTGGACGGTCTGCCAGTGCGAAATCAGTAGCGGCGCATCTTCGGGTCATAGACTGCTGCCCATTGATCGATACCGCCACGCACGTTCTGTACTTTTTCAAAGCCTTTATTCCGGAGAAAAAGGGTTACTTGCAGGCTGCGTCCGCCGTGATGACACATAACCAGAATTTCCTCACCTTTGGGGAGGGCATCGAGGCGCATGGGAACTTCCTGCATAGGGATGGCGCGGTGGCCTTTCACCGCCGCGATTTCCCGTTCATAGTCCTCGCGCACGTCGAGCAGGATGGGGCGGGGCCCGGGTCCGTTCAGACGGGAGTAAGCCTCTTCCAGGGAAACTTCAATCGGATAATCGGTGTCCATTGGAGGTTCAGTTTCCATCTCCGCATCGGGCGTGCAAGCCCACTCATAATTGGTGGCTTTAAGCGAATGGATGGTGGGGTTCTCGCCGCACAGTGGGCACTGGCGATCCCGCTTCAGGGTGATCGTGCGGTGGCGCATGCGCAGGGCATCGATGACCAGCAGGCGGCCCATCAGCGTATCTCCGGCACCGGTAATCAGTTTGAGAGCCTCCATCGCCTGATAGCTGCCGACCACCCCGCAGAGGGCACCAAAGACCCCGGCCTGCTCGCAGTTGGGAACGGTGCCCGGTTCGGGCATTTTCGGGAAAAGGCAGCGGTAGCAGGGGCCACCGAGGTGCGGGGCAAAAACCGAGACCTGACCCTCAAATTGAAATATGCTGCCATAGACCAATGGCTTCTTCGCCAGCTTGGCCGCATCGTTGTTGAGGTAGCGGGTGGGGAAATTGTCGGTGCCATCGATGATGACATCGTATCGTGAGAACAGCTCCACCGCATTGTCCACCGTGACTCCTTCAGGATGCGGGATCAGCTCGATATCGGGCGTCAGCGCCCGCAGCCGATCCATCGCGCTCTCCAGCTTGGGCGTGCCGATGCGGTCGTGGTCATGAATGATCTGGCGCTGCAGATTGTGCTCCTCGACCACATCAAACTCGGCCAAGCCCAGCGTACCGACACCGGCTGCAGCCAGATAGAGACTGACCGGACTCCCCAGCCCGCCCATGCCAATCATCAGCACCCGCGCATCGCGGATCCGCTGCTGCCCCTCCCTTCCGATTTCGGGCAGGATGATCTGGCGGCTGTAACGGGCAAGTTCTTCGGGTTCCATCACCGTCAAAGAAGCACGGGCCCTTGTGTTTAGTCAAGCGGGGGGATGGGGGACTACGCTTCCTGTCCATGAGATCGTACATTGCGTGCGACTGGATTGTTCGACACCCACGTTTCTTCTTATAGGCTCAGAGAAAATGATTAATTGTTATAATTAGAGAAAGATTATCTTGATTTGCAGAGATAAACAGAGGAAATCCATTGTTTATGTTCTGGAATCTCTTCACTGTTACAATACTGTCAGGGCTGATCCTGCTGACTGGTTGCAATACGAATATAGAACGATTCGGTCGGCATCCTGATTTTGATCAGCGGTACCAACAATTGAAGGTAGTGAGTGCACCTACGCCGGATATAGATTTGATGCAGCTGACGGCAGGAGGGGAGCAGATCAAACATGATGAATGGACGCAAAATGCACGAGCCAGCATAACAGCGGGCCTCGACCGGCTGGGGAAGTTGGACAAGTTGGACATTCTGACGAGTGAGATTCCTGAACACTTTGAAGACGAGCTCAGGGAAATTAACAAGCTGTTCACCGCTATCCGTCTCAGTGTTGCAAACCACGTAAATGGTTTTCCCGTTAATCACTTTCCGCACAAACGTGAGCACTTCACTTACTCTGTCGGTCCTATCCATAACATACTGGAAGAAACCGGCGGTGACGCGCTTCTGCTCATTCAAGGCTTTGATCAATTTTCCACCGGAGGCCGAAAATCGCTGATGGCATTGGGCGTCATTGCCGGTTCTGTGACGGGTGTTGTGATTATTCCGGGCGCTGGGCAGGCGCATGTCAGCGCGGCTTTGATTGATGCCAACGGCGACATCCTCTGGATGGAAAGTCTCATGCAGGTTCCGGATTTGCGCAGTAAGGATCAATCGGAATTACTTCTTCAGCAATTGTTGGGCAAGTTTCCTCAGCTGTGAAACACCTTTTCATCTGCTTTTGCCTGTTGGGCCTTCTCAGCGCAGGTTGTAAAACAACCCGGATTGAGCCCTGGTCGGATGTGGGCCACGACCGAGACCTCGAGCAGGACGAACGCAAACTCTGGGATGAATCCCGCGAGGCACAGAGACGCTGGACCCGCAGCGGCTATCTTGTTGAGGATGATGCCCTCCGCGAGTATCTGTCGGGTGTTTTGAACCAGCTGGTCAGTGATGCCGAACGACAGCGCTTGCCGGACCTTAGGGTAGAGGTGATCCTGGACCCCAGCTTCAACGCTTTTGCCTATCCCAATGGTGTGATTTATATCCATCTCGGGATGCTGGTGAGAATGGAAAACGAGGCGCAGCTGGCCACCCTGCTCGCCCACGAAATCAGTCATTCCACCCATCGCCATGGAATCAAATCCCTGCGTCAGCTACGCAACCAAAGTATCTTGCACTCCACCATGCTGGTCGGCACCAGTGGGATTACCGGGCTACTGACGGGCTACACGGCCCGGGCCGCTATTTCCGGGTATTCCCGCGAACTGGAAACAGAGGCCGATGAGCAGGGATGGCACCGGATGCAGCGCGCAGGATATGATGTTACGGAGGCCCCGCGTATCTTCGAAATCCTTCTGGAGGAAGTGAGAGCATTGGAACTTCGGGAAAGCTTTTTTTTTGCAACCCACCCGGCCCTCACAGACCGAATTGCGAGCTATGGAAAACTTCAAAAGCGTTATCCTTTTCATCAGGAAGGACGTAAGGAGACAGGAGCATTTTTGCGCATGATAGCACCTTATCAAATCATGGCGATGGAATTGGATTTGCGGCATGGTCGATTTCAATCGATGCCCCATTGGCTGGAGCGTGCGGATACTTTGAATTTGCCGAGGGATGAAGTCGCGTATCTACGGGGAGAATGGATCAGGCGGGACTCCAATCACGGACAGGATACGACAATGGAGTCGGCTTATCTTGAAGCATTGGAACACAATCCTGATCATGCACCATCCTTGCGCGCACTAGGCTTGCTCTGTCAGCGCGAGGATCGCGTAGAAGAGGCGATCTACTATTATTCCCGTTATTTGGATTTGGAACCGACTGCGCCCGACCGTGCTTTTATCCTCAACTATATCGAACAGTTTACCCGCCATGAATAGACCTGCATTGCCTCGTATAACTCTATGGAGCATTTTAATCCTGTTGACTTTGGTTGGCATGGTTGGCTGCGAGACGACGATTTGGGAGCCTGGAGAGCATCGGGTGGCTATGAAGAAAGAGACTTTTTCGGTTGAGGTGCCGGCCAAATGGATGCGTTACACCCCCATTCGGGATGAAATTCTCCTGACCACAGATGGTACATCCCTGCAGCGCATTCAAGTGAATCGATATGCCTTGGACAAAGCCATGGGGCATTCCAAGGCAGTGTTGACATCTGATATGTTGCCATTGGATCTTGCGGCGGCATACGTCGAAAATTTGAAAGCCCAACCGAGATTGGATCAATTGACCATCGGCGAAATGAGCCCGGCAGTAATCGATGGACATCAAGGTTTCCGTCTGGAAGCTTCCTATCGATTAGAGGGGGTTGTGGGCACGCGCTCTGTGATCTATGGATTCGTCCATGAGGAAGGTTTTTACCGTCTGCTCTATGTCGCAGCCGAGCGTCATTACTTCGAGAAAGACCTAGCCACATTCGAACAGGTGGTAGCCAGCTTTAAGCGGAAGTGAGGCATCGGAGATCTTTTGCGGCACGTCCGGCAATTTGATATCTCAGGTCCGCTCGATTTGACGGAGATTTCGGGCGGGCCTTGTTGTAATGCGATATGCTCAGCGGTATGATTAGCGTGACTACCGAGCGGGGAAACATTCGACAAGCAACTTCCATAAACTAAAGGGAATAGCGCTTCATTTTCTCCACTTTCTGGTGAGGCCTGTTCTTGCGAGAGTGGATACTCGCGTGACACAGACATTGCTTCGCCATCTCCGCTTCGCATTCGTCCTGTCTGTGACTGAGTCAGAATAATCTTCATTCTTACGCTCACAGGCAGGAATGCCTGTGTCACGATTAACCTTGTGCCTAGTTCCACTGTTCTTCAGGAGCCCTCTTTCCAACATTCGCATAAGGAAAGCTTTGTCATGGGCGGAAGAATGCTCAGGCTGGTGATTTATGAATCAGGAGCGCTACGTAGTCATTATGGCCGGGGGCAGGGGGGAGCGGTTTTGGCCGCAGAGTCGGCTGAAACGTCCGAAGCATCTTTTGCCAATTGTGGGGGATAAACCGATGCTGACCCAGACGGTGGAGCGGCTGGGGGATGTGGTTCCGCCCGAACGTGTCCTCATAATCACCAACACCGAGCAGGCTGAGGCTGTGCGTGAGGTCTGTCCGCAGGTGCCGGCGGAGAATGTCATTGCCGAACCGGTGGGCCGGGACACAGCGGCGGCCGTCGGGTTGGCCACTTTGCTGGTGAAACACCGCAATCCGGAGGCTAGTTTTGCCATGCTCCCGGCCGACCATGTGATTCATGACCATGAGCGCTTTCAGCGGGTGCTGCGTCAGGCCTTTGCGGCGGCGGAAGAGGGTGACGCCCTTGTCACAATCGGGATCCAGCCGACTTTTCCCGCAACCGGCTACGGCTACATCGAAAAAGGTCCGGAAGTCGTTCAAATCGATGGACGTTCCGTCTTCAAAGTAGAACGTTTCAAGGAGAAGCCGATCCTCGAAATCGCCGGTGAGTATGTCGCCTCCGGGCGCTATTACTGGAATGCCGGCATGTTTTTCTGGCGGGTGCCGGTGATCAGCCAGTGTTTTGAGGATTTCACGCCCGGACTCTGGAAGGCCCTGCAGGCGATTGAGCAGGGGCTGGCGTCCGGTGCTCAACTCGATGCCCTGCTAGCTGCCCACTATCCCGCCCTCGAAAAGATTTCGATCGACTTTGCGGTGATGGAGAAAGCCCGCAACGTCCAGGTGGTGGAATCTGATTTTGACTGGGATGATGTCGGCGCCTGGCCCGCGGTGGCGCGTCACTTCCCCAAGGACACTCGGGATAATGTTTCGCGGGGAGATGTTGTCATTCAGGGAGGCTCCGGCAACATTGTGATGGGTGAAGGGGGCCACACCCTGGCGCTGGTCGGGGTGGATGATCTCATCGTGGTGCAGACCGGCGATGCCACTCTGGTCTGTCACAAGGATCGGGCCGAGGACATTAAGAAACTGGTCAAGGAGCTGGGGGCGGATGCCGCTCATCAGCGACTGCTTTAACCGCTGAAGAGTGATGCGCCTGCTTGGGATTGATTACGGAGAAAAGCGAATCGGACTCGCCTATGCCGATGAGCTGGGTCTGGCACTCCCTCTACCAGCTGCGGTTGAGTCCTCGGAGCAGGAGCGTATTGATTGTATCCAAAAATTAGTGACGCAGCGACAGATTGAGGCCATTGTGATTGGATATCCCTACAACATGGACGGCTCGGTCGGTTTTAAGGCCAGGGAAGTGGACGCCTTTATTGAGCGCCTCGAAAAGGTCCTTCCAATCCCGATTCACCGGGTGGATGAACGCCTGACGACCCATGCCGCCCAGAGTGGGCTGGAGTCCGCCGGGCATAAGGGCAAGCGGGACCGTAAATTCCGGGCAACTGGGGAAGTCGATTCCCGGGCGGCGGCGATCATTCTGCAGGATTACGTGGATATGCACCTGCCACCGGTTTTTCTGGATGAATCCTGGCCAGGCACTGAAGGAAAGGGCTGAAGCCGATGCGCTGGAAATGTTTTGTCGCCTATGATGGAACTGACTTTGAGGGCTGGCAGTCGCAGCCCAATGGTAATACCATTCAGGACTATCTGGAGCGGCGCCTGAGCTTTCTCTGTGAGCGCCCCATTCGTATTCACGGATCGGGACGAACCGACAGCGGGGTGCATGCCACGGGGCAGGTTTTTCACTTTGATCACGATTGGAGGCATGGTCCGATCAAGCTGGTGCGGGCGCTACGCACGGGCTTGCCGGAGGGAATACAGGTCTTTGCGATTGAACCGGCCAAGGAGGATTTTCATGCGCGTTTCTCGGCCATCAACAAGCGCTACATCTATCGCTTTTACGAAGGCTGGGCTCCTCCCTTTGAGTTGCGCTATGTGCATTCCCTGAAAAATTTCCGGCTGGATATCGAGGCGATGAACGAGGCGGCCCGCCGCTTGATCGGGACCCATGACTTCACCGCCTTTGCTGCCAATCGCGGGGATGAGAGTGAGGAGGATCCGGTCAAGGAACTGCGCGTGCTGCAGATGTCCCGCGAAGGTCCCCGCGTCACCCTGGAGACCGAAGGCAGCGGCTACCTCTACAAAATGGTGCGCAGTCTGGCCGGATGCTTGCAGGATGTGGGTATCGGCAAACTGACTGCAAATGACGTCGAGAGCATTCTTCATTCAAGGAACCGGACGGCTCTGGTGCAAACGGCCCCCGCCCGCGGACTTACCTTGGAGCGGGTAGATTACCCAGGTGATGAAGCGACCGGAGATTGATTGAATCTGCGTCTCCTTCTCTCCTCGTCGCCAAAAAGCCACGGCTTGAGAATGCGCCTCTGTCTGTTATCGGATAACAATACCACCCTAACGTGGCGTACGTCACGTTAGGGCGGTGTTTGAAAAAAGAGAAGGCAGGAGAAAGTTGGTGCAATTTGACCTGCTGTTGACTGAGGGGCCGAGGCTCAGTTGCGGGCTAGGTTTTTGCCCGCGGCGGTACCTTCGGTGCTGTAGATATAGCCGACGCCATGGATGGTGCGGAAGGCATCAAGAGCGATGTCCCGGTCGCTGTAGGCACTACGGATCTTGACTATGTATTGGTCCAGGCTCCGGCTGCGAATGTCGGCATGAATGCCCCAGACGGCGTGGATGAGGCTGCGCCGGGTCAGTACGGTATTGGGGTTGTTGGAGAGGAAGGTGAGGATGCCGAGTTCTTTCTTCCCGATTTTGTGGGTATCCCCAGGGCCGAACTCGATCTGCATTTTGAGGGGGTTAATGGTTGCCCCGCAAAATTCAAAGGGGGCCTGGGTGAGGGAGGCGTTGCGGGTGATGTGGTGATCGTAGGCTGTTTCCGCCCGGCGCAAGACGGCGTGGATGCGGGCAATGAGCTCGGGGAAGCTGAAAGGTTTGGTCACATAGTCATCCCCACCCATTTCGAGACCTTTGACCTTATACAACTCGTTGTCATTGGCGGTGAGGAAGATGATCGGAATGTGCAAATCGTTGCGCTTGAGCTCTTCTGCCAATTCAAAGCCGGTCATATCCGGCAGGTTGACATCAAGTAAAATGAGGTTGGCAAAGTTGGTTGTGAGAAAACGGGCGACATTGGCGGCACGGTGGAAAACCTGTGTTTGCATGCCAGCTGACTCAAGCTGTTCGGCAATCATTTGCGCGATCTGCTTGTCGTCTTCGACCACGAGGATGAGTGGTTTGGGCGTTGCCATTTCGATAAGAGCTTGGGGGTTGGGCAAGAGAAGATAGAGCGGAAAACCTGAGACACCGTCGGGCGACTATACAACCGATCGTTGTTCAGATGAGTATGGTGATACAACGTTACCAACGGGAAAGGCAACTTTTTACATTTCATATTGTAAATTTTTCCGAATAAGGCCGATCTGGACTGTAGGGAACCTGAGGAAAATGCTTTCGCTTCCGCTGGGAATCCCCCAAGTTACGCTTTTCACCATGAAAACATTCGAGACACTTTGGGACCAGTTGCAGGAGCGCAAAGCTTCGGCCGATCCGAATTCCGGCACGGTGCGCGCCTTGGAGAAAGGCCCACACTTCATTGGCAAAAAAATCCTCGAAGAGGCCGGTGAGGTCTGGATGGCGGCGGAGTACGAAGACAATGAGCGCTGCGCGGAGGAGATTTCCCAACTCCTTTATCATGTCCAGGTCATGATGTTGGCCAAGGGCATTACCCTGGAAGACGTGTATCGTCATCTCTGAGCGGACCGGAGCCCGCACGATGCCATTCATTTGAATTAATGTGCGTTTGGGGCAGGGGGACGTATCCGCGCTTGCCCCGGAGCACTCCATCGCACTAGCTATTTCCCCGATGTACCAGTTTGCCGTACCGAATAAAGGTGCCTTGTCAGAGGCCGCTATCGAGATTTTGCGTAACGCCGGCTATAAATGCCGCCGGTGGGGGCGCGAGCTGATTGTGCGCGATGCCGAGCATGAGGTGGAGTTCTTGTTCCTCCGCCCGCGCGACATTGCGATCTATGTGGGATCCGGAGTGGTGCATGCGGGGATCACGGGACGGGACCTGGCCCTCGACAGTAAGGCCCCCGTGGAGGAATGCCTGGGCCTGGGGCTGGGGAAAAGCCGTTTTTGCTATGCGGTTCCGCGGGGCAGTGGCTTGGCGCCGGGTACATTTGGGGGCAAGCGCATTGCCACCAGTTATCCCAACATCGTGCGGGCGGATCTTGAGCGGCGTGGGATCAGCGCAGAAGTAGTCCGCCTCGATGGAGCGGTGGAAATCTCCATCCAGCTGGGTGTGGCCGATGTCATTGCGGATGTGGTGGAAAGTGGGCGCACGCTGTACGAAGCTGGTCTGGAAATAGTCGGAGACCCCATTATGCGCTCGGAGGCAGTCGTCATCCGGCGCCAGGGCGAAGCCGTTGGTCCGGAACTGCATTCGCTGATTGAGCGTCTGCAGGGTGTGCTGGTAGCGCGCGATTTTGTCCTGCTCGAATATGTGGTTCCGATGGTGAACAAGGAAAAAGCCTGCGCGATCACTCCCGGCGTGAAGAGCCCGACGCTGTCTCCGGTCAGTGATCCGGAGTGGATTGCGGTGGCCTCAATGGTGAGGACCAAGGGGCTGAACAAGATCATTGATCAGCTCGTCGAGCTGGGCGCCACCGGAATCATTGCCCAGGAAATCAAGACCTGCCGTCTTTGATCAGGGCGACGCGCCTCCGCAGTCAACGCGCTGGTCCATCATTGTTCCACTGAGAGGATTTCGTGGACGATTTCCGCTGGTTGTTTGTTGGTGCAATCGATGCGGACCTGGGCGAATTTCTCATAGAGCGGCGTGCGCTCGGCATGGAGATCAGCAAGCGTTTGGCCGGGGCGAATAGCCAGACCACGATCGGGAAAGGCGGCCACCCGCCTTTCGATGTCGGGATAGGGAACATCCAGCCAATAGAGGGTTCCCAGGGTCGCGAAATGCTCCATCGCTTTGGGGAAGTAGACGACGCTGCCCCCGGTCGCGATTACGGTGTGATGGCAGTCCAACTCGCTGCAGGTCTGCTCTTCATATGCTCGAAAACGATCCTGCCCCAACTCATCCACGATCTCCTGCAGAGGTCGGTTGCCTTGCTTGGATTGAATCAGTAGGTCGGTGTCGAGAAAGGCGTAGCCGAGATGCCGGGCAAGGAGCACGCCAATGGTGGATTTACCGGCTCCAGGCATTCCGATGAGGACGAGATTCGATCGCATGGTGCCGTTTTGGAGAAAATCCGGCTGGGGGCGATAGAAATCCTCCCCCCGTGGTGGCAGCGTCCCATCTCCCCGCAGCAATAAATCGACAGAGGCCGACATATTACTAGCTTGGAACATCATTTAATGGAGGCAAACACGACAATCGTTCATTTTTTGCTGGTGGCCTTGGGCAGTGCCTTGGGAGGGATGAGTCGGCATATGCTCTCCGGCTGGGTCGCGCATCGGTGGGGAGAGCGCTTTCCCTGGGGAACCTTTGTCGTCAATGTGACTGGCGCTTTTTTGATCGGCTGGCTGGCTTTTCTGCCCTGGTCGGGGTATGCCGCCCCTTGGGATGTCTTGCCGCGCATCTTCCTGCTCTATGGGTTTCTGGGAGGTTATACCACAGTGTCATCCTTCTCCCTGCAAACGGTGAATCTGGTGCAGGAAGGACAGCACCGGGCGGCACTCTCCAATGTGCTGGGCTCCTGGGCTTCCTGTCTGCTGGCCGCCTTTTGTGGCAGTCTGTTGGCCTCCAATGGAACGGCCCCCATCCTGTAAGCTCCAATCCATCCCATGAATCTCGTAGAAACCAATAACAACCAACTTCTCCGCATATTTATCGGAGAGGCTGATCGCTGGGAAAACGCCCCTCTCTTTGAGGCCATTGTCCTGAAAGCGAGGGAGGCTGGTTTGGCAGGTGCCACCGTGTTGCGCTCGCCGATGGGCTTTGGAGCCAGCAGCCGCTTGCACACCGCGAAAATCCTTCGGCTTTCCGAAGACCTCCCCATGGTGATTGAGATCGTCGACCGGCAAGACCGAATCCGCGATTTTCTTCCGGTCCTCCAGAAAATGCTCCAAGGCGGGATGGTGACGCTTTCACCGGTTGAGGTGGTTCACTATTCAGGTAACAAGGAGTCGGCGGACTGATGCGGGCCATCTGGTGGGTTGGGCTGGGCAGTGCCCTCGGAGGAACCGGACGTCATGGGCTGGTTCTGCTGATGTATTCCTGGTCATCCACTTTCTTCCCATGGGGGACGTTGACCGCCAATCTCTTCGGATCGGCTCTAATCGGAGGCTTGGCCGCCTTGACTGGTCCCGATGGGCGCTGGATGCTTTCACTGGAAAAACGGCTCTTTCTGATGGCCGGATTTTGCGGGGGCTTCACCACCTATTCCCTCTTTAGCTTGCAAACCCTGCAACTTCTTCAAGAGGGGAGTGCGATGGTCGCAGTACTCTATTCTGTGATCACTGTGATGGGTTCACTGGCCGCAGCCTGGGTTGGATTTCAGCTCTGTCGGAAATCATGATGTCTGGACCACAATTATGGACGAGCCTGCTTTTATCATTTTTCTCTCTTTAGGAGTAGGCGTGATTGCCTTCCTCTATTCATCGGTGGGACATGCCGGGGCCTCCGGCTACATTGCGGTCATGGCGCTGGCCGGATTGGCTGCCACTGAAATTAAACCGGCGGCTCTTTTCCTCAACGTGCTGGTGGCATCGATCACCTTCTGGCAGTTTTACCGGGCTGGGCATTTTGTCTGGAGGCTGTTTTGGCCCTTTGCGCTCCTTGCCGTACCCTTTGCCTTTCTGGGTGGTTATTTGCAGTTACCGATCCGCGTCTTTCATCTATTGGTGGGGGCAGTCTTACTCTTTTCTGCCGCACGCTTCTGGCTTCGCCCCTCGGAAGACCCTATCCGGGCAGCGCCCACCCGCATGATTGCACTTGGTTCGGGTGCCGGTCTCGGTTTGCTTTCCGGTCTGACCGGAACCGGTGGAGGGATCTTTCTAACACCTCTGCTCCTGTTCATGCGTTGGGCTCAGGCCAAGCAGGCCGCAGCAGTATCCGCATTCTTCATCCTTTGTAATTCTCTGGCCGGATTACTCGGGAATCTTAAGCAGACAGGCTATTTCCCCTCCTTTGTTCTCTGGCTGGCGGCCGCTGTGGTGTTCGGCGGAACCCTGGGCTCATACCTCGGCAGTCAACGGTTGAAACCCGAATGGATAAAGCGGCTGCTCGCGGTGGTTCTCCTGATTGCTGGGATGAAGCTGCTATTTACCTGAAGACGGGAAGGAGTAAGTTAAGCAAAGTATTCATCTAATGGATACGAAAGGATTCTGCTTACGAAATCCAGATAGCCTGATAATAAACAGGTGCTTCGCCAGTGATCAAAATGAAGAGAATGCCTGCTCCACTCAAGGGGGCACTTAAAAATTCCTCCTGGAGGACGGTGACTGACTGGAGACTGATCTGCTTGTGGATGATTTTCTGTTGAAAGGTTCGTTTGTGGTGTTCCACTGCCGCACGTAGTTCTCTCTGCTCATCCCTTGAAAAATCTTCCCAGTAGAACACTGCTTCTCCGCTCTCCGGGTTTATCGATTCCAGAACCTCGTAGGGCTGTCCATTGCCTTTTGGGTTGGCTTCCAGATAAGCGATGATCGCATCCAGATCGAAGACATACTCCAAGGCTACGACCTCTTCTGGATCTGCATTTTCCACTATAAGTTTCCTCTCGAACTGGAGATGTGCATTGGGTAAAGGTTGATCCCAGTATTCATTACGGAACCATGAGGGCGTATCGGGGATCCTGAAAACGCCGGGAAGTCCGGCATAGGAGGTCATGTGACGGTCGAAATACAGCCAGCGTTCTTCGCTGTCCTGCCAGATCCAGGGAAACAAGGTCATACTGGTCCACAACCATTCTCTGGACTGCAGAAACCAGATGTTTTCCTCATCCAAACTGTCTGAGAAAATCCAGCCGAACTCCGTGTGCAGCGCCCATCCGCTGCTATCAGGAGCGTGGACCCAGCCAAATGAATGGGCCAGTCGCCATCCAAAATGTTCGTGATAGCTTTCCCAAAATAAAGCGCGGGTTTGGTGGGGTATCGATATCAGAGCAGTGAGCCCAAGCAGCGCGAAAACTTTAGACAGGATACGATGATGGTTTAGGAAACGCATTTTATTAAAGTATACCGCTCCCCGATAAGGGGGCAAGCATTAGCTTCCCTGCACAAATTTTGGGAAGTGACATTTATCTGGGCACTGAGGGTACCTTCTTTAAAGCTTTTCAATATGCGAATCACAGGCGGCAGAGCACGGGGTGTTCCTTTAAAAGTGGAAAAGGGTGATCGGGTCCGCCCCGCTACCGACCGAATGCGGGAGGCGGTCTATTCTTCACTTGGGCCGGTGGTTGAAGGTGCGAGTGTGCTCGACCTGTTTGCCGGAAGCGGGGCTTATGGTTTGGAGGCGCTCTCCCGCGGAGCGGCGTCTGTTGTCTTCGTCGAACAGAATCGCAAGGCATCCACTCTGCTACTGCAAAACCTCACTGCGGTGGGAAAAAGTATGGGACCTCCCTCCCCGGAGGCAAAGGTGTTCACCAGTGATGTCTTTGCCTGGAAATCAACACAGCGCTTTGACCTGATCTTTATCGACCCTCCCTACGAAATCATATCCTCTAAATCGCTTTTTATATTTCAGTTGGCGGACCAGCTACTGGCGCGTTCCGCAGATGCCAGAATCTGTTTCGAACATCCGGGCGGAAGTGAACTGTATGCGGCGGGCTGGACATGCAGACGCTTGCTGGGGGGAAAATCCGGCCAGCCCTCCATGGGAATATTCACCCGTGATAGTTACTGCTGATTTACACTACTACCGGCGTGGATTCCATTCACCGCGAGACACAGAGTGATGGATTACAGGCACGAGCCTCCCGCCTTACAGAGATAGTATGTCGTCCATGCTGCTGCTGCGGCGATCAATAAGAGGCCGATCGCCGCGAAGCGCAGTAGGAGGGTGAACCGACGGCGGGATTTCGGGCGACGATACTTTCTTATCCATTTCAGCCTCAGTTCTTCCCGGTCATTTGCAGATATGAGCAGCAGGCGGACGGAAAGAACCAGCGGAACTAGAATGAGAGTCGCCAGAAGCAGGTAGAGGAGAGCAGAGCGATCCATGCCGAGTCGATGTTAGTAGTATAAGAGAACAAACAATGGTGAGAGAAGGGGATAGGGATCATTACCTATGAAAAACACTAAGCACAAGCCGCAGTTCGGGTGGGACTGAAGAAATTAGCCAGCAAAATTGTCATGATTAGGTAAACGAACTCAGGTTCCCGTTTTCAGAAAGGCGACATGAAACATTTGCGATCAAAAGCATGGATCATACCAAGGCCGACTGGGCTCAACTCGGACAACCACAACTCAGACAACCAGGTTGTTATTGGTTGACGGCTATGGTGGGGGCAGGCGGGTGGAAGGTGTTGTCATCCGGTTTTTTCCGAAAGGTATGCCATTGACCCCAGCGAAGTGGATAAGAGAGGATGGGCAGGGAGTCGGAGAGGGTTCCATCCCATTTGCGACTGCACCCCAAAGGTCTCTTAGCCATGTTTTTGCATAGCGTTTCCCGACTGATTACTTCCCCCGATTCCTTCAAAACATCTCCTGGAAAACGAGAGATTGCTTTTGCTTTTGCAGTCTTCTGGCTGATTTGGGCGATTGGGCGCTGGCCGCAGTGGACCGGTGGCATCTGGCTGGCGGATGATTTCAACGTCTGGGAATTTTCCTTTTGGAACCTGACTCTGGGCGGAGCCCGCCAGGGGCGTTGGCTGAATGGTGCCTGGTATTCGCTCTACCACTTGGCCCCACCCCCGGATCATACCTTCGCCTGGTTGCTGCGGCTCATCCAGGGGGCGCTGCATGCCGGAGCCAGCACCATCATGTTGGTTCTTCTGGTGCGCCCGCTGGGGTGGGTGGGGGCTGCCTTCTCCGTATTGTTATTTCATAGTTGGGCGTTCCACAGCGAAGCTGTGATTTGGATGGCTGGTTCCACCTATCCTCTGGCGGCATTGCTCAGTCTGGGTGGGGTTGCGCTGATTGTCAGCGGGCGAGGTCAACGCTGGCCTGTGGCTCTATCTGGAGCCGTCCTGATTGCCGCCAGTGTGCACAGCAATCAGGCTCCCGCCCTGATCGGAGGCTGCTTTTGGGTGCTCTGGCTGGTTTTCCGCTCCCTCGCTCCCGATCAGGCAATCCAGTGGAAGCCTCTGATTCGGCAGGCAGTCTGGATAGGGGGCGGATATTTTGTGGGCGCCTTGATTTCGGTGGTAACGATGAAACTGCTGGCCGGGGATCGGCTATCGGAAACGATCTTGCTGAGTGAAAAGTGGCAGCAATGGGGCGTGATGTTGCACCGGTTGTGGTGGTTTCCGGAGGTCTATCCGCGCAGTCTGCAGTGGGCTCATGCCCTCCTGATCGGTCTGTCGCTGGCCACCTGGTTAACCGCCAGCCTGCGTCGGCGGATTACTCTTTGGCAAAGCCTCTCCCTGGTTGGTTTGGCGCTGTTTTTGAGCATAGCTCCCTTCTTGGCCAACCTGGCGGCCCCGGAATCCTATATCCCGGTGCGGGTTTTTTACGGCGGAACCTTGATTTGGGTTGGACTGGCCGGCTGGCTTTTTTCCCTTGGCAGGCAGTTGCCTCTGCTCAACTGGGTGGCTTTGGGGCTGCTTGGATCCATCCTCGGATGGAACTGGCTCCTCGGGGCCCGCGAAGCGAGGGAGTATGTGGAGCTACATGCCATGGATCTCAATTCCCTGCGGGAACTTGAAGCATTTGCTGCGGAGCACGGCACCAATGAGGTCCTGGTGATGGATTGGTACCATTCTGCGCCATGGGTGGATAATCTGCTGGGACTACGCCTTTATTATGCTCCTTCGGTAAAATACCCCATCCTCGCCAACGAATTCAGTGCCTACCGTTTTGTTCACTATTACTCGGACAGTCTGGTCTTTACCTCCTATGCTCCCGACGAGCCAGGCCAGCCGATGCGCTGGCAGGTGTTGCGGGAGAAATATGCGGAGATGGCCCGCAATCTTCCCAGTGATCGCCCCCTCTACTTCGTCCATTTGCCGGAAGAAAATATTGTGCTGGTGGTTCCCCGCTAAGCCCCCTGGATTCTGCCGCCGCCCTCAAGGAAGGAGGGATAGATTCCCTGTTCCCCATATGCGCCACTTTGGCTCAAACACAGCCGCGCATCGAAACCAGGTTGTTATTGGTTGACAGGGGAAGCGAGGGAGAGGCCTACAAAGGTAGCAACCAGGTTGTTATTGATTGACAAATCCGGCAAAAAGAAACCCCCGGGTTGCGATGGGCATCGGGGGTTGTAAAGAGTTTATGTGCAAATGCTTATACCAGCATGAGGGCGGGTGTTTCGAGGATGTCGCGGAGGGCGGCGAGATATTGGGCGCCGACGGCACCGTCGATGACGCGGTGGTCCCCACTGAGACCAACCTTCATCCGGTAGCCGACCACAATGTTGCCGGATTTATCGACGACGGGCTGCTTGACGGTTGCCCCGACGCTGAGAATGGCGGCATTGGGGGGATTGATGATGCCGTAGAAATCGGAGATGCCAAACATCCCGAGGTTGGTCACGGTGAGGGTGCTGCCGCTCATCTCGTCGGGCTTGAGCTTCTTGTTGCGAGCTTTGGCGATGAGGTCCTTGGCTTCAGATGCGATCTGGCGGAGGGTTTTGGCATGGGCATCCCGGATCACCGGGGTGACGAGGCCGTCATCAATGGCCACCCCGAAAGCGAGCTGGACGTTGCCGTGCTGCTTAATGGTTTTGCCTTGCCAGGAGCGGTTGATGGCGGGCACCCGGCGCACGGCTTCGGCGGCAGCCTTGAGGATGAGGTCGTTGACGGTAAATTTGGCCCCGCCCTGTTCGGGGGGAAGTTCTGCCAGACGTTCGTTGAGGTCCTTGCGCAGCTTGGCCAGCGGGGCTCCATCGATTTCCATCTGGAGATAGAAGTGAGGGGCTTCCGTTTTCGAGCCGACGAGGGCGCGGCCGATGGCAGCGCGCATATTGGAAACGGGGATTTCCTTTTCCTCCAGAATAGCCGGGGCGGCGGGGGCAGAAGGACCGCCAGAGGAGGAAGCGGGTTTGCGGGTTCCGCCAGACTTTTCCGCCTGGAGAACGTCATCCTTGGTGATGCGTCCACCCGGGCCGGTGCCTTCTACCGTTGAGAGGTCGATGCCTTTGTCTTTGGCCATTTTGCGGGCGAGGGGAGAAGCTTTGATTCTGCCCTCGGCATCAGTGGAAGGCTTCTTGGCGGAAGCTGGCTTTTCGGAGGCGGGGGATTCTTTTTTCTCCGGCTGGTCGGATTTCTCCTCCGCCGGGTCTTGCTTGGAATCGGAATCCTGTTTGGCCTCTTTTTTCTTATCTTCCTTTTCCGGCTCTTCCTTGGGGGCTTCACCACCACCGGACTTGGCGACCTCGGGGGCTTTTTCCCCTTTGTCGCCAACCGCGCAGATGGCTTCACCGATGGCGACGCTTTCACCCTCTTTAATGTAGTGTTTGAGGATGACACCGTCCTCGAAGCATTCCACCTCCATGGTGGCCTTATCGGTTTCCACTTCAGCGATCATTTCGCCAGCGGAGACGGCGTCGCCTTCTTTTTTCAACCAGGAGACGAGCGTACCGGTGGTCATGGTATCGCTCAGTTTGGGCATTTCAATGATTTCAGCCATGGTGCGGAGAATGGATGGAAAGAGGGTTGGGAAAAAGGTTTTTGATTAGGCGCGGGCGTTGAACATGTCGAGCACCTCGCGCACGATGAGCTTGTCATCGGGTAACTGGATCGGCTCAACGGCGGGGCTGTAGATGGCAGGGGCATCGACGGCACTCAAGCGGTGAACCGGTGCGTCGAGAGCGTCAAAGGCCCAGCGTTGGATGAGGTGGGAAATCTGGGATCCGACACCGCAGTAGGGTTTGTTTTCTTCCACCAGAAGCGCTCGGTGGGTTTTGCGCACTGACTGTAGAATGGTATCCTGATCCAGCGGGCGGATGCTGCGCAGGTCGACCACTTCCGCGTCGATGTCGTGTTTTTCCTTCAGCTCCTTGGCGGCTTTGAGGCACATCAGGACGCTGCGGCCGTGGGCGATGAGGGAAATGTCAGTGCCCTTGCGCTTGATGTCGGCTTTGCCAAGCGGGATGACAAAATCCTTGTCATCGGGCACCTCGCCTTCTTCGCCGTAGAGCACGGTGCTTTCCATGAAAAAGACGGGGTCGTTGTCGCGAATAGCGGCCTTCATCAAGCCCTTGGCATCGGCGGGAGTGGCCGGACAGACGACCTTGAGGCCGGGGAAGTTTGCCACCAGATTTTCGGGGGTGTGGCTGTGGGTCGCGCCGACATTGGTCCCGCCATTGGCTGGTCCACGAATCACGAGGGGGCAATTCATCAGGCCACCGCTCATGTAGCGGAGGGAAGAGGCGTTGTTGACCGCTTGGTCCCATGCCACGTAAACGAAGCTGAAGAACATCATTTCGAGGACCGGGCGCAGCCCCATGATGGCCGAGCCGATGCCGAGGCCGATGAAGCCTGCTTCCGAGATGGGCGCATCGACGAGGCGCTTGTCTCCATATTTCTGCCAGAGGCCTTCGGTGACCTTGTAGGCCCCGTTGTATTGAGCGACTTCTTCGCCCATGATGAAGACGTTTTCGTCGCGCTCGATTTCTTCAGCAAGCGCTTCCTTGATCGCCTGACGGTAAGTTTTGACTGCCATGGAATGTGGGAAATTTAGAGGTTTGTGGATGAATCTCTCGGACGGTGGGCTCAGGGACGATAGGTATCCTCCCAGGGAAGGCGGTCATTAAAGAAAATGACGCCTTCGTTATCATGGGTGCCCGGGTTGTCGACCGAGTGGTAGACATCGGTCATAATCTCCTGCGGGGGTGGATTGGGAGACTCATCTGCAAATTTGATCGAGGCCTTGGCTTCTTCCTTGGCTTCGTCTTCAATGGCTTTGGCGGTGTCCTCGTCGAGGACCTTTTCACTGATCAGGATACGCTTCCAGACCTCGATGGGATCGCGGTTTTCCTGATAGGACCTGATTTCTTCCTTGGTCCGGTAGCGGTGGTGATTGGCGTCGGCGATGGAGTGCCCGTAGTAGCGGTAGGTCATGAACTCAAGCACGGTGGGACGGGAATCCTTGTGAGCGCGTTCGATGGCTTTCTGGGTCTTGGCCCGGACCTCGTAGAGGTTCTCGGCATTGACTGTATCCCAGTCGATTTTGTAGCCCTCGGCCCGCTGGGCGAGGCCGCCGTCCGGGTGCGCACTGGAGCGGACCTGACTGGTGCCCATGGAGTAACCGTTGTTTTCGATCACGTAGATCACGGGAACGTCCCAAAGTCCTGCGAGGTTGAGCGATTCATGGAAGGCCCCCTGGTTGACAGCGCCATCTCCGAGGAAGCAGAAGCAGCAACCCTTCAGCCCCTTGTATTTGAGGGCATAGGCGATGCCCAGACCGAGCGGAGTCTGGCCGCCGACGATCCCATGTCCACCCCAGTAATTCTTTTCCGGGGCAAAGAAGTGCATGGATCCACCCTTGCCTTTGGAGCATCCGGTGAACTTGCCGAACAGCTCAGCCATGCACTCGTTCATGCCCATGCCGACGGCGAGGGCATGCCCGTGGTCACGGTAGGCGGTGATCACGTGGTCGTGGTCGCCCATCAGAGAGACCGTCCCGACGGCGGTAGCCTCTTGCCCGATGTAGAGGTGGAGGAAGCCCCCCATCTTACCCTTCTGGTAAGCCTGGAGAGCGGCTTGCTCAAATTTGCGGATCCGCACCATCATGCGGAAAAGCTCGATCTTTTCCTCCTTGGAGAGGGACTTATTGATCGGATCCTTGGCGAATTTCAGCAACTCCTCTTCGCTCGTCGGCTCGTAGAGGCGGTTGCCGGGGTTGACTTGTGATTCTTTGGCTTTGGTGCTCACTGTAAGAATATTGAGTGGATGCAGCGTCCTGCGGGTGCGCAGAGGGCGCAAAAGGTCAAAGTGAAACACAGCCTGCCTTTATGTCCAGTCTTTCGCGTGTTTCGCTTGCAAAGGAAGGGGTAAGAGGGGGCAGAATGCGCATTTTTTACATTGTCTCGGCCCATTGAGGTCCTTTGAAATGACGGCGATGACTTCCTTCCTTGGCAAGTGCGTGCTTGGACTCCTGACCCTGATCCTGATCGCGGCCGTGGTTTCCTTTACCACTGTTTTGCTACAAACGCTGCGGGAGTATCAGACGATTTCCGCCCGGGAGGCGGCTATCCGGGCGGAGGTGACCGAGCTGCAGGCGCAGCGCGAGTACCGGGAGCGCTATTTGCGCCTGATGCTGGAGGATCCCGAATTCCTTGAGCGGGTGGTTCGTGACAAGTTGGGGTATGTGCGCCCCGACGAGACGGTCTATATCTTCGAGAACCGACGTCGCTGAGTCGGGCTTTGCAAAGAAAGGCGTGACCGTGGCGCTTTGCTTTTCTACGGTGGGGAGCATGACAGACTCTGTTTCTTTACGCACAGCCTTCGAGAACGCCGGTCAGGGGCATGTCTTCGCTCATTGGGACAGCCTTTCTGAGGAGAGCCGCAGCCAGCTCGTTTCCCAAGCAGCGGAAATTGACCTCAAGGAAGTCGATCAGCTCTACTGCACTTTGGTGAAAGGCAAGCAGGCCGCCACCTCGCTGGAGGGGCTGGAGCCCGCTCCCTACGAACGCCATCCGGACCACTCCGGTGATGCCACGGAATGGGCGAAAATGGCGGAACGCGGCGAACAGGCCTTGCGTGAAGGGCGGGTCGCAGCGTTTACCGTGGCCGGAGGGCAGGGCACCCGACTCGGATATGATGGGCCCAAGGGCACCTTTCCGGTCACTCCGATCGAGAAAAAGCCATTATTTCAGGTCTTTGCCGAAAAGCTGCTGGCGGCGGAAAAGCGCTCGGGCAAATCCATTCCCTGGTATATTTTAACCAGTGACCTCAATTACACTGAGACGGTGAGCGCCTTTGAGGAGGCTGGCTATTGGGGGATGAACCCGGAAAAGGTGCATTTTTTCAAGCAAGGCCGGATGCCTGCGGTCGATGCGGAAGGGAAGATCATTCTGGAGGCAAAGGATTCCATTGCGATGAGCCCGGACGGACACGGAGGTTCACTTCGGGCCTTGGTGCGCAGCGGCTCGATTGACCGGATGCGGGCGGACGGGGTCGATATGATCAGCTATTTTCAGGTCGATAACCCTCTGGTGCGCTGCATCGATCCAGCCTTCATCGGCTTCCACCTCGAACGTGGCTCGGAAATGTCGAGCAAGATGGTGCCGAAGGCTTATCCCCTGGAGAAGCTGGGGCATTTTTGCCGTCAAAACGGGAAGACCATCGTGGTGGAATACTCCGATCTTCCCGAAGAAATGCAGGAAGAGCGCGATGAAAGCGGCGAGCTGCGTTTTATCGCCGGGAGCATCGCCATCCATGTGCTCTCAGTGGATTTTGTGGCCCGGGTGGGCGGTGGAGACGAAGCCTTTGCGCTCCCCTTTCACCTTGCCCACAAGAAGGTCCCCACCTTGCAGGCCGACGGCTCGACCCAGACCCCGCAGGAACCCAACGGCTACAAGTTTGAGATGTTCGTCTTTGATGCACTGCCCTTTGCGAAAAATCCCATCATCATCGAGACGAAGCGGGAAGATGACTTCAGCCCGGTGAAAAACGCCGAAGGCAAGGATTCTCCCGAGACCTGTCGCCAGGATCAGCTCAAGCTCTGGGCCCGCTGGCTGAAAGCGGCGGGCGTGGAAGTGCCTGCCGATGAAGCGGGCGTGCCCACCGTGACCTTTGAAATCAGCCCGCTTTTTGCCGATGACAAAAGGGCCTTCGTCAAGAAATGGCAGGGACTGGAGCCTAAACCCAGGATCGAAGACGGACTCTACCTGGGGTAGTCGCTTGGCGGGCGTGCTGCCAGCGAAAGGATGAGGGGGCCGGTATCAGGCAAGAGGTGTCCGAGGGGCGGATCGCCCTCCGGAGCTTGGCATGCCGTTTTCTAATCCCCGGGGTCGGCTGCGTACTTTTCCCCGCGCCACCAAAGCAAGCCGGCGAGTGGGTTCCAGGCTGCTGCACTGACATCGACAAGTGCCCCGTCGACCCGTAGGCCCTCGGAGGAGGTTTCCCAGCTTCCCGTCGCCACTTCGTCTCCGCGCACCCAATCAAACACGTTTTCACCGTCGAGCACGTCGAAGAAGAGGGAGTCCGGGCTCAGGACAATCCCGTTTTCACCGTCAGGATGGGGATAGCGCGTGAGTGAGAAAAATTGCCTGCCCGCAAGCACCTCCGGGTTCGTGATCGGGTACCATAATTGGGGGTCCAGGATCATCTTGTTGCCCGACTGCCAGGTGGATGCGGCGTCGATCCACAGCCAAGGGTAGAGAGACTCCGCGGACCAGCCCCAACCCTGAGAAAGCGTATAGAACCAGAAGCCGGACTGCCAGGTGTCCGGAGGTGACAACGTGTAGAGCCAGCCATGATCCACATGGAAAATCCATGACGTCCCCGGGGGAGCAAAGTACCAGCCGAATCGATTGACATGCTTCCACGCGCTCTCGGCCTCGCCACCTCCCGTCGGTTCCATCGGTTCCACGCCCAGATCATCATTCAAGTCGGCATGATCTCCGAGATGCCTGAAAACGAGGTAGCTCACGGGCTCCTGTTGGTTGGCGAGATAACGAAACTCTCCGACTCCGGGAACGGACACGTCGAGCACCTCGGCATGTTCCGTGATCTGAAAGGAAAAGTGGGCGAGCTCGTGTCCTTCCACCGTGCCATTTCCCCAGTCGAGCCAGGGACCTTTCGTCCTGATCAACAAGGTCAGCGCAATCCCCTCTGGAGCGAGCAGCGAACCCTCTCCGGAATCCAGTAGCTCCGAGCCAATGAGGCGGTGGCGCAGGAAGTAGCCTTCCAGGACGTAGTAGTCCGGCGGCGCCAACTCCCCGTGCGATGCATGCAGTTCTGCGAAGCGACCGGAAAGATCTTCTGGCGAGTCCATCGGCGTGAACCCCGGATCTTCACCCGCCTGCAGCGGCACCATTAAGGCGGCGATCAAGAACGCAAAACACGTTACTGTTAGTCGTGATCTTGGACAGGTCATTCCAGTTTGTTCTTTCGTTGAGGTTGTGCAATGGCCGTTAGAGAGAGGCCTAAGTCACAATAGCACGGGTCACCTTCCTGCTTCCAGAGTCGAAATTACCCATTTTCGGGTGAGTGTATTGTGAAATTTAGGTGACCTCTCAGAATCCCGTTTCATTTGCGTTGCGGCACATTGAAGTTGCCAGAGATTTGCTACCGGTTGTGATGATACCCGCCCGGGGATGCCTTCGGTCTTGCGACGCGCCTTCACACGACCCACGCTGTGGGGATGAAGTATGCTCTCGTTGACGGCTACAATCTCGCTTTCCGCGCCTTTTATGGCATGCCCGACCTGACCCGTGCGGATGGGTTCCCGACCGGTGCCCTTCATGGCTGGGTGCGCTCCCTCTGGTGGATTGATGACAATCTCAAGCCGGACCGGATGGTCGTGTTTTTTGACCTTGGTGGAGCCGCCCGACAGGAGGCGCTGCATGCCGATTACAAAGCGAACCGGGTGGAGACACCCGAGGCGCTCAAACAACAGATTCCTCACATCAAAGCCTGGACCCGGGCCATGGGCTATCTCGGGATCGAGAAGGAAGGGGTCGAGGCCGACGACCTCATCGCGGCCTACGCCAAAGCGCTGGGAACACCGGATAACGAAGTCATCATCGTCAGCGCGGATAAAGACCTCGGCCAGCTGGTCTCCCTCTACGTCCATCAGCTGCTTCCGCCCCCCACCGCCAATCCCAAACTCGGCTGGCGCCGGATGGATCCGGTGGCTATTGAGGAACGCTTTGGACTGCCTCCGGCGCAGATTCCCGACTACCTCGCATTGGTCGGAGATACTGCGGACAATATTCCCGGGCTCAAAGGCGTGGGACCGAAAACCGCGGTCAAATGGCTGCGCAAATACGGCACGATTGAGGCGATTATCGCCAACTGCGGTGAAATCGAACCAAAACGCTTTCAATCTCTGGTCCATGCCGGGCAGGAGGATTTACGGCGCAATCTGGAAATGACCCGGCTGGATCCGGAGCATGCCCTCGACCCTCTGGACACCAATTCCGCCGATCCCGCCGAGGTTGTCAGGTTACTGGAAGAGATGGAAATGGGCCATTCCGCCAAACAGGCCAGAAAACGGATGGGGATTTGAAGGATGAGTGGGTGGGGATGGAGCCACCCAAATACTTTCAGGTGAGCTCGTTCCAAACACGCTGAAAATAGGGGAAATCATTTATTTTTAGATTCCGCTAAAGCCTACCCGTGGATTACCGATAATGGGGGGGAATGCTTCCCACGAGACATCCTGCTTGTATCGATAGCTGTGGGCGGACCTCTTTTGGTTCGTTCCAGCCGAAAGTAGCCACTTGCTCATATCCTGAGCCGGGTGGAAGTGGAGGAACCACCGCTTGATGTAGGCGGGTACATCCAGCCTGACGCTATTTCATGGCGTGCGGGTAACACCTACAACTGAACCAAACTAGAATAACACACGATGAATCGTACCCTGTGTACCCTTCTATCGATACCTGTATTGGCGACTTCTGCTTTTGGCTTTAATGCCGGAGGAATCGACATTCACGGATCGGTCCTGACCACACTCTCCTATTCGGATGAGTATAACTATCTGGGGAAGACCCGGAAAAACTGGGATCTCAACAACACGGAGCTGACGCTCAATGGCCAATACCGTTTCGAAAACGGTATCCGGGTGGGCGCTCAGATCTTTGCCTATGAAATCGGTGAAATCGACGAAATCACCCTCGATTGGGCAGTCGTTGATTATTCCTTCACCCAGTATTTCGGACTGCGCGCCGGCCGGATGAAGTATCAACTCGGGCTCTACAACAACGTCCGCGACGTGGATGCCGCCCACACCTTCGCGATTCTTCCCAACGCGATCTACAACAAGATGCAACGCCCCTTTGCCAGCTCAATTGATGGGATTATGGCATATGGAAACGTATCCACCGGGCGCTACGGAAGTCTCGATTACGAAGTGTCCTTCGGCACCCGTCCGGATTTCCGGGATGACGGTTTGCTGGAAATGGTGGGGGCTGACAAGCTCACCCACGACAAGCTCTATGGTGCGGGTCTGATTTGGAACACCCCGGTGGACGGCCTTCGTCTGGCCTACAGCTACCACTTCAACGGGCCGATCACGATCTACTCGTCCTACTTCGATCCGATGATGGACATGGATGTGGGGTTCACGATGGAGCTGGAGCACCAGTTCCATGTGATCTCCGCCGAGTATTTCTGGAACAACTGGAAATTCGCCGCTGAGTACCAGTATAACCGCCAGGAGATGAACTTCTTTGGGATGCCCTCGGTGACCAAGGCAGAGAGTTACTACGTGCAGGCCGCCTACCGGGTAAATGACTGGCTCGAACTGGGAGCCTACTATAATGTTGAGTATCCGAATAAAAACGACCGAAGCGGAGACTCCTTTGCCAATCCCGACCCGATGTGGGGTGGGATGCCGACCCCGCGCCACCAGGCCTGGACCAAGGATCTCGCCTTTGTGGCCCGCTTCGACATCACGCCAAACTGGTTGATCAAGGCTGAAGTCCATGCCATCGACGGAACCTCCCGTATCGCTGCAGGCTCCGCCAATGTGGGGAACGTCCCTGCAGAGGAATGGACTGCCAAGTGGGGCTATTTCGTTCTCCGCACCACCTTCACTTTCTGAGGAGTCTGAGCCATGAAAAAAATGATTCTCTTTTTGATAGCGATGAGTGCAGGCCTTCCAGCCGTGACAGCACAAGAAATGGCAATCATCGCCCATCCTTCCAACGAAACAGCATCGCTGACGGCGAGTGAAGTGGAAGACATTCTGCTGGGCCGTCGCCAGCAATGGCCTTCTGGAAACACTGTTCGCCTCGGGATCCATCGGGGAGGACAAGTCCATGATCAGGTCGTGCAAACCTTTGTCAATCGGACCGCCAACCAGTTCCGGACCTACTGGCGCAACCAGGTGTTCAGTGGCCGCGGGGTCATGCCTCAGGAGCTGGAGGATGATGCGGCTATGATCCGTTTCGTTGCGGCCAACGCCAATGCCTTTGGATATGTCGATGCCGGTTCAATCAACGATTCAGTCAAAGTGATCACCATAGTACCGTAATTAAATGAACTGTGGTCCTAATTTAATGTAGCCTTCGAACCCAAACGGAGTTCCCGCATTCGGGAACTCCGTTTACCCACTATTTGAATTCATTATGAAATCAGCCAGCATCGCTTTTAAAATATACATCGGCCTTGGTATTCTTCTGGTAGGCACTGGTGCCTCCATGCTGTATGCTTGGTTCTCGGGAATAGAGGTTCGGACAGGTCTTGCACATGTATCTGCGACCGAGTTTCCCAACGCTTTGCGTGGTGAAGACGCCACCACTGCCTTATCGCGTTCGCTCCAGGCTTTCAATGATGCGGCCTTACTCGGTGATCCCGATATGCTCAGTGCTGCGCAACGCCATTATCAGGAATCCCTGCAGCGACTGAAGGAGATAGATCTAGGAGCTGCTGCGGTTCAGGTCAATGAGCTGCATGAGGCACTGGTAAGGTTCTTGCCCGAGCTAAACAGGGTTTACGGAGAACTTGCCAATGGTATTTTTAATGAATCCCTCGCTGTGCAAGCTCAGTCTATCCGTGAACAGGGCGAGGTGTATGAGAAACGGATGCAGGCCTTTTCCGAGTCACTTGCGACCGGAGTCCAGACGCGCCTCGATACGCTGGCGGAAGCCACTCGCCGCCAACAGAATATCACTGCAGGGATTTTTCTTCTAGCCAGTACGCTCAGCGTATCTTTCACCGTCTTCGTTGTTCGCAAAACCATCCTCCGTCCGATCAATGATATTATCCGGCGATTAAACCACGGAGCTGACTTGGTGCGCAGTGAAGTGAGTACCGTACGGACGGCAAGTATGCAGCTGGCAGATGATTCCAGCAGCCAGGCAGCCAGCCTGGAAGAGACAGCAGCTTCCATGGAAGAAATGTCCAGCCAAGCCAGAGGCAACGCCAAGAATGCTGTAGAGTGCCAGCAATACATGGAAGAAAGTGGGGTCAAAGTCCAGCAGGGTGTGGCTTCGATGTCGGAAATGAATCGGGTGATGCAGGAGATCGAAAGTGCTTCCAAGCAGACCGCGAAGATCATCGACACCATCGAGGAGATTGCCTTCCAAACCAACATTCTGGCCCTGAATGCAGCTGTTGAAGCCGCACGTGCCGGAACGGCCGGGGCAGGATTTGCCGTTGTTGCGGAAGAGGTGAGGGCTCTTGCACTTCGTTGCTCGGAAGCCGCCAGCAGTACTGCCAGTCTGCTTGAAAACGTGCAGAGCAACGTGTCCAACTCGGTTCGGGTGAATCAGGAAGCTTCCCGCAATCTCGATGCAATTAAGGAAGCAGTGGAGAAAGCCCGGGCACGGGTGGAAGACATTACAACAGCAAGTCGTCAGCAATCTGATGGTATTGAGCAGGTCAATAAGGCGATTACCAGCATTGACAAAATTGTCCAAACTCACTCTGGAACAGCGCAGGAAACAGCACGTGCAGCAGAAAGCCTGGATGGAGAATCTGCCCATCTAACGGAATTGCTCTCCGAGCTGGAGACCATCGCCAACGGAATCACCCGTCGACGCGAGGAAGCGGTCTCGGCTACTTCCCGAAAGCAAGCAGCAGACAAGTCTATCAGCCTTGCCCCCAGCCATGGAAAAAATGAGATCCGTTCACCGCAAATGACCGTCAACGGTCATCACAAATCTGATTACGCGGAGCCATTCTTTCCCTCGCTTCGATAAAAGCGTATCTGGCAAGGCAAATAGCGTCTCCTGTAAAGGGGTCTACTGTTCATCGCAGATGACCCATTTTTGTTGTCAATTTTCGTTTCTTTACGGCAGATTCCTGCATAATCTGTATCCATGATTATTGCCACTGTTCGTGAGGTAAAAGCTGATGAAAACCGTGTCGCTCTGGTTCCGGCCGGGGTGGAAGCCCTCCGCGAGCAGGGGCACACGGTATTGGTCGAAGCGGGAGCGGGGGAGGGAAGCGGTTTTTCGGATGCCGATTATGACGCTGCTGGAGCTGAGGTGCTGGAGACTGCTGCCGAGGTCTGGTCAAAAGCGGAATTGGTTCTGAAAGTGAAGGAGCCCCAGCCGGAAGAGTATGGGTACATCCGTGAGGGGCAGATTGTCTTTACCTATTTTCACTTTGCCGCGCATGAAGGACTGACCCGCGCCATCATCGATTCCCGTTGTGTGGCGATTGCCTATGAGACGATTACCGATGAGCGGGGCACATTACCACTGCTCACCCCGATGAGTGAAGTGGCCGGCCGCATGGCCATCCATGAAGGGGCGAAATATCTGGAGCGTGGTCATGGAGGGCGGGGGATTCTGCTGGGGGGCGTGCCGGGCGTGGCGCCTGCCACCGTGGTCATCCTCGGCGCGGGCACGGTCGGAATCAATGCCACCAAAATGGCTGCTGGTCTTGGCTGTCTGGTCTACGTGCTCGATGTGAATCTGGAACGCCTGCGTTACTTCAGCGACATCATGCCGCCCAATGTGATTACGATGATGTCCAGTCGGGCCAATCTGCGTAAGCTGCTGGCTGAGGCGGATCTGGTTGTATCCAGTGTATTGATACCGGGAGGAAAAGCTCCTCAGCTCATCACCCGCCAAACGCTGCAGTCGATGAAGCGAGGAGCGGTCATAGTTGATGTGGCCATCGATCAAGGGGGCTCAACGGAAACCTCCCGTCCCACCACCCACCAGGATCCTATTTATGAGGTGGACGGGGTTCTGCATTATTGTGTCACCAATATGCCGGGTGCGATGCCCCTGACCAGCACCCAGGCCCTGACCAACGCCACCCTGCTCTACGCCCAGACCATTGCGGAAAAAGGCTGGAAGCGGGCGATGGTGGAACATGTCTCCATTCGTAAAGGTGCCAATATCGTTCATGGAGCCGTGACCCACCGCAATGTAGCCGCTGCATTTGATCTGCCTTACGTCCCAATTGAAGCGGTGATCGAAAACAGTAAGTAACAACGACTGGCAGGGATGCCCGGAACCCAGGCTCTGTAAAATCTGTTTGTCGAATCTCCTCATTCAAATGGGGCCTGGAAGGTATATTGCTCACCAGATGGAGCGAATAGTCGGCCCCTGGTAGAACTAAGAACAGCTGGTGGGAGTCCAGGGCCTGCCCCTCTGCTTTTCTCCAGCAAGCTGAGGTGCGCCCAGAACTGCCCCTTTTCATCCGGCTGTGGTGGGGAGGGCAGTTGAGTGAACTGAGGCCCGGGCATGCCACCGCTTTTCCGCCGATGCTCACGGGCCTGTCGGGCTATCTCTGTATGGTTGAGTCGGTACAGCACCGTCAACAGGTCACCCTCCTCCAACCCATCCTGGCTGCGTTGCACGGATACCACCTTGGCGACGATGATGACATCGGTCCACTCGGTGGTCCGAAGCCATTTGCTTTGCTTTCCGGGGATACGGATGAATGCAAGCTCTTCCAGCAGCACGACATTGTCAGCCCGCTGTTGGAAGACAGCGGGGGAGAGTGCAGGAAAAACAGACGGAGCGATGGCCAGCGAGAAGATAAGAAGCCATACGCTGATTCCGAATTTGAATGGATTGGCTGAATGGGAAGCTTTCATGGCGAATGGGAGTCGGGGGCTCTTGGATCAGGGGTAGGGATACTGCAGCCCATGGGCGCGCTCCATCAGATCTGCATTTCCCGCATGGAGGTGAAGGCTGTGGGGAAGTCCGCTAGCATCCCATCGCCAGGTGACATGGAGGGTGCCTTCGGTGAACTGAATGCTTTCAGGGGAGAGCACCGCATTCTTCTCATCTGTTAAACTGAGGGTGTCTTCTTTTCCCTTTCGGCGAGCCCACCAGCCGGTCGCCGGATTCTGAAGGGTCGCATCCATTGTGAGCTGAAAGTCTTCCGCCAACTGCCATTCCTTGATCGGCCAAACAGCATAACGGATCTGATGAACGAAACGGCTGCTTTTAAAGTATCCATAGTCCAATTCGCGATACCCGGGAACATGGTCATAATGGATGATCAGCAATTGTTCGCCAGCAGCGAGAGTCAGGTCGAAGGCTGCCCGATATAGCTTGGCTGCAGATGGAATCTCTTCTTCCTCTTCAACTTGTTCCAATGGCACCTTTTCCAGACGGGCAACGCCCTCTTGCTCTCCCGATTGCCAGGAAACCGCACCGTCGGTCGGGGTCAGGAATTCAAGGGTAACTTTATGTGTATTATCAGAATGGATACGATACTTGGCCTTGATGCGACAAGTGCTGTTCTGTGGCGGTGTTGAAGGGTCTGTTTCCAGGTCGAAACGCAGATGAGCAGATCGCACTGTGATTCCTTCATGTAGTCCGCTCAAGGCGCTTGAAAAATGCTGGTCATGGATAATCGGTGCACGCAGGTTGGCTGACAGGCAGACGGGAAGAAAGATAGCGAGAAGGCAGGGGAGAGAGAACGCGAATCGCATGTACGGATGGGGTTACAGGGTAGTTAAGGATCGAATGAAGACTGCTTGCCTTGTGGAGAACTCCACTCTGTCGCTGTGCGGGAACAGTGTCAAACCCTCATTGGATCTGACAGTCCGATATGCCTGTTTCCAATTGAATCCGACTTGGTTTCGCGGCCTATGATTTGAGCTTCGCACGATGGATTCTTCCATGGAGGTTGTTTCAGGACCCATTAGTGCAAGCAAGCCGCGATATAATTTGCTCTTATTAACCTGAAACATAAATAGTTCGCATTTTGGCATTCAACCTGCATGTTGATTGGGATGGAAGAAAGAGATGCAAGAACACTGAAAGCGGAGGCGCAGGAAGAGCTGCGCCGCCAAGCCATCA
>JBJHBA010000020.1:0-90370 GCA_050485245.1 Verrucomicrobiota bacterium | reverse complement strand
CAGGTGATAGTGATTGGAAAGCACACAAAAACCCAACAGCTGAACACCGTGGAAGCGGGCGGTTTTGTGTAAGATAGAGCAAAAAACCTCTTTGTCCACCTCGTCAAAAGGACGAACCCCATCCACCGCCTCACCGAAATGCTCCCTGCCGTGAACGTCACGTGGTTGGAATCCGAGTCCGGCTTGAAACCTAAACGCATCAACGACGTGAAGCGAGGCAAGTCCACACTGACCGAAGACGAACTCGAACGCATCCGCCGTGCGCTTAAAATCTTCTCTGCATAACAGTTAATTGAGCGACGGGTGTCGCACAACAGGAATATTTATGGGTATACTACCTCAAATGCAGCTCCCAATCAAATATGCAACCGCCTCCCAGTCTGGGAAAAAGACGCCGGTTTCCTTTGAGATGCTCGTCTTATCGCCAAACCTGGACGCTCAGCGAGCTGCTGCATAGCGCCTAGCTCTGGCACCCTCACCACTGACCACGAAAAACTATGCAAACAGAAAACCATTCATCGAAGCCTGAAACCGTAGCCAACCAAGAATCTGGTGAGGGTTGTCCAGAAGCGTCTTGTTCTGAGTTCTTTGTCTGGTGGCTCACCGAGGACGATTATCACGGATTCGATCCCCATCAGGGGCGCAACCCGCTACGAATTCCGGACTACGCATGGGCCGAGTTTTGTTCACTTGCTGGCCGACCAGGACGCGGACGGCTTTGGGTGCCGGCCCACATCCGGGTCCGGGTCAATGGTCTGCCCGTCGAAGAGAATGATCCACGCTGGACCTCAGAGCTACTCCGGGCCGGTGGAATTGTGATCGAGGCGACGCACGCCGACGACTGCGTCAGATGGGGAGGGACGATCACCACGCTGACGCTCGATCCGGTGGATACTCAGGACAAGTCTTAAGGATCCTGTATGGCATTCTTAAATAGGTCAGCGGCCCCCGCGATTTCTTTCTCAACCCCGTGTCACTTTTGTATTTTACGAGAATTTCTTCTCAACCTGGCTATGGCCTCGTCGATCACCGGATGCTGAGTGTTTCAGCCCTTTTCCGGGTGATTTAGACTTTTTCAGGCTTTTTCAACCTGACTGTCATTTCTCACCACCAGATGGGTCATACAATGATATACGGAACTTTCCTCAGGGGCAGGCGACAGGCGACGTTTCATGGACGAAAGTATAGATCAGATGTCAGAAAAATGACCACTCCAAAAAAATGTAAAAATATACACCCGCTCAGAAGCAAACCCACAAGCTGCATCCACTACCAGTCTGGTTGATTAACGAACTACAACATCGCAAGGGGACACTACTAGTCTGGTAGATGATCGCTGGCGTAAGCGGAGCATGCACGAAACGGTGCCAATTACCAGTCTGGCTGATTAAGGGAGTGGGGGTTAGCCTGCGCTTCGGACCCAGAGGGTGGTGCCGTTGGAGTAGTATTCTTTTTTCCAGATGGGGACGGACTCTTTGAGCTGATCCATGATCCAGATGCAGGCGTCAAAGGCTTCTTTCCGGTGGAGAGCGATGGTGCCGATCCATAGTGCACACTGGCCTACCTGGAGATAGCCGAGACGGTGAACTCCTTTGACGTTAAGTAATCCGAAGCGGGTTGCTGCCGCATCAAGAATCCGGGAACCCTCTTTGCAGGCGAGCGGGGAAAAGGCTTCATACTCCAGCGCAATTACAGACTTCCCTTGGTGCGTATTTCGTACCCTTCCTTCAAAAGAAACGAAGGCTCCTGCGGCTGGGTTCTCCAGCGCTGCAGACAAGCCGGGAGGGTCAATGGGATCAGAACTGAGAGAAAAGGAAGACACTTCAGCCACCTGCTACGGGGGGAATAAAAACAACTTCATCCCCATCCTGGAGTTTACTATCGAAGGGACGAAAATCCTCATTGATGGCGACACGGAGGCGGTCTTCCTCTAAACTGAAACGGTGTCGCCGGGCTATTTGCGCATAGAGCTCACGAGCAGTGACAGCGTTGGTTTGGATCGTCTCGGAGGCAACTCCAGCCTGATCTTTGAAAATGGCAAAATACTCCAGCCGAATGGTTTTCACGTTGCGAGTAGTTTGCATTCGTTCATCGCCGAGGTCAAATCAGGTGGCAGATCTTCGCACAGACTCTCGATGCTTCAGGAAAATCTGGCGGAAGGCAGCATAATCATCTTCCCTGGTGCCACTCACGATGCGGTGATGAAACATATGGGCTTGATGGAGTTCGTTGAGAGCTGTTTGGATTCGCCGGGAGATTTCCTCGTCAGAGTCTGTCCCACGGCCCTTTAAGCGTTCCTTGATCAGCTCAGGTGAGGCAAGTTCAATAAAGACGGTGGTCAGTCGTTGTTGCAGATAAGGATCGCCCTCCGCAGCTTGCCGATAACTTTCTGCCCCTTGAACATCAACATTGAGCAAGAGATCTTTTCCAGCGGAGAGGCCATCCAGAACACGTTTTTTTTCCGAACCATAATAGCGCCCATGAACTTTGGCCCATTCGTAGAAAGCCCCTTGTTCGATTTTTTGCTCAAAGGCTTCGGGGGTGAGGAAAAAATAATCCTGCCCATGCACTTCGCCCTGACGGGGCTGGCGCGAGGTAGTTGTCACGACTCTGACAACTTCGGGAAACTCTTCCAGCAGCCGGTCGCACAAGGTTGTTTTTCCGGAGCCCGCCGGGCCGCTGATGATAGTCAGTGAACCGGAAAAGTGCGAGGAGTGGCAAGCTGTCATTCCAGTGGCGAGTCAGTAGGTGAAGGCTGCGATTAGCAGAAGGACGCCAGCGAAAGTGAAGGTAGCACCGAAAACCATACAGCGTTTGGTTTCAGTGAAGAGCCATTGAAAGAAATCTCTCCAGCGGTAGGGGTAGATTCCGAGGAAAATGGCCAGCAGGATGAAGCCGTAGAGCAAGGTAACCAGAAGCAGGCGGGTGGGAATCTCATATAGGCCGAAAGCTGAATTCAGCCCGACCGCGGCTGCCATCAGAATCAGGACTGCAAGACCCCTGACGGAAAGGAACTCTTTCAGCACAAAAAACGATCCAACCCATGCGGTGCCGAATAAAGCCAGAAGGACGGGTCGAGTCGAAGAGCCGAAAAGTTCATCTGCCGGAGAGAGCTGGGAGACACTGTATAAGAACCATGCTCCCCCCAGTCCCATGGTGAGGTAAGCCGCTTGATCACTACGGCCAAAGGCGATCACCGCTTCGCGCCAACGCTCTTTCCTCATGAAAAAAGGTAGGCCGAAAGCGAGGAGAGTGAGTCCGGTTAAAACGGTGAATGAAAAGAGCGATAAAGTCATGATCCGAGGATTGTCATCTCTACGTTGGAATCGAATGCCAAGGGAAAAACGACTGAGTGGATGCAGTGCATCGATCCATACTGCTCTCAGGAAGCCATACCCTCTATCTGATCCATCCCCGACAACACAAGTTCACCGAGTGCTGCAGTGACGGTTGCTTCGTGGATGCGAACCGGAACTGATTGCCCGATCAATCGCGGGGTTGCTTTGAAAATGATCTTCCGGTTTCCGGGGTTTCGTCCGAAAAACATCCCTTCTCCTTTTTTGGCCGGCCCTTCCACCAATACTTCCTGCACTGTTCCGGTCAGGGACTGATTCCGGCGCAGTGAATGCTTTCCGAGAATATCGAGCAGCACGCGGTTTCGAGCTTCTTTAACACTCTCGGGGACATCGTCACCCATTTCAGCGGCCTTGGTCCCGGAACGTTCGGAATATTTGAAAACATAAGCCATATCGAAGGCTAGCTCATCGAAGAGCACCCTTGTCTGCTCAAAGTCCTCTTCTGTTTCTCCGGGGAATCCAACGATAATGTCGGTGGAGAGGCAGATTTCGGGGGAGATGGCCCTGAGTTGTCGGATAATTTCGCGGAAACGGGCTGAACTGTAGGGGCGGCGCATCAGTTTCAGCATCCGGTCACTGCCACTTTGCATGGGAAGATGGACATAGGGCATGAGCTTTTCCAGAGTGCCATAGGCAGCAACCAGATCCTTCTGAAAACCACGGGGATGGGGAGAGGTGAAGCGGATGCGCTCAAGCCCCTTGATGGCGTTGACCTTTTCCAGCAGTTGGACGAATGGGCTTTTTCCATCTAAATAGGGGATCTGCCGCATGCCGTAGCTGTTCACGATTTGACCCAGCAAAGTGACCTCTTTGGTCCCGTTGGCGACCAAGCCTTCGATTTCCTCCACAATTGCTTCCATCGAGCGGTAGCGCTCAGGTCCGCGGGTTTTGGGAACGATGCAAAAGGTACAGTGCATGTTGCAGCCCTGCATGATGCTGACAAAGGCAGACACTTGTCGCTGTCCGGGGACATGGTCCTTAATGGTTTCCGCTGAGCCCTCTTCTTCATCCAACTCGACTAGAGTACTGGGCTTGGGACCAAGACCCTTTTGGGAGGCGATGATTTTGTCTAGCATCTCAGGGACGCGGTGAAATTTCTGCGTCCCAACCAGTAAATCGAGATCAGGCAGCGTATCGAGGAGGGCCTCTCCCCGGTTCTGTGCCATGCAGCCCATCACTCCGATGAGAAAACCCGGTTCTGTCCGTTTTCTTTTTGCCAGATAGCCTGTTTTTCCAATGGCTTTTTGCTCCGCTTGGTCCCGGACCGCACAAGTGTTGAGCAGGACGACATCGGCCTCATTTTCGTGGTCCACAATCGAGTAGCCGCGACCCCTGAGAAGGGCGGCGACGGCTTCAGAATCCCGTTCGTTCATCTGGCAGCCATATGTCTTGATAAATACTCGATTCATGAGTCGAAAAAGGGAGGAACCCTTGGCCAGTGCAGCTCCTTCGTCAATGTCAAAGCCCTTTGTCATAATTGCGTTGTTGCCAGATTCAATCTGATGGCATAAGTCACCACCCATTAATGGAGCCCCGCGAAGACCCGATCCGAATTATCCTCGTTCAAGCACACAGCGATGACACTGCTTCGTTTGAGCGGGATTTGCGTCAGATCGCCGGCCGCCCGATCCGGACGATTCGATGCCAAGGGGTCGCCGATACCCTCGCCACTCTGGATTCCGCGGAGTGGGATGCGATCATTCTGGATTTATCGATCGGACTGGATGAGGCGATAGGTTTTCTGTCCGGCGTGCAAAATGCAAAAGGCGCTCCTCCAGTTATTGTTACCAGCGACCATTATGAAAGGGAAGACGACCTTGCCTGCATGCGAGCTGGCGCGGCGGAGTTTTTGGTCAAGACCAAGATTGACCCGGAAATTTTGGAAAGGGTGCTGCGCTACACCTTGAGGCAGGCTGACACCGCGCGGCATTTGGAAGAATCGCTGCAACTCAGGGATCATTTTTTGTCCTTGCTGGCGCACGATGTGCGAGGTCCTTTGGCTGTGTTGGCAAGTGGGCTGGAGCTATATAACCGCAGGTTTAGTCAACTGCCCGCGGAAAAGATTCAGAAATTTTTGCTGCAGGCGGAAGAGCAAGTGCGCCAAATCCAGGGGTTGACCTCGCAGGTGCTGGACTGGGCCAGTTCGCAGTCGCCGGACTTTCATCCGCATCGCACCCAATTTTCATTCACCGAATGTATGGATGCGGTCATGCAGACTTTGAACCCTCTGGCCGATGCCAAAAGCATTCGAATCCGTATACCGACTGTTGAGGGCATCCATTTGCGGATGGATCGAAACATGCTGGAGGCGATACTTCGAAACCTCATCACCAATGCAATTAAGTTTTCCGAGCCTGAATCAACGGTGGAAGTCCTTTTCAGACAGAACGATGGAGATTTTATGATTTTGGTAAAGGATCAGGGGATCGGGATGGAGGATGCTCTTCGACAGAACTTGCTGGCAGGGCGGCTGATCGAAGTCCGGCGTGGGACAGGGAACGAAAAAGGAAGTGGCCTTGGCCTTCGCCTGTGCCTGCGCTATGCCCAACTGCACCAGGGGCATCTTGAAATCGACTCGGAAGAGGGCAAGGGGACTCAAGTCAGTGTGGTATTACCGGGTGAGTGTATGGCATGAGCATTTCCTTCGCTCGATGTTTTTACAAAGTTGACCTCTTGCATCTGCCTTGTGACGCTTTCTCCATTCATATCACTGAATGTGATAGCCCTTTTAGTATTTCTGCCTTCGCCCTATGCCTGCACTTGATTCCAAGGAAAGAAAAACGTTACTGCGCCAGATGTTACTCAGCCGATTTGGTGACTTGCGTGAACAAAGTCTCATCCGGCAGGGAAAAGGCTGGTTTCACGTCTCCGGGATGGGACATGAGGCACTCTGCGCTGCTGGGCGGCTCCTTCAGGAAGGGGATTATTTTGCCGGTTATTACCGGGATCGTCCGATCGCGATAGGCAGGGGTGTCCAAACGGAGGAGTTGGCCCTGTCCTTTTTGGCCAAACGAGACGGGGCCAGCGGGGGGCGCCAGATGCCTGCCCATTACAGCGATCCGGATTTGGGGATTTTCAGTATCGCTTCGGTGGTGGGAGCGTCCCTGCTTCCAGCCTGTGGTTTTGCCTGGGGGCTAAAAATGGATGGGAAGCCCAATGTCGTGCTGACGACGGTGGGTGATGCAGGAACCCGGCAGGGCGATTTTTATGAAAGTGTTGCCTTTGCCCAGGAAAAGCAGCTTCCGGTTATCTTTCTGGTGGAGGATAACGGGATAGGCATTTCCAGTGTGACCTCGGAGATCAATCCTTTGGCTCTGGGCGTGTTTGACCGCTCTCCCTGGAAGGAGATTGATGGGTGTGATGTCGAAAAGGTCCATCAGGCACTCGATGAAGCCATGCAAAGCATTCGTGCGGGAGGCGGTCCTCATTTTATCTGGGCCCGCACCGAGCGGATCTCCAGCCACTCCAGTGCCGATGACCAGCGGAAATACCGCTCCAGCGAAGAGCTGGAGGCCCTGGCGGAGAAAGATCCCATCACTCGTTTCAAGAATCAGTTGATTGCGGCAGGTGAGCTGAGCGAAGAAGCGTTTGCGGCACTTTCCGCGGAGGTTGAGGCGGAGGTACGTTCCGAATACGAGCGGGCCATGGGTGCGGCAGACCCTGATGCGGATAGCTTGATGGAGCACGTCTTTGGCCCCCCGTCGGAAGCTCCAGCGCTGAAGTTGGAGATGCCGACTAAGACCCGGATGGTGGATACCATCAACGCGACATTCCACGCAGGGTTGAAGCGGTCGCGGGATTTTGTCTTTTTTGGACAGGACATCGCGGACCCGAAAGGGGGCGTGTTTAGTTTGACCAGAGGCCTTTCCAGTGCCTATCCGGATAATGTCTCCAATTCACCGCTGGCGGAATCGACGATAATCGGGGTCGCAGTTGGTCTGGCTGCCTACGGCAAACGCCCGGTTTTTGAAATCCAGTTTACAGACTACATCTGGGCGGGTTTTAACCAATTGGTCACTCACCTGACGACCCTCCATTGGAGGACACGGGGAGCCTGGAATGCCCCGGCCGTGATCTATGCGCCTTATGGTGCCTATTTGCCCGGAGGTGCACTCTGGCACAGTCAGGCCAACGAAGGGGCATTGGCCCATTTTCCCGGTATCCACATTGCCATCCCAAGTAACGCAGAGGATGCCGCAGGTTTATTCTGGAGCGCAATGCACGGGCAGTGCCCGACATTGATCCTGATCCCCAAACACCTCATGTGGCTGAACACTGAGATCCCGCCCAAGGTGAAACCGGTCCCACTTGGGAAAGCGCGATTCTGCCAGAAGGGAGAGGGGCTGACAGTGGTTTCATGGGGCAATTGTCTCGAAGTCATCGAACACGCCTTGGAGTCTCTCCCGAATTCAATATCTGAAGTGGAGCTGATTGACCTGCGTTCGATTGTACCTCTGGACTTCGAGACCATTCGGGATTCGGTCAAGAAAACCGGGCGGCTTCTGGTCGTTCAGGAGGACGCCGAGACCTGCTCGATCGGACAAAGCATTCTCGCCCGTGTCAGTCAGGATGCCGACCTCTTCGCTTCCCTTAAAGCCGCTCCCGTATTGCTGGCCAAACCTGACGTTAATATTGGATATAATCCTGTGATTGAAAATGCCGCCTTGCCTGGAAAACAGGAAGTAGCTGCGGCCATTGAGAAATTGCTTTCGACCCAGTTAGCGCATCGCCAATTGGAAAAACCCGTGTCGAACTCCCTTCACGCAGGCGAAGGGGATTACCCTTGCATCACATCCTTTCATCCCCAAACACCCATGACTCATCAGGAAATCAGAGTTCCGATTCTTGGCGAAGGCATTACCACCGCCCGGGTCATTTCCCTTCTGGTAAAACCCGGAGACACCATTGAACCTGATGATCCGCTTTGTGAAGTTGAGACGGACAAAGCCCTCTTTCCCATCGAAAGTCCCTATGCCGGGATTTTTGAGGATTGGGAAATTCAGGAAGGGGATGATGTGGAAGTCGATCAGCTGATCGCGCGACTGAAAGTTGTGGAGGGCAGCAATCTGGGAACCCCGGGGGTTACCCGCCCCAGCAAGGATTCCACCAAGCAACATCCGCAATCCAGGATTGTCCGGCCCAGCGAAGGAGGACTTTCCCCATTGATCGTCTCCCAGATGCGGAACGTGGTCCCCGCCCATATGACGGTGAAAGCGGGATATAGTTCCATTCGCGATGCCCGCGCACAGGCCAAGGATTTGCTGGGGAAACAAGCACCTTCTCCCACTGTCATGATTGCCTGGGCGCTCGTTCAGGCGATGAGAAAGCACCCGATTTTTACCTGCACTGTCACTGCCGAGGATACCCTGATTCAGCACGATGACTTTGACTTCGGAGTGGCTGTTTCCCTCGAAAATGATGCCCTCGATACAGCTATCATTCATCGGGCCAATACCTTGGAATGGCCTGCCTTTGTAGAGACATATAATCAGGCGGTGTCGGATGTGAGGGCTGGGAAAAGTCATTCTAAATTCGGATCGCCACTCATCCTGACGAGCATGGGAGGCTTTAATGTGCGTGATGCGTTGCCGGTAGTGGTTCCCCCTGCCATCGGAACTTTGTTTGTGGGTGAAGCACATTACGACGACACCCCGGCACAAGATGCCCGGGAGGTAGTCAGCCTTTGCTTGAGCTTTGATCATCGCTGGCTGAATGGAGTGGCAGGCGCCCAATTCCTGTCAGAAGTTGTCAAGCAAATGGAGTCATTCGTTCTTCCTGTAAGCCATTAAAAAATAGCTACTTAAGGGATTAGTCCAACAGCTCATCTTCAGCCGGCAACCTCCCTCTACTAGTCTGGTTAAATATCTCCAGGGTTCGGCAGCTACTAGTCTGGAAGATAGTTTGCCTGACCTGCCCAGTGCCGAATGGATAGCTCATGAAGGCAGAGAGAAGCATCCCGTATTTCCCGGTTCGGGGACTGAGACTACTAGTCTGGAAGGTAGTGCCCGAGCGTGGTTCTGCGCGGGGAGGGCGGAGGACTGGGTGGTTTGATCCCTTTATCAGGGGACTACGATCCGGCCGATGGAGGATTGGGATGGGCGGATGGTCTGGCCGTTTGGTTGCTCGATGACCAGCGCTGCTCCGTTGGAGAAACGGATCGAAACCGGGCCTTGTTTTTCCACTGGAATGACATCACCTGCCGCCAGGGTGCCCTGGAAAAGGCGCTCCGCCGGATCCACTTGATCGATGATCAGGGTGACCGTGTCGCTAGCCCTGATGGTCAGGCTTCTTGCGCTTTGGGTGGTCTCGGTGGGAGCTGATCTCTGCTCTGTCGTCCGTGTCGGTTCGGGTGTGACGGCGACATCCGGGTCGCTACTGCGCAATAGGTTCACCAGAACGACAATCAGCAGCAGGAGGATGGCAAAAGATGCGATGCCTGCTGCGATTTTCAGGTACAGAGTGTTATCGATTAGCTCGAGAGCTGGATGGCGAGGTCCGGAGTCATGTCTTTCCGGAGCTTTCTGTATTCCAGATCCCGTGTCAGGGGGAACGTTTCGTTTGGGTTGTGGTTCCTCGTCATCATCTTCTTCCAGAACAATTTTACCGAAAGAGGCCTTGGATTCCTGTGCGGCGGGTTCGTGGCGTTGTCCGATATGAATTTGGTGTGGAACCGGAGACTCTTGTTCGATCGAAGTGCGGCCAATTTCCCGGGCTTGATAATCGGTGAGGATCTTATCTGGGTCGAGTTTGACCAAGCGGGCATAGTTCTTCAAAAAGCCCCGTTTGTAGATCTCGGGAAGGGGGATCTTATCCATCCGGTTTTCTTCCATGGCGAGCAGGTAGTCTCCACGCACCTTGGTGGCTTCGGCGGCTTCCCGGATGGAAATACCGCGCCGTTTTCGAGCTTCTTCAAGTCGTTCACCAATAGTCATAGGAATCCGCCGGGCTGGATTTTTTACGAATAGTGGATGTCCTTCTGTGACAAATCAAACAATATAAACCCTCGACTAGGCCCAAGCTTGTTTTTTTTTTGACGGAAGCACAGTCCGGCGGACAGGCAACTCCAAGGGCTTGACCCTATTCCGTAGGGTGAAGTGCCTTCAGCGCAGCAACGGCATCCTGCGTTTGGGTGGAGGGGGAAGCCCGCAAGTCCTGCCATGCGATTTTGCCATCGACGATGAGGAAGCTTTGGCGTTGGTATGCCAGCCCAAGGAAGCCTCCCACTTGGAAAGCTTTTCCGAGCGCTCCATCTTCATCTGCGACCAGGGAGAAAGGCAGGTTTTCCTCGGCCTTGAAACGGGCCTGAGTCTCGACTTTGTCTTTGCTGACTCCGAGGACATTGATACCTGCTTCTTTGATAGCGTCGTAATTATCCCTGAGGTTACAGGCTTGGGCGGTGCAGCCACTGGTGAAGGAACGTGGGTAGAAGTAGATCAAGGTCGGGCCCTGATCGTAAAGAGATCCGAGATTAATTTTTTCCCCGGATTCAATGGTGACTTCCAAGCGAGGAGCTTCTGCTCCCACATTCAGGGGCGATTTGGATCCGAAAAGCATGGTGGGAATGATGCAGAGAAGTGATAATGAGGCGAATAGTGCTTTGAGTGCTGGCATGTTGAAGGATATGCATGCTTTTTGCCCTCCGCAATGCCAAGCATCACAAAAAGAAAGACCCAACTAACCCGTGAAATCCTCTTCCCTTACTTCTGGGCGCGTGAAGGCCAGAAAGGATTATCGCGAACGGTTTCGACGAGTTTCTGAGTGGTCCGATCAAGGCGGCTAGCGAGGGTTCGGACCAGTTTAATTGCCACATCTGGCTGGTTTTGCATGAGGTCTTCCAGGCTGGTGAATTCGTGCAGCTCTATGGTGGCGGCATTCTTCGCCTTGACGGTGCAGGAGCGTTCTCTCCCCAGAATATCGGCCATTTCTCCAAAGATGGTTCCAGGATACATGAGCACTGCGAGGAGGATATCATCCCGATAAACTTCCAAGGTGCCAGATTTCAAAATATAAAAACCCGAGCCCTGCTCTCCCTGACGGATGATGGTCTGACCTTCCTGAACATTGATTTCTTCGATCATGATACTTTGCAGCGATGTGAAGGGTTAAATCTGTACGGATTAAACGGTTAGAGCAAGCGCAATAGCAAGAAACCGACTCAATCATTGACCATCATCAGATTCTACCCTTCCATTTGATTGTTGCCAAAATGTAACATCTGGGAAAAGTAAAAATATTCTTATCAATGGTTGAATAATGGTGATTCAGAGCCGCTTACAGACGCAGCGTTCCGAATTGAAGTATATCATTACGGAGATGCAGGCGGCCCGAGTTAGGGCATTTGTCCAATCCTATCTGGAGTTGGACCCTTATGGTGCACGCCAATCCGATCATTCATATCCTGTACATTCTCTCTATCTGGATTCACCGGATTTGAAATTACATCAGAGCACTATCAACGGTGAACGTAACCGGTTTAAGCTGAGAGTCCGGTTTTATGAAAACCGTCCTGGTGCTCCAGTTTATTGCGAAATCAAGCGTCGGGAGAACAAGGCGATATTAAAGGAGCGATTCGCCGTTTCCCGGGAGGGGTTAAACGCAGTACTCGCCGGTAGAATTCCCCCGCGTGATACCCTCATGCTGGAGCAGGCCAATGAGGAACGTGCCCTCCATAATTTTTGTCGTCATGTTAATGACCTGAGGGCCCGTCCGATCGCGCATGTCGCTTATCGTCGTGAGGCCTGGCTCAGTCATGGGCACAACCGACTCAGGGTGACATTTGACCGAGAGGTCCGCAGCTCGGTTGAACCGACTGCCCGTCTTGAGGCTGATTTATTGGATCCCATTCTGGTATTTGGGGACAATGTTGTTCTGGAGTTGAAGTTTACCGGTGAGTTTCCGCGCTGGATGCGTGAGATGGTGCAAGCCTGTGGATTGTTGCAGTGCTCTGCGGCCAAATATGTGGATGGCATCCTGCGGATGGAAGAAGTGCAAAAGACCACGGCTGCTGTTCTTCGTCCCAAAACACTTCTGGCCCGCCGCCGTCGTCAGGTTGAGCAAGCGCATTTGATTCGACGCGTGCAGAAGACTTTGTAAATATTTCCGACCTTTTATTTCTACCCCTTAAATGATCGAACAACTTTTTTTCGCCGACCAGACGGATGAGCCGGTGCGCGTGTTTGCCGTGCTCCTCGGACTGCTGCTTGCCTTTATTTGTGGCCAGGTACTTTCCTGGACCTACATGCTGACCCACAGTGGTGCTTCGTATTCCCGCACTTATGTCAGCTCCTTAGTGATTATGCCGATCCTGGTTTCGATGGTGATGATGGTGCTGTCGAACAATCTGATTACGGCATTCGGCTTGATGGCACTTTTTGCCATTGTCCGCTTCCGTAATATTTTGCGGGACACATTGGACACCTGCTACATTTTGGCAGGGATCACTCTGGGGATGGCCTGTGGAACGGGAAGGTATGCCACGGCGGTGGCCGGACTTCTGCTGATCTGCGGGGTTCTGCATTATCTGGCGCTAACGGCCTTCGGGGTGCGTCACCGTTACGATTTAATCCTCAACCTGCACTGGTCACGTTCGCTCGACGAACTTCCCAGCCTTTCGCAGTTGTTGAAACGCCATGCCTTGAAGACGACCATCGCCAGCCAGCATGCACACGATGATAATCAGGGTGCTGATCTATCTTATCGGCTGGTATTAAGGGACCCCGGTCGTTGGACAGATCTGTTGAAAGAGGTTCGTGGGTTGGAGGGAGCCTCCCATGTCACCGCTTTGAGTGCACAGGATGAATCCGAGATTTGAGACCTGTATCCACTCTTTGAAACATATTTTTCTGAAAGCGTATTCATTTTGTAAAGATGTCCTCCCATCCCCCTATTCGAATCCCCTTCAAACAGCGCGTTCGCCTCTTTCGCGTCAAAGTGCTGCCAGTATTGGTTTTTATGATCGCGGTGATCGGCGTCAGCCTGCTTTGGAATCGTGAAATCACGCCAGCCGGGATGGTAGGTGAGGTTTACGGTCTGAGCAGTGAACTGACCGCGCCTTTGGCGGGAACCCTTGAGAGAGTGGAGGTCGAGCCCTTTTCCAGGGTCACGGCAGGCGATTTGATTGGATACATCCGGACCGAACCGGTGGAGAAGCTGCACGCCGCCATTGCCGTGCTGCGGGCCGAGATTGATCTGGCCCGATTGGGTGGACTGGATCCAGTGCTGGATCAGCAACGGAACCTGACGAATTGGGTGGGGTTGCAGCAGGACTTGATCGCCGCCCGGGCGGAGTTGGCATCCCTTTCCGTTCAAACGGCTCAAGCCAGGCGTGAGTATGAGCGATTCCGTGGTCTGGCCCAGCAGAATCATGTTTCCGAGATCGAGCTGGATCGGCTGCGCTCGACTTTTGAATCGCTGGAGGCTGAGACACAGGGAGTGGAGGAGAAGGTCGCTGCGCTGCAGACTGCACTTCGTCTGGCACCGCATCCCGAGAGTATTCCGGAAACACTGCGGGCTACCCTTGCCTGGCAGGAAAGAAGACTCGAGCAAATCGAGGCCGAATTTGCTCCCATTGCCGTGCGGGCTCCTACCTCTGGTGTGATCGTGCATTTGCACCGCAAGTCCGGGGAGTTTGTGGTCTCGGGCTCGGTCATTGCCGTGGTCCGGAGTGAGACACCGGAGTTTATCATTGGCTACATGAAGCCGCCGATTCTGCTCGATCCTCATCCGGGCATGGAAGTGGAGATTATTCCACGGAGTGAGCGCACGCAGCGGGTCCGTTCTGAAATCATGGAAGTGGGAACGCAGTTTGAAGCACTTGGCCCAGTCTTCCATGGGCCGTTTTCTGCCGAGGAAGAGCGGGCTTTGCCGATGAAAATCCGGATTCCTCCAGGCTTACAGTTGCGTCCGGGAGAGCTGGTTGATCTGAGGATTATTTCCGGTCGTTCTTGATCCGAATTTCAATTTACGCAAAAGCCCCGCCTCATCAGAAGCGGGGCTTTTTGCATGTGCTAATTTGGATACGATATCGATTATCGCTGAAAGGCGAGTCCGGCTGAAGGATACTGCCAGCCCCCTCCGAGTGCTTTCGAGAGGTTGGCGGCGGCGGTCAACTGATCCCGTTCCGCGTCTTCCAGTGCAATACGCGCGGTGAGGAGCGCACGTTCCACATCGAGGAAATTGAGAAAGGAGATGAATCCTTCGTCATAACGGATGCGGGCCAGCCGATGGTTTTCCTCCAGTGCCTCCACCAGGTTACGGGTGGCCGTTGCCCGTTCGGCGCTGTTCTCATAGACGATGAGGGCACTGCGCACTTCATTGAAGGCACTGGTCACCGTCAGCCGGTAAAGGGCTTTAGCCTGCGCGGCGCGTGCTTCGGCGGTTTCTACGCGGGAGCGGCTCCGTCCGAAGTCCCAGAGCGGACCCAGTGCGGTAGCACCGAGTGACCAGGTCCCGGCGGGATCTGTGAAGAGGTCACCGCTGGAAGTGGCGGCGGTTCCAATCAGGGCGGAAAGGTTCAGGCGCGGCATGCGCTGGGCCTGGGTTGCGCCAATGCCGGCGGTGGCTGCTTGTAATGCGGCTTCCGCGGCCCGGATATCGGGACGGCGTTCGAGCAAGCTCGAAGGAAGAAAGTCCGGTGCCGGGCGGGGCAGTTGCAGTGAATCCGTGCCCGCACTCATCCATTGGAGGTCTTCCCAGAGAGCCTCCGGCGGCATGCCAACAAGGACAGCGAGAGCCCCTTGCAACATTTGCTTGCGTTGCATCCGTGCGGGAAGCTCAGCCCGGACCGCTTCCAGTTCAGAGCGTGCCTGTTGCAGGGCAAAGGCGTCAATGTCTCCCGCCTCATGTCGGATTTCCTGAAGTCGAAGGGTTTCCAGTCTGGATTCCAATGTTTGCCGGGTAATGGCCAGCTGGCGGCTGGCGGTTCTCAACTCAAAATACCCTGCCACGACATCGGTGGCCACCTGGAGGCGGACCGCATCGCGGGCAAAGGTGCTTTCATTAAGAAGGGCCTCGGCTGCTTCGCGCTCCCTCCGGAGCCGACCCCATAAATCCACCTCGTACCCGAGCACCGCGGATAGGGCGTAGCGGTTATCGGTCGAGGAGCTGGCACCCGGTATCGGGTTGAGGGTGGCAGGTGTCCGCTCACGGGTGGCCTGTGCCTGAGCGTCCAGGGTTGGCCAACGATCCGCGCGGGACAGTCCGAGACGCGCCCGGTATTCCTCGGCCCGCGCCGTTTGCAGGGCGATCTCCAGATTTTCGTCGAGGGCACTCTGCACCAGCTGATTGAGGGTGGGGTCTCCGAAAGCTTCCCACCAACCCGTCCATGGGCCGAGGGTTTGACCCTGTTGAAGGCCTGCCTGTTCCCAGGTCTGGGGAAGGGCGATATCGGGAGCCTTGTAATCCGGACCCATGGTGCAGCCAGCCAGCAAGGCTGTGCCGAGAAGGGAAATGGTTTTCCGTGGTATGAAGTGAGGCATTTTAGCGTTGTTCAATGTGGAACTTCTCCCGTCGCCAGGTGGCGATGTTGGATAACAGTTTATAGAAAAGGGCGACAAAGGGTAGGGCGAGGGTACTGGCCACGACCATGCCACCCACCACCACGGTGCCGATTTCCTGACGGCTGGCGGCTCCCGCCCCGCTGGCGAAAACCAGTGGCAGGGACCCGATGATAAAGGTCAGGGCCGTCATCAAAATGGGCCGAAAACGCTGTTCGGCCGAGGCCACTGCCGCGTCGTAGGCGCTCATCCCCGCTTTGCGGTTTTGCGCGGCAAACTCGACGATGAGAATGGCGTTTTTGGCTGCCAACCCAATCAGTACCAGTAGTCCGACCTGGAAGTAGATGTCATTGGGGAACCCGCGCAGGTAAGAGGCGAGGGCGGCTCCCAGCACGCCAAAGGGCACGGCCGAGGCCACCGCCAGCGGCAGGGTCCAGCGCTCATACTGGGCGGCCAGAATGAGGAAGACCATGAGCAGTCCGAGGCCGAAGGCGACGCCTCCGGCCCCGGCTGCTACGTCTAGCTGGTAGGCCTCTCCGATCCATCCCAGCAGTGTGTCTGTCTCTCCGTTCAGTTCGGCGGCCACTGCCTCCATCGCGGCCTTGGCCTGTCCGGTTGTGAAACCGGGAGCCGGGTCAGCCATGAGGCGGGCCGATGGATAAAGGTTAAAGCGGTTGAGGATGTCCGCGCCACGGGTGCGTTCGAGGGTGACCAGACTGCTGACCGGGATCATCTCGCCGCTTTGGGCGCGGACGAATACCTTGCTCAAATCCTCCGGCTGCATACGGAATTCCGCTTCCGACTGCAGGTTGACCTGCCAGAGGCGGCCGGAGTAGCTGAAGTCATTGACATAGAGCGATCCGAATGTGGCCCGCATGGCGTCGAAAATCTGATTGATGGAAACACCCATTGCCTTGGCTTTTTCCCGGTCTACCTCCGCATGATAACGCGGGGTTCTTGCATCCAGTGTGGTCCGGACATTGACCAGTTCGGGGCGCTGTTGGGCGGCGCCGACAAAGCGCTGGGCGGTGGCTTCGATTTCTTCGATCGATGCCCCTCCGCGGACTTGGAGGAAGCCTTCCACCCCGCCGGTCAGGGAGAGTCCCTGGATGGGGGGTGGGACGACGGCAAAAACCATCGCATCTTCTATCCCGAATCCCATGCCCATGACTTTATTGGCAATGGAAGCCGCGTCCTGACCAGGTCCGGTACGGGCATTCCAGGGAGCCATGTTAATGAAGCCCATGCCCGCATTGGTCCGCAGTGCGCCGGCAAATATATCGAAGCCGGCGAATGAAATGAAGTCATCGGTTTCTTCCAGACTGAGGATGGCCTGCGTGAGCTGATCGCGTACTTCGGCGGTCCGGCTGAGGGAGGATGCGGGGGGCAGTTGATAGATGACCAGTGCGACGCCCTGATCCTCTTGCGGGACCAAGCCAGTGGGCATGCGCGACATGAGAAGGAAGGTGGCGGTAATGACCCCGGCAAAACCGAGCAGACCCAGCACCCAGTGCTTGAGGATTTGACGAACCCCGAAGACAAAGGTCGCGGTGATCTTGTCAAAAATCCTGTTGAACAGGCGGAACGGAGCGGCGACTTCCTTTGATTCGCGATCCAGTAGAATGGCGCACATTGCCGGGGTGAGGGTGACGGCGACGACCCCCGAAACCACCACGGAGACGGCGATGGTGACGGCAAACTGACGATAGAGTTCGCCGGAAAGCCCGCCAAGAAAGGCGACCGGAGCAAACACCGCCACCAGCACGAGGGTGGAGGAGATGACCGCACCGGTTACCTGCTGCATGGTTTCAACGGCAGCATCCCGCGCCTTCAGCCCTTTCTCATGCATCAGGCGTTCCACGTTTTCCATCACGATGATGGCGTTGTCGACCACGATCCCGATGGCCAGAACCAGCCCGAAAAGGGTCAGGAGGTTGATCGAAAAACCAAACGCCTGCATTCCGGCAAAGGTTCCGATCAGGGAGACGGGAATAGCGGCGACCGGAATCAAGGTGGCACGGAGGTGCTGCAAGAAGAGGAAGGTGACTAGAATCACCAATCCGGTGGCGATCAGCAGGGTGACAAAGACTTCCCGGATCGAGACCGCCACGAACTCCGTGGTGTCATAGGGAATGGCATAGCTCATGCCTTCGGGGAAGCGGCTGCTCAGATCGTTGAGGGTATTGCGCACAGCGGTGGCCGTATTCAGGGCGTTGGCCCCCGGCTCCAGAAAAACGCCCAGCGGGACGGTTGGTTCCCCGTTGTGGGTGGCGGAAAAGGCGTAACTCTGAGCGCCCAGCTCGGCCCGGGCAACGTCCCCCAGACGCAGGGTGGTGCCGTCATCCAGTGAGCGCAGAATGATGCGTTCAAAGGCTTCCGGCGTGTCGAGCTGGCCCTGGGTAGAGATTGCAAAGGTAAAGGCTTGTCCAGACACCGATGGTTCCGCCCCGATACTGCCAGCGGCATATTGAGCGTTCTGTTCACGAATGGCAGCGGCCACATCGGTCGGGGTCAGTCCAAACTCGGCCAGTTTGTCCGGGTTGAGCCAGATTCGCATGGCATAGTCCTGCGCTCCAAAGAGCGAGGCATTGCCGACGCCAGGAATCCGGACCAGCTCATCAAGCACGTTGAGCAGAGCATAATTGCTGATCGAGAGCGTATCCTGGCGGGTGGAACTGAGGACCGGAACCATCAGAATATTGGTCGAGCGCGCCTCGACCCGCACCCCCAGGTCGCGGACCAGTTGGGGCAGACGGGGGAGGGCGGCCTGCACGCGGTTGTTGACATCGATGGCCGCCTGATCGGGATCGGTCCCCATTGCAAAGGAAACCGTAATGCTGAGGAACCCGGAGTCGGTGCTGGTCGACTGAATGTAGATCATGTCGTTGACGCCGTTGATTTCCTGTTCAAGGGGGGCGGCCACCGACTCGGAAATCACCTCGGCGCTGGCCCCGGGATACATTGCCTCCACCACGATTTGCGGCGGCACCACATCGGGATACTGCTCAACCGGCAGGTTGACCAGAGCGGCCCCCCCCGCGAGAACAATCAAAATGGAAATGACCGATGAAAAAATCGGCCGGTCGATAAAGAAGCGTAACATTTATCTGGCCTCCTTATCCTGAATCCGGGCCTGAACCGGCATGCCGGGCTGCAGCATGACATGGCCGTTGACGATCAACTTGTCACCGTCCTTCAGCCCCTCCATCACCACTTGGCGACCATCGACAATGGGTCCGAGGCGAACCGCTCTGGCTTCCACCGTGTTGTCGGATTTCAGAACAAACACCTGACGGCCTTCCCGCCCTTCACTGATCGCAGCGGGAGGAATAGTGAAAACGTTCTCCAGCTCCGCCAGTATAATCCGGACCCGCACGAATTGGCCGGGAACCAGCAGACCCTCGGCATTTTCGACCAAAGCCCGTGCCCGGACGGAGCCCGTCGCGGGATCAATCGAGCTGTCGGTAAAGTCGACCAGCCCGGAAATCCCTTCGCCATCCGGCAAGAGCACTTCCACTGCTTGGGAACGGGTCCCACGCCGGATTGTGGCTTCCCGCTCGGGAATGGAAAAACGCACCTGCACCGGATCATGCTGCACAATGGTCGTAAGCAGGGTGCCCCGCTCAATCAGGCTGCCTTCGGAAAGCGTTTCCATCCCGGTATAGCCGGAAATGGGAGCCGGGACGCGGGTGTAGTCCAGTTGCAGTTCGGCGTCCGCTACCCGCGCCTGCGCCGATTCCAAGCGGGCCTCCGCCAGTTCGTGGGCAGAGAGCGCGGCATCCTGTTCGCGTTCGCTGACGGCATTTTGCTCGAAAAGCCCGGAAATCCGGCGCCACTCACGCTCCGCCTGACGGTAGGCGGCTTCCGCATTGCTCTGCTCGGCGCGGGCCATGCGCAGGGCGATGTGGTAAGGGGCTTCCTCAATCTGGAAGAGTGCATCGCCTTCCTCGACCCGTTCCCCTTCGGCGAACATCCGCTGCTCCAAGATGCCGCCGACTCTGGCCCGGACTTCAATTTGCCGCACGCCCCGGACGCGGGCCGGATATTCCCCGATCACCTGCACATCGGTGGGGCTCACGGCCATCGCCGTAACCGGCATGGGAGGCATACCATTGTTGCCCTGTCCATTGTCCCCTCCGCAGCCCGTCAAGAGCAGGCCTGCTGTAATCGGCAGCAGGGTGGCAATAGTAGCCGTTTTCCAAAAGTGTTTTGTGTTACGCATCGTTGTGTTTGGATAATAAATGGATTCGGGTCGGCTTACTGCTTCAGCCGGTAGGCCTCGCTGAGAATCCCCTGCAAGAGGATTTCAATAATGTCTTCCGCCTGTTCTTCGAACGGCACCTTGCGGCGGGAAAAATTGTTGGTGAAAATCGTTCCGTAGAGCGTGTCGCTGAACAGGCGCATGATCCGCTCCGGATCCATCTGGCGGATCACGCCCTTTGCCATGGCATCCTTGATGAACTGCAGGCGCTGATCGTGCTGGCGCTCTTTGTAGGTGAAGTAGGTTGCCTGTTTGCGGTCGCGGAACTCTGCCCGTTCGATGATCAGCAACTCCACAATGTGGGGATGGCGGTCGAAAAAGCCCAGGTAGGCATGTACTGCTTTCTTGATGTGCGCAATTGAGTCGACTTCGCCCTCAACCGCACGGTCAATTGATTCAATCAAGCGGCGGATCCCATCGTCCACCGCCCCGAAAAAGAGCGCTTCTTTGGTCGGAAAATAGCGATAAACCGTGCCTTTTCCCACTCCCAGGCGATCCGCCAGCACCTGTATGTCCGCATTGCGATAACCGAATTCCGCAAAAAACAGCGACGCCGCACCGAGGATTTCCTCCTGTCGACGCGCCGCCAACGATTCATCCCGGGGACGCCCCGGACCTTTGCCTTCTTCTGTCATCATGATCCGACTAATAAGCGGACGGGCTAGTCCGTCAAATAAAACCGGACGACTTTTGAATGACAATTTTGTTAGATTTCTAAAGCCGCCCCATCCCCCTACTACTAGTCTGGTTAATAGTGGCGATGCGGGGGGGTGGCCGATTTCTGCAAATAAAAAAGCCCCTGATAGACAGAGGCTTGTGGAAAGGCAGGTTGCTGCTTGAATCAGGCCAGCGCCTTGAGGCGGTCGATGGCCTTAAGCACGTTTTCCCGGGAATTGAAGGCACTGAGGCGAATGTGGCCTTCGCCACATTTACCGAATCCTGCGCCGGGGGTGCAGACGATGCCGGCTTCGTGGAGGAGCTTGTCAAAATACTCCCAAGATTTGCCGGGCACTTGGATCCAGACATAGGGGGCATTGTCGCCACCGGTGCAGGGGAGACCGAGGGCGGTCACTGCCTGTCGGATGAGGCGGGCGTTTTCCATGTAGAAGGCGACCAGTTCGGCGGTCTGCTTTTGCCCCTCAGGAGTGTAGACGGCGGCGGCAGCCTTTTGCACCGGATAGGAGACACCATTGAATTTGGTGTTGTGGCGGCGGTTCCAGAGTTTGTGCAGGCTGACTTTTCCGCCTTTGCCATCTTCGACCATCAGATCCTTGGGAACGACGGTGAAGGCACAGCGCACACCGGTGAAACCGGCGTTTTTGGAAAAACTGCGCATCTCGATCGCACACTCGCGGGCGCCTTCGATTTCATAAATGGAGCGGGGAAGGCTGTCATCCTGAATAAAGGCGACATAAGCCGCATCATAAATGATGACCGCCTGATGCTGAAGCGCGTAGGCGACCCAGGCTTCGAGTTGTTCGCGGGTGGCAGTGGCTCCGGTCGGGTTGTTGGGGAAGCACAGGTAAATCAGGTCGACGGCTTCGGAGGGGATCTCCGGAACATAGCCGTTCGCCGGAGTGGATTCGAGATAGACGAGTCCTTGATAGCGTCCGTCGGTGAAGTCTCCGGTGCGTCCGCCCATCACGTTGCTGTCCACATAGACCGGGTAAACGGGATCCCCCACCGCGATGCGGGTGTCATAACCGAAAATCTCGCTGATATTGGCACTGTCGCACTTGGAGCCGTCGCTGAGGAATATCTCGTCCGGTGCGACGGTGCAGCCCCGGCTGGCGAAGTCATGCTGGGCAATGGCCTCGCGGATAAAGTCATAGCCCTCGGACGGGCCATAGCCGCGGAATGAGGCGCGGTCACCGAGCTCATCGGCGGCAGCTTTCAGGGCATCGCGGCAGGCTTCCGGGAGGGGTTCGGTGACATCTCCGATGCCGAGTTTGATGATCGAGTTCCCGGGATTGGCTGTCTGGAAGGCTTTGACGCGTGAGGCGATCTCGGAGAAGAGATACGAACTTTGCAGTTTGAGATAGTGTGGATTGACTTTTGCCATGTCAGATTGAGTGCGGATCAGGTTTGGGTCTTGTGCTCAATGGGATTCGTCCTTTAGAGCAAGGGTAAACGGCGAATCTTTTTATCTTTTGAGCTTATGCAAATTATCGAGACGGTTCATCACATGCAGGAAACGGCGGTCCGCCTGCGCAGCCAAGGCCGATTGATTGGCCTGGTCGCGACCGGTGGAGCTATTCACGAAGGGCACCTTTCCCTGATTCGTCAAGCGCAGGAGCAAGCCGACCAAGTGGTTGTATCCATTTTCGTGAACCCGAGGGAGTTCGGGCCGAACGAGGATTTACTACGCTACCCGCGTCAGCGGGAGAAGGATTTACAGACCTTGGAGGCGGCCGGTGTGGATATCGTATTCATCCCTCCTGAGAGTGAAATTTATCCCAAGCACTATTCCACCTCCGTGGCTGAGGATCGACGGGCAACGGGGCTTTGCAGTGTTTCCAGACCGCATTATTTCAAAGGGGCCTGCACGGTGTATGCGATCTACTTTAATGTAATTCGTCCCGATCTGGTGGTCATGGGGCGGAGGGATGCCCAACTGGTTTCAGTGATCCGCAAGATGGTGGAAGATCTCCATTTTCCAGTGGAAATCGAGGTGGGTGAGACCGTGCGTGAGCCGGACGGTTTACCGATGAGTGCCCGCAATTCCTATTTGAATGAATTTCAGCGGCGCGATGCCGCCACTGTCTACCGATCCCTCTGCGAAGGCAAAAAGCTCGTCGACAGCGGAATTCTCAACATCGATCGGATCCTCGCGGAGGTGACCCACCATCTGTCGCAGAGCCGTCGGCTAAGGGTGATCTATGTCTCAGCGGTCGATCCCGAAACAATGGAGATGAGGCGTGAAGTGGTTCCTGGACAGACGCTTATCATTACTTCGGTCTGGTGCGATGAAGTCCGTTTGCTCGACAATATGATGATGTAGGCTACAGTAAGCCTTGATGTCTGATGCAGCCAAGACCCCGCTTGAGCGGTTCGTCCCGAAGAAGCAACACCCCTATTTCGCGGATTTTCTCTACTCCCTGCATCAGCAGGATAAGAAGTTGCTCCTGCAGAACGATATTCGCCTGAATTTGGAGAAATTCTGCCAGGAGCATGACAAGGATGATGTCCTTGAAGAAGAGTCGGGCCTGGCAGATTTTCTGCGGCAGATTCCTGAATTACTGGTTGGGCCGGACTACTTCTACCTTTCGCATCGCTACCAGGTCGCCAAATATCGTTTTTACGAGTGCTCGGCGGACGGCAGCTTCTGGGAGGAAATTAATGCCCGCCGTTTCCTCACCGAAAAAAACCGGATCACTCTGGGAGAAGACTGCCCGCCGGAGGGATGCCTGGAAATTGATTTTGGCCCTTTCAGCGACTATGCCCCTTCTATGCGTGACAGCAGTCGGATCGGGGACGGAGTACGTTTTCTCAACCGTCACTTGTCGAGCAGTCTGTTTCAGGATCCTGATAAGTGGAAGCAGCACCTTTACGACTTTATTCGTCTACACCGTCACAACGGTCAACAGTTGCTGGTCAACGGAGGTTTGCCGGATGAGTTGGGCGCGTTGCAGGAACACTTGAGGAAAGCCCTGGCCTGGTTGCGCAAGCAGGACGAGGAAACTCCTTACGAGTCGATCCGGCAAAAGCTGGCGGAATGGGGGTTTGAGCCAGGGTGGGGCAACACCGTGGGGCGGATTCGCGAAACCATGGAGCTTTTGGACGAGCTTCTGGATGCGCCTTCCAGTGATACTCTCGAATCCTTTATCGAGCGCATTCCGATGATCTTCCGGATCGCCATTTTATCCCCTCATGGCTGGTTCGCGCAGGAAAATGTTTTGGGCAAGCCTGACACCGGGGGCCAGGTCATCTACATTCTCGATCAGGTCAGAGGATTGGAGCAATGCCTGCGGGAGCGACTTCGGATCAGTGGACTGCCCGAGGTGGAACCCCGGATTCTAGTGGTCACCCGCTTGATCCCTGAAGCTGGAGATACCACCTGTGACCAGCGGCTGGAGAAAATCCACCGCACGCACAATTCACATATCCTGCGGGTTCCATTCCGGAAAACGACTGGCGAAGTCCTGCCGCACTGGGTTTCCCGCTTCGATATCTGGCCATACCTCGGACGTTTCGCAGAAGAATCCGGACGTGAATTGATCAGCGAATTTCAGGGGAAACCCGACCTGATCATCGGCAATTATTCCGATGGGAATCTGGTCGCCTCTCTGCTTTCCGACGAGATGGATGTCATCCAGTGTACCGTCGCCCATGCCTTGGAGAAAACCAAATACCTCTTCTCGGATCTGTATTGGGAAAAAATGGAGAAGGACTATCATTTCTCCCTACAATTCACCGCTGATTTGCTGGCGATGAACAAGAGCGACTTTGTCATTGCCAGCACCTACCAGGAAATTGCCGGAACCGAAGACAGTATCGGACAGTATGAGTCCTATCAGTATTTTACACTGCCCGGACTGTATCATGTGGTGAACGGCGTAAACCTTTTCAATCCCCGGTTCAACATAGTTCCACCGGGGGTGGATGAGGATAATTACTTCCCTTATACCGATACCGAGCGACGCAACGAGTCGGCTGACAGCCACTGGAGGCGGCGCCTCTTTACGGAGCAGAGGGATGATATTCTCGGCAAGCTCAGTGACCCGGAAAAGCCTGCTATCTTCACCATGGCACGCTTTGATCGGATTAAAAACATCACCGGCCTGATCGAGGCGTTTGGTCAAAGCAAGACTCTACAAGAGGAATGTAACCTGATCTTTGCCGCCGGATCGATTGATGAAAAAGATTCCGGTGACCGGGAAGAGCGCGAAGAGATCCGCAAGGCTCACAAGCTTATCCGGAAATACAATCTCAAGGAAAAAATCCGCTGGTTGCCCAGTATCGAAAAGCGGGAGACTGGGGCAGTCTATCGGCTGATTGCGGATCGCGGAGGGGTTTTTGTGCAACCGGCCCTTTTTGAAGCCTTTGGCCTCACCATTCTCGAAGCGATGCTCAGTGGGCTGCCGACTTTTGGTCCGAAGTTTGGGGGACCCAGCGAAATCATAATCGATGGAAAATGCGGATTTCTGCTCAATACCAGTCAGCCTGAGCTGATGGCCCGGGAGCTGGAAACATTTTTCCGGAAGGTCAAAGAAGAGGAGGCTTATTGGAAGGAGATCTCGGATAAGGGGATAGAGCGCGTACGCACCGCTTTCACCTGGTCGCTCTACAGTGAGAAGCTCATTGCCCTGACCACCCTCTATGGGTTCTGGCGATACGCCGTGGCTGGCGAGGGAATGGAAAAAATTGATCGATACTGCGACCTGCTTTACCATTTTCTGCTCAAAGAAAGAGCCAAAGAGATGGAAAAAGACTCGGAATAGGCCGTTTTCGGGGGAAAGCCTGAAAAATGCAGTCAGGAGCAGCTTTGCTGTTGCCCAGAGGAAAAAGCCTCCGTTTGCTGAAAGCCCGTTGGTAGGTGCTGCCTCCAACTCAGCGGGCATTTTTTTAGATCATGAGAAAGCATATTTTCATCACCGGAGGCGTTGTCTCATCACTTGGTAAAGGGCTCACCGCAGCATCCTTGGGCGCACTGCTCGAGCAGCGTGGCCTCAAGGTCAAAATCCAAAAGTTTGACCCTTACCTCAACGTCGACCCCGGGACGATGAATCCCTTCCAGCATGGAGAGGTCTACGTGCTGGACGACGGCTCCGAGACCGATCTCGACCTTGGCCACTACGAGCGTTTCACCAGCGGGAAGCTTTCCAAGGCGAACAACCTGACCTCCGGTCAGATTTATGACACGATCCTCCGCAAGGAGCGTAAGGGCGAATATCTGGGACAGACCATTCAGGTCATCCCGCACGTCACCAACGAGATTCAAAGCCGCTTTGAACATGACGCCGGAGAGGCGGACATCATTATCACCGAGATCGGAGGGACGGTGGGAGACATTGAGGGCCTTCCCTTTCTCGAAGCCATGCGCCAGTTCACCCTCGAACGCGGTCGCGACAATGTCCTCTTTCTCCATGTGACGCTGGTTCCTTATCTTGCTGCCGCCGGGGAGCTGAAAACCAAACCGACTCAGCAATCTGTGGCCAAGCTGCGTGAAATCGGGATTCAGCCGGACATCCTCGTCTGCCGCACCGAGCAGGACCTTCCCCGCGACCTGCGTCAGAAGTTAAGTCTTTTTTGCAATGTGCCGGTTAAAGCGGTGATCGAAGAAAAGGACGTCGAGACCTCGATCTACGAAGTTCCGCTCATGCTTCAGAACGAGCATCTCGATACCTTGGTTCTGGAACACTTCAAGATGGATTGCCCGGTGGTCAACGATACCGGTTGGGAGCGGATTGTGCGCATTCTTCGCTTTCCCAAGCATCAGGTGGAGATCGGAGTGGTCGGCAAATACATTGAACTGCAAGATGCCTACAAGAGTGTTTATGAGAGCCTGACCCACGCCGGAATCGCCAATGATTGCCGGGTTAATATCCACCGGATCGATTCTGAAAAACTGGAAGAGGAAGCCGAACGGCAAAAGCTGCTTGAACTTGACGGAATCCTCGTTCCCGGTGGCTTTGGCAGCCGTGGAACCGAAGGGAAAATCATGTCCGCGAAAATGGCCCGCGAAAACAATATTCCCTATCTGGGACTCTGTCTCGGAATGCAGATCGCGGTGATCGAGTTTGCCCGCCATGTCGCGGGAATGGATGCGGCCAACAGCTCCGAATTTGATCCGGAGACGCCTTTTCCCGTTATCGATCTCATGCCTGAGCAATCTGGTGTAACCGAGAAGGGCGCTACTATGCGGCTTGGCGCCTATGCCTGCCGCCTCCTCCCGGAGACACTCGCCCGTCAGGCCTATGAGGAGGATGAGGTGAGTGAGCGCCACCGCCATCGCTATGAATTTAACAACGCATTCAAGCAGCAGTTGATGGACTCAGGTCTGCGTGTTTCCGGAGAAAATCCTGCCCGGGGATTGGTCGAAATCGTAGAGATCCCGAACCACCCCTGGTTTGTTGCCTGCCAGTTCCACCCGGAATTTCAGTCTAAGCCCCAAAAAGCCCATCCGCTTTTCAGGGATTTTGTAAAAGCAGCCTTAACCCGCAGGAAATAGGAGCAGAGGCCAGCGGTTTTGCTTGGCACTCAGAGAACAGCTTCCCACCGTGGGATGCATGCGATTCATCAGTGCGGTGCTAGTGCTGAATGCGGTGGCCATGTTCTTTGCCGCCATTGCGTCCGCCGATTCCAACCTTGGCTTTGAGCACAGCTCAGCGGCCGGGAGATTGACTGTAAGCATCTGCCCCTCTATGGCCTTGGAAGTTCTGGCAACGCCCCAAGCCCCGGACATTCTCTATCCTGAAGGCACGCAACTGGCCCGCCTGGCGCATTCCAGTGGCGCCATCATTACCTTGTCCTTTGATCACTCCCGCACTTTTACCGAGGCTCAGCAAAAGGCCTTTTATGAAGTCGTAGGCGAAGCCGCCGAAAAGGGTTCTCCCCGGCATCAGGTTGAAACTCTTAAAGGAAGGGTCTGGACCCTACAGGCCTTTCACTCTCCTCAGGAATCCATTATTACGGCTCAAACTTTCATCGAAAGCCATGCGCTGGGAGTGATTTTTTGGCTGCCAACCGCAGATTTTTCGACCTCCATCACAGATGATTTGGTGTTATCTGTGTTGGATGCAGTTCATATTCAATGGGAAAAGTGAAACAGGGTTTATCCTTCATTCATTTGACCGATTCTTCAAATTGTATTTGCTTATTCTCTGAGAAAAACCAGATTAGATTCCCTAATGCAAAATCGAGGTCTTCCATTTCCTGAGCTCACCGCCGATGAGGCCGCCGCGCTCGTCTCACACGGCGACACGATCGGATTTTCCGGATTTACGCCTGCCGGAGCTGCTAAGGCGATCCCACGTGCGATCGCGGCAAGAGCTAAGTCAGAACATGAAGCCGGACGCCCTTTTCAGATCGGTGTAGTCACCGGGGCCTCCACCGGAGAGTCTCTTGACGGAGCCCTCGCCGCCGCCGATGCCATCGCCTGGCGCACTCCATACCAGAGCAACAGTGCCCTTCGCCGCTCCATTAACTCGGGGAAAACGCGCTTCTTCGACATGCACCTTTCCCAGGTGCAGCAATGGGTACGGTCGGAATTTCTCGGTAATTTTGCCTTCGCCGTTGTCGAAGCTGCCGATATCACTGCCGATGGTGAGATTACCCTCACTACCAGTGTCGGTGCATCCAACACCTTTCTCCATAATGCGGATCGGATTCTCATTGAGCTAAATGCCAACCATCCGGCCAGCCTCTATGGATTTCACGATATCTATGAGCCAAACGATCCGCCCCACCGTCGCGAAATTCCCGTTTATCGGGTGCGAGACCGCTGTGGCGAACCTGTGGTGAGAGTCGATCCCAAGCGTATTGTGGGAGTCGTACGTTCCAACGAACCAGATGAGATTGGTGGTTTCAAGGATTCTGACCCGGTAACCGAGCAAATCGGCCGTAATGTTGCTGATTTCCTCGCACGGGAAATCCATATTGGTCGTATCCCAAAAGACTTTTTGCCCATTCAAAGTGGTGTCGGTAATATTGCCAACGCTGTTCTTGCGGCGATGGGGGAACACCCTGAGATCCCTTGCTTCGAGATGTATTCCGAAGTGATCCAAGACAGTGTTATTGACCTGATGGAGCGTGATCGCCTGGCCTTTGCCAGTGGCACCTCGCTGACCGTCAGCAATGAAGTCCTCAAACGGATTTATGCCAACTACGACTTCTTCCGTCGCCGCATGGTTCTGCGTCCGCAGGAAATCAGCAACAGCCCGGAAATTGTCCGTCGCCTCGGCATCATCTCGATCAACACAGCGATCGAGGTCGACATCTTTGGCAACGTCAACAGCACCCACGTCATGGGCAGCGACCTGATGAATGGAATCGGTGGCAGTGGTGACTTCACCCGCAACGCTTACATTTCCATTTTCACCTGTCCGAGCCTAGCCAAGCGTGGTGCGATCAGCCCGATTGTACCCCTGTGCAGTCACCTTGACCACAGCGAACACAGTGTGCAGGTTGTCGTGACCGAGCAGGGCATCGCCGACCTCCGGGGCAAGAGCCCGCATGAACGTTCCCTCGAAATTATCAACAAGTGCGCCCATCCCGATTTCCGGGAGGAACTGCGCGGATATTCTCAGGACGTTGTCGGCGGCCACACCCCGCAGACCCTCGACCGTGCCTTTGCCATGCACCAGCGCTTCCTAGAAACCGGAAGCATGCATGGCGTTTCCTGGTCGAAAAAGGCTTAAGTATTTATTTAATAGCTTTTTATGGGACAAGGCAGCTTCGGCTGTCTTGTTTTTTGCCCCCACCTACTACTAGTCTGGTTGGATATTGCTGATGGGGGTGGTGGGTCTTGCTTGGCGCTTGGCGTGGGGAAAAGAGGGCTCTATAGTTCCGCTTATGAAATTTGGAATGGGCCTGAGTATGCGTTTGATTTTGATCGGAGGCGGGGCTGCTCTGGTGGTAACGGCGTATCTGTTCTGGTCGAGTATGCGCTCGGTTGAGGCGCTTTTTACCGAAAACATGCGGCTTCAGCAGGCCTTGTCCCGCTTGCAGGAGGAGGCAGTGGTCGGGCATCTTTGGTTGCTTTCCCGCAGCAGGAGCGAGGAGGGAGTGGTGACCACTTTTGTGTGGATGGAGCCTGCAGCAGCTCCTCCGCATGCGGCTGCCCGGGTTGAGACGCTCAGCGTCTCAGGGGATACCGTTTACCTCGACGGATTTCTGATCCGTTTCCCGGGTAAGCTGGTGGAAGATGGCAAAGCCCGGGCTCTCTTTCTCTGGAGGCGGGCTTTTGGTGATGATCAGGCTCCCAATGCTGGAATCCTGCTCGACGGCGGATACGGTGCGCCTCCGCGCTATGAGTCAATTTTTGCCGGAGCCCTGACTGCGGCGGAATCCCGGCAATTCTGGAGCTCCCTCTGGAATCTCACCCATAACCCGAAAGCACTGTCTCAACTGGAAATCGAGACCCTTACCGGACAGGCCGTGGCCATTCAACCGCGCCCTAATTATCTCTACACGGTCAGGCTCTCCGCGACCGGGGCGCTTTCTGTGGTGCCTGCCGTAATGGATCCCGCGCATTTGCCGGGGACGAACTGAAATCCCCACTTGACAATCCATCAATAAATCATGATGGGTTGATTCATGGATTTAAATGCAGTAGCAGAGCGTGTTCGACAACGTGAGGCGGTCTTACTTCGGCTGCTGGGTGAGCGCATCGTCATTCTCGATGGAGCGATGGGGACCTCGATTCAGGATTTTCGTCTGACGGAGGAGGATTTTCGGGGGGAACACTTTGCCGCCCACCCTAGGGAGCTGAAAGGGAACAATGATTTACTCGTGCTGACCCGTCCGGAAGTGATTCGCCAAATACACACGGCCTTTCTCGTGGCCGGGGCCGATATCATTGAAACCAACACCTTCAATTCGACCTCCATTTCGCAGGCGGATTATGGTTTGGAGTCAGAAGTCCATGCCATTAACGTGGCGGCTGCACGGGTTGCCCGGGAGGCGGCGGACGCATTTATGGCGGCACACCCGGAGCGGGAAGTATTTGTGACCGGAGGGATCGGTCCGACGAACCGAACGGCATCGATGTCCCCCGATGTCAATAATCCGGGATACCGTGCTGTGACCTTTGATGACCTCCGCCTGGCCTATCGGGAGCAAGCCCAAGGGTTGATCGAGGGAGGAGTGGACACCCTCTTAATCGAGACGATCTTTGACACCCTTAATGCCAAGGCAGCCATTTTTGCGATTGAGGAATTGTTTGATGACCTTGGTTTCCGGATGCCGGTGCAGATCTCCGTCACCATCACGGATGCCGCTGGTCGAACCCTTTCCGGGCAGACGGTAGAGGCCTTTTGGAATTCCATCGCGCATGCCCGCCCGCTCAGTGTCGGAATCAACTGTGCGCTGGGTGCTGCGGATATGCGCCCCTATGTGGAGGAGCTGGCCCGTATTGCCGAATGTTACACCAGTTGTTATCCCAACGCGGGGCTACCCAATGCCTTTGGTGAATATGATGACACGCCTGCACACATGGCCGAAGTGCTCGGTGCGTTTGCAGAAGAAGGCTTGCTGAACATAATTGGCGGCTGCTGTGGGACGACGCCGACTCACCTTGCGGCCATCGCACAACGTGTGCGTAACTCGCCGCCGCGTGCCCCGATCAATCGACCACCAGAGATGCGCCTCAGTGGACTTGAACCCTTGACGATTCCTTGAGTATCGACGCACAGACAGAACAGGCATGAATCAGTTTGCGAATTTTATCATGGTTGGAGAGCGGACCAATGTCACCGGCTCTCCCCGCTTCAAGAAGCTGGTTCTGGCGGATGATTTCGAGGCAGCGGTCGAAGTGGCGCGTCAGCAAGTCGCCAACGGTGCGCACATCATCGATGTCAATTTTGATGAAGGGATGCTTGATGGTGAAGCCAGCATGGTGCGCTTTCTCAATTTGCTGGCGGCGGAACCCGATATTTCCCGTGTGCCGGTGATGATTGACTCATCCAAGTGGAGTGTGATCGAAGCCGGGCTTCGCTGCGTCCAGGGAAAGGGGATTGTCAACTCGATCAGCCTGAAGGAGGGAGAAGCCAGCTTTTTGCGGCAGGCCCGCCTTATCCGGCGTTACGGGGCGGCCGTTGTGGTGATGGCCTTTGATGAGGAAGGCCAGGCTGCGAGCAAGGAGGACAAAGTCCGGATCTGTACCCGGGCTTACCGGTTACTGGTCGAGCGGCTCAATTTTAATCCCGCGGACATCATCTTTGATCCGAATATCCTGACGGTGGCCACCGGCATTGAAGAGCATAATAATTATGCGGTCGATTTTATTGAGGCCATCCGCGAACTGAAAGCAACCTGTCCCCATGCCAAAGTCAGCGGAGGCCTCAGCAATATTTCGTTTTCCTTTCGCGGAAATAACGTGGTTCGCGAAGCGATGCACAGCGTTTTCCTCTATCACGCGATACGCGCGGGGATGGATATGGCCATCGTCAACGCAGGGATGCTCGGTGTATATGATGACATTGAGCCAACCCTCCGTGAGTATGTGGAGGACGTGCTTTTGAACCGCAGGCCCGATGCCACGGACCGCCTGATTGATTACGCTGAAAAGTTCAAAGGACAAAAGCGGGAGGAAAAGGAAAGCGATCAGCTGGCTTGGCGCGAGAATACGGTCGAAGCCCGCCTCGGGCACGCCATCCGCCATGGAATCACGGACTTTGTCGACGCGGATACCGAGGAGGCACGCGCCAAGTATGGACGCCCATTGCTCGTGATCGAAGGCCCGCTGATGGACGCCATGCAGGTGGTTGGTGACCTCTTCGGTGAAGGCAAAATGTTTTTACCTCAGGTAGTGAAAAGCGCTCGTGTAATGAAAAAAGCCGTCGCCTACCTGACCCCCTTCATGGAAGAAGAGAAGCGGCAGGCCGAGGCCATGTCCGGGGAAGCCGGTAAATCCTCGGCCGGAGATATCGTCCTCGCAACGGTCAAAGGAGATGTTCATGACATTGGCAAAAACATCGTCGGGGTGGTGCTGGCCTGTAATGGTTATACAGTACACGACCTCGGGGTGATGGTGTCGATGGATACAATTTTGGCGAAAGCCAAGGAAGTTGATGCCGATGCGATCGGCTTGAGCGGACTGATTACACCGTCGCTCGATGAAATGGTGCACAACGCCAGGCAGATGGAAAAAGCCGGACTTGAAATCCCTTTGCTGATTGGTGGAGCAACCACGTCGAAGGCACACACCGCGGTCAAAATCGAACCACAGTATTCCGGTCCGACCGTCCATGTGCTCGATGCCTCGCGGGTGGTTGGGGTTGTCTCCAAGTTGCTCAGCCCGGATGGTAAAGAAGAAGCGATTCGCCAATATCGTGAAGAAAACGCCCGGCATCGGGCGCACCACGAAGCAAAGCACGGCAGTGGAAGTGACCTGCTCTCGCTCAAAGAGGCGCGACAGCGCGGATTGAAAATCGACTGGGCAGCGGCTGAGCTTCCGGTTCCGTCGGTATTGGGTCGGCAGGTCATCGAAGCGGCCTCTCTTGAGCGACTGGCGGAATACATAGACTGGTCTCCTTTCTTTTGGGCATGGGAATTGAAGGGAGTGTATCCAAAAATCCTTACAAACGAAAAGTATGGGTCAGAGGCGGGGCGTCTTTATGATGATGCCCGCAGGATTATTGATGAGGTGATTGCCAAACAGAGGTTTCAGGCCCGAGGGGTCTGGGGGCTTTGGCCTGCACAGAGTCGTGGAGACGACATTGATCTGTTTTCAACAGACGATGATCCCTCTGCAGCCAGACCCTTGGCGACCTTCCACTTTTTGCGTCAGCAAAAGCAGAAGACGGAGCGGGAGGGGGTGCATCAGCTTTGCTGTGCCGACTTTGTTGCCCCTCTGAAGAGTGGCCGCCGCGATTTTGCCGGAGGCTTTGCCCTGGGCATTCATGGGGCTGATGATTGGGCAAAAACGTATGAGAATAATCATGACGATTATACATCGATCATGATTAAGGTGGTCGCAGACCGGTTTGCCGAAGCGATGGCAGAGTGGCTGCACAAGCATGTGCGCGACATCTGGGGCTTTGGGCAGGGAGAAGGATTTTCCGCGAATGACGCACTTCCCTCAGAAAGAGGAAAGCCGCATCCGAAAGTGGATTGGATGATTGCTGAGAAGTATCGCGGAATCCGTCCTGCCGCTGGTTATCCATCGCTTCCGGATCATACTGAAAAAGGGATACTTTGGAACCTGCTGGACCCGGTGGGCGCTGCGGATGTGCGCCTGACCGAGAGTTTTGCGATGTATCCCGGCAGTAGTGTGAGCGGTTTGTATTTTGGTAATCCGCAAGCGCAGTATTTCAATGTTGGAAAAATCGGGCGGGATCAGCTCGCGGATTATGCCCGGCGCAAGGACATTTCCGAAGCAGAGGCGGAGCGGTGGCTGTCTCCCAATTTATAGACCTGCTCAGGACAAAACAGCAAGGGATGTATCCATATTGTTATACAGCAATCGGTGCCTTGATTGCTGGATGTGGGTCATAGCCTCTCAGCTCAAAATGTTCGTAGCGAAAATCACCAATCTCCTTGACGGAAGGATCGAGGTGCATGGTGGGAGGTGTGCGCGGCTCGCGTGAGAGCTGTTCTTTTACCTGATCGAGGTGGTTTTTGTAGATGTGCACATCCCCGAAGGTATGGATAAAGTCACCCGGCTTCAGGCCGGTCACTTGTGCCACCATCAAAGTGAGCAAGGCATAGGATGCGATGTTGAAGGGCACACCCAGAAAGATATCCGCACTGCGTTGATAGAGCTGGCAGGAAAGTTCGCCGGCTGCTTCATCGACCCAGAATTGAAACAGGGCGTGGCAGGGGGGGAGTGCCATCTGATCAATCTCTCCGGGGTTCCAGGCGCAAACGATGTGGCGGCGGCTGGAAGGGTTTTGGCGGATGGATTGGATGACCTGTGTCAGCTGATCAATCCGCTTCCCATCGGGTCCACGCCAGTCCCGCCATTGAGCGCCGTAAACGCGACCAAGGTTCCCTTCGGCATCTGCCCATTCGTCCCAGATCTTGACCTTGTTGTCCTGAAGGTAGCGGACGTTGGTGTCTCCGGCAATAAACCAGAGCAATTCGTGAATGATGCCCCGGAGATAGAGTTTTTTGGTGGTGAGCAAAGGAAAGCTGGTGCGCAGGTCAAAGCGGCATTGGGCACCAAAGTAGGACCAGGTTCCTACGCCGGTGCGGTCTTCACGGAACTTGCCTTGTTCGAGGACGGTGCGCAGCAGTTGGAGGTATGTTTGCATGGGAAATGGAATCTCAAGGGTCTGGGCTGAAATTGTGAGCCGCTGCCGCATCTGTCAACGTCCTGCCCCGGATCGGCGTTTTCGAATGGAAATGGGACTTGCCGATTCGAATGGTTTGGTTTCCATCAGTGCCTATGCGCTGTCTGTTTCTATCTGTATCCGGCTCCTTGCTGGGCTCTTTTCTGGTGCTTGCTCAAGGTCCGCAACTGGTTTTGGAGGATTTGGAGAAGGTGGAGGTGCCCTCTGGAGAGCAGCTTTCCCTCCTGCCTCCATCGACTGACCAAAACACTTCGCTTTCAACCGGTGCGCGGGTTCCTGTTTTGATCTGGGGCCAGCCGTCGGTGCGGGTTATCGACCGGGAGACAGGAATGGTGCTGGAGGAGCAGCGGGCCCCTCAGCCTGCAGCCGGGTTGTCACCTGAGCACAACGTGCTGGTTTTCGATGCTACTGACGGGTTCACTTTGTATGGGGCGCAGTTTCCAGCCGGTATGTCGTGGCAGTGGGATCCGGAGGTGTTGAGGCCGTTTCTGGTGGCCCGCTACGCGGAGGCGCCGGTAGTGCGGATTGATCTGTTGCGATCGGCGAGGGAGCAAGCGCTGGAAGCGCTTTCGCTTTCCGACATCAATCGCTATCAATTCAGGCGGAATCGTTCTGAAGAGCCCGGATTACCCGTCAGCACACCCGCCAGACCGGTTCGGCGTCAGATCCGGGGCCGCTAAATCAGGCAGGTCGCTCAGGAGCCCTTGCGGATTTTTTCCTTGGCCACCTCTTTTTCCGCATTGAGGCGTTCGCGCTCCAAGTGAAGCTGTTTCTCGATTTGGGCAACCGCTTCACGGTCACCGCTCAAGCGGGCATCCTTGATCTTCTGGTTGAGAAAAACCTCTTTTTCAGCGATTTTCGCCTGAAACTTGCGATCCGTTTCCGCAAGGGCTTCCCGTTGCTCATCGGTGATCGGACGGCTGTTTTCATCGTCGTCCTTAAAGCGTTCCATAGCCAGTTCAAAGGCACTTTTCATGAAGGGAATCGATACAGTCGTGTCCCGCGAAGGCAATCCTCCAATCATTTCGGAGGGGAAGTGGACACAGTTATGACTGCCAGTAAAACCATCAGCAGTGGGATCAGATGACGGGCGCTGGTGGGCCATCGCCGTTTCAGGCTGACCTCGTGTGTTCCGAGGGAGAGTGCCAAAAAGCAGGCGGTGAGCGCGCTGGACAGCACGGGTGCCTGCCATACGCGGTGAAAAAAGAGTCCCGGCAGGGCAAGTGCCTTCTCTACCATCCACTCCATCAGCATAACGAGGATCCAGGCTCCATGACTAAAGAAGAAGCTGATGCTTTCGAGACCGGCCAGGCCAAGCAGTAAAACAAGGATGCCGTTGGCCACCACGACAGAGGCGATAGGAATGAGCAAAGGGTTGAGGATAATGGCGCCGGGGGTGAAGACCTCAAACTGACCGATGATCAGTGGAGTGCTGCCAAAGGTTGCGGCGATACTGATGCCAAGGGCTTGTATGGTTTTCCGACGGGTGCTTTGGTAGAAGCGTTCCCAGCTGCCGGGTTGATCGACCCGCATCCTTTCGCGCTGACGCAGCCAGTGTTCGGTCCGTTCTGCCAGCGGGAGACCAATCAGTAGAATGGAGCAGACCACGGTATAGGAGAGCTGGAAACCCAGACTGAGGAGCTGACGTGGATCCCAGAGCAGGATGCAAACGGCAGAGGCAATTACGGCGGGAAAGGGATTGGCCTTGCGGTTGAGGCTTTTGGCGGTGGCATAAAAGACGAGCATCAGATAAGCGCGGGTTGCCGACGGAGGTAGGCCAATCACCAGCACGTAGATCCCCAATAGGCCGAGGGTGCACACACCTTTAATGCGACGGGGCAGGGGAACCAGCAGGAGCAGGCCCTGCAGAGCCGCGGCCACCGCGATGACATGGAGCCCGCTCACTGCAAACAGGTGCATGGTTCCTGAGAGGATAAATCCTTCCCGCTGTTCCAGATCGAGAAGTGAGCGATCCCCCAACAGCATGGCCCCGAGAATCCCTGCCCGCTTTTCCTGACCCGCCTTCGACTGGGTGAGAATGGCCGCCCAGCGGGCCTTTTGATGACCGGCCCATTCTCTCCAGAAAGGCGGAGCGCGGCTAACCTCAAGAATCCGTCCCTGGCGCAAGCGGAAGAAGACCTGCCGCTCTTCCCAGCTCCGATCAAAGTCGCTGTGGGTGGGGTCGATCCTGGCCAGCACGCCCCTTACCTGCAGGCGCACGCCTGGGAAAAATCCGCTGGCCGAATCATCCGAACGGGTGGAGAAAATCACCAGCTTCCCCCTCAGTTCGGAGGCGAGCCAAGGGGCTTCCTCAATCCGGGCCACTCCGCGCCAGTAGCGTCCTGAAGGATCGTTGCGGAAGGTTTGGACGACCTGTAGTTGGAGGTCGACTTCACGGGGAGGGAGTACGTCCCATTCCGGAGGAGCGGGGGGCACCCGCACCAACCACCAGGCCCAACCCATGCAGAGAACGGCGAGCGGGAAACACAGCGCCCAGAGGTGGCGGCGATTTCCGGTGGAGTCCGCTGTCCACCAGGCGATTACGGAGCAAAGACAAGCGGTCAGCAGGAATGGGCAGACGACGGTAAAGGAGAGCGTTTTGGCCAGCGTGTAGCCGCCGATCAACGGCAGCAGCACCCAGAGCAAAGGGGCACGCATCTGCTGGGGGCGCCCCTCGCGGGGTGGTTCAATGTCCAATGAAGGGTTCGCCATTCAGCAAGACAGGCCGCCGGAAGGCAGCCTGCAGATAGTCCAGTGAGACAGAGACCGCCTTTTCCAGAGAAAGACCGCGGGCGAGTTCCGCGGTGATGGCGGCAGACAGCGTGCACCCACTCCCATGGGTGTTGATTCCGGGGACCCAATCATGACTCCATTCCAGCGGGGCTTGTCCCGGAATCTGCAAAATATCAATAATCCTGGAGGTGTCCTCGAGGTGTCCTCCCTTGAGCAGAATGCCGCAGCCATAGATCTCGGACAAGCGGACAGCCGCCTGCCGCATCCCTTCGCGATCGACTGGACGCGCACCCAGCAACACGCCGGCTTCATCGAGGTTGGGGGTGATCAGAGTCGCGCGGGCAAGGAGTGTTTCCTTCAGGGCATCAATCGCTTCCGGTTGCAGCAAAACAGCGCCGCTTGTCGCCACCATGACGGGATCCACCACCAATGGAACCTTTGGCTGAGCCTGAAGGGCGGTGGCCACCAGGCGGATGATACGTTCCGAAAAGAGCATACCCGTTTTGGCTGCGCCGATCGCATACCAGCCGAAAATCCGCTCCAACTGGGCTTCGATAAAGGAGGAAGGGAGCTCTTCCACAGCGGTCACCCCCGAGGGATTCTGGGCGGTCAGACAGCAGAAAACCGTGGTGCCGAACACGCCCCGGGCGGTGAAAGTTTTCAGATCGGCCTGCAGCCCTGCGCCGGCTCCGCAATCGGAGGTGGCAATGGAAAGCGCCACCGGCGTTTCCTTGTTCAAGGCGACATCTGCGTCCATCCTGTCAGCAAACCACGCCCGCACCGGACCGCAAGTGCGGACTCCACATTCTTCCAGCTACACACCTATATTCATTACGATTCTGATGGAGAAGCTCAGATCGGCTCCCGCTACTAGTCTGGAAGATTATGATCAGGCGGTTTCTTTTCCGCTGCCAGTTTGGTAAATTTTGGTGGGCAAGGCATCGTCTACCAGTCTGGTTGAATATGGCGGAACTGGGTTTTCCTGCTAGTCTGGAAGATAATGGTGGGGGTGTGGCCTGGCGTTGACCTTTGGTGGAAGTTCGTTCAGCTTGTGTTGGATGAGTGAGGCGGATCAAGGCGATCTTTTTGGGGTGGGGCAAATGCCTCCTGTGGCTGCTGCGGCCACTTCATCCCCTGCGGGTCTGGGGAGTCGTCCACTGGCAGTGCGCATGCGCCCTCGAAGATTATCGGAAGTCGTTGGTCAGGAACATATCTTGGGGCCGGATGCCCTCTTGCCCCGTCTGATTGCCAACGGCCAGCTCGGCAGCATTTTGCTTTATGGCCCTCCAGGCTGCGGAAAGACGACACTGGCTGAGGTGATCGCGGAGGAGAGTGGGTGCCGCTTTGTCCGGGTCAACGCGGTCTTGTCGAATGTAGCTGAATTACGGGACATTCTGAAAATGGCGCGCTACCAGCCAGAGGCGCGGACGCTGGTTTTCATTGATGAGATTCACAGGTTCAACAAAGCCCAGCAGGACCTCCTTCTACCCGATGTTGAGGCAGGCAACATCCGGCTGATTGGAGCCACCACTCACAATCCAGGGTTTTATGTCATTCCTCCACTCCTCAGCCGGAGCCATCTTTTCAAGCTGGAGCCGGTCGCGGTGCCTGTTCTGGTCGGGATGCTGGAAAAGGCCTTGAAGGATGCTGAGCGCGGTCTGGGCGGGCATCGGATCGAGGTGGAGGCCGGAGTTCTCGAAAAGCTCGCGATTATGGGCGATGGCGATATGCGGCGTGCGCTCAACGCGTTGGAAACGCTGGTGCTGAGCCTCCCCATGGGCTCGGTTTTGGGGCTGAAAGAGCTGGAGTCCTATGCCCGCGAGCGTCAAATCCGTTATGATGCAGGGGAGGATGAACATTACGACACGGCTTCGGCATTCATCAAGAGTATGCGGGGAAATGATCCCGATGCGGCGCTTTACTGGTTGGCAAAAATGCTCCTGGGCGGGGAGGATCCCCGTTTTATCGCCAGAAGGCTGGTGATTTTTGCGTCGGAAGACGTAGGGATGGCCGATCCACGGGCCCTTCCGCTGGCGACTGCCACCTTTGCTGCCTGTGAGCAAATCGGGTTACCGGAGTGTGAACTCAACCTGGCGCACTGTACGGTATTTCTTGCCACCACGCCAAAGAGCAACTCGACCACCCTCGCGATAGGGAAGGTCAAACAGTCGATTCGGGAGGAGGGCTTGCAGAAAGTGCCGCTTTGGTTGCGGGATGCTCATACCAAGCTGAACAAATCACTCGGGCAGGGGGCGGGCTATCAGTACAGTCATGATTTTCCGGAAAACGTCAGCGGACAGGAATATATGGAGCGGCCCCAGCCATTTTATCAACCCAAGCCCATAGGTGCGGAAGTGCATGTGGCAGAAAGACTAAGGCATTGGCATGAGCTGAAGGAGGCCTTGCGGAAAGAGACCCTGTAAGGGTACCGTCCGTATCAGTCTACCCCATCTTTGAAACCGTTGGGAAACGCGCCAATTGAGTTGCGTTGGCGGAATTTTTCCGAAATCTTCTCAGCATGCGAAATATCTGGATCGCTTTAGCTGCATTACTTCTTGCCCCTTTGACCCTCCTCGCCCAACCCGAATGGCTGGAAAGCGAGGTGGTTCCAAGTGCTCCAGGCCGTGATTTCAAATCTCCGGGTGGGCACACAATCTATATCGAGATTTTTGATAACCGCTTTTATGCGGTATTTCTGGATGAGGAACGAGGCATAAAGGATTCTGCGGTGCCTTGGATTGTGCTTCGGGGGCATCCCAGGGAGTTTCCTACCGAAACATTCAATGTGCAGTTAAGCCGTGGATCTGGAGGTGTTTACACTTTGGATCGCTTGTTTTTCCCCCTCCATGACTTCTGGATGTCCATAGTGATTCCAGTGGATATTCAAAAAGATGAATTCGATGTTGTCCCGCCCAGCCGCTTTTTACAGGAATAAACCTGTATGCGGGCATGGCTGAAGCAATGGTTACTGATTATCCCCGGAGTTCTTCTTGCCGGGTATCTGGTGAGCGGAATTACCTATGATGAACCGCTGACTTTGGTTCTGGTCGCGGCGGTCCTGGGCTTTCTCAACTTGATGGTCCGGCCATTGCTGGTCTTTTTCGCACTGCCATTTGTGATTCTGACTTTTGGGATCGGGCTTTTGCTGATCAATGCTCTGTTGCTGTATTTTGCTGGCTGGCTGGTTCCGGGCTTTGCAGTGACCACTTTCGGTTCAGCCTTTCTTGGGTCTTTGCTCATCAGCCTGACCAACCTGATCGTTTTGGCCATTATCGGGCTGCCCAAGACCAAAGCCAACGTTCAGTTCCGCGCCATCCGTTTTGAGAAAAAAGTGGGAGGCCCCGGAAAACCGCTTCCCCGCCGTCCCCGAGGTGACGATGTAATTGATGTTTGAGGACACCCCAGGGACCTTCTGATCATTGCCTGGCAGTTTGCTGTAGCTGCCCAAACGCGTCCAATTACCAGTCTGGTAAGGTGTGTCCGAGTGCCCGGGATGCGGTGGTGATCTGGGAAGAAGGCATGCCAAGGCGTTGGGAAGCATTCCTGAAGGAACCCGTTATTCATGCGGGTGCGCTTCCATTACTAGTCTGGGTGATTATGGTTATCAGGGGTTTATGAATCTTGATGGGGGTGCGGAGGGAGGGAGGGGTAGGAGTTAGCAGGCCCCTACTACTAGTCTGGTTGAATATGGATGGGTGGAAATGGAGAAGAAGAAGCCTTGATAGGGGTTGTCAAAAGGGAGCATTTCGCGTTGATTGGGTGTTTTGCGGCGCATCAGCTGCGAGACACTCTCATCTGATCAGAAATTAGAACGACACATGGCAAACGAAACATACGATCTTGTGGTCATTGGCGGCGGCCCGGCGGGCTATGCGGCAGCGATCCGTGCGGGGCAGCTTGGGAAAAAAGTGGCCTGCATCGAAATGGACCGTCCTGGCGGCACTTGCCTGAACTGGGGATGTATTCCCTCCAAGGCTTTGCTCAAGGCGGCTGAAGTGGTGGAAAGCATCCGTCATGCAGGCGATTTCGGGATCACCGTGCCCGAACCGAAAGTGGACTTTTCGAAGGTCATGCAGCGTTCGCGCTCCGTATCTGACAAGATGGCTGGTGGAATCGAATTCCTGTTCAAGAAGAACAAGGTCGAGCACATCAAGGGCCAAGGGCATATCAGTGTACCGGGTGCGGTTGAAGTGAAGGATAGTCCGGATAAAGGACGCCTGCTGACAACGAAGAACATCATGGTGGCCACTGGCTGTAAGGCCCGTCGGATACCGGATCTGGAGGTGGATGGCGAGCGGGTAATGACCAGCCGTGAGGCACTGGTCATGAAGCAGCAGCCGAAGTCCATCGTCATTATCGGGGCCGGAGCGATCGGGGTGGAGTTTGCCTATTTTCTCAATACGCTGGGGACCAAAGTCACTCTGGTGGAGATGCTTGATCGGGTTGTTCCAGTGGAAGATGAGGAAATCTCCGCTGCCTTGGCCCGTTCCTTCAAAAAACAAGGCATTGATGTGCGTGCCGGAACCAAAGTCGAAAACGTCAAGGTCGGCAAAAAGTCGGTCAAACTCGATTTGGTCAAGGGCGACAAAAGCGAGACGGTCGAGGTCGATTCGGTTTTGCTTTCGATTGGGGTCGTCCCGAACACCGATGGTCTGCTTTCTCCCCGGGTCAAGCCCGAGCTGGATCGGGGCTACCTGAAGGTCAACGACAACTACGAGACCTCAATCAAAGGCATCTATGCCTCCGGCGATATTATCGGGCCGCCCTGGCTGGCACACGTGGCGACTTTTGAAGCGGTCCAGGCAGTTAACGGTATGTTTGGGCATGGCAAACCTCAGCGAGTGACCAATTTCCCTGGCTGCACCTATTGCCATCCGCAGATTGCCAGCGTTGGGCTGACCGAGGCCAAGGCCAAGGAGCAGGGCATCGACTATAAAGTCGGAAAATTCCCCTTCTCAGCTTCCGGCAAAGCGGTGGCGATCAATCAACCGGAAGGTTTTGTGAAGCTGATTCTCGGGGCCAAATATGGGGAAATCCTCGGAGCCCACATTATCGGTGAAAATGCCACTGAGTTGATCACGGAATACGTTTTGGCCAACAAGGCAGAGATCACTGCTGATGAGATCCATCAGACGATTCACGCCCACCCGACGATGAGTGAGGCCTTGATGGAAGCAGCAGCGGCGGCTTACAACGAGGCGATTCACATCTAGGCCCTTTCCCGGGCTGGGATTGTGCGGAGTATCGGATCAGTTCCTTCAGGGGTTCCACTCCGAGGGGTGACTTGTTCGTAAGGGGTCTGTTTTTAGGCAGGCGCGACTGGATGGGCCGGGCCTTTGCCCTCTGGACAGGCGCTGAAAAGCGTTGACCCTGAGGAAATGCCTGCGCAGATTCCTCCGCTTTCCTTCAAGCTCCCATGGTGTAATGGATAGCACGCTGCCCTCCGGAGGCAGAAATCGGGGTTCGAATCCCTGTGGGAGTGCCATTTGATCCAGGCACAGAGCAGGTGAGGGGCTGATGCCTTGGGGGGCCGCAATACCTGGAGGAATTCTCCGGAGTGCGTTTCTGATCAATCCATCTCTTTGAGAATTTCTCGTGGGCTGGAGCCGTTTTCAGGACCAACGATACCTTCGGCTTCGAGGATTTCCATGATACGTGCGGCGCGGTTATAGCCGATTTTGAGGCGGCGCTGGAGCATGGAGGTGCTGGCGCGCTTGCTGGTACGGATGACTTCGATGGCATCGGGAACGAGGTCGTCGTCCCAGTTGCCGTCATCGCCACCGCTGCCATCGTCGTCGTCACTGCCCAACTCGACTGAGCGCTGGAAGTTTTCATCGAACTCGGGCTCTCCGTTATTTTGTTTCACAAATTCGACGATGCCGTTGATTTCATCGTCATCGACGAAGGCACCCTGTGAGCGGATGAGGTCGGCGCTGCCGGGGGGGAGGAAGAGCATATCGCCCTTGCCAATCAACTGGTCGGCGCCACCGGTATCGAGAATGGTGCGGGAGTCGACTTTGGAGGCGACCTTGAAGGCGATCCGGCTGGGAAGGTTGGCCTTGATCACGCCGGTGATGACGTTGACCGAAGGGCGCTGGGTCGCGAGGATGAGGTGGATCCCGGCGGCTCGGGCGAGCTGCGCGAGGCGGGCGATGCCGGTCTCGATGTCAGCCGGGGCCACCATCATGAGGTCGGCGAGTTCATCCACGATACAGACGATGTAGGGCAGTCGTGGGGGGAGTTCGCCTTCAACGGAAGGATCGCGGGGAACGGAGATGGCGTTGGCGGCAGCGGCACGCTCTTCCGGTGTAAGATCGGCATCGAGTTCGGCTGCGCGTTCCTCGGCGGCGTTGCGATCTTCGCGGTTACGGGCCATTTTGGCGTTGTATCCGGCGATATTGCGCACACCGACGGAGGCGAAAATCTGATAGCGCCGCTCCATTTCATTGAGGAGGTGCTTGAGGGCATTGGGCACTTTCTTCGGATCGGTGACCACGGGGATGAGCATGTGGGGCAGGTTGTTGTAGACCTGCATTTCCACGATTTTCGGGTCGACCATGACGAAGCGGATGTCTTCCGGGCTGCTGTGATAGAGCAGAGATGTAATGATAGCGTTGATACAGACCGTTTTCCCCGCACCGGTGGAACCAGCGATCAGGAGGTGAGGCATTTTGGTGAGGTCGGCGACGAGCGGTTTGCCGGAAACCTCTTTCCCAAGGGCGATGGGAATTTCTGCCTTGGTGTTGACCCAGTCTTCGGACTCGAGGATGTCGCGGATGAAGACGGGTTGGGCTTTGCGGTTGGGGACTTCGATGCCGACGCACCCCTTGCCGGGAACCGGTGCGAGAATGCGGACGCTGAGTGCCTTCAAACCCAGTGCAAGGTTCTTGTCGAGATTGACGATCCGCTCTACCCGGACGCCGGGAGCGGGATAGACATCGTAGCGGGTAATGACGGGGCCCGCATGGACTTCTCCCATGGTCACCTTGACTCCGAACTCTTCGAGGGTCTGCACGAGTGCCTCAGCGGTTTCCTGATGGGCGGTTTCATTATCTTCCTCACCAACCGGGGGTGGCTCGGCCAGCAGGTTCATCCCTGGAAAGACATAGTCACCCCGCTTGGTGGGCAGTTTGATGGAAGCCTTCTTGGTCGGTTCACTGGCAATAATCCGGAGGCCAGCGGGGGCGGCCTCACCTCCGGGGCGGGTGAGTTTGAGTGCGGAGGAAGGCACGGGTGGTGCTTCTTCGGTGGCCACAGCCGAACCACTGGTGCGGGAGGATTGCGCGACAGATCTGGGGGCAGCGGGGCGAGATGAAGGAACATCATCGGGACCTTCGACCAATGGTTCGAAAGGTTTGGGGTTCACGATGGGACCAGAGGGGGTATCCTCAAGCTCGTTGTCCTTGTTGAGAGAAGCGAAGGCAAAGAGCCCTCCTTTCTTTTTTGGTCCGGGGGCAGAAGCCTGTGAATCCATCTGGGCGCGTTCGTAAGCTTCCCGCTCAGCTTGCTTCTTGGCTGCTTCGATTTGCTTCTTTGCTTTCTTTGAAGCCATCGCAGCCTGTCGATTGGCTTTCTTGATAGATGCTTTTTCAGCGCGACGTTTTTTCATTTCCTCGCTGAGGACGGCCCAGCGTTCGGCCCGTCCAATGAAGAAGGCCTTCAGGTCCACGGCAAGATTGTCTTGCACAATGAACCAGAGAGAAAAGATGGCGAGGATGCCAAACACCACCATGGTGCCGACCATGCCAAAGAGGTTTTGCAGGGAACCATCATAAATCATGGCGCCCAACCAGCCGCCCATGCTGCCGTTGAGACCTTCCCCCACCGGTCCTTCCATTGCGAAAGGATAGTAGTTGCTGTCGTTGGGAAAAATCCTCCCTTCCATAAACTCCATCTGCCAGACTCGCAGGAAGACGGAGGCGGCGGTGAGCAGGATGAAGAGACTGGCAATCTTTCGCAGATTAATGGTGTAGCCAAGACTGCGGAAGTAAAGGTAAGCGACCCAGGCGGTCAACAGGGGCAGCAGCCAGTTGGCCATTCCGACCCAATAGAGCGTATGGTAGCCGAACTCCGAGCCGAAGTTACCGATCATATTCCGCGTTTCAATGGCGGTATCAAATCGTCCGGTCTGGGTCGATTTGTAGTCGATGAGGCTCAAGGCGAAGAGAACGGTCGCAATGACAAAGAGCAGTGCGAGGAATGGCCGCGGGCGGGCACCCTTGCGCTTGAAAGAGTTCGGAGTCTTGGGGTCTGTTCGGAGGTTGCGCGACATCGTGGATAATCTTTTCGTTGTTAGCCTGGAGGAGACAGTAAGGGAATGCGGATTGACCTCGGGATATGAGCCAAGTCTAATCGCGAATAATGGATATTTTGATTTTCAACCCTGTCTATCAGGAACGGGTGTGGGGTGGTCGAGGACTGGAACGATTCCTTGGCCGGTCCTTGCCGGATGACCAAGTCATCGGAGAGAGTTGGGAAATCGTCGACCGGCCAGAGGCCAATTCGACGGTCCTGATAGGCGAACATGCTGGAGACAGTTTGGCAAGCCTGCGTGCATCCTCTTGCGCAGACTTATTAGGGCCGGGGTGGAACCCCCAGAAACCGTTTCCAATACTCGTTAAGTGGCTGGACTGTCAGGATCGCCTTAGTTTGCAGGTACACCCCCCTGCGGTGATTGCCCCGGAGCTGGGGGGAGAGCCGAAGACGGAGAACTGGTATATCGCGGAAGCTACATTTGATGCGGCTTTGCTGGCGGGTCTTAAAAAAGGAGTGACCCGTGACGACTTTGAAAAAGCGCTTCTTTCGAATGAGCTGGAGCCGCTGGTATGTCGCCTTCGGGCCAAAAAAGGGGACTCCCTTTTCGTTGAAAGCGGGCGTCTGCACGCCATTGATGCGGGGAATTTAATACTAGAGATTCAGCAAAACAGCGACACAACCTATCGTGTTTATGATTGGGGGAGAGTTGGTTTGGACGGGAAGCCCCGCCAACTGCACATTGATGAGTCGCTCCGTTCTATCGACTTTGAGGATTTCGAACCCGAGCTGCTTTCGACCGATGGGGTAGAAGGCGAAGTGTTGCTGGCCGAGAGCCCGATTTTTCGTTTACGCAAGCGAACCCTGCAAGCGGGAGAGCGCATCCGTTTTGAAGCAGGTGTCGAACCGCGTATCCTCAGTGTGGTCGAAGGCAGCTTGCAGCGGGAGGAGGTCAGTGGCCCTCCCATACAACGCGGGGTCAATGCCCTCATCCCTTACGCCACCGACTGTGCCTTTACGTGTGCGGAGCCAAGTGTGATTCTGATCACCGACCATTTCGTGGGAGGCGGCGCGTGATTTCTCTGCAGTTCGCCCTCAAAAACCGGCGCTTGTGAGTCCGGAATCCGGGGGTGGAATCCGGGAAATCCAAAATCGGGGTTGAAAAACCCTGCGAACTGTTGAGTTTACCCGTTTGCGCATTTCATGAGCCTGTCTATCCGGGCAGGGCTGGAGATGCGCCCCAAATTGTCGAAAGACCATGCCAGAAGACAAAGATCAATCATTTGCTGAGAAGGACGAATCAACGGTGGCAGCTGCTGCCGGGGAAGCTGAGGCGTCGACCGAGGCGGATGCTCCGATGGAAGGAGGCCGCGCCGAAGAGGTCAGCCAGCTTCTGCAGAAACTGGACGACCTCACCGCAGAGGCGAATGCCCGACGGGATGATTACCTTCGGGCGGTGGCCGAGCTGGAAAATTTCCGCAAGCGGGCCCTTCGCGACAAGGAAGAGGCCCGACACCGGGCGGAAAGTGCCGTGCTGGAGAATTTCCTGCCCATCCTGGAGAATTTCTCTCTGGGCTTGAAGGCAGCCCGTGAGCATGAGGCCGGAAAAGTTTTTGTCGATGGATTCGCCATGGTGTATACGCAGATCGAAAACCTCCTGCGGCAGCATGGGGTGGCGGAAGTCAATCCGCATGGACAGCCTTTCGATCCCAATTACCACGAGTCCATTGCTCACCTGCCGCACCCTGAAATCCCCGAGGGCCATGTTGCCGAAGTGCAGCGTATTGGCTACCTCCATCGGGATCGTCTGCTGCGCCCTGCTTCCGTGGTCGTTTCAAGCGGTCCGGCGGAGAGCGGATCCACCTCAACTGAATCCTGAGGGACGGCCCTATGGCAAAAGCGGACTATTACGAACTCCTCGGTGTTGCGCGTGATGCTACGGCGGAGGAGATCAAGAAGGCCTACCGGAAGAAGGCGGTGCAATACCATCCGGACAAGCACCAGGGGGACAAGGCAATGGAGGAAAAATTCAAGGAAGTCTCCGAAGCCTATGAGATCCTCAAGGATGCGGACAAGCGGGCCGCCTATGACCGCTACGGGCACGCCGCCTTTGAGTCCGGCGGTGGGGGAGGCGGTTTCCGGGGTGGTGGGATCGACCCCTTTGACGTCTTCCGCGAAGTTTTCGGGGGAGGGGGAGGCGGATTCGAGGACTTTTTTGGGGGCGGACGCAGTCGCGGAGGACCTCAGGAGGGCGCCGACCTCCGCTATGATCTCGAAATTTCCTTAGTCGAGGCCTATCGGGGCACGGAAAAGGAAATCAACTACCGCACCTCCGTTTCCTGTGAGCATTGCAGTGGGTCAGGTGCCGAACCAGGCAGCAAGGTCGTAACCTGCTCAACCTGTCGGGGCGCTGGCCGGGTCGTCACCCAGCGTGGGTTTTTCCAGATGCAGCAGACCTGCCCTACCTGTGGTGGGGCAGGGCGCATGCCGGAGCAACGCTGCAGCAAATGTGGGGGTGACGGGCGAATGGTGAAGGACAAGCAAGTCCGCCTGCGCATCCCGGCGGGGGTGGATACTGGTCAAAAGTTGCGTTCTGCCGGGAATGGTGAGGCTGGCGTGATGGGCGGACCGGCCGGTGACCTCTACGTGGTGCTGCACATCAAACCACACGAGGTCTTCGAACGCAAGGGCGACAACCTCTACTGTGAGGTCCCGATCAAGTTCACTTTGGCCGCGCTTGGAGGATCGATTGAAGTCCCGACCCTTTCCAATGCCTCCGGGCTGGTGGCCTTGAAAATTCCCGAGGGCACACAGGACGGCACCACCTTCAAACTGCGGGGGCGGGGCATGCCCAGCCTGCGCGGAGGGGGGCACGGCGATCAATACGTTAAGGTCCATATTGAAGTGCCCCGCAAGCTCACCCGCGAGCAGCGCCAGCATCTCGAAGCCTTTGCCAAAGCCAGCGGGGATGCCGATGAGCCGGTGGAAGGCAGCTTTTGGGAAAAGGCCAAGCGCATCTTTGAGTAACCCTTTCCTGCTTCTGGCAGTAAAGGCGATCCGCTTCCTTGGAGTATTCGTTTTTTGCCGGATGCTAGTAGGCTGTCTAATTTCTCTTTCCAGCCATGCCGGGCGTGTTGCCAGTATGGCTGAAAGAGGATGGAATACCGCTCTGAGGTATTCATGCGCCACCTGCGTCCATGGTTGACCTGCTGCCTCCTCCTCGGGGTGGTCGTCAGTGTTTTTACCTTGTTGGCTGAGGGGCAGATGCTCCGAATGGCTTTTCGTTTTGACGAGGCGAAGGGGACATCTGGTTTTTCTGTTGAAGGGCCGGAGGGAGAATCCTTTTCCCTGCGCTTGTCGACCGATTTCACTCACTGGGAGTCCGTGTGGGCGGATACCCTTTCGGCAGAGGGCACGTGGTGTCCCGACTACTTTGCCTTTGTCGGGCCGGTGCGCTTTTATCAGGCCGCAATCGAGCCCAGTCCACTGTCATTGGGGACGCTGGAGCGGAGCGAGGCCTTGCCCTTTGCATTGATTCGCCTCCCCGTCGAGGGGCTGGATGCACAGGCGGACACCACCCTGCGCGTTTTCGGAGCAGATGGTTACGTCACGGTGGCCTCTATCGTTGAACTCAATGCGGCAGATGTTGTCTTTTCCGTGCCTTTTGGACCACCGGAATGGGGCGAAGGTCCAATGCCTGTTGACATTCAGCTTGTTCAGCGAAAGGACGGGCAGGTCCGGATTTCACCGACGATCAGCGGCTTCCGTGTGTTGCCCCCACCGATACTTTCTGTCCCGGTGGGAACCGTCACTCTGGCATGGCTTAAGGCGACCGAGGAAGCGGCCTACGGCAATCTGGATGCCGTCATAGGGACAGGTTACGACACTCCTGAAGTTCTCGAAGCACTGGCGGCAGAGATCGCTGCTGCTGAGTCGCTGCTGGAGCACATTCCTGCATTGCAGGGCAATCCCAATGGTAAGGTTTCACTCGGGTCGGTTAACGGCAGAGCGGTCTGGCTGACCCATACCGACCTGGCCTGGACCGATCGATTATTGATCTGTCTTTTGCATTCGATTGGCAACGATACCACTCTGGTCGCCCCTGCCACAGCTTCCTTAAGTATCCGGAAATTGTCTGCTGGGCAGGATTGCATGCGCAGTTCAGCGCGCAATGCAGTACGCTATGGCACCGGGGAAAGCAATGCGGAGCTGCTCGGAAGAGCCGTTTCTGAAGTGGTCATTTATCCCCGGGAAAGTGTACTCTGCAAAGCTTCCTTTTCGATGCGGCAGGGGACGGCGGTTGTCCTTGGAGCGGGAGCCGTGGCAACTGGAGCTTTTCTACTGGGATTGGGGGCATTGGCGAGCAGCGCGCTGGCGCTGCCGTCTGCGGCCATGCTCTCACTCTCGCTTCAGATGTCAGCAGGTCAGATCGCCCTTGGTGGAGCCCTCAATCAGGATACGGTCGCCGGCCGGGAAATGATTCAGGATGGCGTCAACCGCCTGGATGATTTGGCTTGGGAACCGCTCAAACCCTCACTTCCGCCGCGGGTGGAGGGGGCCCTTCAAATGTTGTTTGGATTCGATGCCCTGTTTCAGGCTTTTGCGGATGCTGAACCGATCGTCCCTCGTCGGAATTGCGATGATTGTTTGCCGCTCTATGAGCGCTTGTCCGCAGGGTGCAGCGATTTACCCGACCTCATTGATCAGTCCAACTGCCTGAACGCCGCTCTGGACGCCTGGATGGACTGCCTCGAAACCTGTGAATGGGACTGGTGACGGCTGCCCTCTGCTCAGGGAGCAACATTCATATGAAGCTTGGGAGCGTGCTCCGGATTTCCTCCGCTGGCATGGAAGCTTGGTAGAATCGCGCCCAGTGGGCGAAGCAGAAATCCCTTGGTCGTGCCATCGAGCAGGCGCTGCATTACCGCGGGGTTGATCGGAATAAGAGTTTTACCCCCGGATTCAGGATTGAGAGGAACATCCATTGTCATCTGGCTGTTGAAAACCTGTGTGTAGGGTTTGCCCAGCAGGAGGGTGTCATAGGTCACGGTGTCCCGCGTCCATTGCGTATCACCCGAAAGAATTTCAATCACCCGGACCTTACCATACAACTCCTCTCCCAGATCCTGCCCATAGGCTTCGATGTAATAACCTCCGTTGAAGATGGAATGGGTGGTCAGTTCAAGAACCCCGGTGCCCTTGGATGAGCCCCCTTCGAGATCGGAAAAATCCCAGCGGAGCACAGCCCATTGGCTGTTATTCAGGCTGAGCACAGGCACTGGCCCCTCCGGGCCCACGGCATGCCAGTCCTTGAAATTCACTTCGTGAAACTGAGCGTTGATAACGGCATCCTCGGCAACCTTCAGGTGATGGGAGAACGACTCCAGCGGTGGCACAGGTGGGTGGTAGACAATAGGCGGTCCTGAATCCGGACCGGTCTCATCGGCTCGAACCACATCGGCCCGGTAATAATCCACGTCGACATAATATTCCTCCAGTCCTGCGTCGGTCAGGACGAGCTGAACAAAGAGGTTGTCTCCCGGGACGACATCCAGATTGCGGGTAGTCATGCTGATGAGGTGCCACGCCTCCGTGCTCCCCAGGTCATATTCCAGAAGATGCTCGTGAAATTCCGTGGTGCGCTGGGTGTTGATCATGAAGTTGACCCGCCTTGGGGCATGACTCGGGCGCACCCGGGCTTCAATTCGCAGCTCATAGGCAGGGTCTGCCAGCTTCTCCAGATCGACGTAGGCAGAAATATCCCGTTTGATGATGGCCCACCAGACATTGAAGCGGTCTTTGGTGGCATCCACCTGGAGACGGGCAAAGCCGTCTTTTTGCACAAAATCCATCTCGGCGTCCCCATCGCCGGTAAACCAGAACCAGCCCTCGATTTCCGGCTGATCGAATGTGTCGTGAAATTGAGCCTGACTCAGGACGGGCAGGGTCAGAAGTGAAGATAGTGCGAGGGTGGGGTAACGGAGTTTGGAAAACATGGAACCAGCCTGTAATCCTTTCATCTTTCCGACAATGCAAACCCTCACAGAATTCGCCGATTCGATGATAGCCCGACCGATATAGTCCGGCATATGAAAGAATCCTTTAAAGGGCTCCTTGCAGCGCATTGAGGACGATGCCGGGAGTGAGCAACTCCGGCAGCGCGCGGGGTTCCTCATAGCCGGGTCCGTAAATCAGATTAAAGGGTACTGCGGAACGCCCGAAGCGTTGCAACTCGGCGGCGATCGCCGGATCCTGATTGGTCCAATCGGCAGTAAGGGCGACGACCTCCTGTTCGTGAAAGAAGGAGCGGACATCAGCGGAGGCAAATACCACTGCTTTGTTGCTCTGGCAGGTCACACACCATCGGGCGGTGAAATCCACATAGACGATGCGCCCGTCGGCGGCGAGTGCTTCAGGCTTGCCCGGCTCCCAGCGCTCCCATTGCACGGCGGGTGCGCCGCTGGCGGCCATTGCCTCGAAATCATAGGCGGGCCTGGGATAACCGAGGAGAAAACTACCCGAAAGGGTGATAATGGCAAAGGGGATCGCGAGGCGACGCACCTTGGCTGGCTTGAAGACAGCGCCCCAGCGACCATAAATCCAGGCAGCCAAGGCAGCCCCGACCATGCCGAAGATGGTCCAGAGGAGGGCGGTCGTGGTGAATCCAGCCTGTTCGGTCAACTGGCCAACCAGCACCCAGAGCAGGTAGCCGACGGTGCCATAAAGCAGAAAGGCCATGAATTGTTTGAAGCTCTCCATCCAGGGGCCGGGCTTGGGCAGCATTTTGACCAGTTGGGGAAAGGCCGAGAGTAGCAGGTAGGGCAGGGCAAGTCCCAGCGCAATGGCGGTGAAGACGACAAGAGAGGTGAGGGCAGGCAGCGCGAGGGCTATACCGAGGGCCGGCCCCAGAAAAGGAGCTGCACAGGGAGTGGCCACAATCGTGGCGAGGACCCCGGAGAAAAAGGAACCGCTCATGCCTTCCCGGCCGGTCAATTGGCTACCGACCCCAACCGCGGAATTTCCGATTTCAAAAACCCCGCTCATATTGAGCCCAAAGAGCAGGAGAAAGACCGTCAACACATAGACAAAGACCGGATTCTGCAGTTGGAATCCCCAACCGAGTTGATCACCCCCCGCCCGCAGGAAAATGAGCAGCCCGGCCAGCACCCAGAAGGAAACCAGCACCCCGACCGTGAAAACCAGCCCGTGGGCAATGATCTTTTTGCGATCGGAACCCGCCTGGCTGACAAAGCCCATGATCTTGATTCCGAGCACGGGGAAAACGCAGGGCATGAGGTTGAGGATCAAACCACCGAGAAAGGCTCCGGCGAGAATGGCGATCAAGCCCCCGAGCGAGGAATACGGCAACGCCGGTTCCGTTCCACCTGCTGCCGCGACTTGGACTCCTTCCGGAGGTGCGGAGAGCAAGGGGGTATCGACCACCAGTCCGCGCCGTCTGGGTCCTTCGTCGGCCCAGCTGTCTTCGGTGGTGAGCACACCGCGAAAGTGGTCTACCGTGCCGACCCCGGCGACGTCGACCGGCAGTTTGAGCTGCACCACATTCGGGCTGAGGCGGGTTTGGGTCTGCTCTGTTTCCGGCAGGATGAAGGTTTTCTCGTCGAAAAAGTACAGTTTCCCGGCCAGGGCGGCTTTCCCCCCTTCCACTTGCAGCCAGACCGACTCACTGCCTTCTTCACGCCAGGCGGTCAGCGTAACGGCTTCCGATTCCATAGGCTGGGCCGCATAGGCCCGTTCAAAGGCCTCCGCCCATTGCGTGTCGCGGGGTGCGGTGCCCTCGACCACGGGCAGGGTCAGGCTCAGTTCGACTTCGCCGGGAATACAGACTTTCTCACACATCAGCCAAGCAGCCGTGGCCCGCAAGGTAATGGTATCGCCGGGTTGCAGGTCATCGGGAGCCTGCAGTTGAATCGGCAGAAGTTCCTCTTCTTCGTAAACGTATTCGATGAAACCGCTGAAGTCGTAGATGCGCGGCACGGGCCATTGGATTTCTCCTGCACTGAAGCCCTCCGGCAAATCCCACTGAATGGATGAGGCGTAGCCCGTGGCGGTGGTTTTCCAGTAGGTATGCCATTTGTCGTCATGCCTGAGGACGAGGCCAACAGTAAAAGGTTCGCCCGGGACAATGCCCTCATGCTCAGCGACCAGGGCGGCCTCGACATGGCGGTCGCGCACAAAAGTGGCGGCCGAGGCCAAGATCCCGGTTAGGAAAAAGGCAAGGAGGGGATAAAGGATACGTGCAAACATGGTTTGATAGTCTGAGGGCGGGCGGGGAGAGTTATTCCCCGTGGATTGAACCGTCCCGCCCGGATGGCGGGCAGGAAAGGAAAATCAAAATCTAAAGGGCACTCAGCATGCCGTATCCCCCGCCGCGATGAAACACTGAAATGCACTCCTCCGAGCCCTTCTGATTTACGATTGCACCTTTTGTATTGGTAGCTCTATCTTGAGCGCCTTTTAAAACGGTTTATCTCCCACTCACCCCCTATTACCGGAGGACATCACTTTGGACCTGAAGGAAATCAAACAGATTGTTGACCTGATGAAACGCTCAAGCCTGACCGAATTCGAAATCGAAGAGGAAGGCTTGAAACTGCGCATCTGTCGCAAGCATGGCGAAACGCAAACGATCGTGGCTGCTCCTGCTCCGGCTGGGGTGGCGGCAGCCTCAGCCCCGGCTCCGGTGGCAGCTGCTCCCGCTGAGCCCGCCAAGGCGGCGGTCGATCCCGCCAAGTTGATCAAGTCACCCATGGTCGGCACCTTCTACGCCGCTCCCTCTCCGGAGAGCCCTTCCTTTGTCAAGGTAGGAGACAGCGTCTCGGCCGACTCCACCGTCTGCATCCTCGAGGCCATGAAGGTAATGAACGAAATCAAGGCAGAGGTGAATGGCACGATCGCCGAAATCCTCGTCCAGAACGGGGAAAGTGTCGAATACGGCCAGCCCCTCTTCCGCCTGAAATAAGTTCCTTTCGCCATCATGTTTTCCAGAATCCTCATCGCCAATCGCGGCGAAATTGCCCTTCGCATCATCCGCGCCTGCCGCGAGCTGGGAATCGAGACCGTTGCGGTCTACTCCGAAGCGGATGAGCAAAGCCTGCATGTTCAGTTGGCCGATGCGGCCATCTGTATCGGGCCGGCTTCCAGTGGAGAGAGTTATCTTCGCTCCGAACGGATTATAGCTGCTGCGGAAATCGCAGACGTTGATGGTATTCACCCCGGGTACGGGTTTTTGGCCGAAGATCCTGACTTCGCCGAGCAGTGCGAGGAGTGCAAAATCAAGTTTATTGGCCCTCGTTCCAGTGCCATTCGCATGATGGGGGACAAGGCAGTGGCCCGTGAAACGGTCAAAAAAGCCGGGGTTCCCACAGTTCCCGGAAGTGCCGGAGCGATCGCCGATGCGGATGATGCCCTGAAGGTTGCCGAGAAAATCGGCTTCCCCGTGATCATCAAGGCTGTTTCCGGGGGTGGTGGCCGTGGGATGCGTTTGGCGCATAACAGCATTTCCTTCAAAAAAGAGTTTACCGCTGCCAGCACCGAAGCGGCCAAAGCCTTTGGCGATGGGTCGGTCTATGTTGAGAAATACATTGAAGAACCCCGCCACATTGAGTTTCAGATTCTCGCCGATGAACATGGTAATGTCATCCATCTCGGCGAGCGGGACTGCTCAGTCCAGCGCCGCCACCAGAAGGTGATTGAAGAGGCGCCTTCACCCTTCCTCACCCCGGAGTTGCGCGAGGAAATGGGCAAAGCCGCCATTGCGGCGGCCAGGGCCTGCGACTACTGGAACGCCGGCACGATCGAGTTCCTGGTCGATAAACACCGCAATTTCTACTTTATCGAGATGAACACCCGGATCCAGGTAGAGCATCCGGTGACGGAAGAAGTGACGGGCATTGACCTGATCAAGCAGCAGCTGCGGATCGCTTCGGGCGAACCCCTGAAATTCCGGCAGGAAGACATCAAGATTGACCGGCATGCCATAGAGGTGCGGATCTGTGCCGAGGATCCTTCCCGTAATTTTGCCCCCTGCCCGGGAGAGATTACCCTTTACTATCCGCCCGGGGGGCACGGAGTGCGGGTCGACAGCCACGTTTATGGGGGCTATGTGGTCCCGCCCTTTTACGACAGCATGATCGCCAAGGTGATCGCCTATGGTCCCAATCGGGAGCTGGCCCTGGATCGCATGTATCGGGCGCTCAGTGAGTATCTCATCCGCGGCATCAAGACCAATACCGCTTTCGCCAAGGCGATAATTCGTGATCCTGTGTTTGCCAACGGTGAGGCAACGACTAAGTTTGTTGAAGATTTTCTCGCCCGGACCCCAAAAGATACATTCCATAAGGAGTAACGGAACTGAGAAAAGGTTGACGAAAACCCTTGATCGCACCGCAACCCATCAAAGCCAATCGCCATGAACGAAGAAGAAGATTTCAACAACGACACCAACCTTGAGGCGCTTCAGGAAGACTCCGGGCTGGGAAGCATTCAGATCAACAATAACGTCGTGGCCAACATTGTGGCAATGGCCTGCCAGGAGGTGCCCGGGGTCTACGGACTGGCCAGTGGCGATGTCCTCAAGGGACTTTTCAACAAGCGCGTGGCTAGTGTTACAGTCGATGAAAACGAAGATGGCCGCTATGAGATCAAGGTGAAGCTGATCCTCGTCTTCGGTGTCCGCTTGGCCAAGGTGGCTACCGAGGTGCAGAATTCCGTGCGCACTCAGGTGGAGAATATGACGGATAAGGAAGTGGCCCGCGTCGATGTCATTGTCGATGCCGTCCGCAATCCGGATTCTCCAGACGACGAGGATAACGACTAAGCCGGTCCATTGCGCGGATGGCCCGTCGCGCGCATTGTCTTTAAACGGCGGCCCCTCCGGGCTGCTTTTTTTTGCCTGCCCCACCATCCGCAGAGAATTTATCTCGTCCCGCGCATTGAATTCGCCTAGAACCTATTCCCATGCTCGCCATGATCGAACGCATCTCCCCTTACTTTGATCGACTGATTGAAGCGCCATTCGTCTACTACGCAATGGGAACGGTCGTCGTTCTGGTTCTGATCCTTTTTGCCATCCAGCGCTACCGGGCGGCCCATCGTCCGATCATCCCCTTCAAAGCCGAAGGCGGGAGTGTGGAAATCGCCCCGAAGACCATTCGCGGTCTTATCAACACCACTGTCCGCAGCGTTCCCGGCGTGCGCTCCGCCAGTTGCTCATATCGTCAGCGCGGTCGCAAACTGCGGCTCAAAGTGGACATTCACCTCAATGCCGCTTCGAAGCTCAACGACGTTCAGAGCGAAATCAAAAAACGCGTCCGTGCTTCCCTCAATACCCACATCGGGATCGAGACGAAGGATGTCGATCCGGTCCGGATCAAGGTGACCAAGCTTGTCGGTGAGCCTGACATCCACTCCATCCCTTCGGCACCCGAACGCTACGCTCCCGAGCCGACTCCCTACCCATCGCCGGTGCGTCCGCTGGTCCCCGAAGATGAGGATGAGAACGAGGTGGAAGAGTCGAAAAAGTAGGCGCGCAGCGTGAAACAGGACCTTTCTTCGAGTCGCTTTTACGCCATTCTCGATGCCGGCTATGTGCCGGATGAGCAGTGGGAAACGGTCTGTCGGCGGCTCATCGCCGGTGGAGCCGACCTCATTCAGTTGCGGGCCAAAAACCTTTCCCCGGCAGAGCGTCGTCAAAGGCTGGAGCGCATCCTGCCCTTGTTTGCCGACAGCTCCATTCCACTGGTCATCAATGATGACCTCGACCTGGCCCTGAGCTATCCAGGGCTCGGGCTGCATGTCGGACAGGATGACCTTCCGGTGGAAGAGGCACGGGCCGCCCTCGGCCCCGAGCGCATCCTCGGCCTCTCCACCCATTCTCCAGCTCAGGCGGCCGGAGCCCTGGAGCGGGCGGCCTTGCTCGATTATTTTGCAGTGGGCCCGGTTTTCGCAACCCCGACCAAACCCACCTATGAACCGGTTGGGCTGGAACTGGTTTCCCATGTTGCCGGACTCCGACCGACCCTTCCCTGGTTTTGCATTGGTGGAATCAAACAGCATCGTCTCGACGCAGTGCGGGAAGCCGGAGGAGAACGCGTTGTGGTGGTTTCCGAAGTCCTGCAGGCAGACGATCCCGCCGAAATCATTCGCTGGTACCAGAGTCAGCTCAGCGCTGCTCGGTGCTGAGCGTCGCTGAGCGTCGGTGGTCGGTGTGACGGTGGTGGGAGGTCCAGTCGATGGTAGGGCGGTGCGGCCCTGCGCCAAGCCCCTTCCCGTCCCATTTTACCAACAACCGATAACCCTTACCAATAACTCCTCGCCTCCCTTCCGCCTGAGGCAACTAGCATTCCGGGCTTGGCATCGAGGCCTTTTGTCGGTGGTAGTGAGGGATGCGATTTGTCATCCTTGGATCAGGACGTGGTTCCAACGCCGAAGCCCTCTTGCATACCTGGAAGGCCGGCGAACTCGGCTCGGCTCAACCCGTGGCGATCTTTTCGGATCAGCCGCAAGCCCGCATCCTCTCCCTTGGTGAAACCTTCGACATCCCCTCGGAATGGATCGATCCCGGTCCGTTTAAGACCAAGCTGGGCGAGGAGGCTGAGCAGGTTTATATCGACCGTATCCGCCAAACCGGAGCTGACCTCGTGGTGCTGGCCGGATTCATGCGGGTGATCAAAGAACCCTTTCTGAACGCCTTTCCCCGGCAGATCATCAACCTGCATCCCAGCCTTCTTCCGAGCTTCAAAGGGCTGCACGGCATCCGGCAGGCATTTGAATACGGAGTCAAAGTCACCGGATGCACGGTCCATTATGTGACCGGTGATCTCGATGGCGGGCCCATCATCGAACAGGAAGCCGTCCGGATCGCTCCCGAAGACACCCTTGAGTCTCTCGAGGCAAAAGTCCACGCGGCCGAACATCGCCTCCTCCCCGAGGTAATCCGCCGTCTTGCCTCCGGGCGTTGAACATTCTCTTTTCATCTCATGTATCAAATTCGACTGACGGTATCCGCCGAACTCGCGGATGAATTGGAAGCGCTCTTCTGCGAAGAACCGCAGGAACACTGGGTTCTTTATGAAGAGACCAAGCTCAAGACTCATGAGCTGCAGGGGTTTTTTGAGGATGAATCGGGTGCGCAGGAAGGCTATGCGTCCCTCCGGGAATTGGTTCCCAACCTCCCCGGGATCGGTGAGCAGTCGGTGGTGGAAGACCGTGACTGGAAAGAAGCATACAAGCTGCATTTCAAAGCCTGGTCTGACCGCGGACTGCATTTTGTCCCGATCTGGGAACGGGAAAGCTATCCGCTTCCGGCAGGCGATGCCGTGGTCTACCTCGATCCAGGGATGGCCTTTGGCACGGGCAATCATGAGACGACCCGCCTCTGTATCCGCCGGATTCTGGACGCCCGCGATGCCTGGGGAGCTTCCACTTCCAGCCGCAGCGTGATTGATGCCGGTTGCGGTTCGGGCATCCTCGCCATTGCTGCGGCAAAAGTAGGGTTCGGGCCTACCTTTGGGTTCGATAACGATCCCGATTCTGTGCGCATCAGTGTGGAAAATGCCGAACTCTGCGCCGTGGCTGACCAGATTGACTTTCGCTGGTGCGGACTGGAGGAAGGGCTCGCGGATCGTCAGGCCGATTTTGTCCTCGCCAATATTCTCGCCCCGGTTCTCATCGCTCATGCCCGGCTGCTGCTCGGAGCGGTTGCGCCGGGAGGACGCCTCGCCCTCAGTGGGATACTCGCCTCTGAAATCGATGAAGTGCGTGAGCGTTTTCAGGCCGCGGCCAGCGAACTATGGGGAAACACCTTCCCTATCGATCAGCGCGAGGAAGGCGAATGGGCCGATCTCCTCCTGATCCGCCCCGCCTGAGCCCATCCCTCCCCCCCCTCAAAAGGTTCTCTACTTCATTCCTTCCGTCCAAAAAAGTAGAATCTGTAAGATTAATTCGACGCTTCTTAAAGGGGGAACGCAGGCGGAGGTGTGGCTGCACACACTGTTTAAGAAGAAATCATGGAGTCATAAATAATTTTACATCAGCCACATATTCAATTAGCGGAGTGGAATCCATACTGGCTGCAGGGCCCTTGTTCTGCGATCTACGGGCGGGGACTGACAGTACAACCCTAACGTGGCGTACGCCACGTTAGGGTTGTACAAAAAACACAAGGGCAGATTTAAAAATGCAGAGCGGGAGGGAGGGGAGGAGGTGGCAGATTAATCTGCTGGGTGAGTGATGGGGTCGTTGGCTTGGGGGCCGTTGACCGGGGACTCGGGGGTGTTGCTGGATTCCTGCTGCTGGAGGGCTTTGGTCGGATCCGGGATTGGGGAGGGGGTTTCGGAGGTCTCCTCGGGTTCGGTTGGTGGAATGTCTGGAACCTCCCGAAGCGGTGCAGGGGGTGTGAAGCTGGTCGTTGGCGGGGACTCGGGGGTCTGGCGCATGAGATTGAGAGGATTGTGACGGAAGGCCCAGACGGGATCGGATATATTGCCGGAGACGGATACTTCCAGAACGTGCCCGAAGGGGCGCAGGATCATTCCGAACAAGCTGCGGATGGAGGGGTTTTCCGCATCGAGGAAGAAGAGTTTGGCATCAAAGTTCAGTTGAGTAGAGGGGATGGCGACAAGGCCCTGACTTTCGATTTTCAGACTGGGTCCGCGCACCTCCAGGTTGGGAAAGCCGATGGAGCCGGGGGTGAGCACGAGGTCGGAATGGAAGTCTTCGATACGAAAGGAAGTGAAGCCCAGGCCGATGGTGCTGAAGAGGCGGGAGAGGCCCCCGAACAGATCAATTTGGCCGAGAGGGGCGCGGGTGAGAGAAACCGTTCCATCCCCACTGAAACTATCCCAGCGGCCAAGTTCACCCCGGGATTTGAGGGAGAGGTCGAGTTTTCCCCTCCTGGATGCGGCCAGGCTTTCCCAGGGATTCTCAATGTCCTCATCCGAAAAGAGCTGGCGGAACTGGTGGTGGAGGGTGGTGTATTCGGCGTTGGTGATAGAGCCGGATAGGTCAATGATGCGGCGTTGGTCTGCGAATTCCTGCACTTGGACCTCGGCCGATCCGCTTCCGGTGGCGATACCGAAATGGAGGGGGGCAAGGGTGAGGGAATCCATGTTGGCGTGTGCGGTGGTCTTGAGCCAGTCAAGAGGGAGGCCGAAAGCAGTTACGGGCCCTTCGGACTCGGCCATTACTGTGATCGCACGATCAATTGTTTCTCCCTGAAAGAACTGGAGGGTGCCATCGATGCGGACGGAAGGAGGTTTATCTGTTTGGACGAATTCGGGGATGGTTTCGACCTCACCGCCGAAGGCTCCGGCCAGTCGGGGAAGTGCGATGTGGGAGTCGAGGTGAAGATGGGTCCGGGTGGGGTGGGTTTCCCGGTCCTCGGGAAAGACCATGCCTATGCTGCCGGTTAGCGAACCGCCCTCCGAGTCGACTTGCAGGTCAAAGAGTTCCACGAATCCTGTGGCCTGCCAGAGACGCATGAAAAAGGTATCAACCGGTTGTCCGCGCCACCCGAGGTTCTCACCCCAGGCGGTGACCCAGGTGGCAACCCGTCCAGGTTCACCCCAGATTCCCACGACATCGACATCGCCGTCGGAGGGGTGGTTGCCGGGGTCAATATCGTCCCAGAGATCCCGATAAAAGGGGGGCAGCAAAGAATCGAGACGCCGGGGAAAAATGGCACCGCGGGCGAGGATCCGAAAACGCTTGTTTTGCAGGTTCTGAATGAAGGCACCCCTAGCCCATTGGCCATGGTCGTCATAGGCTTCCAAAGGAGAGGCGACCAGACGTTGCGGGTTGAGGTGGATGTGGCCGCTGACTTCATCATAGTGGTTTTCCACTGTTCGGAACTGACGGGCCTGCAGGATGAAGTCTGCGGAAAAATCTTCCAATGAACGGAAGCGTCCGCTTCCTGCAATGCGTGCGGGTTGTTGGAAACTGAGGATCTCCGCCACCAGCCCGGCTTCGAGGGGCGGGTGAGCGAGGAGGCGGTCGGGGGAACCGGTGAGTTCGTAGTCGAGGAGGATGTTCTCACTGGATCGATCCCATTTGATACTGCTCTGGAGGTGAATTCCGGCCATTTGAGCCCGGACAATACCCTGCGGATTTTCGGTCAGGGAGGCGGGGGAAACGCCCAGGGTGACGGAGGTTTCCGGGAGGCGAGGGAAAACGCCCCGGGCGTGCAATTCCGCCCAGTCCGGCAATTTCCATCCGGCTATTTCTTCGAGGTCTCCCCGCAAGTCCAAATCGATGGACCGCAGGACGGGTTCCCATTCATGCGTGGAGGGGTGCCTTTCAATGGAGCCGATCCGGGCGGTGGCCGAACGCACAGTCCTGTCTCCAGGGTCAATTCTGGGCAGGGAAAAGATGACTTCGCGGGCGATCAATCCTCCCGGTAACTCGATCCGTGGTGCGCTGGCCTGGGCCGAGAGGGCCAGTTTTTCTTCAGCCTCCGACTCGGGCAAGAGCGTGATGTCAAAGGAGGTGCCGGGGGCGCGTACCGCCAGAAGGCGGATGTCTTCGAGAAATTTAGCCAACTCTATCCACTGGATACGCCAGGGACGTTCGACGGCTTCAACCGGATCTGGCCTGTCCAGAATCAGGTTTAGGGGGATGCTTCCCTGTAAGGAAAGGCGGGCGGATTCGACTTCCCCGAGGAGACGGGCGACTTCCAGATATTGGGAGCGGGTTTCGATATCGAGGGCAATGATGCGGGCGATGGGTCGATCGATCAGAGGGCTGATCTCGGGTGGGCCAAAAAGGGCGGCATCCTCAATCTGGAGGGATTCCAGGATGAGGGGATCGCCGAAAAACACTTTGCCGAATACATCGAATTGAGCGACTGCCCGCCGACAGCGCAGAATGACCTGTCCGGAATGGGCTTCGCGCACCCGCAGGTTTTCCAGCACGATTTCGCCCCGCAAGGATGAGGACAGGGAACTGTATTCAATGTGAACCCCGGTTTTGGCCAGACGGGATTCGGCCTCGCGAATGATCCATTCGGGAACGGGCAAGGATTGGAAAAGGGTCAGCGAGCCAATCACTGCGGCAAGGAACAGCGCCAGCAGAAGAAGTCCTCCATTGAGACACCCAATGCCGAGCCGGGCTGTCCAGCGGCAAAAGCAACGAATTCCGCTCTGGCGCGGAGTCGAACTCATAGGCCTTCCTCGTCCAACGCTGGTTCGGTGGGCGGCATGGCTTCCTCCTCCTCCGATGCTTCCTCCGGTGCGACGGTAACCGATTCAGGGTCCGCGGGGGGAGTGGGCTCCGGATTGACATCGGCGTCGGGGCGTTGGCGCTTAAAGAGGATCGGGTGAAGGGCGTCGATCAGGTCCTGAGGCAGCTCGAAGCTCAGCCCCAGGCTGGAATTTCCGCCATACTGGGTCATCCCGCCGATCCGTTCGGTCAGCACATAGCTCCGGGTTTCGGGGCTGGCATCACTTCCGGGGAGGCGGATGCCTGCTTCCAGCGCGAAGGCCCAGGGAATGGAGCGTTCGGAATCCAGACGGAGGGGGTTGGTGAAGGATTCCGCAATGAAGCGTTCGACGGGGAACCGGCGGAAGGCATCAAGGAGTGCGCGAATGGCGGGGGCCATGGCTTCATGGTCCTCCTGCTGAAGGCTGGCATCCCAGCCGCCATCGGGATCGCGGGACAATTCCACCACCAAAGTATCATTCTCCAGATCGCGGACCCTGATCCATTGAATGGTGGCACGGGCCGGAAGGGAGCCAGCCACCCGCTGGCGGTAGTGCAGGGCATTGAGGGGCAGATGGGCGAGAATGGAGGCGGTGGTCAGATAAACCGGGGGCTGCGTGTCCCGTTTGGCGTAGAGGCGGTTCCGCTCGGTGGTGCCGGAATCCTCAAAGACCACGTCGCCCAGCAGGAGGGTGCGGGTTTCTCCATTTTGCAAACGAACAGTGACCCGGCGTTGGGGATCGGTGAATCCGAAACGATCGAGGTCGGCGGTGGAGGGAGCGTCGGAGACAAAACGGACCGCCTCCAGATCTGCCATGCGCCGGAGCAGGGAACGCACCAAGGCGTTCTCAGCCGGGCGGGTGGTGAGGTTGCCGTCGGCTGCCTGAATGACTTGCCAGCCGCCACTTTCCAGGCGCTGGAGGGTGATCGAGCGGTTGTCGAGGCGGATTTCCAGTGAACCTACGAAATCCGGATTAAAGTCCATGAAGCGTCGTTGGCGGAGAGACTCCTGTGCGGTAAACCATGGTTCGAGGGGTTCGGCCGGAATCGTGAAAATGGTGGTGCGGTCTTCCAGTCGAGCGTAGCGGACTCGTGGATACGCATCCGGGTCGACGAGGTTCCCCAGAAAAAGGGTTTGTTGCCGGGCATTGCCATTCAAATTGAGGCGAAGCGAGGGATTGCTCAAACCGGCTTCAGTGGCGGAGGTATCGGGGAAATCGACGATTTCAATACGCTGCAGGCTATCGAGGGAGGCGGTCACCGCCTGAGTATCGGCGGCGGCCCGGATTGGAGCATGGAATACCCAGCGGTCTCCGACTCTGGCCATTTGCACCCGAACAGGGTTGTTCACTCCGATATTGAGATTGATGCTTTCAGCTTCAAAGGCGGGTATTTCGACCACAAACCGATCAATCAGATTGTCCGGCCCAAGGTTGATGCCCTCCAGCAAGCTGCGGTCGACCACGTAGATTTCCGACTGGTCAGGGGAGAGCACGTAGATGCGATGACCGATCTCGGTGGATGAGCCGACGCGGATGACGGCTTCTGAGGCTCCTGCCCGGATGTGAAGTTCGGCGGCACCGTCCTGCAAGCCATAATCTTCCAAGCCCTTTCCGCTTTGCGGGAGGGTAGCCACCGGGAAGCGGGTGTCCCACTGCAAGTAGGTCAGTAGATCGATCAGGCGACGGACTGCGTAGGGGTTGGCAGGCCAAGCAACCGGTTGCTTTACACTCCAGCGGTCTCCTTCCCGGGTCAGGGTCCAGCCCGTCCGCACCTGCTCACCCTGCAGGGAGATGGAATCCGCCTGATGGATGATGCCAGGAGGAAGGATCATCCGCCCGCGGGCCTCACTGCGATCTCCCGGTCCGGAGGACTCCAGATAGAAGATGTAGCTGAAGAGGACCGCATTGATCAGGATAAGGAAAAATGTGATTTTGAGGCGCATGGTGCTCAGAATTTGCGGATCCAGAGGAGAACGATGCCAAAGACGCCGATGGCACCGGGGATCGTGAGGTAAAACAGCCCAAGCTGCCGTAGTTCTCCCTGGCTGATGGCGACCTGGTAGTTTTCGATCGGGCGCGGCGGCAAGGCCAGGGTTTGCTCCCGGTCCAGCATCCAGTTGATGGTGCTGCTGAAGAGCAGACTGTTGCCCAAGGCGCTGGTCAGGCGGCGGTTGGAGAAGAGGTCGCCGCTCCCCAACACGAGAATCCGCCCTCCGGGCAGGTCAATGCCGATCTGGGAGGCAGACCGCCGTTCCGCCACGGTGCCGACGGTGACCGGACCGGGAAGATCGCGGGCCGGGTCGAAGGTAGGGTTTCCGCCGGTGCGGCGGGCATAACCGCGGTCAGCCCAACTGGTGGGTGAGCTGCCGAGCAGTCCGATCACCTGCAGGCGGTCGTCCACGGCAGTGGTCATATCCGGGCGAACAGGCCGCATCAGCCCGGTAACGAGGAAAGTCTGATTCTGAATGAGGGGGTTGGTGATGGGGTGGGCGGCCATCTGGCGGATGAGAAAGCTGCCGGCTCCCTCGACATAGCCCGGATCGGATTCCAGCACCAGCATGTCATCCGCCCGGATTCCCCAGTCGGAGAGGAGGGCTTCGAGGCCGTGCTCGATACCCGGGCTGAGGAGCAGGAGCACGCGCCCGGCCCGATCACTCAGATATCGCCGTAGTTTTTCCTGTTCGGTGGGCAAAAACGGGCCTCGCGGATCAGCGATGACCACAGCATCGGCATCATCCGGAACCGCCTGGAGCTGGCTCAGGTCGATGACACCGATTTCAAAACCGCGGGACCGCAACTGAGAGGCAAGCTGGCTCAAGCCACGCTGCGGGCTGACATCGTCAATGCGCATTTCCGCATGGCCACCGGTGAAATAGATCCGGGGGGTGCGGGAGGCGGAGACATCCACCAGGGCGGAAGTGATGGCTTGCTCCCCTTTGAAGGCGACGGGTTGAAGCCGTTCAAACTCCATCAGGTCGGTGGGGACCAGAATGCGGGTGCGGTTGGGACCGGCGGCGATGATGACATTGGGTTGATCGACCCCATAGGTCTGGGCCAGCTCGGCTGCCCGGGAGATGTTTTCGTAGGTGTTGACGTATTCCACCTCGATCAGTTCGGGTCGGCCGACTTTGCGGGCATGGTAGCGATACTGATCGAGGAGACGTTGCACATAACGGTAGAGGATTTGCTCATCCGGCTGCGAAGATACTCTGGGGATGGTGACAATGAAGCGAACCGGTTCATCCAGACTGCTGATGTAGCCCTGGGTTTCGGGTGAGAGCGCGAAGAAATGCTGGCGGGTGACGTCGTAGCGGGCGTAGTGGCGGATGGCCGCGTAGTTCAGTCCGGCAAAAAAGAGGATGAACAGCAGGACTTGCAGGAGGCGATGGCCTGCCCGCAGGCGGTTGGAAAAGGAAAATTGGTCAGTGGCTCGGGCCATGATGCGATGAGAAGGGGGCGGTCAGGACTTTGCTTCCACAACAAGCGAGGACAGTCCCAGCACCAGAAGGGTGCTGCTGAGGTAATAAATCAGGGGCCGGGTGTCCAGCATGCCGAGGACAGCGTCATTGTAGTGATCAAACACCTGCAGGTAGGCGAGCAGATCGTTGGTGACGACTCCGGTGCCGAAACCCGGTGCCTGGGAGCGCAATACGGTCATGCCGACGATAAAAAGAAAGATAATACTGAAACTGAGCATCCCCGCCACCAATTGGCTGCGGGTCAGGCTGCTGGTGAAAATCCCGATGGCGACGAAGAACATGCCGCTGATCAGTACGAAATAGAGACCCCCGAGAAGGGACCCCCATTCAAAAAGAAGCTGTTCCAACTCGGGATGGGGCAGGTAGAGCACGGTGATGAGGGGGAAACCGATGGAGAGCAACCACATGCCGGCGTAAAAAATGTAGGCCGCGAGGAACTTTGCCATGACGAAGGAAAACGCCGGGACCGGGGTCGTCATAAGGGTTTCGAGGGTTCCGAGGCGGCGTTCCTCGGCGATACTGCGCATGGTCAGCATCGGGACCATCAGGCAGACCGGAAAGAGGAAGTAGCGGAAAAAAGTGACATTGGGGAGGTCCTGTTGCGGATTCTGGGCGAGATCGACCAAAGTAAGATAATAGAAGAACCCCATCATGATCAGGCTGAGAACCGCCGCCAGATAGGTCGACGGGCTGATCAAGAGCACCCGTAGTTCATTGCGCAAAAGAAGGGAAAAGCGTTTCATGCCTTGGCCTGAGTGGGTTGCGGTGGCTCTTTCGAGTCGTTCAGGGTGGTGTGGCCAATGGTGAGGGGAGCTTCCTGTTCCCAGCTGCGGCGGGTGGCGGCCAGAAAGATATCTTCCAGCGTGGGATTCTGGCGCTCGAAGCGGCGTACCCGCAGGCCGGAAGTGGAGACCAGCGCATGGAGAATGGGCTCGGAGAGGTCTTCTGCTTCGGCGGCCCCGAGGATGAAGTGGGCAAAGCCGTCCTTGCCGACGGTTCGGGAACGCACCTCCGCCCCGCCGGGAGCTTTGGCCAAGGCGGCGGCGACTTCTGCTTCGCTGCCCGAAATCTCCGCCAGGTAGCCGGGGTTTTGGAAAAACTCCGCCCGCAGGGCAGCCGGGGTACCGGCGGCCACCACCCGGCCTTGATTGATGATAAGAACCCGATCACAGGACAGCTCCACCTCCGCCAGGATATGGCTGGAAAGGATCACGGTCATGCTCCCCCGCATGCCATCGATCAATTTGCGGATCTGCAGGATCTGATGGGGATCGAGACCGATCGTCGGCTCGTCCATGATGGTTACCGCCGGACGGTGAATGATGGCATCGGCAACGCCCACTCGCTGGCGATAGCCTTTGGAAAGATTTCCGATCAGCTTGCGGCGGGCATGACGGGTGAGGTCGCAGCGCTCCATGACTTCATCAACCCGCTTGCGGGCATCCCGTCCGCTGAGGCCCTTGAGTTTGGCCCGGTAGCGGAGATACTCCACCACCCGCAAGTCTTCGGGCAGGGGGTTATTCTCCGGCATGAAGCCGATGCGCTCCTTGACCCGCTCGGGATCGCGGGCGACCGAGATCCCATCAATGTAAGCTTCTCCCCGGTCGGCCCGCAACAGGCCGGAGAGGATGCGCAGGGTGGTGCTTTTGCCCGCTCCGTTGGGCCCCAGAAAGCCCACTACCTCACCTGGACGCACCGAAAACGACACGTCCTTGATGGCCGGGGCGGAACCATAGTATTTCGTCAAATGACGAACCTCGATGCTGTGCTCCGTGCTGCTCAACACATGTATGGGGTTATATCCACAAAACCCTGAACTATGATCGACTCCCGGCTTCTGTAAAGACAGGAGGCAAGGGAATCGGCTAATGGGAATTGGGCCCCTGCGGGGAGCAGTTGAGAGCCCATCAGCGTCAGGCGGCACAGGGACGTGTTTTGAAAAGCTAAAATGCTGAAAGCTGACGAAGCGGAGCGGAGATGTCGCAGGGCGTAGCCCAAGTAAATGCTGAAAACATCACATCATCTGTCTACCATCGACTGGCCTCCGGCCTCTGTCCTCTGGCCTCCGGCAAACCGTCTTCCGTCGCACCGTCATACCGGCTTCCGGCCACCGGCGCCACTGCTGCCTCCGGCCTCAGGCCGCGACCATCATGGCATGGGTCTGGGCAAAGGCTTCCTGAGCATCCCGCATGGTTGTGGCGAGGTCTTCGGCGGTGATCCCGGAGCGCAGGAGGATTTCGGGTCCCTCAAAGACCGGAATGGATCCGCCGCAGCGGGCAGCCCTGAGCACGAATGGCACGGCCCAGCGGGCGAGCGAGAGCTGGGCGGCGAGGCAAGCGTTGTTGGGCTCTTTGAGGGGTTCCAGTTGATAGCCGATGGCACTGCAGATGCGCTCCGGGAAATTCCATTTATGGAGGATGGCTGCCCCTGCTTCGGCATGATCAAATCCGAGCAGTCCACGCTCCTCGGCAAAAGTGAGTTCTTCCTCGCGGTTTTCGCTGTAGATTTCCATCCCCCGCTTCAGGAAGTAACTGTTGACCACGATTTTGCCAATGGAATGCAAGAGGCCGATGGTGAAGCGGGTTTCTTCGTCGACCGGATTCTCCGCGGTCTTCGGGAGGGAGGAGAGGAGAGTGGCGCAGGCGAGGGACTGCTCGAAAAGGTCCCCCGCTTTCAGATTGTAGGCGGGCAAGGCGGTTCCCAGCACGTTGCTGCTGATGGCGAGGGACGTGACGTGGTAAACGTCCTTGAACCCGAGCCGGGAAATCGCGTCGGAAAGGTTTTCACTCCGGCTGGAGGAGCCATAGTAGGCACTATTGGCAATCCGGATGATGCGGGCAGTGAGGGCAGAGTCGACCCGAAGCAGGGCGACCAGATCGGACTGGTCGGTGTTTGGATCGCGCAACAATTTCTGCAGTTGGGGTAATAGGCGGGGAGCGGGGGGCAGGTCGTCGAACTCCTCAATGATGTTAGGCAGATGCATGACTTTAAGAGAATCGGATGGAATCCGTTATTCTTTAATCAAAAACTCCGGAAATCGCGCGATTTTCGGCGGGCTTGGCGGCGTTCAGCGGGGACGTCAGGAAGCGTTGGGTGCTTCTGTCAGCAAGGCCTTGATTTCCGCCAGGCTGACTTTGGCGGTGGAGGCTGCGGATTCGTCGAGTAAGTCCCGCAGGATGGCGGCTTTTTCCGCCTGAAGGGCAACAACTTTCTCTTCGATGGTGCCCGCGGCGATCAACTTGTAGCTGGTCACGGTCCGGGTCTGCCCGATGCGGTGGGCGCGGTCGGTGGCCTGATTTTCCACGGCGGGATTCCACCAGGGGTCGAAGTGCACCACGGTATCCGCTCCGGTCAGATTGAGACCCACTCCGCCCGCTTTGAGGGAGATAAGGAAAACTGGAATGCCCGGATCGTTATTGAAAGCGTCGCACTGGGCCATTCGGTCGCGGGTGGATCCATCGAGGTAGCAGTAGTGCAAGCCGAGTTCCTCCAAAAATGTGCGCAGATGGCCGAGCACACTGACAAACTGGGAAAAGACGAGGATGCGGTGCCCATCGTCGAGGGCTTCTTCGAGGATTTCCCGGAAGGCCTCCAGCTTGGCGGATTCCGAAGCCGGGATGTGGTCGTCGAGCAGACGCGGCTCGGCGCAGACCTGACGGAGGCGCAGCAGTTGGGTGAGGGCAGCCATGCGGACCTGGCCCTCACTCTTGCCGGCCATTTCCAGTTCAAAAATGGCCTTTTCGGTGGATGCGTGCACCTGTTGATAAAGGGCGCGTTGCTGGTCGCCAAAGTCGCAGTAGACCACCTGCTCGATCTTGTCCGGCAGTTCGGGAGCCACCAGTTGCTTGGTCCGGCGCAAAATGTAGGGGGCGGCCTGTGCCCGGTGTCGCTGGTCAAACCATTGACGCTCGTCTCCGCTGGTGCCGGGAGGCATTTTCGCCAAATAGCCCGGCAGGCAAAAGGCAAAGATCGAGCGCAGGTCGTCGAGACTGTTCTCCACCGGGGTCCCGGTCAGGACAAAGCGGCTGGGGGCCTGCAGGCGGCGCAAAGCGACGGCGGCCTGAGTGCGGCGGTTTTTGATATGCTGGGCCTCATCGGCGATGACCAAACCCCAACTCACGGCGGAAAACAGCTCCTCGTCCCGCGTCATGGTCTGATAGGAGGTGAGGATCAAGTCGTGGTGGTCTGCGTCCCCGGGGGACTCCAGCCTGCTGGCGCGGTGGTGGGTGAAGACCCGCAGATTTGGGGTGAAACGGGTGGCCTCCCGGGCCCAGTTGACCAAGAGGCTGGCCGGGCAGACCACCAGGGTTGGGCCGTCGCGCTCCTGCTGCCGCCCTTGCAAGCAGGCGATCAGTCCGAGGGCCTGAAGGGTTTTTCCGAGCCCCATCTCGTCGGCGAGCACGCCTCCGAGTTGATTGCGATAGAGGTGCCAGAGCCAGGCTACCCCGATGCGCTGGTATTGGCGCAGGATCGTATCGAGGGCATCGGGGAGGGGCGGGCGCTCCAATCGGTCTATTCGCTGGAGGGCGGCACTGCGTTGTTTCCAGTCGGCGGGCAAGGGGAGTTCGTCATCGAGCTCCGCCAGCACGTTTTCGACATCGCGCAACTGGCTGGCGCGCACCCGCATTTCCAGTCCGGGAGTGAGGGCGCGATGGCGGTCACCGGTGAGGGCTTGCTGGGCTTGGGCGAGGCGCTCGAGCTGGGCCGGATCAAAGAGGTAGAGGGTCTTTCCGTCTTCGATGTAGTTCCGACCCGAAGCCAGTGCACGGTAAATGTCAGCCGCCTTCACCGTGCCAGCTTCGATCTGAAGGGAGAGGGCGTAGCCGTCTCCCGCCGGGTGAGTGGTGATCTTCAGTCCGATCCGCTTGAGAACGGCGGCCCGCTCGGTGAAGTTGCCCGTAAAAACTGCTCCCAGTTCGTCCCGCAGGGTGGCTTCGTGAGCGGCGAGAAAATTGAGGGTCTTATGCCGGTCCCGCAGCCACCAGCGGCGATTGGAGGGCTCGTGCCGGAACTCGTGGGCTTTGAGCAGGTCGAGGGCAGGCTGATAGCAGTGGTGGTCCCGATCGGGCAGGGTAATGGCAAGAAACTGAGTCGAGCCGTCCACCAGGATATGGCTGCCGGGACGCCCCTCCCGCCGGAGGCGCTCTTTCATCGCCTCAACCGCCGGAGAGGCCGCTGTCGAGGGTCGGACGGTTGGCGCTGGCCGTCGGACCACCAAGGGCTTTTCGGAGGACACAGGCTCGGGCTGATCCAGGTGTGGATGCACAGATGGAAGCTTTCCCTCGACCCACTCCAAGGGTTTGCCGGGTTGCTGCACAAAGTAGATGAATGGTTCACCCTGCAGTGCCTGAAGGAGTGCGGCGAGGCGGCTTCGCTTGAGGTGGAGCAAGGCGCCGGGGCGGCCAGCGCACCATTCTTCGAGCAAGGCCCAGGCCTGGGCATGGGGCTCCGGCAGGGAGTAAGGGGTGCCGCGAAACAGCTTCTCAGGGGCCTGAATCTCTCTCCCGACCGCAACTTCCAATTTCACCGGAATGGCATCACGGGCGGCGGCGGATTCCAGATTGGGCGGAAGCAGAATCCGCAAGCGCAGGCTGGTTCCGTCGGGAGAGAGGCGCAGGGTCTGGATGCCGGGGGCGTCCCTGGAAGCCTCCTCGGCCCCTGTGGGAGCAGAGGTGGCTGCAGGCTGCGCAGCCTGCTGAGTGGCTTGTTCCTGAATGGCCAGGCAGAGGGCAATGGCGTGCGGGCAGATCATCCCGCGTTGCCCCTGCAGGCAGGAACAGCGATTCTCGGCAAAGGTCACTGATTTCAGGTTGAGGCGGGGGCGGTAAATCTGACGGCCCGCTTCGATGGTTCCCTGCAGGAGCGGAGCCTTCCATTCCACCTGCTTGACCGCTCCAGAGGAGTGGAGGGCTCGCGCTTCCTTCAGCACCGACCAGCCACCGAGGTCGACCAGGGTGTCTTTTGATAAATCCGGAAGCGTGGGATCCATGTCATTCGGAAAGCTGTGAATCCATCCCCCGTCTGCAACCCCTAAGCGCCGGTGTGTCGGTGGCTGGCGCGTTGCGCCGGATGAGGGATGCTCCGAAACTCCGTTACCCACCGGGATTGCCGCAAAGTAGCGGGAGCATCCTGCTCCCGTCCCGCCATAGGCATCCTCCCAATCGCTATCGCTATCGGGATCGCAATCGATCCAAGCCCTACGTCCTCCCCATAATGCTTTTGCCGCCAAAGAACGCAGAGATCGCCAAAGAGATGGCGCCCACCGCTGGGCAAGGCGGTTTCCGGCCTCTGTCCTCTGGCTTCCGAAACTCAGCTTCTTTTGCTCAGTCTTACAGGTTTGGCGGGGAAAAAACCTTAGGGTTTTTCCAAAAGATGGCTAAACCTCTTCAATGGGTGACCGATGTTCATTGGGTAAACCGATTCCCGCCTTAGTTACCGAGGCGCATACTTTCTGTTCAGCGCATGACGGCATCTTCACCCAGCAAAGCGACTGTCTTGGCTCCCTTGAGCGAGGCTGTAATTCGCCGTAGAATCGATGGCTGTCCCAAGCTGGCCTCTCTCGAAAGCATCAATTCAGCCCTGGCGGGCTTGCTTCGTTCGGAGCAAAGCTACAACGGGCAGATCGCCGAGATCATCCGGCGAGACCCTTCGTTGACCGCACGCCTGCTGCGCATGGTCAACAGCGTGTATTTCGGTCTGTCCGCCAAGGTCAATAACATCGAAGAAGCGGTTTTGTACCTCGGCCTGCGCCAAATCAGGGAGCTGTCGATGGCGACACCGGTGATTGAGGAGTTACAGAAGATCACCGACGGCGGGGAACTGCTCCCCTGGACAGAACTCTGGCAGCACTCCATCGGAAGTGCCGTGCTGACGAGGGAAATTCTCTCTGCGACCTCTGTCCTCGTGGATGATGATACCGACTACATTGTCGGCCTGCTCCACAACGTCGGGAAAGTTGTCATGGCGAGCTGTTTTCCGGAACATTTTTCAATTATCCTGTCCCATGAATTTGAGCGGGTGGAAGATGTCTGTGCCTTTGAGCGTTCCGTCATCGGGTGGGATCATGCGGAGATCGGTGCGGCTTATCTGGAGCGCAACAATGTATCCCCGGAAATCGTCGCCGCCGTGCGCTGGCACAATCAACCCGAACAGGCCGGAGAGCACTGCTACTATGCGGCGGCCGTGCAAGTGGCTGACCAGCTGGTGCGTCACTTTGGCATCCGTGGAGGCTTTGAGAATGTTCCCACCCCGGCAATGGATTCCTGGAAAAAACTGAGCGGCTGGAACCTGCTTTTCCAACCGGGCCTACGGGAAACCAGTCTGGCGGAAGCGGCCATCGCCAATACCTTGCGCCGTCTCCCTTCCATCCTGAGCGGACTTTCCTGAAATGCAGCGTTTTGACCTACCCGCGATGAATCACCGGCCCTCGGACTCCATCAGCCCGGAGGAAGCCGCTGCCGCTCTGGCTCCCTGGGAAGATCGGCGCGAGCTGGCGGTCTGTTATGATCTCCGCCGAACGTTTCTTTCCGTCAACACCGCCTTTGCCCGGAAGTTCGGCAGCCGCCCGGACGAGCTGGTCGGCCATCCCATTGCCGACTACCTGCATCCGGAAGACTTCGATGATTGGGACCGTGAAACCAGCCGGATGGAGGATGACTGGAAACCGCTGCAGCGCGAACATCGCTGGAAAACCGCTCAAGGCTGGCGCTGGCTGGCCTGGGAAGAATCCTACGTCTTCGGAGAGGATGGCTATCCCACTCTGGTCGTGGCCGTGGCGAGGGATGTGACCCGCCGTCGGCTGGCAGAAGAGCACTTTTCCAAACTTGCCCAAGTGGTCGAGCAGTCCCCGGTTGGCATCCTCATGACGGCCCTCGACGGGACGGTGCAATACGTCAATCCCACTTATACCGAGACCACTGGCTTCACCCTCGAAGAAATCTTTGATCACGATATCCGGGTGCTGCGCGAGGGGCATACTTCCGATGAGTCCTTTCAGGAACTGGAAGATACCGTTTCCTCCGGACGGACCTGGCAGGGAGAACTGTGTACCCGGCGAAAGGATGGCTCTGTTATCTGGGAGCGTGTGCAGGTTTCTCCTATCCGTGGAGCCGGGGGTGAGCGCTCGCACCTGCTCTGCCTGCGGGAAGATATCACCATCGAGAAAAATCTCGAAATGCAGCTGCAGCAGGCCCAGAAAATGGAGAGCCTCGGCACCCTTGCCAGCGGAATTGCCCATGATTTCAACAACATCCTCGCCATCATCCGGGGCTTTTCCGAACTTCTCGACCTGCGGGGAGGACTCGATGAAGCCAGCTCGGGAAAAGTTCGGAAGATTCTCGAAGCGACCAACCGGGCTTCCGACCTGATCCGGCGCATCCTCACTTTTTCACGCAAGGGAGAAGTCTCTTTCCGCCCGCTCGATCTGAATGCGCAGATTGAGGATTTGGCCCGACTCCTGCGGGAAACCTTTCCCCGCAACATCCAGCTTGAGCTGAACCTTGACGCCAGTTTGCCCCGGATTCCGGCAGACGCCGCGCAAATTCAACAGGTCATCATGAACCTGTGCGTCAACGCCCGGGATGCCATGAAAAACGGCGGCGCTCTTCGTCTGGAAACCACCCGGATCTGCGGCTCGACGCTGAATCATCTTCAACTCGATCCTTCCCTCCATTATCTCCGCCTCGACATCAAGGACACCGGTTGCGGGATCCCCCCGGAGATTGCCGCCCGCATCTTTGAACCCTTTTTCACCACCAAGGAAAAATCCGGTGGTACCGGCCTCGGTCTCTCGGTGGTCTACGGCATCGTCAATAACCACTTTGGGACCATCCATCTCGACAGCGAGCCGGGGCGGGGCACCTGCTTCTCCGTCTTCCTTCCGATCAAGGATGTGGTCGAAGGGCAGGCCACCGGCGAAACGGATGAACCCTTTGCGACCGGCAGTGAGCGACTGGCCATCGTGGATGATGAAGCGGCTATCCGCGACCTCCTCACCGTCGCCTTTCAATCGCATGGCTACCAGACCAGGGCCTACGTCAATGGCAAGGTCGTCATTGATGCCCTCAATGCGGGGGACTTTGGGTTTGACGCGGTCGTACTCGATCTCGACATGCCGGAAATGAATGGAGTCCAGGTGCTGGAAGCCCTGCGCCTGACCCGCCCGGAACTCCCCGTTGTGGTGATTACCGGACACCTTGAAGCAGGCATCCGCAAGACGCTGGAAAGCAGTCCGAATCTCGACTACATCCTCAAGCCCTTTCACCTCAATCGCTTGGGAGCAAAAACCCGCCGTCTGCTGGATGCCTCGAAGGTCGTTCCACCCGTCACCGAAGGCTGAGCGAATCCAGCTCTCTGCTGCAGGTGTGGAGACATAAAAAAGACGGTCCCCTTGGGAGGACCGTCTGGATGAATGAAATATGGACCGGCTGGCGGCGGAGGGACTAATCCCCGCCCATGCGGATTTCACTGACGGCGAAATAGCAAAGACCGGCACACACAAGGGAGATGAAAGCAATGAACATGGAAGCAATCGATTCTGGAAAGTTTATTCGATAGCACCCTTTTCCGGGTTTAGCGGACTCCTTGACGGATTTCCTGGACACCATGGAAGCAGAGCGCTGCGGAGACGAATAGGAGAAATGTGATCATGTGAGTGAGTGTTGAATTGAGTGAGTTAAATCGAGTTGTTGGTTGTTTCCCTTATTAGCGATACAGATGCCAATTTTTGTTTAAAAAAATGCAAATCGTTGCAGAATAATGACTTAAAGTTTTACGAAATCCCCCGTGTTTTCTATGGTCAATAAACCACCCACTCTTTGGCGTCTATTTTGGCGAAATCCGCCAATTAATCAGGAAGCCGGAAGCCCTTCGACAGACTCAGGGCAGGCCGAAGTTTCGGAGCGGAAGAGCCATTATCAACCAGGTTAGTAATGGTTGTCCCCACCACCTGGAGGGACGAACTCCGTCTCGTCCGAGAGCCAAGCCGGGATCTTTTTACCGCGACGGATGCGCTATTATTTCAGCTTTTTAGCTTTTCAAAAACAGATAGGGCGGTGGGTCCCTGCGCCGCCGGTGTTCCGCACTTCCGCTGGCAAGAAGGCTAAGCCGCTTTCACTGTGAGTGCGTCTGCCCGCAAGGCCGTCCAGGAATACATTGCAGGGCAGGAGGCACATCATCGAAAACAGACCTTTCGCGAAGAGTTGATCCATTTTCTGGAAAAATCGGGGTGGTATTTGACGCATGATATGTGGATTGAGGGACGCAGGCTGCTGGCACTTCTCCTTCGGGAGTCCAAGGCGGAATGTGCGAGGGGATGTTTCGAATTGTCCCAAATTTTGGATACATTTACGTGGCAGAGGAAACACGGAAAGTTCCAAGGCTCATTTGACTCAATCGCCTTAGCACGAAATACTAAATGAGCCTGTCATCTCTCAATTGAAACACGTTATGGAACAAACGACAACTTCACACCATGAATCCGACGTGCACCCTTCACCGCCGCAGACGCGATGGATCGTGGAATGGGCTCTGGGTGCCGTGGCCCTGGGGGGTGCTTCCCTGCTCGTTCCGCTCTACGTGGTGGAGCTGGGAGGGACGCCATTCATTCTCGGCGTGCTCGCTTCCACCGCCGCGATTGTGGGTGTTCCCAGCGCGCTGGTGATGGGAAGGCTCGCCGACCGGTCACCCCGTCTCGTCTTCCTGCTCGAAAGCGTTCTCTTAACCATCCTTGCGGTGTTGGCGATATTCCCATTCGTCAGCAACCTTGCGGTGATCGTGGTTTTAAACGCGATTCTTTGGGCGGCGTTTGCGGGTGCAGCTCCTGTGCTCAACCTGCTGGCCGTGGCCGGGGCCGAGGAGTCCGCTTGGCAGAAAAGGATCGCCCGGCTGAACACATTCCAGGGATGGGGATGGGCCGGAGGTCTGGTCCTTGGAGTGGTCTGGCTCGGGATGATGGAAGCGAGATTGGGGACGCTGGATGCGCACCGAATCTACTTTGGGTTATGCATGATCTTCGGTGCGGTGGCAGCCTTCGGGCTGGCTTTGGACGCCCCGTCTCAGTCGGCCCTCCGTCGGCTGGATCCCCGAAAGCTTCGCATGGCAGTGCTGCGGTCTCCCCGCATGAACATCCGCGGGGCCACCTTTCCCTTCACTCCGGGCCGGGTTTACGACTGGACGTTTCGCAAGCTGCGTTTTCGCGAGTTTGTGACGCGCTTCACGCCCCCCCTCGCGGTTTACTACATTGCAGCCCTGTTGTTTTTTGCGGGGTTTGCTGTGTTTTTTGCGCCGCTTCCTATCTACCTCGATGATGTAGGCTTCTCGCCAGGGGCCATTTTTGGGCTCTACTTGCTTTCCAGCATCGGGGCGGCCGTTTCCTTCGGCTTCGGGGGCCGCCTCGCTCAGAAGTATGACCTGAGCAGGCTGCAGAGCTGTGGTCTCGTGGTCAGGGGAATCGCCATGCCGGCAGTCGTCGCAGTAGGAGGGGTTGCCGGTGTTGCCTGGGGTGGCATGATTGTTGTGGGGAGCCTGTTCTTTGTGATCGGTGCATCCTGGGCGGTGATCGCGGTGACAGCGGCCACGCTCGTCGTGCGTCTCTCACCTGTTTCTCTCCGTGGCGAGGCACTCGGGTTTTTTGCCGCGACTTCGGCCCTTGCAGGTGCACTGGGAAGTCTTCTTGGTGGAGGGCTGGCCGAGTTCGGCTACGGGCTCGCGTTCAGCGTCTCCGGAGCACTGGTCCTGCTGGGAGCAGTCCTTGTGCTGGTGGTCAGAGCCCTGAGCTCCAAGAAGTTGGTGGAGGTGACAGAGACCGTCGGCTCCGAACCGCCCAAGCCCTGAACGAAGGGCGTGCATCGAGCTAAAAACGGATTCACTGCCACGAAATCCCCGCTTCACTCGTCCTCTTCTTGGTGAAGTGTTGGCGGCTGGCTGGGGTAATCTGAAACAGAAGAGCTTGGATGAGGAGCGACATTCTCATTGAGGATGCGGGGTACGTATTCCTTCTCCTTCGGAGAACCGGTGGTGTCGCTCGTGCCGCGCGCAACCACCGGCTACAGGCTGGCATCCCTTCGGGATGGTGGACGACGAACGGGCTGGGGGCGTGGAACGTGGACCTTCCATCCGGGACGCTGAAGGCACGAACCTCCGATCTGCGAAAATCCGCGCCATCTTCGGTTGGAAAAGCCCCCGTTTTCAAAAGTTCCGGCCTCTGGCATCAGGTCTCTCTCCGATCTAGTAGGCCCTACGAGCCGGAGTGCCGTCTTCAGGCCTGCTGCCATCCCTTCGCTTTGTTGCGTAACCCCGTTGGGCTTAGTGGGGCATGAGCCGTTTGCTGCAGATCCGCCCTCCGTCTTCAGCCCTCAGCCCTCAGCCCTCCGGCTTCCGAATTCCGTCAACCATTACTAACCTAGTTGATAATCGCCATCCCAAGGAATGGACGAATCTGACGGGATCCAGATAGTGGCTACCGTCCCCCAGGCTCCGGAAAATCATCCACCGTATGGCGTGCATTCGCACCTTCTGCTCTTTGATTCAGGCAGCCTGTTGTCTTGCAAAAACAGGATTGATTATCTCAGAAATATTAGTTTATATTTATGAGATAATGGCACGTCCGGTTAGCAAGTCCAGTACCCCTTCACGCATTGAGCGGCGTATGCAGCGTGCACCTGATGACGCGGTGTTCTGTGTGGGCGACTTTCTGGACCTGGACACCCGCAATGCCGTCGATGCGGCCCTCACTTGGCTCACGCACAAGGGCACGCTTCGCCGACTTGCCCGAGGCTTGTATTATCTTCCGCGGATGAATCCCTTGCTCGGGGAAATCATCCCGCCCAAGGATGCGGTGGTTGCGGCACTTGCCCGCCGGGATCACTTGCGTGTTCGCAAGATCGACGCATTTGCAGCCAATCTGCTCGGCTTGAGCGAACAGGTTCCGGCAAAGGTTGACTATCTCACCGATGGTCGCACCCGGACTGTGAAAATCGGGCCGCACGTTATCAAATTTCGTCATGTTTCTCCCAAAACGATCGCAACGGAAAACTCCATCGTTGGCTTGGTCATCGCGGGCTTGCGTAACCTGGGTAAAAACCATGTTACCCCACAGCATCTGCGCCGTCTGCGAGAAACCATCCCGGCGAAGGAACGCCAGCGCCTGCTGGACGACCTTACACTTGCCCCGGTTTGGATGCATCCCCATCTCAGGAGCCTCGCAGAGGACAATGCATCATGAGTCCTTTTGCGACGCTACCCCGGCAACAGCGGGCGGATTTTTTCAATCGCTACGAAGAGATCGCCCAGGTGCATCCTGTGATTGCTGAAAAGGATTTCTGGGTTGTCTGGTTGCTGGGATTGATTTTTTCGAAGGATGAGTTGGGTCCCCATGTCGTGTTTAAGGGGGCACATCCCTTTCAATGGTTTTTGGTGCGATTGCTCGTTTCTCCGAAGACATCGATCTAGGCATCAGCCCCGAAATTCTGGGGTGGTCCGAGGCTCAGTTTGGAGAATGCCTCCAAAAACGCATGGACCGAGCGAATCCGTCCCAAGCTGGAGGCCGATTGCGCCCGATACGTAGAGCAGCATTGGCTGCCCTGTCTTGAAGCGGAGATCCTTCGCTTACTGGGGCCTGCGCCGAAGGGGCAAGCCTGGCTACGCTACCAACTCGACGAAGCGAGCCGCTCGCCCGTGATTATCTTCGAATATCCGGGAGCGCTTCCGAGGGGTGTCGCCTACATTGGCCGCTCGGTGAAAATCGAGTTCGGGTCGCTTGCCGGCCAACGGCCCACCGGGAGACATACTATCCAAGCGATGGTGGCGGAGATCGTGCCTGGAGCGTTCAGCGATTTCCAGGCCGAGGTTGTCGCGCTGGAGTTGGAGCGGACATTTTGGGAAAAGGCTACCATCCTGCACGCTGAGTATCACCGCCCGGCGGAGAAGCCTCAACCCGCCCGCTACGCGCGGCACTACGCCGATTTTGCCGCGCTCTGGGGGCATCCATCCGGCCCGGCTGCAGGCCAAAAGCTCGATCTGCTGGAACGCGTGCGAGCCCACAAATCACGGTTCTTTGCGTCCGGCTGGGCCAACTATGCCACCGCTATCCCGGGAACCTTGCGCCTCGTTCCTCCGGAACACCGGTGGGCTGAGTTAAGCGCCGACTATGCGGCCATGCGCCCGATGTTCATCAATGAACCTTTTTCTTTCGATGAGATGCTCGACATACTGCGCGAGGCTGAACAAGCTTTGAACTGGATATGAGCAACTTCACCTGCCTTCTCCATTCTCTCATTATTGCCAACACTAATCGAGGGTGGTTTTTGCCGTTCCATCTGTGGATTAAGGGACGCACGCGGCTGGCACCCCTCCGGGGTGCGTAATCCTTCTCCTTCGGAGAACCGGTGGTGTCGCTCGTGCCTCGCTCAACCACCGGCTACTGAAATCCCTCCGGGATGGGAGTGGACGACGAACGGGCTGGGGGAGCGTGGAGCGTGGTCCCCTCCATCCCTGATGCGCACGTTGCCCCCTGCTATCCGCGAAAATCCGCGCCATCTTCGGTTGGAAAAGCCCCGGGTTCCTGAAGTTCCGGCCTCCGCTTTTGCCATGAAATTTCGGAATGCATTCCGTAAATTCAATGCAGAATGGTCGAGAGACAGTACCATCAATTCCTGCTGATGAACCATTACGAACTTGGTTGATAATGGCCATCCGACGGAATGGACGAATCTGACGGGATCGATTTTCAAGAGACGTATTCTGTAAAAGAAGCTTTTGCTTCTTCTGAGGTTTCTATAAGAACGCACTCAGATTACCCCGATTGTTATGCGCGTATTCTCTCTCTGGTTTCTGTTTTTGACTGTAACGCTGTCGGCTTTTGGCTCGGATCATTCCGGCCATGAAGTTGATTTCTGGAGCTTGCGAGCGCAATTGAGCGTGCTTCCCGATCGCGATGCCGAAGCCAGGCTGCTTGAGCTGTCGCAGAGGGCTGATCTTTCTGAGCGAGATCGCGGCATGCTCACCGTCACGGCTGCCTGGCGAAGTTTTATCCAGTATCGGCAGAGTCGATGGTCAGAGCAGGGCAGGCGAAAACAGAATGAGGCCCGGGCGATTCTACTGGAGCTTTCCCAGCAAGAGGAGCGTCGGGAGGGTGGACCGACCGCTGCTTATGCGGCAGCGCAGGAAGCGCTGATGGTCTTTCAATCTGAACTTTGGGGTGTCTGGAATGAAGGGGCAAGCGGCCCGATGCTTCATGCCCGAAATGCCGCCGCCTACTGGGCGCAATCCACCGATCTGGAGTATGCCCGGACACGCTATCTCCGGCTGGTCCTTGAGATTCCGGAACACCCTCACATTTTGCATCGTGGTGCGACACTCGAAGCCTATCTGCGTTCTGCCCGCGACCTGGTGCAAAATGCGCTGCGACTAACGGATGATCCCGAATGGCTGGCGCAACTGAGATGGAAGCGGGCACGCCTTTTCCTAAGAGAGACAAACAAGGATCTCCGTGATCAGGCGGGCAGGGAGTATGTCGCTGCGGTTGATTTGGCTCCAGACTCCGCGCCCTGGCTACCGGACTTGCTCCTTTCAGCCGCACATTACTTTGCGGAGGGAACACCCGAACGCGATCCCGAGCAGGCCCTCGTATTCACCCGCCGCTATTTCTTGGTAGTGGGTTCAAATGACCCCAGCCAGCGCTCACGTCAGGCGGTCCAACTCCACCAACAGCTGAGTCAGCCTACCGGGCGGATATGGAATCAGCCGGGCTATCAGGCGGGTCAGGCCCACGCCATTCCTGTCATCTGGAAGGGAAAGAGTTCAGTCGAAATCCGGCTCGATTCCCTCCAACTGGAGCACTCCTATCTGGAAAGGATAGCGGATTCTGATCGCGCCCAAACCATTCAACAGCGTGTATGGACAGGCGTTGAAGCGTCGACGGCACCCACTCCCAACGCTTGGTCTACTGGCGTTGTTACCCTCGGCCCGGATTTAAAACCTGGGGCCTATCAACTTTCCCTCGTCGGAAATGGCTTCAGCGTAACAGAGGTATTCATCATCAGTGAGTATGGGCTGGTGATGAAAAGGGCTGGCAATCATGTCCTGATTCATGCCGCCCATGCCTTTACCGGTGAACCCTTGGCAGATGTTGAATTGGAGGTCGCATTGGTCCATTGGGAACGAAGAGTTCCCACTCTTATTGAAACTATTCGTACACGAACGGATGAGTCAGGAATGCTTTCCCTCAAGAATCTAGTGAACGCAGACCAACGTGGAAACGGGCTGGAGGTGCTTTTGCCAGAACCCTATGTCGCGAGGGCATCGATCGGGATTCACTACACCAGCGAGGATCCGGATACTGAGATCATCGGCTTTACCGATCGTCCGGTTTACCGGCCAGGGGAGGTGGTTCATTGGAAGGCGATTCTTCGGGAGTTGAACCGTTTTCAGTTTCGGACCCCGGCCTCCGGCCAGGTGATTCGCTATGTGATTGCAAATGCGTTTGGGGACGAGGTCAAAGAAGGGACACTGGAGACCAATGAATGGGGCACCGTATGGGACTCCTTTGAGCTGCCGCTGCACGCAGTGCTCGGTGAGTACGAGATCCATCTCATTTGGGAACAAGAATATCTGGGAGTTTTAAATTTTCAGGTTGAAGAGTTCCGGCCTCCGGAATTCCGGGTTTCTGTTGCGTTTGAAGGCACGCCGTACCGGATGGGGGATACGATCGAGGGAAACGTGAACGTGAACTATTACTCCGGCGAACCGATCCCCGGAGCCAGGGTCTCCCTCAAGATCCGTGAACAGGAAGATTTCTTTGATATCAGATGGCCGGGCTTTCGCCCCTGGAGCAGGGGAGTGGATGCGGATCGTGTCTTTGTGCCTTCCGAAGTTTTTCGCGGCGACCTTGTGACCGATGGTGAGGGGAAGGTTCGTTTCTCCTTTGAGTCTTCCATCGCCCGGAATCATAATTTGCGATATGTGCTTGAGCTATCGGTTACGGATTTGGCCGGACGTGTTATCCAGCACACGACATCAACAATCGTCGGACGGCATCGCAGTGTGGTGGGACTCAGTATTGAGCGGGAGCTGGTGGCTTCCGGCGGGTCCAGCCGGATCAATGTCATCAGTACCGCCGCAGATGGCTCTCCCTTGTCCGCCGAGGGAATCGTCCGGCTCTTTCGTTTCCATCCTGCGGTCGATTGCGAGCGGGAGTTGGCACGCAAGGAAGTGGACACAAAGACCGTATCAACCAGCGATAAGGGGGAAGCCACGGTTGATTGGGGAGTGCTGGCGGCGGGAGCCTACGTCGTGACTTGGGAGGGGGCCGATTCCGAGGCTTTGGGCGAAGCGCTGTTCTACGTCGGTGAGCCCGAAAACCAACCGGTGGAGAAGGAGTCTAAACTGATCCTGGACGAACGACCTTATGCGGTCGACAGTGTGGTGCCTGCCCTGCTCCTGACAGATGGCACGCCCCAATATGCCTTTGTCTGGATCGGTAACTGGGAGTTTTTCGAATGGTTGGTCATCCCTCTGAATGGAACGGCGACCTACTTCGAGCTTCGGGCGCGTCCTGAGTTTGGGCAGGAGGTACAAGTTGGGGTCGAGCTGTTTGCCAACGGTTTTGCCCGTTCACTCCGTAAAACACTGACAATGGATAACCTGCCACCTCCTTTGCAGGTCGAAGTGCTGGTCAGCGAGAAGACGGTTCGGCCCGGGGCTGAAGGCTTGATTGAGGTTCAGGTTTTGGATGCGGATGGGGCACCTGTGCCCAATGTCGAACTTTCACTGACAGTGTTTGATGAAGCCCTCTCCGTCTTTGGGAATGTTTTGCCCGTCGATACTGTTTCACCAGAAACCTTTCTCCGTTATCATCAATTCTCATCCATCCAGAACGCCAATTCTGTCGGACTTGGAGCGCGGGCTTATCAATACATTAGGCGCTATTCTGAGCATTTTCATGGTTACGATGAGGACCTTGCTTTTGAGCTTTCACCGTTTGAGTTATCCGCCGATGCAACCGTCGGCTACCGTGCTACGGATACATTAGCCGTGTCGCGTATTCGTACGGTGCTGACGGAGATCGGCGCGGCTGTCAGTGGCGTCACGCAGCAGGTCCTCCATGATTTCGGAGCGATGAATCGCTCCGATCTGCTTCAATATACTGCCGCAATCGAAGAGGGAGGGTTAACCGGAGCATGGTTGAGTCCTCCGACGTTTACACCAAAACTGCGGCAGGATTTCCGGAGATCCGCCATCTGGGTTCCATCGATCATGACCGATGTGCAGGGCAGGGCGAAAGTCCCCTCACGTTGGCCGGACAGTCTGACTGAGTGGCGTATGCAGGTCATTGCGGTGGGCAAGGGTGCTCAGATCGGAGGGGGAGAAAGCAGCGTGAGGACAGCTTTGCCCCTGACCGCCCGCCTTCAGCTCCCGCGTTTTCTCGTCGAAGGCGACGAAGCGCAGTTGAGCATCGTGGCGAGTAATCATTCAGGAGAGGATCTGGAAATCGAGCAACGGCTGGAGTTTACATCCCCCTTGCAGGGGCGTAACGAAATCCAACGACAGGAACTCGCCTCAGGACAACAGGCGCGGGCGGATTGGAGGGTCGTTGCCGAGGCACCGGGCACCTCCCTGGTCAAAGCGACGGTTGTCTCCGGAAAAGAAGGGGATGCCATGATCCTGCCTTTGGAAATCATCGAGCATGGATTCGAGCAACTGATCACCCGTAGCGGGCTGCTGCAGGACAATGAAAATACCGTGACCTTGCAGCTGCCAGATGCGCACAAACCGGGTTCTGCAGACCTGACTGTTTCTCTCTCTGCTGGAATCACCCCGTGGTTGCTGGATGCCCTGCCGTATCTGGTTGAGTTTCCTTATCATTGCCTGGAGCAATCCGTCAGCCGGTTGATTCCAATGGAATGGCTCCTGGAGCATCTGCAGGAAGAAGGTGCTGCCCGCGACGAGCTGCTGGCACGTCTCGGGTTTGCCAACGAGGACGCGTATGAGTCCTTCCAGATGATTACCCTGGAAAGAATTGGTTCCGTTCAGCACCATGACGGTGGCTGGGGTTGGTTCAGCAGTGAGTATCCCAGCCCGTTTATGACCGCCTATGCCTATTGGATGCTCAACCTGGTTCCGGACAATGAACGCCTTGAATCGGGGAACCACTATAACCTGACACGCGCCGGGCGTTATCTTGAGAGTGTATTGCCTGATTTTGAGCGGCGTCCCTGGATGAGTGCATGGATCCTGCATGCCCTCAGCATTCGCTTTGAATATGATGACAGTTCCACCCTTGGCAGGCAGGAAGAGTGGGCCTTGCAGAAACTCTATAAGCAGCGTGCGAGCCTCAGCCCTTCTACCTTGGCCCTGACAGCACTCGTCGCAGCTCGTGCTGAGCGCGAGGATCTGGTGGAGGGGCTCAGGCCGTTTTTCACCAATGGACTGATTGAAGCCGTCGCTCCCGGCACGGGAACGCGGACAGCGCACTGGGGCGAGCGAAGTGGATTCTATCTTTCATGGGGCGAACAACCGATTGAAGCCACCGCCTTGATGATCATGGCCCTGCAGGCCGTTGATCCATCTGATCCGCTGATCGAACCGGCCGTCGAATGGCTTTTGGCCGAACGGGCTTCCAGCCGTTGGGAATCCACACTCTCCACGGCCATTTCGATCGTAGCTTTGGAAAAATACCGCCGCAATACGCAGCCGATCGGTGCCGACAGCGTGGTTCGGATCATCGTCAACGGACAGGAAATGGAATCAGTCCGGCTTTCGGGTGCTGAAGTCTTGCAGGCAGGGAAAGAGTGGTCATTCCCCAGCCAGGATCTGATGGGCGGCGATTATCACATAACCGTTCAGACTGAGGGAGACTTGCCCGTGCGCTACAGCGTGTCCCTTGCATTCAAGGATCAACGGACACGGATTCCGGCCGCACAGAGCGGGATAGACCTTCAAAGGAATTATTATTCGGTTGTGCGTCAACCGACGCTCGCCGCCGGACCTCGTTTGGCTTACCAGCTCTTGACAGATGGTGATGCCGTGCAAGCCGGAGATCTGATTGAAGTCCGGCTGGTGATCGAAACAGGTATGACCCTGAGTTACCTCATGCTGGAGGATTTCAAGCCGGCCGGTTTTGAGTCGACCGAACTCAACAGCGGTTTTTCCCAACCCGCCCGCGAGCTGCAGGCACAGGGGCCTCTTGAGAATGCCGCTTACACCGGTGCCAGCCAATGGGTCTATCTTGAGCCAAGGGATAAGCTCCGCGCACTCTTTCTCGACCGCCTTCCACCCGGAATCTGGGAGATTCGGTATCAGCTGCGCGCAGAGACCCCCGGCTCTTTCCATGCCCTTCCGGCAAAAATGGAAGCCATGTACACTCCCCGAACCCGAGGCAATTCAGACGAAACCCTTCTGCGTATCGAGTGAGCCCGGCGCTTTCCTCCTGAAAACGCGCACCTGTCTCGTTTGCTCATTGCCTTGTGGTTGAAGGTTTCCTTGTGCGCGTACGGTGCTTGCACCGATGTATAAGCCCGAGCCTACTGTCCGATCCCTTTGGGCTGGGGGCGTGGAATGTGGACCCTCCATCCGGGACGCTGAAGGCACCAAGCACCGATCTGCGAAAATACGCGGCATCCGCGAATAATTCGGTTGCCATCTATCCTTGGGCCGCAGTCCGCTCAGAGCTTGGCGGCTTCCTGGATGCGGGCGTAATTGTCCGGCATCAGTTTTGGATCGACCAATTGATAGGGTTGCGTGAGCAGTGCTTCCGGGAAGAGGGTTTCAAATGTATTCGATGGCAGGGCTTCGTGCAGTTCTCCCACCATGGTGTGAAAGGCGGCGTTGATCTGGTGGGCATACTCTTGGTGAGCCACCTCCCCGCGGAGAAGCTGCGTGTCGAGTTCGCGTTTCACCTTCTGAAAGCGGGCGTCAGCCTCATAGACGCCGTCCATCGGCAAGCGCTGGTTGGCCACTTCGAGGCCTTCGGGGGCGTGCGTCAGCATTTCTTCGATCTCGGCCCTGCGTCCGGAGGCGTCCACACCGCTCTTGAGATGAGCTCCGATCACGCTGGCGTTTTCGTCGATCAGGTTTTGACAGTCGCTCTCAGCCCCGGCCGCATCCCCGGCCGCATCCCGATCGGTGCCGGATGTGTCCGAAAGCGCACTGAGATAATGGGACGACATTGCAGGAGCGATCTTGATCAGATCTTTAATGAGGGAGATGGCGAGGTGTTCGGTTGTTTTTCCGTAGTATCCATAAACCCAATACGAAGCGGAAAAACTGGGTGGCCAATTGACAGGGCATTCGGTGAAATCAAATTGCCGTGAGGACCAGAGGATGCGATTGCACGTTTGATGGCAGACGCCACTCACGCCGTAGACAATCCCCGAATAGCAGGCCAATCCATCCGACCAGCCGGAATCCCAATAGGCGTTCCATTCGCTCAGGCGGAAGTTTCGGGTGGGGTTGGTCCGGTTATATTGTGCCATTCCAAGGGCGACAAAGAGGTTCCCCTTCAAGTTCGGACCGACATTTTGGTGCCAGCGCATGTAGGGAGTCCACATGTCGACGGGATAGTGGACACCGGTATTTCCCCGTTCGCCTTCTTTCTCTGCGACCATTCCAAAGCAGGGAAATGCCCATTTTTCTCCCCTGTAGTCGAATATCGCATAAGTATGATCGGCGAACTGGACCCCAAAGGCGCGATAGTAACCGACAGTGATGTTTGAGTCGTAATATTTCATGAAATGTGAGTTTGAGATGAAACGTGAGGCTGAGTGATTGCCCGCAGCGAGAGCTGCATAAGATCAGCTTATCGGGAAAATGCAAAAAGTTTATGCGAGGGGACAATCCGCTTGCCATCCTGGCTTGCTCTCATCTGGCTTCAATGCACATGCCGACGAACGCCCGACCTCTCTCCGTCCTCACTTGGAACATCTATCTTGGTGCGGATGCCGCACGGGTCATTGGGGCCAGTCCGGCCGATTTGCCCCGAAGAACAAGCGAACTGTGGGAGATGGTGAGGGCGACCGGGTTTATGAGTCGAGCAGAGGGGCTGGCAAAGCTCATCGCAAAGGAGAAACCGGATGTCGTCTCGCTGCAGGAAGTCTACCGTTGGAGCCGGATTCCAGCCGACGAAAACAGGCCTGATTTCACCCGCGAGGCGATCGAGGAAGACTTTCTCGATCTGCTCGTCAAGGCGCTGGCGGAAACGGACACACCCTATGCGGTCGGTGCACGCGCTTTCGGAGTAAACGCGGTCCTGCCGATGCTGGACGGGAGTGCGGTCCGACTGGAGGATAGTGTGGCGCTTCTGGTGCGAAAGGATTCGCCCTGGCGTCAGGGGCTTCCCCGGTTGGGTCGATATGCGCGGAGGCTGCGCGTCCCGCTGGATGGAGAGCCATTCGACATCGAACGCGCCTGGGTTTCGCTCGATCTGCATCAAGGCGACGATGTGGTGCGCGTGATCGGAACGCATGTCGAATTCTACAGCGCCGAAGTTCAGCCCGCGCAGGTGGAAGAGTTGCTCGCGGTTCCGGCTGCGGTCAGCGGACCCATCGTCCTGACCGGCGATTTCAACAGTCGCCCCGGTTCACCCGCCTTTCAACGCTTGCAGGAGGCGGGCTTCAAAGACGTTTGGGATGCCGCAGGCGAAGGCACTGCATTTACATCGAGTGAGGATGAAGATCTGCGCAATCCGGAGACCGCGCTCTACGAGCGGATTGACTGGATCCAAGTCAGCGGTGGCGTGAAAGCCATCTGCTCCTTCCGGGTTGGGCATGATCCCGAGAGCCGCACGGCCGATGGACGCTGGCTCTCGGATCATTGCGGAGTGGTCGCCCGCATGGTGCTCGATCCAGCCGCGCCACGCCGTCCAGCCAGACCCGATCCGGTGCCGCTTCCCCGTGATCCGGAGGCCGTTGTTCGTCAGGCGATTCAGTGTTTCAATCTTGGCTATCATCCGGGTCTGCTCGATCTGGTAAATCCCGATAGCCGATTCCACCTTGCCGGAAACCCCGAAATCGTCCCGTGGGCGCAAGCCTATCGAGGTGCCGGCCTGATGCGCTATTTCATCTTTGTGGGTGAACACCTTGATTGCCTCGTGATACTGCCCTTGTCCGTCGATTCGGACGGCGGGACAGTGCGTGTCAGCTTACGGAAGTCCTGGCGCACACGTTCCGATGGCAAACCCGCCGAAGCGCAGATCCAAGCGGAGGTCCGTGTGGTGGATGGCAGGATCACGCATTGGATCGAAAAACCGGCCTGACGGACTGTCTGGCCGGGTCCCGGCTTGCCAAAGATCCGTTCCTCGCTGGCACCCCTGCCGGGGTGCGTATTCCTTCTGCGAAGGACCGGTGGTGTCGCTCATGCCTCGCTCAACCACCGGCTACTGAAATCCCTCCGGGATGGTGGGGGCGACGAACGGGCTGGGGGCGTGGAACGTGGACCTTCCATCCGACACGCTGAAGGCACCACCCACCCATCCGCGAAAATCCGCGCCATCTGCGGTTGGAAAGTAAGCGTCTCAAAATCGACCCCCTTTTCGAGGTGCTGTGATTGTAGTAATCTGTGTTCATGGAATCAGATTACAGTCGAGAGGAACGAGCGGCGATCTTGTGGAAGTTACGTGAGAGCGGACTGAG
>JBJHBA010000019.1:45000-91700 GCA_050485245.1 Verrucomicrobiota bacterium | reverse complement strand
CAAAATATCTTCCCGTCCAAGGATAAGGGCGCTGCGAATCAGCCAACCCGAAAGTCCCCCGGTCTATCGTCACCGTGTTCACACGCACCCGACCACTCCCGGCAGGAGATACGTCCACCGTCAACTCATAGCTTGATCCCAAATCAAAGTTGTCCTGCATGAACTCATACAACCAACGAGGCCGCTCATTGGCAAAAACATGCATCGCCTCCCACTGCCGCTCAAATGCCCATGCCTGAATCATTCCCGGCCAACGATAGTGTTCCTCAAAATTAAAATTCTGAGCAGTCGGGTTGCTGGAAAAACCAGGCCAGGTCCAATCCCAAAAATCCACCAGTAGAGGCACTGCCCGGCGGGGATGGAATCCCGTATTCAACTGGTCCGCCATCCGGTTGATGAACCCATTTCGGAATGTCTCGTTGCGAATCAAAGTACGGAACAACTCAGTTGACCAATCCGGATTCGGCCATCCACCGCCCCCCTCACGCAAAGCAAAAGCAATCGTATCGTGGTTTTCTTTTCGATGTGCGTGATTGTAATCCCAATAGAGATTGTAGCCGAAATCGACATCATAGAGCAGCCAGCGCCAGCGCCCGTCATGCCCAGGAAGCGCCTCCGGATCGTAATCCGTTTGGAAACGCCAAAAATCAATATTATTACCAGGCCAGTCGGTGTTATTGAGGTAAATTTGGGCCACCACGTAGTCGAGGTAATTGTCGATATCCATCCGACGTCCCATCTCCGCATAATGACTGGGATTGGCGGGATCATTCGCACGCAAGTAAGCCATCATCGCCTGATAGTGATCATTGCTGCCCTCTTTCACGGATGCATTCCCGTCGAGGATGTCCACCCGGTCCGGATCGACCCCCCAGGTGCGCTCCAGATAGTGACGGTCATAACGCTCCCGAATATTGTGGATGCCCCAGTATTCCCCATTGATGAAAACGATCGATGGGCGGTAGGCCTGGGTATCAAAGTTCATGTGCCCAACCAGTGCCTGCATGAAGCCATCCCGGAAGATTACCCGATCCGCATCGTTCCCTCCGGTTCGAAGAATGAGCCGATTATACCGATCATCCGGTAAATCCGGAAAAATGCGGTGATTGAACCGGCTGACACCATAATCGCTGCGGGCGTAGAGGCGAAGGGACTTTTTCGCCCGGCTCCTGCTCGCACCCCCATGGATCCGGGCTCCTGCCCGCTGGTTGATGACTTGCTCTCCATCGGGTTCAAAAAACTCCAGATTGATTTCGCGTTCCCATTCTACACCGCGTTGATCCCAGTTTGGCGTTCCACCACCCCACCAGCCGCCGCCAGTGTTACCCCGAACATAGATGCCTCTTTCCTCGCTGAAGAACTCATCATGATCCACCGAGATCGAAATCACCGGATGGGCCCAGCGTCCCTCAAACTGACTTCCGACAAAATAAGTGGCCGTCACCGGTTCACTGGGCGCAGATCCTTCACGGAAGGCCCGAACCCGCAAAACCGTTCCTTTGACGATTCGGTTGCTGGGGTTTTGAAAACCATCACCCGTATTGATTCGGGCCAGGACTTCCATCTGACTGGACCTATCCTGAATGTTGAGCGAAGATGGCATAACCGAGGAGTCCTCCGTCGGCACCGAGCCGTCCAGAGTATAGCGCAGTGTCACTCCGCTATCTACGGATCCCGCAGATACGCTCACCGGATTGCGGTAAAAGCCACCAGCCACAGAAATGGTCGGCGCCTCCAAAAAAGCATCAAATCCACTGTCCGCATTCGCCGCATTCGGGGTGGGCACTTCAAAATACGCCCATTCCGTCCCTCCATCGGACAGCCGCCCGTAACTGACGTCTCTGGGGATCGCAATCGCCGGAACCTGATCGGCCACCGACCCATCTGGACGCGACAGGATGAGATCCTCCCCATCCGCACTCACACTGAAATTCGTGTGGAGCTGCGGGGCTCCACGATCCTTCCCCGAGGCCCACACCAGCAAACGCTGGCCCGCTCCAATCGACACCGCAGGAAATGTCCAGCGCTCGGGATTCTCCAGATCATCAGACAAATGCCAGCCTTCCAACGAAACTGAGGACGCGCCGGTATTATACAGCTCTATCCAGTCTTCGAAGTCTCCGTCAATGTCCGCTATGGTCTCCCCGTTGGATGCCATGATCTCGTTGATCACTACCGTGGCATGCGCCAGTGACGACATGCTTAAAAGGGTAATCGTAGCGGCCAAAAGGCCCGGAATCCGACGAATCTCCGGCCGGGTCAAAAACAATGAATCAAACATAACTGTATCGAATAGAGTAAGATGAAGGCAGTCAGTTGACATTATGCCGCTACGTTTGCCTTCAGGGAAAGGGGTATTCAGCTGTAACGCTAATGTAACATCTTGTTTGAGTCGGTAGTCAGGGCAAGTTTTTATCCATTATTATCGATGAGCATGATAAGCCCCACAATTGAAGCTTGTCTCCTAACCCCCATCTATAGATAGCAAACAAATGTCGAGGATGCATCGGGATCAAATTTTCTGGCGTGGTTTGAGTGGACGCTGCCCACGCTGTGAAAGTGCTGACCTGTTTCGAAGTCGATACCGCCTACATCCCCGCTGCCCACATTGCCAACTCCCCCTTGAACTGGAAGATGGCTGGAGCTACGGAAGCGTCCCCCTCTCATATGGCTTGGCCTGTGTTTTCTGGGTACTCCCTGTTGCCTTGATCACCTTGCTCGACTGGATCCCCACCTCCGCAGGCATCACCTTGGGGGTGATCGGTGTGTTTATTCTACCTGTTATCACTTTCCGCCTGACCAAAAGAATGTGGGTGGGTCTCTATTACGCACTCCTCCCCAACGAATTACGCGTTCGCGATGAGGAAGAAAAAGGCGACGACCACTAATGAATTGCTCACCAACGGTCGTTAAGCAACCGATTCTCAGGGCACTCCTATCTTCCCACTTGATTTGTCACCTTGTTGTGGCAAGTTGATCTCCTGATTCGCAGGAATCGGGAATCGTTTCAGAACTCCCCCCACTATCCCCTGCCACTTAAAGCCTTTATCACTATGGCCTCTTATCTCCTTGTGGTCGACAATCCGGACCGCTGGCCACTGAATGTTCCCGACGTGCAAGTGGTCTCCGCCCGCACCTATTTAACGGATCCCGAATATACAGCAGCACGCAAGTTTCGGGTGATCAACCTCTGCCGTTCCTATCGCTACCAAAGCGCCGGCTATTATGTTTCCCTTTTGGGGGATGCTCGTGAACACCGCCCTTTGCCAGCCCTCGCCACTATGGTGGATATGCGGACCCCCACCATTGTACGAGCTCTGGCCACTGAACATCAGGACCTGGTAGAACGTGCACTCTCACCACTGCAGTCGGACCGGTTTACTCTTTCCATCTATTTTGGACGCAACCTCGCCAAACGCTACGATCGCCTTTGCAGGGCTCTCTTCCAATTGTTCCCCGCCCCGCTCCTCAGGGCTCAGTTTGTGCGCAATGAGGGACACTGGACACTGCAGAACATTTCCCCCATCCCTACCAGCGAAATTCCTTCGGATCACCGCTCATTCGCCGTTGAGGCTGCGACTGATTATTTTTCCTCCCGCATCCGTACCCGCCGTCCTCCGAAAAATTACCGGTTTGATCTGGCCCTCCTGGTTGATCCTGCCGAAAACACGCCACCCTCCGATGAGAAAGCCCTGCGCGGTTTCGAAAAGGCTGCTGAAGAGCTGGGCATCGCCACCGAGCGTATCACTTCAGAAGACTACAACCGGATCGGTGAATTCGACGGACTTTTCATCCGGGCGACCACTTCCGTCAATCACTACACCTATCGCTTCGCCCGCAAAGCCGAAGCAGAAGGTCTGGTTGTCATGGACGATCCTTCCTCCATCCTTCGCTGCACCAACAAGGTCTTTCTGGCCGAAGTCCTCGAACGCCATAAAATCCCAGGACCCCGGACGATCATTATTCAAAAGGACAACACGGAGGTCGCCCTCCGTCAGTTGGGTTTACCCATTATTCTCAAGCAACCCGACTCCGCTTTCTCCCAGGGAGTCTCCAAGGCCAGCTCCGAAACAGAGTATCGCGAAAAAGTCAGCCGCCTGCTGGAGAATTCCGATTTAATCGTCGGTCAGGAATTTGTTCCAACCGGATATGACTGGAGGGTCGGTATTCTGGAGGGCCGCTGCCTCTATGTCTGCCAATACCATATGGCCCGGGGCCACTGGCAAATCTACAACCACCAGGCGGCTTCTGGGCGTGATGTCAGCGGTGGCTTCACCACCTATGCGCTTCAGGATGTTCCCGCACCCATCATCGAAACCGCCATTAAGGCAGCAGCCGTCATGGGCAACGGACTTTATGGGGTCGACTTGAAGGAAGTCGATGGCCACCCGATCGTGATCGAGGTCAATGACAACCCGAGTATCGATCACGGGGTCGAGAATGCCGTATGCAAAAATGGCCTATATCAGGAAATCATGTCGGTTTTCCTCCGCCGAATGGAAGCCCGCAGAAAATAAATACTGAGCCTTTCCCATGTCCAAACACTGGCATCTATTTGAACGATTCGGAGTAGAACTGGAATACATGATTGTCGATGCGCAGTCGCTCGATGTACGCCCGCTTGCCGACAAGATTGTCCATACCATCGGTTCAGAACGCAAAAACGAGGTAAAGCACGGCAAACTGCGCTGGTCCAACGAACTGGTGTTGCACGTTATCGAGCTGAAGACCGATGGTCCAGCCCGTCGCTTGGAAGGTTTGGCCAATGACTTCCAGACTGAGGTGCGCTATCTCAACCAGCTCCTTTCGGCTCATGGCTGCAAACTACTCCCTACGGCGGCCCACCCTTGGATGGACCCGATCCGTGAGACATACCTCTGGCCGCATGGCGACCGCGCCATTTACCAGACTTTTGACCGGATCTTCAATTGCCAGGGACACGGCTGGAGCAACTTGCAATCAACTCACCTCAACCTTCCCTTCAAGGGAGACGAGGAATTCCATCGCCTCCATGCGGCCATTCGCCTGGTCCTTCCCTTGCTACCAGCCTTGGCCGCCAGTTCCCCCATCCTCGAATCCCACCAAGGCTCATATCTTGATATGCGGCTGCAGGCCTATCGCGCCAATTGCGCCAGAGTCCCCTCCATCACCGGAAGAGTAGTCCCTGAGGTCGCCAGAGGGCGACAGCATTACGAAGAGACCATCCTCCAGCCAATCTACGACGATTTGGTTACCCTCGATCCGGGTGGAATACTCCGGGACGAATGGGTCAACGCCCGAGGAGCCATTGCACGCTTTTCACGCGGCACGATCGAAATCCGGGTGCTCGATATTCAGGAGAATCCACAGATGGACTTGGATTTGATTCAGGGAATTGTCTGCCTATTGGAACGAATTGTTGGCGAGCATTGGTGCCCCCTTGCCATTCAGGATACCCTTTCAACAGAATCTCTCGCTCACCTCTTTGAACTCTCAATGAGGGACGGCCTTTCAGCCGTCGTCTCCGACCCCAATTATCTGCGGGCATTCGGATTAGCCCCCGAACAATCATTGCCCCTGAGAGCATTTCTGGAAAAAGTGCTGGGTGATGTCGTGCCAGCCGGAGCCAGCTGGGGGGAGACTTTGAACTGGATCCTTCGTCACGGTAATTTATCCGAACGCATCCTCAGGGCAACCGGTCGAAATCCTCAAATCAACACTCTAAGGGACGTTTATCAGGAATTGGGCAAATGCCTGGGCGAAGGTGTGAGATTCAATCCCTGACCAAACGCAACGTTCCCGCCATTTGGAACTCCCTGAGCAGAAGAGGCGGAGCGATCACCTACACTCCTCTCTGACGTTCCCCCACCTTCCCCCTCAAGGGCTGCTTGAACCGATGCCTTCTTCAGCAAGTCCTTTAACTCGCTTGAAGAAGGAAACAGGCGCAGCGCTTTTTCACAGACCTCTATCGCCATTCGAGCCCGCTTTTCCTGCACCATGACAATCGCCAAGGATAAATGGGATTGCAACTGGTAGGGCTCGTGACGACACCAGTCGCTAAAGGCAAAAATGGCCAGATCTGGCATTCCAAGTTCTAGAGCACTTTCCCCCAACAGTCGATGAGCCGCGGCTAGGCGAGGGTCTTCGCACAGTAAATCCTCCGCCACCGTTAATGCACGCTCCGGATTCTTTTTCACCAGACTGGCAAGGGTTTTCATCGACAGATCTCCCAGAAAACGACGAAAGCCACTCTTTCGTGGACCCACCTGTTTCTCCTGTGCCAACCGCAGCAAACGCCTGAAATCCAGTTGACGAGGATAGGTTTCCACCAACTGCCGCATCACCGAAATGACATAAACGCTTTCCCCACGTTCAAATGCCTGACGTGCCTTCTCATACTGCTCAATGATACGGGGTTCCGGTGACTGAAGGGTTCTGGACTGCATGTCGGCGAAAAGGAGGGCGGATTCAAAAGTAGAAGCGGACACTCCGCAACCATAAAACGCTGATTATCAATAAGGTTTAGCCCTCAACCACTGAAAGAAATTTGCGTACGACATGCTGCATCCCATCCATTGCAGGACTCAACCCTCCCTGATCCCTCGCTTCGACTAAAATGCGGATTTTCGGTTCTGTCCCGGAATATCGCAGAAGAATCCTCCCTTTTCCGCAAAGACTCCTTTCCACTTCTGCAACCGCCTCCTGTAAGCCGTTAACCGTATCCAAAGGCGGTTTCTCGCGCACCCGCAAATTAACAAGTTGCTGAGGATAGAGCGGAATAGACGCCGCCAGTTCAGATAGAGACTTTCCTGTCATCCGCATCGCCCTCAATACCTGCGTGGCAGCGATGAGCCCGTCCCCAGTTGGCAACCATTCCCGAAAAATCAGGTGCCCGCTCGATTCACCTCCGAAAGCCAAGTTGAATTTCTCCATCGCCTCCGAGACGTGACGATCACCCACCGCCGTTCGAATCACCCGGCCACCGGCCTTTTCCACCGCTTCATCCAGCCCCAGATTGCTCATTACAGTCGTAACCAGTGTCTCTCCCTTGAGTGACCCTCTTTTCAGAAAAAAAACCGCCAGAAATCCCATCAGTGCATCCCCATCAACCACACCCCCAGTTTCATCCACCAAAACCAGGCGATCCCCATCGCCATCATGAGCTATTCCCAGCGCTGCCCCGGTTTCGCGGACTTTTCTCCCAATCTGTTCAGGATACTCTGAGCCCACCCCAGCGTTGATGTTGGTGCCGTCCGGCTGGGTTCCCAAGGTGATCACTTCCGCCCCCAATTCCCGCAATACTTGCGGGGTGGTTCCAGCCGTTGCCCCATTGGCCGCATCCACCACAATTTTCCAGCCCTCAAGATCACCGGCATGGATCAGGGAGCGCACATAGGGCAAATAGTGCTCCGCCGCCTGATAAGGAAATATGTGCGCTTGCGCATCAGACTCCGCCAATTCATGGAGGTCATCAATTGCCTTTTCCAGCCCAGCCTCCGTAGCCTCTGACAATTTTCGCCCACCCGGGCCGAAAAACTTGATCCCATTGTCGCTCGCAGGATTGTGCGAAGCCGTAATCACCACCCCGAGATCACAGCTCAGATCGATCACCGCCTTCGCGATGGCCGGAGTCGGCGCTACTCCACCGTCAAAAACATGGGCTCCAAGACGCGACAGTTCCGAGCCCAGCGTTTTCATAATGCGCTCTCCGCTCCCCCTGGTATCTCTCCCGATGACGATGTGAAGCGGCTTGCCGACGGCTTTATTCCCAAAATAACACGTGACCCCAGCAGCAATCCTTCGAAGAAATTCCGCTTGTAACAGAGGCCCTGTCGCCGGCCCCCGGATCCCGTCCGTGCCAAAATATACTCCCATCAGCAACCGCTCCGATAAAACTCACGTGCCTCAGCTACCCACTGTTGCAGGCGACCTCCTACTAAAGTCTCACGCGCTTGAACCACACCGGACGCAATTTCATCAGCAGCGCCCGCCAAATATAAGGCAACTCCGGCGTTGAGCGCGATGGTGTCCACCAGACCGGAAGGCCCCTCCCCCGCGATGATTTTTTCAAAGATCGCAACATTCTCCGCAGGATTGCCTCCGTTCAGGGTGGAAGGATGCGCCGGATCGAGATTGAAATCATCTGCAATCCATTCTCCCTCCAGGCCCTTCAGCTCCCCAACGCCCGCCACTATATTGCGCCCCGCTGTCGTCAGCTCATCCATTTTCCGCCCGTCATCCAGCAAGGAGCACACCACCAGACCACGCTTCACCCCCAAATCATTCAAGACGTCCGCATAGGGCTGAACCCAATCAGGAGAATAGACCCCCAATAACTGAAAGCCCGGGCGCGCAGGGTTGATCAATGGACCCAGTACATTGAAAATACTCCGTTTCCCCTCTGCAGCAAGTGCCTGACGCACGGGTGTGATCTCCTTGAACGCAGGATGAAAGGCAGGCGCAAAGAAGAAACAGAAGTTCAATGTCTCCACCGATCGGTGCAACACTTCCATCGTAACCTCGATCGGAACACCCAAAGTACCCAGAAAATCAGAAGCCCCACTCTGGGAGGTAACCGCACGACTCCCATGCTTCAGCACCGTCACACCACTGGCTGCGACAGTCAACGCAGTGGCACTCGAGATATTATACCCGCCAGATGAAGTCCCCCCCGTTCCCACAATGTCGATCGCTTGGGGTGCAATCGAATCCATCTCCGGGTCGCGCACTAATTCCCGATAGACTCGGGCAAAGGAGAGCAACTCGCCCACCGTTTCCCCCTTCTGATGAAGGCGATCCAAAAAGGTTTTCTTCGTCTCAAACGATTCTTCCGTTCCAGCCAGCAAACGAGCCGCCTCCTCAGCCTCTTTTGCCGCGAGCGATTGTCCCTGAGCCAGCTTTTCATTCAATTGTGCGAGAGAATACATGTCACCAACTGAATCCACCCCCCGCCACCCCCTCAAGCACATTTCTCCCAACCCCCATCCCCTCTAACCCTGTCAATCTTTAACAACCTGGTTGTTTTCCGGTGTTTTCCGGAAGCCCCCCGGCTTGTCAACTAATAATAACCTGGTTGTTATAGTCAGTAGTCAGAATTATCGCACTTCACCTCTTATAGGCAGGGATTGTTCACTCCTTTCGCCCATTTAGGAATCAGGGAACAGGCTACATCCGATGTGGATGGCAAAATAAAGCTTCATCTGCAAAGCCTGAGGGGCAGCACTTGGCTTTCAGCAGCGTCGCTCTGCCGAATCAATGATAAGCGAGCAAGTGCAAGGACTCGTTTTGATCTACACTCTTCTATCAGCGCGTTCTCAGGACCAAGGAGTATACGGCCACCTCATTTATCGGGATGCTGTGAATCGTTTTCCGAGATCCTTTCCGCCCATAGGTAGAAATGGCATGCTTTTTGACCTGCTCCAGAAAAGCCGCAGACCCAATACTCACGCCTCCCTTGAAGTAGGCTAACTTACAATGAAGCAGTTCCCCGGCTGAGACTTTTCCGCCTCTGGCAATCACTTTGCTGACTGCATCCGGATTTACTGCTCTCCCCTTTGAGTTGCCAGCTCCCTTTGAGTAAAGAAAAACCCGGTACTGCGCCCGCGCATTATTCCAGTCGTCCATTCCCATTACCTGAGCCAGGCCTTTGCCCGAAGCAGTATTTCCTGCCATTGCAGACCCAAAGCCTGACCAGCGATATTCCTTTGGATCATTCACCATCCCAGCCCGAACCGGATTGAGGTCAATATAGGCGGATACAGCCGCCAATGCACTGTGATCATCCTCAACAACGCCTGCCTGAAATGGACCAGCCCACATCGTCCCATAGCGAAGGTGATGATCATTGTACCAGATAGAAAATCGCTGATTCAGCGTCTTCATGAATGCGGATAAATCCTCCATCCGGAGGCTGAGGCGTTTTCTCCAATAGGCACTTTCTTCATCTTCTCTTTCGAGAATCGTTTTGAGCCTCGCAACATCCGGATATCCACCCCGCCCGGGGCCATCGCCGTATAGGATGCGATATCTCTTAATGAGCACTTCAATGGGATGTCGGTCTTCTTCGTTCCCCGCCGGGATCCGCAAGAGGAGATGGTAGTGATTGTCCATCACACAGTAGTTCAAGACTTCGATACCACTGAAGAGTTCCGTTTTCCGGAGCATTGCGACAAATACTTCCTTGGAATGAGCGTCCAATAGATACTGGCCACTCACACAACGTCGGGTTACGTGGACAACCGAAGAGACATCTGATGACAGAAATAGACAGCGTTTCATATCATATGAATGCTATGGAGATATTCAGAAAACAGGTCAAGACATTTGTTCACCTCCACGGCTTAGGCTTGTCAACAAATAATAACCTGGTTGTTGGGATGAGGGAAAAATGAGATGGGTGCACACAAGACTCTTGACCCGGGGAGGGAAATGGCCTTTTTTCATCGGTTTTCTCTAATTGATAACGGCAATCCCTTTTCATCATGGCCCAACCCAAACGCAAACAGTCTAAAGCCCGCTCACGCAAGCGTCGTGGTGCAAATCGTTTTGTGAAGCCACAACTCGCCAAGGATCCGACTGACGGCACCGCTTTTCGTCCGCACCGGGTAAATCCCGCCAATGGACTCTACCGTGGACGCCAAGTGATCGACGTTGAAGTCTGATTTCTTGACAATTTGAAGCTTGAGCGGCCCCCGATGGGCCGTTTTTTTTTGCTTAAATGTCTGCACAGCAACGAAAAATCGCGGTCGATGCGATGGGCTCCGACCTGGGTCCGGAAGAAGTGATTGCAGGGGTTTCTCTCGCTATCAAGCGTCACAACACCCTCGACGGTATTGTCGTGGTGGGTAACGAGGAAATCACCCAGCCCATTCTGGAAGCGGAAGGTCTGGACAAGGACCCAAGGGTTTCGAGTTTCCATGCATCCGAAGTGATCGGGATGGATGAAAAACCCATCCAGAGCCTGAAGGACAAAAAAGATGCTTCTTTGGTCCGGGCGGTGGAGCTGGTCAAGCTGGGTCACTGTGTAGCTGCCGTAAGTTGCGGCAACACCGGAAGCCTGATGGCTTGTGCGACCTTGCGTCTGCGCCCCCTCCCTGGGGTTTCCAAGCCTGCCCTTGCCACTGTCTGGCCAAACACCCAGTCTGGAAAAGGTTTTGTTCTACTGGATGCGGGTGCCAATCCGCAATGCAAGCCGGAAAACCTTGTTCACTACGCCATTCTGGGCAGGGCCTATGCTCAAGATGCGTTGGGGATTTCCCATCCACGGGTCGGCCTCCTCAGCATTGGAACCGAAGAAGGCAAGGGCAATGACCTCACCAATGAATCGCACTCTCTGTTGGTGGAGTTAGGTGACCTGATTGATTATCACGGGTTGGTTGAAGGATTTGATCTCTTTGCCAACAAAGTGGATGTCATCGTCACTGATGGTTTTACCGGTAATGTAACCCTCAAATCCTGCGAAGGCTTGTGGCACGCCCTGCGAGGTTTGTTGCGGGAGGAGTTCACCCGTAACCCCAAGCGCAAGCTTGGAGCTCTCCTGTTGAGTGGTGCAAACCGATCGGTGAAAAGGCGGCTGGACCCGGATCAATTTGGAGGGGCACCCCTCCTCGGGTTGGGCGGTACGGTCCTCAAATCCCACGGATCGGCCAATCGCGAAGCCATCAGCCATACGATCCGGATGGCCGGGCGCATTGTTCGCAATGATCTCAACGAGCACATTCTTGAGGCGATCGGGCTTGCCAACCAGAGAGTTCGGCAATCCTAACCTTATCCATTTTCGGCCATTCCGGTCACACCCTTGACAGCTCCCTTGCAAAACGTCTTGCTCAGCGTTTTTGCAGGCCTTCCAGCATGACTCAAGCCCCAGGACAATCGGTTATCATCAGTGGCATCGGCTCCTACACACCGGAGCGCGTCCTTACGAATGAAGATCTCTCGCATATCGTCGATACCAGCGACGAGTGGATTCGCGCCCGCACAGGAATTCGCGAGCGGAGGATCGCCGCCGAGAACGAGAGCACCAGCGACATGGCAGCCAAAGCAGCTGCCCGAGCCCTTGAAAATGCAGGCCTGAAGGCGGAGGACATTGATCTGGTCATCGTGGGAACAGTCACACCGGATATGCCCTTCCCCAACACAGCCTGCTTTGTGCAAGCCAAGCTGGGGATGCGTAAGGTTGCGGCCTTTGACATTGAAGCCGCCTGCTCGGGATTCATTTATGTGATGGATATTGCCCGTGCATTGATGAAGCAGCATGGTCATCGGCACGTGCTTGTGATTGGAGCGGAAAAACTCAGCAGTATCACCAACTGGGAAGACCGCACCACTTGCGTTCTCTTCGGGGACGGTGCCGGAGCGGTCGTGCTCAGCCAGACAGACATTCCCGGGGTAGGCATATTGGACACACTGACCGGAGCAGATGGCAGTGCGACCAATATCCTTTGTGTGCCCGGCGGGGGCAGTGCCAGTCCTTCAACGGTGGAAACAATTGAGCGATCCTTGCACTATATTCACATGCAAGGCCGCGAGGTGTTCAAACATGCGGTTCGGGTGATGTGCCAGAGTGCGGTGGAAATCATTGAGCGGGCTGGGATCAGTGCCGACCAGATCGGTCTGGTCATTCCGCATCAAGCCAATCACCGGATCATTGAGGCCCTCTCGCAAAGATTGGGAGTTGGTCTTGAACGTTTTGTGGTAAATTTGGATCGATATGGTAATACATCGGCAGCATCCATACCGATCGCACTGGCCGAGGCATCCGAGCAAGGACGTCTCGTCCCGGGCCAATACGTATTGATGGTAGCCTTTGGCGGAGGTCTTACCTGGGCTGCCACCCTCTTGAAATGGCAATAATTTCAGCGCATGCAATCCAAGCTCCTTTTACTTCTCACTGTTTTCATTCTTGTTCCTCAGATTGCTGAGGCGCAGTGGTGGCGGTTCGGCAGCTCCCGCAAGGCCGAGCTTCCAGCAATTGAACAAACTGAACGCGCCCGCCCTCTCTTCGAAGCTGCGCAAGAGGCAAGAGCCCGTGGAAATCTGCGCTCAGCCTCCCGCAATTACCGCAAGGTATGGAGAGACTTCCCCGGCTCGGCTTTCACTGCGGAATCCCTATTTCAATACGGAGAAATCAACTTCAAACGCAAACGCTGGCGCCATTCATTCGACGGGTTCTCCCGCCTTTTGAGAACCCATCCGGACTATCCGGAGTTCAACAAGGTTATTGATTACATGTTCGAGATCGCCCTCGCCAATGCCAGAGGTGACAATGTTCGCTGGGCTGGTATCGTCCCCTTTCGGGCCTACGAACGATCCGTCTTCTATTTTGAGAGCCTCATCATATTTGCCCCTTACAGTGATCTCGCCCCGCTTGCCTTGATGAATATTGCCCTGATTCATCAGTACCTTAATAACACTCCTGAAGCGATTGATGCCCTTGATCGGATGATCAATCTCTATCCGGGCAGTATTTTGACCGAAGACGCTTATCTGGCCCTCGGAGACACTTTTTCGGATTTGGCAGACGGTCCCTTTTACGATCAGGGAGCCACCCGTGAAGCGATGAGCTATTTCGAAGATTTTCTGGTGCTCTTTCCCCGCCACCCCAATGTCGGAGTGGCCGAAGAAGGACTCGAAGAAATGCGCAACCAGTATGCCGAGAGCAAACTCGTCATCGGGAAATACTATTACATCTACCGCAACTGGTTCACCGCATCTGAAATTTTCTTTAACGAAGCGATCACCATCGCTCCGGATTCACCAGCAGCAGGCGAAGCAAGGCAGTATCTTGCCCGGATTAATGAGTTCAAGCGCCTTGCGGCCGAAGATCCCAATTACCGACCACCTGCGACATCTTGGGCTGACCGCATCTTTTTCTGGCGGTCCCTGCCGACTGACTTGACTCCGGAATCTGCCGCCGAGGCTGCAGCCCGTGCTGATCAGGAAGCCTCGCCAGCATCTGGCCCGGGTGCAGCAGACCTTGACCCCTGATTTCCATGAAAAGGGACCTCATCGCAGTCTGGCTCTGCACTTGTCTGCTTTTCACAGCCTGTGGGAACTACCAATTGGGTAATCCCCGTAGTTCTCTGCCTGAGCGAATCCACATAGCACCCGTAACCAACCGTGCGGAAGTTCCTCAAGTCCGCGCCATGCTCACTAACTCCCTGCGTGAAACCTTTGTCCGCTCCGGAACCTGGCAACTGCGGGATCTAGGTGATTCAGATGCGGTGGTCCATGTCACTTTGGTATCTTTTGATCGAGAAACTGCCGCCACCAGTTCCATCGATACAGGGCGCGGCATTTCTTTTGAGACGCGGCTATCGGCAGAGGTGCTCGTACTGGATGCCCAGACAGGAGCCCCACTGATGGCTCCCTTTACGGTCACATCCAGTGCAGTTTCTCTCGCGAATCCCAGTCTCCCGGACAGTGAGTATCAGAGCCTTCCGGCCCTTTGTGCAGACTTGGCCACACAGATTTACGACCGGATGGCATACACCTGGTAGTGTACGTATCATGTCGCCCAACGCCACGCTTCTTGCTCCTTCGATACTAGCCGCTGATCATGCTGATTTGACCAGCGGGTTAAAGGTCGTGCAAAGCAGTCCGGCCCAATGGTTGCATCTTGACATCATGGATGGGAATTTCGTGCCCAACCTGAGCTTTGGGCCAAAAACCGTGGAAGAGCTGCGCAAACGGGATTCCACCCTCTTTTTTGATACGCATCTCATGCTGGCCCGCCCGGACCGGTTCATCGACGCCTTCGCGGATGCAGGCAGTAACGGTATCACTATCCATGTCGAACCGGAATACGACATCGCCGCCACCCTTTCAGCGATTCGTAAAAAGCAGATTCGTCCGGGGATCGCCCTCAATCCCGGAACCAGTCCGGAAGCAGTCTTCCCATTCCTGAAGGATGTCGACTTGGTATTGGTGATGACGGTGTGGCCGGGTTTCGGTGGCCAGTCATTTATTGAAGAAACGCTGAGCCATATGCGCTGCCTGTCGAAATGGCGGAATGAGCAACATCTGTCATTTCGCCTTGAAGTCGATGGCGGGATCAATCTGGAGACTGCGCGACGTTGCAAAGCTGAAGGCGTAGATACGCTGGTGGCAGGCACCTCTTTTTTCAAAGCAGATGATCCAGCTGCATTTTGCCGACAAATTGAGCTGTCCAGTTGATTGATTGGCGGCGGAATCAGAGTCTGTTCAAGACCCATCCGCACAAGGCCTTACTTTTCCCAGTTTGGAACTGGCCGCTCAATCCGCTCAAACGACTTCGCCAAGCCATGCGTGGAGTCGAAATCAATCAGAGCGCCACAGATCCGAACATCCCCGGTAGCCACCGTAAACTTGCGTGGCATACCATCCAGGTATCGCCCGACAACCGGTGCGATATCCCGGCCCAGCACACTCTCGTAGGGACCGCACATGCCAACATCGGTGATATAGGCAGTTCCCCTTGGCAGGACACGTCCATCCGCAGTGGGTACATGCGTATGGGTGCCGACAACCGCACCCGAACGGCCGTCCAGAAACCAGCCAAAAGCGATTTTTTCGGCTGTCGTCTCTGCGTGAATTTCCACCAGAAAGGCATCCACCTCAGACTGCTTTTCTTCGAGGACTCGCTGGGCGCAGAGAAACGGATCCTCACAGGAAACCTTCATGAAATGTCGTCCTAGAACGGTAAAGACCCCCAGGCGAAAACCGCTCGCTGCCTCAAGCTTGAGGAAGGAACGACCAGGACAGGCAGCGGGCAAATTCGCCGGTCGGCAAAGAAACTCAAGCGAATCAATCTCATCGGAGAAGCCACGCTGATCCCAGCAGTGATCACCCAAGGTAATTCCATCCACACCCGCAGCATTCAGCATCCGGGCGATGCCAGAATGGATTCCAGCTCCACCCGCTGCATTCTCTCCATTGGCAACCACCAGATCGACGGAATACTCTTCCTTTAACTTGGATAATTCCGCAGAAACCGCACTCCGGCCTGGATGGCCAACAATGTCACCTAAAAACAAAACTCGGGGCATAAGGCATTAATGTGGGTGAGAGAATGCTTCAGCGCAAACTCCAATACGCTGGGAAATGCGAGCAGGGTGCAATTCTCAGCTTCCAGCCATGAAACAGGTTATCCGCCCCATATCCTATCCGGGACGAATCAAGCGCCAGGTTTGATCATTTCCATCGGGTCCAATGCTTTATCGAGTGTGGCCTCATCCAGCAGCCCCATTTCCAGCACAACTTCCCGAAGAGTCTTGTTTTCTTCAAAAGCCTGCTTGGCAACTTTAGCCGCGTTATCGTATCCGATATATGGATTCAAGGCGGTTACCAGCATCAGGCTGCGGCTAACCAGTTCAGTACACTGTGCCTCATTCGCCACGATCCCATCCACGCAACGTTCAGCAAAGGTATGGGCACCATTGGCCAAAACCGTAATGGCATCGAGCAGTGATTTGGCAATGAGCGGTATTGTGACATTCAGCTCAAAATGACCATCCCGCCCACTGTTGACCACTACCTGGCACAACCCCTGCGCATAGAGGGCGGCCTGAACCAGCATTTCGCTCATCACAGGGTTGACTTTCCCTGGCATGATGGAACTGCCCGGTTGGGTCGAAGGCAACTGGATCTCCCCGATTCCACTGCGCGGACCGCTGCCCAGCAATCGGATATCATTGGCAATCTTGGTCAGGCTGGCTGCGATCGTTGCCAAGTACCCAGCCACCTCCACGCAGTCGTCCCGCCCGCCCTGCGCCTCAAAATGATTCTCGGCCTCACGAAAGCGTATTCCAGTTTGCTCACTCAGACTGCTGCAGACGAGTCCGGAAAACTGCGGGTGACAGTTAATTCCTGTGCCAACCGCTGTCCCACCGATAGCAAGCTCTTGCAATGCATGGATTGCTTTCTCTGCCCGAATGACACCCTTTTTCACCTGTGCGGCATAGCCACTGAACTCCTGCCCGAGTGTCAAGGGCGTGGCATCCATCAAGTGGGTGCGCCCTATCTTAACGATCTCCGCGAATGCGTCAGCCTTGGCATCCAGCGAAGTGCCCAGCTTTTCCAACGCGGGAATCAATTGATTCCTGAGTGCCAGAGCAACCGAGACATGCAGGGTGGTGGGAACGATGTCATTGGAGGACTGCCCCAGGTTGACATCGTCATTGGGGTGAATCGGGTCTTTTGACCCAATCGGCTTGCCCAGTTTCTGGCTGACTCTGTTGGCGATCACCTCATTGGCATTCATATTGGAGGAGGTGCCTGAGCCGGTCTGAAAAACATCCACCGGGAAATGAGCGTCCAACTCTCCGGCGGCGACTTCCAAAGCAGCCTCCTGAATCAGTTTCGCTTTATCGGAAGAGAGCTTCCCGAGTTGCTCATTGGCGACCGCGCAGGCCCACTTCACAAGGCCCAGCCCATGAATAAAGGCAGGTGGCATCGGTTGTCCGCTGATCGGAAAATTCAAGACGGCCCGCTGGGTCGACGCTCCATACAGGGCATTCTCCGGGACTTCCATTTCCCCCATGGAATCTCGTTCAATACGCATAATCTAAATTGGGTTGAATAAGTGGGTGTTGAGGAATTTACCTCCCGCCGAAATTATTCGTTGCGCTGGAGAGGAATGTTGCTGCGGGCATTGCCGTTGTCCGGCGTAGGACTGGCTTGCGGAAAACGAGGATGCATGAGGGGCTCTGCTTCTTCATCAGACGTCCTCATTGGAGAAAGCAATGGATCTGGAGGCTGGATGGGGCGAAGAACTTCCATGGGCTCATCTTGCGGGCGCTCTGCAAGTCGAACGGAAAACTCCAAAACATCCTCCCCGCGTGCGACCCGGACATTCACGTATTGCCCCACTCTAGAGTAGAACATGGCATTCCGCAAATCATCGACACTCCTCACAGGAAAGTCTCCGATCTTCAGAAGCACATCTTCCGACATGAGTCCGGCTTCTTCTGCGGGGGCACCGGAAAAAACTTCTTCAAGAATCAGTCGCTTGCCGCGCCTGACATCCGTCTCCTCCCGCACCTCAAAACCAATCCAACCGTAAGTGACTTTACCGTAGAAGAGGAAATCGTCCCGCAAGCGCAAGGCCGCCCGGGTAGGCAGCATATAAGTAGAAGAAACCTCCGGTAAGGACACCACTTGAATTCCAATCAATCGCCCGGAAAGATCCAGGAACGCGGCTCCACCATCCCCCGGAGAGGCATCGATTGTGGTACGGATATACTTACAGGGGAAAAATCGGCCGGCGAAACGGCTTTCATACCCGGCAATGAGTCCCAGATCCGGAGTCGGATCAAAGTCCAGTGGCATGCTCAGTCGTATGACAAAACGACCGATGGGAGGCATGTCAGCGTTATCCGACAGGTGGATAAAACCGAACTCTCTGGGTAAGGTGGTGAGCCGCAAAAGTGCAATATTGGAAGAAACATCCGTTCCCACCACTTCAGCGGCATAGGCCACCCCGCGATGTTCCACCCACACCCGGACCGGGTTGTGCGCCACGCTGGCGTTGGCCATGACCAGACCTTGGTTGCTGATAAAAAAGCCCGTGCCGATTATAACCTGCGGTGTGGTATCCTCAGATTCATAAACCGCTTTCACCCGAACAAGCGCGTCTTTGTTCTCCTCGTATATCTCAACAACGCGGCGCTGAAGCGACATCCAGTCGCCCTGCTGAGCATAGCCACCCAAACTAAGGCCAAAGAGGCAAAGGAGCAGCCACGGTATCCACTTTCGGCGCCACATGCGTTCCTCAAAAATGGGAACCTGGACGCAGAACGGCAGACGATGCGTCGGCCCGTCCCGCGGTCAAGGGATCCGCGACATAGCGCGAGCCTGCCGAAGTCGGCACACTGAGCGCTGCGTTGGAAAGGACGCGACGAAAATGGCGCGCTTCTTCTTTAGTAGCCAAAGCGTCCTGCACGAACTGGGAACGACCGGCAGCCTCATGGAAGGAAAATAAATCCTGAACTCTGATCGCTTCCATCGAACGGGCAATTTCCGAAGAAACCATCGCAGAAAGAGGCTCGGCATGAGACTGAAATACTTGGGTCGGCGAAAGATTCTGGGATTCCTCCGCCACTAATGCTTCCGATCCATCCTGAATCGCGAGCGAGGGTGCCATAAAGAATGCTACAGCAGCCAACCCGCCGACGGCAAAGGGAGACCAGACGAGAAGGCGGCGCCAGAATGCGAGTCCAAAACCAACGGAGGGCGTGCTGTCTTCCATCAGCGCACGCAACCTGCGGTGTTGGAAATCCTGCTCAAAGTCTTCCCAGAACTCCCGGTCGGGTTGTTCGAGGCGCTTGAGCTTAAGGAGTGCTTCCAGTGATACCGGAGATTCCGACATAGGTAAGTTCGATTTCGTGCTTATTTCAAATAGTCCTGAAGATAGGCTTGAAGCTGTTGCTTCGCGTAGTGGAGTCTGGATCGAACAGTCCCCACCGAGCATCCCATGATGTCGGCGATTTCCTGATGGGAGAGCCCTTCAATCTCAAAAAGTACTACTACGGTCCTATGCTTGGGAGACAATTTCTGGAGAGCGTCGTTCAATCTTTCCTGAAGCTCACTGATGATAGCCCCCTTCTCCGTCTTGGTTTTGACGGAAAGTGCTTCCACTATCTCCGAGGAACTTGCCTCATCGTTGATGTTTTCCAACGAGAAAAAGCGACGGAAACGGTTCCGCTTCAGGTGGCTGAGCGAGGTATTAACCGCGATACGGTAGAGCCAGGTAAAAAAGGAGGACTTGCCTTGGAAACGTTTGATCGAACGGAAAGCCTTGATAAAAGACTCCTGCGTCAAATCCGCTGCGTCCTCCCGGTTGGAAGTCAGGTTATAGACGATGGAAAAGAGGCGTTCCCGGTATTTGTTGACCAGAAAATCGAAAGCCGCCACATCGCCGGACTGCACGCGCTCAACATAAACCGCATCGATGTCAGCGTCGCGCACCGATTCAGCGGCGATGTTGGCTTGCGCCTCACGCTCAAGGGATCCAGATACCGCCATGTTCGTTCAGGGGTAAGATAGTTTGTCAGTCTTGGGAAATTCTATGTTAGCACATCCGGGATGGATGCCTGAAGAAGACCATATTACCGGCTTCTTGAAAAGCATAAACCCCGTAATGCTGTAAAGGTATCATATCCCTGAATAAGGTGCAAATCGATTCATCGCTTGTCCCACAAAGTCCCCAAGAGCAAATAGTTGCGTGGTGGAAGGCCGATCTGCATAGGGTTCCAACAGGCGGCGGCCTTTATACAGGTGCTCCTTGAAAATATGTGCGACTTGTAAAAAAACACCTGCTTCCTGCATCGCCGTACGCAGGTTTTCCAATGAAACCGCCCCGCTGCGGAGACGTTCCGCCCAGTCTGCAGCCGCTTGCGGTTCCATTCCTTCGAGAAAGAGCAGGACCGGAAGAGTGAACTTACCACTCTGCAGATCTGTGCCCAGCGTTTTACCTGCTTTTTGCTCCTCCGAAAGAAAATCCGCTACGTCGTCGAAAATCTGATAAGCGACTCCAAGCGATCGGGCATAGCCTTCCACCGCTTCGGTAAAAGCGCCCTTCCCCTCCGTCAGAAAGGCTCCCAGCCATGCCGCCACCGCAAAAAGTTCAGCCGTTTTCAAATCAATCATCCGATAGTAGGCTTCCTTCGTCAGGTGTACCTCCCCCCGGGCAAAGGTTTGAGCGATTTCACCCGTGCAGACTTGGCGTGTGGCCCGTGATACCGCCCGACAGACGTCTACAGTTGGGTAGCTGGCGGCCAGCTCCAAGGCATGGGCAAACAGGGCATCTCCCAGCAGTACCGCTGCATCCGCCCCATACTTCGCTGCCACTGTCGGCATCCGGTGGCGCATCCCGGCAGCATCCAGTATATCATCATGCACAAGGGTCGCCAGATGGACGAGTTCAACCACTGCTCCAGCCCGAATCAGCTCATCCGATACGCTGCACGGCCCCTGCCATCCAGCGAAAAAGACCAGAATCGGACGCAGCTTTTTTCCACTGTGCAAGAGGGTATATTCCACCAACGGACGCACCTCAGGCTCGAAAGCTTCAACTTGGGTCGCCAGAAAGGATTCGAGTCGGTGCAATTCCGCCTCAATCGGGGCCGTCACCGCAGAGATCCCTTCCGGACGAATGCTGCTCTGATCAGGTTTGCTCATATAACAATATCCACAAAGCCAATCGATGCAGACCGGAATAGCAAGGTTCTTGCTTTGAGCGGGTCGAGAGTCAAGCTGGCGGACAAGTCTTGAGCTGAAATCCAACAGCCACCCTTATCAGGCTCCAAATTCCATGTTCGCATCTCCTTGGATCTCCCTGCTCCTTCTCGGAATCGCCCTCTACCTGTTCCGCTTGTGGTGGGCAGACTATCAATTCTGGCAACGCGGGAAACCCAATACGGGAAGTCTGCCCGGTGCGACATCCGCACCCTTGTGGTGGATTTTAATCGGAGCGGCAGGTGCCCTCCTCCTAGCCGGAATCGAAACGGGCGGTGAATACGCGCTCGGGGTGGTCAATCAGCAATCCACTGTCACCTTTTTCGCCCTCTTTACCTTCATCGCCGCCGGCTTTTACGAGGAACTGATTTTCCGCGGCTATATCTACTACGACCGGAAAGGACCGCGGCTTTTTGTCTTCAGCATTATCGCCGCCTCGCTGGTGTTTGCCCTTCTCCACTTTCAATACTACATCGAGCAGCCCGAGGACGGCGGCTGGTTCATACGACTGGATGCTAAATCCCTCTGGACCCTCACGCTGCTCATGGCCAATTCCCTCTGGTTCTATTATTTGCGTTTCAGCCGACACAATCCACATCGGTCCCTTCTCCCCTGCTTCATCGCCCACATCACCAGCAATTGTGCGGTCTTTGCCATCAAGGCGGCCCAGGGCTTTGTCCAAGGCTGGTGGTGAGGTTTCAGCAGCAGCACGCCTTCGCTTTGCCGCTTGCCCACATCCTTTGGCTGTGGTCTTTTGATCTCTGATGATTGGCTATACCACGGTGCTGGCGGCAATTGTTCCGGTTTTTCTCCTGATGGCGCTCGGGGTCTGGCTGCGCATCGGAAAGTTGCTTTCACCCGTCGCCGATCAAAGCCTGATGCGAATGGTGGTAACGGTTTTTTATCCCGCACTCATTCTGCGTTTTGTCCTAGGCAATGAAGCGCTTTCCGATGCCCGCAACTTGTTTCTCGCCCCTGCTTTAGGCTTTGCTACCATCTGCTTCGGATTTGCCGTCGCCTGGCTGTTGGGACGTGGGCTGGGCTTGAGGCGTGGTGCCGGACACCGGACGTTTGCCTTCACCGGCGGCATCTACAACTACGGCTACATGGCGATCCCGGTGGTGGCCGCCCTTTTTCCCCACAATCGGGAATCGATCCTAGGCGTGCTGCTGATATATAATGTCGGGATCGAAGTTGCCATCTGGACGGTGGGGATCGTCCTCATCACCGGTCAATTCAAACGCGACGCCTGGCGGCACATTTTCAATCCTCCGCTCATTGCCTTGGTGATCGCATTGATCCTAACTTTCAGTGGAATTGCCGCTTACCTGCCTTCCTGGTTTCACGCCTTTGTCAATTTCCTCGCGCAGTGTGCCATTCCTCTCGGGCTGATTCTGGCCGGAGCAGGACTGGCTGATTTGTTTGAACAAAAATCCGATTTCATCCGACCGCTGAAGGTGCCTTTTGGGGCCTGCCTGCAACGCCTCGCCCTGATGCCCCTGACCTTCATCGCCGTGGCCGTCTGGATGCCCGGACTCAGCCCGGAGCTGCGCACTGTATTGGCCGTGCAGGCCGCCATGCCAGCCGGAATTTTTCCCATCGTCATGGCCCGCCACTACGGCGGACATGAGCTGACCGCCATTCAGGTTGTCCTCGCCACCAGCATTCTTTCACTACTGACCACCCCCCTTTGGATCGACTTCGGTCTCTCGCTCTTGCCTTGATTCCGTCGTATTCTCCGGCCATCCCTAGGGGATGCTTGGTGATCTCTCCCTTCAATTTGTGACCCGCGGCAGCGAACTGCAGGCGGCTGTGATCGAGGCCAATGCCTCCGCGCTCTCCCGCGCGGGTGCGGCGATTGGTGCTTCCCTCGCAGAGGGTGGCGTGCTGCACACTTTCGGCAGCGGACACTCCGCCATTCTCGCCCGAGAGCTGGTCCACCGCGCAGGGGGACTGGTCCCGGTCAGCTCGATCGCGGATCCGACCGGGGGCTGGCCGGAAAAAATTCCCGGCTATGGCAAAGCCCTCTTTCAGCGCTATCGCGAGCAATTCGGTTTCGCTAAGGGAGAAGTCGCCATCGTCATCTCCAACTCCGGACGCAACCCCAGCCCGATCGAAGTCGCCCTCGAAGCCAAAGCCTCAGGCGGACAGGTGATTGCCGTTACCGGCTTGCCCATGTCGTCCCGGACCTCCAGCCTGCACCCTTCGGGAAAGCGCCTCTTTGAGGTGGCGGACTTTGTTCTTGATACCCTCGGCGAAACCGGTGATGCCGTCATTCCAGTGCCCGGGGAAGCACTCAAAACAGGGCCGATGTCGAGCGTCAGCGGCGTGCTTCTCCTCAACCTGCTGGCACTCGAAGCCATTCAATGGATGCTGGCCCACGGACACCGCCCACCGCTCCTGCAAAGTGCCAATACCGATGGCGGCAGCGAACGCAACGCCCAGCTTTCCGCCCGCTATCAGGGTCGCCTTTGCCGGCCTCTCTGATCTGTCCCCACTTTTCCACTACGGGTAACGATTCCCGGTCCGCGGATTGGATCCGGTCAGGCGCGGCCAACCCGCATAGCGCTGACACAAGCGCTCAAAATCCCTCGCATAGCAATCGGTGTCTTCCCGTCGATCCAGCTCCGCACATACCCGCCCCAGCAAGGCAATGTAATCCGCCCCCAGCCCGACCAAGCCGTCTGCGGCAGCGGTCTCCCGCTCCGTATGTTCCACCACGAAGGCAACACAGCGTCCGCCTGACCAACCTTGCCCCGAGAGGGGAAACACGGAATCCGTCACGTCACAGGACGCGTATCCCGACTCACGTTCCGCCAAGCGGGCAAATTGATCAGAAGACACCCGCAAGACAACTCCCGGGACCACTGCATCGGGGATTGGTTCCAGATTGAGATAGGCCACCTTAGGCGGAATACTCCCGTCCGTGGCCCGGAAACTGCGGCTGTTGGGAAAAATCGCGCTAAAGGCCCGCTGCCAGCCACGCAAGCACACCCCAACCGGTGGATAAAGCTCAAACTCAAAATCGGGCAGTGTCTCGGCCAGACTGGCAGGCGACATCAACGAGCCATAGGCAAAAACATGAGTCCAAGCCGATACCACGGTGTGCATCCGCTGACTCAGCCACTTTCTCCGCACTTTGCCAAGCCCGTCCACAAAAAAAGCGGTCAAAGGAACACCCCTCAACCGCTCTTCCGGGAAGCTGGCAACTCCCCTCTTCTCAACTGGCAAATATAAGCTTAACCTAACAGTCCGAAAAGAAAATGAGACACATTCTCATGTCAAGTGGTAATTTGAGAACCCCTCCAGAAATGCTCCCCCGCCCTCCCGCAAAGCAATAAGCTGCTTTTGCACAACGCTTTCTGAGCAGCCCATCCCTCCCACAGATAACAACCAGGTTGTTATTAGTTGACAAGTGACTTCCCTGGCGGGCTTAGCGGCGATAGATACCAGGTTGTTATAGGTTGACAGAAATCTTGCAGGGCGGGGGCATTTTCCCGTTGCCATGAAGGCTGGGCTTTATCGGTTTGAAAGGGTGGCCTCTGCTCCTTCCACTTCACTGCTTTCAGTGCGCGACCTGCGGGTGGCATTTCCCTCCGACAGGGGCTGGCAGGAGGTCGTCAAAGGGGTCGACTTTGATCTTAATCCGGGCTCGGTCCGGGCTGTGGTGGGAGAAAGCGGAAGTGGTAAAAGTGTGAGCGCTCTGGCCCTGACCCGGCTGTTGCCCGCCAGTCATCAATGCCGCTGGAGCGGACAAATTCAATTTAATGGGCGTGCGATCGAACGGCTTTCCCGCCGGGAGCTGCGCCAGATCCGGGGCCGGGAAATTGCCTACATTTTCCAAGAGCCGAGCGCGTCGCTCAATCCGGTCCTGAGGATCGGCACCCAACTGGAGGAAGTGCTGCGTCTGCACCGCAAGGAAGTCAGCAATCGCCGCAAGGCAGTGCTCGACGCACTGGAGCGGGTTGGGATGAGGGACCCGGAACGCTGTCACGCCGCTTATCCATCGGAGCTGAGCGGGGGCATGCTTCAGCGGGTAATGATTGCGATGGCGCTTTTGGCACGCCCCCGGCTTTTGATCGCAGATGAACCCACCACCGCGCTGGATGCGACAATTGAGCGTCAAATTATCGACTTGTTGGCCGATCTGCGGAGAGAAACCGGAATGGCGATTCTGCTCATCACTCACAACTTCGGCATCGTCAAAGGTTTTGCCGACAGCATTCAGGTGATGCGGAACGGAGAGATCGTGGAGCAAGGCTCAACCTCAGAGGTGCTGGCCTCCCCGCGCCATCCCTACACCCGCGCCCTCATCCAGTGCATCCCCCGGATTGGAGAGAAACGCCCGCGCCTGCCCACCGTTGCAACGCTTTTGGAGGCGTCCGGATGAAAGAAGCAGCGAATGAAGCTTTCCCCGCCTGGCTGGAGGTGAATGGTTTGTCGGTGCAGTTCCAGGTGCGCGGACAGGTTGTCCATGCTGTGCGCGACGTGCATTTTACCGCGCAAAAGGGGCGGGTAACCGGACTTGTCGGTGAAAGCGGCAGTGGAAAGACGACCGTTTCCCGTGTCATTGTCGGTCTGCAGCCCGCCGACTCAGGCAGTGTCCGCTTTGACGGAATAGAGTTGACCGGACTTTCCCGCCAGGAGTGGGTTCCGATCCGCAAGCGTATCCAAATGGTCTTTCAAGACCCTTATCGTGCCCTCAATCCCGCGCTCAGTATTCGTCGGCTGCTGGAAGAGCCGATCGACCTGCATTTTCCAAAAATACCCCGAAAAGCACGGGTAGAAAAGGTGGAACAACTCCTCGCCACTGTCGGGCTAGAGTCGGTCGATCCGGCCCGTAAGCCCGCCACCCTGAGCGGGGGCCAGCGACAGCGGGTGGGCATCGCCCGGGCCTTGGCTGTGGAACCGGAACTGCTCATCCTCGATGAGCCGGTCAGCGCGCTCGATGTCTCGGTCCAGGCTCAGATCCTCAATCTGCTCAGTGATTTACGGCAAAACCTGGGACTGACCTGCCTCTTTATTGGCCATGATCTGGCAGTGGTCGAACACCTGTGCGATGATATGGTTGTGATGGAACACGGGCAGGTAGTGGAAACAGGCAGCGCGGAGGCCGTTTACGGAAACCCGCACCATCCCTACACCCGCAAGCTGCTGGCAGCAGCTCCCCGCCTATGATCACGCTTGGCACAGAGCTGCGGGTGCCGGATCTATGGCAGCAACAGGCTATCCGCGCCTTGCAGGCAGGCAAGGATGTCATTGTCGATGCCCCCACCGGAGCAGGTAAAACCTATATTTTCGAACTGCTGGTCGAGTCGAACAGCCTCAAGGGCAATGCGATTTACACCGTACCGACCAGGGCCCTCGCCAATGACAAACTGCAAGAGTGGCGCAAGCGTCGCTGGAACGTGGGAATTGCCACCGGAGACATCGCCGAAAACCTCGACGCCCCTGTGGTGGTCGCAACCCTCGAAACCCAAAAATACCGGTTTCTACGGGGAGACGGCCCCTCGGTCCTGGTGATTGATGAATATCAGATGCTGGGTGACCAAAGCCGTGGGGTGAACTATGAGCTGGTTCTCGCTCTCGCGCCAGAGCACACGCAATTGCTCCTGATGAGCGGTTCAGTCGCCAATCCACAGCGGGTCGTCGAATGGCTGCGTCGCCTGGGAAGAGAGGTCGAGCTGGTGCGCACCGGCGAGCGTCCGGTGCCTTTGGAGGAAATCGATGCCGATGCCCTCCCCAATCGCATCCCCTCCACCGTGCAGGGCCTTTGGCCACGGGTCATTGCCCGAGCACTCAAATTTGAGCTGGCCCCGCTGCTGGCTTTCGCCCCACGCAGGCGGGCGGCGGAAAAACTGGCCCTCCAACTCGCCCGAATGCTGCCGGAAGAAGACCCCCTCGTGCTCACTCCGGAGCAAAAGCGGCTGGCCGGAGAAGGACTCGCCAAGCTGCTGCGTTCGCGCATTGCCTTTCACCACAGCGGTCTGGATTACGCCCAGCGCGCGGGCTTGATCGAACCGCTGGCAAAAGCCGGTCAACTGCGGGTGGTCGTTGCCACGATGGGTCTCTCCAGTGGAATCAACTTTTCCATGCGCAGTGTGCTGGTGACGGATCGTGAATACCGCGCCCATGACCGGCATCACCATGTTCGTCCGGATGAACTCCTCCAAATGTTCGGGCGGGCCGGTCGACGGGGACTGGATAAAAAGGGCTACATCATCGTGTCACCCGGCAAACCCCGGCTGAGCGAATCACGACCCCTTGAACTGAAGCGCACCCATCAGGTGGACTGGCCCAGCATGCTTTCCGTGATGGAAGCAGCCCGCCGCAGCGGGCAGGACCCGGTCGCCTCGGCGCAGGCGGTGGCCGCGTGCCTTTTCAGTCAGCAACGCGTGCCACTGGGACTGGCCCAGTTTAAGCCCAGACCCACCGCAGCGGGTGAAATCGCGTCCGCCCCGCTCAAGACTCAGGAAGTCGAAGAGTTTCAGAATCCGGAGGGAGACTGGGAACGCTTGCGTGCGCCTCAGGCCAGACGGCTGGGAGATGCCCTCTTCTTTGAAAAAGGACAATGGCGCCCTGCCCTCAAAGTGGCAGCCTCCCTTCAAGGCGTGGAAGCGGGCACCCTCTGTCGACTGGATCCGGGACCGGGTTTCCGGTTCGGGCGGGAGGTGCCGGTGGCCCGCTTTGGCAAGGATCCGGCAGAAGGGGAACTGGTCCTGACCCGCTGGGCCTGCCGCGCCCTCCAGCGCTGGCGCGAGGCCAATGAGAAAAAAGCCAGGGTCCACCGCGCCCGCTGGACTTTTGATCGTCTGGAAAAAGAGCTGCTCCCCGCCTTACCCTTCCTCAGTGACGGGGGTCGTTTTCATTCCTGGAAGGATCGCAACGACATGCTCTACGCCCGTCTCGACTACGCCGATGCGGAAGCCTTCGCCTATGTCGATTCCAGCGGACGGGCCCTGATCGCGCCACCCCGGCGCAAAACGCAGCTCTCGGTGGCCCTCACCTATTATGAGCAAAAGGCCGACGCCGTTTCCCGTTCCGCTCCAACTCCGGCTGAGGCCTGGTATGGACTGGGTTTGATCGATGAAAAAGCCCTGCCCACCCGACGCGGGAGGATTTTCAGTTTCTTCAATCACGGGGAGGGACTGGCTGTGGCCGCCGCCCTCGAGGATGACTCCTACCCGATTGAGGAGCTGATCTATGACCTCGCCAACCTGCGGGCGGGCCACCGTTTCAGCGAGTTCGAGACCTTTTCCGGCCGGCTGGGAGCCGTTTCGCGCTCGGCCTACGGCAGTGCCGATTTTGCCGGATACCTCCATAAAGGGGTTCCGATTGACTATGGAGATGGAGCGGCGGAAATCATCCGTGGGGATGTGCACCCCTCCAAAGTGAAACTGTTTGGCGAGGAGTTGCTCTCCGGCGATATCGAGCGCGCCCGCCTCGAATGGCGCAGCCTGCTCAACCACATTGTCAACGCCCCCGATCTCGACTGGCATCGCTGGATGGAACTGAAGCAGGCGGCGGAAGCCATCATTCAACGCTTACCGAAGCCGATTCCCCTCGATCAGTTGCCACCCCTGACCCATGCCCAAAGCCAGCGGCACAAGAGCTTCCTGCGCTTCGACTAGCTGCGGTCCTCAGTCTGCCTAGTGCCGCTCAGACTTGAGGTCACGGCCCATCAGGGCAGCAATCGCACCTTTGAGGTTCTGGCCTTCGTAAAGGATGCGGTAAATCTGCTCCAAAATGGGCGCATCAATCCCCTTTTCCTCACAAACGGCATGAAAGGAAAGCGCCGTGCGGTAGCCTTCCACCGTCATTTTCCGCTCATTGATCAGCTCATCCACCGACACGCCCTTGGCAAACAGCTCTCCAAAAGTGCGGTTGCGGCTTTCCCGTCCGTTACAGGTGAGGACCAGATCGCCCAGTCCGGACAATCCGTAAAATGTTTCCGCTTTGCCCCCAAGCGCGACGCCAACCTTGACCAGCTCATGCAAGGAACGGGTGACAAGTGCGGCCCGGCTGTTGTCTCCCAGCCCAAGACCATCACACATCCCGGCGGCGATCGCATAGACGTTTTTCAGGCAACCGCCCAGCTCAACACCAAAGTAGTCATCCGTCGAATAGACCCGCAACGTATCACCACTGATCGCCTCCTGCAGCTCCGGTAGAATCTCCGGGGTCCCCGAGGCGAGGACAATCGCAGATGGCTGGCCCTGAGCTATTTGTGAGGCAAAGGTCGGACCTGACAAAGTGGCATGGGCCAGATTCGGCAACTCTTCCTGCACCACCTCACCCGGAACCTTATTGGTCCCCTCTTCCATTCCCTTGCACAGGGTCAGCACCACTTTGAGGCGGCGGGCAAGGTGCAGTTGATCGCGCACATCGCGGCAGACCTGACGCAAAAACTTGGATGGACAGGCCAGCACCAAAACCTCCGTCTCCATCAGAGCCGGGGCCCATTCCATTCCGATTTGCAAATCCTGCGGCAGGGTGAACCCCGGCAGAAACGGCCGGTTCTCACGGTGTGTGGTCAGGTCAAGTGCCTCTTCCTGTGTGAGGGGCACCAATGTAACCAGTTGGGATTGGCGGACCAGATGGAGCGCGAAAGCGGTGCCCCAGGCACCTGCAGGTAGAATGCAGAAATTCATAATCTTGGATTTCACCAAGTTAGATTTCATCCCACGGGCCTCAATGCAATTCTTGCCTTTGTCGGGGAAAGCCTAAAGGGTGATAACGCTCCATGCTAAGGCGATTCTTCATATGGCGCGCGCACAAGAAACTGGCGCGGACTCGATACCGGATTGATCGGCGGCACTATCATGGCCAATTTCAAGCCGGTTTCATGAGTCACTTACACCATGCCAAGTTCTGGGAAAGTGACAAAGATCCCGCCTCCCGCCGACGCAAGTGGCGCAAACGCATTTTCTGGGCGATCCTCTTTGTGGGCATAGTTTTCTTTATCTGGGTCGTGTATGAAAGCGCCCAGGCGCTCATGTTTTTCCGCACCTGAGACAAATGCAATACCTTCTCGCACTCGACCAAGGAACGACTTCATCCAGAGCCATTCTCTTTGACCGCGATGGCGATATTGTCGGCGTGGCTCAAAAAGAATTTCCCCAGCACTTCCCTCAACCTGGCTGGGTGGAGCAGGATCCGGAAGATATTTGGCAAACCCAGCTCCAGGTCGCAGAACGGGTGTTGACGGAGGCAGGGGTTAACCGTTCGGAAATTGCCGGAATCGGTATTGCCAACCAGCGGGAGACTACCCTGATCTGGGATCGTGAAAGCGGTAAACCCATTCACCGCGCCATTGTCTGGCAGGACCGCCGCACTGCGGAAGCCTGTCGCGGCTATCGCGAGCAGGGCCATGCAGATACGGTCCGGGAGCGGACTGGCCTGGTCATCGATCCCTATCTGGCAGCGACCAAGATTCAGTGGATTCTCAACCATGTGGAGGGTGCCAGTGCGCAGGCGGAAAAAGGCTCATTGGCCTTCGGCACTGTCGATACCTGGCTGCTCTGGAAACTAACCGGCGGGCGGGTCCATGCGACAGATGCGACTAATGCCAGCCGCACCCTTTTGTGCAATCTGCGCAGCGGCCAATGGGACATGGAGATGATACGCCTCTTTGACATTCCTGCCAAATTGCTTCCCACCATCCGCGACACCAGTGGGCATTTTGGAGAGGTACAATGCGGCTCCAGTCTCGACGGTTTACCCATCCTCGCCATGGCTGGAGACCAGCACGCCGCCCTCTACGGGCAAGCCTGCTTTACCCCAGGTATGGCCAAGAGCACTTACGGAACCGGTTGCTTCATTCTCATGCACACCGGAGATGAACCCCATTTATCGCGGCACAATCTGCTTTCCACGGTAGCCTGGCAGATCAAAGGAAAACGCGAATACGCCCTCGAAGGCAGCGTCTTCATTGGTGGAGCCGTCGTGCAGTGGCTGCGGGATCAGCTCGGCATCATCACCAGTGCCAGTCAGGTGGAAACGCTGGCCGGAGAAGTCGAGGATGCGGGGGGGATCTACTTTGTTCCGGCTTTTGCCGGTCTCGGCGCGCCCCATTGGGATGCCTCCGCCCGGGGTCTTGTGATCGGGATGACCCGGGGGACCAACAAGTCCCACCTGGCAAGAGCTGCCCTCGAAGCCATCGCCTTTCAATGTGGGGACGTGCTCGACACTATGCTGAAAGATGCCGATGTCCCCCTAACGGAATTGCGGGTCGATGGCGGTGCCGTGGAGAACAACCTCCTGATGCAGTTTCAAGCCGACCTCATCCAGGTTCCCGTCATTCGCCCTGAAGTCACAGAGACAACCGCCCTTGGTGCCGCCGCGTTGGCTGGCTTAGCGGCGGACATCTGGCCCTCAAAAGAGGCCTTGGCCGAACGCTGGAAAATCGACCGCCGATTTGAGCCCAAGCTACCCAAAGAAGCCGCCCAAGACCTCCGGCGAGGCTGGCGCAAAGCCCTCGAACGAGCAAAAAACTGGGATTCCGCCTAAGTCAGTTGTCAATCACCCGATTTAATATCATGAGCACACCTCCACTTGGACTGGCAGACCTGCAATTGATCGGCAACACCGTAGCCATTCGCTGGACGGATGGGCGAGAAGACTTCTTTGAGGCCGCTCACCTGCGGAAAATTTCGCCCAGCGCGGAAACCAAAGGCGAAACCGACCTCTTTGGACGTAAAATCGGCGGAGACCCGCGAACCGACTTCACCGGTGTCAGCGTGGAGGGCTGGGAAAAAGTCGGCAATTACGCCATTCGCTTTGGCTTCAGCGATGGCCACAACACCGGACTTTACAGCTTTGCCTACCTGCGCGAGCAATCTGATCTACTGAATCAGAAATGAGCAAATGAACTGCTTCCCGATGGAAAAGGCGACCACTGTAAATCGTGAAACAGCTTGAGTTTATGGCGATTCGTGTCGATCTTTTGAACAGCTCCGCGCATCTTGAGTCTTCCTACCAGACAGACTCGAGATTTAGCGTGTTTCCTGCATTTCACTTTTTCACCCAGCCACCGGTCTTCCGGCATCCTTAAGAAAAGCCCCGGGAGATGGCACCCATCCTTTCAGATTCATGATGTTCAAGTTCAATCCCCGCCTGGCCCTCCTCCTTGGGGCTCTCCTTTTCACCGCGGGATCGCTCACCCTCGACGCACGATCGAGTGAGCGACTGACCGCGGAAGAACGGCGCAGCATGCAGCGTGAATCCCGGATCGCGATCGAGATGCTGCAGGACTACCATTATCGGCGGATGCCTTTCGCCGAGGTAGACAGCAGAAAACTGCTCCAAGACTACCTGAAGGACCTGGATGAGCAGAAAATGTTTTTCCTCGAAAACGACGTAGAGTTCATCCTCGAACGATTCGAGCGCAACCTGAAGCCATCCTATCTCTTCGTGGGAGACCTCTACCCCGCATTCGAAATCTACGACCTCTACGATGAGCGCGTCCGTGAGCGCCTGGACTGGATTGCCCAGCGCCTCACTCAGCCTTTTGATCTCGATGGGGAACAGATCCTGCAAACGGATCGCAAAGATGCAGATTGGCCTGCGGATCAGGAAGCCGCCAATGATCTTTGGACTAAGCGTTTGAAATTTGATCTGATTGCAGAACTTTTGGAAGGTGAGGATTTGGAAACGGCACGAACAAAAATCGCCAGACGTTATGAACGTCGGAAACGCTTCCTTGATGAAATGGAAGCCCACAATATTCAGGAATCATTTCTTTCATCACTCGCCTCCCAATACGACCCCCACAGTTCTTTCTTCTCCTGGGACAGCGCACAGGAGTTTGACATCGAAATCAGCCAGTCCCTCATTGGAATCGGTGCACAATTGCGTGATGTGGAAGGTTACACTGTAATAGAAAGAGTACTGCCCGGGGGCCCCGCCGAGCAAAGTGGAAACCTCCATCCCGGAGATAGAATAGTTGCGGTGGGACAGGGTGCAGAAGCTGAGCCAGTCGACGTAGTTGGCATGAAGCTCCGCCGTGTTGTTCACCTGATACGGGGTGAAATCGGGACCAACGTTCGCCTGGTGGTGGAAACCCCAGGGAGCGAACAACGCCGGGTGCTCACCCTCACCAGGGATCGCATCGAGTTGGCAGCCAATCTGGCCAGAGGCGAAATTATTGAACTGCCCGGTGATGAACGCACGATCCAGATTGGAGTCATTGAGCTTCCCTCATTTTACGGCGAAGGCGATTTTGAAGGAGGAGGCACCTCCACCAGCCAGGATGTCCTTGAACTCATTGTGAAGCTCAAAGAAGCGGGCATCGAGGGCCTGGTACTCGACCTGCGCAGAAACGGGGGTGGCCGCCTCGACGAAGCCATTGCCCTGACCGGTCTGTTTATCGAAGAGGGCCCCGTTGTCATGAAACGGAGTTTTTCCGGAGAAATCGAAGAAGACTGGGATCGCAATGGCAAAGTCGCTTACAGCGGACCTCTCGTTGTCCTTACCTCCAAGCTCAGTGCTTCCGCCAGCGAAATCATGGCAGGCGCACTCCAAAGCTACAACCGGGCTTTAGTCGTCGGTGATGAATCGACATACGGAAAAGGCACCGTCCAAACCCTTGCTGATCTCAGAAGGGCAGTCTCCAATCCTTTTCAAAGTATAGCACCTCGCTGGGGTATGGTAAAACTGACGATTCAGCAATTCTACCTCCCCGATGGATCCTCCACTCAGAAGCGGGGCGTCCTCTCCGATATTGCCCTTCCTTCCCTGCAGAGTTCCCTCTTGAAAACCGAATCCGACCGCGAGAATGCTCTCGAATGGGATGAAATCGCCCCCATTAGTTTCGGTACGGTCGAGAAAACCTGGACACATTCCATCTCCCGCCTCGACGAGCAACTCCGTCAGGAACTGGCAAGTCGATCCCTGCAAAGACAGGACCAACTTCCAGAGTTTGACCTACTTCGGCGAGAGCTGGAGTGGCGTATGAACATGATCGAGAAAAATGAATATATCCTCAACCTGGATATTCGCCGCCAGGAAAAGGAAGACAGTAGAAACCAACGAAACGCATTTGAACAGGAACGCCGGACGTTGCGCGATACTCTGGAATTTCCAGTCAGACCGGTTGAGCTTACCATCGCTGAAAAGCAAAAACAGATTCACCAAGAGAAATTGCGGGAAACTCCTTTGCCAAACGGCCAGCCAAGAATGAACCAGTTCTATCAGAAGGTGTTCTACTACGAAGCTGAGCCTGGATCCAAAATCGAGGAGGTCTGGGTCGAATATATCAATTACGAGCATCAACTCGAACACGCTGCCGAGCTGGCAGAGGTGTTCTCCAATGCCACCGAGTTGGAAGTGAGCGAAGAGGAAATGCGCACCATTCTCCAAAGCCTGCGTGTCGCAGATCGGACCGGGGAATTTATTCCGGTGGACTTCTTCACTCAAGTATTAGGGGAAAAAGCAGACATCCCGACGATTGAATCCGGTCTGCCCGCATTCTTTCGCCGGATCGTTGAACTGGATGACAATATCCTCAGAGACCGTCCAATTCTCGACATTCACCTGCGGGAAAGCATCCGTATCGTCAACGACTGGATTGATTTGGCGCGTCACGAGTCCTCACCTCGTGCATTAACCCATGTTGCCGCCAAAGGAGACGAACTGCGTCCCGCACTGAAGGGAGACTAACCCCCTCACGGTCATGCCATTCAACCTGACGGTTCGGGATGGTCTCCACCTTCGCCTACTTCGCGGTGATGCCGCCGATGTGGTCTTTGCTGAAATAGACCGGAATCGCTCTTACCTTCGCCAATGGCTGCCTTGGGTAGATGACAGCAAGTGCCCGGATGACTCACGTCCATTTTTGGAAAGCAGCTGGATCGCCTATCATCAAGGTCTGGGCTTTTCCCTCGGCATTTTTTCTCAGGACCAGTTCTGTGGCTGCATCGGCTTCCATGCATTTGACCAGAAAAACCGCATCACCAGCCTTGGCTATTGGCTGAGCAAGCCATTCACCGGGCAGGGTATCATGACCGATTGCGTTCGTCGACTCCTGGATTATGCCATCGATGATCGCTTCATGAACCGGATTTACGTCCGGTGCGCTACGGAGAATCATCCCAGCAGGGCCATCCCCGAACGGCTCGGTTTTGTCCATGAAGGCACCCAACGCGAGGCAGAGTGGCTCTACGATCATTACGTCGATCTTGAAATGTACAGCATGCTTTCCCGCGAATGGCGGCTTATTCGCCAACGATCCTTCTGAGAAAGATGCCCTTCCCCGCATTCATGTAAAAGAGTTAAAAGCCACTCTTCATCAGGCGACCTGAAGAACCCAGGACTCGAATAATTCCCTGTCGACAAAGGGCCAAATCCGCTTGTCAGCAGGCAGACTCCGAAACATGGTGGTTGGAGGTAACATGATTCGCTCATTTCGTAATTGGTTCATTTCCGGACTCCTGCTCCTTTCACCGGTGGCAGTGACGATTTTTGTCGTCAATTTCCTGATACAAAGACTTGGGGTCCCCACCCGCCGGATCATGTTCCGGAGGATTCAGTTCGATCCGGCCAACGAAATCTGGCTGGAATTCGGGCTGAACCTGATTGCCTTGCTTGCGGTCGTCGCACTAATCACCGCGCTGGGCTGGCTTTCGCGGCTTTTTATCGGGAGGATGATCATCTCTTACTTTGAGCGGATAGTCGATAACCTCCCTCTTGTCCGGACTGTATACAATACCGTCAAGCAGATCCGGGACACATTTGTTCAGCAAAACAAGGCTGTATTCCAACAAACTGTACTCATTGAATACCCACGAAAAGGGATTTGGGCTATCGGTTTTTTAACCGGAAGCTCCCGCGGTGAAACTCAACAGAAAACATCCGCAAATCTGGTCAATATTTTCATGCCAACCACCCCAAATCCTACCAGCGGTTTTTTGCTGATGGTTCCGAGGGAGGATGTCGTCTTCCTGGAAATGTCGGTGGGTGATGGAATGAAGCTCATCATCAGTGGCGGGGCGGTGGTTCCTCCATATCCCTACTCAAAGAATGCTTCTGTTGAAGTCACCGATTCCGAAGCTCTTATAACGGGACTAAAACCGGATCAATCTCCTCAGCCTGCTCACCCGGCCAGCCCACCCAAAGATACATGAATTCGGCCAGTCTGTCCTGTGAAGGTGTTGTACTTGGGCGGGATACGGGGGGAGAACGCCACATGCGCTTACTGGTTTTTTCCAAGTCTGAAGGGCCTTTAAAACTCCTCTATCGCCTGCGGACTTCCGGCAAACCAGGCCCCCGCCCACCCGACCTGTTCGATTTTATTAGCGTAGAAATCGATAGAGCATCCAACGGCCATTCCCTGTTTATAAGAGAATGTAAGACTGAAAGCCCATTCACCCGGATCGGCAGTCACTACCAAACTTTGGTGGAAGCCTCTTCCTTTGCGCTTACTATATGGAAAAACCTTACGCATGCTGAGTATTTTGAGGAACTCTATTCGCTGTGCCTGCGTTCGCTGGAGGCATTTGCTCGTAACGAACGCCCAGAGGTGACGCATTTCAAAAGTCTCTATCTCTTAGCCCGAACGGAGGGCTATCCAGTGAAAGAGCAAATGCTGGCCAGTTGGACCCGCTTAGATCAAGGGCTTGCCCACCAGCTCCTGTCTGAACCCGTCAATGGGAATCAGCCCCACGCAGATGAAGTGAGAAGATTGCTTGGTTCGCTTCAGTCCTACCTCAAGCGCAGCACCGATATCCTCATCTGATTCACCCGCTACTCTCTAGGCAGGGTCAGGGTAAACACAGTCAATCTCAATGACTTCACCACAGGAACATGTGACAATGATCCGGGTGACCCTGTCTCCATGCTTGATGCATTTAACCTCTGGACAACCGTGCTCCTTGTGCGACGAAGAGCCGCTTTTCGAGAGGCTCACCTTTGCCAAGGGAGAAATGGCTTGCCTCGCCGGAGTCGATTTCGTCCCGGGAGTAAACTGTTCACGATCTTTTAGGTAGGATTGCATGGAAGAGCTACTGGAAATGGTGATTGCGAGGCGCTGAATTTCTCGGTGAAAGCGAAAGGGTGACACGCTGGTTGGACTCAGACTCAATCGGCAAGTCGGGCACGGGTGATCGATCTGCCAAGCCCACCACCCTTTCCGTTCTGATCTCTCCAGATGCATATTTCGAAAGCATTCTTCTTGCAGCATTGGCGCGATCAGAACTTAGCTCCCATGCGGTGTACTCATGCCTCGGCAACTCCAATCCGGTGACCGTATGCCCTTCAATTACCAGATTAAAGTTATGCCGGGCAATGACCCAGGCCAGATTCTGCATCGCAAACATGCCCCATTCGGTAAAATCAGCAGTCAACGGCTGAAACAGCGGCTCACTTCTACGGTCATATAAGGTGATCCGGATACCATCAGAGGTGACCTGAATGTCAATTGGCCGGTCTTCGAGCCCCTCTTCAATATTCAGTAAACGATAAAAATCCTGAGCCACAGAATTCAAAAAAACGATATCCAACTCATTGCTGTCTCTGTCCGGAGCCCCCTCGTCCTCCCCCACTAGCTCAGCATCAGAGGGAGAACGAATGAATTCGAATAATCCGGAGCGCACATCCATGGAGGTGCCAAGTGGATTCTGGAAATAACTGGATGTCGCTTCAACGATGGATTCGTCCTGTCCAATAATCCAAAGGACCATAAACAGCGCCATCATCGCGGTCACAAAATCAGCATACGCGACTTTCCACGCTCCCCCATGGTGTCCACCTTTTTTCTTTCTGGCCATGGATCAGCTCTGATTCTGGGTGTTGAGGTTCTTCAGACTGGTCTCCAACTCATCCGCTCCCGGCTGAATACATGATTCCAGAGAGCGTCGGGCGATCTCAACTGAAGTAAGTGGAGCCATTCCATGAGCGAAACTTTCCACTGCTTGCATGATACAACGAAGCATTTGCATGTCGCTCGCTGCGTTCATCTTCACCCGACTGGCCAAAGGATTAACAAAACCATAGGCCGCATAAATCCCCAAAAAAGTTCCGGTCAAAGCAGCCGCTACACTTTTACCGACTTGCTCGGCTCCATCTGCAATAAATGACATGGTATTAATGATCCCGAGCACCGCCGCCACAATGCCGATCCCCGGAAGGGAATCGCCGACCAGCGTTAGGACATGGATCGGATGCTGCGCCTCTTCATCCTTGGCTTCAAGCTCTGCCTCCAACAGCACCCCCAGCTGATCAGGTTTGATCCGGCCGTCGACAATTGGACGCATCGAATTAACTAGAAACTCCAGTCGCTCCGGATGATCCATTAATACTGCATATTTATTGAGAAGAGGGCTCTCCGTCGGACTCATCAAGTGCTCTTCCAATGCGATCAGACCATTTCTTCTGCCGATCATGAATAATTCATACAGAGCTTTGAAAACCTCCTCATAGTCCTCTTTCTCAGGAGTTCCGCCGTACAATGCCTGCTTACAACGGGCAATCACTCCTTTGAGAACATGACCCGGACTGGCAATAACGAGAAGTCCCCCCGCAATACCGAAAATGATCACAAACTCCGACAGGTGCAACAGCACCAAGGGGTTCCCTCCAGCCAGCATGAAGCCACCCAGCATAGAGAAAAAGACAACTAAAGCTCCGATCACAATCAGCATCTTAACATCTCCTTAGCGGTCACGGATGCGTTGAACATAGGCCCGCAGTACCAATATGGCCTGCGAGTGGATCTGGCAGATTCGGGATTCCGTAACGCCAAACACTTCTGCGATTTCCGCGAGGCGCAGACCTTCAAAGTAATAAAGTGCCAGCACTTTTCGCTGGGTCTCCGGCAGTTGGTCAATCCGTTCGCTCACCAATTTCAGCAGCTCATCTTGTTCAAGGATCTCACGGATATTCGGAGCATTGGGATCCGGGATGGATTCGTGCAGCGTGCTGCCTTCAGATTCTCCCGTTGAGGAGCTTCCATCGTCCAGAGTGACAAAAGACACTGGGCGGATCTCTTCAAGCAGCTGGGCATACTCCTTTGCACTGATTCCCAGCTCATTCCGAATCTCCAGCTCGGTCGGCTCACGACCTAGAGACTGCTCCAGTTCACCGATCGTATCACGTAGCTTCCTCCCTTTGGCCCGGGTTCGGCGTGGGCACCAATCGAGCCGACGCAGTTCGTCCAAAATCGCTCCCCGCACCCGCACAGAGACATATCCGGCAAATGTCTTACCTCTGGCATGATCAAAATTTCGGACCGCAGCGATCAATCCGGTCACCCCAACGCTGTAAAGCTCATCCACCTCAATGTGCGATGGCAGGTTGATCCGCACCCGTTCCACGATGCTCCTCACCATCGGCAAAAAGCGCTCGATCAATTCCGACTCACTGATCGTCTCCGAAAACTGCTGGTAAGCCTTTCCCCTTTGAAGGGCTTCCTTTTTTTTGGTAGTTTCTGCATCATCTTGAGACTGAACGAGAGCGGCACTTTTCATGGTTTTTTCCTCCGGGAATGTGACATGATCCTTAGCCAAAGGCCCCTAAACCTCCTTGCCTGCCTCCACACTCTCGTGAGCGAGGGAGCTTCAGGCATTTTTGGGGATCCTTCGTGGACTTCATGCCCTCAGTAATGCAACGAAGATGCCAAGCCCTTCCCAAAATCACTAAACCACTTATAATCAATCGATTAAAGGTTCTATTTTTTCACTGTGCGCGTCGCTCATAAATCCTCACCGTTCGCCCGGAAAGATTTTCCCTACGCTCTTCTGTCAACAAATAACAACCTGGTTGCTGTCCGTGGGCAGGCTTTATCGGGAGAGCAGGGGGCTGGCAGCTGTTCTGTTCCCGCTGCCAGTTCCCAAGGGGCTACCCTGACGCTGGAGGCTGGAGCCTGCTGCCTTCTGGGATGCCTCCGCCTCCGCCGCAGTTCTTGCCGCCTCCGCTTTTTCCGCCAGCATACGCTTGTGGCGGGCCGTCTCATGGAACGTGCGGATCACCACCGCCCAGAACCAACGAAACACCAATGCCATGATCAAGCATCCAATGGCAGCATCCCGCAGGATCAGGTTTATTTCCCTTCCCGCCATCAATCCTCCCAAGAGCACAAGGGTAAATCCCACAAAACCTCCGAATATAAAGATTGAGCGCATGAGGTATCAGAATCCAGGAATGGTTTTTTTCAGCAGGGTATCGACGACCTTCAACTCCAAGCCACCCGTCAGGCTGGGGCCGGTGGAGAGGAAAAGCGGAATCAAGCGGCTTTCGAGAATAGGATCCCACAGTTTTCCCCATGCACGAACCTCATCGAGATGAGAAAACACCAAATGGGTTGCCCCCAGGTCACGCCCTGCCCGGACAATGGCACGTTGCACATCCACATCGTAGACCGCATTCACCACCAGCACCCGGCCCTCAACCCTTTCCCGATCAAGGAAATCCCGCAAGATAAGGTTCTCTTGGGGACGGGACAGTGAAAGCGCCGGAGCATGGATCAGTTCGAAATCTCCAGAAGCCTCAGGCATATCTCCAAACCCACCATCCCCTAAGTGCTCAAGCACCAGGCCAAGTGCTTCGCAGAGTAAATCCAGCCCTTCCGCCCGATTGGGGTGGTCCAGCTCAAGACGATAGACATGACCACGCTGACCTTGTTGAAAAACAGATCGCCCCAGCCATTTCCCGAGGGCAGTGGTTCGTCCGGAGCTCGATGATCCAAGAAACGCCACTCGCCTGGGCAAAGTGCGCTCGGGCATTTTGTGAAAATGCCCGCGCAGTGTATCGGCCAGAGAGAGTAAACTGCGATGGGTTGGCTGTTCGCCCCCGCCCAGAGCAGATTCTCCTCCGATCAGCTCAAAGCTCCGGGTGGAAAACCCCACCCGCTTGAGCACCTCCCGCAAACTAGGGGAAGCCATCCTTCGGTGAAGCCCTTCCGTATGCTCCTTGCACTCCTCAGGCTCTTCTTCCGACGGCAAACTGAAGCTCGCGGAGGAGGAAGTCGACGGCACTTCCTCTTTGGGCGCAGGACGGGCAAGCACTTCAAATTTCCTCGATCCCAGCATGCCCTTCAGCCCCGGCGCTGAAACAGCCCGCACTGAAATGACTTCAACATCCTCACCGAACCGGGATCGCAATGTGCGGACAGCTTCCTCCGGTGAGCCCACCACAAGACGGTAGGTAACTCTTTCCTGTGAAATAGCGGTATCTTGGAATTGAGGCGTGGTTTGCATCTTCAGGCAACAATGGGTTCAGATTCAGTCAACTGCTTGGGAGCTGTGATAAAGCCAGCATTCTCGATCTCGGTCTCCGGTGGAACTTCTTGAAAGGCCACCACATGCAGTTTGGGGAAAGAGGGTTCGAAAAAGCGCTGCAACGCCATGCGAAGCTCAGCACCACAGATCAGAACCATGGGATTCCCCTCGCCGGTCAAACCCGAAAGCCGGGTGTTCAGTTCTTGCAAAAGATGCCTCCCAATGGAGTTGTCCAAAGCCAACCCGACTTCCCCCGGAGCCCGGTGGACCCTGCTATTGAGGTGCTTCTCAAAACGGGGATCGATTGTTACGGCCCGCAAAACCCCGGACCGTGCTTCCAGCTCTGGAACAAAATACAGGCCCAGCCTGCGCCGTACCAATTCGGACAGGTCATCCGGGTTTTTTGTCACAACCGCATAATCTGCAATGGTTTCCAGAATCAAAGGCAGATTGAGAATCGGGACTCCTTCGCGGAGCAGATTTTGCAGCACCCGTTGTATAACTCCCAAGTTGACCAGATCCGGCAGGAGTTCATCGACCAGAGCAGGCTGAGACTCGCGGACATGGTCAACCAGCGCTTGGGTTTCCTGCCGCGTCAGCAGATGGTGCGCAACCCCTTTAAGAATTTCCGATAAATGGGTGATGATCACCGAGGGAGCATCGACCACTGTAAAAGAATGCATCTCAGCCGTCTTCTTTTCAATCTCTTCAATCCAGACCGCATCCAGTCCAAAAACCGGTTCCTTGGTGGGGATGCCCCGAAGCTCCACTCCACTTCCAGCCACATCAATGGCCATCCATCGCCCGGGATTGACGGTGCCTCCCCCGAGATTACGTCCCCTCAGAAGGAAACGGTAGGCGTTGGATTCCAAATCCAAATTATCGCGAACTGAAATGGGCGGGAGCATGATACCCCGCTCGCGGGCCAGCGTGCGGCGCACCCCGGTCACCCGGGTCAACAGATCGCTGCCACCGCCTTTGCTCTCTGCCAAGGGTAGCAGTCCATAACCGACCTCAATGGTGAAGATGTCGACCGAAGCCAGCTTGCGGAGATCTTCCTTCGTGCCAGCTCCGGGTGACTCATTCTCTCCAGAAGCACCGGCACCTGGAGGGCCCTTGCCCGCCGGAGGTTTTTTAGCCAAAGCCTCGGCTTCCTCCTTCTCCTTGTGCTGCTTGAAAAAGGTGCGTGCCAGATAACCTGCGATGGCCGCCAAGGCAAAAAACGGGATTGCCGGCATACCAGGCATCAATCCGAAAATCACCAGTGCGCCAGCAGAAATGGCCAAGGCGTGCGGGTAACGGGAAAGTTGCTCTCCAATCTGCTCACCGAGATTGCTGTTTTCGGAAGCGCGGGTCACCAAAATACCAGCTGCGATCGAGATGATCAAAGCGGGGATCTGCGATACCAGCCCATCCCCAATCGAAAGCAGGGTAAATTTCTGCGCGGACTCGGAGAGAGAGAACCCCATCTGAAAGGCCCCAATCGCAAAGCCCCCGACAATGTTGACCAGCGTGATCAGGATCCCCGCAATGGCATCCCCTCGGACGAATTTGGAAGCTCCGTCCATCGCCCCGTAAAAATCAGCCTCTTTCTGCACCTTCTGCCGACGGGAGGTAGCAGAGGCTTCATCGATGATTCCGGCATTCAGTTCCGCATCGATTGCCATCTGCTTTCCCGGCAAGGCATCCAAAGTAAATCGGGCCGTCACTTCGGCAATACGACCCGCACCCTTGGTGATGACCACAAAGTTGATCACGACCAGAATCAGGAACACCACAAACCCTACAATGTAGTTGCCCTGAATGACAAAGTTCCCGAAGGAATCGATGATCGAACCCGCATGCCCCTTGGTCAGAATCAATCGGGTACTACAGATGTTCAGCGCCAGACGAAAAAGGGTCAGGGCAAGCAAAAGGGTGGGAAACCCGCTGAATTCAGGTGGATCTTTGACATAAACAATCGTCAGTAACACCAACAACGACAGGCCGATATTCAGTGCCAGCAGAGTATCCAGAAAGAACGGAGGGATCGGCACAATCAGCATCAGGACCGTTCCGAACAGTGCCGCGATCAGGATGAGGTCCGCCCACCGCAGAATACCCGTGGCTTTTCCTCCCATTGGGTGCACTCCGGCTGCGCTCATGCCTGACCTCCTTCTGCCAGCTCAGCCCGCCGTGAGGCCAGACGATGGAAATAGTAACGGTGTTTCTTATACACAAAAGCGAGAATCTCGGCCACGGCAGAGAAGAGACTGTCTGGAATCGGCTCACCCACCTTTCCGGCCGCAAAAAGCATTCGTGCCACCGGCTTGTTTTCGACCATCGGAACCCCATGCTCCTGTGCAATTTCCTTAATCCGCCTGGCAAAGCGGTTATCGCCCTTGGCCAGAACGATCGGGGCCGCATCCTTTCCGCGTACATAGCGAAGCGCCACCGCATAGTGCGTCGGATTGGTCACCACCACATCAGCTGTTGGAACCGCCGCCAGCATCTGCTTTTGCAACAAACGACGGGCCATCCGCCGCATGGCCTGCTTCACAAACTGGTCTCCTTCGGCATTCTTGAACTCATCCTTCAACTCCTGCCGGGTCATTTTCATTTCCTCAAAATTCTTCCGCCACTCATAGGCGTAGGCCAAAGCCGCGATGATCGCCAGAGCGATGATCATCCGCCCAAACAAGGCGATTGAAGTCCGGTGCATGAACTCACTCAGATACCCTACTTCCAGCGGCGTGCTGAAAAGCGGATCAGACAGCAGTTTGCTCACCCCGGCCCAGAGCATGAAACAGAGAGCAATCAGTTTGAGCACATCGAGCCCCGCATGTGTAAGGGTCTTTTTCGAAAACACCCGACCGAAACCCTTGAACGGATCCAGCTTCTCCGGCTTAAAACCAACTGCCTTCGGCGAAAGCCGAAAGCCACTTTGCATCCCTCCGGACAACCCTGCCGCAACCACTACCGCCACCAATACCGGCAACAAAACCTTGGCCGATACCTCTACCGCAGAGAACATCGCGGCAAAAATCGACCCCTGATCCCAGGCAGTGTTCCCGACGTTGGCAAAAATCTGGCGGGAAAATCGCCCGACCAGTTGACCAGAGGTCACCAAGGTAAAGGAAAGAACTGCCAACGCAGCCACCATCCCAAACACCGTCCCAATCTCCTGCGTACGGGCAAACTGCCCCTTCTCGCGAGCCTCATCGAGGCGTTTCTGGGTAGGTAGCTCTGTCTTCTGCTCTTTATCGGGTTGGTCGGCCATCCGATGCCCACAAATGCAGGGGAGATGCCACCACTCCCAACTCAACACCCAAGCAAATGATAATCAGCATCTTATTCGGTAAAATTTCTCCCTGCCCCGGCCATTTTCTCCCACTCACCAGCGAATCGGAAAATTTTTCCACCCTCGGGTCGCTACCCAGTAACAGAAAGCCCCTTCACTCATCGTAAAGGGGCTTCAAAGTGATTCCGCATCAAGCGGAGCCGAATCCTCTATCACTCGGCATTCGCTGCCGCAGCATCCGCTTTGGCGGCTTCTTTCGCTTCCTCGCGAACACGGAAAAGCGCGCTGGCCTGATATTGCTTACGGCGCTTGGCCAACTCACGCTGGCGGTGAGCATTGGGCTTCTTGCCGGGCGCCTTCTTGTGAGAGCGGCGTTTGCCGCGAATCGGGGTGCATCGTCCACTCATGATATTTCCTTCAAATTCGTTAAATGAAAACCCGCCACAATGCGGGAAATCCCTCCCTATGCAAGCGGATATCTCAAGGATTTGCTCCTGAAAGTTGACTTTCCTGAGCGCTTGCCTTCGCAGCAGCGGTGCATAGATTATAGCATCCAATAATTATGGTAACCAGATCCATTCGTTTCATTTGATTGCATGTTCGACGTTCGTGAAAAACCCAAGATGGTCGAACGCGCCTTTCTCGTAGGCATACGAACCTCTGAAGAAGCGCCTTCCTATACCGAGAACCTCCTTGAAGAACTGGCGGAACTGGTTGAAACATTGGAGATCGAGGTCATCGAAAAAGTCGTTGCCCGAGTCCGAGACCCGCAGCCGCGCTATCTGCTGGGTTCCGGTAAGGCCGAGGAATTGATCCAGCAAGCCAAGGAACTTCAATGCGATTGTCTGGTCTTTGACGCCGAACTGTCACCCGCTCAACAGCGAAATTGGGAACAATTGAGCGGGCTCTGCGTCATTGATCGGCAGGAGGTGATCCTCGACATTTTTCATGAACGGGCGAGCACAAAAGAGGCCGTTCTTCAGGTCGCCTTGGCCAGAGCAGAGCACTCCCTCCCACGGCTGAAAAATGCCTGGACCCACTTGAGTCGGCAACGCGGAGGTGGTGGCGTCACCCAACGGGGCGAAGGTGAAGCCCAAATCGAACTCGACGCCCGAATGGTCCGTCAGGAAATTGCCAAACTCAAGGCAGAGCTGGATGTGGTCGTCAAGCAACGCGCCGTCCAACGGAAGCGCCGGGAAAGAGTCCCCCTCCCGACCGCCGCCATAGTGGGTTACACCAACGCCGGAAAATCCACCATCCTCAATGCCTTGACCGGTTCCAATGTTCTTTCCGAGGATAAACTGTTTGCGACGCTCGATCCCACCACCCGACAACTCTCCCTGCAGGGCGGCCAAAAGCTTCTCGTCACCGACACCGTCGGATTTGTTCGCCGCCTTCCCCACCGCCTGGTCGAAGCCTTCAAGGCAACACTGGAAGAAGCTGTCGTCAGCAATGTGCTCATTCATGTCGTCGATCTCTCCAGTCCGGACTACGAAGAACATTTTGAAACCACTCTGGCCGTCCTTAAAGAACTAGGTGCCGAGGACAAGCGGATGATCACCGTTTACAACAAAATCGACCTTCTGGACCCCGCTGACATCAACCGATCCCATTTGCCCGCGGCCGACGGCGTCTTCGTGTCCGCTCAAACCGGGGAAGGGCTCGACGAACTTAAAGTACGTTTACTCAACATCTTATCTGAGTCCCAACCCACTTTGGAGCTGCTTATCCCGCACGACCGCTATGACCTCCTGCATCAGCTTCACCAAGCAGGGGCCATCCGCCACCAAAAGGCCACTGACTCCGGAACTCACGTCGTTGGAAGCATCCCCTTGAGAATGATCGGGATCGTCGAACCTTTCACCGTATAGTCTCTTAACAAGTTTTTTACGAAGAGACAGTTGGAAATTCAGCAACTGCTGAAGTATCTTGTGAAAAATCGACTTGATCCTCGAAATTTCCCTTTTTCCGGTCCGATCTGATTGATTTCTGAGCAGATCCCCCTAAAGTTAGTGTAT
>JBJHBA010000019.1:0-37500 GCA_050485245.1 Verrucomicrobiota bacterium | reverse complement strand
GCGAGGTAAAGTGCCTCTACGGTCGCCAGCCCTTCTTCGGGGTCCTCCCCATCCGCATTCACCCTGGGATAGGCAGACTTCCAGCCACTCCCCAAGCCCCGGAAAACCGGCCTTCCTATCACACAGGATTCTACCTGAGGCAATCGCCTCCAGGTCGAATCCAACATCAACAAAGGCCTCAAACAACCATCAGAGAACATCCCATTTGCAGGCAGCATTCCATCCATTCCCCAGCGCCTCATTAATTCCTCCCTTTCGGCTTCAGGCCAGAAGCCATCCGCTACGCCCAGCACTGGAGCATCCATCCGCAGTATTATGTGGCCACTCGCATCATATCGTAGATCCGGCCGCGCATTGAAAAAGTGAAAACCTTCAACTTGTCGCAGTGGTTGCATCGTGCATTTCGAGCGACGCTCCTTGGGATGGCGGAGGATAACAATGGGATGGGGAAAAATCACAGTGACATTCGACCGCACAGTCGCCACTTTGACAAGCGCTCTCACTGCGCATCCGCCTGCATACGCATGAATGCGTAGTGCATAACATCACTCGATCTGCGATAATCACTCCGTCCGGCAACCATCACAGGGCACGGGCATTCTCCCGCTCGCTCCTAACCTGCATCCGGCCAAAAGGACTCAACCCTCACTCTGCTACAGTGCCTCTAAAATGATTCGGATACCTCGCCCCCCGTCCCACCCTTCTCCGATCAAGTGGATCCTCCAAGGTCTGTTACTGGTCTCGATATTCTCCATCGAAACGACCATGAACGCCACCCTACCCCTCTCGGAACGAGGCGTAGCGCTGATCCAGAATTTTACCAGTCGCGACTATGGTGGCAGGCCTGTGCTCGCTGGCGTCAATCAGGGAGAAAATGGATTCTTCTATTTCGCCAACTTCAATGCGGTGGTGATTTTCGATGGTCAGCACTGGGAGCGGATCACGGTCGGAGAAAATTTCATCCTCCGGGCCACGCCCGGAAACGATGGGCACATCTATATTTCACCGATGGGCGATTTTGGGCGCCTGCACAAAAATGAAACCGGGCAGTGGGAGTATCAAAGCCTGGCCCCCTTTCTCCCTGAAGAGCTAATGCCCATCGGCCAGATGTACAGCATTACCTGGTGGGATGATTCCCTCTTCATGACCGTTCCCCAAGGAATCCTTCACTTTGATCCAGTCACCCTCACCACCCTCAACTTTTGGCCCACTGCAGGAGACAACCTTATCCTCAACACACATACCGGCTTGCATGTTTGGTCTTCCCGGGAAGGGATTCTCGAATGGGACGGCATATCATTTCAGCAGATACCGAACCCCCCGCCTCAAGCACTTGAGCCGCGCATGGGCAGTGTCGCATCCTTAAAGGGAGGCGGTTTTACTTTTGCCCACCTCAATGGCGACATCTTCATCTGGCATCCCGGCAAGGAGGTGCAGAAGCTGCAACACCATGCCAATGAATTGATTTCAACCAATGGAGGCTTCCTCAGAGTGGCAGTTGCCCTAGAAGACGGAGGGTGGGCGCTCTGCACCACAAGTAACGGTGTTGTTCTGCTCGAAGCCGATGGTTCCGTGCGCATGCATTTGCACACAGGAAATGGTCTGGCCAATAACAGCATCATTTCCTCCCGCCTTGATACCCGCGGCAATCTCTGGGTAACCCATCTTAGTGGAGCGTCTGTGATCGACATGGATCGGCGCATGACCGAGTTCAACGAAAAACATGGGCTCGGCCAACCTATACCGGATACCTATATCCGACACAACGGGCAACTGCTTGGTCGATCCGAGGAAGCCTTTTTCGAACTCAAGGCGACCCCATATGGAGGCGTCTGGGTACAACACGCCATCGAAAACAATGACGTAAAGTTCTTCTTCCCTTGGGAGGACACGCTCTACGTTGTCAGACGCAGCACTTTTGGGAAATGGGATGGTGAGCAGCTGATTGACCTTGGTCGTTTACCCAGCATGGGCATCGTCTGGGCTGAAGCTGATGGAAGGTTTTTCATCGGGTGTCACGCCCATCTGGTAGAGCTGCCACGGGTTCCCGCCGAGTGGGAAGGAGCCACCCCTACCATAATCGAAGGGATTCAAGGCCCGACGGTCAGAATCGCCGGGCTGGAACCGGATCAGCTGTTGATTTCCAACATGGTGATGGGACCCATCCTAGTTGACCTTCGGGAAAACACTCCGCAACTCAGGAGATTAGGCCCCGATGAAGGCCTGCCCGCATCAGGTCTGCCAGTATCAGCCCACTCTCACGAGCACTTGATCATAAGGATGGATAACCGGCTTTTCCGAAAGTCCGAAGGAATCCAGTTTCAGGAAATTACCCTTCCTTTGATCAACGGATTGCCCATCTCGACCCTGGAAATGGTCTCCCCACCCGAACCCGGAGAATCCAGATTCTTCATTCAAGCCCGCACCGACTCCTCCGCACAGGGACTGCACTTGGGCTGGTTTGAGGAAACTGAAGATGCCATCCCGGAATGGAACCCCCTCCCCAAACGCCTAATTTCGCTCCTCGGCCCAATTGGCGCATCCTATATGCAAAAGGATCCCGATCCTCTGAATGGGACGGATATCTATTGGCTGATCGGAACAGAGAGGCTGCTGCGTTTTGAAATGGAGGAATGGTTCAAGGAGAATGCAGGGCCGCGGGTCACCATCAGCGCAATCACTCAGGGGGAGCGGTTTTTGCATTCCAGCGACAACCTCACCCTTGCCTATTCGAAGGAACCAATTCGGATTCGCTTCAGCAGCCCGGATCTCGAACTCGGTAGCATTCCACTTTTCCAAACCAGACTTCGCGGATTTGATTCCAACTGGTCTGCGCCTCGCGCTGATATCAGAGAAGTTCAATTCACCAATCTGCTGGGAGGTCCGTTTACATTTGAAATCAGGGCCATCACTCCGGACGGAAAAGTTGGCCCAATAGCATCTTTCAGCTTTAATATTCGTCCTCCATGGCATCGCTCCAGTTTAGCTTGGATTCTATACTTTCTGCTACTCGGCACCGGCATATTTCTCTACATCAGATGGAGGCTTTCCGGAAGCGAGCGTGAACGGATGCGCCTTGAGGCTGTTGTTTCAGAACGAACCCATGAACTTGCCCAGGCCCGGGACGAGGCGGAGAAAGCCAATCAAGCCAAGAGTACCTTTCTCGCCAACATGAGCCACGAACTGCGGACTCCGCTCAACGGCATTATCGGCTTTGCCCAGCTGCTATGCCGCTCAGAGACTCTTGACGACAAACATCAGCGCTACTCCAATACCATCGACCAATCCGGCCGCCACCTATTGCGCCTTGTCAACGAAGTTCTGGATCTTTCCAAGATTGAAGCAGGTAGACTCTCCGTTCGCCACGCTCCCCTTTCTCTCAGCGGAATGATTGATTCCATAGCGGCTTCGGCCCACAACGAAGCCAAGCGCCGAAATCTCACGTTCCGTATTCATATTTCCGATACACTTCCCCTCTATGTCATTGGAGATGAAGTCAAACTCCGCCAAATTCTGGAAAACCTGATTTCCAACGCCCTTAAGTTCACTTCCGAAGGTGTTGTTGAATTTAGCATCACCGTTGCCCCGGATTCCGGCCACACCCTCTTCTCCGTCAAGGACACGGGACGCGGACTAACAGAGAAAGATCAGCTTCGTGTTTTCGAACCATTTGCCCAGAGTTCATCGGGGAGTGACAGCGAACTCGGAACTGGGCTGGGACTACCGATCAGTCGACGTCTGGCAGAACTGATGGGAGGAACGCTCCGGGTTGAGAGCAAACTTGGTTTCGGTTCCACCTTCACCCTCGCTCTACCGCTGGAATCTATAGCAATCGAGCCAACTCTGACAAATCAGGAATCACATATCATCACCGGATACACCGGATCACCCAAACGTATACTGGTAGTTGATGATATCGAGGTGAATCGCGATTTACTGGCGGAAATACTAGGGACACTCGGTTTAGAATACGATCTTTGTCCCCGAGCAGAGGTCGCTCTCAAATTGGTCGAGACCAAAATATTCCATGCGGTTCTCCTGGATCTGCGTATGCCAGGTATGGACGGATACGAACTCGCCAGACGCATCCGCAATCACAGGCAGGCCAGTATTGCAGGTATTCCCATCATAGCCATGTCTGCCAGCGTCCTCAAAGAGGATCATTCCACCGCACTTGCTGCGGGCTGCGATGATTTTCTTTCAAAGCCCTTTCTGGTGGATGACCTCATCCTGATCCTTGAACGCAGGCTCGCCCTCCGGTGGAACCGGAAGCCCGCCCACGACCCCTCAGCCCAAAGTGATGCTGAAGGATCTTCTCCCGACCTCTCCATCGGTGATCTTGAAACCCTCCTGGCTCCAGCCCGGGCAGGGGATATCTTCAGGCTACATAAAGCACTACAGTCTATCCGGCGGCACTCCACATCTCCCCTCCTGACCGAAATCGAACTCGCCGCCAAGTCATTTCAAATGGCAAAGATTCGAAAGCGCCTCGAAGAAGCCATTCAAAACTCCTAGGTCACAACCCGATTACTTCCACCCTCATTCATCAGGATAGACAATCACCCACTCAGCAATGACCATACCCCTCTTCTTGAGCGATTGTCCCCCACAAGATCATGGCTTGTCAGAGCAGGCTCTACCATTCAACGTACTGGGCGAAGAAACCTGCTCATGCCTGCTCACGATTCTGAAAACACTCAAGGCCCCATTGTGCTTGTCGTCGACGATACACCGGCCAATCTGAGCCTGCTCCTCAATGAGCTGGCTGCACGGGGATATCAGCTGCGCGTGGCTGAAGACGGCGAAAGCGCCCTCGAGGAAATGGACTACGAAGAACCCGACATCGTTCTACTCGATGTTGTCATGCCTGGAATGGACGGTTTCGAGGTCTGCCGAAAAATCAAAGGAAAACCGCAGTGGCGGACCTTACCTATCCTCTTTATGACCGCGCTGGATGAAGGGGATGAGAAAGTCAGAGCCTTTCGCTCCGGTGCCGTCGATTACATCACCAAACCGATCCATGTGCCGGAGGTACTTTCGCGTGTCGGGGCTCATTTGGAAATTCGTCAGCTCCAGGCATCGATTGCTCGCCGCAATGCTGAGCTTGAAGAGGAAATCGCCATGCGGCATGAAGCTGAAAACCTGCTTTGCGATTCACTCAATCAAGCGATTTTCATCCTTGAACCTCCTCAGCAGATTGTCTTCGCCACCCGCCTCGCCCAAAGCCTATTGCGCCTCTACCTCGACCAAAACGACGACCTATCCCTCAGTCACGATCTTGCCAGGCAATTGGACTGCAATGACAGCTTTGAAATCAAAGGGCCCGACAGCACCCTGCGCATCATGGCACTTTCCACGCCATCGAACTCCACTAAGGCAAGGGTCTTTTTGATGGAAGAATCCGGCGCCCCCCAAAAACCAGCATCCCTGATGAGCCTTGGACTCACTGCAAGACAAGCGGAAGTCCTGTTTTGGATCGCACAAGGAAAATCCAATCCAGATATCGCTCTGATTCTCAACGCTTCCGTTCGCACCATTCATAAGCATGTCGAACATATCCTCGAAAAGTTGGGAGTTGAATCACGGCAGGCGGCCGCCATTCAAGCACTCTCAGTGCTTCAAGCCTGAGCCCTAACCACCTTGGGCATTTTTACTTAATCCGTTTCAACCTCTTCTTCTGTGCTTGAAGGCTCAAAGCTGAACTCGATTTCCGGCCAGAGTGCTTGGGCTAAGGTCTGTAATGCATCCACCATCCGCGGCCCTGGAATCGAAAAGGGCCCGTTATCGACCAAGACAACACGTCCTTCACGCACCGCTGTAATCTGGCTCCAGACGGGATGTGCACTGAGCGCTTCAGCTCTTGCCCGCAAACGCTGCTGAGAACCCGCGGTCGCCCCATCCTTCACAAAAATAACCTCAGGATCCAAATCCACCACCGCTTCCAGAGATAATTGACCCCAGGATGAACCCAATCGCGCAGCAATATTTTCTCCGTGTATCATCTCAATCATGTCTCCGATCCAGGTTCCGGATCCTGGAGACCAGCCCGGCAACAAGCCATCTTCAATATGGAGCAGAAAGAGTGTCCGCCGCGCCTCCATTCCCCGGATCGGCTCCAGCTGCTCCAGAACCTGATCCCGCTTCGTCTCCATAGAGCGCATCAAACGCAGAGCACGGGCCGGAACCCCCGTGATTCGTCCAATCTTTCCAATGTCGGCAATGACGTCTTCAAATGTGTCATGATGCAAGGATACCGCCCGGGTATGGGTGCCTTCTTCTATACGTCCCAAAACCGCTATCGGGGTCAGATTGGACGCTATCACCAAATCAGGCCTCAGTCCGGCAATGATTTCCAAATCCGGTTGATCGATCCGGCCGACGCTGCTCCCGGCATCCCGCAATGCTTTGGCTTTCTCCGGATACTCATCCCACTCGGTCACCGCCAGAATATGATCCCCCATATCCATCGCAAATAGCATTTCCGTGATACTGGGGGCCAGGCTGACAAACCAGCGGGGTTGTCGCTCAAATTCTATTTCTCGCCCAAAATCATCGGTAAAACTGAGCGGATAATACCCGTGTGGCGCGGTCTGCTCATGCCATGGATGCAGCTCCCGAGGCCCCTTGCGGGGAATAACCATCAGAATCAGGCATCCAATGAGAACTCCAATTGCATAGGTGGTGATTTTCTGCCCTTTGCTCAATGCCATGATCAAAGCCGCTAGGGGCACTCCACCCCACTGTCGAGGCATTTCTGACCCTTCACCAAATTATTGGCAGTCGGTTGCCAATAAGCTTGCGTCGCTTTACTCAGCTTCCCTACAAATGGCTGCTTATGACACAATACCTGGTTTCTCGTTCTAGGGCTTCGCGCCGCATTCCCGCCCTGCTCTTGACTGGTGCTGCATTGGGTTTCAGTGCCCTCGCCACATCAGCGGAAACGGTCACGCTTGACTTCAGCGATCTGGAGTTGGCCCCGGACACGGCCTACACTGGCGAGTTGGGAGTAAATGGATTCCACTCACAGGGCTTCCATTTCAACAATACGGTCACCGACTGGGGCGGTGGCTTTACCTCCTGGGCGGGGTGGGCCTATTCGTCCCGGGCAGATGTATCGACCCCGGGATTCACCTCCGATACAGCTGCCATCACAGGGGGTGGCTTTGCCCCCGAAACGGGCACCGCCGAAGACGCCATCTATGCGGTTGCCTTCGGATCGAACCCTGGGCAAGCCGTCATCACGCTCCCTCCTTATCAGTCAGGGACCCCGCTTACTGTCCGCATTACCAATACCACCTACAATTATTTCTCCATGCTGGAGGGAGATGATTTTGCCAAAAAATTTGGCGGGGAAGACGGTGAGGATCCCGATTTTTTCACGCTTACGATTATTGGACTGAACTCCATCGGTGAGACCACCGGCGAAGTTGAGGTCAGTTTGGCAGACTTTCGAGGAGAAGAGAATTATATCGTAAACGAATGGCTTGAAACCGATCTGACTGCGTTGGGGAACCAGGTCGCAAGCCTCACCTTTGCTCTGGAATCCTCGGATGTCGGGGACTTCGGCATGAATACACCTGCCTACTTTGCATTGGACGCACTTTCCATCGAACTGCGCACTGATATCATCAGCCATGCCTACCATGCTGAAGGCAGCTTGTGGAAACATGCCTGGCTGGGATGGTATGTTGATGCCCACGCGCCATGGGTCTTCCACTCCCTCCTTGGCTGGGTCTACTGGGAAGCAGGCAGCGCTGGAAACTGGTTCTACGCTTCAGAACTACAGGACTGGCTTTGGTCTTCACATGAGGTCTTCCCGGCAGTTTGGCGTATGAGCGATCAGGATTGGGCACTGATTTCCTCGGAGAGCACGCCGGGGTCCATCATCTTCGAAGAAGCACCTCCTCTGGGCTAATCTCATATTAACAACAAACAGACAGTGTGGAAGAGGACATCCAGTCAACTGCTGCGATGGAGTCAGTTTGTTATCTGCTGGCAGTTAACGGCTTCTCCCCTCTTTGCATCTGGTCAGGAGCCCACTGAGCTTCCTTCATTCCCGGTCACCGCCACCCATTTCGCATTCTCCAACCTTGAGTTGCCGATTACCGCGGAGGTGATCGGGCGCGAGCAAATCGAGGCGTTTGCCGCCATCTCCCTTCCCGAAGTTCTCGCCCAATTCTCCGGCCTGCATGTCCGCACCGGAACCGGCTCCCCGGCAGATGGCACAGTGGACATCCGCGGTCAGGGGGAAACCGCAGGCAGGAGGGTGTTGGTTCTCGTCAATGGGCGCAGGGTGAACCGCCCCGATCTGGGAGGTATCAACTGGCTGCAGATTCCCACCGCCCACATTGGCAAGGTTGAGGTCCTTAAAGGCGGGCAAGGCGTCATATACGGCGACCAGGCCATTGGCGGCGTGATCAACATCACCACCCGCCAGCACTCCTTGCCAGGCGGTGAAATCTCAGCCCTGACCGGCAGCTACGGACTGGCGCAAGCCCAAGTCTACTCCCACTTCCCCGTCGGCGAACGCAACCAGATCCAAGTCGTGGCCAACTGGATGGAGCAGGAGGGCTACCGCGAAAACTCCGCCTTCAAGGGAGCATCCGCCTCGCTCGACTGGTCCCGCACCTTGGCTTCCGGCTGGGCCTGGAATCAGCACCTCCAGTTCGTCGATACCGAAAGTGAGTTGCCCGGCCCTCTCTATTCTCGCGACTTCCCGCAGAATCCACGTCGCTCCACCATGAGCGGACAGAACAGCGATGAGCGCCATTGGATTTTGGATTCAAGGCTTTCGCATCCCGATATCCTCCATGGTTCCATCGACCTGCCCCTCAATCTTCAGGAGCAAAAGCTGCAATGGAACCTGCCCGGAGCCTGGGGCAGCAACCGTCTGCACACAGTGCAATTTCGCCCCAGAAAATCCTGGGAATCGGAGCACTTCAGACTGACGGGTGGAATCGATGGAATCCACGACTCCTTTGACTTCACTGGCTGGCGCACCAGCGAGCGACTGACGTCCCTTACCGAAGCAAAACTAATCCGGCGCGCCCTTTCCACCTACATCCATGCCCACTGGGAACTCAGTCCAGCCTGGCGATTCACATCAGGTCTGCGTCTGGAAAACTGGAACGTGCGGGCGCGCAGCGACTTCCGCCCCTACAACCAACCGGAAGCCCCAATGTCCCGCCAATACGACGAACGCATCAGCGAAACAGGGACCGCCGCCACCACCGGGCTGGTCTGGCAGCCCTCAACAAGTTTTCGTATCTGGACTCGCTACGACCGCCTCTTCCGCTTTCCGGTAACCGACGAATTGGCCAGCTACCAAGGCTACGCGCTGGCCGAACCGTTTAACCGCGCACTTTCTCCCGAGACAGGACACTCTGTCGAACTGGGATTCGGATATCAGACTGCTTCCTGGTTCTACCTCCAACTGGTGACTTTCGGCCAAAGACTGAACAATGAAATCCAGTATGACCCCATTGCATTTCTTAATACCAATTTGGAAGGAAGCGACCGGATCGGATTTGAGGTTTCCGCCGAGTTTCGCTGGTCCACATTTGAACTCGCTTTGTCCGGAACCGCACTCGATGCCGAAATCCGGGATGGTCCTTCCAAAGGCAAAACGCCTGCACTGATCCCGGAAAAAATTGGATCCATTCGCGCTTCATGGACCCCGGTCCCCTGGGGTACCGTCTCCGCATCCTTGCGCTACACCAGCCGCCAATATGAAGGCAACTATTTAGCCTTGGAAGAAGCCGGCTTGAGCAATCCCAATCCCTTCGTTCCTTCGTCCACCGTGACCGATCTTTCCGCTCTCTGGCGCATCACCGAAAAATGGTCCTTGCGGGCAGTGCTCGAGAACGCCTTTGACACCCAATACGCCACCACCAAGTTCCAAAGCGGCTGGTACCCAGCCCCCGGACGTTCGTGGCGCCTACAGTTGAACGCACGTTTTTAACCCATCCCAATGGTAAAACCCTCCACCCTCCTCAGCCTTATTTTGCTCTTCGGCAGCCTGCAGTTGCTGGCCGAAGGCCCTTTCCCGCCCGCCGCTGGTCAGCCCGGATCGACCGCCATCCGCTTCGATGACCCCAGTATCATGGCATGGGCCGATAGCGTGATCGATTATCAGCCGGGCCCGGGGGTCACTGAAGGGACGTGGGATGATACCAGCCAAGCATTGGGGCCAGCGTCCCCCAACACCCTTGACGTAGTCAGCTTGGGCGAAGGGGGTACCATCACCCTCGCATTCTCGCGCCCAATCGCCGATGGCCCGGGGTTTGATTTTGCTGTATTTGAAAACGCTATTTCCAACCAAGAGTTCAGCTTCCTTGAGTTGGCATTCGTCGAGGTTTCTTCCGATAATGTTCATTTTGTCCGCTTTCCATCACACTACCTCGGGGCCGAGCCCATCTCTGCCTTACAAACACTGGGAGACCCCACCTTGATCGACGGCTTGGCCAGCAAATATACCGTTGGATGGGGAACCCCATTTGACCTCGCAGATCTGCGCGGAACCAAGGGGAGTGAGCATCTCGACTTCAACGCCATACGCTACGTTCGCCTGGTTGATATCATTGGCGATGGCCGTGAAGTCGACTCCATGGGCCGCAAAATCTTTGATCCTTATACTGAGGATTTCTTGTTTGGAACCAACGGTTTTGACCTCGACGGAATCGCTGTCCTCAATCAATCCCAACCCCATCTCCGTGAATGGAAGACCGGCTCCGACGGCACGATTACCCTGACTTGGTGGGTGCCCGCGCCAGGAGCCTGGTCTTTCCAAACCAGCCACGACCTCATCCATTGGACCGAGCCCCTTACCGAGGTTCCCGGGGAAACAGCCAGCTTCACCCTGGAAGCCCCCTCCCAGCCGACTTTCTACCGACTGGTTGAACCCTGAGCTGCCTTTGTCTCCTGATAATCCGGAAAAGTCCTTTCCTTCAAAGATTGTCAGCTTCTCTTGGTTTGTCAGGATTCGGTCACGATGGATGTGCCTCTTGACCGCTTTGCGACCAAAAAAAAACCTATGTATCCTCCCAGTGAGGCGCTTTGGAATTACCTCAAACGCTACGGTCGCTACTTCGATTTCCCTGTTTCCTACTCACGCCTGACCGACTGGCAGGAAGCAATGCCGCTTTTTGACAAAAACGGTGAGGATACCCTCTGGCGCACGTTGATCTACCGGCCGGAGGTCATGCGCCGGTTGAACAAGCACCTCACCGCCCTCTACGCCATGATGAAAACAGAGGGTGATGCCTCCTTCGTAGACCACCTCTATGTTGACCGGATCGACTACTGCACCTTCGGCAACAGCAATCCCTTCAGAATCCGTATCGTCAACGCCTACAACGATAATCAGGATTATTACTACATCAAAAAACTCGATGCCTCCCGCATCTACGGGCTCGAACTCGAACACCTTCTTTCCCCCAACCGGATGCACTACCTTGTCTCCCACGACCTTCTGGTCGAAGAGCATATTGTGGGCATCCCCGGTGATATCTTCATCGAAAGATGGCTCGAAAACGAAAACCTCAACAAGATCCGCCTCTCCAAGGAACTGATCAAGTTCAACGAACGGTGCTTCATCCGCCTTCTGGGTGATATGCGGGCCTACAACTATGTGGTGGAAATGACCCCTGATTTCGAAAACGTTCAAATCCGTATCCGCCCGATGGATTTTGACCAGCAATCCTACAGCGGACGCATGAACTTTTATCGGCCACAGTTCTTCAAGGACAACAACCCACTCGTTCAATTCGTAATCGACCGAATCAACGTCCCCACCGCCAAGCAATATCAACGCGAAGAACAAGCCGTCATCTACCGCCGGATTGGACTCATCCGCGACAGAATCAATCTCCTCCTGGACTCCATGCGGCAAACCAAACTCTCCTCTCCCGAAAAAATTCTCGAACTGAAAACCAGCTTAGCCGAACATTATAAGAATAAGGCTTTCCTCGAATGTGAAAACATGGGCGGCATTCTCGACCAGAGTCTCATTCAAATACGAGATACCCTTGCAGGGATGCGCGACAAGGGCCGTGCGCTCTTTGATTCATAACATTTCTTTGCATACCTATGCCCACCGCCAAACCCGCACCCTGCTGGTCAGCCCGCGACCTGCACCATGAATTGAGAACTTTTTTTGCCTTCGATCAGTTCACCCTTTACCAGGAACGCACCGTAATAGGGCTACCTAAACCACTCCCAACCTACACCAATGAATTCTGGACAGCCAAGCAAAGGGATGGCCATTCTCTCCACGAAATCTCATATCGCGCCTGCTATAAACCTCAATTGCCGACATTTTTCATCAGCCGGTTTTGCCAGCCGGATGATACAGTATATGACCCGTTTATGGGCCGTGGAACGACTTTAATCGAAGCTCAACTCCATCGTTGCAAGGCAGTTGGGAACGACATCAATCCCGTTTCCGCAGTATTCGCCGCTGGCCGTTTACAGATCCCAAGCCTCAAATCTATTCAAAACAGACTGGCGCAGATCGAGCTTCTCCAAACCGATATTGAAGATGAAGAACTCCTCGTCTTTTTCCATCCAGAAACCCTTCGTGAACTTTACGGATGGAGACTTTATTTCCGCGATAAAAAAACGAAAGGCTCCTTCGACTCCGTGGACCAATGGTTGCAAATGATCGCTACCAATCGCCTAACCGGTCATTCCAAAGGTTTCTTTTCCGTCTATACCCTGCCCCCCAATCAGGCGACCTCCCTCAATGCCCAACGAAAAATAAATCAGAAGCGAAATCAAACCCCGGAATACCGTAACACCAAGGAGATTATCGCCAAAAAATCACGGCGGCTCCTCAAAGACACGATCCCAAGACATTTCAACCGCAAGGATGCCCTCATCCTCTCGGAGTCTGCTGAATCCACCCCCCAGATTCCTGACTCCTCCGTCAAACTCGTCGTCACCTCCCCTCCCTTTGTCGATGCTGTCGACTATGTCGGGGATAACTGGTTGCGCCTCTGGTTCTGCGAAGCTCAGTTGGAAAAAGAAAAACTCTGGCAACTCCGAAAAGTGGGGGATTGGAGAGCCCGCATGACAGATACCCTGCGGGAACTGCACCGCATCCTCCGCCCGGATGGCATCATTGCCTTCGAAGTCGGTGAAGTCCGCAAAGGTAAACTCCTCCTCGAAGATGAAATCCTTGTCGCCGCCCTCAATGCCGGCCTCACCCCGGAGTGCATCATGATCAACGCCCAGGAATTCACCAAGACCGCCAACTGCTGGGGTATCGACAATAACACCAAAGGCACCAACACCAACCGCATTGTCATCCTCCGCCCCTAACTACCAGTCTGCTTAGTTATCCTCCCCAGCCAACGCCACTCTGCCGACGCCCCAAACTACCAGTCTGCTTGGTTATGACATTTCGGGGATAACGTTTTTATCCTCGACAAAATAATACATTTGTGCACATCTTTGTGCATGTCTCGCAACCTGTCGCTTATTGTCGATCCTGACCGCCCGTCCGTATTTCATTGCATTACAAGGGTCTCAGGCGGTCAACACCTACTGAAATCGAAGGATAAAGACCTTTTCATCAGTATTTTGCACAAAGTTGCCGGGTTTCACCGGATTACGGTGCAAACCTTCTGTTTCATGTCCAACCACTATCATCTTCAAGTAAGGGTCCCTTCTGCGAAGGAAAATATGCTGTTGGATCGCAATGATCTGCTGGATTCTTACAATATCCTCTACCAGACCAGCAACAGCCCTGGATATCCAGATGCAGACCGGATGAGAAAACTGCTGTTCGGAGAGGACGAAAAACTGGCAAAAAGCTGGGATAAAAGGATCCGGCAGCGACTCGGAAATCTCTCTGAATTCATGAAAACGCTCAACCAGCGACTCAGCATTTGCTACAACAAAAAGCATGGAAGATTTGGGTCACTCTGGGCAGAACGATTCAAAGGAATACTGATTGAAGACGATCCATATGTGCTTTCCAAAGTAGGTGCCTATATTGATTTGAACCCTGTTCGGGCCGGATTGGTCGATGATCCTTCCTTCTACCGATGGAGTGGCTTTGCCGCAGCAATGGCTGGACAGGCTCGCGAAATGGAAGGAATCAAGGATCTGATGCACGACCCCGAAGTAAATTCTGCAATGTGCAGATATAGGTACCTGCTCTACGCCAAGGGCAGCAACGCCCACAATCAACAAGGCATGATTAATCCTGAAAAAGTGAAGTCGGTTCTGGCATCAGGCGGAACGGTTTCCCACACGGAGTTATTGCACTGCAGGATTCGCTACCTGAGCGCCGGACTGATCATTGGGACAAGAGACTTTGTCGGGACGATGGGGAAGCGGTTAAGAGCATTGTCAATGATGTCCCCTCCAGTAAGAGATCCGACCCGAATCCCTTTTCAGGGCGACGAACCAAAGGCTGGTCTCTATTCCTATCGAAGGCTTGTCAAAACACCCATCGCATAAGCGCTCCACAGGTGTCTTTTACCAAGCCACTGACAAATATCGAATCAGACAAATAAGGGATAACCATTGCCGACTTTGCCGTGTACTTTTGGCATGAGCAACGTTCAATTCCCACTACTCTAGCAAATCTGTCTTCATGCTCAGCATTGAATACCAGCCAATTTTCTGCATCCACGATTCCAAAATCGGAAAAAGCTCCACCTAGAGCATTATCTACCAGACTGATAATAAATCATCAAGGAATTGAACGACTAACAGGGCTTTAGCTAACCTCCATTCGTTTTTCGGCTTTGCGGCGTTCGTTTGCATCAAGGATTCGTTTCCGGATTCGGAGATGGTTGGGGGTGGCTTCGACAAACTCATCCGGCTCGATATATTCGATCGCCCGCTCCAGGCTGAACTTCACTGGAGGGCTGAGCATGATCCCTTTTCCTTCACCACTCGAACGCATATTATCCAGCTGCTTGGCTTTGCAGGGGTTGACCGGCATATCGTGCTTACGTGGATTTTCGCCGACAACCTGTCCGCCGTAAACCTCGTCTCCTGGAGCGACAAAAAGCCTTCCACGCTCTTGGAGCGCATCCAAGGCGTAGGCCATGACCTTCCCCTGTTCCATCGATACAAGCGTTCCACTCTGGCGGGTAACAATGTCTCCCGAAAATGGACGATATTCGATGAAAAGGTGGCTCATAACTCCGTGCCCACTGGTCAATGTGACCAAATCACTTTCGAAACCAATAAGTCCCCGGGTCGGAATCTCAGCTTCCACTGTTACCGTTCCGTGATGGTGGACCAGATTGGTAATCTGCCCTTTTCGTTTGGAAAGGTTCTCCATGGTCGAGCCGAGTTGTTCCTCCGGAACTTCTACCCAAAGTTGCTCGAAAGGCTCATGCCTGACCCCGTCAATCGTCTTATAAATAACGGTCGGGCGGGAAACCAGCACTTCATAGCCTTCCCGACGCATGGTTTCTACGAGAACCGCAATTTGCATGGCTCCGCGGGCACTTACAAGGAATCTGGTGCCCTCGCCTGTTTCCTCCACGTGGATGGAAATATTGGTACGCATTTCACGTAGCAAACGCTCACGAATCTGTCGTGAAGTGACGAGTTTTCCGTCACGGCCGGCAAGTGGCCCATCATTGACCGCAAACTCCATCTGAATGGTCGGCGGATCTATCTCCATAAAAGGCAACGGCTCAGCCTTAGGATCCGCAACCAAAGTGTCTCCAATATCAATATCTTCCAGTCCAGAGAGTCCAATGATATCTCCCGCGATACCCTCTTCAGCATCTGAAGTGGTTATGCCACTATAGGTAAAAAGTTTCGTAACCTTGAAGCGTAACTTTCCCCCATCCTTACGGATTACATAAAGCGTATCCCCATACTTCACTGAACCGCTGAGAATTCGGCCCACTGCAATCCTGCCAACAAAGTCATTCCAGTTAATGTTGCTGATCAGCATCCGAAAAGGACCTTCTTCAACACTTGGCGCAGGGACATGGTCGAGAACCGTTTGAAAGAGAGCTGTCATGTCCTTGCGCGGACCATCCAAACTGAGGTCTGCCCATCCGTTTTTAGCGCTTCCATAAAGGAATGGAGCATTGAACTGATCTTCATTGGCCTCCAAATCCATAAAAAGCTCCAGGACTTTATCGTGGACGGCCTTTGGGTCGGAATGCTCACGATCCACTTTATTGACGACCACAACCGGCGCCAGGCCGTGACCAAGAGCCTTTTTCAAAACAAAGCGCGTCTGTGCCTGCGGCCCTTCATAAGCATCCACAAGAAGGAGAACGCCATCCACCATCTTCATCACCCGCTCAACTTCCGCACCGAAGTCGGCGTGGCCCGGGGTATCTACGATGTTGATTAGCTTTCCATTCCAGTGAACGGCCGTATTCTTGGCCTTGATGGTGATGCCCTTTTCGCGCTCAAGGTCCATGGAGTCCATCACCCGCTCGGCAACGTTCTGATTTTCACGAAAAGCGCCCCCTTGACGCAGCAGTTGATCCACCAGAGTAGTTTTCCCATGGTCAACGTGAGCAATGATGGCGATGTTACGGATGTCAGACGGTTGCATAATTGAAAAAAGGAGGAGGACAATGACAGGCCAGCAAAGAGACGCCAGCATTTAATATGCCCTATCAAGTGGCATTATTAGATGTCTGGCTTCCAAAAAAGAGAGTCCGCAGCACAAGATTGGTGCGAGCCATCGGCTAAAGAAAAAGGCGGGAATTAGATCTCTCTCCAAAATGGTACCCGGGGCGGGGGTCGAACCCGCACTCCCGAAGGAAACGGATTTTGAGTCCGTCGCGTCTGCCAATTCCGCCACCCGGGCCTGCAGAAGTCGAATAGCCTGTGATTCGAAGGTTGCGCGTCAAGGCTGGAGATAAGCCTGTTGGATAATCAACCAGACTAGTAATACCGTGGATAAAAGAGCGGAGGCCTTCATCGTCAATTTGACAGACTGGTAACGGAGACTGCGAAAGCGCAGGAGGTCTTGAAGAGGACGTGGAATGGATGGCCCCGGCAAAAAAACATTATTTACCAGACTGATAGTGTGAGGGGGGCAGAAAAAAGCCCTCCATGGCTGGAGGGCAAAAGTGAACCAAATACTGGGATTGGAAAGTCAACGGCCGCAAGGCACTTAGTCCTTAACCAGCTTGGAGGGACGGGCGATGTCTGCTCCGTTTTGCTGGAGTGCGCGTTTGCGTAGGCGCAGGCCCTGGAGGCGGATAAAGCCGCTGGCATCATCGGGATTATAGTCGCTTTTGACCCCTTCCATCGACGCGATTTTTTCGTCGTAGAGGGAGATGGGTGAACGTCGCCCGACGGTAATGATGTTGCCTTTGTAGAGTTTGAGGCGCACTTCCCCACAAACGGACTGGGCGGCGTTGTCGAAAAAGGCCTGAAGAGCTTCACGTTCGGGGGCGTACCAGAAACCATTGTAGACCAGTTCCCCGTATTTCGGGATAAGACTGTCACGCAGGTGCTGAAGGTCGCGGTCCATGGTGAGGGTCTCCATCTGTTTACGGCCATGCAGGAGAATGGTGCCGCCGGGCGTTTCATAAACACCCCGGCTCTTCATGCCGACAAAGCGGTTTTCGATCAGATCAATCCGTCCAATTCCGTGCTTACCTGCCAGCTGATTGAGGTGGCGCATGATTTGCGCGGGTTTCATCGCGACGCCATTGATCGCCACGCAGTCCCCCTTCTCAAAGGAAAGCTCCAGATACTCCGGCTCATTGGGCGCGTCTTCCGGAGCCTTGGTAAGCTTGAACATATCCTTGTTCTCCGGGGTGGTCGGATCAAACCAGGGATCTTCCAGGATACCAGCCTCATAGCTAATATGCAGAAGATTCCGGTCCATGGAATAGGGCTTTTTCGAGGAAGCCTCCACCGCAATTCCGTTGTCCTGGCAATAGGCGATCATCTCCGCACGTCCGGGGAAGGCATCGCGGAAAACCTGCATGCGCCAAGGAGAAATGATTTTGAGTTGAGGGGCAAGCGCCGCATAGGTCAGCTCAAAACGGACCTGATCATTGCCCTTTCCGGTGGCACCATGAGAAACCGCATCGGCATTTTCCGCTTCTGCCACTGCGATTTGTGCCTTGGCGATAAGCGGACGGGCGATGGAAGTGCCCAGGAGATATTGCCCTTCGTAGAGGGCGTTGGCGCGCATCATCGGGAAGATGAAGTCCTCGGCGAACTCATCGACGAGATCGAGGGTGTAATGGGCGGATGCCCCGGTCTTCTTCGCCTTTTCCGGCAAACCGGTAAGCTCCTCTTCCTGTCCGACATCGGCGGCAAAGGTCACGATTTCGGCGTTGTAATGCTCCTTGAGCCAGCTGACGAGGACGGTCGTATCGAGACCTCCGGAGTATGCGAGAACGATTTTCATATGGAAAATAAAGCTTTGGTGAAAAGGTAAACGATCAGGATCAAACAGCAGGGTCCACAAGTTTGGCAAGGATGGCCTTCTGCACGTGGAGGCGATTTTCAGCCTGATCAAAAATGATCGACCGTGGATGGTCGAGGACTTCCTGAGTGACTTCCTCCCCAACGTGGGCGGGCAGGCAGTGCATAAATAAGGCTTCATCCGGTGCCTTGGCAAAAAGTGCAGCATTGACCTGGTAGGGTGCCATTTCTTTGAGGCGCTTATCCCGCTCAGCCTCGTCACCCATACTGACCCAGACATCGGTGTAGACCATATCGACCCCACGCAGAGCTTTCTCGGGATCCTCGATAAAGGTGTAGGACTTGTCCAGTTTGGCATCTTCGAGCAGCCGATCGACGATGGGCTCGGGTGCGTAGGCGGCGGGTCCGGTGAGGACGACTTCCATGCCAAAGAGCGCTCCGCACAAGATCCAGGAGTTGGCCATATTCGAAGCACAGTCTCCGATGAAGGCCACCTTGCGCCCCTTCAGCGAGTCTGCCAGACGCTGGCCGGGAGCGACCCAGCGTTCGGCGAGGGTTAGCATATCGGCGTAAAGCTGGCAGGGATGGAGCAGGTCGGTCAGCCCGTTGACAACCGGCACCGTTCCATACTTGGCGAGGTCTTCAACAATATCGTGTCCATAGGTACGGATCACGATGCCGTGGATGTAGCGGGAAAGCACGCGGGCAGTGTCAGCCACGGTTTCACCTCTGCCCATTTGGGTGCGGGCCTGATCGAGATACATGGGGTTGCCCCCCAGCTCATTGATGCCCACTTCAAAACTCACGCGGGTGCGGGTGCTGGACTTCTGAAAAATCATCGCCCACGTCTGGCCGGCAAGCGGACGGTAATCGCTCTTTCCCCGTTCGCGCTTGAGCTTGAGTGCCAGTTCCAGGACCTCGGCGGCTTCTTCCGCGTTGAAGTCAGTGCTCTTTAAAAAACTACGTGTCATGGGCTCAGTCCTTCAGGTTATGGGTGCCAATTGTTTGATCAATGATTTCGACGCAGGTTTCGAGTTCGGCCATGCTCACGGTCAAGGGTGGCATCAGTCGAACGGCGTCGGAGCCTCCACGCACAGAGAGCAAGCCCTGTTCCCGGAAGCGGGTAATCCAAGGAAGCGGATCCGATTTAAATACCAATGCAAGATGATAGCCGATCCCTCGGACGCCTGATAGGACATGGGGATGGCGCTCAACCAGATCCCGCAGGGCCTGATGCCATGGCTCCGATTGATCGATCACTCTTTGCAGTAGATTTTCCTCCTCGATGACATCGAGGACGGCATGCGCAGCTGCACAAGCCAGTGGAGAGCCCCCGAATGTAGTGCCGTGCGAACCGGCCTGAAACAGCTCGTCATAGCCCTTGCGAATCCAGCCTGCGCCGATCGGGAATCCCCCGCCCAAGCCCTTGGCCATACCAATCGCATCCGGAGTAATCCCAGCATACTCGTAGGCAAAAAACTTTCCGGAGCGACCAATCCCACACTGGACCTCATCAATCATCAGGAGGATGCCACGCTCATCACAGAGTGTGCGCAGTCCCTGGAGAAAAGCCGGCGTAGCCGGATGCACCCCACCCTCACCCTGAATGGTCTCAATCAGGATCGCCGCCGTGGAGTCATCGATCTGCTCGGCAAAAGAAGCGAGATCATTAAACCGGGCGTGCTTGAAGCCTGGAAGGAGCGGAGCAAATCCGTTTTGAATCTTGGCCTGCGGAGTGGCACTCATCCCGCCAAAAGTCCGGCCATGAAAGGCGTTTTCGGCAGTGATCACCTTATAGATTTTACCCTCTTCACCACCGGCCTTTTGCCGTCCCCAGAGTCGCGCCAGTTTGAGGAGAAACTCATTGGCCTCGGCTCCGCTGTTGCAAAAGAAGACACGGCCCGGACCCGCGTGTTCGCAGATACGTGCAGCCAGTTGTCCCTGTCCCGGGACGGAAAAGAGATTGCTGACATGGACCAGTTCCGCTGCTTGCCGCGAAACAGCCTCCACCCATCCGGGGTGAGAATGCCCCAATGTGTTGACGGCGATCCCGGAGCAGAAATCCAAATAACGTCGGCCTTCCGCATCCCAAACATAAGTGCCTTTGCCACGCACGAGCGCGCAAGGCGGGGTGCCGTAATTGCGAAGCAGGTGTGCATCATAGAGCGCCTGCGTTTTCGCGGAAGTCACTTTACTGGCGGTTTTGGATTTCATGAGATAAAAAGCCTCCTGGCCGGATCAGGCCCGTACGATTTCGGTGCCGACACCCTTGTCGGTATAGATTTCCAACAGCAGGCTGTGAGGGACACGGCCGTCAATAAAGTGCACACGACTGACCCCGCTCTGGATGGCATCTACGGCGCTATCGACCTTGGGCATCATTCCGGCGCTGATCACGCCCGTCTGCTTGAGCGGCGCGACCTGTGTTACCGGCAAGGTGGAAATTAGACTTTCTTTGTCCTTTGGATCGCTGAGCAGTCCTGGGACATCGCTCATGAAGACGAGTCTGCGTGCGCCCAGTGCCATGGCCACATGGGCCGCAGCCACATCTGCATTGATGTTGTGGAACTGTCCATCGGCATTAACTGCAATCGGAGAAATGACAGGGGTATGTCCGGCAGCCAGGAAAGCCTGAATTCTTTCCGCATCGACCCCGATAATCCGGCCGACAAAACCCAAGTCGATCTCTTTTCCGGATTCATCCCGGTCGAGACGGACACAGGAAAGCACCGATTGGCCGTGCACCCCGATCGGCCGACCACCGAGTGCGCGCATTTGGTCGACGATTCCCTTATTGGTTTCAGCGTTGAGTGTTTTCTCAACAATGGCAACAGTCCTTGAGTCGGTTACCCGTAATCCATTTTTGAATACAGGTTCGATCTTTGCATCAGCCATCGCGCGGGTGATGGCTTTACCACCTCCATGCACGACGACAACACGGATCCCAACCGAAGCGAGAAAGACCAGGTCGGTGGCCACCTGACGCAGTGCATTTTCCTCCTCCATGAAGGACCCGCCGATTTTGACCACAAAGATGGAGTCCTGAAACCGTTGCAGATAAGGCAGCGCTTCGAGCAGCACGGCGGCTTTATCGTGAATTGTAATGGAATCGTTCATGCTACTCGGACTTGTTGAAATTGACATAGGCTTCGGTCAGGTCCGCGGCAAACAGCCGGGCTTTGCCCTCACCGAGGTGCAGGTTGAGCTCTACGATAAACTCCTTGCGCGCCACAATCTCCTTCCATTGGGAAAGATTCGCATCCACTGCATTTCCCCGCAGAAATGCCGGTACAGGATCATCAGAGGGAGAAGCCCGATAAAAGAGCTCGAGTTGCTCCTCGACAATCGAAGCACCGCTGTAACCGGCGGCATCCAGAAGCCGCCCCCAATTCGGGTCATTTCCATACCAGGAAGATTTGACCAGGAGGGAATTCCCAATCGCTCTTCCGATTTTGTCGGCATCCTCATCGGACCGCGCACCGCTGATCCAGAGCTCAACCACCTTGGTGATTTTCTCCCCATCTCCCACGATCTTACGAGCGAGCTTCTCACAGACGGCGTGCAAGGCTTCCTCAAAAACCGGCAACAGGCCATTGTCTACCTGCACCCCACTTTCACCGTTGGCCAAGACCAAAACAGTGTCATTCGTGCTCATATCGCCATCGACGGTAATCGCATTAAACGTAGGGTGGACGGCCTTGTGGAGGGCCTTTTGCAGTAAGGTTGTGGGAATTTTCGCATCGGTCGTGATGAAGGCGAGCATGGTGGCCATATTTGGTTCAATCATGCCAGCGCCCTTGGCGATGCCGCCGATCCGGATGGTCCCGGCCGGCGTTTCGATTTCCAGCGCAACCACTTTGCGCCGGGTGTCGGAAGTGAGAATGGCATCGGCCGCAGCCAAACCGTGTACAGGTTCCCTTCCGAGACACTGAGCTGCCCGACTGATACCCTTGCTGATTGTGGAAATGGGCAAAGCTCTTCCAATCCGTCCAGTCGATGCGATGTAAACCGCTTCTTCCCTCAGCCCCAGCGCCGAAGTGGTTTCCGCGATCATCTGTTTGGCATCTTTCCAACCCTGAACACCGGTGCAGGCGTTGGCATTGCCACTGTTGGCGACGATACCGTGGACCGGAGTTCCCGCATGCAGCAGCTCACGGCAGGCTTTTACCGGAGCAGCAAAGATCGCGTTGCGGGTAAAAACACCAGCCGATTGGCACGGCGTTCTGGAGTAAATGATGGCGAGATCCAAACGCTCCGCGTTGCCATTCTGACGGATATCGCAAGCAACTCCAGCCGCTTCAAACCCCTTGGGGAACACGACACCGGGGGCGTCATCAATCCATTGGTAGCTCATGATTACCACAATCCTTCTGTTTCCGGCCACCCCTGCAGTTTGTTCAGAATCTGAACAGCCTGTCCGGAAGCGCCCTTAATCAAGTTATCAATCACACTGGTGATCACAAAATTTCCGGTGCGCGCATCGTGCACCGCACTGATCCGGCAACGGTTCGATCCGACCACATGTTTGGTTTCCGGAAAATCCCCAGGCGGGCAGATGGTGACAAATGGTGCCTTGCCCTCGCCGTAGAAGCGATTCCACACCGCATAAAGCTCATCCAGGGAATACTTTGCCGGCACTACAATGGTCGTGGCAATGCCTGCATGAACCGGGATAAGGTGGGGCGTGAACTGGACTTGAACGGTTGAACCAGCATAAGCCGTCAGTTGCTCTTCGATCTCACCAACATGACGATGATGCGGCGCACCATAAGCCATCATACTGCCGGAGCGTTCGGAAAAACTGAAAAACTCGTTTGCCTTGCGCCCCGCTCCAGAAACCCCGCTCAGACTGTTGATGACGATATTATGTGTTTCCACTACGCCCTCATGTAAGAGCGGTGCAAGCGGCAACTGCACACTGGTCGGGTAACAGCCGGGGCAGGCGATCAATTTACTAGCGCGCCAATCAGGCAGGAGGCTATCCACCAACTCGGGCAAAACGTAGGGCGCAGCCGTCAGTAACTCTGGAGCCGGGTGCTGCGCGTGATAGTAGGCCTCATATAGCTGAGTGGAGCCCAGGCGGAAATCCGCACTGAGATCGATCACCGTTTTACCTGCTCCCACCAGCGGCGCGGCAAATTCGGCCGCCACTCCATGGGGGAGCGCGAGGAAAAAGACGCCCACTTCCGCCTGCTCGGCCAAGGCGGAGGGGTCGGATGAGACAAAGGCGAGTTCACCGGTGACCGGTGCTGCTCCTGGCATGACTTCGCGCAGCAACTTACCAGCCTGCGAGCGCGATGCGACAAGGGCGAGTTCTACCCGTGGATGCTGACTGAGCAACCGGACCAGCCATTCTCCGGAGTATCCGGTGGCTCCAATGATGCCAACTTTCATGATTTGAGGAGGTAAGCGGTGAACCCCTGACTAGGGCGAGAGGCGAAAACTGGAAAAGAAAAACCCTCTTTGGCGCGACGGGACCATCGTCCCGGGCGCCAAAGAGGGTTTGCAAAGTGCAATAAGCCGGGAAGGGCCGATTAGCGCTTGGAGAACTGGAAACGCTTGCGAGCGCCCGGTTGTCCAGGCTTCTTACGCTCACGACGTCGTGGGTCGCGCTTCATCAAGCCAGCCTTTTTGAGCGGAGCGCGCAGCTCAGCATCAGACTTCTCAAGGGCCCGGGCAATACCGAGTGCAATGGCACCAGCTTGTCCGTAAGGGCCACCACCGGCAACCTTGACCACAAAATCAAACTGACCCAGCTTTTCGACCGTCATCAGGGGCCGGGTGGCGATCCGGACCAATTCTTCGGAATAGAGATAGGTCTCAAGATCTTTACCGTTGATCTGGAATTTGCCGGAGCCATTGGGGCTCATGCGCACACGGGCGCTGGCCCGCTTGCGGCGGCCGGTAGCTACGAGGACATTGGAAACTGCTTCGCTCATGTGGAAATTCCTACTTACTCAACTTCAACGGTTGCGGGTTCTGGGCAGCATGCGGATGCTCGGGGCCAGCATAGATCTTCAACTTTTTGAGTTGCTGGCGACCAATCCGGTTGCGGGGAAGCATGCCACGGACAGCATGCCATAAAATGTATTCCGGCTTGTTTTCGCGGAAATCACTGACCGAACGATACTTTTCATTTCCCACCCAGCCGGTGTAGAACATGTATTTCTTCTGCTCTTCCTTACGCCCGGTGAGCACGATCTTTTCAGCGTTCGTCACCACGACGCAATCACCGGTATCGGTGTGCGGTGTGTAAGTCGGCTTATGCCGACCGCGCAGGACGTTCGCGATCTCCACGGCAAGACGGCCCAGGACTTTGCCTGAGGCATCAACCGCATACCACTGGGGGACGAATTCGCCCTTCTTGGCTAAATAGCTTTTCATGACGGGAAAAAGGCGAGAAAGTGGAATCCGCCGGGGGGGTTGTCAATCCTTTAGAGTCTTTGTTATAAGAAAAATGCCCGGGGCCAGCTGGCACCGGGCATTGGTTTGGTAAAAACGGGAAAATCCGATTAGAAACCGGCAGTCACGGAAACCCCGAACCAAGTCTCGTGCTTGCTGATGTCCACCTTGGAGCCACGGGTGAAGTTGTAGTCAACCGAAGCGCGGGAGTGGCTGGCGAAAACGGAAATAGAAGCAGCCTGATTAATGGCGTATCCGAATCCAGCTGTACCCACACCGTAGATGTAGTCCTTACCGCCATCGACGAAGACGCCACCGAAGGCACCGCTCACGTCGAAAGTAAGATTCTCGGCGATTTCAATACTGTGTCCGGCCGAAGCTTCCAGGGTGAGATCTTCGAGATCGATGTCATAATAGACGTAAATGGCCGGGCTGTAGGGCAGATCGAACGCCAAGCCAGCGTAGAACTCAACCGTGTTGTCACTGGCAAAGAACTTGTCAGTCGAAGACGGGAAGGTGTAATAAGTGACCCCCAGGTCGAGGCTGACCATCTCATTGAGTTCGAGGCCGTACCCAACGTAGAAATCGACTTCATTATCGGTATCGGTATCGACCGGGAAGGCAGCCCAGATACCACCGTAGAAGGCACCGTAGGCAACATCGACGCTCGGGAAGAACGTGTTGTCAGCGAACTTCATCCCGCGGAACATATAGGAAGACTCGTAGGTAAAGCTGGTCGTCACCGACCATTCATCCTGCGCAGCCGTAATAGCTCCCGAGAAGAGCGCGAGCGTGCCAAGGGCAATCAGTTTGTTCTTAATCATATCTATGAGGATAGGTTAGTTATTGGTGTTACTTGAGAAGATTAAACAAAGAGAGATCCGCCCGAAGCTTGTCAAGGTGCATCGGCACAGGGCCCAGACCCCTCAGATGAGAGAAACAGCAGATTTAATGCCTGTTTTTCCACCTCCGTCAAATAATTTTAAAATCTTTGCCCAGCACTATTTACACTTTATCGGCCGGAAAATGCTGACACGAACCCTTTGCCTTTTCATGAAAAACGCCCAGTCTCAAAGATATCATGACTACAGAAAAACGTTCTTCTCTCGATCAGTTAAAAGCCATTACCACTATTGTGGCGGACACGGGTGACTTCGAATCGCTGGCGGCATATACTCCGCAGGATGCTACGACAAATCCCTCCCTGATTCTCAAAGCAGCACAACAGGACTCCTATGCCCACCTGGTGGAACAGGCCGTGCGCGACACAAATGGGTTTAGCGGCAGCAGCGAGGCCCGGGTTGCCCGTGCCATTGATGAAGTGCTGGTGCTGTTTGGACTGGAAATCCTGAAAATCGTACCAGGCCGGGTAAGCACGGAACTGGATGCCCGTTTTTCCTTTGATGCTGAGGCCTGTGTCCGCAAAGGACGCGAGATTATATCGCTCTACGAAGAGCGCGGAATTCCCAGGGAACGCATTTTGATCAAAATTGCCACCACCTGGGAAGGTCTACAGGCGGCCAAAGCGCTTCAGAAAGAGGGTATCCGCGTGAACATGACCTTGCTCTTTTCACTCTGTCAGGCAGTGGTTGCGGCGGAAAACAAAGCTCAATTGATCAGCCCCTTTGTGGGCCGCATTCTCGATTGGTATAAGGCCAGCACAGGGAAAGATTATAAAGGGAAGGAAGATCCCGGCGTGATTTCCGTCACCGAAATCTACAATTACTATAAATTCCACGGCTATGCCACCGAAGTGATGGGAGCGAGTTTCCGCAATACGGGGGAGATCCTCGCTTTGGCCGGTTCCGATTTGCTTACCATCAGCCCCGATTTACTCGAAAAGCTGAAAAATGACCAGACTCCGGTAGAGCGGCAGTTGAGCCCGGAAGCGGCCCTTGAAGCAGCACCCGAAAAGCTTCACTTTGACGAGAAGTCCTTCCGCTGGGCTCTCAATGAAGACGCTATGGCGACAGAAAAACTGGCCGACGGTATTCGCCGCTTCGCTGCAGATACGGTCAAACTTGAACAAATGATTCAAAAGCTCCTCTAGGCACAACAGCCAAGAGCCATTCCGGATTATTTACCCATTCAACCGTCGCGCTGCTCCAACATCCGCACGCGGCGGTTTTTTTGTGGAAACTGCAAGGTCACCAGGGTACCGACCCCCCGGCGGGAATCAATGCCCACCTGGCCTCCGTGATCCCGCATTATCCGCTCAACGATCATCATTCCTAATCCATGCCCTCCTTTTTTAGTTGTAAAATACGGCTGAAAAACCCTGGGCAAATCCTCCTCCGCAATTCCCTCTCCGGTATCTCCAATTCGCATGTAGACAAACTCATCGTCGCTCGTGGTATGCACCTTGATGGTGCCTCCCTGTTTCATCGCGTGGCGGGCATTTTTCAGCAGGTTGAAATAAACCTGTTTGAGCTGATTTCGGTCTGCCAGTACAATGGGTACGCCCCCCTCCAGGGATACATCAACACTGGTTCCGGCAGCTTCCAGTTCGGGACCGATAAACTCGAGTGTTTCTTCCAGGACTGCAATCAGGTCGGTATCCTGAAGATTCGGAGCTGAAGGGCGGACAGCCTCAAGGAAATGCGTGATAATGCCATCCAGTCTGTCGACCTCGGCGGCACATACTTCCAGAGACTTTTGCAGTTTTTCGACCTGAGGATCCCGCCCAAGTTTACTCAATGAACGTTCCATCAACTGGAGGTGGATGTTCAAAGAATTGAGCGGATTTCCCAATTCATGTGCCACCCCTGCTGAAAGCTGCAGCACAGACCGGATGCGTTCACCTTCGATTTCCTCTTTCGTGCGGGACTTCTCACGGGTCAAATCGGTCAGGATTACTGCAAAGCGGGCTTCGCTGTCTTCGGCCGTACTGTCTTCTTCCTCAAATGGCATCAAATACAGTCGCACGATACGACGTTCCGGGTAGGACATTTCCACTTCACGGGTAACTCCGGTCGCAGCCGCCAACAGACCTTGCATGGTAAATTGCAGGGAACGCGCCAAGTCTGGAACCTGTTTCCACAGACTGACCTTCCCCACGTCCTTGCGCTCAAAACCCAGCAGATTGAGGGCCGCCGCATTTGCATACTCCACTCGCCCAAGAGCATTGATCACCAGCACACCCTCTCTCAGGATATTGAACAAAGTACTCAGGCGGCGCCGCTCCTTTGCGAGGCGGGAGATCAAATTGCCAAGGCTAACATCATCAAGATCGTCTACCCTTCCGAGAAGGCTTTCCAATGGGTCATTTGCTTTCATAAAATCATCGCGCGGAAAGCTTTATGCCAGTCAGTTACGAAATCAACTTTCTTTCAACCCATGGCGCACAGTACTTATGCTCTCCGCTTGGACATTTCCCGGGAAAATTGCGTAACCAGCCACTCCCCCAGATCTGATTTCAAAGCAGGTCCACGAGGCACCCGACTTCCATCCGCTCCAAGCAGAAGGATGCTGTTCTCGTCACTCTCAAAACCACTTCCCTTCTGCCCAATACGGTTAGCGACGATAAAGTCGGCATTCTTGGCGTGCAGTTTCCTTAAGGCATAGTCTTCCACGTTGTTGGTTTCAGCAGCAAAGCCCACCACTAACTGATTCTCTTTCCGTTTGGCCACCGTCCCAAGCACATCCACCACCGGTTCCATTTCGATCATCATGCTCAGTTGGTCCTTCTTCACCTTGTGCGGGGCTATCTCCTTCGGGCGGAAATCTATCAGCGCCGCAGTCATGATCAGGATATCGCAGGAATCAAAAGCATGATTAACTGCGGCAAACATTTCAGCCCCCGTGATGACCTCCTCAACGTGGGCACCGATCGGAGGCTTGAGCATAACAGGGCCAGTGATCAGATGGACCTCCCAGCCCTTACGAAGAGCGGCTTCGGCTATGGCATAGCCCATCTTACCACTGGATGGATTGCTGACATATCGGACCGGATCAAAGAACTCACGAGTCGGACCGGCCGTGATCAAACACTTGATGGAGCTTGCCTTCATGCTCGGATGTAAAACGATCCGCCCAACACATGGAAAGCGAAAAGCCAGCATCCCCTCCTCCCCAACCGGAGCCGTTTCTGCCCAACATCGGTTTTAATATCATCATTCCGATTGTCATTTTGGCTCAAGGACACCGGATAACAGACAATGCAGCGGTGGTCCTTGTCACTGCTCTGCTATTTCCCATCGGCTATTTCAGCTACGATTTTGTCCGAAGAAAAAAAGCTAATTTCATCTCCATTCTCGGCTTCATCAGCGTTCTCCTGACGGGTGGGGTTGGGCTCCTGGAGTTGCCCCGTTTCTGGTTTATCGTCAAAGAGGCTGCCATTCCCGCAATTATCGGAACCGCCATACTCGTTTCAATGGTCACCCCGTGGCCATTGGTCCGCACCCTGCTCTACAGCCGACGCGTTTTTGATGTGGATTTGATCCAGACACGGCTGGATGAAAAGAAGACGACAGCCCGCTTTGAAAGTATGCTGCGGTTGGCCACGATCTTTTTGGCGGGATCCTTCTACTTCAGTGCGGTACTGAATTTTTTCGTCGCCCGCCACTTCGTCCAGACAGAACCCCGCGACAACCCAGCCCAGTTCAATGCTGAAGTCGCTGCCATGACTGGCTGGAGCTACCTCATCATCGCTCTACCCAGTATGGTCATGATGATGAGCATTCTCTTCTGGCTGATACGTGGAATCCGCACTTGTACCGGATTGACCTTGGAGGAATGTGTTGCCCCGGAACATCGCGAGAAGGCGGAAGAGACTGCATGAGCATGACGCAAATGGGATCTTGAAATCCATTTCGGGCTTCAATCCCGGTGAGCTTTCGGAAGAAAACTGCCAAAATATTGAACAGATCCACTCCGGGACACGCCCCACCTAGTGAATCCAATTGAAAACCACCATACTGGTGATTACTCGTTCACCTTCTTTGTGGGATGCAATAAATTCACAATATTATGAAAAAAACACTACTGACACTCGCCGCCCTCTCCCTCGGGGCCTATGCAACCGCCGATGTGCCACCAGCCCCTGCACAATCCCCGCAGGCGCAGGGTCAATATGGTCCGACTGCTCCACAGCAGCAAGCACCGCAAGTTGATCAAAGCGAAATACAGCAGTTAATGGCGCAACTGCAGGAGCTTTCCCAACGGATTGAAACCGTTCAGCAACAGGCTCGTGAAACAGCCGAAGTCCAAGAGGCGTTAGTTGAATACGCAAAATCTCTCAGCGAGGCAATGGTTGAGGTGAATCCCGAAAAGAAGAATGATATCCAGCGCTTCGAGAAGCTCATGGTGGAAATTATCCAGTTGGATGATCCCGATCAGATGAGCGAACGAGATCAGGAAAAAGTACGCAGCACTATTCAAGAGCATCAACAACTCAGCACAGAGCTTGCGGCGGTTCACTCCCAGGCTATTCAAAGCGAAAAGGTCCAGACAATGCAGGAAGAAGCCCGTCAGACACAAATGGAGATCATGCAGGAGCTTGAACCCCAACTGATGGATATCGTTCGCGAACGCGGGGAACTGGTTCAACGTATTCAGCAACTGCAGGGAGGAGCCCAGCAGCCACGGCCCATGCAAGGCAGTTGATCGCACCTGGCTCGCGAACCCACTTTCATTAACGACAAAGGTCCGGTCGAGCTAGTTTTCGACCGGACCTTTTTTGTCTGAAACTCGAAAGAGCAGAAAAAGCAGCTCTTTCCTTTTTACACGGATTAACCTCGTGCGGAAAGCGGAACATAATCCCGTACTGTTGGGCCAGTGTAGATCTGGCGCGGACGGTGTATTCGTTTTGAAGACTCTGCAATTTCCTTCCAGTTGGCAATCCAACCTGGCATACGGCCGATCGCGAACATGACAGTAAACATATCGACCGGAATGCCTACGGCCTTCAGCATCAGACCACTATAAAAGTCCACGTTGGGATACAATTTCCGCTCGATGAAATAATCGTCATTAAGGGCCGCTTCTTCCAGTCGACGGGCGATATCCAGAAGAGGATCCTCGCGCCCGAGGAACTTGAGAACCCGGTCAACAGCTTTTCCGAAGATTTTCGCACGGGGATCGTAATTTTTGTAAACACGGTGACCAAATCCCATCAAACGGGCGCGTCCTTCTTTGGCATCCTGAATGAAACGGCTGCCGTCGTCCCCGGCATCGTAAATTTGCTGCAACATGCGCACCACAGCGGCATTGGCTCCACCATGCAATGGCCCCCAGAGTGCACCCACTCCGGCGGCAACCGAAGCGAATAAATTGGCCCCGCCACTGGCCACCATGCGGACGGTCGAAGTCGAGCAATTCTGCTCGTGATCGGCGTGAAGCAAAAGGAAAAGGTCCAACGCTTCAATTACTTCCGGCTGCACCTCGTAAGGGTGGTGTGGCTCGGAAAACATCAAATGCATGAAATTTTCCACATAGCGGAGATCCTTACGGGGATAGTTGACAGGCAATCCACGGGACATCCGATAAGTCATCGCCGCAATCGCACGGACTTTTGAAATCAAAATGGTGGCGGCTTCATCAAAGCTCTCCAGATCCTTCTCGCGATCGTTGGTAGCCAACTCCGGATAGTAACAGCCAAGTGCATTCAGCATCGAACTGAGCACCGCCATGGGGTGACTGTTGTTGGGGAATCCTGTAAAGTGGTGCTTGTAGTCTTCATGCAAGGCAGAGCGTTCACCGATTTTACCGCGGAAAGATTCCAACTGTGCCTTGGTGGGGAGTTCCCCATAAATGATGAGGTAGGCGGTGCAGAGAAAAGTAGAGCGTTCCGCGAGCTGCTCGACGGGGATCCCCCGATGCCGCAGGATACCTTTTTCCCCATCGATAAAGGTGATATTACTGAGACAGGACCCTGTGTTTCCGTAGCCATCATCATATGTGATGTAGCCTGAATCCGCACGCAAACGCCGGGTATCGATGGCCCGTTCACCTTCCGTCCCGACAATCACAGGGTAGGTGTGTTTGGAACCCTCTATTATAATTTCCGCAGTTTCCGCTGAAACTGCCTGTTCGTTTGCTGCCACTTTGTTGCTCATGTGCGGTGAGAGAAAAAGAAGAATGATTATCCGGTATCCAGTTGTAGCGTCAACCCTCAGACCGGAAAAATAGACCCTGCCCTCTTTAAAATCAGAGGCGAGCAATAAAATTCCGATAGAGTGCCAGCCCGTTTTCCTGGGATTTCTCAGGGTGAAACTGAGTGGCAAAGCAATTCCCGTGCTGAATCGCGCTGCAGAAGCATTCTTCTCCGTAGATAGTTTCCCCCCAGACAATATCCTTGATGGTCGGGCAGATCCGATAACTGTGCACAAAATAGAAGTAGCTGGGAGCGGAGAGCCCGGCCTCTAATCCCGTTTCGCGGGCGAAGCGAACTGTGTTCCACCCCATGTGGGGCACCTTCCAGCCACTTCCCAAGGGAAAGGAAAACCGCTCGACTGAGCCCGAAAAAATGCCCAACCCAAGCGTATCCCCTTCCTCCGAATGCTCGAAAAGCGCCTGCAGCCCAAGGCAGATTCCGAAGAAGGGCTTGTCAGCCTCGATCCATTTGCGAATGACCGTATCGAATCCAGTGCTTTTGAGCAGCCGCATGGTGTCCACTATCGCTCCTTGCCCAGGAAAAACCAGCGCATCTGCCTTGCCGATATCATTCGGATGCTCGACCAAGCGGGCGGCCGCTCCTTCGTGTTCCCATGCTTTGAGAACACTGCGAAGGTTGCCCATCCCGTAATCGATGACCGCAAGGTCCGGCTTGGATTTAGCCGTTGAAGCACTTTTCACGCTCATAAGATAACATTTGAAAGCGTGTTCAGCTTGCACCGCAAGGTCGCGGTGGAGAAAAATGCAAACGGGTCAGGTCAATAAGCCTTTTGTCGAGGGCAGAGAATCAGCCTGCCTGGGGTCAATGGAAGTCGCCAAGTCCAGCGCCCGGGCGAATGCCTTGAAAATTCCTTCGGCAATGTGGTGCGGCTCATCCCCATACTCCAGGCCGATATGGACATTTGCGCCCGCGGCATTGGCAAAGCCTTGGAAAAACTCGCGCAAGAGGTGAATGTTGAAATCACGGACAAAAACTTCCGCGGCTTCCACTTTATAGGCCAAAAAGGGACGGTTACTTAGATCCACCGCCACCCTAGCAAGTGTTTCATCCATTGGTAAGAGGAAAAAACCATAGCGGCGAATCCCGATTTTATCCCCAAGCGCTTCCTTAAAAGCTTCACCCAAAACGATGCCAACATCTTCCACCGTGTGGTGATAATCGACCTCAACATCGCCCACCGCCTTTAACTGCAGGTCAAATAAGCCGTGCCGGGCAAAAAGCGTCAGCATATGATCAAAAAAAGGAATACCCGTTTCAATCGATGAAACCCCTTTTCCATCCAGATCCAACGAAAGGATAATCTGCGTTTCACTAGTGTTACGGGTGCGCGAGGCTATGCGTTTAGTTGCCATTGGTCGATGAGCTTAAGGAGTTTTCCCATTTGATGATCGGTCCCGATACTGATCCGCAAGCCATTGGCTGTCAATGGACAAGAACCAAAATATCGCACCAGGACCTGTTGGTCATTGAGGTATTTAAAAAGCAATGATGCGGTTTCTGCAGAGGGACCACCACGGTTTGATACGGGACGGGTAAAAACAAAATTCGCCTGAGAGGGATAAACGAACCAACCCCGTTGTCGTAACTCAGCACTGAAGTGCTCACGGGTGACGATCACTTTGCCCACCACTTCACGCAGGTATTCCTGATCCTGGATGGCGGCCAATGCGCCAGCTTGGCTGACACGGTTCACGTTGTAGCTGTCGCGAACACGATCCAACAGGCTTATGGTCTCCTCAGAGCCCAAGGCATACCCCACCCTAAGGCCAGCTAAACCGTAGCTTTTGGATAGCGTTCGGGTAATCACCAAGCGGGGAAATTCAGCCAATAACGAAACCGCTGACTCGTCAGCGAAGTCGACATAAGCCTCATCCACCACCACCATTCCACTAAACCCGGATAAGAGTTCACGAATGGTTTGCTGAGGAAAGGCCATTCCTGTCGGAGCATTGGGAGAGGTTAAAAAGAGGATAGGTGCATCCACTCCTGCAAGCTCCCCAACCGGAAGCACCATCGAATCGTCAAATGGAATCGAAACAACTCCCCCTCCGGAAATGGCCGCCAGCACAGGGTAAAGCGAATAGCTCGGGTAGGTCTGCCCGAGGGGAGCTTCTTCTCCGACAAAGACTCGCACCAGGAGATTGAGGATGTCATCCGAGCCATTGCCTACGATCACTTGGGATGCCCCCAGTCCGTGCAGGTCCGCAATAGCAGTTCGCAGTGGTGCACTCGTCGGGTTCGGATACAAGGTCAGACGTCCAAGTTCCCCTTGAATGGCTTCTGCCACCTTAGGGCTGGGTGGATATGGAAGCTCGTTTGTGTTGAGTTTGATCCAGTCGCCCCCGGTGGGTTGGGTTCCGGGCACATAGGGATGAAGCTTCGGCACATGAGCGCGAGCCAGATCACCGGGTGATGATTCAGGCATAGATGGATTCTCGACCCTTGGCATTACCGTGTTCCTTTTTCTTCAAATCGGATTTCCATCGAGCGGCCGTGCGCATCAAGATCCTCAAGCTCGGCAAAGACCGCTACAACTTCGCGTGCCTTTTCGAGAGATACCTTGTCATATTCGACAAGGCTGGTGCGGCGGAAAAAATCGGTGATTTTCAGACCGCTGAAAAATCTGCCGGTCCGGCCAGTGGGTAGAGTATGGCTGGGACCGGCCGTAAAATCGCCCAACACCGTTGGTGTCTCATGACCAAAGAGCATGGCCCCTGCGGTCGTAATCCCTGCTTCCAATTTTGCAAAGTGCTGCTTGCCCACGTGCAGCTCAAGGTGCTCAGGAGCAACAAAATTGGACACCTTTATAGCTTCATCCAGATTCGAAACCTGAATGAATGCGGTTCCTTGATCCAAAACAGCCCTGATTGTATCGGCGTGCTTGAGAAATTTCAGCTGGTACTCCAATTCCTGTTCCACCGCCTCACGTTGAGCATTTTCAAAGAAAATGTAATACACCTTCTCTCGTTTGGTGCCGTGCTCTGCCTGGGCCAGCAAATCTGCCGCCAGCCAGGATGGGTTGGCTGTATCATCCGCAATGGCCAAAGCCTCGCTAGGTCCTGGGAGCAGCTCAATGCCGACCGTTCCAAACACTTGTCGCTGGGCTTCCGTCACATATGCATTCCCCGGACCAAAAATTTTGTCCACCGCCGGAATCGTCGCCGTCCCAAAGGCCATGGCAGCCACGGCTTGTGCACCTCCGATCCGATACACTTCGGTGGCTCCACACATCTTCATGGCAGCTAACATCGGCTGGCTAATCTGGCCATCCCGTCCAGGGGGCGAAAATACCGCGATTTCCGGAACCCCCGCTAACTTAGCCAATGTAACTGTCATCACTACAGTCGAAACCAACGGCACACTGCCAGCTGGAACATAAATCCCAACCCTTTGCACAGGATACCAATGCTCCCCAACCCGTGCTCCATGCAGGTTTTTCCCTTCCCAGTTAGCGGGAAGGCCTTTCTCATGAAATCCGCGGACCGATTCAATCGCTTCCTGAAATGCACAACGGAAACGATCATCCAGAGATTCAACCGCCTGCACCAGGACCGATTCTTCCACCCTGAAATCACCCATGTTGAATGCATGTCCATCGTACTGCTCGGTAAAACGCTGGATGGCACTATCCCCTTCCTGCCGCACCGCCTCCAGAATCTGGGCCACTCGCTCTGTTACTTCGGAGCTGGTATTGCGGGTCTGGATGAAACGCCCGAGCTCTTCAAAGAAACGAGGTTGATCGTATCGAAAGATGCGCATGTCAGTTACAGGAGATTCAATAGCCGAAGGATGCAGCCTTAATGAAAGGTTGGCTGCAGTCAGTTGTATGGCTCAAGACAATAAGATGACAGGTAGCTGAAGCAAGCTACCTGAAAAAGTTATTCCCACTCAATCGTACTTGGGGGTTTTGAAGAAATATCCAACACAACCCGATTCACACCCTTCACTTCGTTAATGATGCGATTGGAAATGCGTTGCAGAAGTTCATGTGGAAGATTGGCCCAATCCGCCGTCATGGCATCGATACTTTCCACGATGCGAAGGGCGATCACATGGTCATAGGTGCGTTCATCACCCATCACCCCAACTGTGCGAACGGGAAGGAACACGCAAAAACTCTGCCACACTTTGTAGTAGAAGTCTGCGGCTTTGATTTCCTCCAGCAAAATAGTATCGGCTTCCCGTAAAGTAGTGAGATTTTCCCGGGTGATTTCACCAATCACGCGAACAGCCAGACCCGGGCCTGGAAACGGTTGACGCCAAACCACGCTTTTGGGCAGGCCCAGTTCCTCGCCAAGCTTCCGCACTTCGTCTTTAAACAGCTCATTTAGCGGCTCCACTACCTTCAACCGCATGCGCTCAGGTAATCCACCCACATTGTGGTGGCTTTTAATCATCGCTGCAGGATTTCCATCTATAGGTACCGATTCGATAATATCCGGGTAGATGGTCCCTTGGGCGAGAAAATCGACCTCCCCGATCTTCGCGACCTCACTTTCGAAAACGTCGATGAAGGTCTTTCCGATGATCTTACGCTTTTGTTCAGGATCCGTCACGCCGGCCAGTGCATCGAGAAAACGGTCTTCAGCCCGGGCAATAACTAGATTTAGATCAAAGTTTTCACCATATAGCTTTTCAACCGCATCGGTCTCACCCTTGCGCATCAGCCCATTGTCCACGTAGACGCAGGTCAACTGCTTGCCAATCGCGCGGTCGATCAAGGCTGCAGCCACCGAGCTATCGACTCCTCCGCTCAGCCCGAGAATCACGTGCTTGTCACCGACCTGCTCACGGATTTTTTCGACTGCCCGGTCAATGTAGTGGGCCATTGTCCAGTCACCCGTGCAGCCGCAAATTTCAAAAAGGAAATTACGAATGATATCCGTGCCCTGTTCAGAATGAAAAACCTCGGGGTGAAACTGCAGGCCGTAGATATGATGTTTCAGGTTTTCGATTGCAGCAAAATTACTGTTTTCGGTTTGGCCAATCGTTTCGAACCCCTCCGGAAGTCGCGTCAGTTTGTCACCGTGCGAATTCCAGACGCGGATTTCTTTTTTGACCCCTTTGAACAGCGGGCTGTCACGATCTACTGTCAATTTACCGCGACCATATTCACGCTCGGAACTCGGCAGAACCTCCCCCCCGAGAACCTTAGCGATCAACTGCAATCCATAGCAGATACCCAAAATCGGCACCTCAAGATCGAAGATCTTTAAATCGGGCATCGGCGCACCGATTGAGAGCACGCTACTCGGACCCCCCGAAAGGATGATGCCCTGCACACCATCAGCCTTCAATTGATCTGCCGGCGTATCGAAACGATACACCTTCGAATAGACCTCACACTCCCGTAAACGGCGAGCGATCACCTGAGTGTATTGTGAACCAAAATCAAGAACTGCTACTACCTGCGTCATGGGAAAAGAGCACACAAAACCCAACCCTTACTCACAGCGCAAGCCCGTAGCACATACAATTTTAATCTCTCAGAGAGATATATATTGACAGGTGGTGTTGGCTTGATTTGGGTAGGGTTATGAGAATCAAGCCGAAGTCAGGGGTCTTTCACTGCATGAGTCGTGTGGTGGGTGGGGAGTTTT
>JBJHBA010000018.1:0-92527 GCA_050485245.1 Verrucomicrobiota bacterium | reverse complement strand
TCTGAGGGCTCCTGAACTTTTAATGACTTAGCTGACATGCACGCAACACTCGGTAGTTGATACTGGTTAGGTTTTACAACGTAGGAACTTTCATCCTACAAGAAGCGCCTCGCTTAGCTCGGCGCACCAACGTACAGCTCAGCCGCGTAGCCACGCAGTGGCGGAGTTGACTGCCGCGATTTGTTGGCTCAGGAAGCAGGATCGGGTTCCGACGGAACTTCTACCTTAGGATTCAAATACGGTTCCATCCAATCTTCTTTCCATTTCGGTGCGAGTTCGACCACCCTCTTCAAGGTTTTTGGAAGATCTTCTTCCATCTTTAATTCTCTTTCTGCTAGGGCCTTCCAATAGAATCCATCAGGGTTCCTGGGCTCCTTCTGTATCTTTTCAATACACTCGGAATGAAGTTTCTCCATCTTTCCTTCATTCCATAACTTATTAGTCCAATCGCGCCATAATCTCTGCCGAATACCTTGGATTTGCGTCCAGATTAGGGTCACGCTTCGCAAACACCAAAAGAACACTCCGACCAAAATGATGATAGATAGCCGAATGAGGATATCATTTGTTTTCTGTAGTTCTTCAAGAATCTGCTCGTTCATTTGTTTTTTTTGTATTCTTCAGCCAACGCTACGCTGGAGCCGCGCAGCCACGAAGTGGCGAAGTTGGCTCGCAGCGTTTGTTCGACATGTTGCCTTGGATTACGGTATCTAACGCATCAACAAGTGCCTTATGTCCATAAATGCTCCAAGACTCAACGAATCCCGGAATATACGTCTCGATGGAGTTCTTCAGATATCTTTGGAGTTCTTCAGATATCTTTGGAGTTCTTCTGCCTCCCTAGATCCGTATTCTATGAACCTTGCTCTGTGGGCCTCAGGATAATCATCTATCCATAGACCATTAAACTTTCTTTCATCAGATCGGACCATTATCCTGCGATCGAGAAACAGAATCCTCTCATCATCGTACCGATCCCGAAGCACGATTCTGATCGTCCCTCCGTCTTCGCAATATTCTGCATGCACTGCATATACGGGAGCATGCAATCGATCGAGATCTAATGCCATGAGCTCAATCCAATCAATACTCGCTTTGTCGAGTAGCGAGCGTGGGAAAGCCTCCGAATGAATCAAGGAATGATAGACCTCGGTCAGCAAAAGAGATCCCGCCAACGAAACAGGGATCAGAAACGCTTGCACCCACACTCGCCTCTGAATCAAGGAGACGGTTCCAAATCCGACCATAGCTCCTAGCCCAAGAACTAATTCAGTCGATGAACTCTTCAAGGCGCACATGTGCGAGACAACCAAGGGAGATCCGAGTAGCGCCACTAAGCACACTATGGTGCAAAGGATTGCAGATGTATATTTACTCTTCATTCCGTCGAACAATATTATTAGTGCGACTGTGCGTGTTTTTGGGGTGCTTGGCGAGGGGAAAAGAGTGCAAGCGTTTCTGGAAGAGGAATTTGGGGGATTTTTTACAATGTCGCACGAAATCCTTATGCGACCGAATTCCTTATGCGACTCGGAAAAGTCGTCATAAGTTACGAATTTTCCGCAAAAGCGACTCTTTTAGTCGCATAAGAGGTGTTCGTGCGACTAATCGAGTCGCACGAACACTCAAAAGCGACTTTTAGGCTTGATCGTCTGGGCTGTATTTGTATACATAAGGTCATGAAATCTGTTCGCTTTTTGGGAGATGCGTCGGTGAACTGGGAGGCTGTCAAGTTGGCGGTATCCGAAATTGAGGGGCTGAAGCCGCATCAGCGTCCTTATTTTCTGGGCTGGATTCAGCGGTTTTTGGAATCACCGGCCAGTCGGGAGGCGGAACCGGGGAAGGCCCAGGATGTATTCATGGAGGGGCTTCAGGGTGAGGGAAAGTGGGAAGGCTGGCAACTGCGCCAAGCGGAAGCGGCGGTTCGTTGGTGGCAGACGCAGTTCGGGTTGGGGGGCAAGGATGCGGTGAAGGATGTGCCTGCTGTTTTGCCGGAGACCTGGGAGGCGGTTCTGGAGCAAATGACGGTGCGGCTGCGGCAAAGGGATTACGCTTACCGGACGGAGCAGACGTATCTTGGCTGGATTCGGCGTTTCGTGGATTTCATCCAGCCGATTCTACCGGAAAAGCTGGAATCGGGAGATGCCCGGCGGTTTTTGAATCATTTGGCAATGGGTCAGGAAGTGGCGGCGCGGACGCAGGATCAGGCGTTTCATGCCTTACGCTACTTGTTTGTGGAGGTGCTGCGCTTGCCGTTTTCGGATCTGGAGGACACGATCCGTGCCCAGCAGAGGCAAAAGATTCCGGTGGTTTTGACTCAAGGGGAAGTGGTTTCTTTGATCAGCCGACTGAGCGGGACGTATCGTCTGATGGTGGAGTTGTTTTACGGAACGGGGATGCGGCTGTCGGAGGGGGTGCGTTTGCGGATTCAGGATGTGGATTTCGGCCATGGGTACATTGTGGTGCGTCAGGGAAAAGGGGGCAAGGATCGGCGTGTGCCTTTGCCGCAGTGTCTGGTGGAGCCGTTGAATGAGCAGATTGCGCGTTTAAAGGAGCTGCATGCGGAGGATCGGGAAAGGGGTCTGGGTGGGGTCTATTTGCCGGAGGCTTTGTCACGGAAATATCCGAATGCCTCGAAGGAGTTGGGTTGGCAATGGCTTTGGCCGATGCGGAATGTTTCGGTGGATCCGCGAACGGGGCAGGTGCGGCGTCATCATGTGGATCCGCGCTTGATTCAGCGGGCGGTGCGGGATGGAGCGAAGGCGGCGCAGATTGGGAAGCGGGTCACGCCGCATGTGCTGCGGCATAGTTTTGCCACGCATTTACTGGAAGCGGGGGCGGATATCCGCACGGTGCAGGAGCTATTGGGGCACAACAAGGTGGAGACGACGATGATTTACACGCATGTATTGTCCAAAAACGGGGCGGGTGTGGTCAGTCCGCTGGATCGGTTGGGGTGAGGCGCGTAGCGCCGGTGGGCGGACTTGCTCGAACGCCGTATTGGGGGTTCACGCGGAGACGGGGGACGGGAGACGGGGGACGGGGAACAGAGGGCGGAGGCCCTTCGGCAGGATCAGGGCGGGCCGCAGTTTACTTGGGCTTCGCCCTGCGATATCTTCGCTTTGCTCCGTCGGATTGGAGTGCTGTGCTTCGTCGATAGCGATTTCGATAGCGATAGCGATTGGGAGGGAGGCTAGGCCACGTGCTCTGAGAGCAGGATGCTGCCGCTGCTTTGCGTCATCGCCGAAAATTGTCTCACGCGGAGGCGCGGAGACGCGGAGATTTGGTGTCGAAGCATTTCTCCTCATCCCTCATCCTTCATCCTTTCCCTTCACCTTTTTCCCTCTGCGGCTCAGCGGCTCAAGTGAGTGAAGCGAACGGGCGTGCGGCATCCTGGAGCGTGTTGCGTGCGGTTCTTTGTTCTTGGTTCCTCGTTCTTCGTTTCTGGTTCTTTTGCGGTCTCTGCGTTCTTTTGCGGCAAGAGGATTGGAGGGAGTTTGAAGTTTTACTTGGGCTTCGCCCTGCGACATCTACGCTTCGCTCCGTCGGAGGACGGTGGGCGGACTTGCTCGAACGCCGTATTGGGGTTCACGCTGAGGCGCGGAGGCGCAGAGAGGCGGAGACGGGGGACGGGGAACAGAGGGCGGAGGCCCTTCGGCAGGCTCAGGGCAGGCCGGAGTTTACTTGGGCTTCGCCCTGCGATATCTTCGCTTTGCTCCGTCGGAGGCTGGAGGGTGGACGCGACAAGCGCGTCCCTCCAAGGGGATTTGAACCTTCATCCTTCTTAATTCATCCCCCATCCTTTCAAAAAGGGCCAACGCTGCCGCCCTTGGTCGTTCTTCGAAAAGATGAGCGATTATGGTGGGGGGTGTTGGACTGGAGAGAAACTGGGGGCATGGAAGCCTCCGGGGTCCAGTCGGGCCATTGAGGGTTTGAACAAAGACAGCGACTGAACCAATGGCTTGGGAGTAAAAAGGGTGCGAAAGAAGGGGACAAGGCTTTTTCTTAAAAGCTGAAACGCTGAAAAACTGAAATGCTGAAATGGGAAACGGGGGACGGGGAACAGAGGCCGGAGAGCGGTGGTCGGACTTGCTCGAACGCCGGAATGGGGGTTCACGCGGAGGCGCGGAGAGGCGGAGACGGGAGACAGAGGGCGGTGGCCCTTCGGCAGGCTCAGGGCGGGCCGGAGTTTACTTGGGCTTCGCCCTGCGACATCTACGCTTCGCTCCGTCGGATGGAAGCGTTTCTATTTCTTTTGCGGTCTCTGCGTTCTTTTGCGGCAAGAGGATTGGCGGAGATTTGGTGTCGAAGCATCTCCCTTCATCCCTCATCCCTCATCCCTCATCCTTCATCCTTTCCCTTCACCTTTTTCCCTCTGCGGCTCAGCGGCTCAAGTGAGTGAAGCGAACGGGCGTGAGGCATCCTGGAGCGCGTTGCGTGCGGTTCTTTGTTCTTGGTTCCTCGTTCTTCGTTTCTATTTCTTTTGCGCTCTTTGCGCTCTTTCGCGGCAAGAGGATTGGAGGGAGTTTGAAGTTTTACTTGGGCTTCGCCCTGCGACATCTACGCTTCGCTCCGTCGGATTGGAGTGCTGTGCTTCGTCGATAGCGATTTCGATAGCGATAGCGATTGGGAGGGTGGATATGCCACCTGTTACGGGTGCAGGATGGTCCCGCTGCTTTGCGGCAAGCATCATCCGCGGACATCCGCGCTATCCGCAGTCAATCCATTGGCCGATACAAATCGAGCCGGAAACCGAAACGCCTTCACGGCGCCGCAGGGACGCAGCGCCCTACCCGTTCTAAAATGCTGAAAACTGAAACGCTGAAAAGCTGAAATCTAAATAGTGGACGAAACACGTTGCGCTGAGAACGTAGGTCGGTAGTCGGTGGTCAGTGGGTGCGGCAGGGGGTGTTCTTGGTTCCTCGTTCTTCGTTTCTATTTCTTTGCGTTCTCTGTGCTCTTTTGCGGCAAGAGGATTGGCGGAGATTTGGGGTTGAAAACAAGGTTCAAGGGGTAGGATTCATTTCCCCATGGCAGGGATGGCCGACCCAGCTGTCCGTGATCCAGACTTAAAGTCAGAAACTGCCTGGTTTTTATCCCATACCATCCAAATCGCTATCGGCATCGGAAATAGTACGTGATTATTCGCGTCCATTGCTTCGCCATCTCCGCTTCGCATTCGTCGCGGTTAAAAGAGGTCCAGGCTTGGAACACGGACGAGACAAGCTCGTCCCTCCAGGTGGGCATTCGCCCTCATCCTTCATCCTTTTTCCTTACCCGTCTCCTGTCAGGCGAAGCCGCCCGTCCCCCGTCTCCCGTAGGACCGACGTTCAGTGGAAGCGGCCTTGGCAGTTTTAGCGGTTGAGTTTGGCGGCGATTTCGGCGGTGTGTTTGCCCTGATAGCGGGCGATGCCGAGTTCGTTTTCACTCGGCTGGCGGGAGCCGTCGGAATCGGCGATGGTTCCGGCACCGTAGGGCGAGCCGCCGGTGATTTCCTTCATGTTGAGGAGGCGTTGTTCGGCGTAGGGAACGCCGACCACGACGAGCCCCTGGTGAAAAAGGAAGGTCTGCATGTTGATCAGGGTCGTTTCCTGTCCGCCGTGCTGAGTGCCGGTGGAGGTGAAAACGCCACCGACTTTACCGACGAGTCCCCCCTTGGCCCAGAGGCCACCGGTGGCATCGAAAAAAGCCTGGAGGGAGGCGGAGGCACTGCCGAAGCGGGTGCCGCAGCCGAAGATGAGGGCATCGGCATCTTCGAGCGCTTCGACCTTGGCGACGGGGATATGGGCGAAGGCCTTTTTGGCCTCCAGCGCTCCCATTTTTTCGAGGATGTCATCGGAAAGAAGTTCCTTTACCTGAAGAACTTCTGCTTCAACCCCATCAACTGAACGGGCGCCTTCAGCGATGGCTTCGGCCAGTTGATAGACGTGGCCGTAGAGACTGTGGAAAATGACTTTTACTTTGGTGCTCATGCGAGTGGGAATGGTTAAAGGTTAAAATAACTTGATATAAAGATATCTAGCTTATTCCGAGCTGCAAGCGCTCCCGAAAAAAAACTTTCGGGTTGAAATGGCTTCAGTGGGGGGCCTGCCAGGCAAGGGTTCAGGCTTTGGCGTAGAGGCGTTCGACCTCCATCCAGTTGACGACATTCCACCAGTTATCGACGTAGTCCCCCCGGCGGTTCTGGTAATGCAGGTAGTAGGCGTGTTCCCAGACATCGAGACCGAGAACAGGATGTCCGATTTCGTCGGCATCGACGAGCCCCTTCATTAGAGGGTTGTCCTGATTGGGGGTGCTGGAGACAAAAACGCTGCCGTCGGGACGTTTGGCCAGCCAGGCCCAGCCACTGCCGAAGGTGTCCATCGCCGCCGCCTTAAAGGTATCCTGAAAACCGGAGAAGTCGCCAAAAGCCGACTGAATGGCGGCAAGGAGGTCACCCTGCGGTTCCCCACCCCCACCGTAGCCGGGACGGGCCATGGTGCGCCAGAAGAGTTCATGGTTCCAGTGTCCGCCCCCATTATTGCGGACGCTGCGCCGGATATTCGAGGGGAGCGCGGGGATGTCGGCGAGGATGGCTTCGATCGAGTCGTAGCCTTCAAGTGCTTCGATCGCTTGGTTGAAGTTGCGGGCATAAGCGGCGTGGTGGCGGCCGTGATGGATCTGCATGGTTTTGGCGTCGATAAACGGCTCGAGGGCATCGGGGGCATAGGGCAGATCGGACAGCACGATATCCCACTCGCCCGCCTTACTGGCGGATCCACCGTGGTGCGAGGCAAAGGCCAATTTTGATCCGGTGAACAGGGCAAGGGAGCCGAGTCCGAAAGCACGAAGGGCATCCCGGCGGCTGATAGGGTTGCTGGGGAGGGAAACAGGGAACAAGTCAGATTTCATCGGCGTGAGGGTTAATGCATTAAAAGGAACGGTTGAAGGCACCCGCACTAAAGGGTGGACAGGCCCATATATTGACGAGGTTCGCCAAGGATGCAAACATCCGGTCCGCTTTGCCGGTGGGCGAATAAGGAGAAGCAGCCGCAGGCAGTGTTCGGGCTAGAACTCGATCCGGTCTTCAATCGTCACGATGACGGGGCGTCCGAAGGGATCGAGGAGCGGGCTGTAGCGGGCCTGCCGAATGGCGTCGAGGGCAGGGTCTTCCAGATCAGGATGGCTGGACTCGAGAACGCGGGCCCGGGTGACGTTGCCGACTTCATCAAGGCTGATCTCCAGGCGGACCCAACCTCCGGGGATGGCATCCCAGTCGACCCAGCGGGAGAGAATGGGGACCGGCATTTCGAGCCGCCTGGGTGGTTCAGCGGTGAACTCACGCGGCATTTCGGGGAGGACTTCGGGGCGATCAGGCGGAGAAGGTGGCGCAGGCGGGGGCGGTGGAGGCTCCCCGGCGGGAAGATCGGCTTGGGCAACGGTCGGGGCAGGTTCAGGTTCAGCCGGAGGGGGGGCTTGCGGGGCGCGGGCGGGGGGAGTTTGCTGACGAACAGGGGGCGGTGGGCCAGCGGTCGCGGGGGGCACCGGAGGCAGACTGCGTTCAGACTGAATGCCCATGTAGGGCTCGGAGGCATCTCCCGGGGTCGCGTTGATCGCGATAAAAGGACGGCGGGAGGAATTGCTCATCTGCGGGGCCAGCACCTGGATATCCCTGGTCCTTTGCGCGGCTTCCCCACGGCTGTCTGCGGAAGGAGCCGGACGCCCGCTGGTCTGGCAACCCAGCAACAGCAGCAAAGCACCGGTCAACAGCAGGGATAACGTCCATCGCTTCATTTCGGAGAGGAGCTTGCAAGTCTGGATGAGGAAAAGCAACCGTTTGTCTGGGGAAATACCGGATTTTCAGTGTCACTGGCCACGTGCCGCAGGGAGGACGGTGGGCGGTGGGACGGTGGTTAGTGGTTATTGGTAAAGGGCTGTGGATTGGATTGAAATGCATAAAGGGAGACGGGAAACGGGCGGCTTCGCCTGACGGGGGACGGAGAATTCTTTTCGAACGCACCATGGCAGGGTGGTGCGTCCCTGCGCCGCCTTGATGTTTTGCTCTCTCCAATCGGTATCGCTATCGAATGAGGTCCGAGGGAGCCGGTGGCCGGAATCTGATCGGTTATCTGTTATGGGTTAATGGTGACCGGTGGGCCATTGGTATTGGTTCAAGCGTGAAGAGGCTGGTTGGTGATTTCGGCACAGACAGAAATGTCTGTGTCACAGGGTGGCCGGAAGGGCCCATCTATGGCAGGGTGGTGCGTCCCTGCGCCGCCTTGATGTTTTGCTCTCTCCAATCGGTATGGCTATCGAATGAGGTCCGAGGGAGCCGGTGGGACGGGATGTGATCGGTTATCTGTTATGGGTTAATGGTGACCGGTGGGCCATTGGTATTGGTTCAAGCGTGAAGAGACTGGTTGGTGATTTCGGCACAGACAGAAATGTCTGTGTCACAGGGAGCCGGAAGGGCCCATCTATGACAGGACGGTGCGTCCCTGCGCCGCCTCTCATATCGCCAACCGGCGGCCCGCAACAGCAGCTCTACCACTCCCGCAACGCATCCGAAGGATGCCCGCAACATGCCAACAGGCATCCGCAACGGTGCGCCAGCACCCTGCAACGCATCGCTGTGCGATGCTCCGGCGCTTCGCGCCTTCGCGCCGTCGGAGTTTCGGTGGGACGGTGAGCGTCCCTCCAGATTCTTAGATCAGGCTTTCCCCTTCATCCCTCATAATTCATCCTTTCTCCTTCTTCCTTCTCTCCTCCTTAGTAACCGAGGGCGTGGACGGCCTGGATGAGGAATTTGGCGAAGACGGTCATGAGGATGAGGGCTACGGGGTAGGCGGTGGCGTAGCTGACGACGGGAACCTGGCTGTCGGTCTTGGCGGCGATGGCTCCGAGGGCAGGGGTGGAGGTCATTCCGCCACAGATGCCGCCGAGGGACTGCAGGACATTGCAACGGTAGAGGCGGCGGGCAAGGACGTAACCCAGAAGGAGCGGGATGAGGGTGATGGCGGCCCCCATCACAAAGAGGGTGATGCCGAACTGCTGGAAGGTCTCGACAAAAGCCCGCCCGCCTTGGAGTCCCGCCTCGGCAAGGAAGAGCACCAGCCCAAACTCCTGCAGCATCATCCGGGTGGGGCGTGGGATGTGTCCGACTATCCGCCCGACCCGCCCGAGATGACCAAGGATGAGGCCGACGAGGAGCGGACCTCCGGCCAGTCCGAGCGAAAATACGCCGATTCCCGGCAGACCGAGGGAAAGCATCCCGACGATGACACCGAGAGACAGTCCCACCCCGAGGCTGAGGAGGTCGGTTTCATCAAAGGCATGCGAGCGGTGTCCGATGGTGTGAGCAAACTTTTCCACCGCAGTCGAGTCCCCGATCACGGTGAGGACATCATTCGGCTCAAGTACGGTATCTGCGGCGGGGACGAAGGTAAAGCCGAGGCGGGTGATCCGGGAAATCGTTACCCCGTGATCACGCAGGAGCTTGAGTTCTTTCAAGGTGCGCCCGGCAAAGCGACGTTCGAGGAGGATAAGTTGGCGCCTTTCGCGTTCCCAGTCGCGATGGACCGAGCCCTTGCTGGCATGGCCCAGCAGCTTGACTGCGGAACGGATCTGGCGATCGCGGCCGACCAGAAACAACTCCTGTCCTTCGGCAAAGGTATCTTCATAGGCGAGGGGCACGCCCCGATCCCCTTTGCGCACACGGGTCACCTGAACGCCGAGCATGGCCAGCTCATCAAAGTCAGCGATCCGCTCCCCAAAGAGTTCCGGATTGGTCACCTCCACCAGAATGGTCACGATGCGGTCCTCATCCGGCTTGGCCGCTTCCATTTTTTCGGCCTCTGCCTGAAAATCGATTTTGAGGAGGCGGGGAAGCAACTGGACAAAGAGCACCACGCCGACCACGCCGAACGGATAGGCAATGCCATAGCCAATGGACACGCCGCTGGCACCGGGAAGGGTTTCGGAGGCAGCGGCCAAGGCGGGGGTGCTGGTGAGGGCACCGGCATAAATGCCTGCGGCGAGGTCAGCGGGAATCTCCAGCAGCCAGCTGCCGCTGACGGCAATCAGCGCTCCGGCGGCGGTGACCAGAAGGGACAGCTGGGCCAGAGTGGATCCCTCCCGTCGCAAGGCTCCAAAGAAGCGGGCACCCGCCCCTACCCCGACGGCATAGACAAAGAGCACCAGCCCAATCGTCCCGACCCCGCCATAAGTCTGGCCCCCGAAATGACCAGCCACGAGGGAGACAAAAAGCACCCCGGAACTCCCCAGATTCATGCCACCGACAGTGATGCGCCCCAGGGCCAGCCCAAGGCCGACAATGGCAAACAATATCAGGACCGGATGTACCGCGACCAGCAATTCCTCATTCATCCGCCCAGAGGCTGGCAGCCTCTGCAAAAAAGGCAATCGAGCTGTTGGATTATTCGAGAAAAGCCCCCCGCCCTCAGAGCGGGAAGCAGTATCCGGGAGGAGAAAAAAGATTTCACAACTTATCTTGACTTCAAGATATATTTGAGAGATGCTGATTCTTCTAACTCTCACTCATCATATTAAAATCTATGAAATCGATTGCGAAGTTCTTCTTTGCCAGCAATCCGCTGGCACCGGCCTGGCAGGATCTGGGTCTGTTGGTATTCCGTGTATTCCTTGGTTTGGCCCTGGCGCTGGCCCATGGCTGGGGGAAAATTCCTCCGAGCGAAGGATTTATTGGCTATGTCGGCTCACTGGGATTTCCTCTGCCGACGCTATCCGCCTGGTTGGCGGGCTTGGCTGAGTTTGTCGGCGGCCTGCTAGTGGCGGCGGGTCTGGCGACCCGTTTCGGTGCGACCCTGATCATTCTGGTCATGGCGGGGGCGGCCTTTGTGGCACATGGAGGCGACAGTTTCCGCGACACGGAACTGGCTTACTTCTTCCTCGTGGGAGGAATTGCCCTCTTCTTCACCGGCCCCGGCCGCTACAGTGTGGATCAGATCATCCGCAAGTAAGCGAGGCTTCTTTACAGCCCCGCCGGGCAAGTGCCCGGCGGGGATACCTTTCTCACCATCAGCGGACGGAGCCATCTCCATCCGCAGGTAATTTTTGTCAGCCTTTCCAATGATGAAAGCATACGTAGACGGACTGCATCATGTGACTACGATGACCCGTGATGCGCAGGCCAATGTGGACTTTTACACCCAGGTTCTGGGCCTGCGCATGATCAAGGTAACGGTGAATTTTGACGATCCCTCGACCTATCACCTGTATTACGGGGACGGGGCGGGCACGCCGGGTTCGGCCATCACCTTTTTCCCCTGGGGCAATCTTGCGCCCCGTCGGCCGGGAGTGGGCGAAATCGAGACCACGGCCTACACCATTCCCTCCGGCAGCCGTGACTGGTGGCGGCAGCATCTGGAAGGAAATCAGGTCAAGCACGTCAGTGAGGTGGAGCGCTTTGGGGAGAGGGGGCTGCGATTCCGGGATGAAGGCGGCAGCAGTGTGGAGCTGATTGAGTCCGAGCCGGAGGCAGGCTATGTCGCGTGGACGCATTCACCGGTCCCGGCCGAATATCAGATTCGCGGATTTCACGGGGCCACCGCTTGGGTGCGCTGGAAGGAGCCGACCATCCGGCTCTTGACAGAGGTTTTCGGGCTGGAAGAGCTGTCCGCGGAAGGGAAGCGCATCCGACTGGGCATTCGCGGCAAGGGAGCCGGAACGCATTTTGATCTGGTGGAAGAGCCGGAAATGGAGCCCGCCCGCCATGGGTGCGGTACGGTTCACCACCTGGCTTGGCGGGTGGCGGATGATGCTGCACAGGATGTGGTGCGTGAGCGGGTGCTGGGGGCTGGGTTCAACATCACACCGCGCATCGACCGGCAGTATTTTCATTCCCTCTATTTTCGGGAGCGCAATGGATTGCTCTTTGAGATTGCGACGGATCCACCTGGATTCACAGTGGATGGAGAAACGCTGGAAACATTGGGCACGCGCTTGCAACTTCCTCCACAGTATGAGAAACAGCGGGCGTTGATTGAGGATGCCCTGCCTGAATTACGCTACCCGAAACCCCAAGCCCGCAACGATTGATGGAACTTGAAGGCATTCATTACCGCTTTGATGCTGCCAAACAACCCGACCTGCCGGTTCTGATGCTTTTTCATGGAACCGGAGGCAGTGAAAATGATCTTGTGCCGATGGCTCGAAAATTTCTTCCCGGTGCGGCCATGCTGTCTCCCCGTGGTCCGGTGCTGGAAGGGAGGATGGCCCGTTACTTTCGCCGACTGGCCGAAGGTGTTTTTGACCTGGAGGATCTCCATGCCCGCACCGCGCAGATGCGTCGCTTTTTGGAGGCGGCCGCGAGCGAACATTCTTTTGTGCCGGAAAATGTGATTGCGATCGGATTTTCCAATGGTGCCAACATGGCCGCAAGCCTCTTGCTTTCCGGGCAAACCCTGGGAGGAGCCCTGTTGCTGCGTCCGATGACCCCCTTTACCCCCGATCCTCTCCCCACCCTGCCCCCGATCGAGGTGCGGATGCATACCGGTGACATGGATCCGATCATTGAGGTCGACGACAGCGTCCGGCTGGCAAGAATGCTGGAAGCGGCCGGTGCCCAGGTTGATCACCAGATCTACCCGGCCGGCCATGCCCTCACCCCACGGGAACTCGACGAAGTGGTTCGTTGGTTTCAGGAAGAGGAAGAGGAGGAAGACGGTGGTCGGTAGCCGGTGGGACGGGATGTGATCGGTTATCTGTTATGGGTTAATGGTGACCGGTGGGCCATTGGTATTGGTTCAAGCGTGAAGAGACTGGTTGGTGATTTCGGCACAGACAGAAATGTCTGTGTCACAGGGTGGCCGGAAGGGCCCATCTATGACAGGACGGTGCGTCCCTGCGCCGCCTCACGGTGGGCGGTAGTCGGTGGGACGGTTCGCGGACGCGACGGAGCGCGTCCCTCCAGATTCTTAGATCAGACTTTCCCCTTCATTCCTCATCCTTCATCCTTCACCCTTTCCCTGCCCCTTATCGGTAGACGATGCGGCCGCAACTGTCGCAGCGGGCCAGGGGATCGCCACCGCGCCGGGCCTGGCTATCGACATCGGCGGAGACTTTGAGGCGGCAGCCCATGCATTTGCCCTCTTCAATCGGGCAGACGTAGGGCGGCCGACGGACCTGTTTTTTGACGAAATCATACCGTTCGAGGGCGGCAGGTGCAGTTGTCTGGCGGGCTTCCTCCACGGCACTGCGGGCGGCATCCAACTGATCCCGATTGTGCTGCTCGGCTTCGTCCAGAGTGGTCAGCCGGGATTGAAAAAGAGAGATTTCCTTAGCGACGGTTTCCTTGAGGGAATGAAGGTGGCTGGTCTGCGCATCGATGGCATCAAGTTGCTCCAGTTGGGCATCATCCAGTTCGGAAATTTTCTGATTGAGCAGTTCAATCTCGTGCTCGAGGGCCCGCAACTCCTCGTTCTTTTTCACCTGCATCTGCTGGGTTTTGTATTGGATGACCTTGGCGGCAGCGGCTTCGGCATCCCCTTCGAGGGTTTTGGCCTTGGCCTGAAGAGTGATCAGCTCTGCCTCGGCAGCGGCCACGGACTGGCGTTCCCGGGCCATCTCCGCTTCGATCTGGGCGCGCTCCGCGGGGATGTGGGCGAGTTGTTTCTGGATGTGGTCGCAACGGGCGTCGCGGTCTTGCAGGATAAGCAGCTGTTGAATCGACTCGGAAACCATCTCGGATGCATTGAGCAAGCCGGTTTTGCCAGTGGCAACGCAAAAGCTTGAGGGGAGACAAGGAATGCCGTTGCCGAGTGGTCCAAGGCTTCCCTAACTGGACGCATGATCGGGCTCAATGATCCCTATTCCGGAGACCGCTCCGCCGCCGAATCCAAACGATCCGCTGCGGTTCATACCTTTATTCCGGATCTGGTGGAGCGTCTCTTTGCGCCGACGGGGCCCCTGGTCAAGGATCTCAAGCTGGAGCATCGTCTGGAGCAGGCGGAAATGGCGCTGTCGGTTGCCCAGGCCTTTGCCGGGAACCAAGCCCTGCTCTTTGAAGCTGGCACCGGGGTGGGAAAAAGCCTCGCCTATCTGATTCCGGGGCTGATTCAGGCGGTGGCCAGCAAGCGGCCTTTCATCGTCTCGACCAACACCATAGCCCTGCAGGAGCAAATCCAGCACAAGGAGCTGCGGATCTGTCGGCGCTTATTCCGCGATATACCTGCGCTGCATCCCTACAAGGATTTCAAGACGGCGGTCCTCGTCGGGCAGAACAACTACCTCTGCGGAACACGACTGGCCCAGGCGATCGAGACCAAGACCGAACTCTTTCCGACAGCAGAAATGTCCGAACTGGAGCGGATTGTGGAATGGTCGAACACGACGGAGAGCGGGCTGAGGCAGGAACTCATTCCCAGCCCCCTGCCGGAAGTGTGGGAATGGGTCAGTGCCGAGGGTTCCGCCTGCAACGCCAAAAACTGCACGCACGAAACTTGTTTTTACCGCAAAGCGCTGGCCCGGGTCCGCCAGTCGCAATTGATCATCATCAACCACAGCCTGCTTTTTTCCCTGTTGGGGCGGGGCCGACATCCGCGGGTCGATGTCCCGGGGGTGCTCTATCCAGAGGATTTTGTGGTGCTGGATGAGGCCCACCATGTGCCGGCAGTTGCCACCGATCACTTTGGCGAGCATGTCAGCTCCTACGGGCTGAACCGGCTGCTCTCCCGGCTCTATGCGGTTCCGGTCAAAGGGCGCAAAAAAGCCCGGGGCCTCCTCGCTAAAATCGGCAGCGAGCACGACCGCGAACGGGTGCGAAAAGTCCGGAGCGAGGCGGAGCGCTTTTTTGCGGGAGTGCGCACGGCGCTGTTGAGCAAGCAACTGGTCGCCCGCTGCCGGGAACCGGACTGGGCCGAGCCCCTGCTGGAAGTCCCTCTGGCCGACCTCTCCAAATCGCTGGGCGACCTCCACCACAAGCTGGAGGAAGGGCCGCTGCAGGATGAACTGGATGGCTTGCGCAGCATGGTGGCGGCTTACGGCGCGAGCATTCGCAACTGCCTTTCGCTGGCCGGAGAGGATCATGTCTACTGGGTGGAGCGCAGCACCGGACGCCAGGAGATCATCACCCTGCGCTCCGCACCGATCGATGTCTCCGCCCACCTTCGGGAGCGGCTGTTTGAGCGGAAAACCGGAGTGGTCCTGACCTCCGCCACCCTGGCAGAAGGAAATTCCATGGAAAGCTTTCAAGCCAAGATCGGGGCGGAAGGACAGGAGGTCGGGCAGGTCTTTTCCCCCTTTGATTTTCAGCGCAACATGCGGGTCTTCGTCGCCTCGGATGCCCCCATGCCGACCCCGGGAAAACCACGGCTGGATTCCGACTACTACTGCGATATGATCCGCTACTGCTGCCTGCAGATGCAGGGCGGTTCGCTGGTGCTCTTTACCAGCTACCAGGACATGAATCTGATGGCCAATGCCTTGCAGGAAGACTTTGAGCGGGCTGGCAGGCCTTTTTACCTGCAAGGGGCCAGCGGTTCCCGCCAGCATCTGGCCGAGCGCTTCCGGCAGGACGGCAATGCCATTCTCTTTGGGACGGATAGTTTCTGGACGGGGATCGATGTCCCGGGTCCGTCACTTTCACAGGTTATCATTCCCCGGCTTCCTTTTGAAAATCCCCAACATCCGATTGCGGAAGCCCGGAAAGAGGCCTGCGAAGCACGCGGGGGCAATCCCTTTTACGAGATCACGGTGCCCGCCGCGCTGGTGAAGTTCCGGCAGGGAGTGGGACGACTGATTCGCAATAAGACCGATTGCGGCACCATCACCCTGCTCGACGCCCGCCTCCTCCACAAAACCTACGGAGGCGCGTTTTTGTCGGTTTTGCCCCAACCCGCATTCACCCGCTTTTGCCGGATGGACCGCGACGAGGTGTTTCATCCGCTGGAGTCCTCCCGCTGATCGAATCCGGACGGGCTCAGCCATCCTCCCGTAAACGGGGGGTCAGCATGACCAGCCAGGCCACACTGGCGAGAATCCAGCCCAAGGCGCTGAAGAGAAGGTGGGACTCATAGATTCTGGGGGAGGCTTCCGCCGCCATTCGCAGGAGGGTGACCAACAACCAGACCGCGCTGATCCAGCCGAAGGCTTTCCACGGGCGCAGGCAGTGGTCCTTACGACCAGCATGGGCAAAAATCACCCAGGTTCCGACGGTGGCGAGGACGAACTGGAACCCTGGGATGAGCAATAAGTGACGCCAAGCCAGACGTTCGCCGGGCCAGAAGACCTCCAGCAAAGGAGCCAGCACCAGACAGACCAGGGCCAACTGAACCACCCGCCCCAATGTCGGAACTGGCCTGGGATAGCGAAAAGGAACCTGGGTCCAGATAAAGGCAGCCGTCACCCCGGCCTGCAGGAGGGCTCCGGTTCGGACCCAGCCGAGGGCCTTGAGAGTGATGGCGATGAGGAGGGAAAGTGCAATGGCAGAGGCGATCAAGGCACCCCGCCTCCAGGCGGCATCGGGGGAGCGAAGATCCTCCGGGCTCTGACGGGGAGGCAAACCTCCGAAACGGCCAATGAAAAACGGAGTGATGCCGAGAATGGGCAGGAGGATAAAGGCCTCAATCATCCAGTAGCGCCCAACGACCGCCCAGATATAGGGAAATTGCAGCAGGCTTTGGAGGGAGGGCATCTGCAAAAAGGCGGCGAGCAGGGCGGAGAAGAGACCGAACAGGACCATGACAAAGCCGGGCGGTGGTAAGCCCTGGCGCTGCGGGAGGCGGAACGCCAGGCGCCCGAGGAGGGCGAGCAGGGCCAGGGCAAAGCCCAGTTCGGCCAGATCGTGGAGGTTGAGAAGGGAAGCCACTTGCCCACCACCCCAGAAAAACAGGATGAGGCCCCAGTAGCGCGGGCTGAGGGTCGGCACCTCCAGCATGCGGGGGGCCGCCGTTCCGAGAAACCCCAGGACAAAGGCGGCGAAGAAGCCCTCCATCATAATACGGGCATGGGCCACTCCCGGATAGAGGTCCAACCATCCAGCCAGCCAGAGAGGCCAGAGGGCCACCCCGATCAAGCCGGCCACAACCCCGAGCGGAAAAAAGAAGCGATAGGGTTCGCTGGCCAGAAAGCGCAGGACTGCGCCAATCGCGGAATGGGAAGGCTTGGTGGGATGATCCATTTTCCTATCTTAGCACGCTTCTCATCAGGAACCTTGATCCAGATCAACGCCAGCGCACTCAAAATAGTGAAAACTAGGATCGACACTGCGCCGCCATGCCTCAAAAACACCGCACGATAACACCTCATTCGTGTTATGCCAATAAGCTTAGTTAATATCGGACATGTCCATGACCATATTTTCTAAAGTTTTTCCAATTTGTTGTTCGCGCGGATTCCCCGATCCGCCATAAAAACGCAAAACCCCCATGAAAAAGATACCCTCCCTCGAATCATTCCTGAAGCGCGTCAAAGAGAGAGACCCGGATCAACCGGAGTTTCACCAGGCGGTCGAAGAGGTCATGTGTTGCCTCTGGCCGTTCCTCGAGGACAATCCTAAATACGCCGAAGAAAGCCTGCTGGAGCGGCTGGTTGAGCCCGAACGCTGCATCCTTTTCCGGGTGCCCTGGGTCGATGACGAGGGCAAGGTGCATGTCAATCGCGGCTACCGCGTGCAGATGAACAGTGCAATCGGGCCCTACAAGGGCGGCCTGCGCTTCCATCCCAGTGTCAGCCTCGGCACCCTCAAGTTCCTCGCTTTCGAGCAAACATTCAAAAACTCCCTCACCACCCTCCCGATGGGCGGCGGCAAGGGGGGCTCCGACTTTAACCCGAAAGGCAAGACCGACGGCGAAGTCATGCGCTTCTGCCATTCCTTTATGGCCGAGCTTTTCCGCCACATCGGCCCGGACACGGATGTGCCGGCCGGGGACATCGGAGTGGGCGCCCGTGAGATCGGCTACATGTATGGCTTCTACAAAAAGCTCCACAACCACTTCGCGGCCTCCCTCACCGGTAAGGGGCTGAGCTATGGCGGCAGCCTGATTCGCCCGGAGGCTACCGGTTACGGCTGCGTTTACTTCACGGAAGAAATGCTCCACACCCGGGGTGAAGCCGTTGAAGGCAAAAAAGTTGCTATTTCCGGCTCCGGTAATGTCGCCCAGTTTGCAGCGGAAAAAGTGTCTGAACTCGGTGGAACCGTCATCTCCCTCTCCGACTCCAATGGCAGCGTCCACATCCCCAAGGGATTGAGCCCAGAATTGCTGGCCGAAGTGATGGATCTGAAGAACAACCGACGGGGACGGATCCAGGAGTTCGCCGATGCCCACAAGCTGGAGTTTTTCGAGGGTAAGCGCCCCTGGCACCTCCCCTGTGACATCGCCCTGCCCTGCGCCACCCAAAATGAGCTGAACGAGGAGGACGCCCGGACCCTGATCAAAAACGGCTGCACCTGCGTGGCTGAAGGTGCCAACATGCCCTCCACCAACGAAGCAGTCGATGTTTTTATCGATGCCCGCATCCTCTACGGTCCAGGCAAGGCCTCCAACGCCGGAGGTGTGGCCACCAGCGGACTGGAAATGACCCAGAACGCCATGCGCACCAACTGGAGCGCAGCCGAGGTCGACAACAAGCTGCACGGCATCATGCAGGCCATTCACCACTCCTGCATCGATTACGGTGAAGAAAAGGACGGTTTCATCAACTACGCCAAAGGCGCCAACATCGCCGGCTTCGTAAAAGTTGCCGATGCCATGCTCGCCCAGGGCGTGGTGTGATCGGCTCCCCCCCCCGTAAGCCCTCCACGCCGTATGCGGCGTGGGGGCGGGGGCAGAGGCCTGAAGCCGGAAGGTGGAGGCCAGAATTTCGGTAGTCGGTAGCCGGGGTGGAGGCGGTTTCGCCGCTGTTTGTTGTTCTTGGTTCTTCGTTCCTCGTTTTAGAACAGCTCTTGGACCCGGCCTCTGTCTTACCGCCTCCTCGATAGATCGGGCCTTCAGCCCTTCTGTTTCATTTACCCACGTTCCCAGAGCGTTGCCCTGGGCTATAATAAGTCCGGGCCTTTGGCCCGGTGTTTACCGTTTTAGTAGACACGAAGTTATGGATTGATCAGGAAGCTACCCTCACAGACAGAAATGTCTGTGTCACCTTGATCCATCTCCCTCGTGGCACAGACATTCCTGTCTGTGCGGTGCCCAAATCCCAACTCCAGGCAAACCCCCAAAACCCGGGGTAGAGCTTAGAGTAAGCCTGAAATCCGAGTCCATTTCACCGACAGGACGAATGCGAAGCGAAGATAGCGAAGCAATGTCTGTGTCACGGTGGAGGGCGAAGCGATTTCAAGTCTCCACAGAACACCAAAAAGCGGGCCTCCGGCCTGCTGAGCAGGGACGCTCATCGCTACCTGCCTTGGTGCGGTTGAAAAAGTTATACTGACTACCGACCACCGTCACACCGATACCGGCGCAACCCGCCAGCCCGCAACTGTGCCTAATCAGCAGGATGAGCGGCGTTTATACCGCAGGCGCAGTGCATTTTTGCATCTGCATGCGCAATTTTTTTCGCATAATACACAATATATAGTGGATTTTTCAAAATCATCACCTATATCTAGTATTCTATACCATTTATTCTTTAATTACTTAACCCCTTGATGTCATGGCTGTAAGCGCACCTTCCTCTGCTTCCGATCTCGATTCCAACCCTTCCCAGCTGATTCCTGAACGGGTCTTTTCGGACCCCAATCGTCCTCCTTTTGAGACGGTTCAATGGGAAAAACGCTCGGCGGAAATTTCCGATGAGCGGGGCGGTATTCTCTTCAAACAAGACCCGATCGAAGTGCCCTCGCATTTTTCGGAGTTGGCGACAAAAATTCTGGCTTCGAAGTATTTTTATGGAGACCTCGAAGAAGGGACGGATCCGTCGAAGGGAGGCCGTGAGCATTCCTTCAAGCAGGTCTTGCAACGGGTATGCGGGACACTGGCGAAGTGGGGTCTGGAGGACGGTTATTTTCTGAATGCGGAGGAGGCCAGGCTTTTTGAGGACGAGTTGACCTGGCTCTGTCTGCACCAGCATGCTGCCTTTAACTCACCGGTCTGGTTCAATCTCGGGCTGTATGATGCCTATGGGGCTGGAGCCGAATCCAACCGGGGGAACTACTTCTGGGATCGTGAAAACCAGCGGGTGGAGCGGGCGACGAATCCCTACGAATACCCGCAGTGCTCCGCCTGTTTTATCCAGAAGGTGGAGGACAACCTTGAGTCGATCATGGATCTGGCCCGGGCGGAGGCCATGCTCTTCAAATTCGGCAGTGGCAGTGGCACGGACCTGTCCTCGATTCGCTCTACCCGGGAGCGTTTGAGTGGTGGGGGCAAACCCAGCGGTCCCCTCAGTTTTCTGGCGGTCTATGATGCCGTGGCGGGAGTGGTCAAAAGCGGAGGCAAAACCCGCCGGGCGGCCAAAATGAACACCTTGCGGGACACCCACCCTGACATTGAGGAATTCATCGCAGCCAAGCCCACGGAAGAGCGCAAGGCCTGGGCTCTGATTGAGCAGGGGTATGATCCCTCCTTCAATGGAGAAGCCTACGGCTCGGTCAAGTTCCAGAACGAGAATCTTTCCGTGCGGGCATCCGATGCCTTCATGCGGGCAGCGGAAAAAGGCGAAAAGTGGTGGACCCGCCGGGTCACAGACGGAGAACCCTGCGAGCAAAAGGATGCGGCCAAGCTGCTGAAGCAGATTGCCGAGGGCACCCATCTGTGCGGCGACCCTGGGATGCAGTTTGATGACACCATTCACCGCTGGCACACCTGCAAGGGTTCCGGCCGTCAAACCTGCACCAATCCCTGCAGCGAGTACCTTTTCCTCGATAACACGGCCTGCAATCTGGCCAGCATCAACCTGATGAAGTTCGTCCGGGAGGGTAAATTCGACAGCAAGCGCTTCGCCGCCGCCTCCCGCATCCTGATCATCGCTCAGGACATTATTGTTGACCGCTCATCCTATCCCACTGAGCCGATCGCTTATAACTCCCACTGGTTCCGCACGCTCGGGCTGGGCTATGCCAACCTCGGGGGGCTGCTGCTGTATTTCGGGCTGCCCTATGATTCCGACGAAGGCCGGGCCTTGGCCCAAGGCATCACTGCCGTCATGACCGGTGCCGCTTATCAGACCAGCGCGGAACTGGCCGACCGCCTCGGGGCATTCCCCGGCTACGACGATGCCCGTCATTACGGGGTCAGCAAAACGCCCAAGCCGGACAATCGTGACTCGATGTTCGAGGTGATCAAACTGCACCGCCGGGCGGTCGAAGACCTCTCTCCTGCCTGCCCGAAGGAAATTGCCAGCCATGCCCGTGACATCTGGAAAAAAGTCGAGTCCACCAAGCGGGACGTCGGCTTCCGCAACGCTCAGGTAAGTGTGCTGGCCCCGACCGGAACAATCGGATTTCTGATGGACTGTGACACCACCGGGATCGAGCCGGCGATGGGACTGGTTTCCTACAAGCAACTGGCCGGGGGCGGTGTGCTGGTGCTGCCCTTGGTTGGGGTGACCGTGGCCCTCGAACGGCTCGGCTACGAGCCCGAAGCCATCGCTGCGATCACAGAGCACATCAAAAATCACGGCACGGTGGAAACGGTTGAGCGCAATGGCAAAAAAATCGCGTCCGGGATCCGCCCCGAGCATCTACCGGTCTTTGACACCGCCTTCCGAAGCGGCGAAGGCACCCGCACCCTGACGCCGCGCGCCCACATTCAGATGATGTCCGCAGTTCAGCCCTTCCTCTCGGGGGGGATTTCCAAAACGGTCAATCTCCCCAGCCATGCCACGGTGGAGGAGATTCGCGACACCTACCTCGAAGCCTGGAAGATGGGGATCAAGGGGATTGCCATTTATCGGGATGGCTCCAAACGCAGCGCCCCGATCAGTACGAAGAAAAAGGCCGAGGAAGCGGTGGTCAAAAGTGAGGGCGTCCAGATCACGGCTGAACCCTATCGCCGCCGACTGCCCGATACCCGTACTGCCCGGACCCACAAGTTCAGCATCGGAGGCAGCGAAGGTTATTTCACGGTCGGCCAGTTTGATGACGGCACCCCCGGCGAGGTTTTCATCCAGATGGCCAAGGCCGGCAGCACGATCAATGGCCTGATGGACAGCGTCGGCGTCCTTCTCTCCCTCTCCCTGCAATACGGGGTGCCCCTTGACGCCCTGATTCAGAAGTTTGCCCATGTCCGCTTTGAGCCGGAAGGGATGACCCGCAATCAGGACATACCCTTTGCCAAGAGTGTGATGGACTACCTTGCCCGCTGGCTGGGGATGGAGTTTGTTCCAGGCTATCGCGAACGGATGTCCCCGGTGGCTCAGGGCGATGACGGGATGAGCATGCCCAAACCCGGCAGTGAAAGCATCGCACGGGAGGATACGGCCACCGCCAAAACCCTCAGCCCGCAGCAATTGGAACTGCTGACCTCGGCAGAAGGCAGTCTGACCTGCCCCGAGTGTGGTTCCTCCAAAGTGAAAGTCACCGGAACCTGTGCCTGCTGCTTGAACTGTGGCAGCTCACTCGGCTGCAGTTGAGGAGAGCGGAACCATTCCTTGTTCTTTTTCAGGGTCAGCCCTCGTCGGCTGGCCCTTTTTTGTGCCATTCTCCCCCCCTCGAAGCCCCCAGCAGGCTAACAGTTCAGTTTTGCATAAAAAAGAACCCCATTAATTTTCTCTCAACCTCAAGTCCCGAATCCACAAGCCGCTCAACTATAATGCCTTAAATCGAAGGCCTCCATCTCCGTATCCCATCCAAACAGCTCTTTTCACGCCCAAAAGTATCTAAAGGGTGATGAAAGAGCAAAAGCCCAAACCCAACACCGGGATCACTCGAAAAGAGTGGGATGCGGTTGAACAATCCCTCCTCCGGTTCAAGCGACCGGAATGCCTCGAAAGCATTACAGCCCACATCACCTATGGCCGGATCCTGCCCATCACCCTGCCCTCCCGTTTCCGGGCAGCCTGCCGCCGACTGCAAACCGAGTTTGGATTCCGCAAAGTGGTCCTTCACCGTTCGGAGGAACCCGAGTGGATGTGCACCTTTTCCATTCGCCTGGAAGCAAGCCTCGAAACACAGCTGCACCACGACCGTGAACCCCTCCATGAACAGATGCGTGCCTTTCTGCTGTCGCATTGTCAGCCTCCTCCCGATGCGCCAAATCGCGCCTAGACCCCCATCGGGATCACCGGAGATGCCTTGGCAGACGGGCGTCCTGTACCCTGCCCCTTGCCCCCTGCCTCGCCCAATTGGGCGGTCAACCCGGAGGGTATTTCGTGAAGAGAAGCGCTTGCACTTTGAGATCGGGGATCTAGCGTGGTGGTTTTTCGTTTGCGAAAACGCGCCTCTTTTCGAAACAATCCACAGCTTTTTTATCCATGAGCACCGAGACCCTTCCGCAACAAGCCAGTTCCACTGCCGCGCTGCCCGAACGCATGAAAGGCGCTGACCTCTTCGTATACTGCCTGGAGCGCGAAGGCTGTGAAGTCATGTTTGCCTATCCAGGCGGTGCCTCGATGGAGATCCACCAGAGCCTGACCCGCTCCGAGAAGATCCGTACCATTCTGCCCCGGCATGAACAGGGTTGCGGCTTCATGGCTCACGGCTATGCCCGCACCACCGGAAAACCCGGCCTCTGCATGGCCACCAGCGGTCCCGGTGCCACCAACCTGGTGACGTGTATTGCCGACGCCCTGATGGATTCGGTGCCGGTGATCGCTGTCACGGGTCAAGTGAACCAGAAGCTGATCGGCAAGAGCGCTTTTCAGGAAACCGACGTTTTCGGGATGACCCTCCCGATCGTCAAGCACAGCTATCTGGTGCTCAATATCGCGGATATTCCGCGCATCGTGAAGGAAGCTTTTTATATCGCGACAAGCGGACGGCCCGGTCCGGTGGTGATTGATCTTTGCAAGGACGTTCAGCAGGCCTTCATCGAAGGGGAAGCCCTACGGAAAGCACTGAATGCGGAGATGGATCTTTCCGGTTACAATCCCTGCCCCAAGGCCAGTGATGAGGACCTGCTTCCCTTGATTGAGGAATTCTCCAAGGCTGAGCGTCCGGTGATTTACACCGGGGGCGGTATCATCACCGGGGGAGCGGAAGCAGAGTTGAAAGAATTTGCCGAGCTGACCGGGTTTCCGGTGGCCACCACCCTGATGGGGCTGGGCGGCTTTCCGGAAAATCACCCGCAGAGCCTTCGCTGGTTCGGAATGCATGGCGGGGTCGCGGGCAATTGGGCGGTCTGTGAAAGCACCCTGCTGATTGCCCTCGGTGCGCGGTTTGATGACCGGATTACCGGAGCTATTCAGAAGTTCGCTCCCGATGCCCGCATCATCCATATCGATATCGATAAGTCTGAGCATCACAAAAACAAGGTGGTGGAATACCCGATTCACAGTGATGTGAAGCATGCACTTTCCCGCCTCAATGCCCTTATGCGTGAGCAGAAATTCCAGAAGCCGGACATCAGCACCTGGAATGATCAGGTCAATGGCTGGCGTCAGGAATATCCCTTCGCCTATGAGGAAATTGAGCATATCCAGCCCCAGCACGCCATCGAGGTTCTCTATCAGGAAACCGAGGGCGAGGCCATCATCACGACAGGTGTCGGCCAGCATCAAATGTGGGCGGCTCAGTTCTATCAGTTTAACACACCCCGCAGCTACATCAGCTCACTCGGTCTCGGGACTATGGGTTTCGGCCTTCCGGCAGCACTCGGCTGTAAGGTTGCCTTCCCCGAACGCATCGTGGTCGACATCGATGGGGATGGCTCCTTCATGATGAATGTGCAGGAACTGGCCACCGCGGTGATGGAGAAAATCCCGGCCAAGGTCATGCTCCTGAACAACCAGCACCTCGGCATGGTGGTGCAGTGGGAAGACATCCTTTACGAAGGAGTTCGCGGCCAAACCATTCTCGGACACCCCGATAACATCGGTGGCCCGACCAATGTGGACGCCCTCTACCCCAACTGGCCCCAGATCTGTGAAGGCTTCGGAGTCAAGTGCCGCCGGGTCTGGAAGAAGGAAGAGTTGCGGGATGCGGTCAAAGAGATGCTCGCACACGATGGGCCCTATGTCCTCGATGTGGTGGTACCGTTCACCGAGCACGTGATGCCATTCATCCCGGCTGGCGCCTCCGCCCGCGACATCCTCATCCGGACGCCGAAACCCGAGTAAGGGAAAACCCGTCCGCTGCCAGATCAAGCTTCAGTACCAAACTGGAGCTGGTCGTTGCGAATAGGAGGGGTCAGGCCAAGGATCTGGTAGGCCCGATGGGTGAGCATACGCCCCTGCGGAGTCCGTTTGAGATAGCCTTCCTGAATAAGGTAGGGTTCATGGACTTCTTCCAGCGTGTGCTGTTCTTCGCCCACCGCCACCGCAATGGTCCCAAGCCCGACCGGTCCACCGCGGTAGTGTTCGGCCATGATCCGCAGCACCCGTTTGTCCATTTCATCCAAGCCGTATTGATCGATTTCCAGCAGCTCGAGGGCGGCGGCAGCCATTGACCGGGTAATGCGGCCGTCGCCTCTTTGCTCGGTGTAATCACGGACAAAAGCAATCAGGTTGTTGGCGATTCGCGGCGTGCCCCGGCAGCGCCCGGCGATCTCACAGGCTCCGTCCGTATCCACCGGCACCTTGAGCAGGTCACAGCTTCGACGCACGATCCGCACCAGATCATCCCGGCTGTAGTAATCCAGTCTGGACTGCAGGGTGAACCGGCTGCGCAAGGGCGAAGTGAGCAGCCCCATCCGGGTCGTCGCCCCGACCAGCGTAAAGCGATTGATGTCCAGCCGAACGCTCCGGGCGTTGGGGCCTTGATCGAGCATGATGTCGATGCGGAAATCCTCCATCGCGCTGTAGAGGTACTCTTCCACCGTCTTGGGAAGGCGATGGATTTCATCGATGAAGAGCACATCGCCCGGCTCGAGATTGGTCAGCATCCCGGCGAGGTCACCCGGTCGCTCAATCACCGGACCGGAGGTGATGCGCACATTGGTGCCCATTTCCTGACCGATGATATGGGCCAAGGTCGTTTTCCCCAATCCCGGCGGGCCACTGAGGAGGACGTGCTTGAGGACATCCCCGCGCTGACGGGCGGCCCCAGTCATCACCTGAAGCCGTTCGATCGTCTTGGGCTGTCCGGTAAAATCACTGTAGGAAAGCGGACGCAAGGCGGCATCAAGAGCGGCATCCGTTGGGCGGAGGGCCTCACGCACGAAATCACTTCCTTTGGGATAATCCTCTGACATGGCTGCTTTCGTTAATCGCCCTGGACCTCGGCCGGGAGGGCGGATTGCGGCAGGCGTTCGACCGCGGCGCCCACTGTGGCCAGCTTGGCTTCCAGGCGGTCATAGCCCCGGTCGAGATGGTAGAGGCGCTGCACCCAGGTTTCGCCGGAGGCGGCGAGGCCCGCGAGGACCAATGCGGCGCTGGCCCGCAAGTCGGACGCCATGACGGGAGCACCGGAGAGGCGCTTCACTCCCTTGATCACTGCATTGGCACCCTCCATGGAAATATCCGCCCCCATCCGCAAAAGCTCGGGGATGTGCATAAAACGATTGGGATAAATGCGCTCCGTCACGATGCTGATCCCAGGGGTCAGGGAGAGCATGGCCACCATTTGCGCCTGCAGGTCGGTGGGAAAACCAGGGTGCGGGAGGGTGATGATTTCAACTGCGCGGCGATCACCCCGATCCCCAAAGACCGTGATGGTTCCGGCATCCGGATCCGCATCCCACTCGATCCCCGCCTCCTCAAACTTATCGAGCAGAGAGCGCATGTGTCCCGGCACAGTCCCCGAGACGGTGATTTGTCCCCGGGTGATGGCTCCGGCGACCAGAAAGGTGCCCGCTTCGATCCGGTCCGGGACCACCCGGTGGGTGCAGCCATGAAGTTTCTCCACCCCGGTAATCTTGAGGTAATGGCTGCCGATTCCCTCAATCCGCGCGCCCATCTTGACCAGCATTTCGCACAGATCGACGACTTCCGGTTCACAGGCCGCACTTTCAATCCGGGTGATTCCCGGAGCGAGGACGGCGGCCATGACGAGGTTGGCGGTTCCGGTCACGGTGGACCCATGCCGCCCGCCAAGGTAGAGGTAGTCACCGCGGAGGCGGGAAGCATCAATTTCGACATAGCCCCCTTCGATCTCGATTTGGCACCCAATCCGGGCCAGCCCCTTGAGATGGAGGTCGATGGGACGCGGTCCGATCACACACCCACCCGGCATGGAAATCCGCGCCTTGCGCAGGCGAGCGACCAAAGGCCCCAGCAGGCAGACGCTGGCTCGCATCCGCCGGACCAGGTCGTAGGGTGCGACGTGGCTGATCGACTTTGCCTCGATCCGGTAGGTTTCCGAATCGGTTCGTTCCACTTTGGCCCCGAGGTGCTCAAGAATCTCCGCCATGAAACGCAAGTCGCTGAGGTCGGGAACCCCTTCGATCACGCAGGGCTCATCGGTGAGCAAGGTAGCTGCAAAGATGGGAAGGGCGGCGTTCTTGGCTCCACTGACGGGAATGCTCCCGTGAAGAGGGCGTCCACCTGTAATCCGCATAACATCCATAAAAATGCCTATTCCGTATCCCGGTTATGCTGGGAGTGTTGCTGGTCGATCGGTCCCCGCCGCCGATTTCGACGGTTGCGCCGCGAGGACTTGGCGCTGCCGGAATCCCCCGAACCAGTCGCGGCGGCTTGAGTGGATTCGGGTGGTCCCCTTCTTTGCTGCGCTTCGGGATTCCTTGGTTTATCAGGCCGCTGATTCACCTGCTTGTTTTCCCCCTCTGCCTTGGGCCCACGCCCCCGTTGCCGGGACCGCTTGCGCCCACGGTTGCCGCCCTGCCGTTCTTCATTTCCTTGAGGTTTGGAAGCCCTTCCACCGCCTCGCTCCGCTTGCGGTTTGCTGCCCCCGGAGCTTGATGTTTTTTGCTTTCGGCGGGAACCTCCCCGGGAATGGCTCCGGGATTGCCTGGAGTCTCTATCTTTCTCCCGTCGGCCCGAACGCTTGGGCTTGGCAGGGGCACTTGGGCTTGAAAAGCGGGACTTGAGAGAAGTCAACCAGCGTTGCAGGCGTTCCCAGAGCGATGGCCCCCGTTTACGGTTGTGCTGCTTGCGCCGGGAACGGCTTTCTTTCATCGCATGACGAAAGGCCTTTTCCATCTCCCGGGTGGTAATGTGGTCCGGATTCTCCACCTCCACTGGTTGCGGTGCGATTTGCTGGCGATCCGAACGGGCACGGTGCCCATCCCGTCGTTTCAAGACGTAATCATGAGCCGTCGTGGTATGCGGAGCAACCGGCAGGATCTGATTACGATCTCGATCCAGAAAGGGTTCGAGGTTTTCAAATTCAGGCATGGAAAATAGGAAGGGCAAAGGGCGCAGACGCAGGGAGCCTCCTCCGTCTGATTACAGCCAATGTGGGTGTGCCTATGCTTGAGGACAATCCTTTTCCTTAACCGGAATGGGTTTGCCCTTGCCGGTACCCCGTCGCCTGCTAAAAACCGTCATATATGGACAAGCTCGCGGAAATTTTCAGTCTTCAGGAAGCCCTCAACGAACGCATTGGGGTCAAGCTGCGCGATCTACCGGAGGAAGAGCAGACCAAGTGGGTGCTGAACTACACCCGGGCGATGCAACAGGAACTGGCGGAACTGGTCGACTCTGTCCCGTGGAAATGGTGGGCAAAATACCAAACCTTCGACCAGCAAAACGCCCGGGTTGAAGTGGTGGACCTCTTCCACTTTCTGGTCTCGCTCGCCCAGGCGCTGGGCATGACGGCGGATGATGTCCATGCCGCTTATCTGGCCAAAAACAAGGTCAACCACCAGCGTCAGGAAAGCGGATACCAAGCCAAGGACGAGGCCGACTCCCGCCACATCTGAGTGTCTGGTGCCAAGCTTGAGGGGGCGCACTCAGCAGATCAGGCTCTTGAAATCGTCGATATCCCCGCTGAAACCCCGCTCGATCCCCTTATTGATCACGGCCACGGCGTCGTGTGAATGGAGTGATTCGAGGTGGGCACAGGCAATTTGAAAATCAAAGATGCGGGCATCTCCGTCAAAGGCTTCATAGAGCAGGCGGGCGGCATCTTCGACAAACTTGGTCTGCTCGCCGTTGAGTTCAGCAAAAGCCTGCTCATCTTCCCGCTTCACCATGACCTGAGTCTCCGTCAGGAGCGCTTTCAGGCAGAGATCCCGCACTTCCTCCAAGGTGATGACTTTGCCCGGACGTGCCTCCAGGCTGATCCGGGCAGTGCTGCGCTGACTGTGGGGAATCGCATAGACTGAGCGGTGCTCACGGGCATGCTCCGACAGCTCTGAGGCGCAGGGACAGGCTGAGCTGTAGATAAAATCAAAATGGATACGCTTCCGAAACCTTCCGAGGTCATCAACAATGCCCTCGTAGGCGGCCTTGTAGTACTGCCAGCCGCTCAAGCCACTGCGCAGGCTGTTCTTCAGCATGGGAAAGGAAAAGTCGAGCTTCAGACGGGCCCGGGTGCTGCCGAGGCGGTCTTTGTAGGCCATCAAAATCTCCTCCAACAACTCAGGGGTGAAGACGCGATCCTGATACTCGTAGAAGACCCGCATAATGCGGGACATGTTGATGCCCTTCTTATCCGCCCCGAGGGAAACGGTTCCGGTGACCGAAGTTTCGAGAGAAACGGGTTCGCCCTTGGCCGTCATGAACCTCAAGGGCAGGCGGAAGTTGGATATGCCCACCTGCAGGATCGGCACATTCGCTCCAAGGATCTCGGAGGTGCTGCGATTCTGGGTGTCTGGCAATGGCTGCGTGGATTCGGTGTTCACCTTCATTCCGTATTTTTTCAATCAAACGATCTTTAAACCACCCTGCCCGATGCGGGGCAAGGGTGGATTCACTGCTTCGATCATGATTCATTTTCCTTCGCCCCGCAATCAGTGGCTCCAAAAAATCGGATTTCCCGTGCCTGGCCACAGCGAGTGCCTGCTTGGAAAATATACGGAGAGGCCTACTGTCGGGACACCTTAGCCGGGGAAAAAAGATGCACTACAGACAGCATATTTCGGGGTTTTTGCGAGGCCATCCCTAAAGAAAAACCCTCAAAGTCCGATAGCAGGAATCAAAGCGGGCATCCGCCCGCATTCATTCTCCAACTCGATCCAATGGACACATGAACCACCTGCAAAAATTCCTCTTTATCCTGACCCTGTCCGCCCTTGCTCTGGGCAATGCCCTCCATGCCCAATCCATGGAAGACCTCTTTACCGAGGAGGAAACCAACAGCACCCTGACGCTCCCCGAAGTCGATGACCAGCCGCAGCCCGTCCGCCAAAACGCCCCCTCTGTGCCAGCCAACATTCGCAGCCTGAGCGGAATCGCCCGGGTGGCCTTCATCATCGACATCAATGGCGATGTCATCAACCCGAGGATTCATAGCTCCTCGGACGAGCGCTTTGAAGGCCCCACCCTCGATGCGGTCGGCAGTTGGAAATTCCGCCCAGCCCGCAAGGATGGAGAGCCGGTCGCCGTTCGGGTGATTCTGCCCATGCGCTTCAGCGGCCGCTGACCTATTTCCAGCAGATCTCACCCCCTTTTATTTTTCAGACAGCAGAATTCCAGTCTGGAACGTACGGATCGAACACCGCAAGTCGGGCAGCCATGGGCTACCCGGCTTGCCTGTATCCAGGGGGATGCCCGCCGATTTCCCTATCAATTGAACTAAAGATATCCCCTCATCCGCCGATATTTTCAACAGCAGCGTTTGTTCACAAGACACACGCTCTTCCCAACATAACTCAGAAATCAAGTAATGAAACAACTGCAACGACTGCTATTCTGTGCAATTGCCGGTGTCCTCTCCCTGGGCATGGCTTCGGTGGCCTCGGCGGTGGAGGATTTATTCTCGGCCGAAGAAGTCGCCAACAGCCTGACACCTCAGGACGTCGATGTTCAACCGGAAGCGCTGCAACAGCGCTCCCCCACAGTGCCATCCAACCTGCGCAACGTCAGTGGGATCACTCGCGTGGCCTTCATCATTGATGCCAATGGCCATGTGGTCAACCCGCGCATTCAGCGTTCATCCGATGAGCGCTTCGAAGGCCCCACCCTGGATGCTGTCAGTGGCTGGAGATTCCGGCCTGCAATGAAAGACGGCCAACCAGTTGCGGTCCGCGTCATCCTCCCCATGCGATTCGTCGCCAACTAACCTGTTACTCCTAAGGTTCTTTTACCTGTTTGCCCGGCCCAGAGCCCTCTTCCCAGATTCCCCATGAAGCTATTCCGTTTCAAAAATATCCGCATCCAACTCTTCACCGCATTCATTGGCGCTGCCGTCCTCGTCGCGTTTCTGCTGACGATTGGTGTCTTCACCATCGGCACGATCAATGAGCGCACCAGGGTCTCAGGTGAGGAAATTCAGGTGAATCTGGAGGAGAGGGTCTCTGAACTGGGCCAGTCACTGGCCATTTCCGAGTTGAGTGAGAATATTCTTAACGCAACGACCTACAGCAGCCTGCAGCGGATCAACCCGGAACTCCGGGGAGGATCCGTTACGATGGGCAGCCAGCGCGACCCCCGCCAGCTCCTCTCCCGTCTGCACTCCAGCCGGGGAGCCTTCCTGCGGGACAGTGAACGGCTGACAGAGCAGTTGGAGATCTTCCAACAGCAAATCGACGCGCTGGCCCGCGAGATCGACCAGACGGTGGCAGAGATCAACAGCAATGCCATTGCCCAGGCGGAAGATATTCAGTCCCAGCTGGCCAGCCGGACCCGCCAGTCCACCGCTTCCGGGCTCAGTGACATGCAGGATACGGTCAATCAGACCCTGACCAATGTGATCAATACCCTGCAATTGCGTAATCGCCTCTATGCTTTTGAAATCGACGTGCGCGACCCGTTCAGCGACCGCAGCAACCTGCATGACGACCTCAACACCATTCGCGAGAATGTCTCCACCCTTCCCGCCAATGTGGCCGGGGATTTTGAGATTGCAGCCATCAACGGGCTGATCGCCAACATTGAGCAGGCCCTGGGTCAAGATACCGCCACCTCCGAGAACTTGATCAATGACCTTGGCTCCCTTCAGGAACGCCTGTTGGAAATTGCCGATAATGTGGTATTCGACAGCTCTTTTGAATTGGAGGATTACCTCGGACAGGTCCGCACCTCCATTGGCCGCTCCCTCGATGGCTTGATTTCCACTCAGAGCGAACTCAGAGATGCTCTGACCGCAGCTTCCGAACTTGAGCGGCAGGGAGTCCGGGTACGGGAAAACCTCGCCGCCCTCATCTTCCAGCTCCAGCGCACCATTATCGAGCAAACCCCCGAGGCCGTGGCCGAACTGCAAAGTGCCGCCGGGATTCAACTGGCCAACATCACCGATGCCCGCTCCCGCCTCAATACGTCCTTGAGCAATGCTCAGGCCGAAGATGCCCGTCAGGCTCTGGAGTCCCGCTTTGATTACCTGCTGGCGCATACCAGTGGCGACGAAGGGGTGCTCACCCTTGCCGCATCTCTGGTCGATGCCCATGGACAGGCACTGATCGCCCGCCGCGACATCGACCTTGCCTTGTCCGAAATTTCCCAGGCAATGGCCCAGACTTTCGGCCTGCTGGCCAGTGAAACCGCTTCCAGCATTCAGGATAATCTGGCAGCCGCCAATACGGCCCGCAACTGGATGCTGGTGCTCGGCTCCACCATCCTCATCCTCGCCATCACCATCGGTATCCTCCTGCCCCGCAGCCTTTCCAACCGGATCGGCCGGATCGTCAAGGATCTCGCCCGGGTAGCCAGCAACCTGGGTCAATCGGCCAATGCCATGACTCAATCGAGTGAGACCCAGGCCCGCTCCGCTTCCGAGCAGGCAGCGACTCTGGAAGAAAGCTCCGCCACCCTCGTCGGGCTGTCGCAAATGGCAACCCGCAATGCCGAGGCCACCGAGCAGGCCGCCCGAATCTTTGCTGAAACACGTCAGACAACCACCGAAGGCACGGCCAAGATGGACTCCATGCAAAAGGCCATGGCCGATATCGTGACCGCCTCCAAGCAGATCGAAAAGATCATCAAAACGATTGAGGAAATCGCCTTCCAGACCAATATCCTCGCCCTCAATGCCGCCGTCGAAGCCGCCCGGGCCGGGGAAGCCGGAGCCGGATTCGGAGTCGTGGCAGAGGAAGTCCGCAGCCTCGCACAAAAGTGTACCGAGGCAGCCCGCGACACCTCCAAGATCATTCTCAGCAACGAGGAGCGCACCTCTCTCGGGACCAGCCTCTGCGCAGCCGTGGGCGATGCCCTCGCCCAGATCAACCAGCAGGTGGATCAGCTCAATGACATGGTGGCAGGCGTCGCCAGGGCCACTAAAGAACAGTCCGAAGGCATCGATCAGCTCAACACCGGGGTCCAAAGCATGTCCGCCAAAACCCAGGATAACGCAGCGGTGGCGGAAGAAGGTGCAGCCACCTCCTCGGAACTCGATCGCGATGCCCGCAACCTCAGCACTGTGGTCGCCCGCCTTCGCGAGCTGGCCGGCACCGAAGCGGATCTCGATGAAACACCTCCCCGTCATAAGGAGAACGCTCCAAAATCCAGCTCAAGAGAGAAACCCAACGGCAAAGCCACCTTCAACGGCTGGGATGACAATGCCGAAGCGATCAAGTCTCCCCTCAAGCCGGAGGCAAGCTCCCCCAAAAAAACGGGCACTCCTCCAAACGGACTTTTCAACGGCCATAAGGTAGCTTCATCCAAGGATGAAGCCGACGATCAGGAAGACTTCTTCAGTTCAACCCAAACGGAAGAAGAACTCGACCGGTTTTTTCCTCCCAACCGATAAGATCGGCTAGTTCCCAGACGGACCTCCGCCGTCCTGGCCGACCCTTATCGACGCCCGAAGCATATTCACTTCGGGCGTTTTTTTTACAAATCAGACTTTAAAGTCCAATGAGTGGGAAATGCGGAAAACCTGCATCAACAGGCCATTCAGAAGGGTCACCGGCGTTATCTGCCGGTGTCGTCCGGTCCTCAAGCCGCATGATTACTGGGGAGAAATTTGATTTGCGGGACCAAATAAAGTATCCTTCTCCAGGTCATTAGCCCTTATACAAATGGTTGTTTCCATCGCTCATTGCAGGATAAGACTAGCTTAAGCGACAAATTTTTCCTTATAAGAGGTTTTAATTTTATGAATTCCTTTTTCTCGAAATCGTGAATGCTTGCGGAAGAGAAAAGATCTGAACCGAATCAAATCTTTATGAGTGCAGTTATCGACCCATCACTGAAAAACAAGAATAACTCCGTTTCGACGGAATCCACCCCGTGGCGCGGATTCCAGACGGGTGCCTGGACGGACAGTATCGATGTCCGTGATTTTATCCAGCGCAACTATACCCCATACACCGGAGACGATAGCTTTCTTGTCGGCCCGACCGAACGGACCAACCAGCTCTGGGGCAAGCTGAAGGAGCTGCTGGTCAAGGAGCGTGACGCTGGCGGAGTGCTGGACGCGGACACCAAAGTGGTGGGTCGGGTCGCCTCCCACGGAGCGGGATACATTGACCAGGAACTGGAGCAAATTGTCGGCGTGCAGACCGACGCTCCGCTCAAGCGTGCCCTGCTCCCCTATGGAGGCCTGCGCATTGCGATGAAGGCCCTTCAGGCCCACGGGCGGGAAATGGATCCGGAAACCGTCAGCATTTTCCAGGCGCACCGCAAGACGCACAATGACGGCGTCTTTGATGGGTACACTGAGGACATCCGCAAGGCCCGCAGCGTGGGCATTGTCACTGGCCTGCCCGATGGCTACGGCCGGGGACGGATCATTGGTGACTATCGCCGGGTCGCCCTTTACGGGGTGGACCGCCTGATCGCCGACAAGCAGGCCCAGATCACGGCAGGCGACAGCGAAACCTTTTCTGAAGACTGGATCCGCGAGCGCGAGGAGACGGCCGATCAGGTCCGTGCCCTCAAGGATCTCAAGAAGATGGCCAAGGCCTACGGCTATGACATTTCCGGCCCGGCCCGCAACGGTAAGGAAGCGGTTCAGTGGACCTATTTCGGGTATCTGGGAGCCGTCAAGGAGCAGAACGGCGCCGCCATGTCTTTCGGCCGCACCGCGACTTTCTTTGACATCTACTTTGAGCGCGATCTGGCCGAAGGCACCATCACCGAGGATGAGGTTCAGGAGATCATTGACCACCTGGTGATGAAGATGCGGATCGTCCGCTTTATCCGCACAGAGGACTACGATGCCCTCTTTTCCGGCGACCCCACCTGGGTCACTGAGAGCATTGGCGGGATGGGCGAAGACGGCCGCACCCTGGTCAGCAAAAGCAGCTTCCGCGTTCTCCAGACCCTCTTCAATCTCGGGCCTGCGCCCGAGCCCAACCTGACGGTGCTCTGGTCAGAAAAGCTCCCCCAAGGGTTCAAGGACTATTGCGCCAAGGTTTCCATCGAAACGAGTTCCATTCAGTACGAGAACGACGATCTGATGCGTCCCTACTGGGGTGACGACTATGGCATTGCCTGCTGTGTGTCTGCCATGCGGATCGGCAAGCAGATGCAGTTCTTCGGTGCCCGCGCCAACCTCGCCAAGGCCATGCTCTACTCGATCAACGGTGGTCGCGACGAGATGACCGGCGAGCAGATCACCTCCCCGTTTGAACCCTTCAAGGGAGAGTACCTCGACTACGAGGACCTGATGGAGCGCTTTGACAAGATGATGGACTGGCTGGCCGCGACCTACGTCAAGGCCCTCAACATCATCCACTACATGCATGACAAGTATTGCCCCGAGCACCTCATGATGTCCCTGCACGACAAGGTCATCCTGCGGACGCTGGCCTGCGGCATCGCCGGTCTCTCGGTGGCCGCCGACTCGCTCTCGGCCGTCAAACATGCCAAGGTCCGGGTCATCCGTAATGAGGACGGACTGGTCGTCGACTACGCGGTGGAAGGGGACTATCCGGCATACGGGAACAATGATCCGGCAGTGGATACCATTGCCACCGGCCTGGTTGAGCGTTTCATGGACAAGCTCCGCGATCAGCCGACCTACCGCAATGCGGTCCCCACCCAATCGGTCCTGACCATTACCTCCAATGTGGTCTATGGCAAAAAGACCGGCAACACCCCCTGCGGACGCAAAACCGGTGAGCCCTTTGCCCCCGGAGCCAATCCCATGCATGGGCGCGACCGCAAAGGGGCGGTGGCCTCGATGTCTTCCGTCGCCAAGCTCCCTTACGAGCACAGCCAGGACGGAATTTCCTACACCTTCTCGATCGTTCCCAAGGCGCTCGGCCGCTCGGAATCAGAGCGGGTGGAAAACCTCTGCAACTTGCTCGACGGATTCTTCGGAGAGAACGGCCACCACATCAACGTCAACGTCTTTGAACGGGAAACCCTGCTCGATGCGATGGAGCATCCGGAGAAATACCCGCAGCTGACGGTGCGTGTGTCCGGTTATGCGGTGAACTTCATCCGCCTGACCCGGGAACAGCAGCTGGATGTGATCGAACGCACCTTCCACAGCAACTTCTAGTCGCTCAGGAGCCTTCAGTGATGACCTGCCTGCCCGTGGAGCGCCCCCAGCCTGAGGACCCATCCTCCCCTCCGCTTTCGACCCGTGGATTCATCCACTCGTCCGAAACCTGTGGAACGGTGGATGGCCCCGGCTTGCGCTATGTTCTCTTCCTCAACGGCTGCCCCCTGCGCTGCCTCTACTGCCACAACCCCGACACCCAGGGCCGACCCTGCGGGAGCAGCAAGAGCGCGGGAGATGCCCTCGAAGAGATCAAACGCTACCGGAGTTTTATCCGGAAAGGGGGCCTCACGGTCAGCGGCGGGGAACCACTGATGCAGCCGGACTTTGTGCATGCCCTGCTGGCCGGGGCCAAAGCGGAGGGGATTCATACCGCCCTCGATACCTCTGGATTCCTCGGGCACCACGCCAGCGATGCCCTGCTGGAGAACGTTGATCTCGTCCTTCTGGACATCAAGAGCTGGATTCCGGAGACCTACAAAAAGGCCACCGGGACCAGGGTGGAGCCGACGATTGCCTTTGCCCGACGGCTGGATGCCCTCAACAAGCCGGTCTGGATCCGCTTTGTGCTGGTTCCCGGATTGACGGATGCAGAGGAGAACATAGACGGTCTGGCCGGATTTGTGGCCACCCTTGGCAATGTCGAACGGGTGGAGATTCTCCCCTTCCATAAGATGGGGGAAAGCAAGTATGAGGCAGCCGGGCTGGTCTATGAACTTGGGGACACCCCGCCGCCTACAAATGAGCAGGTTGAAAACGCCCGCCGGATCTTTGCCCGTCACGGGATCCAGGCACTCTAATCCTTTTCTGTTACGACCGTGAACAAGATCAAAAACCGTTGGTTGATTGCCGCTTCCGCTGTGGGCGTGCACGTCTCGATTGGCGCCGTCTATGCCTATAGCGTCTTCAAGCGCCCCTTGCTGGAAAGCCTCGGATGGGACCAAAGTCAGACCGCCTGGGCCTTCAGCATCGCCATTTTATTCCTCGGGCTTTCGGCCTCCTTTCTCGGACCCACCGTCGAGCGGCTCGGACCCCGTAAAAGCGGGATGCTGTCTGCCCTGTTTTACTGCTCCGGCCTGGCCCTGTCTGGAGTCGCGATCAGCCTGCAACAGCTCTGGCTCTTTTATCTGGGATACGGAGTGATCAGCGGAATTGGTCTCGGGGTGGGTTATATCTCCCCGGTATCCACCCTCGTCAAATGGTTCCCGGACCGCCGTGGTTTGGCCACGGGTCTTGCCATCATGGGCTTCGGTTTTGGAGCCCTGCTCGCCAGCCGGGTGATGCAGGCGCTGATCGACCATGTCGGCATCGCCGCGACTTTCTACATTCTGGCCGGTGTCTATCTCTTGGTGATGATGGCTTCCGCCCAATACATTGAGCCCCCTCCGGCAGACTGGAAACCACAAGGCATGGACGACACCAACGGCAAAAAGAGCCGTCGCCGTCCGGTCGAGGATCTGGCGCAGCTCTCTTCCATTGAAGCATTGGGCACCATCCGGTTCTACTATCTGTGGGTCATGCTCTTTATCAACGTGACCTGCGGGATCGCCATCATCTCGGTGGCCTCGCCCATGTCTCAGGAGATCGCCGGGCTCACCCCGGCAACCGCAGCCACCATGGTTGGCTTGATGGGCTTATTCAATGGGCTGGGGCGGATCGGCTGGGCTTCGATTTCTGATTATCTGGGTCGGCCGATGACCTATACCGCCTTTTTCGTCATCCAGATCATCGCCTTTTTCATTCTGCCCTACTGCACCAACCCGATCATTTTCCAACTGGTGGTGTTTATCATCCTGACCTGTTACGGGGGCGGCTTTGCCTCGATCCCCGCCTTCATCGGGGACATGTTCGGGACCAAGCGGCTTTCCGCCATCCACGGCAACATTCTTACCGCATGGGCGGCGGCAGGCCTGGTCGGCCCCATTCTCGCCGCTCAGGTGCGGGAGTCGACCGGCAGCTACACGCAGACCCTGCAGATTTTTGCCGGCTTGTTTATCGTCGCGCTGATCGCTTCGATCCTCATCCAGTTCAATATCCGCACCCTCCGCAGCCGTTCCCCCCAAGCAGCCTGATCGCACAAAACAGACTCAAGAGCCTGCCAGGTCTTTCCCTTTCAAGGTGTGATGAATCGCCTTGATCAGGGTCTCGGTTGAATAGGGTTTGGAAAGGAAATGGCGCACACCCATCTTCGAGACCTTCTCAACCATGCTGTTCGCCTTCAGTCCACTCGCCGCAATCACCTTGATATCCGGCTTCAGCTGACGGAGAGTATGGATCAGGGCAGGCCCATCCATCACCGGCATCATCATATCGGTCACAACCAGATCCACTTGATCCTGATGCTGAACAAAGAGGCTGAGGGCGTCTTCTCCATTTTCCGCCGTCAGCACATTGAACCCAAACACCTTGAGGGTTTCTTCCGCTACCAGACGAATGGCTTCCTCATCATCGACCAATAGAATCCATTCCCCATTGCCCAGTTTCACACGGTCACGACGCTCTTTCTTTTGAGACGTTTCCACAGAGACCGGATCCGCCGGAAAATAAAGCTTAAAGGTCGTCCCATGACCCTCCTCCGAATACAGTCGAATGAAGCCACCATGGCCCCGCACGATGGACATGACCGTGGCCAATCCGAGTCCAGTCCCTTTGCCCTGTTCTTTGGTGGTAAAAAACGGATCGAAGATCCGCGTCCGGATTTTCTCCGGAATCCCACAACCTGTATCGGTCACCGTAATGACAAGATGGGGTCCTTCGCTGCCTTCACCAGCCATATCCACTTCCTGTTGCTGAATGAAGGTGTTCTCGGCTGAAAGAGTGATCTCGCCCCCCTCAGCCATGGCGTCACGGGCATTGATACAGAGGTTGAGCAACACCTGATGCAACTGGGTAGGGTCCCCTTTAATGGGCCAGGCTGAAGCAGTGATATGGGTCGATAGACGGATGTTTTTCGGGAAGCTTTCCCAGAAGGCATCTTCAATAACATCAAAAAGATGCTTGGCGGTGATCAGGACGTTTTCTCCCTCAACTCCGCGTGCGAAGGAGAGCACTTGCTTGACCATGTCCGACCCCCGGCGTCCCCCGCGCTCAATCACGTTCAGTACCCTCAGGATCTCCGGGTCATCCGACCGCGTCTTGAGCAGCCCGATCGACATGAGTATCGGGGCCAACACATTGTTGAGATCGTGGGCGATGCCACCTGCCAGGGTGCCGATCGCCTCCACCCGCTGTGAACGTAAAAACTGCGCCTCGATTTTACGCCGCTCCGTTACATCAGTGTTCACAATCAGCACCGCCTCGGGCTCGCCTTTTTGATCCCGCAGCAAGGTCCACCGGCTTTCCACCACCACCTCCTGCCCTTCACGATCGCTATGCCGCAGGTCTCCTGCCCATACTCCTCTTTCCACCACTTGCGCAAAGACGCCTTCCAGCCGTTGCCGATCCGCGCCCCCCGTCAACTCCAACCCACGCGAGCAGGCTTCCTCCACCGACCAGCCATAAATGCGTTCAGCTCCGTGGTTCCAATAAGAAATCTGCCGGGTCATTGAAACAACCAGAATGGCATCACGCGTCTGGTCCAGAAGGGCCGCCTGTGCCCGCAAGCGGGTCTCCAATTCCATCCGCTCGCTCAAATCCGTCATCGCCCCCACCATCCGAATCACGACTCCCTCGGCATTGCGAATGGCATATCCACGGTCCAATACGTGGGCATAGGTCCCATCTGCCCGCCGGAAACGATATTCGGCGCTCCAGTGCGTGCCATTCGTCAACACAAATGCATCCAGAGAACTCACCACCGCATCGACATCTTCCGGATGGACAAAGTGCGACCACCCCCCATGGATCGTGGCAATCTCCTTCGGGACATGCCCGAAAACCGTCCTGAGGTTATCATTCCATTGGACGCCGTCCGTACGCACGTCCCAATCCCAAATAACATCCTGGGTGGCCTGAGATGCGAGTTGAAAGCGTTCTTCATTGAGCTTGAGCATCTCCTCGGCAGCCAATCTGGCCGTGATGTCGTTGGCCAGCACCAGACGGGCCCGGCGTCCTTGATAGAGAAGCGGACGGGAATGCACCTCCACGTCAATCAACCTGCCATCAACGGTCTGGTGTCTCCAGATCCCGCTTTCCGGGCCGACAGGCGCATGCGCAAGGTTCTCTTCCAGCCGTGCGATATCTTCCTTCGGCCGGATGTCTTTGATCGTGAGCGAAAGAAAAGCCTCCCGGTCATATCCGTAACGACTGAGAGCCGCATCATTTACATTCAGAATCCGCAAGGTTTGCAGATCGTAGACAAAGAGCGGAAGGGGATTCGCTTCGAAGATGTCGCGATACTGCTGCTCATGCTCACTCAGCGTCTCCTCAAGTTGTCTCCGCCGGGATACGTCAATGATCGAACCCATCATCCAACGGGCCTCACTTCCCGGATCCTCATGGATCAAACCATGGGAGTGAACCCACACCCAGGAGTCGTCTGCCTTACGCACCCGGTATTCGACATCAAAGGGCTCACCCGCTTCCAATGCCTTGCCCAGGATGTCAAACACCCTCGGCACATCCTCCGGGTGAATGGAGTCGCGATGAAAGGCTGCAGAGTTGGGATGGGTTTCATCCGTATAGCCCAGAATCGCCTTAAACTGAGTGGAAAAAAACGCTTCATCCGTATCCGGTGACCATTCCCAAACCCCTGCGGCGAGGGCATGGATAGTTCGCAAGTGGCTTTGCCGCTGCTGCTCCAGAAGCTGCTTTAACCGCGCCACCTCCTGCTGCAGGGACCTGATGCCCTCTGCCTCGGATTTTTCCGCCGGATCGACTCTCCCTTGAGGATTCCGATTCTTCGCAGGGTACTCTGACTCTTTTTTTGACATGGGGGAAGGGGCGACCAACACAACCCCCGACTCCCAATTGGAGTGAATGCTCCGGGGCATGTGCTTCAGGCTACAGATATCTAGCATGTTGCCAAAGCCCAGGAACGCCAATCAAAAAAGGATGAGGGATATTATTGGTGGATGCTTATTGAAAGACAAGGAACAGATAACCAATCCCACCGTCCCCCGCCCTGCCCTTGGCGTTTCGATCGGGCAGGAAGAAGGGTTGCCATGGAGCGCTGGATTCCCTCTGCTCATTGGAATCTATGGAAGCTCAGACCCTCAAGTTTGCAGTCCTGCCGGGTGACGGCATCGGACCCGAAGTGATGGATGCCGCACTCGACGTGCTCGCTGCCGCCGTTGCAGGCACGCCGCTGACTTTGGAGTTTGCCCACTTTGATGTGGGTGGCATTGCCATCGACAATCACGGCACCGCACTGCCCCAGGTCACGATCGACGGCTGTGCTGCCGCCGACGCCATTCTCTTCGGCTCTGTCGGCGGCCCCAAGTGGGAAAACATGCCCCCCGCCGAACAACCGGAACGCGCCGCCCTGCTTCCCCTGCGCAAGCACTTCTCCCTTTTTGCCAACATTCGCCCCGGCCTGCTCTACCCGGAATTGGTCGATGCCTCCCCCCTCAAGACCGAGCGCATCCCCAACGGGATCGACATCGTCTGCATCCGCGAGCTGACCGGCGGCATCTACTTTGGTCAGCCCAAGGCCATGCGTGAGCTGGAAAATGGTGAGACCGAAGCGATCGACACCATGGTCTACACCACTTCGGAAATCCTGCGCATCGCGGAGGTCGCCGCCCAGACCGCGCTCGCCCGGGGCAAGCGGGTGACCTCCGTTGACAAGGCCAATGTCCTCACCACCAGTGTACTCTGGCGCAAGACCGTGACCGAGTTTTTCGCCAAAAACTATCCGGAGATCACCCTCAACCACATGTATGTGGACAACGCCGCCATGCAGTTGGCCCGCGATCCGGATCAGTTTGATGTGCTCTTCACCGAAAACATGTTCGGCGACATTCTCAGCGACGAGATGGGCATCGTCTGCGGCAGCCTCGGCATGCTCTGCTCGGCCAGCCTCGGACTGGTAGAAAACCGTCTCGGCCACCGCTTCGGTCTCTACGAGCCAGCCGGCGGCACGGCACCGGACATCGCCGGCAAGGGCATTGCCAACCCCTGCGCCCAGATCCTTTCCGCCGCCCTCATGCTGCGCTACAGCTTTGGCCTCAACGACCTCGCCACCCGGATCGAGTCCGCCGTGAAAGCCACCGTTCAGGCCGGTATCCGCACCGGTGACATCGCCTTTGGCGAAAAATCCGTCACCACCCGCGAGATGGCAAAAGCGATCATTGAAAGGATGAAGGCAGAAGGATGAGGGATGAAGGTGATGGCTTGCAGGCAGTGAACCCCTTCACTTACGCCATGTCAGGTTCTGACCTTTCGTTTGTCGAAGAGCAGCGCCCGGAGGCACTGCGCTCCCGGACCAAGCGTTTTGCCTTGGAGGTTCTCACTCTAGTCGATCAACTCCCGGAACGAAGACGCTTTTGGAACCTTGCCAACCAAATCGGAAAATCATCCACATCTGTCGGTGCCAATTACCGGGAGGCCTATCGCGCTCGATCAAATGCAGAGTTTGTCTCAAAAATGGGTGAGAGTCTGAAAGAACTGGACGAAACAGGATGGTGGCTGGAATTGATTGATGCCTCCCTGACCGACGAATCCGAACTTCGGAGCATAGTGCAGTCATTACAGGACGAAACCCATCAACTCATCGCCATTTTCACCACCATCATCAAAAAAGTCCGCTCCCGGTCCTCCTGATCTTCATCCTTCCTCCTTCATCCCTCCTCCTTCCTCCTTCATCCTTCATCCTTCCTCCCTCATCCCTCCTCCCTCCTCCTTTCCCAGATGACCTCAGCAGAGATCCGCCAATCGTTTCTGGACTTCTTCGCCTCGAAGGAGCACGCCATCGTGTCCTCGGCATCCCTCATGCCGACGGCGCCGAATTTGCTCTTCACCAATGCGGGCATGAACCAGTTCGTGCCCTACTTCCTCGGTGAGCGCGATGCCCCCTACAAGCGGGCAGCCGACACCCAGAAGTGCATCCGGGCGGGCGGCAAGCACAACGACCTCGACGACGTCGGACATGACGCCTACCACCAGACCTTTTTTGAGATGCTGGGGAACTGGTCCTTTGGGGACTACTTCAAGCAGGAAGCGCTGGAATGGTCCTGGGAGCTGCTGACCGAAATCTGGAAGATGCCGGCCGAGCGCCTCTATGCCACGGTCTATCAACCGGGTGCGGGCGATCCCGCCGATTTCGATGACGAGGCCTACAAGATCTGGGAAGGGATTTTTGCCAAGGCCGGACTCGATCCGAAAAAGCACATCAAGCTGGGTGGTAAAAAAGACAATTTCTGGATGATGGGCGACACCGGCCCCTGCGGGCCCTGCTCCGAAATCCACATGGACCTGACCCCCGAAAACGAGGGCAATTTGGTCAATGCCGACAGCCCTTGGTGCATCGAGCTGTGGAACAATGTCTTCATCCAGTTCAACGCCCGCGAGGACGGTGGCTTCGAGCCGCTCAAGCACAAGCACGTCGATACCGGGATGGGCTTTGAGCGCGTTGCGGGGATCATCGCCACGACCAAGGGTTTCACTGAGTTCACCCGTCCGCCGAGCAATTACAACGCAGATCTCTTTACCCCGTTCTTTGATAAGATCGAGGCCCTGTGCGGCGTCCGCTACAGCGCGACCCTACCCTCCGATCCGGCCAAGCCCAGCGAAGTGGAAATGCAGGACATCGTCATGCGCGTCCTGGCCGACCACGCCCGCTGTCTCTGCTGTGCCATCGCCGACGGCATCCTGCCGGGGAGCGAGGGCCGCAACTACGTCCTGCGCCGCATCCTGCGCCGCGCCGTCATGTATGGCCGCCGCCTCAACCTCAAGCCGGGCTTCTTTGGTCAACTGGTCGACCCTGTCCTCGCTACCCTCGGACCGGTCTTTCCCGAATTGAAAGAACAGGAAGGCGTCATCCGCAAGGTCATCGCCAGCGAGGAAGCCGCCTTTGACCGCACCCTCGGCATCGGCATGGCGGAGTTTGCCAAGCTGGCTGACCAGAGCAAGGGCACCCTCTCCGGAGTCGATGCCTTTACCCTTTACGACACCTATGGATTCCCCCTCGACCTGACCGAAATTCTTGCCGCAGAACGCGGCTTGCAGGTCGATACCGCCGGTTTTGAGGTGGAAATGGAAAAGCAGCGCAGCCGTGCGCGTGCCGCCCAGAAAAAGGAGGTCATTACCGTCGCCTCGGAAACAGATGCCGTCGCCACCCGTTTTGTCGGTTTCGAAAACGAAAACTGGCAACAGTTTACCACCACGCTGATCGAGCTTGCCTCAGCCGGTGAACAGCATTTTGCCATCCTTGAAGCCTCGCCTTTCTACGCGGAAATGGGGGGCCAGATCGGTGACTCCGGACAGCTCAGCATCGGTGAGGAAAGCTTTGCCATCCTCAACACCACCAAGGATGCCAGCGGCCGCTTCCTCCATCAGCTCGATCGCCAGCCGACTGCCACACAGGCAGGGATGGCTGTCGTCGTTTCGATCGACCTTGCCCGCCGCCAGCGCATCCAGCGGCACCACACCGCCACCCACATCCTGCACTGGGCCTTGCGTAAGGTGCTGGGCAAGCATGTGCGGCAGGCCGGATCCCTGGTTGAGCCCGAGCGCCTGCGTTTTGACTTTGCCCACTTCGAGGCCGTGACCCGCGATCAGCTCCGCCAGATCGAGGATCTCTGCAACGGAAAGATTTTGTCCAATGACCCGGTCTCCTGGTATGAGGTGGCTTTCGATGACAAGCCCGAAGACGTCATTGCCTTTTTCGGCGAGAAATATGGCAATGTCGTGCGCGTGGTCGATGTCGGCGGCTGGAGCAAGGAACTCTGCGGGGGTACCCATGTGCGCGCCACCGGTGAAATCGGCCTGCTCAAGATCACCCAGGAAAGCGGGATCGCCGCCGGCACCCGCCGGATTGAGGCAGTCGTCGGTGAAGCCGCACTCGCACTCGTAAGAAACCGTATCGAAACAGTGGATACGCTGGCCGATCTTTTCTCCGATCAACCGACCCATGTCCTTGCCCGGGTCGAAGACCTCCGTGCCCGCCAGCGCGCACTCGAAAGCGAACTCAAGCAGGCCCGTCAGCAACTGGCTTCGGCCCAGGCCAGCGACTTGAGTCAGTCCGTCCGCAAAGTGGGCGCCCTCGAGGTGCTGGCCGTTGTGCTGCAGGCCGGTGACCCCGGCGAGCTGCGTCAGCAGGCAGTGGAAATCCACCGCAAGCTCAATAACGGACTACTCGTGGCGGGCGGCGTCTTTGGTGACAAGGTCACCGTGATGGCCCTGTCCAGCGACGCGGCCATCGCCGCCGGACACAAGGCAGGTGACATCATCCGCAGCCTCACCGCCGAACTGGGCGGCAAGGGTGGCGGCAAACCCGACTTTGCCATGGGGGGCGGCACCGAGACCGCAGCCCTCCCGTCCGTTCTCGACAAGTGGCTCAACTCTTTGCAGGCTTGATTTCATGCCATTGACCGCATCTCAACGCGCCACGCTCCGTGGCTTCGCCATGCAGCGCGATGACGATATCAGTATCGGGCGCCACGGCATCACCGACAACGTGGTCAAAGAAATCGACCAACTCCTCACCAAGCAGGAGCTGGTCAAGATCCGCTTCAACAGCAAGGATGCGATGGTGCGCGGCCAGCTCCTCGCCGAGCTTTCCGGCATGCTCCAGGCCGAAGTCGCCGGGACCGTCGGCCGGACCGCCGCCCTCTACCGCTACAGCCCGAAGGTCGAAAAACACCTGATCAAGTCCGTACCCGCTTCCTGAGAGGCGCGAAACGCGTTGCGCTGAGGACACGTGACACAGACATTCCTGTCTGTGCTCTGGGGCGCACGACCACCCCCAGAAGGCATGCGAAGCAAGTTGGTGGAGCAATGTCTTTGTTTCCTTGCGAGATGGTGGCTACGGCACAGACAGGAATGTCTGTGTCACTTTTGGGCAGAAGACGGAGGGAGGTGGTCGATAGTCGGTTTGTCGGCAGGGGGCGATTTCTGATTCTTGGTTCTTTTGCGGTCTCTGTGTTCTTTGGCGGCAAGAGGATTGGTGGGAAAACGGCGTTTTACTTGGGCTTCGCCCTGCGACATCTATGCTACGCTCCGTCGATTGCGATAGCGATCCCGATAGCGATTTGGAGGATGCCTATGGCACGCGTTACAAGAGAGGATGTTCCCGCTGCTTTGCGTCATCGCCGAAAATTGTCTCACGCGGAGGCGCGGAGATTTGGTGTCTAAGCATCTTTCTTCATTCTTTTTCCCTCTGCGACTCAGCGGCTCTAGTGAGCGAAGCGAACGGGCGTGCGGCATTCTGGAGCGCGCTGCGTGCGGTTCTTTGTTCCTCGTTCTTCGTTGGTGGTTCTTTTGCGATCTCTGCGCTCTTTGGCGGCAAAAAATCACCCGCGCTATCCGCAGTTCGATCCGTTGGCAGATCCAAATCGAGCCGGAACCCGAAACCTCTTCGCGGCGCCGCTGGGACGCAGCGCCCTACCCGTTCTAAAATGCTGAAAAACTGACGGAGCGAAGCGGAGATGTCGCAGGGCGAAGCCCAAGTAAACGCTGAAACCTAAATAGTGGACGAAACGCGTTGCGCTGAGGACACGTGACACAGACATTCCTGTCTGTGCTCTCGGGCACACGAAACACCCCCAGAAGGCATGCGAAGCAAGTTGGTGGAGCAATGCCTTTGTTCCCTTGTGAAATGGTGGCTACGGCACAGACAGGAATGTCTGTGTCACTTTTGGGCAGGAGACGGAGGGAGGAAGGGCGGAGTTTCGGAAGACTACCTCCGATCAGACTTTTCCGGCTTCTGCTCTCCGGCCTCCAAGCGGACGAGACGGAACTCGTCCCTCCAAGGGGCGGCTGGACAAACCACCCTCTCCCAATCGCTATCGAGGGCATTGGACACCGAACTTTCAGGCGGAGCAGGGACGCTCCGCCCTACCTTGAATTGGATGCAAATCCGCCCCCATCCTTCATCCTTCAGATCATCCCTCCCCGATATCGTCCTTATATTTTCGATACAGTCCGCGGAATTGATGGTAGGAAAGGCCGAGGAGTCCGGCGGCCTCGCCCTGATGGAACTTGGCGGCGGCGAGGGCCTGGCGAAGACAGCCGATCTCAAAATCGCGCACCGCACTGCTGAAATCGAAATCACGAAAAGAGGACGGGCTGGGCAAGCGGGGCAGTTGCGCTTTCGACGCTGCAGGAGCAGCACTTGAATCCGTCGCGCTTTCATTCACTGCAGAGGACCCTCTACCCCCGCTTTGCTCTCCGGCGGCTGGCAACTCAGAGAGGCTTTCTTCCCCGAAGGGATAGACAAAGGGGTCAAAGACAATGTCAGCCGTATCAATCCGGGCATCCTCGCTTTTGTAGACCGCCCGTTCGACGACGTTTTTCAACTCCCGGATGTTCCCCGGCCAGCGGTAGCTTTCGAGTTTGTCCATCGCCTGATCGGTGAACTCGACGATTCCCTGGCGCCCCAGTTCCATCGCCATGCGGGTGGCAAAGTGTCGGGCGAGCAAAAGAATGTCATCCCCGCGCTCTCGCAGGGGTGGTAGAAAAAGCACTTCAAAGCTGAGCCGGTCGAGCAGGTCACGCTTGAATTTTCCTTCGGCGGCCAGCTTGGGGAGGTTGGCATTGGTCGCCCCCACAATGCGTACATCGACCTCGACCGGGGCACTGCCCCCCACCCGTTCGAACTGACGGTATTCCACCACCCGCAGAATTTTTTCCTGCACTTCGACCGGAATCAGTCCGATTTCGTCGAGAAAAAGCGTGCCCCCGTTGGCTGCTTCAAATCGCCCCTGCCGCCGCTTGGCGGCTCCGGTGAACGCACCCACCTCGTGTCCAAATAGTTCACTCTCCACCACACTCGGGCTGAGGGCGGCACAATTCAGCGCGACCAACGGGCCCTGCCAGCGTTGGGACAAATAATGCAGCCGGTTCACCGCCAGCTCTTTTCCGGTTCCCCGCTCGCCCACAATGAGGACAGGACGGTCTACCTTGGCCACCGCCGAGAGCCTTTCCTGAAAATCAATTACCGCTTCGGATTCACCGACAGTTTCCGGAAGCCGGTCGCGTCCACTGCGCCCGGAAGAATAAAGATTACGGTCCGTCTGCATATTGGTCAATTCGCCCAACTCATGGTTCATTTAACCAAAATTGACGAGAACAATTCTGGTACGATTTTTCTGAAGTTTTTTAAACCCTTCATTTCAATTAACTTAAGAAGCACTTGAAACATCTTGGCATCCCAACTGCAAATGAGATGCCAGATTCACAATCGCACGGTTCCTCCCTGGAACCTCCCGCCAGATCACTCACTTTTATCAATCAACCTTCACCATTTAAAAGCCATGGGTATTTTTTCCAGATTCCGCGACATCATCAGCGCCAACCTCAATTCCATGCTCGAAAAAGCAGAGGACCCGGAAAAGCTGATCAAACTCATGATCCAGGAGATGGAGGACACGCTCGTCGAGCTGAAGTCCTCCTGCGCCGGAGCAATGGCCAGCAAGGCCCGCGTCACCCGCGCTGCCTCCGAAGCCCGTCAACGGGCGGAGGACTGGGAGCGCAAAGCCCGCCTCGCCGTCGAAAAAGGCCGTGAAGACCTCGCCCGCGAAGCCCTTCTCGAAAAACGCAACAGCCAAGAGGAGGCCGCAACCCGCGAACAGGAACTGGCACACTTTGAGGACCTGATTGAACAGTATCAGGACGACATCAAGCAGCTCGAAGAGAAGCTGGCCGCGGCCCGCAACAAGCACCGCATCCTGGTTCAGCGTCACATCCATGCCTCCACCCGCAAGGTCGCCCAGTCCCGCATCCGCAAAGCAGACACCAGCGACGCCTTCGTCCGCTTCGAACAGTTCGAAAGCCGGATCGACCGGATGGAAGCCGATGCTGACCTGGTCAACTACGGTCGTAAACCAACCCTCCATGACGCCTTTGAGGAACTCGAAAGGGACGATGAGATCGAAAATGAACTCGACGCTCTGAAAAAGAGAGTCGCAGGGAAGGACTCGAATCCTCAATCTGAAGACAAAGCATAACCCTCGGGTGCGGCCCCTCTCGGGGCCGCACTCAGGATAACACTCACCGCTCAGCTCCAATCAGAATATGCGCGCCGAATTTCTCCCAGTCCTTATCGTCTTCATCGTCATCGGGATTCCCGTTATCTGCGGCACCTTGCTTGCCCTCGCCAAAATCATGCGGGGAGGTGACAACTCCCGCAACGGCATTCCCAGCAAGCACCAGGCGGAGGAAACCGAATTGATCCAGGAAATCCACCGTGGCCTGACCCGTCTGGAGAATCGAATCGAGGCCCTCGAAACCATCGTGATCAGCAACGAACCCAAAAAATCTTCTTCCACCACTTCCCAGCCATGAGCCACCGCTACGACAACAACCGCCCCCGCACTCTTTACCGTTCCCGCGACGGCTGGATCCTTGGCGTCTGCCAGGGACTGGCCAACTACGCCGAAATCAACGTCCTCTGGGTCCGCCTGATCGCCGTCATGGCCGTGATGTTCACCGGTTTCTGGCCCATCCTCCTGATTTATATCATGGCTGGCATCTTCATCAAGCCTGCCCCCATGATCATGCCGGAAACCGCGGAAGACTGGGACTTTTATAACTCCTACTCCGCCGACCGCAAAATGGCCCTGCTCCGGCTGAAGCAGAAATTTGACACCCTTGAGCGCCGCACCCGGCGGATCGAAGGGATCGTCACCACCCCCGAATACAGCTGGGAACGCAAACTCAACAGTTGAGCAGGGTAAACAAGAGCATCAACGGAGAACAAGGAGCGCATCGCGAACAGAGCCGATGCGCTCTTTTTCGGTTTTAGGCGGCAAAAAAGAGTTCAGGCTTGGATCGCAGACGCGACAGAGCGCGTCCCTCCAGCTGGGGATCCACACCCCATCGGACTGTTACCTATGTTTTGAACCCACCCCCCACCGCATTCGCCTTCATCCCTCATAATTCCTCCTTCCTCCCCGGACATTCTGGTCTTTTTTTTTCAGCAAGCAAGGCGTTGACGCAGTACCGATGTCACGTCTAAATGCTTGTTTCGATGCTACCAGAACCATCGGAAACCGACGCGGGGGGCTCCGCCTCTCCCAAATATAAACGCATTATTCTCAAACTGAGCGGAGAGGTGCTGGCCAATCCCGACAACGGTGAGGTCATTGACGGCGACATTCTCTTCCGGATCTGTCAGGAAGTGAAATCCGTTTACGATCTGGGGGTTGAAATCGGACTGGTGATTGGGGGTGGCAACATCTTCCGCGGTATCCAGGGGGCGGAAATCCGCAATATCGCACGGACCACTGGCGACTACATGGGCATGCTCGCCACCACCATCAACAGCCTCGCGCTGATGGACTGTCTGGAAAAGCTCGATGTCCCCGTCCGTGTGCTTAGTGCGATCGAGATGAATCGCGTGGCCGAGCCCTACATCCTGCGACGCGCCACCCGCCACCTCGAACGCGAGCGAGTGGTGATTTTTGCCGGAGGGACCGGCAACCCGTATTTCTCCACCGATACCACCGCTGCTTTGCGTGCCAATGAAATCGGAGCGGAAGTCATCCTCAAGGCCACTAAAGTCGATGGGGTTTATGACAAGGATCCGATGAAGCACTCTGATGCCAAAAAGTATGACAAAATCGCTTTCATCGATGCCTTGAAACAGGGGCTCAAAGTAATGGACGCGACCGCTTTTGCCATGTGCATGGATAATTCCCTGCCCATTCTGATTTTCAACCTGAACGAGCCGGGATCGATCAAGCGTGCCGTCATGGGTGAAGCCATCGGCACCCTGGTTTCCTGAGTCCTGGCCGCCCCCGGCCAATTTTGCCGCTTGCCAGCTCAAGGCGAGGCGGCAAACGTAAAAAGCTCAATCTCTTTACCTCCAAACCATTCGAAGCATGGAATTTGATGAAATCCTCATGGAAGCCCAAGAGGGCATGGAAAACGCCGTAGAGCACACCACCGGCGAATTCAAGAAGTTGCACACCGGCAAAGCCACTCCGTCGATGGTAGACGGATTGCAGGTTTACGTCGAATCCTACGGTTCCTCTATGCCCATCCGCGACATTGCGGCGGTCACCACCCCGGATTCCCGCACCATTCAGATCCAGCCCTGGGACAAGACCACCATCACTTCGATCGACAAAGCTATCCGCACCGCCAACCTCGGACTCAACCCGGCCGTGCGGGGCACCATCATCTTCGTCCCCGTGCCCGAGCTCTCCGGTGATCGACGAAAAGAACTGGTCAAAGTCGCCTCGGGCCACGCCGAGGACGGACGGGTCGGCGTGCGCAAGGCCCGCCAGCAGGCGATGGACCGGATCAAGTCCCTCAAAGCCGAAGGGCACACCAGCGAGGATGACATCAAGCGCTTTGAAAAAGATATTCAGGACGAAACGGACGCCCACGTTGAGAAGATCAACGAGGCCCTGAAGCAAAAGGAAGCGGAGCTGCTTCAGGTCTAAACACCCGGAATTACGCCCCACCCGTTCACACGGGATAACCTTTCCCTCCACATGGCATTTCTCCAGGCCAACGCTCGCCGGATCGTTGTCAAAATCGGGACCAACACCCTGACCGGCGGTGGGCGTTCCGTCGATACCGGGCGGGTTGCGATTCTCTGTTCCCAGATAGCCGCCTTGCGCGCCCGCGGGCTGGAATGCGTGGTGGTGAGTTCAGGAGCGGTTGGGCTGGGCATGGGCCAACTTCAACTCAGTAGCCGCCCCCGCGACCTGGCAACTTTGCAGGCCTGCGCCGCCATCGGCCAGAGCCTGCTGATGGAAACCTGGCAGCACGCCCTGCAGGAGCACGGACTGACCACTGCCCAGATTCTGCTGACTCATGAAGATGTCCGGGGGCGCAACCGGCACGTCGCGGTGCGTGCCACCATGGAGCGTCTGCTCGCTTTGGGAGTGGTTCCGATTGTCAACGAAAACGACACCGTCAGCGCGGATGAAATTAAATTTGGAGACAATGATCTGCTCAGTGCCCTGGTCTCCAGCCTGATCAAAGCAGACCTGCTGGTTATCCTTTCCACCATTCCCGGCCTGCTTGACCGGGCGCAAGGGGATGCGCTTGTCCCGGTCGTCGAGTCGATCACTCCGGAAATCCTGGCCCTCGCCGGTGGCACTGAAAGCCAGACCGCGGTGGGGGGCATGATCAGCAAACTGGAAGCCGCCAAGGTAGCCACCCGCTCGGGCTGCGGGGTCTTCATCGGCAGCGGAACCCACCCCACCATTCTGATCCAGCTGGCCGACGGGGAACCGGAAGGCACCTACTTTGTTCCTCAAAAAATGCCACTGGCCGCCCGCAAGCGCTGGATGGCCTTTTTCGAACGACCGGTCGGCAGTCTCACCGTCGACAGTGGCGCGGCCAATGCCCTGAAAGCCGATGGACGCAGTCTCCTCGCCAAGGGGGTCGCCCGGAGCAGTGGGAATTATGCTGCTGGAGACATTGTCACCATCGTCGATCCTGCCGGAACCACTGTTGGCCGGGGACGGGTAGAGTACGATGCCGCGACCATTCAAACCCTCCTCGGGGCCTCATCGGCCGAACTGCGTGAACGCTTCCCCAATCGCAAACGCCTCGAAGTCATCCACCGCGACCACCTGGTTTTACTGTAATTGCGCAGCGGGCCGCCCCCTCATCCTTCCTTTTGCGTCCCTCCAGAGGGCTTCCACCTTCATCCCTCATAATTCATCCTTCCTCCTTTTCCCGGGCCGCGGTAGGATTGTTTTGTGCGTAAGGTGTTGATGGGACACCGGACGGGAGCAGGATGCTCCCGCTACATTGAGCAATCCCCGTCTCCTGTTCCCTGTCTCCGTCTCTCCAAGAACCAATAACCCTTAACAAAACTCCTTCCCCCTTCCTCCCTACCGTCCGGCTTCGACCGCTTTCATCTCTTCGCTTCGGTCCAACCCGAGCGGGGCATCGCGAAAAGCCTCACTCTTGGCCGGGAGCCGGACCTCAAGGGTGCTGGCGGTGTCCACTTCCACTTTTGCATTCTGTAGTTGAAAATCCAATACATGCCCTCCAAAGGTGCGGTCTTCGTTGATATAGTGAAGGTGAATGCCGGGCGCATTGATTCCCCGGAGGTATTGGGGCAGAATAAAGCCGACCATGATCCCTTGAGAATGCTTCTCCGCAAATTCGCCCTGGGTACTGACCACTACTTCCAGCGGGGGATAAGGGGGTTCCTGACGGAGTGGGGAGCGTGCCTTGACAAGATCAAATGTTCCTTCCACTCGGAGAGCATAGAGGAGATTGGGATTTCCCATTTCACTGAGAATCTTCTGCTCAAGGGCATGCAGCCCATTCACGGACTCAAGGGAAAATGTCTGATCGGGCTCAAACTGAATCACAGTGGCAAAGGGCGTACGGATATAGGCCGGGTCAGGCCGGACCACGGTTCCATCCCCCAATACCTGATAAAGCACCCCATCCACCACCAGCATCTCTCCATCGATTGCCTCAAAGGTGCCCAAGCCGAGGTCACCGGCGGCAAGGACTTCCTCACACGAAAAATGGCCGTCAAACACCCCGGCCAGAAGTGCGTCAAGGGTGGAAAACTGGACCACGGTATCCCCTGCTCGCAGGAAGGAAGCCAGGGAGAGGGTCAGGAAAAAGAGTATCGAGCGAAACATGATTAAATAATGGGTTGAGTAAAATCAAAAACCTTCCAGCCCACCAGCAGCAGGCTGTAAGAGAGAAGCAGAAACGCATTTGAGAGAATCTCAGTAAGTTTGTCGATTCTGCAATCAGCGGCGGGGCCCTCTCGGACGCTCGAAACTGCGCACCACCCCGGCCAGCGAAATTCCTCCGAGCAGAGCGAACGTAAAAAGCAGGGCGAAGATCAGACTTTGTCCTTTAATCGCTTTGAGCAGCGCATTGATAAGGGTGATCATCTACCAGCGTCGTACTCTGTATCCAAGTTTTTCATACTGCGAGGGGGGAATCTCCCGCAGGAAGGTGCTGGGCTCCAGGCGCATCGGCCCACCCCTCCCACTGTTCAGCATCGGGTAGCAAAGGTAGAGTTCGTTCATTGCCCTCGTCACCGCGACGTAGAACAAGCGACGTTCTTCCTCCATATCCCCGTTCTCCACCGCACGTTTGAGGGGGAACAGGTCTTCGGCACAACTGATGACAAAAACCACCGGGTATTCCAGCCCTTTGGCCTGGTGTACAGTCGTCATGCGCACACAGTCTTCGTTCAGCTCGACGCTTTTGTCACTGGTCTCCGAGTTGAGCAGGACCAGTTGGGCGAGCAGTTCGGGCATGGTGGCAAAGCGCTGGGCAAAGCCGATCAAACTTTCGAGGTCTTCACGACGACGGTCGGCATCGGTGTAGGCGACCTGAATGAAGTCCCCATACCAGCCCTCGATCCCGCATTCCACCACATAGGCGGGGGATACTTTGTGTTCCGCATCCCGCATCAGCTCATCCAGCTGACGCAAGGTAGCGACCATCTGACGGTAGTCCTCCCGGGCATCCTCAGGAATTTTCGCCACCACATCTTCCCGCCCCAAGGCAACGACCAGACGCTCGTCCCGGCGCCCCCCTTCCCTGGCAAACAGGCTGTCCACCTCTTTTCGGTTTTCCTCCCTCGCCTCACGCACCCATTTCCCCGCCTCCTTGAGCACTTTCTTCACCGTGGCCGGTCCGACTTTGGGCAGGAGACACATGAGGCGTTCCAGGGCCTGAAGGTCCTGCGGGTTCGAAACAAAGCGCAGTTGGGCAACAAAATCGCGGATGTGCGCCTGCTCAAAAAACTTAACGCCACTTGTAATGACAAAAGGAATACTCCGGCGGGTAAATTCCAACTGCAGGTCGAGGGCCTGAAAATGAGCACGGTAGAGAATGGCAATGTCTCCCAGCGCATACCCCTGCTCATAGAGACCTTCAATCCGGCTGATGATAAAATCCGCCTGCTGTCGCGTATCCATCACCGGGACAAGATAGGGAATCTGCCCGGAGTGGCGGGCAGCATGCAGCTCTTTTTCGTATCCAGAAGACGGTGGCTGAGCCCGCAGCACGGCATTCGCCAAAGAAAGAATCTCCGGGGTACTGCGATAGTTGCGCAGGATTTTGTAGATCGTGGTGCCTTCGTAGCGCTCGGGAAAACTGCGGATGTTTTCAAACTCCGCTCCACGCCAGGTATAGATGCACTGGGCATCATCGCCCACCGCCATGATATTGCGGTGGGCGGCAATCAGATCCACGATCCGGCTTTGGAGGGCATTGGTATCCTGATACTCATCGACCAGCACATGGCTGAACTTGCTCCGGTAATAGTGAAGGACGTCTTCGTTTTCCTGCAGCAGCTTCAACCAGTAGACCAACAGGTCATCATAGTCCGCCACCTGCAGTTCCAGCTTTTTGGCCTCATAGAGCTTGGCGAAAGTCACAATTCGCTGGGGCAGGCCCTTCAGCCAGTGGAAACGCTCATCCGCCACTTCAATAATCGGACGGCAGGTGTTGCGGGCGTAGCTGATAACCTCAAAAATGACTTTGGCCTTGGGATTCTCCTTTTGTCGAAGGAACGACTTGTCTTCTTCCTTGATGACATTGGTCAACAGGCTGTCGGCATCACTGGAATCGAGAATGGTGTAGTTGGGGGCAAGGCCGATTTTTTCTCCATGCACCCGGAGAATACGTCCGCCGACACTATGAAAGGTTCCTCCCCAGGTTGGTGGGTAACGGCTGGCGGTGATTTCCATCACCCTTTCCACCATTTCCCGTGCCGCCTTATTGGTAAACGTCAACAGGAGCAGGTCTCGGGGATCCACCTTTCTCTCCAGAATCAAGTAAGCCACCCGATAGGTCAGCGTACGGGTCTTGCCCGATCCGGCTCCGGCCAGAACCAGGGCCGGACCATCCGGTGCAGTCACCGCCGCGAACTGTTCATCATTCAGTTCCTCCCGGAAATTGATGGGGTGAAACGACATGGTTGGGCAATGTGGCGATTGCCCCCGGCCAAAGCAAGGCCGGGAACACTCGAATACGATTTGACGTTTTAGCCGGTTGCGCCAGCGTTGAGCACATGTTCCGACTCCTCACCTTTACCCTCTTTCTGGCCACCACCGCACAGCTCTCCGCCATCACGGTGAAGGATGCCTACCCCCGCCATATGGACGAGGAACAGTTCAAAACCGTGACTGAGTTCCTGACCGGTGAAAAACGGGATCTCCCCCGAGTGGTCGTGCGCACCCAGGCGGATGAAAGGACCGGTCAGTATTTCATCCTCACTCTGGATCGTCCGGTGCGGGACCTTCCCGCCGGGACCGAGCTGGTGCTGGAAGTGTTGAAATCCGATGCCCGTGATCCGGAGGTTTTTCCTTTGGTGCTACCCGCGCAGACCTCGCGCACCCGCCAATTGTATATCGGAGTGACCGGGCAGGACTGGCCCAGCGCCAGTCTCCAACCGCTGGCCTGGCGGGTGCAACTGCGACAGGGAGAGACAGTGCTTTCCGAATGGAAAAGCTTCCTCTGGGAATTACCGTGACCCGCCCCTGGCGCACTCTCGGGGTCCACTTTTCTCCCCGTATTCTGGCCGAGATTCTGGACGGAGGACAATCCTTCCGCTGGATGCGGAACGCCGCAGGCATTTGGCAGGGCACCTGGGGGCGGCACGTCGTAGAGCTGCACCAGCCCGATGAACAGCCTTTGCGATGGCGCCCTTTGACTGCAGGAACGCAAGAGAATGATCTGCGCCACTACCTCGCCCTTGATGCGGAATACACCAGCCTGCTGGACCGCCTCCCTTGGCGAGGGGACTCCGTCCTGCAGGCGGCCATGTCCCGCTTTGAAGGGCTGCGCATTCTTCGCCAGCCACTGGATGAAGCCTTGATCGGCTTTATCTGCAGCACCTCCAAACGGATCCCGCAAATCAAGCAGGCCGTGGCCCGCCTCGCCGACCGCTTCGGCCCGGCCCTCACCCCTGAGTGCAAAGCCCTCCCCGATTGGGAAAGCCTTGCCGATGCACCCGACGCGGACCTGCAGGAGTGCCGACTGGGCTATCGGGCAGCTTACCTGAAAAAAACCGCTGCCCGCCTACGGGAAGATCCCACCCTGCTGCAGGATCTCCACACCCTTCCTTACGCCGCAGCTCAGGCCAGATTGACCCAACTGCCGGGCGTGGGAACGAAAGTGGCGGATTGTGTCCTGCTCTTCGGGGCCGGGCGAATGGAGGCTTTTCCCGTCGACACCTGGATCACCCGGGCGATGGCCCGCTGGTATCATCTGGAAAGCTGGTCACCGGCCCAAATCGCCCATTTCGGACGCCAGCATTTTGCCCCGGCCCCGGGACTGGCCCAGCAATTTCTCTTTGCCGCCATCCGCGATGAAATCGCTCTACCCGTACTTCCCCCGCCGCCCGGACAGAAAGGATGAATTATGAGGGATGAAGGAGTTTTGTTTTTGGAGAGACGGAGGAACGGGAGACGGGGATTACGCAATGTAGCGGGAGCATCCTGCTCCCGTCTCCCGTTAGAAGACGGGGTGAATCAATTTCGAACGCATCAAGGCAGGTAGCGCTGAGCGTCCCTGCTCAGCAGGCCCTTCGACAGGCTCAGGGCAGGCCGAAGACGCAACGCGCCGAAGGAAGGCGAAAGGATGAAGGTAAATCCCACCTTGGAGGGCCCCGCTCCGTCGCGTCCCATGTCCCCACCAACACCTTCCGGCCAAATCGAACTCTCCACCCTCTCCCTTCATCCTTCCTAATTCTCCCTTCATCCTTTCCCCACTCCTCCTTTTTTCAGAAAAAAGATTCGACAACCCAGGTCATTAGGAGATGTTTTTGGCGCTATGTCGGAAGACAATTACAGAAACTTTATCGGAAAGAAGTTCGTCCTTCTGAGCATCGTGCTGACCTTGCTGGTGTGGGCAGGGCTCACCTACCTGCTGACGCCTTTCACCTTCACCCACGATCCTTTCTGGATGTATTTCTGGTCCGGCTTCACCGCATTTCCGATTGCCGCCACCTTTTACATCGCCACTCACATGTATCAGCTGGTTGCGGTGGAACACAAGCGGGCAAAGAGCGCCCTCTAAGCAGTTGCTGTTAAGAGTTGCGTTAGACCCGAAATTCCCTCCTAATCCGGGCTTGGGAGGATTTCTCAGTCTCTATGCAACACGCACTCCATCGCCACTACCGTATCCCAAATTTGAATTTCCGGGATTTCTGGGATATTTGCTGTCACTATCAAAGGGTCCAACCCAAGTACCGTCAGATCCTCTACACGGTGGACGGATTCGGGATGAAGATCGTCGAAAATGAGGCGGATATTTCCCGGGTGCTCCAGCAGGTTGCCGCTCACGGCACTCAGATCCGACAGTATACCGCCCGCTTCTATCTCTCACCCCGCTCCGAACCCGGAGATTACGGCAACGCCAAGATCATGTATCTGCCGGAAATGGCAGACTTCCTTGAGCCCGGCCTCCACTTCCTCAGCGACGACGACAACAAGCTCAACGTCTACAACTTCGAAGACTTCATCTTCAACAGCTATCAGGTCACCGATGACCTTGAAGCGGATGTGGAATATGGGCTGCCGTGCGAAATCATTGCTGCGGTTATCGATATGCGGGGCTTCAGTACCTTCTGCGAACAACCCAACATCGAATCCCCCTATACCTGCGGGCTCATGACGGCCTTTTACGGCATGATCCGCAAAGGCTTCAAACGCTACCCGCCGGAAATGGTCAAATTTCTCGGGGACGGTGTGCTGGCGGTCTGGCAGACCAGCGCCAAGGACCGGGAGGTCGCCCTCGAAACCTGTATTGAGGGCCTCACCCAGCTCCCCCGTGCCTGGTCACAGATCAGCCGCGGTCCCGAGTTCAGCCATGGAGCACCGCAGGAACTGGGCAGCGGCGTGAGCTTCGGCCTCGCCAGCCGAATCTCCATCGGCAACGACTACATAGGGCGACCCATCAACATTGCCAGCCGCCTCTGTGCCGTCTGCCCCCCGGGCAAAACCTACCTCGACCGATCCGTCCCCGGCGTCGGCGGCTTCGGGGTCAAACAGGTCATGGTTCGCCTGAAAAGTTACGGCGACCTCAAAATCTGGATGCTGGAAAACGAGTAAGCCGCTCCTCTCGCATGGAGGGACGCGCTTGTCGCGTCTGCGATCCAAGGGCTGGAGCCCGAGCCAAACCCGTCCCTCCGCATTGGGGAAAGACTCAGCGATCAAAACGCAAAAATTCCTGTAAAAACGTGCATGTGCAGACTTGTCAGCGCAAGAGAAGTGCACGATGCTCGACGGTCTTTGATTTTGTTGGGGGGAGCTGCTGCCTCCCCAGTCGACACCTTACTCATGCTGGAGAAGTCCTTCGACCTCTCCACCACTCACCGCTGAATTTCTATGAAACCGAAGATCATTGTTCCGCTGACTTCACTGGGACTACTCGTGGCGATTATCGCCGTGCTCGGAGGGATCAAATTTCTCCAGATCCGCGCCTTAATTGCATCATCCGCCTACGGAGAACCGGCGACAGCTGTCAGTGCAGCGGAAGTGCGTCTCACCGAATGGGAACAGGTAATCCCAGCGGCGGGCTCCGTCTACGCCTGGCAAGGAATCCTCGTGGCCACAGAGGTCGCCGGCACCGTGACGGACATCTCCTTTCAGGCAGGAGCCTCGGTTGAGGCCGGTGACTTGCTCGTTCAATTGGAAGACTCCGTCGAACGGGCCAACCTTGCCCGGGCCAAAGCCGAGTTGGAACTGGCTCAAAAAAACGCCATTCGCTCCCGCGAGCTGAGAGCCCGTAATTCCATCTCCCAGGCCGAACTGGATGCGGCCGAGGCCAATATCTCCACAGCCGAAGCCAATGTCGCCGCGCACCGATCCCAACTGGAAAAGAAGCAGATTCGGGCTCCCTTTGCCGGACGCCTCGGCATTCGCCAGATCAGCCTGGGTCAATATCTTTCACCGGGTAGCCCCATCGTCGACCTCCGTGCCATTGATCCGGTCTTTGTCGAGTTTTCCCTGCCGCAAGCCCAGCTTCCCAATTTGGAAATCGGCCTGAAGGTACGCCTTCCAGAATGGGGTGAGGACAACCCGGAAGGGGAAATCACCGCGATCAATTCCCAAGTGGATCCGATCACACGGAACATTAGGGTGCAGGCGACCTTTTCCAATGAGGATTTCCGCCTTCGACCCGGCATGTTCGTAAAAACTGAAGTCATTCTCCCCGAAATCCGTGAGGTCCGGATTATTCCCCAAACCGCCGTGGTCTACAATGCCTATGGCAACTCCGTCTATATCGTGGAGAATGGGGACGCTGGTCAGCTCATCGCCCGTCAGGCATTTGTCCGTCTGGGAGAGCGTCAGGGGGATTTCGTCGAAGTCATCGATGGCTTGGACCCCGGTGTGCGCATTGTGCGGGCAGGGGCCTTCAAGCTGCGCAACAATGCTCCCATCCGTCTTGAAGATACCGGTGTATTGGAAGCCTCAGAACACCCCCGCCCTGCCAATCGCTAGTCACCGGGCAAGTGCCCTTCAGCCTTCCTCCTCCACGGTATGAAATTCACCGATATTTTCATCAAACGTCCGGTTCTCGCCATCGTTGTCAATCTGGTTGTCATCGTGGCTGGAATCCAGGCAATCGGGACCCTCACCGTCCGGCAGTTTCCCGCCAATCAGAACGCGGTCATCACCGTCAGCACCGTCTACGTCGGTGCCGATGCTGAACTGGTGCGTGGGTTTATCACGGTTCCGTTGGAGCGGGTGATAGCTTCCGCTGATGGCATCGAGTTTCTCCAGTCCAGCAGTTCGCAAAACATCTCCACGATCAATGCCCGCCTCCGACTCAATTACGACGCCAATCGGGCACTCTCGGAAATCAGTTCCAAAGTGGATCAGGTGCGGGGAGACCTCCCCCCCGGTTCAGAGGTTCCGGTCATCAATATTGAAACCGCCGACTCCCAGTTTGCCTCCGCCTACATCAGCTTCAGTTCGCAGGTGCTGCGTCAAAATGAAATCACCGATTATCTGGTGCGGGCCGTTCAACCCCGCCTGTCCGCCATCCCCGGCGTCCAACGGGCGGAAATCCTCGGTGCCCGCACTTTCGCGATGCGGATCTGGCTGGATCCGGACCGAATGGCCGCGTTCGGGGTAAGTCCCGCCGAAGTGCGCAGCGCGCTCGCCCGCAACAACTACCTTTCCGCTGTCGGCTCCAGCAAGGGTAACCTGGTTCAGGTCAACATGACCGCCAATACCGATATCAGTTCGGTCGAAGATTTCCGCCGACTGGTGGTGAAAGGGGAAGACAGCTCCTTCATTCGCCTGGAGGATATTGCCGAGGTCGAACTGGGTTCGGAAGACTATAATACAGATATCCGCTTCTCCGGTGACTCCGCCATGTTCATGGGGATGTTCGTGCTGCCGGATGCCAATGCCATCGATGTGATTGCAGCTGTTCGGGCAGAGATCGAGCGGATCGAAGAGAGCCTTCCCACCGGCCTGAATGTCCGCATCGCCTACGATGCCACTGCCTACATCAATGATGCCATCACCGAAGTGACCAAGACCCTGATGGAAACATTGCTCATTGTCATGGTGGTCATCTTCCTCTTTCTGGGCTCCCTGCGGGCGGTGCTGGTGCCGATTGTGGCCATTCCCATCTCCTTGATTGGGGCCTTTTTCCTCATGCAGGTGTTCGGGTTTACCATCAATCTGCTCACCCTGCTGGCGGTTGTCCTCGCAGTGGGGATCGTGGTCGATGATGCCATCGTCATGGTGGAAAATGTCGAACGCCACCTGCGGGAAGGCTACACGCCCAAGCAGGCCGCCATCCTCGGTGCCCGCGAACTGTTGGGGCCGGTGCTCGCCATGACTGTGACCCTGGCTGCGGTCTATACCCCGATCGGTCTGCAAGGCGGATTGACCGGCTCCCTCTTTCGCGAGTTCGCCTTCACCCTGGCGGGAGCAGTGCTCATCTCCGGGATGGTCGCGCTGACCCTCTCCCCGGTAATGTCCGCCAACATGCTGCGCCCCGGTGGACATGAAGGCTGGCTGTCCGAGAACATTGATGCTGGCTTTGATCGTTTGAAACGTATTTACGGACGGGTCCTCGATGCCACCCTTTCGGCCCGATGGGCGGTCTATCTTTTCTGGGGTGTCATCTCCCTGCTCGCCGTTCTGCTCTACCACCAGTCCTCCGAAGAACTCGCTCCCACCGAAGACCAGGGCGTCATCTTCGGCATTCTCGACGGACCGGCTGACTCCAGCATCGAGCCGATGGTTGCAGCTTCCGAAGCAATCAACGACATCTTCTTCTCCGTCCCCGAAACCGAATACTCCTTCCAGATCACCTTCGCCAACGGTGGCTTCTCCGGCCTAGTCTTGAAGCCATGGGGAGAACGGCAACGAACCGCCTTTGAAGTCATGCCCGAGGTCCAGAACAAACTCTCGGCACTTCCTTCCATTGACATTTTTCCAGTCATGCCTCCGGCCCTTCCCGGGGGCGGTCAGTTCCCGGTCGAGTTTGTCATCAGCTCCACCGCAGAGCCGGATGAAATCCTCGGGTTTGCCCAGGCCATCCAGCAGGAGGCGATGGCTACCGGTCAGTTCATGTTTCTCATGATCGACACCAGAATCGATCAACCTCAGGCCCGCCTGGTGTTTGATCGTGAAAAGGTAGCCAGCCTCGGCCTCGATATGCAAACCGTCGGGATGGATGTCGCCTCCATGCTCGGTGGAAATTATGTCAACCGCTTCAATATCGATGGCCGCAGCTACCGGGTCATTCCACAAATTCAACGCCTTGACCGCCTCAACCCCGAGCAAATCACCCAGATCCATGTGACCGGCCCCAACAACACGCTCATCCCGCTCAGCACCATCGCACATGTCGAACGCGATGTACAGCCCCGGGCCTTGCGCCGTTTCCAACAGCTCAACGCGGTTACGCTCAGCGGGATGTCGATGCTTCCTCTGGATGGTGCCCTCCAGCTGCTCGAAGAACTCGCCGCTGAGCGCCTGCCGGATGGCTATGTGATTGATTACACCGGAGAGTCGCGCCAGTTGCGCACTGAAGGGGGACAGTTCCTCTTTATCTTCGGCCTCTCCTTCCTCCTGATCTATCTGGTCCTGGCAGCTCAATTCAACAGCTTCCGCGATCCCTTTGTCATCCTCGCCGGCTCAGCTCCCCTCGCCATGTTCGGAGCCCTCATCTTCACTTTCCTGAAGATGCCCAATCCCAATCTGCCTTTTTGGACCGATGGCTGGACCACCACCATCAACATCTACTCTCAGGTCGGCCTCGTCACCCTCGTTGGTCTGGTGGCCAAAAACGGCATCCTCATCGTCGAGTTTGCCAATGTTCAACAACGCAAAGGACTGAGCAAGCTGGCCGCCGTGCGCGAAGCCGCCATGGTGCGCCTCCGCCCGGTGCTCATGACCACCATGGCCACCGTCTTCGGTCACCTTCCCCTCGTTTTTGTCACCGGAGCCGGGGCCGCTGCCCGCAACAGCATCGGCCTCATCATCGTCGCCGGCATGTTTATCGGCACCTTCTTCACCCTCCTGGTGATTCCCTCCGTCTACGTCTTCTTCGCCAAAGATCACGCCAAGGATGTCGAACGCGAAGCCGACGTACTGATTCCGGATCTACCTCCCCACAAGGAAAGTTGAGGGTATCTCCCCCGCACAGCCGGGTCGGTCAAGCTTGCCGACGGTCCGCTTTCCCGGCTTCTCCTTAGCTGGGCAACACCGTTCTAGCTTTCAGTAGTTCGGTATAGTGCTGACGACAGCACCAGGCGAGGAAGAGATTCGCAGCGAAGAGAATGATCGCTAACAGCAATCCATCCGGCTCAACAAACAGATGGAAGAGCAGAATATTCAAGCTCACCGGAAAAATCACCACCGTGGCCAGGGGAACGAAGCGACCGCAGAGAAATGCTATCCCGGTAATCAATTCAACCAGCTTGATCAGCGGGAAGAGATAGACCGCTGCCATCATGCCTTCCATAAAACGCAAAACATCCCCTTCCAGTTCAGGCTGGGGCGCCAGGTTGAAGAGGGCCACAATGGCCGCAAGGGCATAGATCAAGCCGAACAATAAGCGGGTAATGGTGTAGGCAATCTTCATAGGTAACGAGTTTACTGAGTTATCCGCAACACCCGGCGGCAGGGTCCTTTCCTTCCTTCGCCTCGTATTGGTCATGCAACCGAACCCAGTCCATCGTACTCTGTTCGTTGCGTCCCTTTGGCGTCAGATCAAGAAAGTTGTGAGTCGTGCAGAGTATATCCACACCACGCGCATGACAGGCATACGTCAGAAAGATGTCACCCTCCGGGTTTCGATAAAACACACTGATGCCATGATGCTCTTCCCCCGCCTCTGAAGGATCGATTGCCTCGAAATTGTAGAGAACCTTTTTCCCGGATGCGGTCACATTGGGGGGAACTGAAGCACGGAAATCATAATTAAAGTCGCTTTCAAATGACGACACCCAGGGAAATTTCCAGCCCATCCTCTGCTTGAAAGCCAGTAAGGTTTCGAGGGGAGCCCTGGAAACAACCAGCAAGGTCACGTCATGGTGGGCGAGGTGAAGGTTCGCCCCATCAAAGTGATCGGATAAAAATGAACAGCCATCGCAGCCTTCTTTCCAACCAGGGCCAAACATGAAGTGATAGACAATCATCTGACTCCGTTCGGCAAAGAGATCGCGTAATGATTTTTTCCCGACAGGAGTATCCAACAGATACTCCTTTTCGATTTTCAACCAGGGCAAGGCACGCCGCCTGGCAGCCAGTTCATCATTGAGGCGGGATAGTTCTTTTTCTTTTTCGAGAAAAGTCCGCCGTGCATCCAGCCATTCCTCCCAATTGACCTGTGAGTGTGTGGCAAGGGCTTCAGCGGTAGGTGGCGGGACAACAGGCATAAGATTGCAGGCTGATTTGGGAGTTTACAGAGGAATGCATCAACAGGACGGACACACTCGCGAGCCCTGGTTTTGATCCGTCTCATATTCATCAGGGTATCTGATCGAGTCACTGCCAGCCTTTTGCCCCATCCCGAGACTCCGGTTGGGCGGCAGCTCCCAGTCTTCCTGACGGCCAAGCGCGGTCAGATCCAGATAGTAGCCTGGACCCCCGACAGACTCGCAACCCCGGCCGTAGGTTGAGTAGGTATGAAACGGGACACCATCCTTCATCAGGAAACAACTGAACCCTGGGAGGTCGAAGGTGGAATCACTGTAAAAGTAATCCGCCGATCCCGCCACTTCATGTTCTTGACGAGTCCTGTAGTTGTATTGGGATTTTGGATCAGAGGGATCGATCGTCGTTTGGTAATCAAAGGCGAAACGGTTGTCCGCACAGGAATACCAGGGGATCGTCCAACCCATGCTCCGTTTGAAGTTAGCGATGATTTCATAGGGGGCACGCGAAACCATAACCAATGTCGTGCCCACCACATTCAACTGGCGAATGAGCCCTTCCGAAAGTTCATCCGCCCAAGCCGAACAGCTGCGGCATCCTCGCTCTTGCGGGCGATCCCCATCCCACAACCACATAAAGTGGTAAACAATGAGTTGTGGTCGGCCCGCAAACATATCCACCAGACGAACCCGTCCATCCGGACCTCCAAAGGTGTAGGCTTCCTCGACCTTTACCATCGGAAGCATTCGGCGGTGGGTGTTGATGCGGTCGCGGAGCCGCGTCAGTTCCTTTTCTTCTTCCAGCAGCTTCAACCGGGCCCGTAGCCACTCTTCACGCGAAGCAATTTCTGGGTATTCTAAAACCGGAGCACTCATGGCTTTTCCCAGCTTAAGGTTTGGCTCCAGCTTCCACCAATACCTTGAACCCCCCAAAGGCCATGCGGGTGAAGTCAAAGGGCATCTCCCCGGTTTCACAGAAATCTTTCATGCGCGGGTCTTCCATCAATCGGGCATTGGCCGCATCACGGGCCTCACGGGAAGGGTATTTGATCCACGCAAACACCACCGTTTCATCCTCGGAACACCCGGCCAGCTTGGGAAATGGCACCCCATGCTCATTGGCCATATCGTCTCCGATGCACTCAACATAGGCAAGCGCGCCGTACTCCTGCCATATGCCACTCATGGTCTCTGCCAGTTTACGATAAGCCTCCACCTGATCCTTTTTCAGCGGAAGCACGAATCCATCTACATAAGCATTCATATTGGATTATCCTTCTTTATTTTCAGCTGTTTGCTCTTGGCACTGCTCGGCGAATGCCCGTGCCCGCTCTGCCAGCTCTGCAGGGGTCACGTCCTCGACGTGCGTGGCAATCCACCAGATGTTGCCCCAGGGATCCCGCACACTTCCCATGCGATCTCCCCAGAACATGTCGGCCGGCTCCATCGTCGGCTCCGCCTTGTTGGCCACCGCTTGCTTGAACACAGAATCCACGTCGTCAGTGTAATGATACAAGCCCGCCTTGATCGGACCCATCTCCGGACAGGCTTCACTTATCATGATGATGGAATCACCAATTCTTGCCTCGGCGTGCATGATGCGCCCGCTTTCCTCGCGAATGCATTCACTTATATCCGCACCGAAGGCAAGCTGAAGGAATTCGATAAAGGAGTCCGCAGACTCAACGATCGTGTAGGGGATGATCGAGTGATACCCGTCGGGCATTGATTTTACTTTTGAGGTCATATCAGGTCTCTTGTTTAGTGTTAAAAAATACGTCTGGGATCAGGTTCGGCTCCCTTCATCGCAGGCGGAAGCGAACGCCTCTTTCAACCGCCTTAAATCGAGCCGCTTCATCGACAACATTGCTTTTGTAAGTTCCCGGACTTGCGCCTCGGTCCCTTGCTCAAACATTTCCCCCAATGCCGTGGGTGTGATCTGCCAGGACAATCCATACTTGTCCTTGATCCATCCACACTGTTCCGCTTCCGGATGCGCAGACAGGGCTTTGGTGTAATAGTCCATCTCTTCTTGAGATTCACAGAGCACCATGAAGGACACCGCTTCATTGAACTTGAACAACGGACCCGCACTGATTGCCATGAAAGGCTGTCCGCACAAGCTGAAGGAGACGACCTCACAATTACCCGAAGGTGTCTCCGGGAGAACGGTGATGGTTCTCAATTCAGAATCCGGAAAAATCGAACAGTAAAACCGGGCCGCATCCACAGCCTCTTTATCAAACCAAAGGTGGGGAGAAATTTTGTGTGAGATGATAGGCATGATTCACAAAGGGGTTATTGGGGTTCAGGTCGCCTGCCTGAAAAGGCTGCGAATATAGTTGCGGGCATGTTCGAGGTTCGACGCCACGATCTCCACATCCTGCTGTGTCTTCGCCACCAGAAGGGACCCCTGCCAGAGGCTGTTTAACATCCAGGCTACTTGCTGTGGATCAAAATCGTTCTTCCCCGGATACTGTTGCCTGGCCTCTTCCAGCAGCCCGGCGGCAAACCCGGTCCAGCCGTTGAGCCTTTGCTGACAGTCGCTCCGGATGGTATCATTCGTTCCCGACACCTCCTGCGATAGCATCCCAAGCAGACACACCGGGCAGGCAGCCTCTTCACGCACACTGGCAATCAAGCCATCCAGCCACGCTTCCAGCCGATGCAATGGATCCGCCTCCACCTGACTGATGTCCCGCACATAGGTCGCGGCCCGCTCGGCACACCAGGCATCAATCGCTGCCCGCCCAATCGCTTCCTTGGACTGAAAGTAATGGAAAAATGCTCCTTTGGTGACCTGCGCTTCCGTGCAAATTTGCTCCACCGTCGTGGCATTGAAACCCTGCTGCCGCATCAGACTGACTGCCGCATTGACCAATACATTGCGGGTCGATCCACCATCCTTATGTAACAATCGCCGTGCCATACAAACTGGTCGGTATGTAAAGGAAGTGTCCGGGAATCTGTCAAATGATTTCTAATATCACCCAGCAGCTCCGGTTATATCTTCGCGCAGCAAATGAGCCTTCCCTGCTTTTCGGCCTGGCCTATTATTCCTCCAGGGCGATCGCCCTTCGCTTCTCCACCCGGTCCCGGACCTTGCGTCCGAACCAGATGGAAATTTCGTAAAGGATGTAGAGCGGTATCGCCAGGAAGAGAAACGTAACGGGATCTGGCGTAGGCGTAACCAGGGCGGAAATGATCAGAAACAGCACGAAGGCGTGGCGCCGGTATTTGGCCAGAGTCTCGGGCGTGAGCACTTCCAGATAAATGAGAATGAGCAGGATCAAGGGAAACTCAAATGCGATTCCCACGCCCAGCGTGGCCCAGGTAAGGAGTCCGTAATAACTGCTTGCCGTCACCAGCAGCTCAAAGCCAAGCATGTCATTAAAATAAATCGAGGCACGCAGGCCGGCCGGGAGCAGAATGAAAAAACTGAAAGACGCTCCCAGCAGGAACAAAGCGACCGCAGACAGGCTGGCAGGAAGCAACAGACGTAGTTCCGAAGGTTTTAAGCCGGGGCCGATAAACCTTCCCAGGAAGAACAACATGAAGGGCAGCGAGAGGGCAAACCCTCCGATAAACATCAATTGAAAGACGACCGAAAACACCCCGAGAAAACTCGTATTGATAAGGCCTTCAAACAGCCCTCCCTCACGGCCACGAACAGCGAATTCATATGGCCAGCGCAGCAAGCCGGCAAACTGGGTGAGGAATAAAAGGACGGCGATACAGCCGAGGAAAAAAGCCCCGACACACTTCGCGATCGTCCACCGCAATTCCTCCAGGTGGTCGAGAAAGCCCATGCTGCCTGATTCTTCCAGTTCTTCGAGATCCTCTTCCTCCCCTTCCCAGCGACTTAACTCGGATTTCCGCTCAGCGGAATCCGTGACAGTCTCATTCCTTGCATCGTGTTGATTTTCAGGCATGGCAATTCCCGCAACCTGAGGAAATTCAGACTGGTGGCAAGCCCGTCGTGTACCGTTGACAGCTACGTATGCAAGCCTAGGTTTTGTGTTTTCGCTCGATTCCTGAGCCTTCGCAAATCCGGTTTTGCCTCCATACGTGGACGCTACCCGGAGAGGCGCAATGCGATGGAAACGGGCCTAACCCTATCAACCACTGAACTCGAAGTTCGGAAACAGGATGCCAGCAAAAACCAAGAAAAAGAAAACGAATACGGCGGCCACCAAAAAGAAGAAGGCTGCCACCACGAAACTCGTCTACGCTTTCGGATCGAAGACCGATGGCGATGCCACGATGCGCGAGCTTCTCGGAGGCAAGGGCGCCAACCTTGCGGAAATGGCCCGTATTGGCCTGCCGGTTCCTCCGGGCTTCACCATTACGACCGATGTCTGCACCTACTACACCCAGCACGGCCAAAAATACCCCAAGGCACTTAACGCTGAAGCGGAAGCTGCGGTAAAGGCGGTGGAAAAGCAGGAAGGCAAGAAGTTTGGTGATCCCAACAACCCGCTGCTCTTCTCGGTCCGCTCCGGTTCCCGCGAATCGATGCCGGGTATGATGGATACAATTCTCAACCTTGGCCTGAACGACAAGACGGCTGAAGGTTTGGCCGCCAAGTCCGGAGATGCCCGCTTTGCTTATGACTGCTACCGCCGCTTCATCCAGATGTATGGCGACGTGGTCATGGGCGTGCAGCCCGGCGCCGACGACGATCACGAGCCTTTCGAACAAGTGCTCGATGCCGTCAAAAAAGAGTTCGGCCGCAAGGAAGACAGTGAACTCACTGCAGACGAGCTGAAAGAACTCATTCGCCGCTATAAGGCGCTGATCAAGGAGCGCACCAATTCGACCTTCCCGGAAGATCCCTACAAGCAACTCTGGGGTGCCGTCGGCGCCGTCTTCCGTTCCTGGCAGAATGAGCGCGCCATCGTCTATCGCCAGAAATACAACATCCCCTCCGAGTGGGGCACTGCCGTCAACGTGCAGGCCATGGTCTTCGGCAACATGGGTGACAACTGCGCCACTGGTGTGGCCTTTACCCGTGACCCGGCCAACGGTGAGAAGGTTTTCTACGGCGAATACCTGATCAACGCACAGGGCGAGGACGTCGTCGCCGGGGTCCGCACCCCCAAGCCAATCGCCGAGCTCAAGGAGGAAATGCCCAAGGCTCACCGCGAACTGGAAGCCGTTCGCAAGAAGCTCGAAAAGCACTTCCGCGACATGCAGGACTTCGAGTTCACCGTTGAAAACGGAAAACTCTACATGCTCCAGACCCGTAACGGCAAACGCACCGGTCTCGCCGCCGTCCGCATTGCCGTTGAAATGGTGAAAGAGCGCCTCATGACCGAAAAGACCGCGGTCCTCAAGATCCCGGCCGACTCCATCGACAGCCTCCTCGTTCCCGTCTTCGACCCGAAGGCACTCAAGGCCGCTACCGTCATCGGTGAAGGTCTCCCCGCCGGTCCCGGTGCCGCTTCCGGACACATCGTGTTCTCGGCTTCCGCCGCGGAACGCGAGGTCAAGCTCGGCAAGAAGGTCGTTCTCTGCCGTCAGGAAACTTCCCCGGAAGACCTCAAGGGCATGATCGCCTCCGAAGGGATCCTCACCAGTCGTGGCGGGGTCAGCTCCCACGCCGCACTCGTGGCCCGTCAGATGGGTAAGGTCTGTATCTGCGGTGCCGCCAGCATCAAGATCGACTACGCCAAGAAGACCCTCAAGGCAGGCAACGTCACCCTCCACGAAGGCGATTACATCTCCATCGACGGAACCACCGGCCAGATCTTCTCCGGCCTGATCGAAACCTCTGACAGCGAAGTCAAGCGCGTGCTCAACGGAAACCTCAAGCCCGAGAAGAGCCCGACCTACGAACTCTTCGCCACCGTCATGGGCTGGGCCGACAAGTACCGCACAATGGGTGTCCGCACCAACGCCGACAGCCCGGACATGGCCAAGACCGCCGTCGCCTATGGTGCCGAAGGCATTGGCCTCTGCCGCACCGAGCACATGTTCTTCGAAGGGGACCGCATCGATCACATGCGCGCGATGATTCTCGCCTCCGACGAGAACGAACGCCGGGCCGCCCTCAAGAAGCTCCTGCCCCACCAACGCAACGACTTCAAGGGCCTCTTCAAGGCGATGGAAGGCCGTCCGGTTACCATCCGCTTCCTCGATCCCCCGCTCCACGAATTCCTCCCCCACGACGAGTCCACCAAGCGTGAACTCGCCAACAAGCTGGGTGTTTCCGTGGACATCATCTCGGAGCGGATCCGTGCCCTCCACGAGGAAAACCCAATGCTCGGTCACCGTGGTTGCCGTCTCGGTATTTCCTATCCGGAAATCACCGAAATGCAGGCCCGCGCCGTCTTCGAAGCAGCCGCTGCCGTCAAGACAGCCAAGAAACCGGTCGACGTTAAGCCAGAGGTGATGATTCCCCTCGTCGGCTTCAAACAGGAACTGGCCAACCAGGTTGAGATCGTGCATCGCGTCGCCGCCGAAGTGATGGAAGCCAAGGGCGTGCAAATCGACTACTCCGTCGGAACCATGATCGAAGTCCCGCGTGGTGCCATCACCGCCGACGAGATCGCCGACGTGGCCCAGTTCTTCAGCTTCGGTACCAACGACCTCACCCAGACCACACTCGGCCTCAGCCGTGACGACATGGGTGGATTCTTCGATGATTACCGCGAAAAGGAAATCTTCACCCAAAACCCCTTCGCCAGCCTCGACCAAGGTGGTGTTGGCCAATTGGTGAAGATCGCCGTCGAAAAGGGTCGTGGCAAAAAGCCCGGCCTCAAGCTCGGTATCTGTGGTGAGCATGGGGGCGATCCCGCTTCCATCCGCTTCTTCCATCAGGTCGGCCTCGACTATGTCAGCTGCTCGCCCCCACGCGTGCCGGTTGCCCGTCTTGCCGCCGCCCAGGCTGCCCTCAAGAACTAAGGCGGTTCCTTTTTCCCTGAACCTCTTTCAAGCCCCTTCCGTCCATACGGAAGGGGCTTTTTTCTTCTAATCCACCAGGCCACCTCTCCTCCAAATCCAGCCCGCAAGCGGGCTGAGAAGTATCCCTCAGCCCAAGTCTGAAAAATTAATTAAAAAATAACTTTTTCACTTGCGTTCCGGAAAAATGAACCGATGTTGAGAGCATCATCAAATTTCCCGTAAGGGAGTTTTGGGGTAACATAAGGAGTAGTGAAATAGAAAACTAATGGCGGGTTGCTTAGGGGTAGGCAACCCGCCTTCTTTATGCCCGGATTTCCCCCGCCCCATCGGCCTCCGGTTTAAGTCCCCTCCCCTCGGCAAACTTTTTTGGGAGAATCGACTTGCCAAGGGTAGCGCAGGCTCTACTTTCGACTGTTTTTCCAACTGGAGGTAGATCCATGTCACGTATTTGCGCAATCACCGGTAAACGTCCCACCCGGGGCAGCATCATTCATCGTCGCGGTTTGACCAAGAAAAGCGGCGGTATCGGCACGCACGTTGCCAAAGTCACCAAGCGGGACTTCAAACCGAACCTGCAGCGTGTCCGCGTTCGCCTCCCCAGCGGGCAGGTCAAGCGCATCTGGGTTTCCGCCAAGGCCCTCAAAGCCGGCAAGGTCCAGAAAGCATAGGCATCCCTGCCTCATAGCAGCCATTTTCCTTAAACCGGCCAACAGGCCGGTTTTTTTGTGTAATGACGACGGAGGGACGGTAAGCGCGTTGCGCTGAGGACACGTGACACAGACATTCCTGTCTGTGCTCTGGGGCGCACGCACCACAGACAGAAGGCATGCGAAGCAAGTTGGTCGAGCAATGCCTCTGTTTCCTTGCGAGATGGTGGCTACGGCACAGACAGGAATGTCTGTGTCACGCTGGGGCCGGAAGACGGTGGTCGGTGAACGGTGGTCAGTGTGCCGACAGGGGGCGGTTCTTAGTTCTTGGTTCCTCGTTCTTCGTTTCTGGTTCTTTTGCGGTCTCTGCGCTCTTTGGCGGCAAGAGGATTGGTGGGAAAACGGCGTTTTACCTGGGCTTCGCCCTGCGACATCTACGCTACGCTCCGTCGATTGCGATAGCGATCCCGATAGCGATTTGGAGGATGCCTATGGCACGCGTTACAAGAGAGGATGTTCCCGCTGCTTTGCGTCATCGCCGAAAATTGTCTCACGCGCAGACGCGGAGACGCGGAGATTTTTTTTGGGGGGGATGCATGTCCCTCCGCGGCTCTAGTGAGCGAAGCGAACGGGCGTGCGGCATTCTGGAGCGCGTTGCACGCGGTTCTTGGTTCTTGGTTCTTGGTTCCTCGTTCTTCGTTTCTGGTTCTTTTGCGGTCTCTGTGTTCATTTGCGGCAAGAGCATCCACGGGGAGGAGCGGGCATTCGCCTTCATCCCTCATAATTCATCCTTCCTCCTTTCCCCCATCCTTCCTCCTTAATAAAGTTTCCGTGGGCTATGGTTGGCAAACGGCAAAAAAGCCTTTTGACTCTATTGGTATGAGCAAAGACCCCAGACTCCCCTCACAGCCTTGGCCGCCTAAAGCCTACAAAAACGAACCCTTTCTCAACAGCCCGGACGCCCGTAAAATCCGGGTGCTCTGCGAAATGACCGAACCCGAAGCCCGCTTCCGGGATCACAAGATTGAAGACACCATCGTCTTCTTCGGCTCCGCCCGCTCTGTTCCACAGGAAACGGCCCAAGCCCATTACGACGAAGTCATGGCGAAACTCGGGGACAAGCAAGAGCTGTCTCCCGAAGAGGCCAACGCCCTGCGACTGGCCAAGGCCAAGCTCAAGCTCGCCCCCTATTACGAGGCCGCCGTCCAACTCGCCGAGGAAATGACCCGCTGGTCGATGGCCCTGCCCGACAACGGACGCCGCTTCATCGTCTGCACCGGCGGAGGGCCCGGTATGATGGAAGCCGCCAACCGCGGTGCCCACAAGGCCGGTGGCCCCAACATCGGCCTCGGCATCAGCCTGCCCTTTGAACAGGGAATCAATCCCTATGTGACCCGCGACCTGCAGTTCGAATTCCATTACTTCTTCGTCCGCAAATACTGGCTGGCTTTCTGGGCCAAGGCCCTGATCGTTTTCCCCGGCGGGTTCGGGACCATGGACGAACTGTTTGAACTGCTGACCCTGATCCAGACCCATAAGCTCCCCGCCCCCATGCCGATCGTGCTTTTCGGGAGCGAATTCTGGAATGATATCCTCAACTTTCAAGCCTTCGTAGACTGGGGAGTGATCTCGCCTCAGGATCTCGCGCTTTATAAGATCTGCGACACGGTGGAAGAGGCCCGGGACTACCTGATCGAGGAATTCACCCGTCTCTATCTGGATCCGCCCCAAGATGCTTAAAACGCTCCAACAGTCCCTGCTCATTCTGCTGGCGGCGGCCCTGGCCGGACTCCTCACGGCATGGCTGCACCCGCGGGCTCCCGCTTACGCCCCCACGCCCAAGGGGGAACTTTCGCCCCTCGCCCGCACCCTCGAACAGGTTCGCGCCCTCCCCGCCCCCGTCCTCTGGATCGATGCCCGGGACGAACGGGACTTTGCCCGTGGGCACATCCCCGGGGCCGTTCCGCTCAACGAAGCCAACTGGGACGAGGGGTTCACCACACTCATCCTGCAATGGGATCCGGACCAGACCCTCATCGTCTATTGCGATGCCACCGGCTGCCAGACGAGTGAGGCCGTTGTCATCCGGCTGCGGCGGGAGCTTGGGTCCGATGCCATCTATTATCTGGAAGGAGGTTGGGAAGCATGGCAGGCAAACCCATAGTGACGCTTCTGATCCGTCTCGCGGTGAGCGCGGTTTTTCTCGTCTCGGGTCTGCTCAAGGTGATCGACCCCGCCCGCTTCCTCATCGATGTGCGTTCCTTCGAGCTGCTCCCCTACAGTCTGGCCTGGGCGGTGGCTCTGGTTCTGCCCTGGCTGGAAATCTTTGCCGCACTCGGTCTCTGGCTCCGTCGCCTCGCCAGCGGCAGCGCCCTCCTCCTCGGCCTCGCCACGATCAGCTTCCTCCTCGCCATCGCCCTCGCCACCGCCCGCGGGCTCGATCTCGACTGCGGCTGCTTCGGCGACTGGCTGGTCTTCCCCAACACCGCCACCCACTTCGCCTTCAACGCAATCCTGCTCTGCGGCTGCCTGATTCTACTAAAGAATGCGCAGGAGAAGGTCGCGCTGAGAGAACTCGGATAGATTTGGAATACCTCGTTAGACGGGGGAATGCCTATCCTGGAGAGGGCTTGCTTACCCCACTCAACAATGTGAGCTTATAGGTTTTATAAGCCCTCCAAATAATGCTGGCCAAGACAGGGGGTACCCTCCATACCGCAAAAGCGTTTTACCCCTAAGACATGCTTTCCTTGGGCATGCCTGAAATCACTTCTCTCTGCTTATGGACTCAACGGATTGCTCTGATAATGCCGAACGGGCGTGCATGGCCCTGGAAAAATACTGGCGCACCAACCTACTCATCATGACCGTGCTACTGGCGCTTTGGGCCTTTGTCGGACTGGGCTGCGGCATCCTTTGGGCGGACTGGCTCAATCAGTTCGAACTGCCCGGCACCGGCTACCCCCTCGGGTTCTGGTTTGCCCAGCAGGGCAGCATCCTCGTTTTCGTCCTCCTCATCCTCGCCTATGCGCTGATCATGAACCGGGTCGACCAGCACCACATCGAGGAGCTGCATGCCGCCCATGCCAATGGTGCAGCCAAGGAGGATGCATCATGAACGTTCAGATCTGGACCTATCTATTCATCGGCCTGAGCTTCGCTCTCTATCTCGGAATCGCCTGGTGGAGCCGGGTGCGGGATACCAAGGGCTTTTATGTCGCCGGCCAGGGCGTGCCCGCCGCCGCCAATGGCATGGCCACCGCCGCCGACTGGATGAGTGCGGCCTCCTTCATTTCCATGGCCGGACTCATCTCCACCATGGGCTATGCGGGAGGTGTTTACCTGATGGGCTGGACCGGGGGCTTTGTCCTCCTCGCCCTCCTGCTGGCCCCTTATCTGCGCAAGTTCGGACATTTCACCGTGCCGGACTTTGTCGGAGACCGCTTTGACTCACGGGTGGTCCGCCTCGTCGCCGTGGTCTGCGCCCTCTTCATCAGCTTCACCTATGTGGCCGGACAGATGCGGGGTGTCGGCGTGGTTTTCAGCCGCTTCCTCGAAGTCGATGTCAACATCGGGGTCGTCATCGGCATGTGCATCGTCTTCATCTACGCCACCCTCGGGGGCATGAAGGGCATCACCTGGACCCAAGTCGCCCAGTACTGGGTGCTCATCACCGCCTTTCTCATCCCGGCCATGGCCATCTCCTTCAAACTGACCGGAACCATGCTGCCCCAGGCCGGGCTCGGAGCCGAACTGATCGGCGAATCCGTCAGCCTGCTGGCCCGTCTCGACGGGCTTCACCGGGAACTTGGGTTCGGACCCTACACCGATCCCTTCCAGGGCCGATGGGACAAAATCAATGTCCTCTTTGTCACCATCGCCCTGATGGTCGGCACCGCCGGTTTGCCCCATGTCATCGTGCGTTTCTACACGGTGAAAAATCCGCGGGCCGCGCGCTGGAGCGGATTCTGGGCGCTCTTTTTTATCGCCGGACTCTACCTCACCGCCCCCGCCGTCAGCGGATTCGCCCGCTACTACATGCTCGTATCCCTCAACGGAACGCACGCCGAACAACTGCCAGGCTGGTATCAGAGTTGGGAAAAAACCGGACTCATTCTCTGGCTGGACGACGGCGATGACATCATGCGTTTTTCCAATGATGCCGACAACGAGATCTTTCGCGGAGGTTCCCTATCCCCAGTCGAGCTGGCCCGCATTCAGCGACAGCATCAACGTTGGCTCGACAGCGGCGGACTGGAAGGCGTCGATGGCCGAGGGGTCATGACCGCCCGCGGACTGAGTGGGCCCGACCGCGACATCATTGTCCTCGCCACGCCGGAGATGGCCGAACTGGCCGACTGGATTATCGCGCTGGTGGCGGCAGGGGGACTGGCCGCCGCCTTGTCCACCGCCAGCGGCCTGCTTCTCGTGATCTCATCGAGTGTGGCCCATGACTTTTACTTCCGGCTGATCAACCCGGCCGCGACCGAGGCCAAACGCCTCCTCGTCGGGCGGGCCACCATCGGGGTTGCGGTAATCGTGGCCGGACTGTTCGGGATCTACCCGCCGGGATTTGTCGGACAGGTCGTTGCCTTTGCCTTCGGACTAGCTGCGGCCAGTTTCTTCCCGGTGCTGGTGCTCGGCATCTTCAGCAAACGGGTGGGGACCATCCCCGCACTCGCCGGGATGATCTCCGGAATCACCCTGACCGCCGGCTACATCATCCATGTCGTCTTCCTCGGCGGACAACAATGGACCCTGGGGCTCTCGGAGAACGGCATCGACCCTCAAGGCATCGGCACCGTTGGCATGATCCTCAACTTTGCCGTAACCCTTGCCCTCACACCCTTCTTCCCTCCTCCCTCCAAAGAGGTAGTGGAAATCGTCGACCGCGTCCGCGAACCCGAAGGCTGGTCCCCACCCGCCGAAATCGACCGCGAGGTGTGAGGGACAGCTGAGGACAGAAGCCGGAGGCCCTTCGACAGGCTCAGGGCAGGCCGGAGTTTTACTCGGACTTCGCCCTGCGACATCTACGCTTCGCTCCGTCGGATTGGAGCACTTCGCTCCGTCGATTGCGATCCCGATAGCGATTTCGATAGCGATTTGGATTTGCCTATGCCACGCGTTACGAGAGCAGGATGTTTCCGCTGCTTTGCGTAATCGCCGAAAATTGTCTCACGCGGAGGCGCGGAGTTTTTTTTGGGGGGGGATTTATGTTCCTCTGCGGCTCAGCGGCTCAAGTGAGCGAAGCGAACGGGCGTGCGGCATTCTGGGACGTGTTGCGTGCGGTTCTTGGTTCTTGGTTCCTCGTTCTTCGTTTCTGGTTCTTTTGCGATCTCTGCGTTCTTTGGCGGCAAGAGGATTGTTGGCAGAACGGCGTTTAACTCGGACTTCGCCCTGCGACATCTACGCTTCGCTCCGTCGGATTGGAGCACTTCGCTCCGTCGATTGCGATCCCGATAGCGATTTGGATTTGCCTATGCCACGTGCTCCGGGAGCAGGATGCTCCTGCTACTTTGCGTAATCGCCGAAAATTGTCTCACGCGGAGGCGCGGAGTTTTTTTGGGATGCATGTCCCTCTGCGGCACGATCAGGAAGCAGGACGGGGAACGGGAGACGGAGGACGGGAAGCGCTTCGCGCTGAGGACGGGGAACGGAGGACGGAGGACGGAGTTTCGGAGGGCGGAGTTTCGGCGCTGCGCCTCGGAGCTTCATTAAGATGAGTCGCTGTCGCTATCGGGATCGAAACGGATCTGTGTTTGTCTCTGGTTGGAAAGGAGGTGTTCTTGGTTCTTTTGCGGTCTTTGTGTTCTTTTGCGGCAAGAAAAGTTTCCGCGCCCTCATTCCTTCATCCCTCATCCCTCATCATTCATCCTTTTCCCCTGTCCACCAAAGGGTTTGACGCGGTAAGCGCTCACGGCAGGCTGACGGCATGGAGTTGAAAGCCTTGGGCTGGTCAGAGGCATGGGCCGCCCGTTTTGCAGAGATCGCCCAGCCCGGCTGGGTCCCCGCCCGCGTCATCCGTCAGGATCGCGGCCAGTATCAGGTCGTATCCGGCGAGGGCCCTCTTGCCGCCATCTGCTCCGGTCGCTTTCATCATCAGGTCGAAACGGCAACCGACTTTCCCGCCGTCGGCGACTGGGTTGCAATCGAACCGACGGATATCGATGACACCGCCCGGCTCCATGCCGTCCTCCCCCGGGCCACCCGCTTCATCCGGAAAATGGCAGGCAAAACCCATCAGGCCCAGGTGGTCGCAGCGAACATTGCCACCGTCTTTCTCGTCACCGGACTCGACCGCAACTTCAACCTCCGCCGGATCGAACGCTATCTGGCGGTCGCCGCCGGCAGCGGCGCGCGTCCCGTGGTGCTGCTCAACAAATCCGACATCTGCAGCAACACCGAAGAAGCGCTGGCCGCTGTTCAGGAGATTGCCGGATCGGTGCCGGTCATCGCCCTCAGCGCGCTCCAATCAGACGGCCTCGCCGCACTCGACCCCTTCCTTCTCCCCGGTGAGACCGCTGCCTTGCTCGGGCCATCCGGCGTAGGCAAGTCCACCCTGCTCAACAGCCTGATCGGAGAAGAAATCCAGGCCACCCAGGCCCACCGCGCCCGCGACGCCCGCGGACGCCACACCACCATCGCGCGCGAACTCTTTTTACTCCCGAATGGAGCCCTCCTCATCGACACTCCCGGCATGCGGGAGTTGGGCATGGCCGAAGAAACCCCTCAGGAAGAGGATACCTTTGCCGACCTCGAAGCGATCGCCGCAGACTGCCGCTTCAGTGATTGCCGACACGAGGCGGAACCCGGCTGCGCCATCCTCGCCGCAGCCGAAGCCGGTGAAATCGAAATCGACCGGATCATCAGCTGGCGCAAGCTGCTCGAAGAGAACCGCTCCACCGCCCGCCAGCGCGAGGAACGCCAGAAACAGGACGCCGCCCGTCGGATCAAGCTGGTCGAGTCCGAACGCAAGGACGCTGAAACCCGCGCCGCCGCCAGGAAAGGGCGTCAGCCGGAGCATGGGGCCTAGTCACACGACATTGACACCTTACGCATTCCCGGATTTAGTAAGGGATATGATCATCAGTGTGACCAGTAAACGGCAGGTGACTTTCCCCAAAAAAGTCATGGAGAAGCTGCAGATCAAAGAGGGAGACAAACTTGTCGTCGAAGAAACAAGCGAAGGCATCCTGATCCGACCCCATCGGCTGGACATTTCCAAATTGGCGCCACTGCGTGAGGAAATCGACATGGACCTTCCACCACCAGACTTCAAAACAATCCGCCATGCCGCCCTCGACCCAAGCCTTCGGGATTGATACCTCTGTTTTCCTGCGTCTCCTCACAGGCCATCCCAAAACCGCATTTGATCAAACGGTCAAGGCGCTGAAAAAACGCTTGTCGGACCATCCCTCTGCAGAGTTTTTTGTCTCCAATCAGGTAATCGGCGAAGCCTATGTAAGCCTTCAGTTCCATTACGCTGTATCCAAACCCAAAGCCCGCCAAGCGATGCTCGATCTATTACGGAGCGGTTTTGTCCGCCCGCTCAACGGGGAGTCTGCCCGGCAGATTTTGGAAGAGCCGACTTCTGCCGGTCTCATCGATCAACTGATTGCCGACGATTATGCAAAATGGGATCTGCAGACCCTGACAAATGACCGTAAAATGGCAAAACTGCCCGATTGTCATCTGGTCTAGCGCGGACGGGGTGTGAATGGTTATTGGTTAATGGTTATGGGTGAATCCTCAGGTTTGGAGAGCCCCGGCTCTGTTCGTGCCGTTGGGTCTGGGGTGGATAGTAAGGCGCTGGATGTTTCGTCCGGCGCTCCGCGCCTCACCCCGGCTTCTACGGGAGCAGGATGCTCCCACTACATTGCGCAATCCCGTTCCCCGTCCCCCGTCCCCCGTCCTCAGCGCGAAGCGCCTCCCGTCCTCCCGCCAATCCTCTTGCCGCAAAAGAACACAAAGACCGCAAAAGAACCAGAAACGCAGAACGAAGAACAAAGAACGCCTCCGTCCCCCGTCCTCCGTCTCCCGTCCTCAGCGCAAAGCGCTTCCCGTACCCCGTCCCCCGTCCCCCGTCCAAAGCGCTTCCCATCCTTCATCCCTCATCCTTCATCCTCCATCCTTCATCCTTCTTCTCCGCTTCGCCAATAAAAACGCTCGATTCCGGCGCGAGGTGGTTCCAAGTTTAGCGAAATGGAAAATGTGCTTATTCTCGGAACCGGTTGCGCCGGACTGACCGCTGCGATTTATGCTGCCCGCGCCAACCTCAATCCTCTGGTCCTGGAAGGCAGTCAGCCCGGCGGCCAGCTCACCACCACCAGCGAGGTGGAAAACTTTCCCGGCTTCCCCGAGGGCATCGACGGCTTTCAACTGATGGACAACATGCGCAAGCAGGCCACCCGCTTCGGGACCCGCTTAGAATACGCCCGCATCACCAAGGCTGATTTTTCCGGTGACACCAAAACCCTCTACGGCGAAGACGGCAAGGCCTTCACCGCCAAGGCAGTAATCATTGCCACCGGAGCCAGCCCCCGCACCCTCGGCATTCCCGGCGAAAAGGAAATGTGGGGCGGCAAGGGCGTCAGCACCTGTGCGACTTGTGACGGAGCCTTTTACCGTGGGCAGGAAATCGTGGTGGTCGGTGGCGGCGATAGTGCCGCCGAAGAAGCGCTTTTCCTCACCCACTTTGCCTCCAAGGTCACCCTCATCCACCGCCGCGATGAGCTGCGGGCCTCCCAGATCATGGCCGACCGCGTGCTCGCCCATGAGAAGATCGAAACCCTTTGGCATACCGTCTGCGAAGAGGTCCTGGCCGATGAAAACGGACTCACCCGTGGCGTGCGTGTGCGCAATGTCCAGACCGGTGCCATCAGCGAGGTGCCCTGCAAGGGCTTCTTCATCGCGATCGGACACATCCCCAACACCGAGCCGTTCGCAGGAATCCTCGACCTCGATGAAAACGGCTACTTCATCCCTTCGACCGGCAGCCAGGTGAAAACCAAGGTGCCGGGCGTTTTCGTCGCCGGTGACTGTGCCGACCATGTCTTCCGGCAGGCCATCACCGCCGCCGGGATGGGCTGTCAGTCCGCGATCGAGGCTGAACGCTGGCTGGGCGAGCAGGGCTGAATCCCGAACATTTCCCGGTCCACAGGATAAGAGGCTCTCTGAAAGCGCCTTCCTGTCGGACTGAATGCAAGATCGCTTGGACATGCCTCATCGTTCCAGGAACATTCCCGAAACCCGGCTGCGCCGGAATCTGGGTCTGTGTACCGCCGACGGCCTGCTGGCGACGCCGTTTGTCTTGCTCATGGTGCCGGGCAATATCTTCCTCGCCAATTTCTTTTCCGGTGTCCTCGGCCTGCGGGAAACCCTGTTCGGGATCATCGTCTCCCTCCCCGCCTGGGCCAATGCCATCCAGGCGCTCGCCATCCCCTCTCTGACCAAACGCTGGAATGCCCGGGCGCTGACCGTCTATCCGGGCTTTCTCGCGGCATTCATCTGGTGCGGCTTTGCCATCGGCCTCAACTGGCTGCCGATCGAAGACGTGCGGACAACCAGCCAGTTCGTCTTTTTCATCTTCCTCGGTTTGAGCGTGGCCCAGGCCATCAACGGGGTCTCCTGGACAGCCTGGATTCAGGACTGGATCCCCGGCCGCACCCGCGCCCGCTACTTTGGACACCGCAATCAGCTCCTCGGTTTTGTCACCGTCGGATTCACCGCCTGCGGGGGCTTGCTCCTCAACCTGACGGATTCCGGCCTGATCGGCTACCAGATCCTCTTTGCCTCGGCCGGGCTCATGCGGCTGGCCTCGATGATCATCGTCACCCGGATCAATGACCGCCTGCCGGAAATCCCCGACCTGCCGGACGCCCCGCCGCCCCGTCGTCCAAAGACACCCGCCCCGACCGGCGGCCTCCGCTCGCAGAAAGGGTTCATCTCCTTTGTCGTCTTTGCCTCGCTACTGACCTTTGGGCTCAATATCGCCGGCCCGTTCAATCCCATTTACATGGCGGCGCACCTCGACTTCCCGATTTTCAAACAATCGATCCTCGTCGTCCTCGCCAACCTCACCGCCGCATTTTCCGCCCCTTGGTGGGGACGCCTGATCGATCGCTACGGACACAAAAACACGCTGACCCTCGCTGTGCTGGCCTGGATGCTGGGCAACTACAACTGGGTCTGGATTTCCCAAAGCACCAATTGGATGCTTTTTCCGATCTGGCTCTGGGGCGGCATGTTCTCCGCCGGAGTCATCCTCGGGTCCTTCAATCTGCTCCTGCGCCTGACCCCTGTGCACCTGAAAACCCTCGCGGTCAGCACCCACCTAGCCGCCACTTCCGTGCTCGGCGCGATCGCCCCCATTCTCGCCGGTGCCATTCTCCAGCACATTCAGGACTACGGCGTCTCCGAGCAAAATGCCTTTCGCCTCCTATTTTTTCTGCACCCCACCATCGTGATCGGTTCCCTCCTATTGCTCCAGCGCGTGCCCGAACCACAGGCCGCCCGCCTGCCCGCCCTGCTCGGTGCCTTCCGCTCCGTGCGCCAGGCCTTCATCCAGAGTGGAACCGTCTTCCTCGCCAACGCCAACATGGCCCGCCCCCTCCATTTCCTCCGCCATCAGCGCGCCCTCCGCCAACGCCTGAAAAGACGCCGGGAGTGGAAGAAAAAAAGATAACGCAGGGAAACGCATTGCGCTGAGGACACGTGACACAGACATTCCTGTCTGTGCTCTGGGGCGCACCAAACACCGCCAGAAGGCATGCGGAGCAAGTTGGTCGAGCAATGCCTTTGTTCCCTTGTGAAATGGTGGCTACGGCACAGACAGGAATGTCTGTGTCACGCTGAGGACGGAAGACGGTGGTCGGTGGACGGTAGTCGGTGGTCAGTGGTCAGTGTGTCGGCAGGGGGCGATTTCTGATTCTTGGTTCTTTTGCGTTCTCTGCGCTCTATTGCGGCAAACAAAATCATCCGCGGACATCCGCGCTATCCGCGGTTGAAATCGTTGGCAGATCCAAATTGAGGCGGAGGCCGGCGTTTCTGGTTCTTTGGCGCTCTCTGTGCTCTTTTGCGGCAAGAGGTTTGGCGGGGAGACGGAGCGTTTTACTTGGGCTTCGCCCTGCGACATCTACGCTTCGCTCCGTCGGATTGGAGCGCTGTGCTCCGTCGATTTCGATAGCGATTTCGATAGCGATTTGGATTTGCCTATGCCACGCGTTACGAGAGCAGGATGTTCCCGCTGCTTTGCGTAATCGCCGAAAATTGTCTCACGCGGAGGCGCGGAGACGCGGAGTTTTTTTGGGATGCATGTCCCTCTGCGACTCCGCGGCTCTAGTGAGCGAAGCGAACGGGCGTGCGGCATTCTGGAGCGCGCTGCGTGCGGTTCTTGGTTCTTTTGCGGTCTCTGCGTTCTTTGGCGGCAAGAGGATTGGTGGCAGAACGGCGTTTAACTTGGGCTTCGCCCTGCGACATCTACGCTTCGCTCCGTCGGATTGGAGCGCTGTGCTCCGTCGATTTCGATAGCGATTTCGATACCGATTTGGATATGCCTTTGCTGCGCATTACGAGAGCAGGATGTACCCGCTACTTTGCGGCCATCATCATCCGCGGACATCCGCGCTATCCGCGGTTGAAATCTTTGGCAGATCCAAGCTGTGACTCGCCAACAACTTCCTTCGCGACAAAAAACCACCCATCACTCACTCCCAAAAAACCCTTCTTCATCAACAACTTGAGAAATATCAACCTCCAATAACTGGAATTATTCTAAAATCATTTGCATTTGGAATGATTCCAAGTATCGTCCGGTATCTTTGAACATAAACTGAACATGCACGAACTCCCCCAACCGGCCCGTGAGGCACTGGATGACGCGCTGACCCGCCATGGTCAGCGCTCGACCAAGCAGCGCGAGCAGGTCTTTGGCACCTTGCTCAAGCGGCGCGACCACCCCACTGCCGACGAGGTTTTTCTTCGGGTCAAGGAACAGATGCCGAGCATCTCCCTCGCCACGGTTTACAACTGTCTGGAAACCTTGGTGGGCTGCGGTCTGGTCCGGGCCGTCAACTATGAGCGCGAACCCACCCGCTACTGCCCGAACATCGCGGAGCACGCCCATTTTCAGGATAAAAAAACCGGTCGCGTCTACGACATCGACCTGCCGCCCGAAATCCTCGACCGCCTGAAGGAGCTTCTGCCCGAGGGTTATCAGGCGGAGAGCGTCGACCTCTATTTTCACGGCCGCCTGCCGGAGGGCCAAATCCCGCCGCCTGCCGCCAAAATCCGTCAGTATCTGGCCTAAGCCACACCATCCTTTTTCACTTTTCATCCAACTTTATCAACGAAAACGACATGAGCCAACTCGAGATCAAGAACCTCAATGTTTCCGTCGCCGGAAATCATATCCTCAAGGACTTTTCCCTGACCATTCCCAAGGGTGAAGTGCACGCCATCATGGGGCCGAACGGCACGGGCAAAAGCACCCTCGCCAAGGCGCTCGCCGGGCATGAGGACTACGAGATCACCAGCGGCGAAGTTTTGCTCGATGGTGAAAGCATCATCGGACAGGAGCCCGACGAGATTTCCCGCGCCGGCCTCTTCCTCGCGTTCCAATACCCGAGTGAAATCCAGGGAGTGAGCATCGCCAACTTCATCCGCGCCGCCCTCAATGCCCGCCTCGACGAAGGCGAAAAGCTCAACGCTCCGGCCTTCTACAAGGAACTCTACGAGAAGATGGATGCGCTCAAGATCCCGCGCACCTTCACCAGCCGATCGGTCAACGACGGCTTCTCCGGTGGGGAAAAGAAGCGTTGTGAGATCCTGCAGATGGCCATGCTCAAGCCGTCCTATGCCATCATGGACGAGACCGACAGTGGTCTCGACATCGACGCGCTCCAAGTCGTAGCCGAAGGCGTCAACGCCATGCGCAGCCCCGATCTCGGCGTGCTGGTCATCACCCACTATCAGCGCCTCCTCAATTACATCGTGCCGGACAAGGTCCACGTCATGTATGATGGCCGCATCGTCCAGTCCGGCGGACCGGAGCTGGCCCACGAGCTCGAAGCCAAGGGCTACGACTGGGTCAAGGAACTGGCGGCTCCGGTTGCCTGAGGCAACCCGCGCATCCATCCCTTCAACACACACACGAGAACCCGAACCCGAGAGGATTTTCCCTATGGCCACCACACCCGATCTCAATGTTGATCGCGACAGCGGTAATTTTCATTACGACACGACCTACGAATTCGACGCCGGCGTCGGCCTGAACGAGCAGACCATTGATTACATCTGTGACGTGAAGGGCGAGGACGACTGGGTGCGCGACTTCCGCAAGCGTGCCCTCGAGGTCTTCTGGAAGAAGCCCAACCCGACACACTGGGCTTCGAAGCAACTGGATCAGATCGATTTCGACAAGATCCGCTACTACCTCGCCAAGGGACAGCGCCCCACCCGCTCCTGGGATGAGGTGCCGCAGGAGGTCAAGGAAACCTTTGAGCGCCTCGGGATTCCGGAAAAGGAACGCGCCTACCTCGCCGGGGTGGAAGCCCAGTTCGACAGTGAGGCCAGTTACTCCAACATGAAGGAGGAACTCTCCAAGCAGGGCGTTATCTTCGTCGGCTCGACTGAGGGTCTCAAGGAGCATCCGGAAATCTTCCGCAAGTGGTTCGGCAAGGTCATTCCGGTCGGCGACAATAAGTATTCCGCCCTCAACAGCGCAGTCTTCTCCGGCGGTTCCTTCATCTACGTGCCGCCCGGTGTAAAGCTCAAGCAGCCGCTCCAAGCCTACTTCCGGATCAATGCGGAAAACTTCGGCCAGTTCGAGCGCACCCTCATCATTGCCGATGAAGGCGCCGAGTTGACCTACATGGAGGGCTGCACCGCACCGAAGTTTGAGACCAACACCCTGCACAGTGCCGTGGTCGAGCTGGTCGCCCTCAAGGGTGCCAAGATCCAATACATCACCGTCCAGAACTGGTCATCCAATGTCTTTAACCTCGTGACCAAGCGCGGCCTCGCGATGGAGGATGCCGAAGTCAAGTGGATCGACTGCAACATCGGCTCCAAACTCACCATGAAGTATCCCGGCGTCGTCATGCGGGGCGAAGGTGCCCGCGGCGAGGTCGTCTCCATTGCCCTCGCCCACGACGGACAACACCAGGACACCGGCGCCAAGATGGTGCACGCCGCCGACAACACCGCCTCGAACATCGTCTCCAAGTCGATTTCCATCGGACAGGGTCGTTCCACCTACCGTGGCATTGTCAGCATGCCCAAGCACCTCAAGAACTGCAAAAACAACACCGAGTGTGACGCCTTGCTGATCAATACCAACAGCCGGACCGATACCTACCCGGCCATCACCGTGCGCGGTTCGCAGAACACCACTCAGCACGAGGCCAGCGTCTCCAAGGTCAGCGCCGAGCAGATCTTCTACATGATGCAGCGCGGCCTGAGCGAAGGCGAAGCGATGAGCCTCGCCGTCAACGGTTTTGTCAATGACCTGGTCCGCGAGTTCCCGATGGAATACTCCGTCGAACTCAAGCGCCTCATCGACCTCGAAATGGAAGGCTCCGTCGGTTAACCCGGACGCCCCCTTACTTCAATAGCCAATCGAATCATTTTTTGACCATGTCAGAAGCCACCTTATCCGAACCGCTCTCCCTGGGATCGAGCGATGTCTTTGCCCAGCGCCAGGCCCAGAACGGCCTCTCCGCCGACTGGTTTGCCGAAAAGCAAAGCGCCGCCTGGGCCCGCTATCAGGAGCTGCCGTTCCCGACCCGGACCAATGAAAACTGGCGCTTCGCCAGCTACAAGGACCTCCACGAAATCGATGCCTTCCGCCCCACCACGCTCGCCGTGTCCGATGCGGACGACCTGATCGAGCGCAGCCAGCACATCAAGGAATACGCCGGCCGCTTTATCTTCGTCGATGACAACATCGTTGCCGCCCGCGAGATCGATCCGGAGCTGGAAAAGCAAGGGGTCATTTTCACCACCCTCTTCGATGCCCTCCATCAGCATCGGGACCTGGTCCAAAAATACCTCCTGCGCGAATCACCCGAACTCGGCTCGGAAAAGTTCGAGTCCCTCCACATCGCCATGATGCGCAGCGGCGTCTTCCTCTACGTGCCCAAGGGCGTCGAGCTGAAAAAGCCCTTCCTCGTCTATCACTGGAACAAGGCCGACAGCGGCGCCATCTTCCCGCACACCCTCTTTGTCTGCGATGAAAACGCCGAGGCCCGCCTGATCGAGTTTCAGGAGTCGGCCAGCACCGGGACCAAGCACCTCGTCATCGCCAACTCCCATGTCTATGCCGAGCGCGGCGCCCGCCCGCGGCATACCATCATCCAGAACTGGAACCTCAACACCCTCAGCTTCCAGCTCAACACCAGCAACGCCGAGGGCGACGTCAACAGCCGGGGCACCGTCATCAACGTCGGCTCCGCCCACGCCCGTCAGGAAATCCACGGCAAGATTTTCGGAGCCGGCAGCGATGTGAACATCTACTCGCTGACCGTTCCCCGCGGTGAACAGGAGATCGATCAACGCACCCTCCAGACCCACCTCGCCCCCAGCAGCCGCAGTGACCTGCTCTTCAAGAACGCCTTGCAGGAGCAAAGCAAGACCATCTTCAGCGGACTCATCATCGTGGCGGAAAACGCCCAGCAGACCGACGCCTACCAGACCAACAACAACCTCATGCTCAGTGACGAGGCCACCGCCAACTCCCTGCCCGGCCTCGAAATCGGAGCCAATGACGTGAAGTGTTCCCACGGCGCCACCACCGGGCGGATCGATGACTCCAACATCTTCTACTTCCTCGCCCGCGGCATCCCCCGCAAGAAAGCGGAAGAACTCATGGTCTTCGGCTTCTTCGAGGAAATCATCGAGAAATTTGAAACCGAAGAACTCGCCGATTTCGTTCGCGGACTCGTGCAAAGCAAGTTTGTCTAAACCCCACCATGGATAACGAACGCATCGTTTCACGCGACATCCCCGCCACCATCGTCCCCTACGGTGACATGGTGACCATTCCCGAGGGAACCCGCGTAAACATTACCCACCGCCTCGGCGGCAACTTCACCGTCACCTGGTCCGGCGGCATGGCCCAGATCAACGGCGTCCACGGCGATGCCATCGGCGAGGAAAAACTCGAGCTGACCAAAGCCGATGACGACCATGAAGGACCACCCTCCGAGGAAGCCATCTGGGATGCCATGCGCAAGGTCTATGACCCCGAAATCCCCGTCAACGTCGTCGACCTCGGCCTCATCTACAACCTCAACATCCTCCCCAGTGAAGACGATGAGTCCAAGTTCGATCTCCAGATCGACATGACCCTCACCGCCCCCGGCTGCGGCATGGGCCCCGTCATCGCACAGGACGTCAAGACCAAGGTCGAAACCGTCCCCGGCGTCCGCCAAGCCACCGTCGATATCGTCTGGGAACCACCCTGGCATCAGGACATGATCAGCGAGGTCGGCAAAATGGAACTCGGCCTCCTCTAACTTTCCACGGCCTCCCCCAAAGAGGCCGTTTTTTTGTACCCAAATCCCCCACCGTCCAACGAGCGACCTCCGTCCTCAGCGCACCAACGAAGAACGAAGAACCAAGAACAAAGAACCGCACGCAACACGCTCTAGGATGCCGCACGCCCGTTCGCTTCGCTCACTAGAGCCGCTGAGCCGCAGAGGGACATCCCAAAAAAAACCTCCGCGTCTCCGCGCCTCCGCGTGAGACAAACTCCGAGCCGCAGCGCACCAACGAAGAACGAGGAACCAAGAACACCTCCTTTCCAACCAGAGACAAACACAGATCCGTTTCGATCCCGATAGCGACAGCGACTTATCTCAATGACGCTCCGAGGCGCAGCGCCGAAACTCCGGCCTCCGAAACTCCGGCCTCCGTCCCCCGTCCTCAGCGCGAAGCGCTTCCCGTCTCCCGTCTCCCGTCCCCCGTCCCCCGCGCGAAGCGCTTCCCGTCCCCCCACCAATCCCCTTGCCGCAAAAGAACACAAAGACCGCAAAAGAACCACCAACGAAGAACGAAGAACGAGGAACCAAGAACGCCTCCTCCCGTCTCCCGTCCTGCTTCCTGATCGTGCCGTAGAGGGACATCCCAAAAAATAACTCCGCGTCTCCGCGCCTCCGCGTGAGACAAACTCCGAGCCGCAGCGCACCAACGAAGAACGAGGAACCAAGAACACCTCCTTTCCAACCAGAGACAAACACAGATCCGTTTCGATCCCGATAGCGACAGCGACTTATCTCAATGACGCTCCGAGGCGCAGCGCCGAAACTCCGCCCTCCGAAACTCCGGCCTCCGTTCCCCGTCTCCCGTCCCCCGTCCTCCGTCCTCCGGCCTCCGTCCCCCGTCCCCCGCGCGAAGCGCTCCCCCCTTCATCCCTCATAATTCATCCTTCATCCTTTCAAAAAGCCTTGCCCTCCCAATTTACCGCGATTTGACTCCAACCATCGGTTCAGTCGCTGTCATTGCTTTGCTCAAGTTGTCGACTGGACCCCGGAGGCCCATGCCCCCCGTTTCTGTCCAGTCCAACACCCACCACCATAATCGCTCATCTTTTCGAAGAACGACCAAGGGCGGCAGCGTTGGCTCAAATTTCAGGGGTCAGGGTTCAAGGAAAAGGAAAGCTCACCCACAATCGCAACCAGTTACAACCCTGTAAAACATCCCCATCCTCAGTCTTCAGCCCTCAGCGCAACGCGCACTCCGTTACCCTACCCTCACCAAGCTCCGCAAACACACGCACAGTCACCCTCAATAATATTGATCGTCGAGGAAAATGAAGATTCCAGATATTGAAGAGCGTATTACATATTGGAAATATGCCTATTCAAGAACCGCTCTCCAAGATGCTAAGCGGTGGGCCGAGACCTTGCTAAAGGACGAATCCAATATGGATGCAGGGACTCGAGCAGCATTCGTTCAGGCGATTGTGATCTCCTATGCACGGCCATTCACAAAGTCACAGGTTACTAAATCGAGAAGAATTATCCCTATGGATGACATTCAACCTCTATCAAAGCTTGAATCGGTGCATCGTGATATTCTTGATCTTCGTGACCAGTTGTTTGGACACAAGGATGGTACCGAAAAAGACAGCAGTGGCCTTGAATTGAATCGTGTGATACTCTCGTTTGATTGCAACGGTTTTGACCTGTATACTCGGGTTCCACATAATATCGAAGAGAAGCAATTGAGATCAATAATCGAACTCTGTACACACTTTATCGAGGAAGCTCAGATACGATTGTCCCCTTTGCGATGTCTATTATCTAGCCCTGAGCGACCAAGGCAAGGAGCATACTCATTGCAAATTTTATCGGATGAGTTGATTCCCATGCAATAGATTCAACAACGATCAAACGCTGCGAGCCAACTTCGCCACTTCGTGGATACACGGCTCATGCTACCGTTCACCAAGAAACATGAAGAACATTAAAGATATCGTATTGAATATAATAAGCGTAGCGGCCATTGCGTTTATTCTAGCGGGCGCAGTCCAGAAAACATTATTCAAAGGCGAATCGACCGTGTACTCTAGATTAATCAGTGATGTCGCAGGGATGTTTTCTAACGACAAGCTATCTGGCACAATTAAAAGAACTTCCGTCGAGGGCTCTTACGTTTTCTTGTATCTAAGCATGAATGATCCATGCGACATAGTTGCTGTCCCGATCACATTCTTTAAACAGGAATTCATTCAAGCTGGTCTAGCCCCGAATCCCAACGCAATGGTATTATCCTACCTGAATATTGGCAGTCATACCATCGGCGAGAAAATAGTAGCGAGGGGTGAGAAGTTAAAGCTGGAAAATGGACGTTATATTATAGTGATTGATTCAGCAAATCAAATACAATTTAAAGATTGACTATCACTGCTGTCCAAAACGAATCTGGACCAAGCAAAAAGGATTCCATGTGTCCTGCTCAAGACCTGATCCCAGCAGCAGACATAGAGCTGAAAGCGATGGAGTAAAAGTCCACAATCTAACGCACAATTACAAACCTAAGTTACGATCCGAAAGTGTCATTACGTGCATGCCCAACTCTTTGATCGTAATACTGTATTTACAACCTAATCCTCTCTCCACTGATAACAATAGTCAACCATGAAAACCCTACTTAGTTATATAAAGATTATCCTTGCAACAGTAGCTTTTACACTGCTTCTAGTCTTTTATCTTGCAGAAAAGAATATAGAAGAGGAAGTTGGTGCTTCCAGTCACATCGATAATCCACTATCTGAACGTGCCGAGCTGGATCAGATTGTAGTACGAATCAATCAAAACTCAAAGGCTCTTGCTATAATGGAAAGCCAGAGAAGGAGCCAAGAGATAATGCTGGAAGTTTTTGATGCTCCATGGAAGTTTTGGATGACCGCTACAGTAGCATTCCTCATAATTCTGATCGATTTCATATTATTAACCTGAAACATAAATAGTTCGCATTTTGGCATTCAACCTGCATGTTGATTGGGATGGAAGAAAGAGATGCAAGAACACTGAAAGCGGAGGCGCAGGAAGAGCTGCGCCGCCAAGCCATCAA
>JBJHBA010000017.1:0-94458 GCA_050485245.1 Verrucomicrobiota bacterium | reverse complement strand
CCAGGACCAGCCCCACCGCGTCTTCCTTGAACTCGCGCGTGTATGGTCGTCTTTCACTCGTTCTCATCTCTTCCTTTCTCGCTTTTTAAGCGTCAACTGTCTCCCATTTTTCGGGGCAGGCTCAGATTTACCCTTTAACCAGGTATCTACGCATCTGTATTGAGCTACGCATGGCTTCGCCGGAAGGAGTTCAACGAGCGAAGCATGGTGGAATCCTGCGTAGCTATGCGAAGCGGGATCCTGATTTACCCTTTAACCAGGTATCTGCGCATCTGTATTGAGCTACGCATGGCTCCGCCAGAAGGAGTTCAAAGAGCGAAGCATGGTGGAATCCTGCGTAGCTATGCGCGCAAGTCCTGCGTAGCCATGCGAAGCGGGAAAGCGGGAAAGCATTGGCGAAGCGAGAAAGCGGGAAAGCAACGACCTTGTATTCTGAAAAAATAACGCATTTATCCATAGGATGCATTATGTTTATGCAATTCGCAGTCTAAGCCGTCCTGACCAGACCTACATCGGTGAAACAGGTGACCTTCGACGGAGAATCCGTCAGCACAACAACGGGGAGTCCGTCCATACCTCCAAGTTCATTCCGTGGAAGTTGGAATTTTATCTGGCCTTTGAATCGAAATCCCGTGCCCGGGAGTTCGAAACCTATCTCAAGTCTCACTCCGGCAAAGCCTTCGCCCAAAAGCGCCTCTGGCCGCTTTCTGTAAAGCAGGAAAAGGCTTCCTGAGAGCGACGAAAAGACTCAGCCCGATCAAAATCTGAAGAAACGAATCCGCTTGCCATAATTATCGATCGGGATACCGTAATACCAAATGGAAACCGTCACTATTTCTCCGAAATACCAAGTTGTGATTCCCCAAAAGATTCGGGAGCGTCTTGGGCTTCGATCCGGGGAGAAGGTTCGGATGATATCCTACAATGGTCGAGTCGAGATTATTCCTGCAAAATCGATTAAGCAGATGAGAGGCTTTGTTCGGGGGATCGCTACCACCATTGACTTCGAATAACCTGTGAATGTTGTCGATTCCTCTGCTTGGCTGGCTTACTTCGCAGACGAACCCAATGCGGAGTATTTCTCGTCAGCGATAGAAGACCTTGAGAACCTCTTGGTTCCCACAATTTGTCTGTATGAGGTGTTCCGCGTGATTCTGCGCGAGTCTGGAGAGGACAAGGCATTTGAGGCGATTGGGGCTATGCTCCAGGGAATGATCCTGGATCTCGATGCCGAGTATTCCCTGGAGGCAGCTGCAGTGGGTTACTCAGAGAACTTGTCCGTTGCAGACTCGATCATCTACACGGTCACATTGAAACATGACGCCACGCTCTGGACTCAGGATGCCCATTTCGAGGGAAAGCCCCAAGTCCATTACAGGCCCAGGAATCCCTGAGACCGGGTCCCGAGCAAAAAGGGTCTGTCCAATTTTCCATGTTTTTGACCAGTCCCCAGGCGATAGCAGCCCTTGATTCTCAAGGGTCAAGGGTGCGAGACGGGCTGGGAGGCCGGAGTTTCGGAGTTCACTTGGGCTTCGCCCTGCGACATCTCCGCTTCGCTCCGTCGGATTGGAGCACTGTGCTCCGTCGATTGCGATCCCGATAGCGATAGCGATTTGGATTTGACTATGCCACGCGCTTCTGGAGCAGGATGTTCCTGCTCCTTTGCGTAATCGCCGAAAAATGTCTCACGCGGAGGCGCGGAGACGCGGAGATTTTTTTGGGGGTGATGCACATGTCCCTCTGCGGCTCAGCGGCTCTAGTGAGCGAAGCGAACGGGCGTGCGGCATCTTGGAGCGCGTTGCGTGCGGTTCTTTGTTCTTGGTTCCTCGTTCTTCGTTGGTGGTTCTTTTGCGTTCTCTGCGTTCTTTGGCGGCAAGGGCATTGTTGGGAGAACAGCGTTTTACTTGGGCTTCGCCCTGCGACATCTCCGCTTCGCTCCGTCGGATTGGAGCACTGTGCTCCGTCGATTGCGATCCCGATAGCGATAGCGATTTGGATTTGACTATGCCACGCGCTTCTGGAGCAGGATGTTCCTGCTCCTTTGCGTAATCGCCGAAAAATGTCTCACGCGGAGGCGCGGAGACGCGGAGATTTTTTTGGGGGTGATGCATGTCCCTCTGCGGCTCAGCGGCTCTAGTGAGCGAAGCGAACGGGCGTGCGGCATCCTGGAGCGCGTTGCGTGCGGTTCTTGGTTCCTCGTTCTTCGTTGGTGGCTTCCTTTGTGGTCTTTGGGTTCTTTTGTGGCAAAAAAATCCGCGGTTGATTTTCCTGCGTTCAAGAGGCTTTGGACATCGAACGGAGGTGCGGCGAAGGGACGCACCGCGCTACCTTCCATCGGGAATTCGTTCGGGATGGTTGTTTTTTTCCGTTTTTGACAAGCCAATGTCCGTCATTCATCCCAGCGCTTTGGTGGATAGGAGGAGGTTCGTGTGGCTCTGTCAAAGGGGAGAACCCGGTGAAAAATCGTTGGTTGCGTGATCCGTTTCAGGTGGGAGCGCCCAATGCGGTGGGCAACAACTGGGGCCGCTCTGTTTCGTGAAGCTGAAGCGTCGTTAAGCGTTAGAAAGCAGTGGCAACTGACCTGAAGCCGGTCTCAATTTTGAGGCGAATGATCAACCATTCCAGACCTCCAGGCTCTTGTCTCCGTGTCCCAGCGCGAGAAGTTTTCTCGCACTTCTCTGAACGATTCGGGTTGCACACTGAATTCACCCCATAGGGGATGGTCCATCGCGACGATGAGGAAAATCATCAAACCAAAGATTGCTGCCATCGTGCCCACCAGCCAGTAGTGCGCCCTGGCACTGACGGTATTGTAGAAAAATGCCACCCCAATGGTAATGATCGCTCCTGCGATCACAACCGCCCAGGTTACCAGGCCGACTCCGCTGGTGCCCAGATGCAGGCGCTCCCGGCGTTGGTCCAGTAACTGGTTCAACCCTGCAAGCACTTCGGCGAAGACCACCAGCTCGGCGTCTGTGGAGGGTTGGTAGGTAATGATGCGGTAGGCGATTTCATCGATCAAAGCCCAGGTCTCTTCGTCACTGAAGCCTCCGGCTGCGATCACCGGCCACTCTTTATCGATAACAGAGTTGGTATAACCCCTGATGAGGAGCTGCAGTTCGGACCTGATCGGTTCGGCCAAGCCCTCCACATCCCGATAAAGATCACCCGTGAGGTTGGCTTCAGCCACAACCACTTTCTCGAGATCAGAATATCCTCCTTGCACCCCCACCACCATGAGGCCGAGAGCGACAGCGTAGAGGACTCCGATGAAGGCGTGCGTGAATCCCGCTGTCCCATTGTCGTCCGGATGGAGCATCCAACCGTTCCGGCGCACGATATAAATGCCTCCCAGACTCAAGATGATTCCGGGTGTGACCACGACCAGGCACAACAGCCAAAGGGGGATTTCGTAGAGCCAGTGCATCACTTTACTCTCTTCTTGATATTAGTGGTTTCAGCATGGGAAAAGAGTTTAACACAACATCGGCGGGATGGTATTGGACTGCGGTGGGAGAACTGTCAAGGCCAAGCCGAAGGGGTCAGCGTATCAAGATAAAAACTGGTTTTTTGTTGTGTATTGGGACCGGTGCATGGGGTGGCGATGCGATGGGTACCAGGGTAGGCCTCGCAGGCTCGGCCAACCCTTCGCTGTGATGCGCAACCCCGTTGGGGTTGGTGCGTCCGCAGATCCGCTGTGATGCATAACCCCGTTGGGGTTGGACCGTCCCTGGGCCACCGTGGGCGTCGGAAAGCCAACGCCTATCGAACGGGAATGATTTTTGCCGCGAAAGGGAACAAAGAAGGCAAAAGAGATGCGCAACCCCTACAGGGTTGGGGTGGTGGTGGGCGATGGGTACCAGGGTAGGCCTCGCAGGCTCGGCCAACCCTTCGCTGTGATGCACAACCCCTTTGGGGTTGGGGACGGGAACTAGGAGTCAGAAGGCAGAGGCCGGAGGGGGGCTGGGAATCTGATGCGTCATCCCCGTATCCTTTTCGTGCTGTTTCGTGCCTTTCGATGTTCCTGAATCGGGGCATGGGCCGCACGCACTGACTGGCGTATTGGTAGAGATCCTCTTCGACCAAGGTATCGATGATTTCCGCAGATTCGACATGGATCCGGACGAGTCTGCGGGGTTGACCCGGTTCGGTGGGGGCGGAGGCGATAACCGCGGATTTTTAAGGAGCAAGGAGGTCGCAGTGATGCATTTGATAGCGATTATTGCCAAGAAGTGCATTTGGACCCATAAATGACGCTTATGACTGATTTATCCGTTCTCTTTTACCGCAAAGCTGCGAAAATGTTACTCTCGGGCACAGCTGGTATGGCGATGGTATTGCTCTCAGCCTGCTATGCTGAAAGCACCGGTCCAGAGGCTATCGACGTGGGCTCGTTACATTGGGAGCAGCAGGTTACGGGTCAGCCGTTCACTGCGCGTCATGAAAACGGATTTGTGGCGGTGGGGGAGCTTTTGTATTTGGTCGGTGGCCGGGGTGAACGGCCGCTGGAGATTTTCGATCCGGCCACTGGGACATGGAGTCAGGGCGCCAATCCACCGTTTGAAATCCACCACATGCAGGCCATCGCCTATGACGACAAACTCTATGTGCTTGGGGCCATGACCGGAAATTTTCCGGAAGAGCCTTCGCTGTCCCATATCTTGATTTATGACCCGGCCATGGACACTTGGTCCACAGGCCCGGAATTGCCAGCCGGTCGGGAGCGTGGGGCCAGTGGAGTGGTGGTACATGATGGCTTGATTTATCTGATTGGAGGAAACACCCGTGGCCACATGAGTGGTTATGTCCCTTGGATGGATGTGCTGGACCCGGAAACCGGAAGCTGGACGGAGCTGCCTGATTCGCCTCATGCGCGGGATCATTTTCATGCCGTGGTTATTGACGGAAAAATATATGCCGCAGGCGGGCGCACTTCCTCGCATGACACCGGACAAGTCATGAGCCTGACGGTTGGACCGGTGGATGTGTATGATATTGCCACGCAGCGCTGGCGTACTCTGGAAGCCCCTTTGCCCACCGAGCGGGCGGGGACGGCAACGGTGGCTTTGAATGGCTTGCTGGTGGTGCTGGGAGGGGAGAGTGGCAGTCAGGTGGAGTCACACGATGAAGTGGAGGCATACGACCCTGTCCGGAATCAGTGGATCCGTCTGCCATCCTTGCCGGTAGGCCGTCACGGCACCCAGGCCACGCTGTTGAACGGTGAAGTACACATCGTATCCGGCAGCGGCAATCGGGGGGGAGGTCCAGAGTTGAGTGATCACTGGATTCTGAAGTCGGGAGAGTAAGCTGCCGCTTGGCTGGTGATGCGGGCTGTAGAGCTCTTTATGGACTGAGGTGGAAGCGTTACGGGATAATGGGGGCGCTCGGCACAGACAGGAATGTCTGTGTCACGGTGGGGTGGATCGGTGCAGACAGACCGGAAGTCGGTGGTCGGTGTGCCAGTGGTCGGCTGTGGGTGGTTATCCGTTGTTTGTGAATGTTTATGGTAGGTGGGCAGAGTCAAAGGTAGGGCGGTGTGTCCCTGCGCCGCCTGATGGACTTCCATTACCCAACTGACCGCCCGCAGCTTCACTCTCAATCGCTATCGAAATCGAACGAGGTCTAATGGTGCTTTAGCCGGAAGGTGGAAGCGTTACGGGATAATGGGGGCGCTCGGCACAGACAGGAATGTCTGTGTCACGGTGGGTTGATCGGTGCAGACAGGAATGTCTGTGTCACGGTGGGGTGAATGGACCAATTGGGTGGTGGGAGACAATATTTCGGTCTGGGGGTCACGGATTAGTTGTGCCTAAAGTGAACCATCGGTACATGCGACCAGAGGTTTTCGAACAGCCTCATTCACTCACTTATCCCTTGGGCAGGTCGGACGGGGTGCGAGGAGTAAGGCGCTTGACATGCTGCCGGGTCCTTGTCATTAGAATAACTAATCAGTTTGATTAGGGATGCTGCACAGTGCGGCGGGCGATTCTATTTTAAATATGCCGCGATAAAGGAGGAATTTTTTATGTTTCAGCAATTGGTTCTCTGGTTGTCGAGGTTGTGGCGATGGTTCAAGGGGCTACTGGTGGCCCCGATGGAGTTGGGTGTTCAGAGTGTGGTTCAGCCTAGGCGATTTGCCGTCCGGGTGACCTATCGGACACCAACAGTTGGGGGGGGGCAGCTTTATGTACGGGTTGTTGATGATGCGGAAGAGGGTCGATTCATCACTGTGGAGGCACTTTCCGGCGGTCGGGGAGAGTTGATCATCCCAGTGGACAGTTTGCACATTCCGGATGGCAGGCGCTATCGCTTTCAGATCGTGCATGGGAACGGCTCGATCCATCGCAGGTCGCCTACGGTGTGGTTGAACGTTCCGGCTTACCCGCAATTGGGAGGAGGAGGGCAGGCATTATGACAGACGAGGAGATCATCGAAGAACTCTCCAAGGAGTTGAATCGGCTTATAGAGGAATACAATAAGCTTATTGAGGCCCAAGACTTATTGCCCACGGTGCGGATGATCAAGCTGATGGAGAAGATCATTGGGCTTCTGGGGATCCTGCGGAAGGTTCCCAAGGTGCTGTGGCGGGCACTTTTCCGCCTCGTCCGTTGCGATGATGGTGGCTTGGTGGATCTTCCAGTGGAGGAGTTAAAGCTACTGGTGGAGCTACTAAAAGCTATCGCGGAGCTGGAGTTAGAAGCGGAGGAAGACGCTGCACGGAAGGATGCGTTGCGCGACTGGATTCGCAAATTGGATGAGACGCTCGATCAATGGAAAGATAGCTGGACGCGTGAGCAGGCGATAGCAGCAGTGAGGGCGCTGAAGGCTTTTTTGCGGGACGCTTACCCGGCGATTCTGGCCGCTTTGCTGGAATACTTCGGCGACGACATCCAGCAGCAGGTGGAGGGCTTGGTGTTGAGCCCAGGGACTCTGAAGTGGATACTGAAGAAACTCATAGAGAAGATACTTATCCGGCGCTTGGGAGAGGAGGCCGCCAAGCGGTTTATTCCTTGGGTAGGTGTTGGCCTGACTCTGGCGGAACTCATTGCGCTGGGCTACGTGATCACTCGATTGGGCAACCTGCGTGAGCTGATTGATGAGATGCGGGCAGAGTTGGTGAGAAGGCTGGTGGATGCGGGCTTACGCTGGCCGACGAGCAGTGAATATGTGTGGTTCAAGCCACCTTTATTTACGGGTGCTCGGGTGCGGGTGCGAGCCTACGTGCATTGTGCAAAGTTGGTAAACGGCAAGCCGGTGTGGAAAGAAACGCCCTGTCGGGTGACTTTCGAACAGGGCAATGAGCTGACGGCGACACTGAAGGAGAACAGTGAGCTATTCGACAAAGAGGCAGGGGTGTGGAAATTACCTTACACCATCAATATGGCCAGTCTGGAGCAGTCAGAGTGCATGAAGGATGCGGACATTTGCTACCTGTATCTTGAAGTATTCATCACATTCGCTGATGGTAACACATTGACCGCGTCCCTTCTGGTGGGTGCAGTGGTGATGTAGGGGCGAGCACAATGGGCGTGGCGTGGCTTCCGGAAGTCAATGGAATCATCATACTGACTACCATCACTTCGACGAGCCCTGAGCTACTGTCAAAGGGCCACCGTTTGCCGTCACTCCTGGTTTAGCGGACGACGCGGGCGCCACCGCCGCTGACGATTTTTTCGACTTCAGAGAGGCTGGCCATGGTGGTGTCGCCGGGGGTGGTCATCGCGAGGGCTCCGTGGGCGGCTCCAAATTCGATGGCGGCCTGCGGGTCCTGTTTGATCATTAGGCCGTAGATGAAGCCGCTGGCAAAGCTGTCGCCGCCGCCGACGCGGTCGAGGATTTCGAGGTCGGCGTAGTGACGGCTCTGGTAGAACTTGCCGTCCATCCAGGCCATTGCGCCCCAGTCGTTGATGGTGGCGGTCTTGACACTGCGCAGGGTGGTGCCGGTGGCCTTGAAATTGGGGAAATCGGCGGTGGCCCGTTCGATCATGCGCTGGAAGCTTTCAATCGGGAGTTCGCTGAGGTTTTCGTCCACTCCTTCGATTTCGTAGCCGAGGCAGGCAGTGTAGTCTTCTTCGTTGCCGATCATGACATCGACATACTGAGCGATCTCACGATTGACTTCCTGTGCTTTGGCGTGACCGCCGATGGACTTCCAGAGGGAGGGGCGGTAGTTGAGATCGAAGCTGACGATGGTGCCGTGTTTTTTGGCGGCTTTGACAGCTTCAATGGTGACTTCGGCCGCTGATGCGCTGAGGGCGGCGTAGATGCCACCGGTGTGGAACCAGCGTACCCCGAGGTTGCCGAAAATATGTTCCCAGTCGATGTCTCCGGGCTTGAGTTGGCTGGCGGCAGTATTGCCCCGATCGGGGACGCCGACGGCACCGCGGATGCCGAAGCCGCGTTCGGTGAAGTTGAGTCCGTTGCGGACTTCGCGGCCGATGCCGTCGTATTTCCGCCACTGAATGAAGCGGGTATCGACGCCGCCCTGAAGGATGAAGTCTTCGAGGAGGCGTCCGACATCATTATCGGCAAAAGCCGTAACCACGGCGGTGCGCAGACCAAAGCAGCGACGGAGGCCGCGGGCCACATTGTATTCGCCGCCCCCTTCCCAGGCTTGGAACTGGCGGGCGGTGCGCACGCGGCCTTCACCGGGATCGAGGCGCAGCATGACCTCACCGAGGGCAAGGCAATCGTAAGTGCAATCAGAAGCGGGTTTGATATTCAGGCTCATGAAATTGGGGAATTCGGGAATAAAGTGAGGGGAAGGTTCAGTCGTCTTTCAAGCTGAAGTAGTCGCGCGCGTTACCGTAGCTGACCCGGCTGACGAGTTCGCCGACCAGTTCAAAATCGCGCGGCAGGAGGCCCTTTTCGATTTCATCGCCGAGCAGGTTACAGAGCAGGCGACGGAAGTATTCGTGGCGGGGGTAGCTGAGGAAACTGCGGGAATCGGTCAGCATGCCGATGAAGTGGCTGAGGAGGCCGAGGCTGCTGAGGGCATTGAGTTGAAGGGTCATGCCATCAAGCTGATCGAGGAACCACCATCCGGAACCGAACTGGATTTTTCCCGGAACGGAGCCGTCCTGAAAATTACCGATCATGGTGGCGAAGGGGTAATTGTGCGCGGGGTTGAGGTTGTAGAGAATGGTCTTGGGCAGCTCGCCGGACGCTTCGAGGCTGTCGAGCAGGCGGCTGAGCTTGCCGATGTAAGGGGTGTCATCAATGGAATCGAAACCGGTATCCGGTCCGAGTTTGCTCAAAGCCCGGGAGTTGTTGCTGCGGAGGGCTCCGATGTGCAGTTGCATGGTCCAGCCGCGCCTGGCATTCCAGCGACCGGTTTGCTGGAGGATGAAAGTGGCAAACTGCTCGATCTGCCGCGGGTGGAGGCTGCGTCCGGAGCGGGCGGCATCGAAAATCGCCTCCAGCTCTTTGGCGCTGGCCTCGGCATAGGGGCAGGCGAGCAAACCATGGTCGGAGAGGCGGGCACCCTGTTGGTGAAAGAAGGTATGGCGGCTTTCGAGGGCGGCCATGAAGTCATCGAGGCTGAGGAGTGCCTTGTCACTGACTTCGGCGAGGCGATCGGTCCAGGCATTCCAGGCCCGGAGGTCGCCCAGCTGCATGGCTTTGTCCGGACGAAAAGTCGGCAGCATGCGGGTGGGATGTTCAGATGCGGCGAAAGCCTGGTGGTGTTCGAGGGAATCAAGCGGATCGTCGGTGGTACCGACCATGCGGAGGTCAAACGTGCGGAGAATGCCCTGTGCGGAGAAATCCGGATCGGCGAGCCGCTCGTTGGCCTCTTCCCATATACGCTCGGCGGTTTGGGGAGAGAGCAGGTGATCAATCCCGAAGCAACGCTTCAGTTCGAGATGTGTCCAGTGGTAAAGTGGATTGCGCAGGGTATGGGGAACGGTATCGGCCCAGGCCAGAAACTTGTCTTTCCAGGCGGCTTTTCCGGTGACGCGTGCCTCATCAATCCCATGGGTGCGCATTGCCCGCCATTTGTAGTGATCGCCCCCCAGCCAGATTTCACCGATGTTTTCCCAGCGTTGATCCCCGGCCACTTCCGCTGGCGGAAGGTGACAATGGTAGTCGATGATTGGCTGATCCTCCGCATAGGTATGGTACAAGGTGCGGGCCGCCTCGGACTGCAGGAGAAAATCGTCGTGGATGAAAGACATTTTTTGAAACGCTGAAATGCTGAAAAACTGAAACGCTGAAATGGAGAGGGATTAGATGGTCATGGAGGCATAGCCGCCGTCGACCACGAGTTCGAGACCATTGATGAAGCTGCCGGCTTTGGCGCTGGCGAGGAGGAGGGTGGCACCGATCAGTTCGTGGGCTTCGCCGAAGCGCTTGGCCGGGGTGTGGGCCATAATGGAGGCAACCCGCTCGGGCGTGAGAACCTTACGGTTTTGCTCGGCGGGGAAAAATCCCGGCACGAGGGTATTGACCCGGACCTTGTGGGGGGCCCATTCGCGGGCCAGATTCTTGGAAAGGTTGTGGACGGCGGCCTTGGAGGCACTGTAGGTGAAAACGCGGGAGAGCGGAACCACCCCGCTCATGGAGCCGAGGTTGATGATACTGCCGCCGTTGCCGACCTCGATGAGGTGCTTCCCAAAAATCTGGCAGGAACGAAAGAGCGCATGGTAGTTGATCTGCATGATGCGCTCCGCTTCCTCATCGCTGATTTCCAGAAAGGGAGTGGGGGAATTGACACCGGCCCCGTTGACGAGGATGTCCACCCGTCCTGACTTTTCCAATACATCGGCGAGGAGTTGTTCGAGGCTGCTGCGTTCGGAAACATCGGCGGGCAGGAAGTAGGCGCTGCCACCGGCGTCCTGGATTTTGGCCAAGCGGGCGGCTGCCTTTTCCTGCGAGCGTCCGACCAGAACTACTTCAGCACCGGCGGCGGCCAGTCCTTCGGCCATGGCACCGCAGAGTTCGCCAGTGCCACCGATGACGACAGCCACCTGGCCGGTTAATCCAAAAAGGGAATCGATGTAAGAAGACATTTGGGAAGGATGAAGAAGGAAGGGGGAGGTTAGGCGGGTTGGAACTGGTCGGGAGACCAGGGCTGGGAGCCGCATTCCCGAGCGATTTCGTTAAAGGCGTTGATTTCGGCGGCGGTGAAGAGGAGTCCGCCGGCGGTTTCGCAGCGCTGGGCAAAGCGGGCTTCGACCTGGCCGGGGAGGAGGCAGTTTTCGTTGCCGTGGCCGAGGATGTCATCGATCACGGCCTTGATGTTTTTCTGTTGGTCGCGTCCGGGGGTGAAGGCACCTGAATTGATGGCATCGGGGTGGATGACCTGAAAGAAGAAGCAAGGGGTACGTTTTTCCTCTGGTCCGGCTGCGGTGGAACTCCAGCGGCTGCGTACGGTGGGGAGTCCTCCACCGATGAATGCGGCGACGATCTCGTTGATCAGGCTGAGGCCATAGCCCTTGTGGGCACCGAAGGGTAAAAGGTATTTGGCTTTGGAAGCGTCGGTGGTGGGTGTCCCGTTTTCATCGACGGCGGCATTCTCGGGGAGGGGGAGCCCCTCGCGTGCGAGTTGCTGGACGCGCCCCATGGCGACGACGGAGGTGGCCCAGTCGATGACGATGGGGTAGCCGAGGGCATCGGTGGTGGGGAAGCCCCAGCTGTGGGGATTGGTTCCGAGGGTGGGATGCTTGCCTTGAAAGGGGACCACTTCGGTAAGGGCAGCGGTGCAGTTGGTGTAGGCGATGTATCCGCGCTTGGCGGCTTCCATGACGTAACCCCCGCCCCAGAGGTAGTGAAAGGCATTGTCCACACTGACCATGCCGATGCCGTATGTATCCGCTAATTCAATACAGCGCTCGATGGCGGCATAGGCGGTAGCCTGGCCAAGTTTGCGGTGGGCATTCCAGATTTCGCTGGCGGCGAAGCGGCAGGGCAGCTTTTCGATCTCAGCAGCGGGCACACAGCCACCGGCCCCACTGCCAAAGAGATGGTCGAGGTGGAGCGCTTTGAGCGCGTTGTGGGTGCGAATGCCGTGCTGGCTGGCAAAGGCCGCAAAGGTCGCGGCAGCTTCGGCTTCATCTGCGGTGAAGCCGCGATGCCGAAAGGCCTGAGCTACGAGGGCATTGTGGGTTTCAATGGGGACAACAAAAAACACTTCGCTCATAATGAGGTCTTCGTAGAAGAAAGCAGGATGGGAGGGAAGGCGAGATCAACCTGCGGTGATCGGAACCTGATTGGCCTGGAAAAGCGGCTTTTCGCCAGCCAGCACCAGGCGCAGGTTTTCCACGGCAGCCGATCCCTGACGGACAACGCTCTCGTAGGTGCGGGATCCGATGTGGGGCGTGACCAGACAGTTCTTTGCCGTGAGCAGCGGGTGATCCGCAGGGGGAGGCTCCTGATCCAGGACGTCGGTTCCGTATCCACCTACCTGACCACTTTCAAGTGCGGCCACCATGGCGGCGGTATCCACTAGCTCTCCCCGTGCACAGTTGATGATGACGACTCCCCTGCGCATTTTGGAAAGGGTCCCGCTGTTGAGCATTCCGTGGGTTTCGGGAGTAAGGTTGGTATGGAGGGAAACGATGTCGGAAGCGGTCAACAAGCTCTCCATTGATTCGCAGCGACGGACGCCGTGGGTTTCGGCAAATACTTCGTCCCAGTAAATATCAAAGGCCTGCACCCCGAGGCCAAAAGCCTTGGCGCGGATAGCGACTTCCTTGCCGATCCGACCGAGGCCGGCGATGCCGATGGTCTTGCCCATGATTTCATGGCCGATCAGCCGCTTCCATTTCCCTTCGCGGGTGATGTTGCATTCTGCCACCAGGTTTTTGTGGAGGGCGAGTAGCAATGCGAAGACGTGCTCGGATACGGTGGTGTGGTTGACCCCCGGTGTGGCGCAAAGGGGGATCCCGAGCTCATTGGTGGCGGCCACATCGATCTTATCGATGCCAATGCCGTATTTGCTGATTGCCTGTAAACGGGGCAGGGCTTTTTCCAACACTTGACGGGTGATGGCGTCGTCGCCGCAGATCAGGCCATCAATGTCGCCGACCAGTTCCAGCATGCTGGCTTCGGGCAAAGGGCCGCGGGCTGTGATCACTTCCCAACCCTGTTGGGTCAGCAGGTCATGGTGCCCCCCGGGGGTGTCCTGGAAGGATGTGGTGGTGAGTAAAACTCGTTTCATTTTGACGAAATGGAATGCATAAAAGGGTCAACCGCGGGTAGGAGTGACCCGGATCGGGGCGGGACCAGTCGAGCGGCGGATGACCAGTTTTGACTGGAAATGCCTCTTCTCAACCGTATCCATGCCTGTTCCTTCGTTCTGCAACAACTTCGCCAAAAGATCAAGGGTCGCCTTACAGAGGATTTCTGTTTCCTGACGCAGAGTGGTCAAGGGCGGTTCAAACCAGGAGGCGACCCCAATGTCATCAAAGCCCAGGACGGAAATATCCGCGGGAATCCGCAGGCCTGCTTCACGCAGGGTATGGATGGCACCGATGGCGATACAGTCATTCAGGGCAATGATCGCGGTGGCCGGACAGTCTTCCTTGAGAAAAGCATCCGCCAGCACGGATCCGGACCCATAATCAAAGGAAGGGTCGGAGGGGTCATCAAAGGCAAAGAAAGTGTTCTCCGGTTTGAGCCCAAGCTCAATGGCGGTTTCATGCAGACCCGCCATGCGCTTAGGTCCATAGACCGAGTCGTGTTCCATCCCGAAGAGAGCGATCTGCCGGTGCCCCAAATCATATAGATGGCACAACCCTTGGGAGAGGGCGTCTTTGCGGTCCAGTTCAACCGTAGGAAGGGGAAGATCCGTCGAAGGGTCCACCACGATGGTGGGGACACCATGTTCGCGAATGGTGTGTAAAAGGGGATCCTCGACCTGCAGGTAACTACCAAAGAGTACCATGGCGTCGACCCGCAGGTCGAGGAAGTGCCGGATAATGGTGAGCTCGAGATTTGGGTCGTGAGCATTCAGTTCCATGATGCCCCGCAATCCGTGCGTGCTGAGCATCGTCTGGAGGACCGCAGCCTTGCGGGCCCGGATAGGGGAATCCATTTCCTGGAAACATATCCCTACCAGGCCCGTCCGCCCACCCCTTAAACCACGAGCTAGGGCGGAAGGCTGGAATCCGAAGGCTTCCACTGTCTCAAGCACCCTCTTTCGCGTTTCCTCACTCACGCCCGTGTGTCCATTGAGGACACGCGACACCGTCCAGCGGGAGATTCCCAGATGATCGGCTAGCTCTCGTGTGGAACGCATGGGTATGGAGTAAAGGAGGGGATTCAGATAGTGTTAGCCAACACGTGTTTGATTCGTAGGAATTGGCGGGATATAGTCAAGACGGAAATGGTAAAATCTGCAAAATTCAGGGAACAGAGGGCAAGGGGGGATCTGGAGGGGGTAGGGAGGTTCGACTTTACATTTTCTTTTGGGTGTCAATAAAAGTGTGGGTCATGGGCTTTGAGTCTGATCTGCATCCAACCTCCGGGTACACGCCAGCGGAAGAGTGGGCGAACAGTTTGACCCATGGGATGGGTTTACTGTTGAGCGTGGCGGGACTGGTTGTGGCAGTGGTGGCGGCCAGTCTGGCTCGCGATCCATTTTTGATCGTGGCGACGTCTGTCTACGGAGCCAGCTTATGCGTCCTATACCTGGCCTCAACCCTCTATCATTCGGTGCGCTCCCTCCATTGGAAAAAGCGCTTTCTGGTGATGGATCACGCCGCTATCTATGTGCTGATTGCCGGGACCTACACACCTTTTGCCCTCGGCCCCTTGCGGGGTGGGGTTGGCTGGACATTGTTCGGTCTGATCTGGGGTTTGGCCTTGTTCGGGGTGGTGCGGGAGTGTTTTTTGCAGAAGCGTGGCGGACTGCAGTCTTCCTTGATTTATCTGGCGATGGGCTGGCTGGTAGCCTTCTTCATTTGGCCTCTCTACCAGGCGATGACCCCACTAGGATTCTATTTGTTGATGGGGGGAGGAGCGATTTATTCAGGTGGTGTGATTTTTTATCTCTGGAAGCGACTGCCTTATCATCATGCCATCTGGCACCTGTTTGTAGTCGGTGGTGCGGTCTGTCAGTTTTTTGCGGTGATGACGTTGATGCAGCCTTGAGATTCAAGGTTATCCGCCAGTCCGGGACTGGGTCTGTCTGAGACGTCGTTTGAGTCCAGACTCATCGAGAATGGGCACTCCCAGCTTCTCGGCCTTGGCGAATTTGCTACCGGGCTTGTCACCGGCCAGAAGATAGTCGGTCTTCTTGCTGATCGAGCCGGTGACCTTGCCCCCGGCGTTTTCGATCAGGGCGGTGGCTTCTTCCCGGGTCATGTTGGGGAGGGTGCCGGTCAGCACAAAGGTCATTCCGGAAAAAGGCAGGCTGTCGCTGTCTGGAGGAATGGACGCGTTTTCGTTGTTTTCCCAGTTCAAACCGTATTGGTGGAGGCGCTGTAAACGTCGTTGATTGGTCTCAGAGTGGAACCATCCGATGATGGCGTTGGCCATGACCTCACCGATTCCGTGGATATCGGTCAGTTGTTTGGCACTTGCCTGCTGAAGTCGATCAAGAGAGCGGAATTCCCTGGCCAGCAGCTTGGCGGCTTCCGCCCCGACATGGGGCAGGCCGAGGGCATGAATGAGGCGCCAGAGTTCGTTGGAGCGGCTCCGGTCGATGGCGGCAATCAGGTTATCGGCACTTTTTTGGGCGAAGCGCTCCAGTGGAATAAGTTGTTCCGTCTTCAGCAGGTAGAGGTCAGCGACATCACGGACGAGACCGGCTTCGATGAGCTGAGTGACGATTTCCTTGCCGAGACCATCGATGTCCATTGCGGTGCGGCTGGCAAAGTGGACGATCTGGCGGTGCAGTTGGACCGGATGATCGCTGGTTTTCAAGCGCCAGGCAACCTGTCCGGGCACCCGCTCGGCCTCATAACCCAGTTCCCGCAGGCGGGCGGGAAAATCAAAAGGCTGGCTGTGGGGCGGGCGCTTTTCCAGAACCACCCTGACGACAGCGGGAATGATTTCGCCGGCTTTCTCGACAATGACGGTATCCCCTTCGCGAACATCTTTGCGGCGGATTTCATCCTCATTGTGAAGGGTGGCCCGCTTGACGGTGGTCCCGGCGAGGAGGACGGGTTCGAGTTCGGCGACCGGGGTGAGGGCACCGGTACGCCCAACCTGAATGGAAATGCTGTTCAGGCGTGTTTCCGCCTGTTCGGCGGCAAATTTATAGGCTATGGCCCAGCGGGGGGCTTTACTGGTGGAGCCGGCCGCTTCCTGTCCCCGGCGATCGTCCAGTTTGAGGACGACGCCATCGGTGGGATATTCAAAGGTTGTGCGCATGGCGTCGATGGACTCGATGGCAGCCCATGCCTCGTCGATGCCTGCAGCCAGCTGGTAGTCACGGGCAATCGGGAGTCCCCACTGGCGAAAGGCTTCGATGATGTCGTGTTGACGAAGGGGTTCCCAGCCTTCGCATGCGCCGATGGCATAGGTTATAATCTCCAACTTTCGGCGACGCACGAGATTGACATCGAGTTGTTTGAGCGTTCCCGCCGCGAGGTTGCGGGGGTTCATGTAAAGCTCCAGACCGTTTTCCGCACGTTCCGCATTGATGCGTTCAAACTCGGCAAAGGTCATATAGATTTCCCCCCGGATCTCGATCAAGTCAGGGATGGCGGGAGCCTGTGGAGATGGTTTCAAGGTATGGGGAAGCGCATGCAGCGTCCGCACATTGATCGTCACATCGTCTCCCACCTCGCCATTTCCCCTCGTCACTGCCCGGACGAGTTTGCCCTTTTCATAAGTCAGGCTGATGGCCAGTCCGTCGATTTTTGGCTCAACCAGAAGGGGAAGGGGGGCATCACGGTTGGCATCCGCCGCATCCATCTGGGCGTCGCTGAAGAGGTCTCCCTGGATGACAGGACGGCGGTCGTCAAGGCGGCTCGGGCTGGAGGCGAGGGCAGCGGAAGGGACGCCTGCGGTGCGCAGGGCCCGTTGGAGGCGACCATACCATTCGACCAGTTCGGATCGGTCGTAGGTGTTGTCCAGGCTCATCATGGGGACCCGGTGCCGGTAGCTGGCAAACTCCGGCAGGCGATCGTCACCGATTTGAGCGACAGGGCTGTCTTCGCCTGCGAGGTCGGGGTGTTGTGCTTCCAGGTCCGCCAGCTCCTTGACCAGCCGGTCAAAATCCTGGTCGGAAATTTCCGGTTGGTTCTCCACCCGATAGAGGTGCTCATGGCGGGCGATTTCTGCCCGCAAGGCTACAATCCGGGCGGAGGGTTCAGTTAAGTCGGGGGAGCGTTGCATGGGTGGAAGTGAATACTGGATCAAAATAATAGCCTGCTGAACAATTGAACAATGCTGAAGGCTGTTAAATTTTCGTTAAAATACCCTTCGTTCGAGGATGTTCCGGTAGAGTGGGCAGAAGGAGTAGGCGGCGATGGCGACGGCGGCTCCGAGCGCATTGATGAGCATGTCCTGGTAGGAGAAGAAACGGACCGGATTGTAGGCCTGTCTCCATTCATCGATGACTCCGAAGAGAGTGGTGAGGAGGAAAGCGGTCAGGATGGGAAGAGGTTTAAGAAAATGAGGGAGGAAGCACCTGAGGATGAGGGTGGCCATGAGTCCGTAGACCAGAAAGTGTGCCATGACGTGGGGACTGAACCAGCCGGGAAAAGGGGGTTGGGGAGCCAATTCTATGCTGGAAATGGTGAAAATGGTTAGTGCCAGCAAGGCGGGCCAGACCCATGCGGGTGGCCTCTGGCGAGATGCCTTCAGTTGTGTTTGCTGCATGATTTGTAAAAATTCACTCCTGCTTCGTAACCTTGGGGACTTTGCATGGTTTCATCCAGCAATGCGTTACTGCGCGAAGAATCGTGACCCGATCAATCCAATTGTACCAGTTCTCCAAACAAAACAACGTGACTCTTTTATTTACATGGGCGGGAGTTCAACCTAAGAACCTCTGCTTTTAGTCGTACTGGCGTGTATTTTTGATGCTCGTCAGGCGAAACTCTCCAAGAGCTATGCCGAAAACCATTCAAAACGAAGACGAGCTTCGCGATGCCCTCAAGCGTTGCCCGGAGCAAGCGGTCACGGCTGCGATCGCCTTTAACCAAAGTCGCGACCCCGAACTCGTACCCATCATCGTGATGGGAATCATCGAGCGGTTCGTGGAACCCGATGTGCGCCCGGTGGTGCGAGAGGGGGATGACAACGCCCGCCTGATGGAAGACCTGGGGATTGATTCCCTGCTGATGGTGGAAATTGTCATGTTGATTGAAGAGACTTTGGGGATCTCGATCGAAAACGAGGAGTTGCGCAACCTCCGCACGGTGGGGGATGTCAAAGTCTATCTGGACGCAAAGCTCAAGGGCCTGCCTTTGCCGACCAGTAAAAACCTGCTTGGGTTGGAGCAAATTGTGGCCGAGATGCCGCATCAGCCTCCTTTCCTGTTTCTGCAGGAAGCCCGTGTGAACGGGGAGGCTGCCGAAGGGCGCTATGCCATCAGTGGGGACGAAATTTTTCTGGAAGGCCACTTCAAGGACGACCCGATTTTTCCGGCATCGCTCATGCTGGAAGCACTGGGCCAGTTGGCTGTGCTTTATCTGCGCAAAACGGATCGGGCGGAGTTTGATGGCATCGACCGGGAAAAGATTGTTTTTGTCTCTTGCGACGGTGTGCGCTGTCACCGGATTTGCCGCCCTGGCGATCAGTTGCAGATGCGGATTGAACTCCGCAAGGTCCACCTCCCGCTGGTCCAGTTTTCCGGCATGATTCTGGTGAATGGTGTTCGGGTGGCCAAGGCAGAAGAGATCTCGCTCAGTATCATTGATCGTGAGCACCCGGAAGTTGCCTCCCGGGAATCTTAGACCCCAGACCCCTCGCGGCGTTTGCCGCCCCATTCTTATGCGCAAAGTGTATGTCACCGGCATGGGCTTGGCCACATGTCTTGGCCGGGAGGAAGCAGACGTAGTTGAACGTCTGACTTCACTCCGCCACGGCATCGTCCGCTATCCGCCTTTCGAAGATCCTTCCATTCCGGTCAAAGTCGCCGCCCCCATCCCCGATTTTGAAATAGTCGGGACGGACCCGGAAGACTGGGTATTTCCGCGGGAGATCCGCTTCCGCATGGACCAGTACCGCTCGCTCTGCCCGAATGTTCTCTATGCCACTTATGCGATGCAGCGGGCGATTACCAGTGCCGGGCTGGAAGAGGTGGAAGTGTCCAATCCCCGCACCGGGTTGTTTACCGCATCGGCAGGATCCGCCCTGATGACCTGGTTTCACATGGATCGACTCAAGCGGCTCGGGCCCAGCCGGGCCATGCCGATGGGAATGATTGCCTCCATTGCCGGGACCCTCAGCTTCAACCTGGTGGCCCGTCATGCCATCCAGGGGGCTTCCTCCGGCTTTGTCTCCGCCTGTGCGTCCAGTGGACATGCCCTTGGCTATGCCTACGACGAAATCGCGCTGGGACGTCAGGACAGGATGTTCGTGGTGGGGGCGGAAGATTTTACGGAAGAGACCATTGTCCCCTTTGGGGTGATGCGGGTGCTCTCTTCGCAGACCGATCCGGACATTGCCTCCCGCCCCTTTGATCGGGATCGGGATGGATTTGTCGGCACCGGGGGCTCAGTCGTTTTGGTGCTGGAGTCGGAGGAAGCGATGCGGGCCCGTTCGGCGGAGCCGTATGCCGAGTTGAAAGGCTGGGGGCAGTCCACCGATGGACATCATGTGGCGATTGCGCATCCCGAGGGAGCCGGACTTTCCCGGGCGATGGAGGCTGCCCTCGAGTCGGCCAGGCTCTCACCGGATTTGATTGATTACATCAATGCCCATGCCACTTCGACTCCGATCGGGGATGCGGCGGAATGCCGTGCGCTCAAGACAACTTTTGGTCCACGTCCCAAGGCACGGATCAGCAGCACCAAGGCGCTGACCGGGCACGCGCTGTCGCTTTCCAGTGTCATGGAGGCGGCCTTCAGCGTGCTTGCGCTCAAATACGGGTTTATTCCGGGGCAGGCGCATCTACAGAATCCGGATCCCGAAGCGGAAGGTTTGGATCTTCCCCGGGAAACCCTTGATCTGAAACCCCAGTTGGTCATGAGTAACAGCAGCGGTTTTGGTGGGGCCAATGTCTCGGTGATTTTTTCCCAGCCTGAACCCTGACCTGACACCTGCATGCTCGCTCCTCTTCAGCAACAACGTTGGTTGATCCTGACTTCAAGCACGGGGAGCGGTCATGATATGCGGGCTTATGCCCTGTCCCAGTGGGCGCGGCATGAGTTCGGGGATGATATCCGGCTCGAAGTGTATCATGCTCTTGAATCCGGATCCCGACTGGGTGATTTCGGAGTCCGGCTCTACAATCAGATTCAGCGGCATGCGCCCTGGCTGCACAACATATATTGGTTTATCGCCGAGGCCTTTGGCTGGTTTAATGCCAGAGGGTGGGGCATCGGCATAAAGGTCTGGCGAAAAAAGCTGGAAAGCTTCAAGCCGCATTTGGTGATCAGTATGCATGACAGCCTCAACCGCGGTTATCTGGCTGCGGCCAGGCGGGTGCTGGGGGAGAATCGTGTGCGCTGTATCATTTACTGTGGGGAATGGAGTGGTGGCTTTGGCTTCAGCCGCAACTGGGTGGACAAGGCGGCCCACCGCATCTACGTGCGCCGGACGGAAGTGATTCCTTACGTTGAGCAATTGGGCTATCCGAAGGGACAGGTGCAGGTCTTTTGCAATCTATTGCGACCGCGCAACTTCGAACCTCCGATGACGGCCTCCGAAGTCGTCCGTTTCCGGGCGGTCAGCCTCGGACTGGATCCATCCCGTTTTACCCTCTTTCTGGCCACTGGCGCCTTGGGTGCGGATCGGCATATTGCCTTTCTCAACGCACTGGTTCCCTTTGCCGACCGGCTGCAGGTGATCGTGGTCTCAGGGCGCAACAAGGAGGCTTTTGACCGGATTTCCCTCTGGGCCTCTGAGCACCCGGGGTTTCGTATTTGTCAGGAGGGTTTCAGTCGGCGCATGCACCTGCTGATGCAAGCCAGCGACTGCATTCTAACCAGGGGTGGGGCCAACACCATGGCCGAAGCCACTTTCTTCAAGTGTCCGGTTCTCTTCCATGCGCACGGCGGGCTGATGCCGCAGGAGCGTTGTACCCTTCGCTTCCTCCAGCAGAATGGCATCGGTGAGCACATCCGCAGTCCGCGCCATTTAGCGAAATTAATGCAACAATGGTTGGACCAGCCCGAGTCCTTTGCCACCCTGCGTAGCCGACTGGAGAAGGTTTCCAGTGAAGACAAGCCCTGGATCTTCGTCCGTGACCTTGCTGCCATCGGTGACGAGGTGCTTCATGCGCAGTAATGGGAGCACCGCCGACACTGATCCTGTTTTTTACCCGTTTTCCGGTGGCGACGGAGACCTTTCTTCAACGCGAGGTTGAGGCCCTCCGCGATTTGGGAGTACAGCTGGAACTTTGGTCTTTCTGGGAGGGCGATGATGCTTTTGCAGGATTGAGCATCCGGCGGATGCCGCTGTGGCGGATGCTCTCCCTTTTCTTCTGGTTGCCCTATTGGATGCTGTGCGCTCCGCGGGCGACGCTGAGCCTGCTCAAAAGCTTCTGCTCTCGTCGACCGCCCAACAGAATCAATTGGGGAGAGAACCTCCTCGGTCTGGGCTGCGGTTTCTGTCTGGCCCGGGCATTTACCAAACGAAATCAGCCCTTTGTCCTGCACGCCGTGTGGGGCTCATTGCCGGCAACCGTCGCCTGGACCATATCCCGCCTGACCGGCTTGCCTTTCACCTTCGCGGCTCATGCCTACGATCTCTTTGAGGATGGTGGAGACGGGTTGTTGCGTGAAAAATGCCTGGAGGCTGAATGGATCCGAACTTCCACCCAAGCCGGTGTCGCGCGCCTGACGGAGAAGGGGGCAGCCACGGCCAAAATATCGGTCATCCGGAGGGGCTTGATACCCCTGCCGAAATTTCAGCCACGGGAAGTGGCGCAAGGAGGTGTGATTCACATCCTCAGCGTCGGACGACTGGTGGAGAAAATGGGCTACCTTCTGCAGATGGACGTTTATGCGGAGTTGAAACGGCGGCAGATCCCCTTTCTCGCCGAGATCGTCGGGGAGGGGCCGCTTCGTGCGGTGTTAATCGATAGGATTTCCCGGTTGGGGCTGGAAAATGAGGTCACCCTGTGCGGAGCCCTGCCGTTTGGGGCAGTGACGGAAAAATTGAGTTCCTGCGGAGTCGCCCTGTTCACGGGGATCGTTGCGGAAAGCGGTGACCGGGCGGGTTTTCCCAATTTTGTGGGCGAGGCCATGGCCTATGGCGCACCGGTGGTTTGCACTCCGGTCGGCGCGGTGACTGAAGTGGTCTCGGATGGCGTCAACGGGAGGATTGCCCGCGACCCGGCGGAGCTGGCCCATGCGCTTGCAGCAATGGCTTCAAAGCCAGAAGAGACCCTCAGACAAGTGCAGGCTGCCCGGAAGTGGGTGGAGGAAAATTTTGATGCCCGCGCCAATATGGAACGGTTCCGGCAGGCGCTGCGGGTTTAAACCTCTTTAGCTTTTTTGGGGAGCTCCCGTCACAAATTGGCTGCAGCTCAGAGCACATCGGCAAAGCCGTCTTTCAGTTTTTCGAAGACGTAATACCCTGCGAAAAAGAGCAGGACTCCCCAGAAGTAGAGGTAGCCGACGGCATACCAGTTCAGCTCTGAATGCCAGAGGAGCAGGTTGCGCCCTTGATCGACAGCGTGCAGCACCGGATTAAAGCGCAGATAAGCCATGATTGGCTCGGGAATGGAAGCAGGGGAATAGAAAACAGCACTGGTATAAAAGATGACCATGCTGATGAATGCCATAAAGTGCTGGCTGTCACGTAGATATACGCCGATTGCCGAAAGCAGCCAGCCAAGGCCGAGGGCCATGGCGACCAAGGGGAGAAGTATCACCGGAATGAGTAACATCTGCCAGTGAGCGCCGGGACCGAAAAAAATGATCCCGATGATGGCCAGAACCATGCTGACCAGAGTGCGGGTCACCGAAGCCCCGATTTTTGAAACGGAAAGCAGCTCGGTCGGAAAGCGGACCTTTTGTACCAGATTGGAATGTCCGACAATGGCCATGCTGGACTGGTTGAGTGTCTCTGTAATCAAGCCAAGCAAGGACATTCCAACGAAAATTCCCAGCGGGTAGGCAAAACGCCCCGCAGCCTCGACTCCTTCAAAACGCCCTCCCATGACCATTCCAAACACCACCGTGAAGACAGCCAGCATGAGCAGGGGATTAAGCACCCACCAGAGCGTTCCCAAAACGCTGCCCCGCGTCTGGGACTCCACTTCACGGCGGGTAAATTGTGCCAAAAGATGGCGATGCCGGAAAAAGGTCTGAAATATGCTCGTAGGTGGGGAATGAGCTTCCTCAAGCGGTGTCATGATGCCTCTATCCATCTGCGGAATCTCCCTCCGCGGCAATGTCTTTTCTTCTTTCCGGCTATTTCGGGAAAACCAGTTCTTTTTTTCAGATTTTTCCAATGATGAAACTTCAGCCTGTCCTGAGGGTTTTCTCCCGTAACATGCTATCCTCTCACCTTAACGCTTGTCGGTGCGCCGTTTAGGACTATGGTAACCGTCTTTTGCTTCGAATAGCGTTTCATTATGTTGAAATTTACCGAACGTCTCCGCGAGCGCAGCACCATCCTTCGTCGAGTGAAGGAAGACGCCGCGACCAAGGCCCGCATTAAGTACGGCCTCTGGTATAAGTCCTTTGAAAAAGACGATGGCGCCCATGTCTGGTGTGATGGCCGCAAGATGATCATGCTCTCCAGCAACGACTATCTCGGGCTCAGCCACCATCCCAAGGTGATTGAGGCCGGGGAGGCCGCACTGAGAAAATGGGGGAGCAGCACCACCGGTGCCCGCCTGGCCAACGGTTCGCGCTCCATCCACTTGCAGCTGGAAGAGCAGATGGCTGATTTCCTCGGACGCGAGTCCTGCATGGTGCTTTCCGCCGGATACCTCGCCTGCATGGCAGCGGTGTCCAGCTTTGCCCAGAAAGGAGACCTTATCCTCGTCGACCGGAACGTCCATTCTTCGCTCTGGTCCGGGATCAAACTCTCTGACGCCAGAGTGGAGCGATTTGCCCATAACAATCCCAAGGACCTCCAGGACATCCTGCTGACGGAACCCGCCAAAGTACCGAAGATGATCGTGGTCGAAGGTGTCTATTCGATGGAAGGACACATCGCACCCCTGCCGGAGATCGTCAAAGTGGCGCGGGATCACAATTGCTTTATCGTCGTTGATGATGCCCATGGCTTTGGGGTGCTGGGAGACCGCGGACAGGGAACGGTCGGTTACCTCGACTGCAATCGCGATGTCGATGTTCTCTGTGGCAGCCTTTCCAAATCCATGTCCTCTACCGGCGGCTTTGTCTCGGGTTCGCGGGATGTCATTGAATACCTCCGCACCCATTCCAAGCAGACGATTTTCAGTGCTGCCATCAGTCCGGCCCAGGCCGCCTGTGCCCTCGCGGCCCTCAACGTCCTCAAAACCGAGCCTGAACACCGGATTCGTCTCTGGGATAACACCCGCTACTACAAGCGGCTGCTCAATCAGCTCGAAGTGGATATTTGGGACAGCGATTCCCCGGCGGTACCCATCGTGATCGGTTCCAAGGAGCGTGCGTATCATATCTGGAAAATGCTTTTGGAAGAAGGGGTCTTCTCCGTCCTCGCCATTGCCCCCGCCGTGCCTCCCGGCAAGGATCTCATCCGGACGGCTGTTTCCGCCCGCCATAGCCGGGATGATATCGAACGCTCAGTTGAGGCCCTCGAAAAAGCCCTGAAACGCTATTGATTTTGACGCCATGATTGCACCTCTTCACTCCAAAGAACCACGTCGGGCGATTGTCTCCCTGAGAATTCCAGGACTGGACTGGATGGAGCTGACAGATGAATCAGTCCAGTTATACGCGGAGCGTCATGGTTTGGAGGTCATCAACCTGACGGAGCCCAAGCTCGATTTGTCTGTCCTGCGCTGGCGTCGTCGGCATCGCAATCTGCATCTGGAGAAGTTCCAGATCTATGATCTGCTGCAGGATTTTGACCGTATTTTTTATCTGGATGCAGATGTTCTCATTCGCCCGGATGCCCCGGATATCTTCAAGGAAGTTCCCGCTAACGCCCTTGGGGTGGTCAATGAGTTTGTCGGAGTAGAAGCTCCCAAACGCCTGCAGGAATGGAAAGCCATGCGCCGTCGCCTGGGAGGCTTTGAGCAACTGCCGCCGCATTATTTCAATGCGGGGGTGATGGTGGCATCCCGGGCCCATCGCGATGTTTTCTCCTATCATCGTGACAGTTTCGCCACCGGGCGCTGGCCGGATCAGAACACCCTCAATTATGAGGCCCATATTTCCGCCACCACCATTCACTGGCTCGATCCCAAATGGAACTGTATGCCAGCCTTCGGGCAGCGTTTCGAGAATGCCGAGCTACGCCGTCAGAGCTGGATGATTCACTACGCGGGAGAATCCGCCAAGTCCCTCCTGCTGGAGGACCTCGAACACTTCTATCAGCCTTCTGCCGTCCGGGCGGCTTGCTGAATAAAGGCCCGCAGATCCGCCGCGTAATCCTGCATGGTTCGGATTTCACGGGCCTTGGCTTCTGCCGTCAGCCTCTCCGCCAGTCCCTTCTCGTTGAGAAAACGCTGCAGGTTGGCGGCAATCGCTTCAGCTTCCGGATCGCTGACGAGGACCCCCGGTCCCACCGCCACTTCCGCGAGGGCTCCACCATTGCTGGAGAGGCAGGGGCGCCCAAAATAAAGACTTTCCAGCACCGGCAAGCCAAAGCCCTCGCAACGGGAAGGGAAGAGGGTGGCATCACAGGATTGATACTGTCGGGCAAGTTCTGAGGCGGATACCGATCCATGCCACTCCAGCGGGTGGCCTTCAGCCTGCAAGCGACGAATCGTGCGCTCCAGCGACTGCCCACTGCCCCGGTTTAACATGCCCACCAGAACGATCCGGAAGCGGGCACCCGCATTCCACAGCGATTCTGCTGCCGCCAGCAGGGCATCGTGATTCTTGCGCGGTTCAATGGTCGCCACACAAAGAAAAACCGGCTCGCCACTCCCGCCGTCGGCCAGCCGCTGAAAGCAGCTCGATCGCTCCGGTAAATGATCTGTTCGCAACCCCAGTGGGATGGCCTCCACCAGTTGGGGAGGTGTCATGCCCACTTTCTTGAAAGCCTCCAGCAATTGCCCCTTTGAGAACTCGGAGACACAGGCCACAGCATCGACGGTGGACAGTTCCCGCAGGTATTGAGGATAACGCTCAATGGTTTCTTTTACCCCCCACTTGGGCTCATGAAAGGCAATCGCATCGTGGAAAATGGCCACCATCGGACCCTGGCTCAAGCGCCGGAGTTCGGGCAGGCGTGGCCCGACCCATTCGGCAAAGAATTCCGGCAAGAGGACTGCATCATAGCTGCCGGTTGAAACGGGGGAACCCCGGCCAAAGCGTCGCAGGAAACGGCCACGAATACGCTGCCAAGTGCTCCAGTGGGGACGTTTGCGTTTCACTTTCTGAAGCGCATCCACCGTTTCCAGATGCTTGCTTTCCCTTCGATCCAGTGGGCGCCAGAAGTCTGCGTACTTATCAAAAACCACTGCTTCCATTTCGGCGAGGGGCGGCAGGGCACGCCAGACGCCGCGAGCAACCTGCTGAATCCCGGTCTGGGCCGAACTGTGACTGCAATGGGTCAAATCAATCGCCAACTTCATGCTTCCCCCAGTGCAACCACCCCCTTTCCCCTCCGCAAGCCGCAACTGGAATCAAAACACTTCTCAGCACCACTTTCCCCAGTCGGATCCCACCCGTTTCTGGTACCACCCTAACGTGGCGTACGCCACACCCTCATGTCTCCCGGAAATTGCTTCTTTGGGCTTAGTGGGTTACGGGAGAGAACTCAAGTCTTGGGTCCGGTGGCAAAAGATTGGCTTGTAGATTGACTTCAAGTGATTTCCGGGGCCCTTGAGGGCAAGGGGGATCTGTTCAGTTTTGGTACAACCCTAACGTGGCGTACGCCACGTTAGGGTTGTACGATCGGAAGAGAATCGGAGTGAAGTTTGGATCAGCACAAGGGCTTGGGGAAAGGGTGGTGGGTGCTTGCGTGTCGGGTGGAATTGTGCTGAAAGCTTGGGTATGACATTGCCGCAGCTGCTGATCCTGGGCATTCTGGTGCTCACGATGGGGATGTTCCTCTGGGGGCGTTGGCGCCATGATATGGTAGCGGCGGCAGGCTTGTTGATCTGTGTTTTTACCGGATTGGTTTCGGCGGGGGAGGCCTTTGCGGGCTTTGGGCATCCGGCGGTGGTGACGGTGGCCTGTGTGCTGATTTTGAGCCGGGGGCTGCAAACCTCGGGAGCGGTTGATGCATTGACCCGCTGGGTGCTGCCCGCCAAAGCCGGTCCCATGTTGACCATCGCCGCGCTGACCGGGCTGGGAGCGTTGTTGTCAGGCTTCATGAACAATGTCGGTGCCCTTGCCCTCTTGATGCCGGTGGCCATTCAGATGTCGAAGCGTTTGGAGTTGTCCCCCGGAAGGGTGCTGATGCCTTTGGCGTTTGGGTCGATTCTCGGAGGGATGACGACCATGATCGGGACGCCTCCCAATCTGATCGTTGCCAGCTATCGGGCGGAGACTTCCGGGGCTGCATTCAGGATGTTTGATTTCACTCCGGTGGGAGCGGCGGTGGCCGGGATCGGAGTTTTCTTTATCGCTCTATTGGGCTACCGCCTGGTTCCGAAGCGTCAGGGCAGCGAAGAAGGCTTCGATACTGCGGCCTACATGACGGAGGCACGGGTCAGGGAAGGTTCAAAGGCCGACGGAAAAACCCTGCGGGAAATCGAGGAGGTGCTGGAAAAGGCGGAGGCGCAAGTCATTGCCCTGGTGCGCAATGAGGTGCGGATGCACGCTCCCGGTTCCGGTCGAACGGTGCTGGCCGGGGACATCCTGATCATCGAGGCGGACGCCGAAGCATTGGCCAGTGCGCTTTCCGACCTCGGTTTGGATCTGGAGGAGGCCAAGGAGGCGGAGGAGAAGGAAGACGCTGACGAGAAAACGGCGAAAACAGCCAAGAGCAGGCAATCTGATGAGGCTGAACAGACGGATGATGATTCTGAAGAAGAGCCCGAAGAGAAACCGGATCAGGAATTTGTCCTGATGGAGTTGGCTCTGTTACCGGAATCCGGGGTGCTTGGTCGCTCGGCCAAGGATCTGTTGTTGCGGACCCGACATGGGATCAATCTGCTGGCGGTATCCCGTCAGGGCAAGCGGTCGACCAGCCGGTTACGATCGCTCAAACTTAAGGCGGGAGATGTCGTGCTGGTTCAAGGTCCTGCGGATGCCATTTCCGCGTTTGCTTCCAGTGCCGGATGTGTGCCTCTGGCGGCGCGTGAGCTGCGGATTCCTGATCGGGAAAAAGCGATCACAGCCAGTTTGATCATGGCGATAGCCGTATTGGTGGCGGCGATCGGTTTGCTGCCGGCCGCAGTCTCTTTTGCCGCGGGAGCGCTCGCTTCCATGGTGTTCCGGACGGTGCCACCACGTGTGGCCTATGAAGCGGTCGACTGGCCGGTGATTGTCCTGCTGGCGGCGCTCATTCCGGTGGCCGGAGCGATGGAGTCGACTGGGGCGGCTGAAGTGATTGCAGGTGGTCTGCTGGGTATAGTGGCTCAGGGAAATACCGTGATTGCCTTGGCTCTGGTCATCATCGTGACGATGACCTTGTCCGATTTGATGAACAATGCGGCCACGGCAGCAGTGATGTGTCCGATCGCCATCAGCATTGCTCAATTGCTGGGAGTGAGTGCGGATCCCTTTTTAATGGGGGTGGCCATCGGGGCTTCCTGTGCTTTTCTGACCCCGATTGGGCATCAGAACAACACACTCATTCTTGGGCCCGGTGGATTCCGTTTCGGGGATTATTGGAGGCTGGGGCTGCCAATGGAGATTATCGTGGTGGTGGTCAGCTTGCCGCTGCTGCTGATGGTCTGGCCGCTTTGACAGGTGGAATCGGCTAATCACGGACCTCAATGTCCAAAGCGAAGGGCAAGTCGCGGGATGAAGTGCCGATCTGCAGCTGGTAGCGTTCGGCGGGAACCCTGAAAGCATGGGCTGATTCATCGAAGAATGCCAAAGCCTGCACCGGTATCTCGACGGGGATCCTACGCTCTTCACCTGCCTGGAGAAAGACTTTCTGGAAACCAACCAACTGTCGTTTGGGACGGTCGATGGAGGCCTCGGGAAAGGCTGCATAGACCTGCAGGGTTTCATGACCGTCCTGTTCTCCGGTGTTCTGTAGTGAAACATGGATACGAATCGTAGCATCCGCCGTAACGGAATCCTTTTCGATTTCGGCTGCCTGCAGGAAGAAGGAGGTGTAGGAGAGGCCAAACCCAAAGGGGTAGAGGGGTTCAATCCCGTAGCGGTCGAGCCAGCGGTAGCCGACATGGATCCCTTCGCGGTAGTGAATGGTTTCCCCGTCGCCGGGAAAGGCATCAAGGGCATGCGGGCCGAGGTCATGCAGGCGCCTTGGAAGGGTGAAAGGCAGCTTGCCGGAGGGGTTGACCGCACCGGTGATTACATCGGCGAGGGCATGGCCGCTTTCAGCACCATTGAACCAGGCCCAAACAAGGGTGGAGCTTCTGGCCTCCACTTCACTCAGGTCGACAGCCGCCCCAGCCACGATGACCACTATGGTGCGTGGATTGACTGCCTGCACCGCGCGAATGAGCGCTTCCTGTCCAAAGGGCAGGCGCAGATCAGGACGGTCCCTTGCTTCGGATTCGACATCGCGATTGGTCCCGGCCACGATGATGGCCAGATCCGAAGCCTGGGCGAGTTCCACCGCCTCTGCGATCAACTCCCGATCGGGACGGTGATCGATGGGTCGCCGCCAGGCACGGTCGAGCGGGTTGCCGCCGTATTGGGGGTGGTAGCCCTGGGCAAAGTGAATCTCCACCTGATCTCCGAGCGCCGCCTGGAGGCCTTCGAGGGGAGGGACCTCGTAGGCCGCCTTCACACTGGCTCCGAATCCACCGCGGGATTGCTGGCGGGTGGCATTGTCGCCGATCACCGCGATGCTGCGGATGGTATCAAGGTCAAGCGGCAGCAGTTGGTCCTCATTCTTCAGAAGAACGATGGCTTCGCGGGCTACGTCCCGGACGATGTTCGAATGGCGCCTGGTGTTGATTTCCCCGACGGCACGATCCGGTGACCCCTGGCGGATGGCCTGGCGGACCCGAAGGACGCGGCGTGCCATCTCATCAACCACAGCTTCCTCAAGGTCACCATTGCGGACGGCCTGGAGGAGCGGGCGGGCAAAATAAAAGTCTTCAAAAGCCCTGCTGGTGGTGCCCATTTCGACATCCAGCCCGTGGCGGGCGGCGTCGATGGTCGAGTGGGTGGCATTCCAGTCAGAGACTACGAGCCCCTGAAAGCCCCATTTGTCTTTGAGCACGGTATTGAGGAGATAGTCGTGCTCGCAGACGTGGATCCCCCGCACGCGATTGTAGGCACCCATAACGGCTCCGGCTTCACCTTCGATGACTGTGGCCCGAAAGGCCGAGAGGTAGACTTCATGGAGGGTTCGCTGATCGAGTTCCACACTGATCGAGCTGCGATTGGTTTCCTGATTGTTGACCGCAAAATGCTTCACACAGGCGGCAACATCATAGCGCTGAACCCCCTGCACATAGGGCACTGCCATCCGGGCAATCAACAAGGGTTCTTCGCTGAAGTATTCGTAGTTACGTCCACAGAGTGGGGTGCGGATCAGGTTAATGGCAGGAGCCAGCAGGATGTCCTTGTCCCGGGCGCGGGCCTCACGCCCGAAGGCTTCGCCGTAGATCAAGGCGAGATCCGGGTTCCAGGTGGCGGCGAGGGCGGTGCCAGTGGGAAAATAGGTGGCATAGTCGTCTTCGAGACCGAGCGCATCCCAGGAATCCCGCGAGACTTCCTCACGAATACCAAGGGGACCATCAGTGAAAGCCAGCTCCGGAATCCCCAGCCGCTCGACGCCGCCGGAGTAGAACATGGCTGAGCCATGAAGCAGCCGGACTTTTTCTTCCAGGGTCAGCTCAGCGAGGGTGGCTTCGATGCTGGACCCGGACGCAGGGTTGAAAAAGGGGACCTCAGCCTGAGCGGCCAAGGGGAAAAGCAGCAAGCAGGCCATCGACGTGCCCAAGGGGAGTTTGATCAAATACCGCATAAGGGAAGGGGAGTAGGGTGCACGGATTCTTGGCCGATATCCCTCACGAGGTAAAGGGATAGAGGCTGCGCTTACTTAAGAAATTGAGTAAAATGCCTTATCAACATCCACTCAGATCAAGCCGGTGAATCCTCTTTGGGGCAAGGTAGAGGGGGATCAGGCCTGGCGAGCAAACAATTGCCAGGCGGAGATTGGAATGACTTCGGGGCGGTCACTGGAGGAAACACCAGCCGCCCGGGCATTTTCCAGCCAAGCTTCGGCATCCGGTTTTCCGCGCACGAGGGAGCCGATCTGCTTGCGCCGCTGAGTGAAGAGTTCCCGGATCCGTTTTTTACGGTCGGCTGTGAACAAGATCGGATGCGGGCGCAGGCTGAGGACGAGGAGAACAGAGTCCACCCCTGGCACGGGATAAAAACAACTGCGGGACACGGGGTGTTTGCCCTCGATGGCGTAGGCGCTTTGCAGGAAAATGGCGATGGCACTGAAGCTCTTGCTGCCGGGGCGAGCCGCGAGGCGGTCGGCGGCCTCTTTTTGCATCATCAGGACCAAACGGGAAGGCAAAGGGCCCTCCATCAGGGCATCCATCCAGGGGCTGGTAATGGCATAGGGCAGATTCGCCACGACTTTGAAGCCTGCAGCCGCCTCGGCATCGGGCAGGGCGGCTTTGGGGGCGTCGACCGCATCTCCTTCGTGGAGGTGAAAGGCAGAATGGGAGCCGTAAGTGGAGCGCAGGTGAGTAGCCAGGGTGGGGTCCAGTTCCACCGCCCAGACCTGGGCACCGCTGGCGAGCAGGGCGGCGGTCAGGGTGCCGAGACCGGGGCCGACCTCAACCACCTGATCGCCCTCGGATACTGCGGCGAGCAAGAGGGATTTGCGGACGATGTTGCCGTCGATGAGAAAATTCTGCCCCAGGCGTTTGCGGGGCTCATGCCCGAGCGACTCCAGCAGGCTGCGGGTTGCGCTGGGGGTCAAGGGCCCGGGCGGGGGTTCAGCTTCCATGAAAGGGATTTAAAAGGCGTGGACCGCATCAATGAAGTTCTCGGGCTTTTCCATTTTCATCAAGGCTTCCCCGACGAGGATGGCGTCTGCACCGCACTCGAAAACGCGCTGGGCATCCTCGACGGAATGAATCCCGCTTTCGCTCACCGCGATACAACCCTCCGGCATCTCGGGGATGATCTCCTCGGAATAGGCGAGGTCGGTCTTGAAGCGGGCCAGGTCACGGTTGTTGACCCCGATAATCTCCGCCTCCTGTTTGACTGCGCGCTCCAGCTCCGGCAGGCTGTGAACCTCGAAAAGGGCATCGAGCCCGGCTTCACGGGCGGTGGCAAAGAGTACTTTCATTTCCTCGTCGGTGAGGGCCCGGACGATGATCAGAATGGCGCGGGCGCCGGCTTCGGCGGCTTCCAGCACCTGAATCGGGTGGACAAAAAAGTCTTTCCGGATGGTGGGCGGAGCATCGTCGCGGGGGCCGAGGAGGTCGTTGACCTCCCAGAGATCCTGAATGGTGCCTCCGAAATACTTTTCGTCGGTCAGGACGGAAATCGCATCGGTCCCGGCATTATAATATTTGCGGGCCTGCTCGGCGGCAATGATCCCGGTAGCAATGGTCCCGGCGGAGGGGGATTGGCGCTTGATTTCCGAGATCACCGCCAGCCCGGAAGAACGGCGCAGGGCATCGGCAAAGGATTTTCCCCGGCGGGGCAACTCAGCCAGGCGGGCAAGCTCGCGATCTTTGACGGGGCGCACCCTGGGAGCAATTTCCTGACGCTTCCAGGCCATGATTTCTGAGAGCTTGTCCATAAATAAAGAAAATTTGTATGCTTTTTGTTTGGAAGACGATTGTTAGTCGCTAGACATACGCGGGGGTGACACCAATTCAAGAACTAAGGCAAACAATGGCACGCCTCCGGGCGCCGGACGGCTGTCCCTGGGACCAGGAACAGACGCATGCTTCGCTGTGTGAAACGCTGTTGGAAGAGACAGCAGAGCTGCTGGAGGCCATTGACCGAAACGATTTTTCCCACATGTGCGAAGAGTTGGGGGATGTCCTTTTGCAGGTGGTTTTTCACGCCCAGATGGCGGCTGAAGCCGGACACTTCGACTTTGATGACGTGGCCCGCGGGATCAATGAAAAGCTGGTGCGGCGTCATCCCCATGTCTTTGCCGATCTTTCGCTGGCGGACACCGAGGCGGTCTTGGTCAACTGGGAAAAGATCAAAGCGGAGGAGAAAAAGGACAAACCCCCGCAAACCACCGTCCTGAAGGAGCTTCCCCCACGACTCCCGGCCCTGCTCTTTGCGCGTGGACTCTATAAGGAGCTGGTGAAAAAGGAGCTGACCGAGGCCTCCGGACTGGATCGGGCGGCGATTCAGGCCAAAGCAACACAGCTTGACGAAGCGGCCCTGGGTCGTGAATTATTCCAGTGGGTTGCAGCGGCCAGAGAGGCAGGTCTGGACCCTGAGTCTGCCTTGCGGCGCTATTCCCAGAAGATCATCGACCAACATGAGCATGTTTGATGAACGTTCGCGACGCTGTTCGCTTTCGACCGCCCAAGGAGAGGTCGATGTTGCCTTTCGGGTGCAACGGCGTCGGGGATTGAGGCACCTCAGGGTAGTGGTGGACGAACGCAACGAGATTTTGCTCAAGGTTCCCTATGGAATTGCCGAGCAACGTGCGGTCGAGTTCCTTCACAGTCAGGGGGAATGGGTGGTCAAAATCCTCCGCAGCACTCCACCTGCAACCAGCCTGCATTCCTATCTTAAAGAGCACACTGGAATCTCCATTCGCGGGAATGCCTATCGACTGGAAATCAATGATTCGGAGGGGAGGATGCCCCAATATGCGATTGATCATGGCAAGCAAAGTTGCGGGCTGGAGATTCTGGAGAAGGAAGAGATCGATCCGCAGCTCGTCCAGTTGTTACGCTATGTCGCCCGGGAAACCATTCCGGGGCGCGTGCATGAGCTGGCTGACCGCCATCACCTGAGGGTGGGGCGGATCACGGTAAGGGATCAGCGGACACGGTGGGGATCCTGTTCGGCGCGGGGCTGTATTTCGCTCAACTGGAGGTTGCTGTTGCTCAGTCCCCCCTTGCATGACTACATCATCCTGCATGAGCTGGCGCATCTCACGCATCTCAACCATTCGCGGAAATTCTGGGACCTCCTGTATCAATACGACGCTGAATGTGCGCGGCATGATAAGGAAATCACTTTCCAGTCCCGGATCCTGATGCGTCTGGGACGTTGAAAACGTCAAACGCAACCAAGTTGGGGGATTGCCTCGAAGAAGCTTCCAAAGTCACGATGGGGTTGTCAGCAAGGGGATTCTACCCTGACAACATCTGTTCGGATGATTCCGGAAGTTGCAGTCCGAGAACGGAACTGAGTTTGACAAGGTCTTCGTCGGAGGCTGGCAAGGACTCGAAGAGTTTGTGCAGGTATCCCCCGAGTCGATGATCGGAAGCATCCTTGAGGTGGATGTCGGTACCCATGTTGAGGCGCTTTTCCCAGGCGCACTGGGTTGCGGCCTGCAAATCCGAGACCGAGGTTTCGGGAAGTTCACCAGTGATTACCGCAGCAAGCAGCTCGCCCACTCTGGCGGCTTCGAGAATACCGCTGTTCATACTTTGGACACCGCCCGGTGCTGTGACGTGGGAGGCGTCTCCCAGCAACAAGCAGCGTTTTTCCTGAAACTGTTCCGCGACGCCGCGCCCGAAGGGCACGATCATTCGCCAGAATAGATTCTCCGGGGGATTCTGCCAATAGGGCGTACGGTGACGTAAATACTGAGCCAGGGCGGAAACCTCTGGACAGGTAAAGCGATACTGCCCCAACTGAACCATTTCGCGTTCTTTTTCCCGTTCTTTATGTTCGTCGGACTGATGCGCCAATTCAAAGCTCCAGCGGCAGTGTCTTGAGTCGAGGGGCCAGCAGACGTTGATCAACCCATCGGTCAGGCCAACGGTCATTTCGTTGGAAATGGCAGACTTGGTTTCAAATTCGAATACCGCGTATTCCGAGTCGGGGCCTTCCGTGATCCAGCCGATTCCCGCCCGTTCCCGGCAAGTGGATTTCCATCCGTCGCAGCCAATAATCCAGGGAACCTGAAATCGGCGCTCGGCAGCCACGGTCGATTCAAAATGAGCGAACGCATATCCGGTCATCCGGTCTTCCATCCGTTCAATCAGACCACTGGCCGAATCCGTTTCCAGTTTGAGCTGCGCCAGGCGATGAGACCAGTTCACATTGACGCTGTATTCTGTCAGCTTTTCCAACAGCAGGTTTTCCAGACTGGCTTGTGGCAGGGTTACCAGATAGGGAATGTGGGGGTCCGTCCGGAGTGCGTTCAAATCGATTTTCTGCTCTCCTCCGCCATCCAGATGAAGGTGGATGCGTTCCACCGGATGAGCGAGTTTGAGCACATCCTCCAGCAGATCGAAAGACTGCAGGAGCTTGAGAGTGCGGTGATGGAGCGCGAGGGCATAACTGTAGCTGCAAGGGCCGCCTGCCTGATCAATGATGCGCACTGGAATATCATGCTTACTCAGCACGATTGCAGTCATGATCCCCACCGGGCCTGCACCGACCACTAGTACTTCAGGAGGAGTCGTATGCCATTTCATCGTCATCAATCCTTTCCATTTGAACACAATCCGAAGGCTTTTTGCCTGTGGCCAAGCCTAGCTACGTTGCTTTCGAATGGCGAGAAGAATCCCATTTGCCCTGAAACGGAATGAAGGCGGTGTGATCAGCGTTAGAAGCAGGGACTGCCTGGATCGCTTCTTCTTTATCCGATTAGGGAACGGGAAACAGTACCACCCTAACGTGGCGTACGCCACGTTAGGGTGGTTGAGAAAGGGAAGCGGGATGATGACGGATTAGAACCGGATGGTGCTGCTCAGCCAGAGACGGCGGCCGTCAATGAAGTGAGGATAGCGATCGGAATCGGTGGTATCCTTGTTGGCGAGGTTGTAGAGTCCGGCGTTGAGGGTGACCGCCTCGTTGAGCTGATAACTGGTTCCCAGGTCAAAGACCGCATAACCCGCATAGGCCGAGTCGGTGGCGTTGCGCCACTCCCGGCTGCGCCAGGAGGCCCGCGTCCAGATGTCCCATTTTTCGGATATACTCCAGGATAGTGTTGAATTCAATTGATGCCTGGGGATGGCATTAAGTGGCTGGCCTTCGTTCGGGCCGCTGGTTTGACGGGATTCAATATAGGTATAGTTGGTCCGTAGCCTCCAACCCTCCATCGGGTGTATGGTAACACTGGCTTCAGCACCTTTGGTTTCAGCCGTATCCACATTGATAGGGCGGTTAAAGACCGTGGCCTGAGGCCAGTCACCGTGGGATCCGTCGTTGGGAATGTCCTCGGAGGAAATCTTGTCTTTGAATTCGTTGAAGAATACGACCAGGCTGCCGTTGATCCAGCCATTGCGTTCATAGTATATGCCCGCTTCATAGGTCCGGCTGGTTTCAGGTTTTAGATCGGGATTGCCCAGCAGGGGGAGGGTGCCCTGCCGACCGAGTCCGCGGATTCCATCAACGGTCTGGGTCATCCGGGGGGCCTTGAACCCTTCACTCATTCCCCCTTTGACCACCCAGTCGGAATGGAGGTTCCAGACCAGATAAACGCGGGGGCTGAAGTGATCTCCGAAGCTGTCGTGGTGATCCCAGCGGGCCCCTGCAGTGAGTGAAAGGCTGTGATTGAGCGCCCAGGTGTCCTCCCCAAAAAGAGATTTCTGCTCCATCGACAGCTCTCCGACGACTGGTTGACCAGCATTGTTGCGCAGGCCATCTTCTGCTGCCGCCTCCCAATACTGCCCTCCGAGGTGGAGCGTGTGCTTACGCATGGGAATAGTGAACTTGGCATCAATCACTGTGTTAGTGATTTCGAGGGGGCGCGGTGAACCGTCGTTGTTCAGACGTCCACGGGTTTCAGCCTTTTCGTGCTGCAGGCTGACCTCGCTGAAAAAACGCTCCCACTGACCGCGATGAACCAGAGCCAGATGCCTGCGCTGGTAACGTTGAACAGGGTCATACGCGTTGGCTTGTCCGACATACCCCGTTTTGCCATCGGTGCCTTCATACCTCTGGACGGATTGGCCGGCTTCGAGGGAGATTTCCTGGTTCTCTACCGGGGCATAAGTGAGTCGGGTGTTGAGGCTGTCGTGTTCGGCCCGGCGGGCACCCCTCCGTGCCGGGCTGGCTCCGGTGATTCCCATGTCGTCTTCCGCCCGCTGGAAGACGCGGCCAAAGACCGTCAGGCCCAGCTTTTTCGGGATGATCGGGCCAGCCAGATAGAAATTTCCGGAGTAGGCATCTCCCCGTTTACTGACTAACTGCTGCGTCGTATCAAATCCAATGGATCCTCCCCATTCCTCGATTCTCTTTCGGGTGATGATATTGATGACACCCCCCATGGCGTCAGATCCGTGTAAAGTCGACATGGGACCACGCACGACTTCAATGCGTTCGATGGCCGCGGGTGGGGGGATAAAACCCGTTTCTGCTTCTGCAAAACCATTGGGTCTGGTTTCTCTGGAATCCTGTCGCCTGCCATCGACCAGAATCAAGGTGTAATCAGCTCCCATTCCTCGCAGACCGACATCATGGCCTACCTTGCCCGGAGCAATTTGCACACCTGGCAGATCCCGAAGGGCATCGCTGAGGTCATTGAAAGGGATGGATTCCAGTTCCGCACGACTCAGCATCGAAATGCTGGCCGGTGCTTCCCGCATCGCTTGTTCGTAACCCGAAGCTGTTACAACCAGATCAGGTAGTTGAAAACTCGCAGTCTCTTCATTCTGGTTGCCCATGGGAACGGGGTCCCGGGCAATCAAGGACGCTTGCCACAGCATTGTGATCAGCAGACAGCACACTCTCAGGAGGCTGCCAAATGAAGGACGATTTCGGGAAAATGAATGCGTTGTCATTTATGCAAATGAGACACATAATCAAAAAGCTTGCGTCAAGGCATATTTGCAACTGAGTCTCATTTACATGTTATGCGAATTCTGGAAGCGCTCCCTAAATTTTGTGTTAATATTTGTATATGAGCTACTTATTAAATTCTAGATCCTTCAAGGTGATCCGGTCATTTATTTTTTGGAGTCATTTAGTGGTGGGATTGGCGATGGGAATCATCGTGGCGGTGATGTCTTTGACGGGGGTTTTGATTGCCTTTGAAGAAGAAATTCTAGCCTGGCTGGATCGGGATATTCGACGCCTGTCGGTTGAGGAAGGGTCGGCTCATCGATCGATCACAGAGGTGCTGGAAGCGCTGCCAAAGGAATCGGAAGGACAAGGCCTGAGCGGGCTGACTTTTTATGCGGATGCCAATGCATCCTGGGTGGCCCGCTATGGACGCAATCAGGCAATTTACGTCAATCCATACAGTGGGGAGTGGAGTCCCATGCCATCGGATCGGGCACATCACTGGTTTCATGTTTTGACAGACTGGCATCGCTGGCTGGGGGCGGAAGGGGCAGGTCGGGCAACCGGCCGGGCGATCACCGGGGCCTGTAATCTGGGTTTTCTGTTTTTGCTGCTGAGTGGCCTGTTTCTCTGGGTTCCGCGGAAGTGGACCCGTCGCGCGTTTATAGCGATTACGATAGTGAAGGCAGGTGCCAAAGGGAAGGCCCGGGATTGGAACTGGCATCATGCCTTCGGCTTGTGGAGTACTCCTGTGTTGCTGGTGCTGGTGGCGACTGGGGTTGTGATTTCATATCCTTGGGCGGGGAATCTGGTCTATCGTTTGGCAGGAGAGGAACCGCCGCCCCCACGGCGCGGTCCTCCGGGAATGATGGCGGCGACGCCGATAGCACCTCCCGCAGGGCAAACTGCGGCACTCGATTGGGAAGTCCAGTTGCAACAGGTTCAGTCCGCTTTCCCGGATTGGAGGGAAATCACGCTCCGCGTATCAGGATCGGTGACACCGCAAGCAGAAACCGCGACCATGTTCTCACTCCGCAACCACCGCGAGCGCCCTCGTTTTGCCAGCACCCAGGTGATGCTGGATCCCTGTCGTGGAGAGATCCTTTCACAGTCAGGTTACCGCGATATGAGTTCCGGTCGAAAAGCGAGGATGTGGATGCGGTATCTACATACGGGCGAGGCATTTGGCTTCTGGGGGAAACTCATCGCGGCGCTGGCCTCGGGGGTGGCACTGATTCTGGTCTGGACGGGGTTCGCCTTGAGCTGGAGGCGGTTCATGAGGGGGTCCAGAAATAAGGGGAAGAAACCACTACTGAAGGTTTGAGCCTGAAGTGAAAGGCACTACATTCGGCAACATGATGCAGAAAATTTCACGTCAATTGAGTTTAACGTTTGCCGCCTTGATCGGGATTTCCGGGCTGGGATGGGCTGGAGAGCCTGCACCGGTGATTCCCTTGGAGGATTTTTTCCGGAATCCGGAAACGGCGAACTACAAAATATCCCCGGATGGACGGCATTTTGCGTTTCTGGCCCCCTACGAGACCCGGATGAACGTGCATGTGCGTCCGGTGGAAGGAGGGGAAGCGATTCGCATCACCTCGGACACCGAACGGGATATCTACAGTTATTTTTGGCTGGATGATGAACGTTTGATTTATGGTCAGGATCGGGCAGGGGATGAAAACACCCGGCTTTTTGCGGTCAACCTCGACGGCAGTGATTTCATGGAGCTGACCCCGGAGGGCGTGCGGGCTGGAGTAGTCGACGATTTGAAGAATGATCCGCTGCACATGATGATCATGCTGAATGAGCGCGACCCTCGTTTATTCGATGTGTATCAATTGAACGTCAAGACGGGAGAGCGGGAACTGCTGGTGGAGAATCCCGGCAACTTCATGGGCTATTCCACCGACCATGCCGGGCAAGTGCGTTTCACCTTTGCCACGGATGGCGTCAACGTCCGTGTATTGTATCGGGATGATAATGACTCGGAGTGGGATGAAGTGATTGCTGCGCCCTGGACGGAGCAGTTCAGTGTCTTGCGGTTTACCGAGGACAACCGCAAGGTGTGGGCGCTGAGCAGCATTGGAAGGGATAAGATTGCCCTGGTAATTTGGGATACGGAAACCCGTTCAGAAGAGGAGGTGATCTTCGCTCATCCGCAAGTGGACCTGTATTCAGCTGATTTCAGTGAGCGCGATCACAAGTTGCTGGCGGTGTCTTTTCTCGCCGCTTATCGGACCTATGTTTACTTTGATGAAAGTTATGAGGCGATGGTGCGGAAGCTGGAGAAGAAGCTGGCCCCGCTGCAGGTGCGTATCGCCGATGTTGACCGCGAGGAAAAGCGCTGGCTGGTGCATGCCTTTGATTCACGCACCCAAGGGACCACTTATTTCTACGATGCGGAATCCGGCAATCTGGAAGAACTCGCCACTCTGGCTCCCTGGCTCAATCCGGATCACATGGCGGTGATGCGCCCGATCACTTATGAGTCACGGGACGGCCTCTTTATCCACGGGTACCTGACGCTGCCGGTTGGGGTTAAGGCGAAGAATCTTCCGTTGATTGTGCATCCCCATGGAGGTCCGCAGGCCCGCGATACCTGGGGATTCCGTTCGACCCCGCAGTTTCTTGCCAACCGTGGCTATGCTGTCTTTCAACCGAATTTCCGGGGATCGACCGGCTTTGGAAAGCATTTCATGAAAATGGGTTTCCGGGAGTGGGGACGGGCCATGCAGGATGACATCACGGACGGCGTGCACTATCTGGTGGATCTGGGAATCGTGGATCCGGATCGGGTGGGCATCTATGGCGCCAGTTACGGTGGCTACGCCGTGCTGGCCGGGCTGACTTTCACGCCGGAGGTTTATGCGGCCGGCGTCAGCTATGTGGGTCCCTCCAGTCTGTTTACGCTGATGGACTCTGTTCCCCCGTATTGGGAGCCGATGCGCGAAATGCTCTACGAGATGGTCGGGCATCCGGTGGAAGATGAAGCCTTGGTGCGTGCGGCGTCTCCCTTGTATCATGTGGAAAACATCCGTGCTCCGCTGATGATCCTGCAAGGTGCAAACGATCCCAGGGTCAAGCAGGCTGAGAGTGATCAGATTGTGCGCGAGCTGCGCTCACGGGACATCCCGGTGCCCTACATGCTGAAAAAGAACGAGGGCCACGGCTTTTCCAACGAGGAGAATCAGTTTCATGCCAACCGGGCGGTTGAACAGTTCTTTGCCCGTTATCTCGGAGGACGGCAGGAGGAGGTGGAAGACGTACTCGCTCCCCTTTATGAAACCGTATTGGAAGGCGTCGAGTGAGGCGCAATCTTTGAAGCCGGAAGCCTTTGGTTAGGCTTCCGGCAAAAAGGTTTTGAGTCCGGAAAAGAGGACTGACCTCACCTATCGAAAGAAGGCGACGCCGGAAGTAAAGAGCGGCTGCACCTTGGGACCGGGGATGTTTTTGGCGACGTTGGGGCCAAACCGTTCGCTATGCCCCATTTTGCCGAAAACCCGCCCGCACGGACTGGTGATGCCTTCGACGGCGTGAACGGAGCCGTTGGGATTGAAAGTGATGTCGAGGGAAGGCTTGCCTTCGTAGTCGACATACTGGGTGGCGATCTGGTCCTCGGCCATCAAGCGGGCAAACATCTCCGGATCGGCGTAAAAACGCCCTTCGCCGTGGGACATGGCGATGAGGTGCTCATCGCCAAGCTCACACCCGGCCAGCCAGGGCGAACGCTTGGAGACAACTTTGGTGCGCACATAACAACTGATGTGACGCCCGATTTGATTGAAGGTCAGGGTGGGATCATTGGCCGACAAGGGACGGATTTCACCGTGCGGCAGGAGGCCGACCTTGATCAGAGCTTGAAAACCGTTGCAGATACCGAGGGCGAGGCCATCCCGATCCTGGAGGAGACGGGTGACGGCATCAGCGATGCTTTCCTGACGCAGCACGGCGGCGAGAAACTTACCGGAGCCTCCCGGTTCATCTCCGGCGCTGAATCCGCCGGAAAGAGCGATAATCTGAGCGTTATCGATAGCCTTGCGCAGTTCTTTGAGGGACTTATTGATCGCTTCGGGGGTGAGATTGCGCAGGACCACTTCCTGGACATCCGCACCTGCCAGACGAAAGGCGCGGGCGGTGTCGAATTCGCAATTGGTACCGGGAAAGACAGGAAGAACGACCCGGGGGCGCGGCGATTGGAAGCGCGCTCTCGGCATGGACCGCGGCTCGAAGCGCAGCTCGGCCGGGCGGGTATCCGACAGCGGGGTACGGGTAGGGAAGACACTTTCCAATGGTGCGGACCAGGCCTCCCGGACCGCATCCAGCTCGAGCCGGGTTGAACCATAGACCAGCTCCCCTTCGCTATGAGTCTTTCCGATAAACCGGCCGGGTAAGGAACCGGCAGTGAAATCCTCGCTCACTTCAAGCAGCAGATCGCCATGAAGAGTGGCGAAGAGTTCGGAAGCGGTCACCGAGTTGATGTCGAGCTGGGCGCCGATTTCATTCCCCAGCGCCATTTCGGCCAAGGCCACGGCTAATCCGCCGGAGCGGAGCCCACGGGCCGAGAGGATGCTTCCCTCACCGATCCGGGAAGAGACTTCGTCCAGGATTCGGGCGGTTTCCGAAAGGTCCGGTAGGCCGGAAGGATCCCGCGAAAGCTGCACTTGATAGAGGCGGTTTCCGGAAGACTTGAACTCAGGTGAAATCACCCGGTTCACTGCTACCGGGGCGATAGCAAAAGAAACGAGGGTGGGGGGCACATCAAGATCCTGAAAGCTTCCGGACATGGAATCCTTTCCACCGACGGCAGGCGTTTCCAATACAGCCTGCGCCTCAAGTGCTCCGAGCAGGGCAGCAAAGGGTTTTCCCCAACGCTCCGGTTCGTCACGCAGGCGCTCAAAATACTCCTGGAAGGTGAGTCGGATGCGGGAGCGTTCACCCCCGCTGGCCACCACTCTGGTAACGGAATCCACCACCGCCAGAACGGCTCCATGGTAGGGGCTCCAGCAACTGACCTCGGGGTCGAAGCCAAAACTCATGACCGTAGCGGTTTTGACTTCCTCGGGAATCGGATCATCGGCGTGCATGCCATGAGGAACGAGAGCCGCCATTGCCTCGGTGGGCGTTGACTGGGTCTTGCCGCCAAACGGGTGCAGGACGGAGGCGGCTCCGATGGTGCTGTCAAACATCTCCACCAAGCCACGCTGGGAGGCATGATTGAGCTGACCGAGGGTGTTCAGCCAGGTCGCAGCCAAATCCGCGGTATCGACCGGACGCTGCAATGGATTTTCACTGGAAAGTGGGGCAGTCACCTTGACTTTGCTGGTGGCACGGACGCCGTTGGTATCGAGAAACTCGCGGGAAAGATCTACGATGGTTTTTCCACGCCAGCGCATACGCAGACGGCCGCTGTCGGTGACTACGGCGACTTCCGCAGCTTCCAGATTTTCGGAAGCCGCGGCCTTGAGAAATGTGGATACATCTTTAGCTTCGAGGACGACCGCCATCCGCTCCTGTGATTCAGAAAGGGCCAGTTCGGTGCCATCCAGCCCGTCGTATTTGAGGGGAAGGGCATCAAGGTTGATTTCCAGGCTGGGGGCGAGTTCACCGATCGCCACCGAGACCCCACCGGCACCAAAGTCATTGCACCGCTTGATCAGGCGGGCCACTTCCTTCCGGCGAAAGAGCCGCTGGAGTTTGCGCTCACAGACGGGATCCCCTTTTTGCACCTCGGCGGAGTTTTCCAGCGCTTTGGAATCGTGCTCCTTGGAAGAACCGGTGGCACCGCCTACGCCATCGCGTCCGGTGCGCCCGCCGACCATAATGATGACATCGCCAGAGGCTGGCTCTTCCCGGCGAACGTGGCTGCGGGGAGTGGCGGCGACAACCGCGCCGATTTCCATCCGCTTGGCAACATAGCGCGGGTGATAGATTTCACGGACCAAGCCGGTCGCAAGGCCGATCTGATTGCCGTAGCTGGAGTAGCCATGTGCGGCCTCGCGGGTGATTTTGCGCTGGGGCAGTTTGCCTGGAAGGGTTTCGGAGAAAGGAATCCGGGGATCAGCGGCACCGGTCACCCGCATGGCCTGATAGACATAACTGCGGCCGGAAAGCGGGTCGCGGATGGCACCGCCAAGGCAGGTGGCGGCCCCTCCGAAGGGTTCGATTTCGGTCGGGTGATTGTGGGTTTCGTTCTTGAACATTACCAGCCACTCTTCAACCCGGTCCCCGATTTCCACCGGGACGACGATACTGGCGGCGTTGATTTCTTCGGAGACTTCCAGATCGTCCAGTTTGCCTATGCGGCGCAAGTGCTTCATTCCGATAATGGCCAGATCCATCAGGCAAATGGGCCGTTCGGTATCCGCACCATAGATTTCATCGCGGATTTTGAGATAGCGCTGATAGGCAGCGCGGTGCGGCTCGGTCAAGGCAGTCTCCTCAAACTGGATATCCTCCAAGGCAGTGAGGAAGGTGCTGTGGCGGCAATGGTCCGACCAGTAGGTATCGAGCATTTTTATCTCGGTAAGGGTCGGATTGCGCTGGGCCTCGTCCCTGAAATGCGCCTGACAAAAGGCCAGATCCGCCATTGTCATGGCCAGACCCAGGTCGGAATGCAGCGTCTGCAAGGCCGCTTCGTCAGCGGAAACAAAGCCTTCAAGGATGCGAACATCCTGAGGGGTGGAGGCTGGGCGATGGAGGGTCTCCGGTCGCTCGAGACTGGCTTCGCGGCTATCGACGGCGTTGATCAGATACTCTTTGATCCGGGAAAGGTCGGCTTCACTCAGCTCCCCTTCGAGCACATAAACATTGGCTGTGGCGACCTTGGGCCGGGTATGGGCAACCAGCTCGACGCACTGCTCGGCGGAATCCGCCCGTTGGTCGTATTGACCAGGGAGGAATTCCACCGCAAAGACGTGGTGGGCTGGGTCCACGGGAAATTCATCTTCGTAGGCCTGATCGACCGGTGGTTCTGCAAATACCGTGCTGACCGCACGATCCCAAGCCTCAGCAGGCACCCCTTCGACATCATACCGCAGAAGGAGGCGCAGACTTTTCAAAGCCGGCAGATTGAGAGCCGAGCGAAGATCACCGGCGAGGGCGTGGGCGGATTGCCGGAAGGCAGGTTTTTTTTCGACGAACAGGCGGCGAATCATCCCACGTTTGTGGGACATGCCTGCACCAACCGCAAGTTTTTGGAGCAAGGAAAAGGGAGTTAGGGTAAAAATTTGATTTTTATAGGAATTTGCGTTGCCCATCCCACCTGCCTCCGGCAGCTTCCAACATCTTCGTTTCCGGTTTGTAACCTACGGGATATGAGTGATTCCATTCGGCACCATTGCGGCATCGCGCTGATTCGTCTGAAGCAGCCACTGCGCTACTATGCGGAGAAATACGGCACACCCTTGTGGCCGTTTAACAAGTTGTTCCTTCTCATGGAGAAACAGCACAATCGCGGGCAGGATGGCGCGGGCATCGGCTGTGTGAAGTTTGATACGCCTCTGGGGGAATCCTTCATGTTCCGGGATCGCGAATCCGAGGATAATTCCCTTGGCAGGCTGTTCCGGCGTGCGCTCAAGCGCTACGACCGCCTGGTGCGTAAAAACATCATTTTTCCGGAGTTTCCGGAAACAGTGAAAACGCATTTTGATTTTGGGGGGGAGGTTCTTCTTGGACACCTCCGCTACACAACTTCCGGAGCGAGCGGGGATAAGGCCTGCCATCCGTATCACCGGCGCAGCAACTGGCCGACCCGCAACCTGATGGTGGCCGGTAATTTCAACATGACTAATGTTGAGGAGCTGAACCAAGCACTGATTGACCGTGGGCAGCACCCGATTTTCGACACCGACACGCAAACCGTGCTGGAAGAGATCGGGTTCCATCTCGATGAGGCTCACGATTCGGTATACCGCCGGATGCGGGATCAGGGGGTGCCCGGACGGGAGATTCCGGATATCATCAGCAAGGAGCTGGACCTCATCCGTATTCTGCGCAAAAGCGCCTCGGTCTGGGACGGTGGTTATGCCATTGGAGGCCTGGTCGGCAATGGAGACTGTTTTGTCCTCCGCGATCCCAGGGGGATTCGCCCTGCCCACTGGTTTGAGGATGACGAAGTGATTGCCTTTGCCAGCGAACGGGTACCGTTGATGACGGTGTTCAACATTAAGGCTGATCAAGTAGAAGAGGTGCAGCCGGGACATGTCATTTCCATCAAGCGGGATGGATCCATTCGTAACGAGCCCTTTGCCGAGCCGAAAGAGCGAGCCTCGTGTTCCTTTGAACGGATCTATTTTTCGAGGGGCAATGACCCTTCTATTTATCAGGAGCGGAAGAAGCTGGGGGCGGCTTTGGCTCCTGACATCCTGAAGATGATTGACTATGACCTCAGCCATTCCGTTTTCAGCTTCATTCCGAATACAGCGGAAACGGCCAGCTACGGATTGATGCAGGCATTGCGCGAAGAACGCCGTAAGATTGTTCGCGACCGTTTCATCGTGGCAAAAGAGCAGGGTAAACTGGAAACTGAACTCGACTCGCTCCTGGATGAACTGGTTTCTGCCAACTGGCCGAGGGTGGAGAAGATCGCTCACAAGGACATCAAACTACGCACTTTCATCGCCAATGAAGCCGGGCGTTCCCGGATGGTCAGCCACGTTTACGACATTACCTATGGAGTGGTACAGCCGACGGACAACCTGATTGTGCTGGATGACTCGATTGTGCGGGGAACCACCCTGCGCCAGTCGATTATTTCCATCCTTACCCGAATCAATCCCAAGAAGATCATTGTCGCGTCGACGGCCCCGCAGATTCGCTATCCGGACTGCTATGGGATCGATATGAGCGAGCTGGGGAAGTTTATTGCATTTCAGGCAGCAGTGGAACTGCTCAAGGAACGCGGCATGGAAGAGCGTCTGGCGGAGATCTACCGTGACACCCTTGAGGAGTTGAAAAAACCGGCTGCGGAGCAGCGCAATCTGGTGAAGGAAGTGTATCAGCCCTTTACCCCGGAAGAGATTTCCGCCAAAATCGCGCAGTTACTTTACCCGACCAATGTCCCCTGGGATGGGGAGCTGCAGATTCTCTTCCAAGGCATCAGCGCGCTGCACGATGCTTGCCCTGAAAACAAAGGTGACTGGTATTTTACCGGGAACTATCCGACCCCCGGTGGAACTGAAGTCTGCAATCGCGCTTACGTGAATTACTTTGAAAAACGCGAAGGCCGGGCCTACTGATTGCGGTGATGCTATTCACAGCGTAACGAGAATTTTCCCATGAGTGCTTCCAAGACTAAAGCATACGCCCAGGCAGGGGTGGATATAGCCCTTGCCGATCGCCTGTTGGCCAAAGTGAAACCTGCGCTCAAAGCAGCCAAACGCAAAGAGTCCCTTGGCTCAATCGGTGGATTTGGGGGACTTTTTGATATCTCCAAAATCACCAAAACCCATCCGCATCCGGTTCTGGTCAGCAGTACCGACAGTGTCGGGACGAAGGTAAAGGCGGCCAGCATGGCGGGCAATTACCGGCATCTGGGGGCTGATATCGTTAATCACTGTGCGAACGATGTGGCGGTATGTGGAGCTGAACCACTGTATTTTCTTGATTACTATGCCACCGGGAAACTTGAGGAGCATTCTTATGTCACCCTGCTGCGTGGCCTCGCCAAAGCCTGTCAGGCCGGAAACATCGCTCTGGTCGGTGGTGAAACAGCTGAGCTTCCCGGCGTCTATGTGGAGAATGAATTCGACCTTGTCGGGACGATAGTCGGAGTGGTGGACAAGCCGAAGATCCTAACCGGTGAACCGATTCGCCCGGGCGATGTCATTGTTGGCCTTGGTTCCAGCGGACTGCACACCAATGGATTCTCGTTAGCCCGCAAGATACTTTTTAGTCAGATGGGGCTGAGCCCGGAAGATAACCTGCCCGGCACGAAAATCAAAGTGAGTGATGCCCTGCTCAAGCCGCATGTGAATTATGCTCCATTTCTGCTGGCCGCCCAGGCGAAATTGAACAGCTCCCCGAAAGCTGCACAACGCAAGGGTAACCAGTTCTTCGGTGCGGCTCACCTGACCGGAGGCGGTTTTACCGGAAACATTCCCCGCGTGCTTCCCGAAAAAGTGGATGCGGTGATCGATACCGCGGCCTGGAAGCCATTACCCATTTTTCAGGTTCTGGCAGAGCATGGTAAAGTGGAATTTGAGGAGTTATACGAAGTCTTCAATATGGGGGTCGGGATGGTTGTGGTGGTGGATGCCGCCGCAGTCGATGCCACCCTGGAAATTGCCCGGCAATTCAAACACAGGGCCAGCGTCGTCGGAAAGATCGTGAAAGGAAGTGGCGCGGTCCAGCTGCAGCGCTAGGGAGTGATTTCCTTTTGTGCGCAGGCGGCTTGTCGCTTGCCTTGGCGGAAAGCCCTGCTATGTATGGATTCCATGAAAATCACTGCCGAGCAACGCCAGCAAGTCGCCGAATGGGTCGCCTCCGGGGCCAACCTTTCCGAGGTCCAGCGTAGACTGGAAGAAGCTTTCAATCTGCGGATGACCTACATGGATGTGCGTTTCCTGATCGATGATCTGGAGATCGAATTGCCCGACACCAAACCAGAGCCGCAGAAAGCAGAGAATGCGGAGGGAGCGGAGCTGTTGGATGCAGATGGCACCTCCAGCACAGGAGGAAAGGGCAAGGTCTCTGTCACCATTGACAAGATCACCCGTCCGGGTGCTCTCATCAGCGGAACAGTAGTCTTCAGTGACGGAACCAAGGCCAGCTGGCTGCTCGACCAAATGGGTCGCCTCGGGCTCGATGGGGTTTCCCGGGACTACCGGCCGAGCGAGGAGGACATGACGGCCTTTCAGCAGGAGCTTTCTGCAGCCGCCCGCAAACTCGGGTTAGGTTAATAGACATCGCGCAGATACCGCTTCTCTTTCTTCATCTGGTTGAGGTATGCCTTAGCCACCTCCGTGTCTCCCCCTTTTTCCCTGGCGATGATGGTGAGCAGCATGTTTTCCACATCACGTGCCATTTTGGAAGCATCGCCACAGACACAGAAGTGAGCTCCTCCTTCCAGCCAGGCAAAGAGTTCCTCGCTGTGCTCGTCCATTCGGTTTTGGACATATACCTTATCCTTTCCATCTCTGGAAAAGGCAGTGTCGAGGCGGGTCAGTAGTCCATCCTTCAACATGCTCTCCAGCTCTTCCCGGTATAAGAAATCAGAGGCTGATTTCTGGTCACCGAAAAAGAGCCAGTTGCGCCCGGTGGCCCCCATTTCCCTGCGCTCTTCAAGGAATGCACGGAAGGGAGCAATACCGGTACCCGGACCAACCATAATCAGTGGTGCCGTGGGATCGGAGGGTGGACGGAAACTCGTGTTGGGATGAATATAGACCGGTGCAGTCGCCTTGACAGGCAGGCAGGCCAGATAGTTTGAGCATACTCCTTTGCGCTCACGTTGATAGGTTGAATAGCGAACGACTCCCACCGTGATGTGTACCTCGTCTGGATGAGCCTTGGGGCTGCTTGAAATGGAGTAGAGACGCGGACGCAGTTGCTTGAGCGGTGCAATCAGGTATTCCGGGGTAGGAAAGACCACTCCAAAGTCAACCAGCGGATCTATCATCTGCCTGCCTTGAATATAACCGGCGATGGATTGATCATCCTCGACGATTGCACGAAGTCCGTCGTCTTTCGACAGTCGTGCGCAAGCCCGGAGAAACGCTGGAGTCAGATTGGTAATATCATAGTGGAAGCGCAGAGCCTCAAAAAGTGGGGCTTCTTCCTTGCCTGAGGGCAGGGGGGCTTTCTCATCCGGCTCAAAACCAGCTGCTTCAATCAACTGATCGACCATCCGCGGATGATTGGACGGATTCACCGCGAGAGCATCCCCCGCTTCATAGTTCAGTCCCGATCCTTTCAGGGAAAAAGTGATGTGCCGGGTTTCCTTGGCGGATCCTTCACCGTTGAGATTGTCGTTGGCGAGCACTGCGGCCGGAAAAGGATTTTGCTTCCCGTAGGCAGAGGGTGCATCATCACTCTTTGATGGAATTGCGTTTATTTCTGCCGCATGCGGGGAAGCGGTGCTGGTGGCGGATGAACCGGACTGCTCGCGGATGGATTGAAATGCGCTCTCCGCCCAGCACTTAAAGTCAGCATCGAACTCGACATCAGCGAGAAGGGTTTCGGAAATCCTTTTGGCTCCAAGTTCTTCCAGTCGACGGTCAATCTGTTTGGCACATTCATTGAAGTCCGGATAGTTTCGATCCCCCAGTCCGAAAACTGAGAAGGAGACTGATTCCAGTCGTGGTGCATCCGACTGCATCAATTTCTCAAAGAAGGTTCTGGCATTATCCGGAGGCTCTCCATCCCCATACGTACTGGTGATGACGAGAAGGTATTCCACTTTGCTGAGTTGTCCGTAATCAAAAGAATCCAGTTCCTCCACTTTGGGTGTGAATCCAGCCGGCCCTGACATTTTTGCGAGTTTTCTGGCCAGTGCCTCCCCGTTGCCGGTCTGCGATCCATAGAGTATGGTGAGTGCAGTACTGGTGGAAGGAGAAGAGGGCGTGGAGGGCTGGGCCGAAGGGGATACCGATCCGGCCAGAAAGCCATTGAGCCAAGCACGCTGCTCTCTACTAAAGGGTGCGCTTTCCGGGATAAAAGGAATCGAAGGGTGTGCGGTATTCATGAGAAGGTTTTTGCAATAGTGACTGCGCATGCCTTGAAAGAAGGCTGCCGCGAATAAGGATCAAATTGGTCCAGCGTCAACTGGTTGATTTCCGCATAATGCATCGGTAGAAAAACACTTCCGGGCGGCACGGATGGGGTGATGCAGGCCTGTGCACGGATTTTACCCCGTCTTGATTGGACCATTACGGATTCTCCTGCTTGGATATTTCTGTTTGCTGCATCCTCCGGATGAATCTCGATGTAACAGGATACCGGATACAGTTTGCGGAGCACATCGGAGTGGCGGGTCCTGGTTTGAGTATGCCACTGGGACGAGGTACCACGACCAGTCAGCAGCCAAAGTGGATATTGAGGATCTGGAGATTCCTCCGTCGGACGTGGTTCCTCGAAAATGAAGCGGGCCTTGCCATCCGGATGGAAGAAATGGCCGTCGGAAAATAATCTGCGCTCTGTTCCCGCATCCAACTCTTCATTACGGTATGGCCACTGAATGCCTCCCGAGCGCTCGATGAAACCATAGTCCGTGATCCCGGAAATGTCACAAGCCTGACCGGAGGTTAATGATTTCAGAGAATTGAAAACATCGGAAGGGAGTTCCCATTTTTGAAACAGGTCTGCGCACCCCCAATAGTGGGCCACCAGCTTGAAAATATCAAAGTCTGCCATGGCCTGTCCTGGAGGACGCCTGACTTTGCGGACCACGCCGATCCTGCGCTCGGAATTGATAAAGGTGCCCTCTTTCTCACCCCATCCGGCTGCTGGCAGGACGAGATCCGCCAGTTGTGCGCTTTCTGTATCCGCATACATGTCCTGTACCACTAGAAAATCGAGTTGCTTGCGAATGGAGGCGAGCCGGTTCTGATTGATCCAGGAATGTGCAGGGTTCGTGGCAATGACCCAGAGTCCTTTTACTTTGTTGTCTTGGATCCCATCTATGATCTGGTCATAGGCCCAGGAATCCACTTCGGGAATACAGCTCTCAGGAATGTTCAGGATGCGGGAAATTTTTGTACGGTGTCCGGGGTTTTGAAAAGAGTGGCCGCCCAACAGATTGGTCGTATTGCTGAAAAGTCTGGAACCCATCGCATTGCACTGCCCGGTGATTGAGTTTGCACCCGTTCCCGGTTTTCCAATGTTGCCCGTCATCAAGGCCAGATTGATCAAGGACTGTGCCAGGCGCGTGCCCTCATGACTCTGGTTGACGCCCATAGTCCACCAGAAAGACACCCTTCGACCGCACCCTATCAGAGCAGTGAGGGTTTGGATTTGTTCAGGGCTCAGTCTGGTTTCCTGACTGCCCCTTTCTAAAGGATAGGCTGAGACAAAGGACCGGAAGGCGGAAAAGTCCTCGGTATGCGCCTCAATGAATGCGTGATCCAAGGCATCCTGCTGACAGAGCAGATGGGCGATGGTGTAGAACAGCACCAGGTCGGATTTGGGTTTGAGGGCATAATGATGAGAGGCGGCAACCGCTGTCTCTGTCCGGCGGGGGTCAATGACCACAATGGCTGGATTGCGACGATTGCGCATAACCCTTTGCCACATGATCGGGTGGGCAATACAAGGGTTGGCCCCGACGAAAATGAGAACATCGCTCTCTTCAAAGTCGCGATAGGTATAGGGAGGAGCATCAAACCCAAAAGACTGTTTGTAGGCAGTCACGGCTGTTGCCATGCATTGTCTGGTGTTGCCATCCCCATGCCGGATGCCCATGCCGAATTTTGCCACTGCTCCCAGCAAAGCCATTTCCTCCGTCGTAATCTGTCCGGTGCTGAGGTAGGCAAGTGAATCAGGTCCTTTATCTTGCTGGATGGACCGGAACCGTTCACACATTGTGCGAAGGGCCAGATCCCAGGATACCGGTTTGAGCTGGCCATGGGCATCGCGCAGCAGGGGTGTTTTTGCGCGATTGGGAGCGTCGAGTACTCTTAGCGCCTCCCATCCTTTGGGACAGGCCATACCGGTGTTAACCGGGTACTGCTTCTGCGGAGTCAGATTGATCGCTACGCCTTCACGTAAGTGCGCATGAAGTGAACAACCGGTGGAGCAGTATCCGCAGATGGAGGATTGGATGGCATCCGGTTTGAGCCGGGCTGGAACCTTACCCAAATCGAATTTTCCGGGCTCCTGAATCAAATCCCGAGTGAGGGGACCGTCAAATTGCCGAAGAAGGCCGTGAATGGTTTCAGGTAGTTTCATTGGCGAAAGGACCCAGGCATTTTCGGGGCGATGACAGATTGAAAGTAGAGGGCACGCCCGATGCCTTCACCAAGAATGGCTGTAATAATTGCCGGAATGATGAACCAAGGTTGCCAGAGCAGCCCGATTGTGAGGCAGCCGATGGAGATGATTCCAAGAGCAAGCCGTATCTGGTTTCGCTGGCGCAACGGGCCCTGCAATAATTGGCTGCGCTGCGCATCCGGCGAAGTTCCTGAGCGAAGTGCGGATCTCCTTATGTTCAAGAGAAAAGCCAGTGCTGCGATTGAAAGCCAGACGGCTCCGGACGCATCAAATGCAGATGAACTGAGCCAAAGCGAGAGGGTGAGCATGCCCATGCCGACATTCAGGATTGTCATGCCAAATTCACTCATAGTAATGGTCAAACGCCAGTTGTGCCGCTGGGTGTCGACGTAGATCATGACAGAAGTGAAGCCAGCGGTCAGGCCCAGTAAGGCGGTCAGCAGGGTGAGAGAAACGTTCAAGTTGTCCGGCAGTACGCCGAACCATTGCTGGGCGGTGAAAAGTATTGCGGCAGGGGCAAAAATCCCGAAAGCGACAATTTCCCGGCTCAACCATGATTTTTTCAAACCAAGGAATGCTCGCCAGGCTCCCAGTGGCCTTCCGAGGTGCAGGATGCTGCAGCCCAGCCCTAGCATAAGAAAACTCAAGCATATGGCGCTGGTGACGGTCGGCACCTCAGCCTGTTGGGATAAAGACGAAAAAGCGGCGGCGAGTAAGCCGCCGATACCGGCCTGGGTAAGAGTCAACATGAACACCAGTGGATAATGGGCATGCTCAACCCGTGGAAAATGCAGGTCTCCGGCCGCAACATTATCTGGTATCGTTTTTTTGGATACGTATTGGGTTGTTGGCAAGGTATAGGAAGGTTCCGGTGATGCCGGGAGAAACGCCGGAACCGTCTCCCGGTCCGGTATGTCCACAGTCGTGATCCGGATCGCTTCGGTTGGGCAGGCCTGTACACAGGCTGGGGCTTCTCCTTCCGCCAGTCGGCTTTGGCACATGTCGCACTTACGGACAATGCCGAGCTTTTCATTGTACTTGGGCACTTCGTATGGGCATTTCAGCACACAGTATTGGCAGCCAATGCACTGGTCATCGAGGTGCCGGACAATGCCAGTGACCGGATCTTTGTCATAAGCCAGAACCGGGCACCCGTTGAGACAGGCGGGATCGGCACAGTGATGGCAAGCAGTGGTGACAGTCTGAATGTAGGCTCCCTGCGGATTCACCCCCTGTATGACTCCCACATCGCGCCAGGTTTCATCTTCCTCCAGACCATTCAGGCTGTGACACCCGGCGACACAGGCCTTGCACCCTGTGCATCGGTCCAGGTCCACTTCAAAGGCATATTGGCGTCCTGCTTCCGGCAGGGTGAGCGGAATCAGGCTCTGGTAGGATTCTTGTTCTCTGACCAGCAACGACTCATGTTCCCTGGCGAAAATGGCCACCGGAGTTTGCAAAGTCTGTTGTGACGCCAGGAATTGATCGATCGGAGACTGTTCCACGATCAAACCAGAATGGTCCTGTTTCACTGGGGAGGCGGTATGCATGGACGGGCGTGCTAGTTGGCTTCAACCAGATCATGTCGGAAGATCTGCTTGAGTTGTTCACTGCTCTGTCTCTTGGTGAAAGCGCCAAAACTTTCACCCTCCAGTCTTTGCTTCAGGTAGATTCTCAGAACGAATTCGAGGAGCGGTTTCAATTCATCGAAAGGAACTCCCTGGAAGATCTCCCGGGCGATTGCCTGCCGTTCATCGACCCCTCCACCAAAGACCACGTGATATCCCTCGATGGATTCATCGCCCCGCTTGACCTTTGTCCCCAACAATCCGATATCGCCGATGTAGTGCTGGGCACAACTATGTGGGCAGCCTGTCAGATGGATATTGATGGGTTGATCCAGTTCAAGTCGCTCACTGAGATAATCCCCGAGTTCAATGGCTTGTGCCTTGGTGTTGGTGGCAGCATACTTGCAACCTGCGTTGCCAGTGCAGGCAACCAGTCCACCTCGCAGTGCGTTGCTACTGTAGTGCAGGCCCAACTCAATGATCTTCTGCTGAACCTCGGGCAGGTCGGTATCACGAATGTAAGGGAGAATAAGGTTTTGCCAGACGGTCAGGCGTATTTCACCACGGCCGAAGTGATCCGCCAATTTGGCGATTCCCCGCATCTGACCCGGCAAGAGCCGTCCGACCGGGACGACGATGCCAATGTAATGGAGCTTTTCCTGTATCTGTGGATGTACCCCAATATGACCATGCTGTGCGGTAGGGGATCGCAGGCTGCAACGTCCAAGGGGAAGCCGGATCAGTTCAAACGATAACTTCTCCTGGACCGCATCGAGAAATTTTTCCACCCCCCAGTCATCCACAAGATATTTCAGCCGTGCTTTTTTGCGGTTGGTCCGGTCACCATTTTCGATGAAAACACGGACCATTGCTGCCGATAGTGCGATTGACTGGTGAGGGTGAATGAGGATGCCACAGTCCCTGGCGAATTGTTTGTGTCCGGTAATGCCACAAAGTTGTACTCTGAAATACACGCCAGGTTCAACGGATTCACCGGTTCCTACCCGGCATGCCACAAAGCCGATGTCATTGGTATCGGCACAAACCGAAACAATGCCTCCGCTATCGAAGGAAATATTGAACTTTCGAGGGAGGCCGTAGAGATCGCGATGGTTGAGGATGTAGTGATGCAAGGCCCGTGCATATGGCATGACATCGAGCAATTCCTGAGGGTCGAATCCGGTCGTAGGTGTTGCTGTGATGTTGCGAATGTTGTCCGCACCGGAACCTTTTGATGTCAATCCCAGCTCATCCAGCCGAATCAGAGTTTTAAGGGTGTCAGATGGCCGGATCTCACGGATTTGCAAATTGGCCCGCGTGGTGCAATCCGCATAGCCTCCTCCCCAGTCCTCTGCGATATCCGCCAGTCCTCTAAGCTGATATGCCTCGAGTCGGCCCCCGGAAATTCGACAACGCAACATGAAGGCATCCTGGGCCGGTGCGACATGGAACAACCCGTGAAATTTATAGCGAAAGACATCCGCACTATCGGGAAATGTATCCTTATCGGCGTTTTCTACAATCGTATCCCAGATATCGAGACCGTTTTGATCATACTTGATCCGTTCTTCTTTGCACAGTTCATCAATCGGTGTTCCATAGACGTGTTCTTCAACCGCGGTTGGCTTGTCTGCTGAAAATCTGCCATCGGCATCTTTGCTCAGCCATGGAATTCCTCCCTGCCGTTTTAAGGCAGTGAAATATCCTTCAAGATATTGCTTTTGCTCTTCGGAAAAAGGACCAGTGTTCATGGCTGCACCGCTTAGAGGGTTTTGCTGGTTACCGGCTTGCGTTTGAAAAACTGTTTCCGGGGAGCAGACTGTGCTTTGTTTGCCTTTTCGCGGGCGATTTTCTCCTTCTCCTGCTCACAGTTTTCCAGAAACGCGAGAAGATGCTCACGATAGCGGTAGTAGTTCGCATCCTTCAGCATGAGGTGGCGATCACGCGGCCGAGGGTAGTCAATTTCCAGGATGTCGCCAACCTTTGCGGCTGGACCATTGGTCATCATGATAATCCGGTCCGCCAGATAAATGGCCTCATCCACATCGTGAGTTACCATGAGCGCTGTTTTCTGATCGCGCCCCCAGAGATCAAGCAGGACGTCCTGAAGTTCATACTTGGTCAGTTGATCCAGCATTCCAAAAGGCTCATCGAGAAGGAGCATTTTCGGGCTCAGTGCAAAAGCGCGTGCGATGCCAACCCTTTGGCGCATGCCGCCGGAAAGTTCGGCGGGGCGTTTGTGCATGGCATCTTTCAATCCCACCCGGGTGAGGTAATATTCCACGATCTGCTTCTGTTCAGCCCGGGAGGCGTGAAAGTAAACCTGTCGAACCCCGAGCATGACATTGTCATAGGCCGTCATCCATGGCAGCAGGCAGGGGGATTGAAATACGACACCGCGATCGGGTCCGGGACCGGTTACTTCTTTGCCATCCATCACGATGACCCCCTCTGTAATCGAGTTGAGCCCTGCGATCATGGAAAGGGCAGTGGATTTTCCGCAGCCACTGTGCCCGATGAGAGCGATGAACTCACCGCGGGCGACTTTGAGGTTCATATCACGGATGATGACCGCAGGCCCCCGTGCCGTCTCATAGGTTTTGCCCAGTTGAGAGAGGTCGAGAAACGGTCGGAAATGTTCGTTCGGGAGTGGTGGTAAATGCATCTTGAAAAATTGAAGTGGAGGTTACTTTACCCATGCCCGCATTTTACGTTCTTCGGGATCAAGCGGTTGAACGTCAGGCAGTTCTATGACGACATCATCCGACGTTTCATTTCTGGTCTTTCCGATTTCCAATAAGTAATCGCTGATTTCTGTTCGCAGGCGTGAAAAGAGGGGATCTTTATTCAAGGCAGCGGCATGTCGGGGCCGGGGAAGATCCACCTTGAATGCCGGCCCCAGAGTGGCGCCGGGGCCGAGGTTCAGGGGGATGATGCGATCCGCCAGCAAGAGACCTTCATCAACGCTGTTGGTAATGAGTACTGCTGTTTTGCGCTGGCTTTCCCAAATTCGCGCAATCTCCCGCTGCAGCTCGCCTCGGGTCAGCGCATCAAGAGCTGCCAAAGGTTCATCCAGAAGCAAGACATCGGGGTCCATCGCCAGTGTTCTGGCTACGGCAACCCGTTGCCGCATGCCCCCGGACAACTCACGTGGATACTTATCGGTGGCTGGAGTGAGGTTGACCAGATCGATAAAGCGACGGATGTGCTGATCCTTTTCTTTTCGGGACCAGTCGGCAAAGACATGATTCACGGCCAAAGCGACATTGCCGTAAACGGTCAGCCAGGGAAGGAGTGAATAGTTTTGAAAAACAAGGCCCCGCTGTGGGGAGGTTCCGGTGATCAGAGCGTCGCGGAATCTGGCCTCCCCTGAATCGGGCTCAAGTAAACCGGAAAGCAAATTAATCAAAGTGGATTTGCCACTTCCCGAGAATCCGATGATGGCGACAAACTCGCCTTCTTCGACATTCAGGTTGATGTCACGCAGTACATGTGAATCCGGATTATCGGGTGATCCGAAGTATTTTCCAGCGTTGATGAGTTGCAGGCAAGGCATGGTGCAGGTGTGGCTGAGTGGATACAGAGAATACCTAGCGGGCACTGTCATCAAAGGTGACCAGTTGCTGCAGGGTGAGCATGATGCGATCGAGCAGGAAGCCGAGGATCCCGATGGTGAAGACGGCAACCAGAATGAGAGACAGCGTCTGACTGCTGGAGCTTTGATACATGTCCCAGACGAATTTTCCGAGTCCAGGATTTTGAGCCAGCATCTCAGCCGCAATCAGCACCATCCAACCGACTCCCAGCGAAAGCCTCAGCCCGGTGAAGATATAGGGGAGGCTCGAAGGGATAACGATTTTTGTCAGAGTGGTAAACCATCCCAGCTTTAGCACCTTCGCGACATTGAGATGATCGCGGTCGATGGAAGAGACTCCAATTGCAGTATTGATCAAGGTGGGCCAGAGCGAGCAGAGGGCCACGACAATAGCTGAACTGAGAAAGGCTCTTTCAAAGAGAGGATTCTCTGCTGTATAGAGGGCTCCCACCAGAATGATGACAATGGGAAGCCAGGCGAGGGGAGATACCGGTTTGAAGACTTGTATGAGTGGATTGATCGAGAGATAAAATGTTTTGCTCAAGCCGCAGAGTATCCCCACGGGAATGGCAAAGGCGGAAGCTATCAAAAAGCCGGTGAACACCGTTTTCAGGCTGGTAGAAATCTGGTGGATGTAAGTGGGACGGCCTGCATACTCACGCGGCGTCCACTCTCGATCGGGAAAGCGCTGGTTGAAGGCTTCCCGTCTGGCTTCCTGGGCCTGATAGAACTCGGCCCGTCGCTCAGACTCTGCTAAGTGATCTATCCAAAGTAATTTTGCTTGTTCCCAAACTGCACCCGGTCCGGGGAGGGTGCCGACATTGGTTTCGATCCGCGGGGCGATTGATGCCCAGGCGAGAAGAAAAGCAGTAACCGCCAGAATGGGCGCCACAATCAGTTTCATGACCTGTGGAAGTTGCTCACGAGGGGAGTCCCCGGCACACAACTTGATCAATGGGTTGATCCAACCCAGGCCGATTTTATCCAGAATTGAGGTGATTTTTCGCATCATGATTGAGTCCAAAATGAGAGTCAGATTCCGAAGAGGGATGGGCCTAGTTGGTGTGCCCAATGGAAAACTGGGAGAGGTATCCAATGGGGTCTCTGCCATCGAAGACCTTACCATCGATGAACCCATCGTCCGGGGCCTTGTAGCCGTCGGTTTCGATCAAGTAATCGTCTGGGAGGTGGCCTTCGGCGATCAGACGGCGGGCCGCTTCCTCAAAAATTTCCGGCAGATAAATACGTCGGGCGGTTTCATGATACCATTCGTCTGGTTTCGGTTCGGATATTTGTCCCCAGCGGCGCATTTGAGTGAGGAACCAGATAGCATCGCTATAGAAGGGGTAGTTGGCGTGGTAGCGGAAATATACTATGTGATCCGGCATCTCACGAATATCTCCTTTCTCGAACTCGAAGGTTCCGACGAGGGCGTTAACAAGTACTTGGAAATCTGCGCCGATGTATTCGGGCCGGGACAGAATGCGAGCAGCCTCGCGACGATTCTCAATGCTTTCATCCAGCCATTTTGCTGCGCGTAACATAGCCTTGATGACGGCAATGTGGGTATTGGGATAACGCTCAGCCCAATCAGCACGCACTCCGAGTACTTTTTCCGGGTTGTTACGCCATATCTGGTAACCTGTTACCACTGGGACACCCACTCCGGAGAAAACTGCTTGCTGATTCCAAGGTTCTCCCACGCAGTAACCGTGGATGGTGCCTTGTGCGAGGGTCGCTGGCATTTGTGGGGGTGGTGTCACGGAAATGAGCACATCGGCTCCGGTTTGGCCTGTGGTATCGGTGGGAGTGTAGAAGCCTGGATGTATCCCTCCGGCCGCCAGCCAATAGCGAAGTTCATAATTGTGTGTGGAAACTGGATACACCATCCCCATCCTGAACGGACGAATGGTTTCGATGGCCGACGAGAGATCTTCGGCATGAATCGGATGAGGAGGCTTGTCGCTGGCCAAAGCGGGGTTCTGCTCCTTCATCAACTCCCATACCCGGTTGGAGACGGTGATGGCGTTTCCGCTAAGGTTCATGCTGAATGCGGTGACGATTTCAGCATCTGCCCCGACATTGACTGAAGCTCCAATCGGTTGTCCGGCCAGCATGTGGGCGCCATCGAGTTCACCGCTGATCACGCGATCGAGCAATACCCGCCAGTTGGCCTGTGATTCCAGGCGGACATCCAGAAACTCGTCATCAAAGTATCCCAGTTCTTTGGCGAGAATGAGGGTTGCATTATCTGTCAGGCGGATAAAGCCGAAGGTGAGCTGGGTCTTTTCCGGAAACTCATCCCCGTAAAGACACGGTGCTGTGAATGACAGCCCGCAGAGGGCGGCAATAGTAAGGAAAAAGGTCTTTCTTGGCATGATGGTTTTCAAGTGTTACCCCTGAGCTATCTGCAGTTTTGCTTCCGATTTCGCTGTTTGCTTAAAATAATACAGTTCATCTTTTTAATTCTCAGTATGAAAATGATTCATGCTGACTGACAGAGTCGTTATGCGGCGATAGGAAGGGATTGATAACCCACGCAGAGCCATCGCTTTACAGTGAGTATGCCTCTTTCTGATCTGCTCTTTGTGCCATGAGGCAGCGATCAGGGGAGCGATGAATAAAATCCGTTTAAGGTGAACGAGGCTAATTTTTTGACATACAACTGGGCATTCTTGACCACCGCAGAAGGGTAATAGCGGGTCATGCCATGTACTCCGCCTGGGAGGGGCTTGGTCAGCGCCATTGACTCAGTCACACACTTCTTCAGCCAGTTCAGGCCTTCAGTGGTGAACAAAGGCAATTCACCCTGTTCGAAATGCAGACCGGATTCGACTTTGGCGGAATCATCCACCGTATGAACGCCCAGGGTACGGGCGATGATGGAAGGGGAGAGATTGAGATAATTGGAGCGTGAGAGCAAACGGGAGATCTCCGGAATATGTTGAGGATTCCCGCACCATCCGGCGGCAATTTGCAGGGCTGCAACTAAACGCGCCGAAACATCCGGATTCTGATCCAGGCTAGCTCTGGTGGTCATGATCGTTTTCTCCGGATGCTGTGGGGCGATGTGAGGTGATGAGCTGACAATCCAGCCCAGCCCTTGATCCACTGCCCATGAATTCCATGGTTCTCCGATGCAGGCACCATCAATTGTTCCTGCCTGCAAGTTCCGTATAAACTGACCGGGTGGGATGATGACGATATCGACATCTTTTCCCGGGGTCAGTCCGATCTCCTCCAACCAGAGGCGCAATAGATAGTGATGCGAAGATGTCATCGCCACAACTCCCAGCGAGAAGTGCCGACGCCATTTTTCGCTGCGGACAAATGTAGCAAAATCTTTTCCGCTGCGAATCCCTTGATCCCAGTATTTTCTGGGAAGGGTTATGGCGTTGCCATGATGGCTGAGAGCCATGATGCCGACACAATCAGTAGGGGTACACCCAATACCCATAGTGGCGGTCAAGGGCATGGGTCCCAAGCTATGGATGAAATCCAGCTCTCCGAGCAATAGCCGGTCGAGGATACTGCCCCAACCAAGTTCGCGGGATAGCTCAACCTCCAGGCCGAGGGCAGCACACAATCCTGACTCTGCTGCGACGATGATGGGGGCGGCATCGGTCAACTGAATGAATCCGATCCGAATGGTATAGCTCCGGGAAAGCGTGGGCTCAGGGATGGGTTCCTGCATGCTTTGGGTTAGCGGGTGCTGTGCCAGACTCGTTTGGCATTCAACGTGCATAGTGGAAGTGACCATGCCATCACCGATTGACCCACGACAGCTGCAGAATTTTGTGGCCCTGGCGCGTGAGCGAAGCTTCACCCGGGCGGCTCTTTCCGTTCATCTTTCCCAGTCTGCGATCAGTCATTCGGTAAAGGCACTGGAGCGTGATTTGAACTGCAGTTTGATCCAAAGAGCGGGTCGGAAAATCGTTCTGACTGAGCATGGTGAAATCTTTTTTGAGGAAGCCTCATTTCTACTGGACAGGATGGAGGCCTTACGGGCGAAAATGGAAGACCTGGGGCGCTGGGGGAGAGGCCGCCTGAGGATAGGAGCGGGTGGAACCGCCTGCCAGTATTTCCTTCCTCCGGTTTTACGTGAAATGCAGACAGCGTTCCCCAACTGTGACTTGCTGGTGCATCCGGGCGACTACCCGGAAAGTCTGGCAGGCTTGAGGGAGGGCAAAATTGATGTAGCGATTCTCCTGCGTTTCCGGGGGATGGATGACTGTGTTTTTGAGCGACTGTTTACGGATGAAATGCGAGTGGCATTCACGGCAAACCACCCGCTCAATGGCGTTGGTCGCCTGGAGGCGGCTCATTTTTCAGATCAGACTGTCCTGCAGTATTCCCGGGGGAGTGCGACTTATGACCTGACACGGGAATACTGTGAGACGGAGGGCATCCGCTTTTGGCGTTCGGTTGAGCTGGGAAGCATGGAGGCGATCCGGGAAATGGCCCGAATCGGGCATGGGCTGGCGCTGTTGCCCGATTGGTTGATGAACAGCGGCCCTTCGAGAGGACTGGTCTCAAGAGCCCTACCCGGCAGGCCGCTGCGCAGAGACTGGGGATTGGCTTTTCTCAAAGGAAAAAGCATGAACCTGCTTGAAGAAACATTTATCGGACTGTGCATGGAACAGGCACGCATCTTTACCGGGCGAAACCGCATTCTTATTCCACGGGCGCACTTCGCGGAGAAGGAAGCATTGATATAGGTGAATTCTGGATAAAGAAGCCACCGAGTTCACAAACCGAGGCCCGGAAAGTTGGGGAAAGCCCTCTGAATGCCATTTTTTGCTCCCATTATGAGGAATCAGGGCATCGCGGAGTGGACAGATAGTGGGATGCGTGTATGGTTAGAGGTTCTGGAAGTCGATCGATGCCGAAAACCACTATACCTGCTCCACGCGTTAAAAGTTCCCTTGACCAGCTCAAGAGCAGCATCGCACGCGTCATTAAGGGCAAAGAACAGACGATTGAGCAGGTGGTGATCTGCCTGCTCAGTGGCGGGCATGTTCTGCTCGAAGACCTGCCGGGGCTGGGCAAGACCACCTTGGCCTACAGCCTGGCAAGGGCAGTGGATGCGGAGTTTTCCCGGATCCAGTTCACCAGTGACCTGTTGCCGACCGATGTGCTGGGGGTCTCGATCTACGATGAGCGGGAGCGGGCTTTTTTGTTCAACAAAGGGCCGGTCTTCACCAATGTGTTGCTGGCGGATGAAATTAACCGCTCAACGCCAAAAACACAGAGTGCGCTGCTCGAAGTCATGGACCGGGGAAAGGTTTCGATCGAAGGTCAGACGATGCCGGTGGGGCATCCTTTCATGGTCGTGGCGACGCAGAATCCGGTGGATTACGAAGGAACCTTTCCCCTTCCGGAAAGCCAGATGGACCGCTTTCTCATGCGCTTACAGATGGGGTATCCGGAATTTGAGGACGAGATGGAGATTCTTCAGCGGGGAATGCTTCATTACGACTCAATTGAGGCGGAACCCGTCCTTTCCAGAGAGGATTTACTGCGCTTTCAGGAATTTGTGCCGCAGGTTTACTTTGAGGACTCGGTATTGCGGTATCTCTTGCAAATTGTGGCCGCCACCCGGACGGAAGTGGAGTTTCGCGCCGGGGTGAGTACGCGGGGAACGCTTGCCTTGAAAACCGTGGCACAGGCCACTGCCCTGGCCGCCGGAAGGTCATTTGTGATTCCTTCGGATGTGGTCTCTGCAGTTGTTCCGGTACTGACCCATCGACTTTCGCTTCGCCGTCAGACCAGTGATGCGCTGGAAGAGCGCCGGGCGGTAGAAGGCGTTCTCCATGGGATCGTCGATTCGATCGAGCAACCAGTCTTATGAGCCGGTTGGAATCGCGAACCGTTTCGACCCGTATTCCGGGGGTCTGTCTACGTTGGGCCGAAAAAGAGGATGTTCCGGTCATTCTCGGCTTTATTGAGGCCCTGGCCGATTACGAGAAGTTGAGTCACGAAGTGAAGGCCACGGAAGAAGCACTGAGCAGTTGTCTGTTTGGTGAGCGGCGCTACGCCGAAGTTGTTCTGGCCGAGAAAGAGGGAGAACCCGTTGGGTTTGCTCTCTTCTTTCATAGTTTTTCCACCTTTCTGGCGCGTCCCGGGATTTATCTGGAGGATCTTTTTGTGCTGCCGGATCACCGCGGGCAAGGCATTGCCACCGCGATGGTTGCCTTTCTGGCCCGCTTGGCGATGGAGCGCGGATGCGGACGTCTGGAGTGGGCAGTGCTCGACTGGAATGCTCCCGCGATCAAGGTCTACCGCTCACTCGGGGCAGTCGCCCTCGATGATTGGATCGGGCAGCGGGTGACGGGGCAGGCGCTGACCGAACTGGCCCAACGCTTTGATGACGACTTTGCCGGATAGTACCGCCCCAGCGCGGAAAGAGTGGGGCGATCCCGGATATTTTGTCCCGCGATCGCGCTTCATCAATGCACTGCGCCTGGTCTGGCAGTTGATTCGCCCGCCCAAAGGCCACCGGACGCTTCCGACCAAAGCCGGGGGCTTGCTGATTTTGATCTCACTGGGGATTGGTTCGGCCGCCTTCAACACTTCTCACAATATCCTCTACATTGCACTGGCCCTGCTGCTTTCAAGCCTTCTGCTCAGCGGGGTGCTCTCCTGGTTGAACTTTAAAGGCTGCCGCTGGCGACTGCGTGTAGAGCCCCATCTGCGGGCGGAGGAGCCCTATCCTGTCATCATTGAAGTGGCCAATACCAAAAAGTGGCTGCCCAGCTATGGACTCTGGTTCAAGATGCGGGCTTGTCGGGCGGAAATCCTGGCAATGGTTCCGCAATATGGGCGCATCCCTCCGGGAGGGCGGGTCGAGATGGATTGGATCTATACGCCTCCGAGTCGCGGATTGGAGACCCTTTCACTGGCCGGTGTGCAGTCCAAGTATCCCTTTGGCTTTCTGAAGAAATCGATTGAGGGCACCTATGAGCGGGAAATCATCGTCTGGCCTCCGCGGATTGAATACAGTTTCAGTCCAAGCACTACGCAGGAAAGCAGGCGCAGCGGAAACTGGAAAAGCCGGGCTGGTGCGGGCAGTGAGTTGATCAATTTGCGTGAGTACCGTCCGGGCGATCCTTTGCGAATGGTTCACTGGAAGGCATCAGCCCGTCGCCGCAAGCTGTTGGTGCGGGAGACTGCGGAGGAAGGTGAAGCCGCCTTCACCCTGATTCTTTCATCCCGGGCCAGCCAGTGGCAGGACGCACGACAGTTTGAGCGCCTGTGCGCCTTTGTCGCCACGCTGGCGGAGGACCTTTTTATGGAAGGAAAGCTGGCGGGGGTCTGGTTGAATGGGGAAGGACCTCAGCCCATTCGGCGCATTGCCGACTTGCATGGATTTCTTTCCCGTCTGGCCCTGTTGGAGCGGGTCGAGCGAGTGAGCGCATCCCCTCTGACTTTGCCGGGAACCGTACCTCTGGCCTTTAAACCCGGAAGTGGAGCTACCGTAACCTGTTGGATTAATGGAGAAAACGTCGGCCAGGCTTAGTCCCCGCGAGCTCTTTCAGCTCAAGTGGTTTCTTGGGGGAATCCTCTCCCTGGTCTCAATGTGGACGATACCGGGCCTCGGGATCGGAGGTGACTTCCTTGCGCTCGGAGCGATGTTTCTCATCGCGATGAGCCTGCTGTTTCCCCGTTTGCCGGGATGGATTCCATCGGGTATCCGCAAGGCAGCTCCCTCCCTCTTGCTCATCTTCATTATTGGGGATTTTTTCTATTCCGGAGCTGATTTCCTGCCCGCACTGATTCGGGCCATCCTCTTATTGATCACTTTGCGCAGCCTTGAATACCGCAGGAGACGGCACGATCTGCAACTGGTGCTTCTGGCCGTATTCATCGTCGTAATCAGCGGAGTACTCAGCATGGAGTTGACCTTTGCCTTGCAGGTTCTGCTCTTCACGCCGCTCGCCATGGCGATTCTGTTCACCGTGAACCTGAGTGAGACGGCGACTCCCGATGAAAAGGAAATTCCCGATCACCCTTGGTCCGGATTTCGGTGGAGATGGTTCCTGCCCAGGCTGTGGGGAGCACTTGATCGAAGGATGGTAGGGTTCAGTGCTTTACTCTTTGCCGGAATGGCCCTGAGCGCGACCATCATGTTTGTCTCTCTGCCCCGTTTCGAGCTGGGGCAGGCATTGCCCTTTATGCGCCTGCAATCCCAGCAAAGCTTCAGCGGGTTCAGTGAGTCGGTGCAATTTGGTGATGTGGTCAACATTATCCAGGACAACCGGATGGCACTGCGGGCGGACATCAATGGGGAGCGTCCGGCCGCTCCACCCTATTGGCGGATGCTTGCTCTCGATGTTTATGCAGACAGGCGTTTTCAAGTTTCAGAATCCGCCCGTGAAGCCAACCGGCATTTCAGCGATCATCGGCTGCAGGCTAATTTTGGTGAGCGACAAACGGAACCAGGAGATCGTTGGACGCTCTATTTCGAACCCTCGGTAGCCCGATTTCTTCCTCTGCCCGGCTCCTTTACACAGATCCGCTTCCAATCAAGGCAGGATCTGGTGTTCAACCCCTGGCTGCAAACCCTGGGTTTGCGTGAAGTGCCCGGAAGCGTGCTCTTTTATCAACTGGATGGGGTCAGCAGTATGGAACGCATCCCTGCCACCCAGGCAGACCGTGCGCTGATTGCCCGCGATCCGGAAGCGTCGGGCTTGAGCGGTGAAAGGGCCGCATGGCGGTACCCTGCCACAACATTAGCGGTGCCGGACGATGAGGTAACCGCTCGGAGCTTACAGGCAATTGTCGAAGAGATCAGTGGAGGAGAGGAATTATCTCCCCACGCTTTCGCCATGGAGGCGACACGCTGGCTGCAGGAACGGCACCACTACTCACTCGCCAGCTCGATTCCGCCAGGGGAGGGAGATCCACTGGTGCGCTGGATGTTAAACGGAGATGGCGGGCACTGCGAATTGTTTGCCGGGGCCTTGATCTTGCTTGCCCGTCAGGCAGGAATTCCGGCCCGGATGGTTACCGGATTCCATGGAGGGGACTGGAATGGGTTTGAGAACTATTACATGGTGCGCAACGCCAATGCACACGCCTGGGTCGAGTTGTTTGATGGGGTGGGGTACTGGTGGAGATTTGATCCTACTCCCGCCAGTGGGCTTCCAGGTAGTGGTTCTGTGGATACGGAAGCAGGAGAAGGTGGGCCCTATCTTGGAAATCGCTCCTTTGAAGCATATTTAGACAGCCTGCGAATTCTCTGGTATCGTCGGGTAGTCAATTTTGATCAACGCCAGCAACGGGAGTTAATGACAGGTTTTCGCCATTCGGTTCGGGTTGGCTTTGACGGAATCCAGGAAGCCTGGTCCGGACTGAAAGCCAGGATTCGCTCCTGGTTCTCCGGCAGCTGGACACTGGAACGGGTGCTGCATACTCTTCCCTATATCGCGGGAGGAGCACTTATCCTGTTGTTGTCGACGCTATTCGGAAGATGGTTCATGCGGAGAATTCCCTCTGCGGGAGGAAGGAGCCATCACCGGATCAGGCGTCAAGCCGGGCGCTGGTTGACCCGCTTGAAACCGGTGACACCGGAATGCACTGCGGTGCGGGAAGCCTTGCTTGTTATCCGTTACGATTCCCCGGAAAACTGGCCGGAGCCCTCCTCCATATTCGAACAGGCAGCCAGAGCCCTGCGCGAATCCAAGTCGCGATCCGGAAAAAGGGAGACCTGATAACCCTTCGGTGATAAAATCTTCGGAAAGGTCTCTTTGCTCAAAGCATTTCCGCAATGTGCTGAAGTATTTCTCCACGGCCCATGGGGCGGGTGGAAGAGCAGGGAATGCAGGCAGATGGCGTGCGGATTCCAGCGGCAGAGAGTGCTTCAAGAAAAGTTTGGATGGTCCGGCCCCGCTTGGTTGGAGAGAGCTTTTCCGCCTTGGTGAAGAGCAGGCTGTAGGGCATGGTTCCGGCAGCGATCCATTGGAGGAACTCAAGATCAATTTTCTGCGGAGGAATGCGTGAATCAATCAGTACAAAGCAGTGTCGCAATTGAGGACGCTCCGCCAGATAATCGGCCACTGCCCGGTCAAACAATGATTGGTCCTTTTTTGCCACCTTGGCATAGCCATAACCGGGCAGATCGACCAGAGACCAGCTTTGATCCATGAGGTAGAAATTGAGCAAGCGTGTCTTGCCGGGGGTAGAGGAAATCTGGGCCAGGCCACGTTGGTTGGTCAGCATGTTGACGAGCGCACTCTTCCCCACATTGGAACGACCAATAAGCGCGAATTCCGGAAGATTCCAGTCGGGGGCGGCCGAGAGGTCTTTTGCGCTGTGATGGAAGCGGGCTTGCTTGATTTTCATCGGAAGTTCTTCGCCGGATAAATTCGGCTGGCTCAGTCAGGATGGTTTTACTCTGTCAGCGGGTTATGGCATAGACAGCATATCCCGCCCGGAGATTGGGGAGAAAGCTGCAGGGGCGTTTCCAGTCTCCGCGCAGATAAACCCGCCGTTCGATCGTCCAGCCCTTGTCCGCACACAGGTTCTCGAAGTCCACCACCGTGACTGGATTGGAGGGGGTGCTTTGTGCCCAGGACAGCGGAAACACATCGTTTACCAGACGGCTGCCGGTTCGGGCGATGGCGTATCGGTTTTTCCAATACGCATGATTGACAAAGCCCACCGCCAGATGCGTGCCGACCCGCAAGGACTCTTCCAGAACACGCTCTGGGTTTTCCAGTTCCTGCAGGGTTCGTGAGAGCACAACCCAGTCGAACGCATTGTCCCCGAACTCCCGCAAGAGTTGCTCAGCCTCACCTTGATATACGGAAACGCCCCGCTTGATACAGCTTTGGACCTTGGCGTGATCGGTATCAACGCCCACGCCACGCACTTGCTTGGTCTGCCGGAGGAATTCCAAAAGAACACCCCGCCCACAGCCCAGATCAAGGACGCGGCTTTCCGGCTCAATCCAGTCGGAAATGAGCTGCAGGTCAGTCTCACGTTTGACATGTTGACGTTGCATCAAAGGAAAAATCTCCGGATCAATTCATAGAGTTCGGGGGCACGAACCAGAAAGCTGTCGTGTCCAAGGGACATATTCAGCTCGGCATAGCTGGCGTCTTTTCCACAGCGCAGGAGGGCATGAACAATCTCCCGGTTTTGCTGGGGAGGGAAAAGCCAGTCGCTGCTAAAGCCGACGACCAGCATCCGCGCGGCGATGTGCTCCATCGCATCTTCGAGATGGCCGGACACCCCATACAGATCAAAGCGGTCAAGTGCCTTGGTCAGGTAGAGGTAGGTATTGGCATCGAAACGGTTGATAAAGCTGCGGCCCTGGTGGCGGAGGTAGCTTTCCACTTGAAACTCAGCCCCAAAGCGCTCGCGGGCATCCCCGCTGGCGATTCGCTCGCGGCCAAATTTTTCTTCCATCCCCTGATCACTGAGATAAGTGATGTGTGCCATCATCCGGGCTACCGAAAGGCCCACATCCGGACCGCTGCCGGGTTCATATTCTCCATTCTGCCAGGCGGGATCCTGCATAATGGCCATCCGCCCGACCTCATTGAAAGCAATGGCCTGGGCGCTCTGGCGGGCAGTGGTAGCCAGCGGAAGCAGGCGTTCCACCATTTCGGGATAATCGATCGCCCATTGCAGGGCTTGCATCCCGCCCATCGAACCGCCGACCACGGCGAACAGACGTTCGAGACCGAGACCATCCACGATCAGACGATACTGGGCCGCCACGATGTCGCGGATGCTGACCAGGGGGAAGTCCAGCGCATAGCGCTTGCCAGTGACCGGATTGATCGAAGAGGGGCCGCTGGAACCTTGGCAGCCACCCAGGGTGTTGGAGCAAATGACAAAAAAGCGGGTGGTGTCGATTGGTTTGCCCGGACCGATCATGTTGTTCCACCAGCCGGTTTTACGGTCACGCAAGCTATGAACACCTGCACAGTGGTGGTCTCCGCTGAGGGCATGGCAAATGAGAATCGCATTGCTGCGGTCGGCATTCAAGCGGCCATAGGTTTCATAGCGAAGCGTGAACTCCGGGATAGTTTCTCCCGATTCAAAGGTAAACGGCTCTTTGGAGACATAGTCCGTCCATTGAACCAGGCCAACTTCACCGGGTTCATCCTGGAGAGTGCGTATGGAGGCAGGATCCGTCACAAGGCGAATAGGGATGCGCAATTTTTCACTTTAGGCAATGGTGATTCCGAAAGAATACATACCGGACAGCATTTCCAATACCTGCCTATTCTCAGAAATAGATCCCGCCCCCAAGCAGACGAGGGCCATCATAGAGGGCACAGACCTGACCGGAAGCAAGGGCCCGCTGTGGCTGATCAAATTCCAGACGGGCACTGCCATCGGGGAGGGGATGATAGGTCAGGGGAACGGCCGGATCGCGATAACGCACCTTAGCCTGCAGTCGGGTGGAAGTGGCGGGTGGTTGGGTGACCAGCCAACTGAGTTGCTGAAGCTGGGCAGAGTCATGCCAGATGCCATCCGCCCGCTCACTTTCGAAGGCCACGATCAGGCGGTTGTGGGGAAGATCTTTTCCCACCACAATGTAGAATTCGTTGTCGGCATTGGAAGGGACGCCGATTCCCCGGCGTTGACCCAAGGTAAAACGGTGCAGACCGCGGTGTTCTCCGAGGACATCTCCTTTCAGGTTCACGATTTCGCCGGGCCGATCCTCAATGAACTTTTCCAGAAAGTCATTGATCTTCACTTCACCGATAAAGCAGATGCCTTGACTGTCCTTTTTCCCGGCGTTGGGCAGGCCGGCCGCGGTGGCCCGGGCCCGCACCTCGGGCTTGGTCAGGTGGCCGACGGGAAAAACCGCCCGCTGCAGCTGGTCCGGGCGGATCAAGGCGAGGAAGTAGCTTTGGTCCTTGTTCCGGTCGACACCTTCGAGCAGGGCCTTTTCTCCCTCGATCTGGGTCGAGCGGCAGTAATGACCGGTGGCCACGGCATCGAAACCCTGTTCGATGGCCCAGTCCAAGAGCACCCCGAACTTCATTTCCCGGTTGCACATGACATCCGGGTTGGGGGTGAGGCCACGGGAATAACCTTCAACGAGGTAATTGACGACCCGTTCACGGTAATCCCGCATGAAATTGATCACTTCGAACTCGATCCCGAGGTGTTGGGACACAGCCCGGGCATCGACAATATCCTGTTCCCAGGGACAATTGCCGAACACCTGCTCTTCATTGATCCAGTTCTTCATGTAGGCAGCGGCCACGTCGCAGCCCTGCTCACGGAGCAAGAGGGCGGCAACGGCACTGTCGACTCCTCCGGAGAGGGCGACGAGGATCTTCTGCGGTGAAGACATGGTAAGAAATATTTGGGATTTGACGGAAAAGTGAAAGCTTTGTCTCGCGAAGAAGAAGGCAAGCGGTTTGTGTGGAAATCAATATGATGGCTGAAAACGATCTGGAGAGAGAGCACGTCATTTACATGGCTTCCTGGACATCACTCGAGACCGGTGTGGTCAGTTTGCGCCGGGATTGGGTTCACCCTCAGCCACCTGAGTTCCGCTGGGGTCCGAAGGATCTTCCGCTGCGCAATGTCCGGCGGGCTCCTCTCAGTGATTACGGTAATATCAGTGGCTATTTTATCAAAAAGGATCGCTTGTCTTTTGTCGTTCGGGCCGATCGTTATGCCGAGATCGATTTGTCGGCTGAACCCATCTATGTGGCAGGAGACTTCAACGGCTGGGCTGATGCGGTGGGCAAGAAGGAATGGCAGTTGCGGCCGATGAAATTGGATGGGCGTGAGTTCTACGGACTCTCTCTCAAGCCGGGGGCAATCGACCACTCGCAGCATCACTGTTTCAAGTTTGTCACTGCCAGCGGTGTCTGGCTGGATGTGCCGGCGAGCGCTCCCAATGTAATGGTGGATGCAGAGCACAATCGCAATTACCAGTTGCGACCGCACCGCACCGGGCTGCATCGGTTTTTCTTTGAGACGCCGGAACCGCTCAACCATAGTCCCGAACCCTATCTTACCTACATTGAAGGAGAATACCGCGAGAGCATGCGTCTGATGCCCGGGGTGTTCCTGAAAAAACTGGAGACCAGCAGCGCTTTGGGGGCGCGAATCGAGGGAGATCAAACCGTATTTCGCCTGTTTGCCCCGAGGGCGTCCCAGGTTTCCCTTCTGCTGATGAAAGATCCGGATGCTTCAGCACCGGAAACCCTGCGAATGACTCCGAATGAAGAGATGGTGTGGGAGCTGGCTGTCGAGGGGAATCGGGCAGGGTGGTTTTACTACTTTACCATTGATGGACATGATCAGGATGGTTTTTGCCATTTTGATGCCAGTTTTCGGGTTCTCGACCCCTATGCCCTGGCCTGTGCGGGTCCGCTGGGACCGGGAATTGTGGTGGATCAGCGATCCCTTCCCCGAATCGGGACACCTTTCACGCCGCCCAAATGGCATGATCTTGTCGTGGTGGAGACGCACCTGCGCGACCTCCTGGGACATGCGCCGATTCAGTTGGAGGAGGATGAACGGCTGGGCTATGCCGGTTTGCGCAAGTGGATCCAGGATCGCGGCTGTTATCTCCGCGAACTGGGGATCAATGCGGTCGAACTACAGCCGATTCAGGAGTTTGATACGGTGGATCCGAAAGAATATGGATGGGGTTATATGCCGGTGAATTATTTTTCGCCAGCCAGCCAGTATGCTTCTGATCCCACCAAAGCCTCACAGATTGAGGAGTTCAAGGCGGTGGTGGATGCCTTTCATGAAGCCGGACTGGCGGTCATTCTCGATGTGGTCTACAACCACGTTGGCAACCCCAACTACCTCCAATACATCGATAAGCAGTATTATTTCCTCCTTAATCAAGATGGAGAGTACATGAACTGGAGTGGATGTGGAAATACCATCGATCCGGATACGCCAATGAGCCGTCGCCTGATGCGTGACAGTCTGGTGCATTTACTGGAGACCTTTGATGTGGATGGTTTCCGCTTTGATTTGGGAGAACTGATTGGGATCGACTGCCTGAGCTATCTGGAAAAGGAGGTCAAGGCGGTCAAACCTTCCACTTTTCTCGTGGCCGAACCGTGGAGTTTCCGGGCGCACATAGCCGACCAATTCAAAGAGACTGGCGTCGCTTTCTGGAACGATGGTTTCCGCGAATTTCTCCGTGAGTATCTGGTCAATGGGGGGACACCCGAGGGCTTGAGTTACTACATGCAAGGCAGCCGTGAAGACCTTACCGCTTTTCCAGCTCAAACCGTGAATTACGTCTGTTCGCACGACGATCAGGTCTGGATCGACAAGATCACCGAGAACAAGAAGCACGATGGTTCGTTTCCCACTCCCAACGACCGTCGCAGGACGCATCTCATGGGGGCGGTTCTGCTGCTTTCGGTCGGCATTCCCATGCTCCATGCCGGGCTGGACTTCCTCTACTCCAAAGGCGGGAAGAACAATACCTACCTTGAGGGGAATGCCAATGCCTTGCCTTATGAGCGGATGCGTTTCTTTGCCGGAACGCACGAGTATTTCCGTCGGTTGATTGAATTCCGGCAATCCGCCATCGGGAGGCTCCTGCGCCTCGACGGACATCCCGAACGGGGATTTTTCAATACGGCAACAGAAGACCGGGCCTTTGCCATGCAATATAATGCGCACCGTGAGCGGGGAGCCCAGCAGATCATTTTTGCCATCAATCCAACCTTCGAGACGCTGCCGCTGACTTTTCCCGGGGTGGATTGGGAGAATTGGGTTCAGATTGCGGATCATGAGCGGGTAGAACTCACCGGACTTCAGACTGCACGCTTCTTTGTTCACGAGGAAACGGTCGAGCTTCCCGCCTTGAGTTGTGGAATCTGGATTCGTTCCTGATACTTGCCGTCAGCAGCTGCACACTCGCTTCGGTTGGGAACGGCCTGACTTGAGCGTCTTCACACCTTCGGCCTGAGTCGATTCTTTCGATTGGAATGGACAGGAAGCTGACGGTTCACATAACTGCGATCAAGCGCGGGCAAAGCTCCGCCGTTACCCCTTAAGTTTCACTAATACCATGCTTAATATCGCATTATTTGGACCTCCCGGAGCGGGCAAAGGAACGCAATCGGAATTTTTGATCAAGCAATACAATCTTTTCTACATTTCTACGGGTGATTTGCTGAGAAAAGAGCTGGCGGCAAAAACAGAGCTGGGAGAAGCCGCCCGCAGTATCATCGCTTCCGGCGGCTTGGTTCCCGACGAGATTATCGTTCAAATTATCGAGAAAACCATCACGGAGAATCCTCAGGCCAATGGTTTTCTTTTCGACGGCTTTCCCCGCACCTATATCCAGGCCTACATTCTGGAAGGTTTGATGATCAAACTGAACACCTCCTTGACCTGCCTGATCAATCTGAAGGTACCCGAGGAAGTGTCCATTCAACGTCTGGTCGAACGAGGAAAAACTTCCGGGCGCAGTGATGACAATGAAACCGTCATTCGCAATCGCCTGAAGGAATACAACGAAAAGACATTACCTGTCCTTCAATTTTATAAGGACAAAGGGACTCATTACGATTTGGATGCCACCCGCTCGATAGAGGAGGTAGATGCGGAGATCCAGAAGGTCATTCAGAAAGAACTCAGCAAAAAACTCTTTAATATCGTGCTGTTCGGCTACCCAGGCTCAGGTCGCGGCTCACAGGGCAGGGCACTTGCGGAGAAACATGGTCTCGAATATGTTTCCACCGGCATGATGCTGGAGAAGGAGATCGCTTCCGGCAGTGAGTTGGGGCAAAAAATCAAGGATCTCTTCGAAAGCGGTCAACTCGTCCCGGATGAAATTGTGGTTCCCTTGATTGAGAAACGGATCGAAAACTCGAAAGGAGTGAAAGGCTTTATTTTCAAAGGATTTCCCCGGACGCTAGTGCAATCCTACATCCTGGATGGTCTCTTAAAGAAACACGGATCGCATATTGCCAAGGTGGTCGAAATTGAGGTGCACACCCTTGAACTGATTCGTCGGCTGGATCAACGGAGCAAGACGGATCGCTGCAAACCTTATGATAATTCAACGGCAAGGATTGTGAAGCGCCTTGAAGAGCATGAAATGAAAACGGTTCCGGTCATCCGAAAATACAACCAGCTTCATGGTGTGACAAAAATCGATGGCACCGGGACATTTGAAGAGGTTTCTGCACGCATCTCCGAAGCCATTGAAGATGGATTCCGTCGCATGACTTAAGCGTCGATGTTTGGCATCGGCAGGCTGCGAAAAGCGCCGGGCTCCAGTCCTTCCAGAGTATAGTCTCCAAATCGCTCACGGTGAAGCGCGGTCACGGTGTACCCAAATGCAGAAAACATGCGTTTGACCTGATGATACTTGCCTTCCACCAGTGTCAGGCGTGCGGTATGCGTATCCACTTTTTCATACACAGCTGGTCGGCAGGCTTTCTCTTCTCCGTCCAGAATCAAGTCACCACGGGCAAAAGCACTGGTGAGATCGGATTCGAGGGTTTCTTCCAGACTAACCAGATAGACTTTCTCGACATGATGCCTTGGTGAGGTCCAGCGGTGATTGATCGGGCCGTTATCTGTCAGGAGCAAGACCCCGGTGGTGTCTTTATCCAGCCGTCCAATTGTCTCGGGGCGCGGGTTGCGGCGCAACCATTGGTCCGGGAGCAAGTCGTAAATGCCCGGTCCTTCTTTCCCATCATGAGAGCAGACGTAACCGGCGGGTTTGTGCATGAGAATAAAAAGTCCTTCGGGATGGTCGAGGGGCTCCCCGTCAATCAGGATAGAGTCTGCCTCCACCTTGATGGAACCCTGCTTGAGGCGCTGCCCGCCCGACAGCACTTCATGACTTTTGAGAAATGCCCTGGCTTCACTGCGGCTGCAATAACCCAGTGACGACAGCAGTTGGTCGAGGCGTCTCGGCTTGGACATACGGATCAGACGGAAACACCGCTCAGCGGGTCTTGAAACGGTAAACCGTCCGGGACTGAAAAGGTTTTTCCGGCCGAAGAATGGTCGATGGAAACTGCGGCTGGTTGGGGGAATCGGGATAATGCTGGGTCTCCAGGCAGAATCCGGAGCGGCGCAGATACGGTTTTCCGCTTTTGCCGGTCAGGGTTCCGTCGAGCGAGTTGCCCGCATAAAACTGGACTCCGGGTTCGCTGGTCCAGGTTTCCATGACGCGTCCGCTCTGGGGTTCATAGACTTCAGCCGCCAGGACAAAGGCATCCGTCTCCTGCTTTTTCAGGACGAAATTGTGGTCATACCCACCGGTATACATCAGCTGATCGTGCGGTGCATCAATGGCTTCACCGATAGCTTTGGCCTGGCGGAAATCAAAGGGAGTACCGTCAACCTTGAGCAACTCTCCGGTTGGGATAGAGCCGGAATTGACCGGAGTGATGGCGTCACTGTGCACGGTGAGGATATGCTCGGCCACACTGGGATGTCCTTCTCCGCAGAGATTGAAATAGGCGTGGTTGGTCAGGTTAACCGGGGTGGGGGCATCGGAAATGGCGCTGTACGAGATTTCCAGGGAATTATCCGGAAGCAGGCGGTAGATGACCGTCACATCGACGGCCCCAGGATAACCCTCATCGCCATCGGGGCTGAAATGCTGTAATTTTACGGTGGGGACATTGTCTTCAATGGTGGCGGTGGCTCGCCAGACGACCTTGTCCCATCCCATAGTGCCACCGTGAAGGTGACAGGGCTGTCCGTTCGGTCGATCATTTTTGGCCAACTCGTAGCGTTTGCCATCCAAGGTGAACGCTCCATTGCCGATGCGATTGGCAAAGCGCCCGATGACAGCCCCAAGGTAGGGTCCGTTGTCGAGATAGGCTTCGAGTTGATCAAACCCCAGCACGACATCGGCCAGCTGTCCGTTGCGGTCGGGAACCCAAAGGTGAGTGAGGATACCTCCCAGATTGGTGATGCCGACCTGCATGCCGGAAGGATTCTCCAGGCGGAAAGCCTGCACTTCTTCCCCTTCGCGGGTGCGTCCAAAGTGTTGAATATGAATGCGGGGTGCCAGTTTGGAGGATGGGGCCTTTAAACTCATGAGGATGAACACTTAGGACCCTTTGAACTGATTTCCATGCAAAAATCAAACAAGCTGTTCTCTCTTTAGACAAGAAAGAGCGATGCGAGGATAAACTTCCTGTTGCCCTTAAAATCCACTCATCAGGGAAGTCCTGAAAACTGCAAGTGGATTGGTTGCTTGAAACCGCCGGAAACCCCGCAATGCTGACAATACCATGAATCCATCATCGCGAAGTCCAATCACCATTCGTTCCATTTCCGGACCGGAGGCGATAGAGTGGGTGGATGAAATCGCTTCTTTGCGTATTCGCGTTTTCCGGGAATATCCGTACCTCTACGAAGGGAGCGAGGCTTATGAGCGGAAATACCTGAAGGTGTATTTTAATTGCGGAGAAAGTATCTGCGTACTGGCGCTGGATGCAGAGCGTCTGGTGGGGGTATCGACGGGGATTCCTTTGCTGAAAACCGACCCATCCTTTGCCCGACCTTTCCTCCGTTCGATGTTGGAACCGGAAAAGGTTTTCTACTTTGGGGAATCGGTGCTCCTGAGCCGCTACCGTGGACGCGGGGTAGGGCATCGATTCTTCGACCAGCGCGAAGCATGGGCGCGTTCGCTGGGAGGTTTTAGATGGACCACCTTTTGTGCGGTTGACCGGGTCGAAGACCATCCTGCCAAGCCGGTTGATTATCGTCCCTTGGATGCATTCTGGCACAGGCGCGGCTATCGGAAACGACCAGACCTAAACACCTCCTTCGAATGGAAAGAAGTGGGCCAAACCGAAGAAACCAGCCATCAAATGACTTTCTGGGTCAGGGATCTGACCGGGGAGGAATCGGTTTCCTGAATCAGGCCCAGTTGGCCAGCGGCGCAGACGATGCTTGCTCAGCCCAGAACCGTGCGGATCGCCTGGACCAGGGCGGGAAGATTCTTCCCGGTGATGCCGGCAACGTTGATGCGCCCGCTGTCCACCATGTAGACAGCATGCTCCTCCCGCAGAACCCTGACATGTTCACGGCTGATGCCGGTGAAGGAGAACATGCCCCGTTGCTGCCGGAGGAAGCTGAAATCCCGACTGACACCACTGGCGGCCAGGGCCTGGACGAATTGCTCGCGGACACCGTTGATCCGATCCCGCATGGCATCGACTTCTTTCACCCACTGTCCGCGCAAAGCCACATCCTGAAGGATGGTGGAAACAATCGCTGCACCATGGGCCGGAGGGTTGGAGTAATTTGTGCGGATGGCCACTTTAATCTGACTTCCGATCCGGGCCGCAGCTTCTTCAGAGTCGGCGAGCACATGCAATGCGCCGACACGGTCCTGATAGAGTCCGAAGTTCTTGGAGAAAGAGTGGGCTACCAGGCAGGGAATCCCTGCTGCCGCGAAGCCGCGGACACTGACCGCGTCCTGCTCCAAACCGTCACCAAATCCCTGATAGGCAAAATCAATCAAAGGCAGCCAGCCTTTTTCGGACGCCAGTTGAATTACTTCCTGCCACTGCTCAGCCGTCAAGTCCGCCCCAGTCGGATTGTGACAACAGGCATGGAGCAGGACTACGTCACTGGCAGGCACACGACGCAGGGCATCCAGCATAGCGGAAAACTGTACGCCGTTGCTGGCCGCATCAAAGTAGGGATAAGTCGAAGTCTGGAGGCCAGCCGCATGAAAGATGCCTCCATGATTGGCCCAGGTTGGCGAGGGCATCCAAATGGCGGAGCCGGAGAGATTCTGGGCAATGAAGTCTGCCGCGACCCGTAAAGCGCCGGTCCCGCCGGGCGTCTGTGCGGTAATCCATCGGCCCTTCAACGAAGAAGCCAACTGGTCGCCGAAGGCCAGTTCGCGGGTTAGTTCACCATACACGGGGGTCCCGGTAATGGGCAGATAGCTCTTGCTCGTCGTTTGGGAGACCAGCCGCTTCTCTGCTTCCGCAGCGGATTCCAGAACCGGAGTGACCCCGGTTTCATCAATAAATACACCCACCCCCAGATTGATTTTGCCTGCCCTGGGATCAGCTTTAAAGGCATCCGTTAGTCCCAAAATAGGGTCGGCCGGTGCGGTTTGGATCGTGTCGAATATGGACATGGAATGAGCGAGAAAATGTGGTAAACTGGCCTAAGATAGAGATCGGAATTTTTCTGTCAATTGCGTGCTTATCTCTGCCATCAATATTTCAAATACCCCGTGCGCTTAACTCCGATTACTGGCAAAGCAGCCCCCTGCTACCGCGCTAATGGCATCCTTTCCTGGGTGGGCTTAGGATCTGGGTTGATTTTCAGTTGAGGAATCCTATGAGATGGAAGGGTGTTATCTGTCTCTGTCCCTATCGTTGCCTGCCTTGGGCCGCGCAGGTCCGCTGGTTTTGCCCTGGTGGCCGCACTCGGGCTGATGGCCTTACTGGTTCTGATTGTCATCACGCTGGCTACCCTGGCACGACTGGATATCCGGCAGCGTGAGGCCCTTGACCACCAGCGCATCGCCCGCGAGCAAGCTTGGTTTGCCTTGGAACTGGCTTTGGCGGAACTAACAGAAACGCTGGGCCCCGACCAACGCATCAGTGCACGGGCGGACCTGCTCAATTCCACTCTTCCCCGGAATCGTTACTGGACCGGTGTCTGGGATTTTACGGCAACAGGTGGCGGAAGGGTTCACTGGCTGGTCAGTGGCGACGACAGTCCCCAAACCTTTGACGCGCGGCTGGAGGTATCAGATTTGAGTAATGAGCATGCGGTATGGATGCTCTGGCGCAACACTACCCGCCATCCGGATGCCTTTGTCCCGGTTCCTATCGTCAAGAACCAGCCACCGATGGGTTTGAAGCAGGGGCGATATGCCTATTGGGTCGGAGATGAAGGCATCAAAGCCAGTATCCTGACAGATCCTTTGGTTCCGGATTCCATTTCCGGACAGGCTGTCTCTGAGTGGATGCAACGGGGTAATCCTGCTCATTCCCCGGAAAGCCTGCTTCCTCAAGGGGAGCCGTCATTCCTGGAACCAGCTGCCAGTGAAATGCTGTCAATTACCCAACTGCCCATGTGGATGAGTGAGTCTTCGCTTCAGGCCTGGCAGCAGCATCGACACGATCTGACTGCGTTGTCCTTTGGACTTCTGACCAATCCAGCGCCGCTGCAAGGGGGAGGGCTGAAACGGGCTTTGGACGATTCGGCGAGAGGAATCACAGAAGACCGCCATGGAGATGTGTTCTCGACTGGAGCAGTTCTCAGCGCGTGGCAGTCTTATCCTGCCCCGGATTCCGAGGGGCGGATTCCGTTGTTGCCGATTTCTGCCGAGGAGTATGAAAATCTGGATACAGGATCCCCGTATGCTTCGGTAATTCCGATTCTTGCAGAAGTCATCATTCGGCTGGCGGTGTATGATCACTGGGTGCGCAAGGAACCAGCTGTCCGGTTCAATATGGAGGCGGAGTTTTTCAACCCATATACTCGTCCACTTGTGCTGAATGCGCCTGGCTCAAACGACAAACGCGCACTGTCCATCCGCCTGTCAAATGCCCCCTGGCTGGAGGTGGAGAACCATTCAACCGGGATGCTGGCCGGACCGGTATCTTTGGATAGCATGCCCGGCAGCAGCGGTGTGGAAGGCCTCGTCTCATGGATGGAGTTCGACACAGTCCCTGGAGGTGCCTACGCGGGGCGGGCGGTCTTACTGGCGGGAGAAACCTATCGCTTGCAGGAGCCGGACCCTGCGCTCCAGCCCATGGGCTTGGTCAAATATACCGGGCACCGGCTGGAGGTGGATAAAGTGCATGTCATTGAAGCCAGGGTGCTTTCCCCAGCGGGAGATCGGGGCAGTCTGGACTTCAGCGTTCATTGGGGGAGAGAGGGGGAAGGGCTTCCGTTATGGGAAATGAGAGGGATTCCCTATGAGGCAGACAGTTATCTGTTTTACCCGCCGCTGGATGAGGATGTGAAACCGTACATGACTCTTTCCACCGCAGTCCGGGTGGATGATATGTTTACCTTTGCCTTTCACTATGGACTGGGCATCGGCAGAAACTGGATGCGTTCTTCAGAGCTGGGGCGCTGGAGGGATCATTTTGATCTGAGGAGACCATTCATCGAGTATGATGGGAGCTGGCAACCCAACGGCGAGACAGTAATTCCCAACAGCACCTTTATTCGACTGGCCAGTATCCGTCCGGTGGATACGGAAAATAACATTTCGGAAGTATTTCCCGGAACAGACTGGCTGTATGACGCTTATGCGAGGGACAGCGCCAAAGGCACTTATTCAGACATCCGGCTCTATGATGTCCCCGTGGGCAGACCACTATCCCTGGCGGACTTCCGGCATTTGCCCTTCAAGGATTTACCCCCGGAGGCTCTGGGCAGCCCCACTGGCGACATCCTCAACACTGCATTTGACCGCTACTTTCTGGTTGCTCCGTGGAATGATACCAATGACTTGAGGCCGGGCACTTCCACCGCATCCCGATTGCAGTATCTGCCCGATGACTTCGATAAACCTGACAAAGCAAAACTCTTCGGGCCCCTATCGGCAGTATCCTTTAAGCAAAAGGGAGCGTTTAACTGGAATTCCACCTCGGAGGAAGCCTGGATCGCGGTGCTCACCCAGACATATGCTGATCACGGCGCCAAAGCCTTTCCCGCAGTCATTTTTCGCCATAATCTCGGGGCGCAGTTCGGTGGATCCGAGCTGAGGGATGAAGACACCGCGTTCATTCCGGATGGTGATCAGAGGGCCCGGCAGGTATATTTTCGTCAGGGCATCCGCGTGGTGGATCCCGGGCGGATTGAACACCTGGCCAGAGCCATCGTTGCAGAGCTGCGGTCGAGGGAGCGGCCTTTTGCGAGTTTGGCGGAGTTCATGAATGCCGGTGTTTTCGAGCGGGCACTGATCGAGAGCGGCTTTAACACGGGATACCCTGAGCACGCAAACGGCTATGTTTCCCAGAGCGATCTGGTGGCGCAGCTGATCTGGGGTGCCGCCGTCCGTTCCGATACGTTTATTATCCGGGCCTACGGCGACTGTGTGAATACCACAGATGGACAGGTGGTCGCAAGAGCGGCCCTCGAGGCTCTGGTATCCCGGGATTATGCCTTTCTCGATTCGCGGCTTCCATTTGATGCTGTATCCAATTCACCTCGCAGATTTCAAATTCTCTACCTACGATGGCTCGATCCATATACCGACTGGTAAGCACCCTGGCATGTTGCTTCTTGTATCTTCCCGCGATGGGGAACGATTACGGGACGGTAGTCACGGAGTTGCGCTTTTACCTGCTGCAGGGGATGTCACCTTCTTCCGGCTACTATCTGAGGCATCCAGATCGGCCAGAGGAGCGGACTAACCTCAGCTTAGGTCGGGGACGCAAAAGTCCACCGCACCCCTATCGTGGGAGCAGTGAACTGCTAATCTGGATGGACGAATGGGATGCTGAATCCGGAAACCATCTCCCTCGGGTTGTGAGCCGTACTCTACTCCCGGAGACAGACCGGGCCCTTGTCCTGCTTTCAGAAGACCCTATCAATCGCGGGCAACTGATGATGAGAGCCTTCGACGACTCCCTCCAACGTCTGCCTGCGGATCATTTGGTTTTTTTGAATCTCAGTCCATTCCACTGTGTTGGGGTGGTGAGCAATGTGAATGTATCGGTCGGTCCGGGAATGTCCACCCCGGTGGATCTGCGGAGCTGGGTGGGGCAGTCGGATGTGCTGATTGGATTGCTGAGTGTTGAGCCGAATGGAATTCAACTTGTCATGGAAAACCGGATACGGGTTGTGCCGGGCTGGCGAACCATCTTGTTACTTTTGCCTGGCAAGGAAGGAGCCAACAGTGTGCAGGATCTTCAGCTTATCCGCATTCTTGAAGCGGTGCTTGAGCGCGAGGAATAGTCCCGTAACGGGCTGCGCATGCAGGCAAAAAAAAAGCGCAACCCGAAGGTTGCGCTGAAAAGAATGGCAATGGAATGGAAGCTTACTTGGTCGAGTAGAACCAGATGCCCAGTTCGGAGTCGGTGTCTTCTTCGATCCAGATCCAGCCGACATTCACCTGATAGACCCAGGGTGCGTCGCTGGCATAGATCCAACCCAGGAAATCTCCGGTATTGGCCCAGCCGTTGATCAAGTCATACCCGAGGTAGGTTTCATCAACGGGCGTCGTCGGGGTGGGGGTCGGCGTTGGGGTCGGGGTAGGAGTGGGGGTCGGGGTGGGCGTTACTTCCCCATTCTCGCCTTCATAGGCGGGATCAGCCGTCATTGGCATCAGACGGAAGTTATCCAGAACGACCGCGTAAGGGTTGATGAATGAGGCTCCACCGCTTTCGCAGTTAAAACCAATTACAAAAACCAGCGATTCATGATTTTCATCTAAGGCTTGGAAGTTTGCCAACGGATAAATGGCTGTATAAGTTGGATCTTCATCAGTATTATCCAGAATGATACTCATCATGTTCGTGCTATGCGCGCGGTTGATTCCACGGCGCTGGTATTCTGGATCGTTGCCACCTTCAAAGACAGCCCAGATTTGATACCATCTCTGGTCTGGGTTGGCAGGATTTCCTCCAAGCAGTTCTTCGAAGAAACCGATGTCGAAGCGGATGCCCATAGCTGGGCCGCTGCCTAAGGTTTGCGCACGCGCATCTAATATGAGCTGATATTGAGGGTCATCTGGGAATATTTCAATACTTGCTCCCCAAAGCAGACCGCCCCCGTCATGATGTTCCGGGATATTCACCATTAGAGAATTTTCACTTACTGGAGTGAAGTTTGCACTCTGAGTGACACGGAACATTCCCACGCCGTCACCTCCTGACTCGAATATATCCCCACCCAACGGATAAAAATCGTTGACCAGAAGTTGGGTTTGAGGGCTGGCACGAGAATCGTCATTTTCGGCTACCCAGCCTTGGAGACCGTCTTCGAAGTCCCAGAGAGTGGTAACCTGAGCGGAGGCGGATACCGCCGCTACGGCCATGGATAGCATGCCCCAGCGGAGCACGGGTAGAGTGTCTTTCAACAATGCGTTCATTTGACAATGATTTGGGTTAATTGGGTATGTTTTAGAGGAGAGAGTCCTTTCATGTCGCCCCTCAGCGAAAAAGCAGATGGGTCAACCAAAACAGACAAATAGCGTCTGTTTGAGGAACGTTTTGATTTAGCCTTCGTTCCGACTTCAGGTCAATCGCGAAATCCTGCAGTATGAGCGGCAGTTTCATCTCATCATGATCGAAATGTCACTGCTACGGATAAAGATAATGGCGAGCCCCTATTATTGGCTACTTAGCCTGAATCGGAAGAAATAGAATTGCTCCCGTGGGCAGGGGCTTTTGAGTGGGAAGAGTGGAAACGGAAAAATTCAGCTCCTCCTCCTGGCAGGCATTGTGTGGCTTGCTGGACGACCCTTCACCCTTGGTGCGGGCTGCAGTGGTCGAAGCCCTGAAGAATCAGGGAGCCGAAGGAGTGGAAGCCCTGCGCCACTGGTCGAAAAGCGAGGAACTGGATGATTCCAGCCGTGAGGCCGCGAGGGATATTCTCGATGAACTGGTCGGTCCGGACGTGATCGGTGATTTTGTCGATTTCATTCATCGGCAGGAATACGAACTGGAAACCGGGGTTTGGATGTTGAACCGAATCCTCCAGCCGAAGCTGGATATAGGAGCGCTCTGTCTGGAACTGGATGCGATTGCCCGTCGTTGTCAGGATTTAATGGCCCGCCCGGCCTCGATTTATGAACTCTGCCGGATGATGAACCGGGTTTTGTTTCATGAGTATGGGTTCCGGGCAAATCACGAGGATTTTGAGAATCCTGCAAACTCCTTGCTCAGCGAGGTAATTCGCACCCGCAAGGGAATTCCCCTGACACTGGGTATCCTTTATCTGCTGGTCGCCCAGCGGGTGGGGCTCGATTTTGAACCGATCTGTTTGCCGGGAAGGTTTATGGTTGCCCATTTCGGAACGGCGGAACCCGTATACGTGGATGCTTTTGAGTCTGGAAGACTGCGTTCGCCGGCCGAGGTGGAATCCTTCTTGCTCAATAATGAACTGCCCCTCGATCCGGCGGATCTTGCTCCGGCTCCGGTGGGTGAAGTGCTCCTGCGTTTTTGTCGGAACCTTGCCCACCATTATGAAGGACAAGGGGACGAGGAGCGGGCTCACCTATTTGCCGGACTCGCTTTGGAGATTGCTGAAACCTACCGGCGTTCAACGTCTTGACCAATTTGATTATGGGAGTGGAAACCCCTACACATACCCTGGAAGATCTCACGCGGTGGCAAGCTCCCGGAAAGTGGCTGGCCATTGTGGGTGACCCCATCGCCCACAGTCTGAGTCCGGTCATGCACAATGCGGCTCTCTCGGTGCTTGCGCAGGAGCAGCCAGAGTTTGCCGACTGGCGCTATGTCCGGTTTCAGATTCCAGCTGAGCGACTGGTGGAGGCATTGCCAGCCTTTCATGCCGCTGGTTTTGTCGGGTTGAATCTGACGCTTCCCCACAAAGTACATGCCTTCTCGCTGGTAAAAGAGGTCTTGGAAGAAGCCCGGCCCCTCGGGGCGGTCAACACCCTCCGCTGGACGCCGCAAGGATACATTGGAACCAATACCGACGGACATGGTCTCTCCAAGGCGGTGGAGCTATCTTTCGGCTTCAGCTTGGGGGAGCGGGAAGTGGTCCTATTTGGAGCCGGGGGAGCGGCCCGTTCCATCGCCGTGCGGGCACTGAGTGAAGGGTGTCCCCGCCTTTGGATTGGCAATCGCAGTAAGGACCGCCTGGAAGAATTGCAGGATGTACTCCGCGAGCTGGGCTATGGGAGTCGCATCCGAAGCTTTTCTTTTGCGGAGTTGCCCGCTGATCTGCCAGCAGAGCCTCTCCTGATCAACGCCACCTCACTGGGCTTGAAAGAACAGGATCCATTGCCGGTTTCACTGGCAGGATTTGGTTCCGGGACCTGTTGTTACGATACGACCTACGGCGTTATCAATGCATGGAGCCGGGCCTGCGCCGCACATGGGTTTTCCTATGCGGACGGCATCGGGATGCTCGTCTGGCAAGGAGCCCGTAGTCTGGAATTCTGGACGGGGCACCCGGCGCCGGCCCAAACGATGGAGGCGGCAGCCCGTAGGGCGCTGAATCGGGCATGATCGATGCGATCATTGAAGTGAACCAAAGGTTTTCCTGGTTCTTCCCGGTATTTGTTTTTACCCTCGGTGCCTGCATCGGGAGCTTTCTCAATGTTGTGATTTACCGGATGCCCGCCGGAAAGAGTGTCGTTCGTCCCGGATCGCACTGTTCATGCGGCACTCCGATAGCCTGGTATGACAATATCCCGATTTTCAGCTGGATACTGAGAAGGGGGCGGGCCCGCTGTTGCGGAGCACGGTTCAGTATCCGCTATCCACTGGTGGAAGCGCTGACCGGTGGTCTCTTTCTCGCGGCCTGGCTCAATCATTCTCTGCTTCCTGGATTAGTGATCCTGTTCTTTATCGCCTGGTTGATCGCCCCCTCTTTTATCGATCTGGACACGATGGAGATTCCGGATCTGTTTTCGATCGGAGGGTTTGTCCTTGGTCTGTTTCTTTCGATGCTGGTTCCATCACTGCACGGCTTCGGTGGTGATTTCTTTGCAGCTGATGCTTTGCGGGGGCTGATCGCCAGCTTACTGGGAGCTTTTGTTGGTTCCGGGCTCATTCTGTGGGTAGCACTGGTGGCGGAAACCCTCCTTAGAAAAGAAGCGATGGGCTTTGGGGACGTGAAACTGATGGGGGCGATCGGTGCCTTCTGCGGATGGCAAGGTGCGGTTTTTGCCCTCTTTGGAGGGGCTGTTCTGGGATGTATAGGCTTTGGTCTGGCCTTGGTATTTGGATATAGAGGGCCCAAACCGGAAGAACCTGACCCGGATGCGGAGGCTTCGGATAAAAAGAATCAGGAAGAAAGCGGGGTACGCATCCCCTTTGGCCCTGCTCTGGCAGGAGCGGCCATCCTTTACCTGATCTGGCTCCAACCGTGGATTGATGGCTACTTTGCCATGATAGAGGACGTGTTTTTTCCCTAAACATTACCCGATAATCACTTGCCAGCATCGCACTTTGCCCCCCTCTTGCTAGGCATGCGGATTTTGAAAAGGATCGCACTGGCGACTATTGCCATGCTCTGGGGGGCACTCCATGCGCAAGCCTTGGTTTGGCCCACACCTCACCCGGCTGCCATTCGAGGGGAATCCTTTGAAAGCTGGGCTCAAGCCACCGCCAGCGGGGAGCCCACCTCAGCGCTCTTCGGCTGCGTGCGTAACAATGGTAACCGGTTTCACGAGGGTATCGATATCACCCCATATCAACCCAGGGATCGCCGGGGTGAGGCGACGGATCCCATATATGCCGCACTGGATGGGATCGTAGTTTACATCAACACGACTGCCGGTAACAGCAGCTACGGCCGCTATGTGGTTATTGAGCACCCTGAGCAAGTTCCGGCGGTTTACACCCTCTATGCGCATTTGGGATCGGTTCAGTCCGACTTGAAAGTGGGGCAGGCCGTTTCCGCGGGCGAAACCATAGGCGTAATGGGACGCAGCGCCGGCGGGTACACCATACCCCGCGAACGGGCGCACCTGCACTGGGAAATCGGGCTACGGCTCAGTGATCGGTTTCAGGTTTGGTATGATCGTCAAGGGTTTGGCAGTCGCAACCAGCACGGGAATTTCAATGGGATGAACTTTGTCGGCTATGATCCACTGGAAGCCTTCAACTGGATGCGCTCGCGCCCCGGCAGCTCTCTGGGTGAATATTTTGCCAGCCTGCCCCCTGGCGTGATTCTTGATGTGGTTACCACCAAGACACCAGGATTGCTCCAGCGATATCCCGGTTTGTTGAAGGGTGGGCAGATCCCCGATGACCTCGCCGGTTGGCGTGTCACCCTGACCGGATATGGACTGCCGCTCTCCTTTGAACCATTGAGAACTGCCCCCGAAGGGTCCCGTCAGGGGCATGCGACGATTGTCGCCATCGATCCAGATCAACTGGACCTCTACCACTGTCGAAACATCGTACGACGGCAGTCGGAAAATCGGGCGACCCTGGGAAATGGCTCCCGGCGGATTCTTGAACTGATTTTTGATTTTGAATAGCCTCGGCTTGTCCTGACTTTTTCCTTCCATCGGTTGACGTCTTCCCGATGATGTTGGAGAATGTGGTTCATATAGGATTTACACCCTCTCTCTAGATATTAATCATGGCATATACACTCCCATCACTCGACTACAATTATGATGCGCTGGAGCCTCACATCGACGCCAAGACGATGGAGATCCACCATAGCAAGCATCATCAGACTTATATCACGAAGGCCAACGACGCCATCAAGGATGCCGGTTATGCGGCTCCGGATGACGTGGATGTGCTCATTTCCAAGCTTTCCGATGTGCCGGAAAGTATTCGAGGCGCTCTCCGCAATAATGGTGGTGGCCATGCCAACCACTCATTCTTCTGGAAGGTCATCGGCCCCAATGGGGGCGGTCAGCCAAAAGGAAAAGTCGCGGAGAAAATCAACGAAGCTTTCGGGTCCTTTGAAAAGTTTCAGGAAGCCTTTGCCGCAGCCGGTGCCAATCGATTTGGCAGTGGATGGGCTTGGCTGGTGGCCAGGCCGGACGGCTCGGTTGCGGTTGGGTCCACCGCTAATCAGGACAGCCCGTTGATGGGTGAGGCAATCGCCGGAATCTCCGGCAAGCCTCTCCTCGGTCTCGACGTCTGGGAACATGCTTACTACTTGAACTACCAGAACCGTCGTCCGGATTACATCAAGGCATTCTGGAACGTCGTCAACTGGGATGCCGTCGAAGCCAATTATCAAAAGGCGGTGGGCTGATCCCGCTTTCAAGGCTTACGCTATTTGGCCCGGCTCGCACTTCCTGCGTGCCGGGCTTTTTTATGCGGTCATCCACGAAATCCGTGGGGACATCAACAGTCGGCCCCGACCGAGGTTCTGAAGATTGCTCATATTGAGGGGAGACGGAATGGTGACGGGACTTCCCCACAAATAGGGATGGATGTAGGTGTTACATTGGTGGAAACAGCAATGGGCTAACAGGGAGGTTGCCATCCATTTTTCCAGTGTTTTTATTATATTTTTACTTGTTCTGGAACCCCATTAATCCGATTCCCATGTGCCGAAAATTCTTCTTCCTCTTACTGGCGGCTGCTGGCTGCTCTTCGATTACCACTGCGGACTGGCATCCTGTTTCTTCCCCTGACGGGCGAATTGAAGTGTTCGTTCACTCCGACAATAAGCAGTTGTCCTTCTCGGTGTTGTATGGGGGAGCTGAATTGATTGCACCCAGTGCGATTGGGCTGGAATTACGGGATCATCCGTTACTTGGAAGCGATCCTGAGGTGGTCGAAGTGCGGCGATCTTCGCGGGATCGGATGATTGAGCCGGTGGTGCGGGAAAAATATGCCCAGGTTCACGAATACTATTCCGGCCTGATGCTAACGTTCGCTACGGGTGCTGCGGTGGAGTTCCGGGTCTTTAACGATGGCTTTGGCTACCGCTTTCATACCGAAATCGATGGCTCAGTGGATGTGTTGGATGAGCGACTCGAATTGCACTTTCCTTCCGGCAGCCAGTCATACTTTCCCGAAGAAGAAAGCTTCATTTCCCACAACGAGCGGCATTATCATCATTTTGCTCTGGAGGAACTTGATTCCACCCGACTGGCCTCACTTCCGCTGATGGCCGTGGTTCCTGAAGTCGGGAAAGTGCTGCTGACGGATGCGGATCTCTTTGACTATCCGGGAATGTGGATGCGGGGAGCGGAGGGCACTGGCCTGCGGGCGGTTTTTCCCAAGGTGCCGCTTAAGCTGGAACCAAATCAGCAAGACAATCCGGACCGCAATCAGGTGATTTTGGATGAAGCCGACTACATCGCACGGACCGAGGGGAAGCGCTCTTATCCCTGGCGTGCCTTCATCGTCAGCGATCGGGATGGCACCTTCATTGAGAGTAAACTGGTTTGGCTGCTATCCCGCTCACTGAAGCTGAAGGATAGCGGTTGGATCAAACCCGGCAGAGTCGCGTGGGACTGGTTCAATGCGCTCAATCTCTTCAATGTGGACTTTGTCGCGGGCATCAACAACCGCACTTACGAGTATTATATCGATTTTGCCGCAGAGTTTGGGCTGGAGTATGTGATTCTCGACGAAGGCTGGTCCATCTCGACCACGGATGTTTCCCAGCCCAATCCGGATATTGATGTGCCTGCTCTGGTGGCCTATGGCGCGGAGCGGGGGGTGGATATCATTCTCTGGTCCCTGTGGGGACCCCTGGAGGATGAAATGGATGTGCTCTTTGACCTCTATCAGGAGTGGGGGGTCCGCGGGGTTAAGATCGACTTCATGCAGCGCTCGGACCAAGCCATGGTCCAATACTACGCCGCAATTGCGGAGGCTGCAGCCAAGCGTGAGCTGCTGATCAGTTTTCATGGTTCCTTTAAGCCCTCCGGACTGCGTCGGGCCTGGCCAAACGTCATTACCTATGAAGGGGTCAAAGGAAATGAATACAACAAGTGGAGCGATGAAGTCACCGCCCGCCATAACGTGACCATTCCCTTCACCCGGATGGCAGCAGGTCCCATGGACTACACGCCCGGAGCCATGGTGAACGCCGGCCCAAGGGATTTTCGCGTTTCCCATTTTCGACCGATGACACAAACCACCCGTGCGCATGAAGTGGCCAAATCGGTGGTCTTTGAAAGCGCCTTGCAGATGCTCTGTGATTCGCCATCGCATTATTATCGCGAGCGGGAGACGACAGCGTTTCTCACGCGGATACCTTCGGTCTGGGATGACACCAAAGTGCTGGAGGCAGCGATTGGCGAATATGTGGTGGTGGCCCGCAGAAGCGGCGACCTTTGGTTCATCGGAGCGATGACCAACGAGGAAGGACGTCAGTTCAGCCTCGATCTCAGCGCGTTGCAGAAAGGTGAGGTAGAGCTTGAGTTCATCGCTGACGGGAAGAATGCCCACAACTACGCGGAAGATTATGTCCGGCAAACCATCCGGCAGGACACCGGACATGTACTCGAAATAGAGCTTGCCGCCAACGGAGGCTGGGCTGCCATCCTGCGTCCGCTCGACTAAAGCGTGGCCGACTGAAAAAAGTGGGGAACGTCACTTCCGGATTGCACCACAGACCCGGCATGATTGTTCTTTTCGCATGCCCCTTCGACCACAGCCCAAATTGGTGGAGCAAATCCCGGTGGAAACCTTTTACCGGGAAGGGAAGAATTCACTTCGGCTCAGTGTGGTCGGGGGTGAATCCGGGATGAAGCGTCCCATCCGGGACAAGTCCATCAACCGACCGGCGCTTGCCATTACCGGCTATTTCAAAAGCTTCGCCTTTCGTCGCGTGCAGATTTTCGGTGCCGGAGAGATTGCTTATCTCAAGGATCAATCCATCGAACACCAGCGCGACGTGCTGGCCAAAATCGTGGAAAAGCAGGTTCCCTGTTTTATCGTGACCCGGAACCTTCTGCCACTGCCTTCAATCGTGGAAGCCTGCGAACGTTCGGGGACGCCCCTCTTGCGCTCATCGCTGACCACCCGTGATTTCAGCAATGCCGCCACTATGATCCTCGAAGAGGCCTTTGCCCCACGGATCGCGGAACACGGCACTCTCCTTGATATCAAAGGTATAGGGACACTGATTCGTGGACAAAGCGGGGTGGGGAAGAGTGAATGCGCTCTGGCATTGATCGAGCGCGGACACAGCCTGGTTGCCGATGACCTCGTTTACATTCGTCACGTCAAGGATAGTCAGTTGCAGGGCCGTAGCAGTGATCTCAACCGTGGTTACATGGAGTGCCGCGGCATCGGGATCGTCAATATTGCAGACCTCTTCGGGATCCGTGCGGTTCGGCTTGAAAAGAATATCAACCTGGTGGTGACCTTTGAGGAGTGGAAACAGGGGATGTACGAAGAGCGGACCGGACTGGAGCAGGATTTCTTTAATATTCTCGGAGTCAATGTCCCCCATATCGTTCTTCCGGTTCGACCAGGGAGGGATATGGCCCGCCTCGTTGAGGTCGCATCGATGGTCCACGCCCTGAAAATGATCGGCCACGATACCGCGAACGAATTCAATGAAAGGCTCATCCAATTCATGACAGAACCCGTAAGCGACTGATCCATGGACCTTTCCCCAACCTCATTCCAAACGGTTTCATTTGCCGCCGACTCCCTCGATTTTGCTTGGGCGTTAGGGCAACAAAATTGTGACGAAAACTTATTGGGAAGGGGATGTGAATAAGTTGTGGGAAAGTTGGTCTTGTGTCTTCCGCCAAGGTGGGAATAACTTCGTATCCACGATTCACTCGTGTTCCTTCTCTCCCCAGGGCAAACAGCCCGCAAGTGCTGACGAATAGTCGATTTTACCCTGTTTCAGATTTGCAACTTTTTGTATTTCAATAATTTAAGTAATTTAAGGTCTCTTCCATGTTCCCACATTTCCATTCTTCCACAAAATTATCAAATCCTTGTAAGTTGCTTTGTCCGGAGTGCGCCATTCTGGCCCGCTTTCCTGTGCCCGTCTCCGTGGATTGTGAATAACTTTCTCAATTTCGGGAGCTATTATGGGACAAACAATGGTTACAATTGAGTTATGGGATGCCATCCGCAGCGACCTGCAGAGGATGTTTCCGGCAGATGTCTTTCGCAACTGGTTTGAGGGCTTGATCGCCCATGCGGATGCGGATGACAATCTGGTGCTGACCACTCCCAATCAGTTTGCGTCCATCTGGCTGGAAGACAATTACCTTGATTTGATTCGCGACAAGATGCGCCAGGCAGGTTCGGAGAGTGAGGTCATTCTGGAAGTGGCCCGTTCCGAAGAGGCCGACGAGCCGAGTCGCGTGACGATCCCGGCTCAGCCCCAAAACCAACGGACTCAGACTCCGGCCTATGGAGCCACTCGCTCCGTCCGCCAAAGCAGCAGTCGACCGCAGCTTTTCCTCAATCCTCGCAACACTTTTGAGAATTTCATTGTGGGCTCCAGCAACCAGTTGGCCCATGCTGCCGCCACTGCGGTTGCCGCAGAACCTGGCAATGCCTACAATCCACTTTTTCTCTATGGGGATACCGGGCTGGGCAAGACCCACCTCATGCACGCGATGGCGCACACTATTCAGGCCAACAATCCCAATGCGGTAGTGGTGTATCTGTCCTGTGAGAAATTCACCAACAAGTTTCTCAAGGCTATCCGGGAGAATTCACTCGATGCCTTTCGCCGCTTTTTCCGCAAGGTGGATGTGCTCCTGATTGATGACATCCAGTTTCTTGAAGGCAAAGAGCGCACGCAGGAAGAATTTTTCCATACCTTTAACGAGCTCTTTGAATCCCAGCGGCAGATCTGTCTTTCCAGCGATCGACCGGCCAGTGAGATTTCCAAATTGGAAAGCCGCTTGGTTTCCCGCTTCCAGTGGGGAATGGTAGCGGATATACAAGCACCTGATCTTGAAACCCGCGTCGCCATCCTCAAGAAAAAGGCGATGACGATGGGCTCGGTAAATGTGCCGGATGCGGTTTTTGAATTTTTAGCCAGCAGAATTACCCGCAATGTTCGGCGGATGGAAGGGGCCTTGATAAAAGTCATTTCCTATGCCCGCCTGGTCAACCGTCCGCTCGATATTCCGACCACTGAAACACTGGTGCGGGATATCCTGCAGGAAGAAGCGCAGAACCAGATCACGGTGGAGAAGATTCAGCGTAAAGTGATCGAGTATTTTGACCTGCGCATGTCCGACATGTCCAGTCGCCGTCGCCCCAGTAATATCGCCTTTCCCCGTCAGATTGCGATGTACCTGAGCCGTCTTTTGACGCATCTTCCCCTCAAGGAGATCGGCAAGGAATTCGGCGGGCGCGACCACGGGACTGTCATCCATGCCTGCAAGACGGTAGAGAATATTATGGAGCAGGATGATTCTGTCCGGCGCAACGTGGACTACCTCATCAAGCAGCTCAACGGTGGTTCTAGTTGAGTTTGCCTGGCAGGACAGACCCTTTTTGCTCGGGACCACACTAGTGTCCAAAACAGGTTTTGAAAAAGAGCCTCCGTTGCGTTGAGAATGGTTGTGATGAAAAGAATCAACCTAACGCAAGGAGGCAGTGATGAATGTTGGCGGAAGTAGTCTGTTTAGCCAAAT
>JBJHBA010000016.1:0-95586 GCA_050485245.1 Verrucomicrobiota bacterium | reverse complement strand
GGACAGCATACTCGCAACATGACCAAAAACTACCCAACCTCGTTTCGAAAAACACCATTCAACAGCACCAAACCCTCATAGGAACACGACCCAAACAATCAGTCAGATCTGTTTTGGACAGCAGTGATTTCATTCCGAATCTCCCATCTAGATGAATGAATCCGAAAAACCGTTGGGCGGCAACGCTTCGATACTTTTTGAGTACAAGGGGAAGCGGTATGTTTATGATGGCGGCTTGCCGGATGCCGTGGAGGCAATGACTGAGCACTTGCGCGATGACGAGGGATATTGGCTGGAGCCCTCTCCTGATTCCCTTCCCGAGGGTGATACCAACGCTTTGCCCACAGCGATCTGGGAGATAGAGCACATCGGCGGAAAGGTGCTTGAAGTGCGCGGTGCCCGCAGTAATGGAGCAATTTACTGGGAGGACTGGCTGAGCCCGAGGATTTATTGAATCATTTGTCTCTTTGAAGCCCTTGCGATAAATGAATATAATGGAACAGAACCAATTTCCCGTTCCTACGGCTTCACAGATCCTCACAGATCCAGCGCAATAGAGCACAGAGAATCGGCCAAACCAACAGACCTAGAAAGATGCCGACAACGTATTCAATCATGGTGCAAATTAAGCGTGATTATCGTTGATGTCATTTTCAATGGAGGCATTCAAAGGGGGAGATTGATGCGAACCTTTAAGGGAACTGCGCGAACTGGATTCCAGAACAAGGGAGGGATTGGCAAATAGATCCATGGTGTGATCGCAAAGAGAATCGATCTTTCTTATATGAAAATGTCTATCACCTTCAAGACTGTCAATCGTTGGACGCCAGTTGCCAGTTGCCGGCTCTCTTGAGAAAGATTGATCGATCCGCACGATGGTGCAGAACGGGAGGCGGCTGTATGTCGGCGAATACGTCGGGCAAGATGCTACGCATCGCCACGATGTGAATCAATAAAGAAGGAGGGCAACCGGTGAAGCTGCTCTCCTTACAAATCCCTGCCCAAGTGTCCCGGTCAAATGACCGCCCCTCAGGGCTAAACGTCCGAAACGTGGGGATTCGAATGAGACTTTCTCACTTACCGGGCAAAAAGTCAATTTTGTTGCAATTTCAGGCGACGAAAAAGCCCTTGGTGAGTGAGTTCTGTGGCGTTTTCCCCTACAAGCGTATGGTAGCTGATTCAGCCGACCTCCCGTACGACTGAGCCCACTACCATGCATATATACGGTATGGAGCCCTGGACCTTATCCGTCCAGGGCTTTTTATTGACCAGCTCGGCCCGCTCTGCGAAGCTATACGGTGAGATTCCCGCGTTTCGGACGTTAGCCCCGGAGGGTGCGCTGCAAGGCGTCAACACTTGGGGAGGAGTCTCTAAGGAGGGCGGCTTCACGGCCGCCTTCCTTCTGTTTTTCGCCCGAAAATACCGGTCCGTGCTTCAATGGAGCCGCTTCCCGAAGGAAGCGGAAGGAGAAACGAAGAAAGGCATTACAATGACAACCCGCAATGCTTCAATGGAGCCGCTTCCCGAAGGAAGCGGAAGGCCTCCCATACCTCATTTCAAAAGGGTAATACTTCCGGTGCTTCAATGGAGCCGCTTCCCGAAGGAAGCGGAAGGGTGTCTCAACTTCTGGCACTGGATGCCCTCGACGCTCTGCTTCAATGGAGCCGCTTCCCGAAGGAAGCGGAAGGCAGGTTAAAACCATTTAAAACAGAAAGCTTATGGCAAAGCTTCAATGGAGCCGCTTCCCGAAGGAAGCGGAAGGGGCAGCACATGGAGCACCTGCTCCTCTGGCTCACCCCAGCTTCAATGGAGCCGCTTCCCGAAGGAAGCGGAAGGGGTGCGGCTCCAGCGTATCACAGCTCCGGTTGTCACAGCTTCAATGGAGCCGCTTCCCGAAGGAAGCGGAAGGACCTACCCACCAATGATAGCTGCCACCGACCGTGCGTAGCTTCAATGGAGCCGCTTCCCGAAGGAAGCGGAAGGGCAAAAGCCTCACTTTAAAAAATGCCGTCACGCCAGGCTTCAATGGAGCCGCTTCCCGAAGGAAGCGGAAGGTCTGATGATGGATGGCTATTCAACTTTTTCGCCACTGCTTCAATGGAGCCGCTTCCCGAAGGAAGCGGAAGGCCCCCACCTTGCGAATTGCGCCAGTCCCTGTGAGATGGCTTCAATGGAGCCGCTTCCCGAAGGAAGCGGAAGGCGCAACCTGCGAGGGATTTATCCCCGCCAACCACTGCTTCAATGGAGCCGCTTCCCGAAGGAAGCGGAAGGCCGTAATTTTTCATTGTGTCCCCGAAGAATCGCATTGCTTCAATGGAGCCGCTTCCCGAAGGAAGCGGAAGGCGCGAATGGCTGGTCGGTCAAGGAGATGCTGCGCAGCTTCAATGGAGCCGCTTCCCGAAGGAAGCGGAAGGGACCTCGACCCAGCGCCCGAGATCATCTGCGGAGAGCTTCAATGGAGCCGCTTCCCGAAGGAAGCGGAAGGGCAGCGGAAGTCACCATACTCGAATGCAGGCGGCGAGCTTCAATGGAGCCGCTTCCCGAAGGAAGCGGAAGGCATTTGATGCTCCGTCACTGGTCCAGGCGACTCGAGGCTTCAATGGAGCCGCTTCCCGAAGGAAGCGGAAGGGATGATTGTGCTCACGGAATCCGACAACGGCTTCGCGCCCGCTTCAATGGAGCCGCTTCCCGAAGGAAGCGGAAGGAGTGCCATCCACTGGACGGACCTCTGACACTGAGCATGCTTCAATGGAGCCGCTTCCCGAAGGAAGCGGAAGGAAGAGCACGGTGCGTGTGGTCGATGAAAGCGGAACGAAGCTTCAATGGAGCCGCTTCCCGAAGGAAGCGGAAGGGGACTTCGATACCTCGGCCAATGCGCTGATCGCACTGCTTCAATGGAGCCGCTTCCCGAAGGAAGCGGAAGGGGCTTGGGATGACGGTTTTAAAGCAGCGCGACACAAGCTTCAATGGAGCCGCTTCCCGAAGGAAGCGGAAGGCCCTCTGGCCTGACGCCCCATCGTCAGCAATACTCCATGCTTCAATGGAGCCGCTTCCCGAAGGAAGCGGAAGGTATCATCCACGTCACCGTGCAACATCACGCGGCTCATGCTTCAATGGAGCCGCTTCCCGAAGGAAGCGGAAGGTATTTACTGGCAGTTCAAAATATCGGTAATACTCACGGGCTTCAATGGAGCCGCTTCCCGAAGGAAGCGGAAGGGTGTAGTGGGTCGTTCGCGGTCGCCGTTTACCTTTGCCGCTTCAATGGAGCCGCTTCCCGAAGGAAGCGGAAGGCGGTCGAGCACTGGGCATTGACCGCACCGCAGACAAAGCTTCAATGGAGCCGCTTCCCGAAGGAAGCGGAAGGCCCATGAGCGCGTCGAAGGCATTCTTCGCAAGCGCGGCTTCAATGGAGCCGCTTCCCGAAGGAAGCGGAAGGATAGAATACGTAATCAGCTTATGAAAAAGTCCAAGGCTTCAATGGAGCCGCTTCCCGAAGGAAGCGGAAGGTGGGCAATCATTGTGCGAGGCTACACGATCCGACAGCTTCAATGGAGCCGCTTCCCGAAGGAAGCGGAAGGGGGAAAGACTGACCCGAAACTGAGACAACCTCATCCGCTTCAATGGAGCCGCTTCCCGAAGGAAGCGGAAGGGCAACACCTGCAGCCGCTCAGGCTCCAGATTGAGCAGCTTCAATGGAGCCGCTTCCCGAAGGAAGCGGAAGGGCTCTCGACGCGGAGGGAATACCCCATCGTTTTTTAGCTTCAATGGAGCCGCTTCCCGAAGGAAGCGGAAGGCGCGGCGGCAGTGCCTCCGATCACACCCGAAACCCGGCTTCAATGGAGCCGCTTCCCGAAGGAAGCGGAAGGGAAGCCGCCGCCGCTCAGGCAGCACAGGCCGCGACAACGCTTCAATGGAGCCGCTTCCCGAAGGAAGCGGAAGGATGCCTACGCAATCAACAACGCAGGCCAGTTCTCCGCTTCAATGGAGCCGCTTCCCGAAGGAAGCGGAAGGATTATTCAGCGCCCCCATCGCTACCGCCTCACCAAAGCTTCAATGGAGCCGCTTCCCGAAGGAAGCGGAAGGAAATGTCCCAGCAAAACGCCGCGCCCCGCACTTCAACGCTTCAATGGAGCCGCTTCCCGAAGGAAGCGGAAGGACCTCATCCGGTAAGTCGTCGATGCCCCGTGAATTGCTTCAATGGAGCCGCTTCCCGAAGGAAGCGGAAGGGTAGGCCAGCAGCTTTACGACTTTTCTCTTATCGTGGAGCTTCAATGGAGCCGCTTCCCGAAGGAAGCGGAAGGCGGGGAGCGGAATCGCCTGCCAGAAGGCGCGGTCCAACGCTTCAATGGAGCCGCTTCCCGAAGGAAGCGGAAGGTGTGTTGACTCGTGACAAGGGATGCGAACGATCCCAGCTTCAATGGAGCCGCTTCCCGAAGGAAGCGGAAGGACTTCGTCCTGCGGGTCGATGAACATGGCGACGATCCGCTTCAATGGAGCCGCTTCCCGAAGGAAGCGGAAGGGAGATGAATGAAGAGCGGCTTGAATACCGGACGCTCGCTTCAATGGAGCCGCTTCCCGAAGGAAGCGGAAGGGGTCACAGAACTGTGCACGATACGGGAGTGGCTCAAGCTTCAATGGAGCCGCTTCCCGAAGGAAGCGGAAGGCGTCAAAGCCGCCGCAATCCTCCCCGCCGCACTCGCCGCTTCAATGGAGCCGCTTCCCGAAGGAAGCGGAAGGGCCATCACCTTTTCTGCAAGCTCCTTGATTTCGGAACAAGCTTCAATGGAGCCGCTTCCCGAAGGAAGCGGAAGGATTCGACGCGCTCGAACAAATCAAACGGGATTTCTCAGGCTTCAATGGAGCCGCTTCCCGAAGGAAGCGGAAGGCCTGACGAGTCGGGTAGGGCACCCCCGGCCCCGAGCTTCAATGGAGCCGCTTCCCGAAGGAAGCGGAAGGACGCAGCGAACCGACTTATCTGACCCCTCCCCAGCCCCGCTTCAATGGAGCCGCTTCCCGAAGGAAGCGGAAGGTTCCTCGCTACCATCTTCAGCATCACGGAAAATGGACGCTTCAATGGAGCCGCTTCCCGAAGGAAGCGGAAGGGCTGCAAAAGGCTCTCAACCGGACGATCAGCCCCACGCTTCAATGGAGCCGCTTCCCGAAGGAAGCGGAAGGAAGCCGAATCCGGACAACTCCAACTCACCCTAACCTGCTTCAATGGAGCCGCTTCCCGAAGGAAGCGGAAGGGCTGCAGCAGGGAGAATTTCAGTATGGGAACGCCACGCTTCAATGGAGCCGCTTCCCGAAGGAAGCGGAAGGGGAATGAGATTAGGCAGAGGCCTTAGAAATCTCGATGGCTTCAATGGAGCCGCTTCCCGAAGGAAGCGGAAGGGCTGGTGGTGGTCAGTGAGTTGAGGAGGTGGCGGACGCTTCAATGGAGCCGCTTCCCGAAGGAAGCGGAAGGCGATCAGGGCGAGAGCACCCGGCACCCGCTCCGGCCTCGCTTCAATGGAGCCGCTTCCCGAAGGAAGCGGAAGGAAAGCAGGAAATGCGAATGCGATTTCGCCAAGGTTCGCTTCAATGGAGCCGCTTCCCGAAGGAAGCGGAAGGACATCCTCAGGAACCACATCAGGGAACACCAGCCGCAGCTTCAATGGAGCCGCTTCCCGAAGGAAGCGGAAGGGAATCTTTGGCCGAACGCAGAGATGTCGTGCGAGGCGGCTTCAATGGAGCCGCTTCCCGAAGGAAGCGGAAGGATGGACGACCGCGCCCAGCGGCCGGTGGGGGAGGCATGCTTCAATGGAGCCGCTTCCCGAAGGAAGCGGAAGGGTTGAGGTGGACGGCCTGGAGGGTGCGGATCGACCGGAGCTTCAATGGAGCCGCTTCCCGAAGGAAGCGGAAGGGAAAGAAAAGGCACAGGCATATTCAGCCGCGTCCGCTTGCTTCAATGGAGCCGCTTCCCGAAGGAAGCGGAAGGTATACCTTCGACTCTGCGGCCCGCCGGGCGGACCTGCTTCAATGGAGCCGCTTCCCGAAGGAAGCGGAAGGATGAGAACAGCGATACACACATTCAGTCCCGCCTTGCTTCAATGGAGCCGCTTCCCGAAGGAAGCGGAAGGAGAATCCGACGATGGCCCCGAGCGTGACGAGTGAGGGCTTCAATGGAGCCGCTTCCCGAAGGAAGCGGAAGGGCCACCACCCCGGCAGACATCGAACAAGAGCTTTCAGAGCTTCAATGGAGCCGCTTCCCGAAGGAAGCGGAAGGGGGCAACGCACAATACCGGGTTGAGGATCTTTGTTGACGCTTCAATGGAGCCGCTTCCCGAAGGAAGCGGAAGGGAGCCGAACAGAAGGCACGTGACGAGGAACGCGCTCAGGCTTCAATGGAGCCGCTTCCCGAAGGAAGCGGAAGGAGGCTGGAGCCCCGCCATGATCCGAGCGTAGACCAAGCTTCAATGGAGCCGCTTCCCGAAGGAAGCGGAAGGGATTTCGAGAGTCAGATTCCCATCCTCGTCAGTGTCGCTTCAATGGAGCCGCTTCCCGAAGGAAGCGGAAGGGAGTTTCGGGACGGTGGGGGAGATGGAGGCGTGGCTGCTTCAATGGAGCCGCTTCCCGAAGGAAGCGGAAGGCGACCTCGACCTTCGCGCTCGTCTTTTCGAGATCGCTTCAATGGAGCCGCTTCCCGAAGGAAGCGGAAGGGGAATGTCAGACAGCTTGCTTGCATCCTTCGGGCAGCTTCAATGGAGCCGCTTCCCGAAGGAAGCGGAAGGGCTTCGACCTGCCGCGCATCAAACCCGTTGGGAGTGGGCTTCAATGGAGCCGCTTCCCGAAGGAAGCGGAAGGAACGTATGTGGACCCGACTGCGGTGAACCCGCTGTTAGCTTCAATGGAGCCGCTTCCCGAAGGAAGCGGAAGGCAGTCAAGGTTCAGCTTGGTGGACGTTCCTTACCGGCTTCAATGGAGCCGCTTCCCGAAGGAAGCGGAAGGGGATGCCGCCCCCCTAGCCTGAGTGCGCTTGGGAAGGCTTCAATGGAGCCGCTTCCCGAAGGAAGCGGAAGGTGTTCGGGGACCACGCACGGAGACGGCTACACCACGGCTTCAATGGAGCCGCTTCCCGAAGGAAGCGGAAGGGGTTCCTATGGGGATGGCAAAGCAAAGATACATAGCGCTTCAATGGAGCCGCTTCCCGAAGGAAGCGGAAGGGATAACGTCAAGAACACAAACACGTCCTTTTGCATCGCTTCAATGGAGCCGCTTCCCGAAGGAAGCGGAAGGGTCCAACTCCCATCTATCATGGCAAGAGATCGCAATGCTTCAATGGAGCCGCTTCCCGAAGGAAGCGGAAGGTGACCGGTCGCCATTGGCCCCATTGTTTGAACATGGCTTCAATGGAGCCGCTTCCCGAAGGAAGCGGAAGGGTACAAATCCACAAAGGCATCGCCAAAGTCCCGGAGCTTCAATGGAGCCGCTTCCCGAAGGAAGCGGAAGGAAGACCTTTTTCGCACACTACAAAGCCAGAGTCCCATCGCTTCAATGGAGCCGCTTCCCGAAGGAAGCGGAAGGGGGTTCTCGACGAGCGTGGCCGTGAATTTACCGGGGGCTTCAATGGAGCCGCTTCCCGAAGGAAGCGGAAGGTCCAGTGGACAGGATGCTTCGGATCGATGCACCACTGCTTCAATGGAGCCGCTTCCCGAAGGAAGCGGAAGGCCCGGCTTTGCCAATACTGCTGTCATTTTAATGGAGGCTTCAATGGAGCCGCTTCCCGAAGGAAGCGGAAGGTGATGCAGGCTGTGCGGCGAGAGCGGCTGGAGGCAGCGCTTCAATGGAGCCGCTTCCCGAAGGAAGCGGAAGGCTCCCCTGCAGACTGCATCTCCTCTACCTGTTGGTAAGCTTCAATGGAGCCGCTTCCCGAAGGAAGCGGAAGGTGCGCACGCCGAGGGTATTCCATTTCCCGTAAGACGCGCTTCAATGGAGCCGCTTCCCGAAGGAAGCGGAAGGGAGCGAGTTTCTCGCAGACCTCCCGGCATTTCATGGCGCTTCAATGGAGCCGCTTCCCGAAGGAAGCGGAAGGTGACGCCTTCGCGGGCCAGCCATTCGGAATAATCATGCTTCAATGGAGCCGCTTCCCGAAGGAAGCGGAAGGGGGCTGCAGCCCGTGTCGGCCAGCCACTTCTTGCGCGAGGCTTCAATGGAGCCGCTTCCCGAAGGAAGCGGAAGGAGGTCGAGGGTGAAGGTTGGGATGAGCGTGTAGACGTGCTTCAATGGAGCCGCTTCCCGAAGGAAGCGGAAGGCCGCGCAACAGATCGACGAACGAATTGCCGCGCTGCGCTTCAATGGAGCCGCTTCCCGAAGGAAGCGGAAGGGGGTAAGGAAGCGGAGGGTGCCTGTCTGATGCTCAAAGCTTCAATGGAGCCGCTTCCCGAAGGAAGCGGAAGGAGGCACAAAACGCCGAGGCCGCAGCTGCCAGCTCCGCTTCAATGGAGCCGCTTCCCGAAGGAAGCGGAAGGCTCCCATTTCCCGAAAGGCACCACTGGCCGCCGCGATGCTTCAATGGAGCCGCTTCCCGAAGGAAGCGGAAGGGTTTTCCGCTTTGGGAAAGCGTTTGGTGCCATCGTTGCTTCAATGGAGCCGCTTCCCGAAGGAAGCGGAAGGGGCGCGCAACGCTGCCACATTTATCGTGGGCATGCCACGCTTCAATGGAGCCGCTTCCCGAAGGAAGCGGAAGGCCCTCACCTGGTCGCTGTCCTCCGACAGCATCGTATGCTTCAATGGAGCCGCTTCCCGAAGGAAGCGGAAGGGTACTCCTGGTCATCGCCTGCCAACTTCGACCTCCAAGCTTCAATGGAGCCGCTTCCCGAAGGAAGCGGAAGGGCAATCACAGCGATCGGGAATTGATATTTCACCTCGCTTCAATGGAGCCGCTTCCCGAAGGAAGCGGAAGGCCTCCGGATCAAACGCCGAGTAAAGCTCTTCGGGCAAGCTTCAATGGAGCCGCTTCCCGAAGGAAGCGGAAGGGCCCTGGAGAATTCAGTAACTTGCCCACCGGCCCCGCCGCTTCAATGGAGCCGCTTCCCGAAGGAAGCGGAAGGCAACCAGACGTAGATGGCAACGGAGACCCGTCGCCCGCTTCAATGGAGCCGCTTCCCGAAGGAAGCGGAAGGACCTGACTGCCCAGCTCGCTGGGGCATTCGTCGCCGGGCTTCAATGGAGCCGCTTCCCGAAGGAAGCGGAAGGAAAGGTGTCCTGGAGCGGCAGCCACCGCCCCAGGACTGCTTCAATGGAGCCGCTTCCCGAAGGAAGCGGAAGGGCCAGGGCGACGCCGTGAGCGTCGCTGTCAAAGCCTGGCTTCAATGGAGCCGCTTCCCGAAGGAAGCGGAAGGCATTGCCCGGATGTCCTGGTCAGCCTCGAAGCGGAGGCTTCAATGGAGCCGCTTCCCGAAGGAAGCGGAAGGTCGATGGTGGCCTACACCTACAAAGTGTTGCCCCTCGCTTCAATGGAGCCGCTTCCCGAAGGAAGCGGAAGGATCCCGTTCGCGTCCTGCATCTCCGGGATGGCCGAGCTTCAATGGAGCCGCTTCCCGAAGGAAGCGGAAGGCAATCTTTTCGACGCCGTGCATCTCGTTCCACGGGAGCTTCAATGGAGCCGCTTCCCGAAGGAAGCGGAAGGAAAGTTGCTGCGAAGTGGAACAGGCGCGCCCCAGCAGCTTCAATGGAGCCGCTTCCCGAAGGAAGCGGAAGGACGGTTGAGATGTGCTTTGGGCTCATCCGGCCACTGCTTCAATGGAGCCGCTTCCCGAAGGAAGCGGAAGGGATACACTTTTGGCAGTAGATGAATGTGCCCTGTTTTTGCTTCAATGGAGCCGCTTCCCGAAGGAAGCGGAAGGGGCCGGGGGAGTTATAAGTCTTTCTGCACGCCGCCGAAGCTTCAATGGAGCCGCTTCCCGAAGGAAGCGGAAGGGGTATATCCTCCGCCTCCTGATGCATGACCTCCATGCTTCAATGGAGCCGCTTCCCGAAGGAAGCGGAAGGCATCCGGAATATGTTCATGGGCATCGGTCAGAGTGCGCTGCTTCAATGGAGCCGCTTCCCGAAGGAAGCGGAAGGCCGACGGGAACTTGATTTACTCGGCTGACGGCGCATCCGCTTCAATGGAGCCGCTTCCCGAAGGAAGCGGAAGGAGCCTGTTTCCAAGTGATTTGTAAACAGGAACTAAGAGGACAGTTTGCGAGAGGTGGGTCGGTTGGCCAGTATTTTTGCCAGATTTATTGACCGAAATAAGTACTAATTGCCTATAAGTTTTTGGTAGTCAGTGCCTGCGAGCGCTCCCGGAGGAATTTTCATAACCCTCGCGCTCGCGTGCGTGTTGACCGGTCAAAGAGCAGTGAAAAGGGAGTAGATCAAAAACGGATTCCTGCTTAAACCACGAAGCAGGGAAGGTCAATTTTCTCGTAGACCTGTCCGAGGGCGGTGATGGTGCGTTCGCCCCGGTTGGAAGCGGGTCCGAGGTCAATATAGAGCACCTGATCCTGATCGTGGTGGATGACTTCGTGCAGGCGTGCTTCCATGGTGGCTTTTTCCGTCGGAGTGAGATCGCATTCGAAGACGGAGTATTGCAGGTGCTGCCCAAAACCTTTGCAGATTTTGAAAACCTTCTTCAACCGCTTGGGATCGCGGATGTCGTATGTCACGATAAAGTTGCGACGCATGTTTTGAAAAAGCTGAGAAGCTGAAACGCTAAAAGGCTGAAAGATGGGGGCGAGGTCGGGTGGAGATGACTACCTGAGGGTTGGATTGTTATGAAGTAAAGCGGGTGGGATCTGGCGCATCATCGGGTGGTGAAGGGGACGTATTGTTCGAGTTCTTCTTCGAGGGTGCGGGCGAGGAGGCGGGCCTGAAGTTCGATCGCCCGTCGGTAGCTGACTTTGTATCCAAAAACCGGATGCGTCACGGAATCCTGCAAACGCCGTTCGAAGGCGGAGAAAACGGTTTTGCGGGCGGAGGGCGAAAGCACAACTCCATCACCCGCGTAAATGAAATCCGCTGGTGAGAGACGTCCATTATTGATGACATTCAGAACCGTTGAGTCGGCCACGAGCGGGCGGAACTCCTCCATGATATCGAGGGCAAGGGCTGGGCGTCCGTAGCGCGGCTGGTGGTAGAGGCCGACATAGGGATCGAATCCGATGGCATGGCAGGCAAGGGTGCATTCCTTGGTCAGGAGGCTGTAGCTCAGGTTGAGCAGAGCGTTGACGGGGTCACGAGCGGGTCGTCGGTTGCGGCTGGTAAAGTTGAAGGACCAGGCGTCTGTTTCGCCTTTGTATTCAGATGCATCGGTAAAAGGTTTGGGTTTGAGCATGCCGTCAAATGCGCCGAAGTAAGCGCTGGCGGCGGCACCTTCGATGCCGAGCAACTGAGCGTGGTTGGGGGCGTGGAGAGCTGCTTGGGCGAGGCGCTTGAGTCCGATCAGCAGGCCTTTTTCAGTTTCAATCCGGTTGCGCATGAGGAGGGTGCGCTGGTTGCGGATTTTTCCGTGAACGAAGAGGCGGGCAAAGGGGAGAGCTTTGTGTGGATCGGCGGCGTGGGCGAATTGGGCGATACGGGTAAACACGTTGGTCATGCCATGGCCGCGGGTCAGTCCGTAGAACCAGCCCCCCATGGAAAAGTAGGTCAGGGGAATATCGTTTTCGCAGAGCGTATGGACGACGGCGGTGGAAACCTGAATAGGGCCAAAGAGGGCGACATGGTGAAGATCAAGCAGGCGAAACTCGGCAACGGCTTTACCCTTTTCTTTTACCACGAGGGTATCGCCTTTTTTTGAAAGGAAATGGCCAGGTGTATTGAGATAGAGCGCACGGGTATCGGGGTTGGGGGCGATGAGACGGCGGACATCATCAGCAGGTTTCGGCGGGATAAGGCGGATCTCCGGGAGATCGGCAAATGCGCCCCAGTTGAGACGGTCTGTGTTGGCGGTGTTAGCCGGGTCTTGTTCGACATCCAGACCTGGAAGCAGAATTTGATAATCTGGAGTGGCTTGCCGGGTGGAGTGCGGAAGGAGTGCGCGGGTCTCGTCGGGCAAGCAGACTCCGACCAGGCTGCAACGCGGACATTTGGGTGAGTCGTCCAGGGGCTCAGGACGGGAGCCCGTCATGGCCGTTCGGGCTTCCGCGATCTGTCCCTCGATCCACTTTTCTGTTTCTGGATCGAGGATAAATGGTACGCGCTGGCGTGTTTCCCGGTAGAAGATGATGCCCTGATCACATTCGTATCCATTTTCCCGCAACAGGATAATCTGAAGGCCAAGCTGCATCTTGTCGGCATCCCAGAGTTCGATGCCATCTTCACCTTCCCGTGGACGTCCCTTTTTGTAATCGACCGGTTCGACTTTGAAACCGTTGAAGAGATCTCCGTCGGGGTGATGCACCTCGACCAGATCGAGTTTGGCTGTCACCCGCAGGCGTTCTGAAAAAAGAGAAACTGAACGGGCGTGGATGGTTTCCTGATCAGGGGATGGTGTGCCCTCCGTCGCTTTGATCTCTCCCCCTGTATTGTTTGCGGGCAGCCCCTGTTCTTTGGCATCGACGCGTTTATGTGCGGTTGCACCCGCGAGGGTGTCGGCGTTGTGGACAAAAACCCCTTCGACGAATTCCAGGTAGAAAAGCCGCGGGCAATAGACGAACTCGTTGAGCATGCGCGCCGGAAGTACCGTGTCCGGATCGGGCAGCGAGTGGATTTTTGGGGTCAACGTAACCTTTGACTCCGGAGTGCGACAGTCGGGATCAGTGCGAAGATGAACGGGGAGTTGTTGCATGATGAAAGAGCGAAGAATCAAGCGAATGAGGGAAACGGAAAGCAGCCGGTGTTACTGTGGAGACGCAGGGCGGCGGGTAATCCGATGTCGCCGTCTTCTGGTGACTGCCTTTCCGCGATGCAGCCCGAGGGGGCGCCGGGGTGATTTTTCTGTCTCCTTTCGTGTCTGGAAATCCGCGAACGTCACGCCATCGCAGTAGGCCTCGCGTGAAAAGACCCAGTCCAGCCGCCGCAGAAAAGGCAAAATAAAAACGATGGCCAGCAACATGAACAGGCCCCCCGTTGTCGTCTCTTGCCAGATAGGGATCGCGGTCAAACCGAAAAATCCGATCAACAACACCAGGACAATACGGGTAACACACTTGCAGAAACATATCATGGTGGGGAAGGGGTTGGTAAAGGCTGAGACCGGCTGGAAGCCGGTGTTACGGTGAGTAGGACAAGCTGCCACCTTGTCCCAACGTGCGTAATGGAAGCCGATCTGACTTTTGATCATTCATCGAATTCCGGATACTGCTCCGGAGGTGTTCCCTTGGTCGAAATCACTTTCCGGGAGCGGCGCTTGGCGGTGGATTCCTTCACGGCAGTACAGGAAAGGAGAAAGAACCAATCGTCACCGTAGTCGAAGTGGAAAAGCATTTGCTTGCCAAGGCTGAACACATCGCAAACCAAGGTGTCTTGGACACCGGGCTCACCTTCTCCTTCACCGATGTCAGCGAAGAGCGTGTAGCGTTCCGTGCTTCGGTAGGGGAACTTGATGTCATCGCAAAACTGGAAGGCATGATCGAAATCGAAACCCAAGGTCTTGATCAGAAACTCGGCGAAATCATACAACGACCAATCACCGGTCAAAACCAGTTTGGCCTCAAAATCGCCGTATCGCAGAGTGAAGTGGTATGCTTGCATGGGAATGGAGTGAATCACGACTGAGTGGAATGGTCGACCGGCATGAAAAGCCCGAGGCCGAAGTGGGAGGAGTGGCCGAGAGAAATGGGGCCGGAGACGGGTTCGGGGAAGGTTATGCGGAAAAAACCGCTTGGGCGGCGTCCTCCGTCGTCACTCCTTTTCTGGCGGAACCGCCTAAACTGAATGGGGCGCTTGCCATTCGGTTCCCCGTCGATATCAGGGGCGCGGAAGTTTCCTGACGCATCAACAAAAGGAGTGATCTCGACTTTTGAAGGGTCGACTTTCTGTTTGGTCAGATCGCTCCAGCGTTCAATTTCGATGCGTAGTTGCGCTTCGAGGAAGCGGGCGGGATTCGCCAAATGCTCGGCGGGTTCCTTATTCCTTCCCCGTGTTTTCGGATGACGTGGCGAAACGTAGGGAGTGGCCGAAAGCCAATCGGCTGAGGGTTTTAATGGGCCGGGTTGAAATGCAGTTGCGATGCCTATTCCGAGCAGGACGACCCCGAGTGGGTGGCCGGAGTCTTGAGTCTCCTTGGTATGAATCTCGCGCAGCGAATCGATGGCACGGAGTTCATCGGGGCCGAAGCCGTCGGCGGTGTAGAGCGTCAGGTGGTCGAGCTTTCCATCTCCGTCTTCATCGGTGGGCAGGTAATAACAATGGCGGTGATCCTTGATGGGCGTGCCATCCGCTTCTTTTCCAGAGAAGATGCGGGACTTGCCCTTTTCTTCTTTGCTCACAGTAGAACAGGCAGCTTGCCTGTTGTCATCAGTATCCGGATACAGGCTGGCAGCCTGTGCTACTTTGGTCAACCGGCCATAGCGGCTCATCAAGGCGATGCGGGCGGATTCCGCAACGCGAAGCGTATCGGTCGCAAGGGGCAGAACGGTAGAGTCGAGGGCGAAACGGGCGACTTGCATGGGTGGGCGGGATGTTTTGTGAGTGACGCGCCGCTTCGGTTGGGCGAGGGCACCTTTGGCGCGATCATAGTCGATCCAGGTCGCTCCGGGAGGCTGGGACCATCGGTTTTGGTGCATCCAGAGAGTTTCGATGCAAAGGTGCCAGTCGGGTTCGTAGAGGGGGGTGACTTCTGTCGTCTTTGCTTTCCCGCGACCGCTGGACGTTTCGTGCTTTGGGTTTTGGTCGGAGCTGAAAGCCGTTTTCGGATCGACGCCGAGGAGACGAACCGTTTCGCCTTCGGGATCTTGTCCATTGAGCGGTCGGCAATTGATGTGACTCTGACTGGAAGCTGTTTCGTCAGGGGTCAGCAACTTTCCTTCGCACCAACTTTCGGCACGCCCGAGCGTGCCAAGCAGGGGTAGCAGCTCGTCGAGGATATCCCGTTGGGTTTGGGTCAGGTCCACATTCGGCCAGAAAATCCGTACCGGAGCGGATTTTTCGACGGCGACAAAGGAGTCGAAAACGAGCGTTTTATCGCCAGGCCCCTTTTTATACCAAGGCATATAGTGCCGGGTATGCCCGAAGGTTGCCGACGGGAGGACAAACTCCGGAGGCTCGCACAGGACTGTCAACAGCTCGCGCATGGCATGCTCGTCGAGGTGAGGCGCTTTGCGTTTCCAGGTGGCGACGAGCGCACGGAGAAAACGCCAGGGCGACGGCGGCCATTCAACGGCACCTTCATTTACGTGACGCCCCCACGGCGTTGCGTGGAAACGTCCGGCGGGAAAAGTAAGTTCAATGGCGGTCATAATTCTATAAGGTAGGACAGGCAGCCTGCCTGTCATTTTTCTTCGTTCGAACACAGGCTGGCGGCCTGTGCCTCGAGTTTGGCACACAGGCTGGCAGCCTGTGCTACTTTGTATTCGCCTTCCCGGAGTTTTGCCTTGGCGGGGTTATTGAGGATGTATTCGCGGATCTTCTGAAATGCGGCGGGATTGCGGACGATATGGTTGTAGGATTCGTCTTGCCAGAGTTTGCCCGTCCGCTGAAGAACCCGGTTGATTCGGTTGGCGGTGAAGGATTTCCAACTGTGAAGAATCTTGGAAAGGTCGATAGCGTTCATCGGCATGACCAGAGCATGGACGTGGTTGGGCATCACCACCCAGGTATCGAGTTGGTATCGATTTCCTGCTCCGAATAACAGACTTTCCGTAACTATACCCTGGACGTCGCTGCGGCGCAGCCAGCATTCGCCAGAGCCAGCATCGAGGAGGTCATGAACCCTTCCTCCGAAGCGATCCCAATATTCTTTCATGTCTTCATCACTTCGTGGTTCGGGATGGGTAGCCAGCCATTGTTTGCGTTCTGCTTCCAAGGCAGCGATGGAGGACCTGGGCAGTGAGTCGGCGAGTCGGTAGGTGACGAAGTACCACGCACTATCCTGTCGCCAGTGGGGGAGGTGGCGCCGGTGGGTACCGACCATCGCAAATGGATTGAAGTAGTCGCTGACAGGCAGAGTAGGACAGGCAGCTTGCCTGTCATTTTCTTTAGCTGAAGACAGGCTGGCAGCCTGCGCAGGAGATTCTAAAGACAGGCTGGCAGCCTGTCCTACTGTCGACTTCACTTCGTCTTTTCCCATTTTACTTCAGTAATAGCTGGATTCCCAAACAGCCCATCTACCTTACCGCAGGCTTCGACGAGTGCGTTTGCCTCGGTCAGCAGATCGGCTTCGGATGGAATCGTGAATTCCTTGGGGCGGGTGACCTTCAAATCACCCACGACGTCCAAATCACAGGCGGTGCGAAGACGCAGGCCGACGCTTAGGAAACGACGTATTTTGAACAAGGCGAGTGTGATCAATAATTGGGTGGCCTCTTGCGGAAGCCCGTATCCACGAAGCAAAGCGAGATCGAGATTGAAGTAAGCGACAATGCGTTTGGCGGTGAACTCGGTGCGGTGGAAGGGAACATTGCCAAAGCCCTGCTTGGTATCCCCACTCGGGTCAACCCGGTCATTCTTCACTCCACCGCTTTCCGCGACCGAGACATCCGCTGCTTCGATGAAACCGGAAAGTGCCCGCATTAGCCGGAGCCTCCCGCCAGCCAGTTCGCTTTTGGCCAGGAAAACGCCATGCAGGAGAGCGTTGATGTCATATTTCAATACAAGTTCAGCCAAGGTTTTGAGCTTAACGGGACCAACCTCCATGCCCGCAGCGTCCTTCTTCAGCATGTCAAAGACGGACCTATCCTTGCCCTCCAGAATATAGGGGGAATTGATCCGGTGCGCTTCGAGAATCGAGTTCGTCAGCAGCGATCCATCCGGATTCGTGACCCGGATGTAAGGCAGGCCTTTCAGATCCTCGATAAGGTCTTCCTGGGCATCATCCCAGATTGAGAATTCCAGCCGGTTGGCAACAGACTGGGCCGATTCGACCAGCAGCATGTCGATGCCATCGGGTGTCTTATAGCGCGCCGCGCCCAGGTCGGCGAAGCCCGTCGGTTGAAAACGGCTGCCTTGCAGCGGCTTGAGTTCGGCTTCGATGAGAAGCCGGGGGGCGGATTGGATTTGTGTGTAGTTGATGCTCATGGTGGTGGTTGGGTTAAAGTAGGACAGGCAGTTTGGCTGTCGCCTAAAGTAGGACAGGCAGCTTGCCTGTCATTTTCGTTGAAAGCTGACAGCATTATTAGTTGGGATACACAGGCTGGCAGCCTATGCTACTTTTTGGAGATTTCAGATGGTCGTTTGTTTGTGAAAGTAGAACAGGCAGCTTGCCTGTTTGGGTGTGAGAGCTGGCGTTGATGAAAAGTGGGTAGGCTGTTAGTTCGAAAGTAGTTTATTTAGCCGTTTTGCGACTTTGATTTGCCGAGGTTTGAAGGCAGGTCTGTTCATTTTCTTTCCCCCCATTTTGTCCGGATTGGCTAAAAGCTCTTCGCTAAGGTGCAGAACAATGAGACCTCTTAGAAAGCTGATTGCCTCTGGATCCGGATCGTTTTCCAACCGGTCCAACCATGATTCGATCAAGCCGTCCTTAACAAACGCTTCTTTGTCGGATTCCCAGTTTGAGGATGCCGCCTCTTTCATCAGGTCCTGACAAAGTTCGCTTTTTCCCGAAAGCGCCTTTTCTAATTTAGCAGCTTTGTCTCTTTTCTGACTCCGATTCTCATCCTCTTTCCGAAGTTTATCTTCGGTTTCTTCATGCCGGTGAAACCGTCCGTAGCCAACGGCAGTTTTCGCACCAGCGCCTATCACAGCGAGGGCTGCTTCCAGCCAACCTGCAACCGTCTTTAAGTCTCCCTCTTGAGAGTTGCTGGCTGGCATGATTGCGAATTGAAAGGGCTGGTCGTGGGCGACAGCAAGAAACGGGATAGGGGTTGGATTATGCCAATCGCCTGGGGCTTCGCCTTGGGAGTAATACGGACCATAGTGCGGTGTCATAACATCCGCTTCGAGTTTGGTTGGTCTGATTGGAATGGCGTCGAGAAACAGAATAGAGCCTCCTCTATTACTGTGGTCGCCATTTAGGCTCCGATGCGGCGAACCTTTTCGAAATTCCGAACCAAAGATTCGGTGAAACACCTCTGGGGAAATGGTCTCTTCGGCCCAGCCCGACTCGACCCATGCACGGACCAATCCCTTGACCGATGAACCGGGCATATAGGGAGTTCCGAGAGTCGGATGCCAAGCGAATCCGTTTTCAACAGGATGGGTGCGGCCCAAGCCCGTAACGAAACGTCCGTCGGTTCTGAAAATGCTGAAATCGCCGTTGCGTGATGAAACGAGGTCGCGCTGACGGGTTGCGAATTCGGTGATCGAATCGGCATCGCCACATGGTTTCTGGGAGACGGTGTGAATCCATTCGAGTTTTCCTCCTTCGCCGAGGCCCTCCCAGTTGTCTGAGTTCGGGTTATCCTTCCATTGATTACAAAATTTATCATACCAAAGGCCGGTGTGTCTGCCGTCTTTGTTCGAAGGAGCGTTTATATCTTTGGCTAAAGGTAACATGCGTTAATTTCCTTCCGTGGGTTCGAGTAAGGCGCGGGAGAATTTCTTCAGCCAGACAAGGTAAGCGAGGGCCTCGGGTTGGGCACGGAGATAGTCCTTTTCGACGCCATTGCTAATCGCCTCGATGAGGCTGGTTTGGTTTGGGTAGGGTGCGGTGCCATCACCCCTGCAAAGCCAGGATTGCATGGCGTCGTAGAGCTTTTTGTGACCGGAATCCTTTCCTGCCAGTTCGGTGGCTATGGCCTGGCCGAGGCCGTTCATGAGTATGGCGGCGGGGAGAGCGTCAACATAGCTGGAAAAGTTGCCGAGGTCTTTTTTTGAAAACTTGGACAGATCTTGAACGGCTTTCCAGGCATGTTGGGCTCGTTGTTGTTCAAGCGTCTGCTTGATTTTCGTATGCGCGTTCATGATTGCGTCTCCTTTCTGTCTGTGCCCAGAACGCTGACGGCGAACCAGCCCATCCCGACGGTTTCGTTCCCGCCAGCTTGGAGGTAGGGTTTTGTGTTCAGGGGTTTGTCGAGCGTGGTTACCGCAGAGGTTCCATTCGGATTGCGATCAGAGAGCACGGCGTAAAAAAGACTATCCGGCGGAAGTGTTTCTTCATACCAGAGGTTTTTGCTGCTCTTGGTTTTCTCGTCCAAGACGTTGCGAGCATTAACTGCGAGGCCGTAGCGTGCGAACCAAGCGAAGTCATCGTCGTGTAGAATGACGAGCTGGGTGCCGAGACGGCTGCGGGTGGTGGCATGGGGAATAATGCTCTCCAGTGCTTTGATAATCGTGGAGTCTGGTTTGGGTGTGCATTTGAACTGCCGTTCTTCGAGGAAGAGGTCGCCTTCTTTAGTGGCAATAGCTTCTCCTTCCTGAGGGTCAGGTAATTCAAAATCAACCGAGAGTCCGGCACGCTTCGCATCGCGCTGAAATCGTTCGAGCAGGTGCAGGCAGGTAACCCATTTGTAGGCCGTATCGAGACTGCGCACCGGGAGCAAGAGCAAGCGGGCGTCCGAGATGAGGAGGGCACCAGCGCCTTCCTGCTTTCCAAAGAGATGGTCTTTTTCGAGAGAGTTGTGCTCATTCGCCCACTGCTTGAGAGCACCTTTGAGGCTTGAGCCGACGAGGACAGGATAATCGGTTGCGGCTTCACGGGCGACGGGGAGGTCGACGACGCCGACAGAACGGCCCGCGCCGGGATGAATGGAGGTTTCGGCCAGAAGGCCAAGGATACGGTGGCTCATAGTTTTGATTTTTCGGTTGTTGAATTCAGCTTGGAATTGGCCAGTGACCGATGACGCACCGGCCATAGCCATGGGCGGTGCGATCACCGAGTCGGACAGTTGGCTCGTTTGGAGGTGTACCCTCAAAAAAAAGAACACAGCCTGGGGGCAGGCAGGGTCGAAGCGGGAGTGGCTTGCTGTTGATGCTGTCCCAGCCACCAATGTGCAGCGGTTTTCCGAGGCAGGCGGAGAGCAACTCGGCATCGACTCCTGGAAACGTATGTTCCGGTCTTGGCCAAGCGGGCTGACCATCATCCGCCCTGGGTAGAACGACGGGAGTTAGCGTGACGAGGATGAATTGATTCTGCGGTGGTCGTTTGCTTGCGGGGATTTCGAGGCCTTTAAGGTCATCTCGGTTAAGTGTGATGGCCATGCGGCCTTCGCCCCCCAGTGGAAAGCTTTCGGGTATCGACCAACCTTTGGGGAGACCATTCACTCCGAAGACCATACAAGCATCCTTCGTGAGACGAACATAACGAGGGCTGTAAAGGGCGGCGTCGCCGACGGCGTGGGTTATCGCATCGCGGGAAAGGCCGACCCTTGACTCGAAGGCCCAAAGACGGGCGGGTGAAACCAAGTCACGCTCTGCCGGAAGTTGGCCGTTTAGGATGGCCTTTAGGCCGTCGCTGGTGATCCATTGTCCTTCGGCGTTTTTCGCGCCTTCGGGCGTATTTGGGTTAGCTTTAGGAAGTCGATAGGATCCAGCGTCTGTTTCTATAGCTTCGCCTGGTTCCAAGAGGGTAAGTCCGGTGAAAGGAGTTTCGGCATCGGGCGTTGGTTTTCCTAGCAAATGCAAAGGTGCCGGAAAAAGAAGTCCGTGCTTGTGGTGATGGAGAAAAGGCCCCGTGAATTGCAGTACACCCAGATTGTCGGTCTCTGTGCCGAGCACATTATCTAGTTCAATGGGCCACTTATTGCTGCATGTCCACGGATCCTTTTGGGCATTTCGAGCAAGGGCTACCCGTATAGCACCGCTTACGGTTGAGGCAAAGGGCGGGAAGAGACTCTCCACGTCGGCTTGGGCATTTTCTTCTTTTTGGTAAGGACGACCATCGCGGAAAAACCAAGCGTCTTGGGGAATGAAGTGAAGGGTTTTCATGATTCGATCTCCTTTCCGCCTTCCTCGAGAAACCGGGCGACCAGAGGTCCATCAAGCGAGAAGGAATTGGCGGTGTCATTCTGGCCATTGTGTTCTAGAATCATTCCATCAGATTTGCGGGTGACTTTCCGGCAGGATTTGAGTAGGGATTGGATGGTTTCGCGGGCTTGTGCTTTTTGAGTTTTGGCCTGCTCCTTTTTCTTGCTGAGCGACTTGCCGACAAGGTATTCCGCGAGAAGAAAATCCTCCAAAGGGAAGTTGGGATCGGACAACTCTAGGTAGCTGCCGGGTTTATCGAGGAGCGACGTATCTCCGCCAAGCGATCCGAGTTTATCGCGAAGGTGGTAGAGAAAGCTTCCGCTGACGGTCGTGCATTTTTCCTCCCGGTTGGATCCTTCGTCCTGATTGGGGATCATTTTCTCTTTTAAGCATTCCAGTGTAAGCGTTTCGTTCCCGGAATCGCCGCGAAGATGCTTCCAAGGTGCTGCATAAAGATTGGCAAGTCCGCTGCCTTTCTGCACGGCGACGGCGAGGCTGGCCCTTCCTGTCTGGTCTTTGGCCACAGAATCAAGGTATGTGTGGGCTTCCCGTAGCAACGTCGAAAAAGCGGTTTTGTAGTGAGCGAACACCAGCGCACCGGAGAGCGTTGCCATGGGGCGCATCTCAGCGGAAAGACCGTGAAATGATTCACGATAGGCTTTCTCCACCTCGGATGCGCAGGCCAAGGCCCGGTCAATGGGGAGCATGGCGAGGACATCGTCGCCTCCGGCGTAAATGCACCGACCGTCGTGGTCTGTGACGATTTCCGGGACCTTTCCGGCAAATTCGATCAGCGCCTTGGTGGCTAGAGCAATTTTCCCCTCCGCTTGGGTTTCACGCAGCAAGACCCCCATCTTGTCGCCGTCCATGAGAAGGAGGGCGTAAAAAGGCGAAGTGGATTCCCCTGCGGTTTCGTGAATCCTTCGACGCAACTTCTGGAGCTCGTCCAACAGTTTCCTACGATCAACCCCTTCTGGCAAAGGTGTAGCGTGTTCATTCTCCAGAGCGCGTGGATAGAAGAAATTGCCGTCGAGTTTTGGGAAATTACCCAGTTCTTTGGGGTAACTTTCCAGACTATTGATTCTGGCGTTTCGTTCACCGCAGGCCGATGGGTTGTCCTTGCTTACGGATTGGGCGTAGTCCGCACAAGCTTTGTGAATTTCTGGGTTGTCCTTAATCGCCTTCAACCAAGGCACAGCGGCGAGGTAAAGGGTTGAAGGCCAGTTCTCCGTATGGAGCGTTTTCTTGTATTGGGTCAGTTTCGGAAAGAACCGCTTGATAAAAGCAATTGAACAGAGCCGCTCTCCCTCATCTAGATCGAGTTCACCGATGTTGGGACGTTCGCGAAGGGCCTTCCAGAATTCTTGTTGGGACTTCCGGGAGCCACCATTCCATCCCGAAAGCTCCTGCAAATGGTGCATCTGCGAGCAATGGTCTCCGGGTTCAACGGTGGGCGTCGGCGTGCGCCAGTTCTTGCGCTGGTCGAGTATGGAGAAGTCTTTGCCTGAAGGATCGATTGCCCAGGCGATTTCCCAAAAGTGTTCGACTTGACGGTCCCAGATTTTCCGTGTCTCTGGATTGTCGGCTTTGGTTGATGCAAGAAATTGATTCCAAACCTCATCTGCAAGGTTTTTCCAGAACATGCGAATGGCTTCGGACGCTTTTCTTCCGGCCTCCGCCGGGTTTGGAGAACTCAGCACGAAGCGGTTGGGAAGGCTAGCGTGTTCCTTGTCGCACTCGTACAGTTCCAAGAGTCTATCCTTGTCCAAGTGGGGGAGAACAAGATAGTTGCTGTTCTCGTCTGTTTCCAGTGCCGCCCGCATTGCCTCTCCCGTTAATCGGGAGAGCAGCCATGATGAGGCCCAGAGGTCGCGGGTACGGCGGGATTGAGCAACGAAGCCTTGAACGGGGCCGAGGGTGAAGTGGAGATAGGGCGCATTCATGAGTAGGGAGCAAAAATCGCAGTAGGATAGGGTTTGGTGTTGCGTATCGCAGCAATGGGTATTACCATGCCTGTTATGAAAACAATGACCGTAAAGCTGCCGGACGAATTGGCGGTCCGCCTGGAGAAACGTGCGAAGCGCTTGGGTGTTTCCAAGTCTGCCCTGCTGCGGGATTCGCTGGAGCGCGAATTCCGGGAAGGGTCTGCCGTGGAGGAGGAGCCCTCGATGTATGACTTGGTTAAAGACGATCTTGGTTGCTTTGACAGTGGCTTGGGTGATCTGTCCACGAACCCGAAGCACATGGAAGGTTTCGGACGGTGAGAGAGCGTTTCATTGTCGATACTGGCATCCTGGTGGCGGCTTTTGATCGAAGAGATTTCTGTGCCGGTTGGGTGGCTGACGCGTTGAAGCGAGTGCGTCCTCCGATGGTCACTTGCGAGGCGGTGCTGGCGGAAACATGGTTTTTGCTGCAACACCAACCCCAAGGCTGGGAAAAGATCGTCCATTGGCTTGATCGGGGATTTCTCAAAGTCGATTTCTCCTTGGAGAATAACCTGAATGGGACCCTCGAACTCATGGAGAAATACAGCGATTTGCCTATGTCGCTGGCTGATGCCTGCCTGGTGGCGATGGTAGAGAAAGGGCTTGGCGACCGGGTTTTCACGCTCGACCGGCACTTCCGCATCTATCGCCGCCGCAGCCGCCGAGCGGTGCCGGTGTTGATGCCAGAATGAATGAAGGTGGGCGTTCATGACACGATAGCGGGGATAACCGTGGTTTTTGAGAATGATTGATTTGCCGCTATGTCATTGCCTCGCTTGCCGGTAACCAGACTCTGCATCCAGTCGAGGATCGGTTTGTAAAGTTCCTCCTCCGTCTTGCAGGGCATCGTCGTTTTGCGCCCCTTGTCTTTCCCAACCGAAATTTGTTCCCCTTCGGGAAGAAATTTAGAGGGTAGAAAGGAGATGATTGCGAGTGGCGTGTCATCTTTGGAGCATTGATGGATGTGTAGAAACAAAGGGCTGGCCCGGCGCTCGTGCTTGGCTGGTTCGACACCGCCTTTCCCTTTGTTAGAGCTGAAAAAGTAGTTTTGCGGCAGTCCAAAGGCAATGCGTTCAGGGTGCGTCCTCGGCGTTTCGCTTTTTTTGATGACACGATCCATTAGGTCATGGTCATCCCCAAATCTTTGCTCAGCTGGCTTTCCGAATACTTCATGCCGCGATGATTTGCTATTGTATCTTCCCCAACTCCGATAAAACACTAAATCGCGCCCGATTCGGTTCAAGAGCTCCAGCGGTGATTCGCCTTTTTCACCTTCAAGCAAAACGAATTGACTCTTTTTGGAGAACGCGGTCCAGGCAGGCAACTTTGTCCCTTTCCGTTCCCGGTTAATGAATGCTTCTGGAGTAGGCAACTCCACCTCTTGATCGCCACTCTTCAACCCGGTCAAGGTGATGCTTCCGTAACCTTTCCGGCTTTTGCTGCCTAATCCGCCAAACAGTCCGAACGCAATGATCGCAGGTTGAATGGCTTTGGCAGTCTCTTGATCGCGACAATCGAAGTAAATGATGATGTCGTCTATCGGACAGGCGAAGCAGGGGCGGATGAGCTGGCCAGCGTATCTGATTACGCCATACCCGAGGTAGCGGGCTCCTTCGCCCACAATACCGTGTTGGTCACGTTCAGGTTCCAGAAAGCGATCACCGTTCTGGCTCAATACCTTTTTATCGGGAATCGGTTGTCGATGTGCTCCTTGGAACATTCGAATCAGGAACCGGCTCTGGCCGCTCTGACTACTACCGAAGAGCTTGGCTTCTAGCTCTCTGAGCTTTTCGATATCTCCGCCAACTTTGTCCCACATCAAGGCCCTCCACCAAAAGCGGAGGGCTCCCTTGATACTGGGAACGCGGAGTTCGGCTTGGTGGTCGGCTCCACTGCAGAACATGGGTGTAACGATGCGGAAAGTAGCGGTGAGGGTTTTCATGTTATTCGAGCAACGTGGCTACTGCCTTTTTTAGTTTATCAGCGTCTTCGATGGAAATTTGTTTTGGGGTGCTATCCCGGAAACTTGGAATGGCTAAAGCCGTGATTTTGCGGTCGGATGCGAGTCTAGCATTTTCCGATGGCAGGGGTTCATCACCGACGATCATTTTGCGCACGAATGTGCCAAAGTAATCTTGACTTGATGCAGTTAGTAGCTGGTCGATGCCGGATTTGCTTCGGGCACTCCCTCCAGTTTTTGCCTCAATAAAGGCAATTGCGTTTTTATTTCTCACAATGAAGTCGATCTCAACTTGGCCTTGCTTAAAGGAATGAATGACTTCGTAACCAGTTTCTTGCAAAATACTGAGTATGGCCTGTTCGAATTGGTTTTCACTATTCCCTCGCACGTTCGGATCAAACCCATGGACTCGAATGTAATCGGAAATGGTTATTAATTCCGGGACCGATTCAGTATGTGATTGAAGCGGGGTTGACATTCCCGACAAGGGGAAGTGGTGGAGACGTTCTTGGCTTTTAGCTGTTTCCAAATAGTAGGCGTATGCGGCTTTGGACCGTGCCAGTTCCCACGAAGCCAACGCCATTTGCTTGGTTCCTCCGGTGATGTTTACTGCGAGGTTTGCTTCCTCAAATCCTTTGGATTTGAGGAATTCATCGGTTTGGCGATAGGCAACGGCAATATTGAAAGCCGACGTGTTCTCCAGAATCAATATTCGATCTTTTCCCAGCAACGCTTTGAGATTCTTTCCTGCTCGCATGACTCCATCATGAGAGGTTGCCAGAAGAATATGGTGCTTTGGTTGGAGCATTCTGTCGATCAGCAGGATAGGCGTTGGCTGTTCGCCTAGAGGACTGATGAGGATATCTGGTCTATTCGATTTATTCATGAAGTCTCCTCCCAAACCATCCTCAGAACCTGCCAACCCGAAATCTTATCCGCCGCCACTTCTTCGCCTATTTTCGGGCGGAAACCGGGGGTGTAGTCGGGGCTGAGGATCCAGCATTCGGGGTAGCTTGTGTCGTTGAGGGTGGGTTGTTGGTTTTTGTTTAAGGTGAGTGCGGGGCGTTCGGTTTGAGGGCGGACAGTTTGATCTGAGCCGGAGAGCCCGAGAATAGTGTCTGCTGCGGCAATGGTGCTTTCGTGGCCCCAAAAGCTAGCCCATGTATCTTGGCGAAGGCGTTGTTTGAGCTCTTCCAGCGGTCGCGGCTCGATCCGAACGGATTGCCGGATGAGGGAGAGAGGGAAGGTGCTGCCTAGGAGAAAGGGCATGGTGGTTATTGAAGAAGGGATTGGTAGGTTAAAGTAGAACAGGCAGCTTGCCTGTTGATTTGGAGGTTGGAAAACACAGGCTGGCAGCCTGTGCTACTTTGGGTGGAAGGTCTTTGGTTTTATTATGATTCACTTTTGGTTAAGGATGTCGTGACGACAGCCGCGTAGCGGTATTTTGGTCACTTGGAGGGGTCCTTTCTGAGTTGTCTGACCTTGGATTCTGGCAGGGATTTGAAATTCGTTTTCGTGGAGATTGTTTTGCCGGATTTCTTTTCGAGGTCTTTGCGTGCCTTGCCGGCGACCGAACCGCCTTCTTTTGCGGCGGTTTTGTTTTCGCCGAAGCCTCGGGCATCGCGGTGTTTGGCAATCTCAGTAGTGGAGGCTTCACCAAGCATGGTGAAGATCAGCTCCAGATCCGTCATGTGGTCGCGGAGATTGTCCTTTGGGTTGGCGAGGGACTTGAATTGTTTGTATTCGGAGGGGGTCATGCCGAAGGTGGCGCGACTGATTTCGGCGGTGAGAATGGCGAACTCTTTCTGTTCTTTTACCCCGCGTTTTTTCCATTCGTCGGTGAGTTCGTCGCGCACGGCGATGCCGCGCAGGCGTTTTTCGATCCAGTCCTCCGAGTAACCTTTTTGCTCGTAGATGGCACGCATCCGCTTGGCGGCGAGTTCGGGGTTTTCAATCTCTTCGAGGCGCTCGTGGCCGAGCTTGGCGAGCCAGAGTTTAAAAGGTTCCGCCTTGGGCGAGGGAATGGATTGGATGAGGCGGAGGAGCTGTTCGGTATCAGCAACATCAGTGAGTCTTTGCTTGCCGTCAGCCGCAGTCATTTTCAAAGCGTTACAATTTGTAACGCTTTCATTGCCCTCGTCTCGGAGGCGCTTTTTCATGACACGCCAATAGACCTGTGGGTTTGGGCTCTCAGTGAGGATTGCGACGACGTCCACAATCGAAAAATACCATTTTTGTTCGGTGTCATTCCAGGCGCGGCGGACACTTTTCTCTTCAAAAAGGATGATTTGACTCATTGCTTCTGATGGGTTGATGAGCTGGCTTGGATTGAGGTGCGGCAATCGGTTGCGCGGAAAAGAGTTTCCAAATAGGCAAGCAGGAAAGACACAGGCTGGCAGCCTGTGCTGCTTTGGGTGGTGGATGACAGGCTGGCAGCCTGTGCTACATTGGGGAGGGTTGATTCAGAGTAGAACAGGCAGCTTGCCTGTTGGCTGTGGGGAGAAAGACACAGGCTGGCAGCCTGTGCTACTTTGTTAATGGGGCCGCGCCCTAGCGGGCGCGGAAGTTTCTTTAAAGGGCTGATCTGTAAATGCTTACTCATCAGCTTCAAGAGGGCCCGGGGCGTGCTTTTGAGGGACGTCTCGACTCCGGGATGATCTGCGCAAGGGCATTTCATTTATGATGAGTAAGAATTTAATTTTGATAGGTCAAGTGGTTTCTGTGGCAAATGCGGATTGGGGCTTTTGGATGGTTTCCCAGAGTCGGATCATTTGCCATGGGCTGACGGGCAGGAGGAGCGCGGCGGCGAGGCGGGTCGAATCGACGGAATCGAGTTCGTGTGACCAGTCGACCCGCGCGGGGGAGAGCCCGGCGTTGATGGTACGTTGTGTGGCGATGGAATTTGCTTCTTGGACCCGATTGGCGCGAAGAAGCTGTAGCAGGCGGGTGTCGGGCTTGATGAAGGCTAGCTTTTCCAGGATTCCCTGTTGTTGGGGGTTCAATCCTTTGGGCACCCATGTATTTTTATATATGCCGGAAAAGATGGCTTTGAGGAGGGGGTAGCAACGCGGCAGTGGGAGGTGATCCGGGGTATTGGCGCTATCGGGTTTGAGTTCTGTCGCTGGACTGATTTTGCAGCCGATGAGTCCCCAAAGCAGGGCTTCGATTTTTTCGTCATCCAGTTCTCCGTAAATGAAAGCGGCAATGGTTTCGGGGCGGACCGTGCGCGCCGAACGGATGGGGAGGTCGTCGAGGCTGAGGCGTTGCCAGTCGAGGATGCGCCGTTCTAGCGTGGCGGCCAGATTGGTGGCGAGGTCACTGCGTTTCCAAACCACGGCTGTGCTGCCTTCGAGCCAGTCGAGACCGCCTTTGCTGTTGTAGGCAACTGGTTCCATATTGGCGCGAAGACCGAGGAGGTGGCCTTTGGTGCCGCGAATGTCGGCAAGGGCAACGGCGATTTCAAATTCAGGTGAGGCATCATCGGCGGCTTCGACCCAGGAGGAGGAAAGTCCGCGCAGTGGACGGAGGTAGCCTGATTCACGGAATTTGGCCCCGGTTGCGAGTTCCTTTTCGGCCTTCCCCAAGGCGATAAGGATGGTTTGGAAACGTTCCTTGCCGCCAAACCGGCAGTAGTCGAACACAGCGGAGTCGATGGCCCGCAAGGCAGTGCCGAAGCGAGCGGGTGTCTTGTCGCCGCAGGCGCGACGGTAGCGGTCGATCCACAGATCGGCATCGCGGAGCAGGTCGATATTTGCCTGGGTTTTGACCTCGAAATGACCGAGAGGGGTGGCGAGGAAGGCAAGGCCGTTGCGTTGGAGGAATCCATGGCGCGAGAAGCTCTTGATGCCGCGATCCACACCGTAGCTGGCAACAGCTTTGGCGAAATCGATATTGGTGCGCGATTGGCTGCCCGACCATTCTGCCCGCCCCTCGCCGAAGAGACGCTCCAGCTCGGCGAGACGCAGGTTTTTCTCCCATAGGGGTAACCATACTTCTCCGCGGGCGGTATTGCTATCCTTGACTTCCAAGGATTCTCCGTTCTGGGCAACGGGCAAGACGGTAAACGGAAAGGCGGCTTTTCCGAATTGGGCGGTGCGGCAACGGCGTGCGATCGAACCCGCCAGCAAGGGTGCGCCTTCAATGAGTAAAATATAGTCCCACGGGTTCAGGACGGAAGCTCCTTCGAAGCCCTGGGTTGCGTTGGGGCCGCCAATATTGCCGGGCGAAAATTGACCGATGGAAGCGGCGTGGAGTTCAGAGACACCTTCGGCAAAGAGGCTCGATTCAATCCAGGAGCGTGAGTGTGGATTGTCTGAAACAAGCATGACATTTCCGAGGAAATTGGCGGAAAACTCCATCCTTCCATCGACGCCTCCCGATCCGAGCGCGGGCGCAACGGAAAATCCGTCCTCACCCACCTGCAGACAGGTGTCAAACCAGCCTAAAGCGTCGTCTGGAAAGTCGGTGCGGATTTGAAAGAGAATAGTTTCTTTGAGCGACTTCACGCGTTTGGTGAGTTCTTTCAGTTTTTCCAGATCATCTGGACTGGCCTGCTTCGCCTTCTTCTTTTTGTCGAGGGCCTTGGCTTCGTTGCGGCACTGGCCGAATTCCTTAAGAATCGTCATTGCTTCAATTTTGCCGATGGCGCTTTGCAGCCCCGCCAAACGGGGGTCGGTTGATGTTCGAATGGCCTCGATGGTTGAAAAACTCGTCCCACTTTCGGTGAGAAACCCGCCATCGCCGTTCCAAGGTGAAAAAATCGGACTCGGGGCATAGCTTTCGGCTAAGAATTCCACCAGCTCCTCCCGATTCAATTTTGTCGTGAGGACAAGATGTCCGCCCTGCCAGGCAGCGCGTGCGGAGGGGTCCATTTGCTGGGAGACGAGCCGGAAAACGCCCAAGGCCTTGAGGTAGGCCATGAGGGGTTCGGGTGTGCAGCCGGGGAGCGGGATGGAGTTCATATTGCGACGGGTGCGGTTTGGCGATAGTTTGATTGGAGGATGTCTTTATTGAAGTAGAACAGGCAGCCTGCCTGTTTGCGTGGCCAGCCGGAGACAGGCTGGCCGTTCCCTTGTCCGGGGGAGACAGGCTGGCCGTTCCCTTGTCCGGGGGAGACAGGCTGGCCGTTCCCTTGTCCGGGGGAGACAGGCTGGCCGTTCCCTTGTCCGGGGGAGACAGGCTGGCAGCCTGTCCTACATTGGGGGCGATAATTGGGGAGGGAGAGACGGCGGTTTTCGTCTTCTTTGAGGCGTTGGAATTCTTTGATCAGGTAGAGTTTGAACTCGACGGAGACAAAGGATGCGAATTCGAAAGCGAGGTCCCTGTGCGCGAAACTGCCGCCGTAGCGCCCGGTTTTTGAAACAATACCAATAGCTGAGGTTTTCTCGATCCACTGTTTCGGGGTCAGTGTGAAACTGTTCAGGCCCGCCAACTTTTTAACTCCGTCGAATTCGACAGAGTTAAAATCGGGGTTGTGGAGCTGCTCCCAAATGCCGAGCAGCTCCAAAGTGTTACGATTGCGCAACCAGTTCCGGATGAGGTCGTCAGGGTGTTGCGGGTTTCGCGACTTCGCGATGTCAGTAAGAGAAATGAAATCTTCATTTTCTCGCTGAATGACAGCAATCGCGGTTCCCTTAACGTTGATTTTGTCAGTGGTGGATTTCTTCTTCATCGGACTGTTTTGGCTTCCGGGTTGCATTGCGACAGGCTGGCAGCCTGTCCTACTTTTGAAGCGCGTCCATCGGCGGAGCGGAGGAGGGTTTCGAGGTAAGCCAACGCGAAAGGGCCGAGGGTATCGCGCAGGGTGAGGGCGCGTTCGGCCCAAGAGGGTTGATTGACAAAGGGCACCTCTTCACAGAGACCGAGTTCCATTGGTTCAAGGGAGAGTCGGAGGGGATTTGCGCGAACGCCATTGCCAAGGTCAGCGGCAGGGAGTTTGTCGCCATCCCAGATGCCGCGGGCAAAGCGTGGTGTGTGGGACGGGGTGCTGTTCGCGGGCGGAATCCATTCGCCGGGCAGGGAACGAATGGAGAGACGAACTTTGCCGTGGTGGGTTGCGACGAGATAGGCAGCGAGATCGCGGGCGGATCCGCTAAGTGGGAATCCTGAATCGGGGTGAAGGACCCCAAGGGCAGAGGCCAGTTCGTGGCGGTAATGTTTGCGACGGTCATCATCGGACTTCGGTTTGTCCGCTAGTCTTCCTTTTTTCCAGGCGCTCTCGGGCGCCTTGGCGACAGGGCCTTCAAGTGCGGCGGTTTGGACTGCATCGGCAATGAGTTTCGCCTGAAAGGCCGGATGGACTTTGCCCCAATCGTGCCAGCGGGCTGCTGTGTTCAGGATTTCCGTGACTGAGGCATTCATGTGTGTCGGCAGCGTGGGAATGTCGCCGGAAAGCGTATTCAGAATGTCCTGTAATGCTTGGCAGACGCAGTCGGTGTGCTCGGCCAGGGTTTGCCATTCTTCCAAGGATCCGGAATCTCCATCATAGGCATCTGGAATCGTATAACAGGCAGTTTGACTGTTTTGATCTTCGGGATCCAAACACAGGCTGGCAGCCTGTGCTACTTTGGGTTTGTTCTTGGGATCCCCCGTCCAGCCGAGAGGGAGGCCTTTGCTTGAGCCTTCTTCGTAGCCACCTTGGGCGCAGTGCAGGAGGTAGATTTGGCCGGGGTAAACAGCATCGGCCTTTACCGTCTGCCATTGGCGATCCAAGGCATGCCAACGCCAAGCGCTTCCGGATTTCAGTTTTTTGACGAAATCAGCGAACTCGTGCTTTGCCACGGAGCAGAGTTCCTCGCGGCGAGGACGTGCTTCGGGGTCCACTCCTTCCTCTTCGTTTCCTTTTGGGGTTTTGCCCTCCCAATCCCTCCAGAAGACCTGGACGTGACTGGTGTCTATGTCGCGGATGAAGCGGTCGATGTCTAGGTCTGCACCGGCAAGGTCAGGAGTTGTGTCGAAGAGTTCGATCAGATCTTTGCGGCGCACGACATGACGGAACTGCGGTTTGTCTTCGTCGGGGGATGGCAGTGATTCCAATGCCGCGATGGAGGCATCTTCGAGTGTTTCAAGATACTGTCTAGCGGCTGCGAGTTGGGCGGTTTCGTAAGGAAGCGCTTCTTTCTCGCAGTCAAGGTTGAACCAGTGAATGGCGGCATCAGGAAACTGTGGTTTACCACTGACCAAGTGACGGTTACAGCGTCCGAAGCGCTGGACCAGCGATGACCATGGGGCAAGTTCGGTAAAGAGAGTGTGGGCTGAAAGATCGACGCCTGCCTCAATAACCTGGGTGCTGACAATGATTTGTCCGGGTGATGCGGAATGAATGGCTTCAAGAACTCGAAGGCGGTCGAGTGGACGGAATTGGGAATGCAGGAGTATCGGGTGCGGGGCGCTTTTGCCCATTCGGGCCCTCAAGGCTTTGTGCAGGGATCGGGCACGCTTGACCGTGTTAAGGACGACGAGGTTGAGGTGGTCTTGGCAGCGATTTTCGGCGATGTAATCGGCAATCGCCTTTTCGGTTTTGTTGCCGGAGGAAACTGTTGAACGATTCAGGGATTTCGGCGCGTTGCGTAGCGCTTTGACTCGCCCCTCGTCTGCTATCTCCTGTGAGGTCAAGCGCAGCGGCTCAGATATGAGGATGGAGGGAGGTATGTCGAATGTCTTGAGCCAATCTGGACGAATCGTAGCACTCATCCACCAGCTATGGCAGTTCTTGCTCCCGAGTGTGGACTGGGAGCGGAATCCTTCGAGTTGGGTTGTGCTGGAGAGCCCCGCTCCCATCAACTGCACCTCGTCCATCACCCAGAGAGCGTCGTTGTTGAGGAGGGCGAAGTGCATGGGCCAGCGGTAGCGGGACATACCGTAGCCGCGGTTGAGTGCGCGGGAGAGGAGCATGTCCTGGGTGCCGATCAGGATGGCTGGTTCTTCGGGGTAGAGGTCCCAGGCTTTGGCTTCGGGTGATAGGTCCTCGCCGCCCATGAGAACTACGACGCGGGGAGGCCGAGAAGTAGAACAGGCAGCTTGCCTGTTTGGGTCTTCTGAAGGACACAGGCTGGCAGCCTGTTCTACTTTGGAGATCCATTGCATCACTTCGTGTTCGGTCTGCTCGACGAGCGTGCGCATGGGCAGACAATAGACCAAACGGCGGGGCCACGGTGATTCTTGGTTCGATTGAAGTCGATTCCAGAGCCAGGCTATGACGACTCCTGCCGTCTTCCCGAGTCCGGTGGGGATATCGATCAGGCGTGAGTCGCAGGGGTTACCTCCGACGAGCCAGGCTTTGGTGGCGTCGTTCGGTTTTTCCAAATCGCAATTGGCACCTTCCGGCGGTTCGCCGCAGGCCAGGCGGCATTGCCAGAGGTAGGGGGAATGACCTGTGGCGGCTTCAAAGAAGGTGTCGAATCGGGGTTTCATGAGGAAAATGTGTTGCTGGCTGCTTTGATTGTATCACGGGGGGTAGGACAAATGATGGGTAAGGCCTGCAGATTTTTAGGACCGTCTGGCAGCTGGTGTTGCTTTGGTGTGGTATTGGGTGGCGGCTTGCAGATGGCGTTGGTGGATGCGATCGCGAAGGGTATCGGGTGCGAGAACTTGAACGTGCTCGCCCCAGCCGAGAATCCAGCGTTCGATTTCTTCGAGGGAACCGAGTTCAAGGGTCAGGGTGAGGCTTCCGTCATGGTGGGGTTGCAGGGTCTGGGAGGGATGCCAACTGCGTTCGCTGACGAGGCGGGCAGCGAAGGGGCTGAAATCAAGGATGATTTCCTGAGGTTCCCCTGAGCTGGAAAAAACGCCAAAGCTGTTCATCAAATGATCGGCCAGAGAGAAGTTCTTGGGTTTGGAAAAGGCTCTCCCTCGCTTGAGCGGGCCGCGAATGCGGGGGACCGCAAAGGTGCGCATTTCCTTGCGGTCGATATCGAAGGCAAAGAGGTACCACAGTTGATTGACGCAGGCGATGTGATAGGGTTGGACGCGTCGTTTGCCGGGTTTGCTGTCTTCCAACTTACGGTAATTAAATTCCACTTCACGGGAATGGAGCGTGGCTTGGCTGATGAAGTCGAAGACGGTGAGATCGGCTTCTGCGACTCCGACGTTCTTGAAGGAGAGGGTTTTGTCGAGGGACGCGAGGTCGATGGAAAATTCACCTTTGAGCGAGTGTGCCAGCTTGAAAAAAGCCGAGTGGAGGGGTTTTTCAAAGGGTGTGCCCTCATAGGCAGACATCGCCTGATGGGCGACAAACAAGGCAAGGACCTCTCCTTCGTTGACGAGGACAGGAGGAAACGTTCCGACTTCACGGGTGTAGGAATAGGCATGTTCGGCCGCATCATATTCGATCGGAAGTTCCCAGTCTTCCTGCATGCACTTGATATCCCTGCGAATGGTTTTGGGGGAGACTCCTATCTTTTCGGCAAGGGTGCTGGCATTGGGAGCACGATGATTTGCCAGCTCCTTATGAATAAGGTGCATGCGTTCCAGAGGCGTGCGATTACGGCCAAGACGGACAGATGAAGACATGAATGGTTTTTAACCTGCTGGAAGCGAGAGGGGCAAGCAAAAGGTAAAAAATGTGTTTGTGTGAAGCTTTGGCAATCCGTGTGAGGAGACGGAAGCATGCATGTTGAAAAGCAGGTCAGGCTGCCAGCTTGTCGTGTGTGGCTGATTTCTGCGCTTGCGGGGGATGGGGGAATGGGTTTGGGTGTCGGGTAATGAATCCGATTTTGATGCAGGATTTTCGTGGAGGCCAGTCGACGCATGTGGCGTGGGCAGGATGGTGGTCTTGTGCCCGGATGGGGCGATGGCGTCGTTAGGCGTTTGATTCGCTTTATCTTTATCCGGGCCGACTTCCAATCAAGGGATGTCGGTTTTTTTATGCCCACTTTCATTCAAGTTCCCACCATGACATTTTCAATTTCACATACGGATTTACAGCAAACACCTTTGAACGATGGAATTCCCGATTTGAGTCCATCGGATGGACTCAAGCGGATTGCCTTTTTTGGGCGTCGACTCTGCGATTATGAACGCATTTACGGATTTTCGAGAGAAGAACTGCGGGGCCAGCGTGTGCTCGACGTTGGGGCCGGGAGTGCTTCTTTTGCGGCCGAGGCGGCACGGGTCGGTGTCCATGTGCTGGCATTGGATCCTGTTTATCGCTTTCGCACATTCTCGGTGCGCGATCGTGCGTTGAGGGATTTTGCGGATGTGCAGGCGCTGGTTCGCTCAAGGCGTGAAGCTTACACCATGGATGCTTATGGAGATGAGGATCAGTTCTGGGAGGCGCGGGCCGAAGCGAGAGACCGTTTCCTGGAAGACTTCGATTCCGGATTTGCCGCCGGACGGTATCGGGCGGGAGCCTTGCCTTCATTGGAGTTGGATTCCGGGGCCTTTGATCTGGTTTTGTGTGGGCACTTGCTGTTCCTCTATGCAGCGTATTTTTCCGAGGCGTTTCACCTGCAATCGCTTCTTGAACTGGTACGGGTTGCCCGGGGTCGTGTCTTGATTTATCCTCTGGTGACCCTTTCCGGGGAGCCCTATCCGGGGATGGAGCGCCTGCTGGATCGACTCCGCAGCGCTGGTGTGGAAAGTTCGCTGGAGCCTGTGGAAATTTCTGTTTTGCGAGGATCTGACCAGCGCCTCGTTCTGTATCCAAAAAATAATACGAAAAAATGAAATCCGAATCAAACGACATTCCTCTGGCGATCATTGATGCCTTTGTCGAAGGCAAGCAACGCGGGAATCCGGCGGCGGTGTGTTGCCTGTCTGCATTTCCTGCGGATTCCGAGTTGCTGGCGATGGCTGCTGAACATAATTTGTCGGAGACGGCATTTGTTGTTCCGTTGGAAGAGCCGGGGCATTACCGGCTGCGTTGGTTTACTCCGAAGGTGGAGGTTCCCTTGTGTGGACATGCGACACTGGCCACAGCCCACTACCTGTTCACGGAAGGTGTTTTGGGTGATTCAATGGAGGAGCTGATCTTTGAAACACTATCGGGCGAACTGCGGGTACGGAGGGAAGATGGATGGCTGTGGATGGACTTTCCGGCTTGGCCACTGCAAGCGGTTGAAGTGCTGCCTGCGTGGGTGGAGCATTTTGCCGGATTGCAGTCTGCACATATCAATGAAGCTCAATATCTCCTGCTGGAGACAGCGAATCCCGAGGCGGTTGCTGCCTATCAGCCGGATGGTGCTTTTCTGGAGTCTATTTCTGCTTTTGGGATCATCCTGACTGCCCGAGGCGGGCAAGAAGGGATTGATTTTGTTTCGCGATTTTTTGCTCCCCGGGCGGGCATTCTGGAAGATCCGGTGACGGGTTCGGCTCATTGCAGTTTGTTCCCGTTCTGGGCGTCGCGATGGGGCAAGAATTTGTTGCGGGCGAATCAGCTTTCGGATCGCGGCGGAGTGGTCCTGGGGCGTATGGCAGGGGACCGTGTCCATCTCGGTGGCCGGTGCAGAACCTACGCATTGGGGCGCATTCTGGTTGACGAGAGGGATTCCTGAGCTGCTTCCTCGCGCTTTGATGGGGTCCCACCTGATCGGGGCAGTGTCTAGTTGGGATCGAAAACCGGGGTAGGGGCGTTGAGGGCAACAAAGGACCCGAGGAAACGGCCAACCTGGGCTTCTCCGACCGTGAGGATGGATGTCAGTTCGATCCGGGCGCGTTTGTATCGCTTGAGCGTTGAGAGAAAGATGGACTGCTTTTGGAGGAGTGTGCCATTACACTGGGCCCGGAAGATCCCGGTTGCGGGGGCATCAAACTGCATGCTTTCAGACTGAATGACCAAGGCAGGACTCAAGCCGCGACTGCGGGTGAAGCAGTGAAGCCAGGTCCAGGCGGAGAGAATGCCCAGAGTCGTCAGGCTGCCCCCGAAGATGGTCGAGCGATGATTGATGTTGGGCTCAAGCGGTGCTTCGAGCAAAATAGAGGCATCTCCTGCTTCAAGGACACGCACACCCATCGCTTGGGAGAGAGGGATGTGGGTGTGCAGGTAGGCTTCGATTTCTGAGGGCTTCATAAAAAAACCGCATCCCGAAGGATGCGGCGAAATGTTTGCCTGAGGCTGAGCGGAAGATCAAGCCGGATATCGGAACAGTCCTCAAGCGAGGCTTTTGTATGCTTCGACGACGCCAGCGGCATTGATGCCGAAGTGATCCATGACCTGATCGCCCGGGGCGCTGAGGCCGAAGCTGTCGATGCCGACTGATTTTCCGTCGAGGCCGACAATGGAACCCCAGACGGTGGTGACCCCGGCTTCAATGGAGACGCGGCGGCGGCAGCTCTTGGGGAGGACGCTTTCCTGGTAGTCCGCACTTTGGCGTTTGAAGCGCTCGAAGCTTGGGAGGGAAACGACGCGGACGCCGTCTCCGAGTTCTTCGGCGGCCTTCATCGCGTGCTGGAGTTCCGAGCCACAGGAGATGAGGATGCCTTCGAGGGCTCCCTTTTCCTGGCGGGCGATGTAGCCGCCTTTGAGAACACCCTCGCGACGTTGCTTGACCGGAATGGAGGCGAGGCTGGGCAGGTTTTGGCGGGAGAGGATGAGGGCGGTGGGGCCATCGGTGCGGCTGATGGCAGCGGCAAAGGCACCAGCGGTTTCCTCGGCATCAGCGGGGCGGATCACATCCAGATTGGGGATGAGGCGGAGGCTGGCGGTGACTTCGACCGGCTGGTGGGTGGGCCCATCTTCACCGACTCCGACGGAGTCGTGGGTGAAGACGTGGAAGATCGGAAGGTGGGAAAGGGCCGAAAGGCGGACGGAACCCCGCATGTAGTCCGAGAACATGAGGAAGGTGGCACCGGAGGCGACGAAGAGCCCGTCGTAGCCGAGTCCGTTGACGATGGCTCCCATGGCATGTTCGCGGATACCGTAAGGAACATTGCGTCCGGTCGGATTCTTTGCCGAGAAGTCGCCTAGGCCCTTGAGGTAGTTTTTGGTTGAACCGTAGAGGTCGGCACTGCCGGAAAGGAGAGTGTCGACGGCTTTGGCCAGGGGTTGGAGGACTTCACCACCAGCGGCGCGGGTCGCCATTTTGGCATCGGCAGCAAACTCCGGAATCACGGCGAGCAGCTCTTCGGCGGAGGGCCGCTTTCCGGAAATGGCGTTCTTCAGTTGTGCGGCGAGTTCCGGATTGGCCTTGGTCCAGGCCTCGTAGGTGGATTCCCATGCGGCGAACTCTGCGGAGAGGGCCTTTTTGCGCTCGGCAAAGTAGGCTTTGACCGTGTCGCTGACATAAAAATGCTCGTCCTTGGGCAGGCCGATGCTGGCGCGGGCTGCTTCGGTGTGGGCGGCACCGGCTTCACCGTGGGCTTTGAAGGTGCCTTCGACTTCGGCGATGCCCTTGCCGGGAACCGTCTTGGCGATGATCAGCTTGGGCTTGCCGTTGTCGGCGGCCTTGGCCTGGGCCAGGGTCTCCGCTACCTGGGACATATTATGCCCGTCGACGGTGTAGACATTCCAGCCCAGTGCCTTATAGATGGCCTCGGTATCCTCGCTCTGGGTGACATCCGCGGGGGCATCGAGGGTGATGTCATTGGCATCATAAATGAGGATCAGGTTATCGAGACCAAAGTGTCCGGCAAAGGCCACCGATTCGCGGGCGACACCTTCCTGCAGACAGCCGTCGCCGGCGAGGGCAATGGTGTGGGAATCGATAATGGTGTGCTCGTCCGTGTTGTAACGGGCGGCAGCGATACGCTGCGACATGGCGATACCGACGGCATTGCCCACCCCTTGTCCGAGCGGACCTGTGGTGCACTCGACTCCGTCTGTCTCGGTCGATTCGGGGTGCCCCGGCGTGATGCTGCCTTTGACCCGGAAGTTGCGGATGTCGTCAATCGAAACCTTGTAGCCTGCGAGGTGCAGCCAGGCATAGATAAACATACTGCCATGGCCAGCGGAGAGGATGAACCGGTCACGGTTGACCCAGCGAGGATGATCCGGGTGGTAGCTCAGGGACTCGCCCCAGAGCACGGCGCCAATTTCGGCGCACCCCAGCGGAAGACCAAGGTGGCCGCTGTTGCATTTGTGGATCGCGTCGAGCGCCAGGCCGCGGGCCTGCGTTGCCGCTTGCGAGAGGAGTTCGGTATTTAGACTCATTTGAAAGGTTTCTATGTAGATTCGGATGAAAAGAGGAACAGAAAAGATGCGAATCGCTGAACTTGCACGCAAGTATCTATTGCCCGCAGGAAATGGCTGAGGAGGCAAAATAAAATGGTGACAAACAATAGTGCGGGCTTTCAGGAAGGGGTTTAGCCAGAATGCTTTCCGTCCGGATAAGGTATTCTGATAGCCCCAGAGGACTTCCTGTGAAAATCGGCTCCTTCAGGAACTTGCCAATCGAGCTGCTTCCCCCATGCTGGCTGCTTATGGATAAGGAACTGGAAGAGGGTGGTGCGCTCCGTCTTGACTGGAGTAAGCTGGCTCAGATTGGCTCGTTGGGCCAGCAGGTCATTCCGGCGGTCGCGCAGGATGTGGATTCCGGTGCGGTGGTTATGCTCGGCTATGTCAATGAGCTGGCTTTACACGAAGCCTGGAAGCGAAAATGTGCGGTTTTTTGGAGTACCAGCCGGAATGAGCTTTGGATCAAGGGTGCCACCAGTGGCAACGTCCTTGAACTGGTTGAAATTCGGGTCAACTGCGAGCAGAACAGCATTCTCTATCGCGTTCGGGTGCCTGCCGGTTCGGGTGCCTGTCACACGGAGGAAGATGGCCGGGCTCGATACGGGTGTTACTACCGCAGGTTGGTATCCCTTGAGGGGATCAACCATACCGGCGATCGCGGCAAGCCTCAGTCCCCCAGTTCGTAACGGTAGGTTTGGCCGCCTCCAGTCAGACGGCCAGAGTCCAACTGGCCATCATCGAGAATGGTGGCCACCCGCAACATGATGGTCTCATCTTCCAATGTGGTCGTCAGGATGAGAGCAGCGGCGGGATCATCTTCATACTGCCACTGACCATACTGGGGTGGCGGAGTGAAGGATTTTATCGCCCCTTTGGTGACAAGATCAGGAATCTCCGCAGCAGTCGGCCAGTGGCCGGTTTCCATTTTATGGATATTCAAGGCATCGCGATAATGGCGCAGGTCATTGGCAATTACCGAAGATCGGGTGGTGCGGCTCATCTTTTGAAAGGAAACCACTGCAAGCGCTGCCAACAGACCGATGATTACGACAACAATCATGATTTCCACAAGGGTGAATCCGGCCTTGCGGGTTTGACGTTTGAATGGGCAGCAGCGCTTCATGACTTTCCAGTGAGCCCGGCTATTAGATCAGATTCCTTGCCGACTTGGCAAGAAATAGGTGAAATACTTGGGCTTTAACGGGAAATTTACAAAAGCAAAAAGGGCCGATTTCCTTAGTTGAGGGCTATATCCTCGTCACAAATCTTGCCTTGAAGTGTTTTGAAAAAGCGGCAGCGTTCGGCCCCTTTGCGGAGGTAATGCAGGTAGATGTCGTATCGGGTTTCGAGGTCGAACGCCTCGAGTAATCGCTGCTTGATGTCGGCGCAGTTGCATGCGGTAAAAGCGGTCAGGTCGATAAATGCCTCGAGGTCGTTGATTGAGCGGAGGAAGTCGAGAAATTCTTCGGGGACATCGTCCGCCAACTGTTTTTCTTCAAAGAGGAGGGTGGAGACGGCATCCTTGAGGTGCTCTATTCTTTCCGGATGTTCCGGGCGGCGGGGGGGTTCAGGGGAGACTTTGACCTGACGATAGGGAGTATCGCAGGATACTTCTTCGATGCGAACACGCATCAAACCCTGGAGGACCAAATTGGAGGTGCCATCCGGATTTTCGTGAGAAGCCCTGATAATGCCCAGGGTGGCGATTTGGTGAAACGGTTCCTCAGCGCCGGAATCCTCTGCGGTATCATCCAGCCGAGCGACCACAAAGACTCTTTCTCCCGCGAGGATATCGCGCAGCATGGCGCGGTAACGCGGTTCAAAAATATAAAGGGGGAGGATGGATTGGGGAAAGAAGACAGTATCCCGCAGAACCATCACCGGCATGATTTCGGGGATGGATACGTCCTGCTGCATTTGGCTGGAGGGCTCCATAAATACTATACCTTATATGTATGGAGAAAACTTGCAAGCAGGGGATGAGGAAGATCCCCATTAATCTTTCCACTTCCAAGCCTGCAGCAGACTGGCATCAGGTTCGTCAGTCTCCGCATAATAGACAGCCAGTCGCAGCATCCAGAGACGGTCGCCGGGAGTCTGTTCCCGCATTTTGCAGATTGCCTCAAAGAGGGACTCAGGTGCACGGCCCCGCAATTCGTCGATTTCCCGGATGCCGATATCCAGCAGATCGCGCACCGTCGGAAGGTCGAGGCCCGGAATGCGCTTGAGGGGAGAGTGCAGCGCCTCGTAATCGACTTTCTTTTTCCTTCTTTCGGAACTGGGAGGAAATTCAAACATGGGAAGTTTCCATACTCAGGAAGTTGAAACAAAGACTGCTGTCAACGGGTGCGTCCATCCATTCTTCAGAGGGGGCGCAAGAAAACAATAGATAAAGGGGCCAGCCATCTTCTTTCTCTCTGCGTTTTCTTCTCCCCTTGGCCTTCTTCTTTATCGAAAAGATTCCATCTTCGGGGTTGAAATGACTTCAAGGCCCGAACAGCTTAAGCTCATGACCATTGATCCCGAAATCCGTAATCAGTTTGATGAGCTCACCAAGCGTGCTGGATATCTCTGGAGGTATCTTTGACGTCCCGGGCCGACAACAAAAGATAGGCGACCTCGAGGCCGCCATGGGTGAGCCCACTTTCTGGGATAAGCAGGGACAGGCCAACCGCACTGCCACCGAACTGAGCCGGTTGAAATCTTCCATCGCTCCGATTATCAAATTCCGGCAGCAACTGGATGACCTGGCAGCGATGGATGAGCTGGTCGATGCCTCGGAGGGTGATGAAGCTGAAGAGCTGATCCAGGAGTATCATCGCACCGTCAAGGAGCTGGTCGATCAGATGGACGACCTCGAAATCAAGAGCTTCCTTGGCGGCAAGATGGACGCCAATAACGCCATCCTCAGTATCAATGCCGGAGCGGGTGGCACCGAAAGCTGTGACTGGGCGGAAATGCTCTTTCGCATGTATACCCGCTGGGGCGAGCGCAACGGATTCCAGGTTGAGATTGATGATCTGGCTGAAGGGGATGAGGCTGGGCTTTCCCATGCCAGCATTCGGATTATTGGCGAAAATGCCTACGGATTCATCAAGGCCGAGCGCGGCGTTCACCGTCTGGTGCGGATCAGTCCTTTTGACAGCAATGCCCGGCGGCATACCTCCTTTTGCGCGGTGGATGTGGTGGCGGAAATCGATGACGATATCGACATCGAGATCAATGACGATGACCTGCGGATCGACGTCTACCGGGCCAGTGGCAAGGGAGGGCAGCACGTCAACCGGACGGAATCGGCAGTGCGCATCACTCACTTGCCGACCAACACCGTAGTGACCTGCCAGAACGAGCGCTCCCAGATTAAGAACAAGGCGGCGGCGATGAAGGTGCTCAAGTCGCGCCTCTATGAACGTGCCCAGGATGAGAAGCGGGCTGAAATGGAGCGTTTTTATGGGGAAAAAGGCGACATTGGCTGGGGCAACCAGATCCGCAGCTACGTTTTTCAGCCTTATCAAATGGTCAAGGACTTGCGAACCGGGGCGGAGACGTCGAATGTGCAGGGCGTGATGGATGGCGACCTCAATCCCTTCATCCACGCCTGGCTGCGGGCCGGTTGTCCGCGGACCCGCAACAAGGATATCAAAATCGACGACTGATGCCGCTTCCCCTGGCTGAACTCCGCGAGGCTCTGGCCTCGCAATCATTATTTGAAGACAAGACCTGGCGCCTTTCTCCTGAGGCTTGGCCTCTGACGCCAGCCCAGTTGAAAGAGATCGAGCAGATCGGGCAGGCCTGTCTGGAGTTCTATCGGGCGACCGAGTTGATTTACATGCGCTCGGTTGAAAACAAAAATATCTTTCGCAACCGCGAGGAAAAAGCAGCCTGGGTGGCGGACTATCTCGATCGCGGAAAGCCGGAAGACCTCGTGGCCCACGCCCGGGCCAAGCGCCAGCGCAATGCCCAGCCGATGGTGATCCGGCCCGATCTCCTGATCACGGAAGACGGGTTTGCCCTGACCGAAATCGACTCGGTTCCCGGAGGAATCGGACTGACCGCCTTTCTCAACCGCCTCTACCGTGAGCACGGCTCCATCATCGGTTCGGAGGACCGGATGCTGGACTTGTTTTACCGATCAATGGCCTCCCTCCGGCCGGATCGCGAAACCCCACTCGTCGTCATCGTGGTTTCGGATGAGGCCGCCACCTATCGTCCGGAGATGGAATGGCTGGCCGCGGAGCTGCGTGAACGGGGCAAACCGGTCTATTGTCTGCATCCCAGTGACCTAATGCCGATTGGGGACAGCCTTTGTGCGGATATTGAAGGCAATCCCCGGGAAGTCGATGTCCTCTACCGCTTTTGGGAGCTGTTTGACCTCGCCAACATTGCGGTGGCCCCCCACGTCTTCACTGCGATGGAGGAAACCCCCATTGCGGTGACCCCCCCTATGCGTCCCTTTCAGGAGGAAAAACTCAATCTGGCGCTCTTTCATCATCCCCGGCTGGCCGCATTTTGGAAAGAGAGCCTGAGCAAGCGGTCCTATAAGCTGCTTAGTCGTATCATTCCGCACGGGTGGATCATGGATCCGGTCGATCTTCCGCCCAATGCGGTCCTCGATGCACCACCGGTTGGAGGACGCCCCATTCATCGCTGGGAGGAACTGGCCGAGGCCTCTCAGAAAGAGCGCAACCTCATCATCAAACTCAGCGGCTTCCACGAAAACGCTTGGGGCGCCCGCAGTGTCCTCCTCGGTTCCGACGCTTCCCGTGCCGAGTGGGAAGACGGGATCGGCGACGCCATTGAGGAAGCCCCCCGCAACCTTTCCATCCTCCAGGAATACCGCAAACCCATGCGGCTGAGCCATCCCATCTATAATCCCGAAGGGAAAGTCTTTTCCATGGACGGTCGTGTTCGCCTCTGTCCCTACTACTTTGTCGAAGGCGACACCGCTGAACTCGGTGGCGTCCTTTCCACCTTTTGCCCAGCCGACAAAAAAATCATCCATGGCATGCGCGACGCCGCCCTGCTTCCCTGTGCGGTCAAAGGATGAGTGAGTCAGGTTGAAGGGGGAGACAGGTGTTGGAGAATCCGTTTGCCCGCCCTGATCAAGTCCAGGCTGCTGCTTCTCTTGGCTTCATCCATGTCGTGTAAACGCGTCTATCCCTGAACCTCAGGATTGGGATCATCGGACTTTTTTCGTAAACTGTGAAGGCCTCCGCAGGCTGCTCTTTACCCATTCCCATCCTTTTCGGTAAATCCGCGTCACGGTTAGAGAGTAGGGAAACACTGTGCTCAATTAGTTTCCTTCATATCTGGAACTTTAGCTCCGAAAAGCATTGGCGCGATGAAACCCTTCCGCACAAACGGCACCGAAGCAGGCATCCATCCTGAAGACGCCAGCACAACACGCACCTGTTTATTCGATCCACATGAGTTCAACGGCCGTTTCCATCAACGAACCCATCCCAGCCAAGCCCATCGACCGTCGGCTTGTCCTGGTGGCGGGAGTGACCCTGCTTGCCAGCCTTGGCTCAGTCTATGCCTGGAGCTTTTTCACCATTCCGCTGCAAAGTCAGTTTCTCTGGAGCAAGGCGCAGGTTTCCCTCGTCTTCAGCTTTGCCGTGGCCGGTCTCGGGTTTTCCGCACTCTACACCGGCCCCCTTGTTTCCAAACTGGGTGGCCGCCTGTTGATGAAGCGCTCAACGTTGTTTTTTGTGGCAGGCTACCTGATCGCTGCCTTCGGGCTTTGGCTGGGGTCCGGAATCCTTGGCGACATCACCACTCCCTGGGTCAGTTGGTTGAGTTTTGTCATTCTCGCATTCGGATACGGGGCAGTGGGAGGGATCGGGCTGGGGGTCGGATATGTTTCGGCCATCGCCACTGTAGCGGGCTGGTTCCCCGACAAGAAGGGGTTTGCCACGGGCTTTATCGTGATGGGCTTCGGGATGGGCGCACTTTTCATGAGCAAGGTCTTCGCTCCTTTTGCCATGAAGCTCACTTCTGGAAACGTCGCAGCGGCTTTTCTCGTCATTGCCTGCACCTACGCCGTGATCATGGGGATTTGCTGCCGCTTTATCTACAGCCCCAGCATGGCTGCCTCTGGACGACATGTCCAGACGGTGGGCGACACTTTTGAGCACCCGGTCAATGTTCGGGTCCGGCTCTGGCTGGTGGTCTTCTTCTACAGTGTGGCCGGCCTCGGCATTATCAGTATCCTTTCCCCCCTGATGCAGGCGATCAGCGCATCCGCCAACCCTGCTTTAAGCAGTGCGGATCTGGCTGTTGCCGGTGCCACGCTCATCGCCATCGCATCGATCGGAAACAGCGTCGGCCGACTCTTTTGGGCATGGGTTTCCGATGGGATCGGACGGGTGAACACCTTTGTCATCCTGCTCACTTCTTCTGCCGTCGTTTATCTGATCCTTCCCCATGTCGCGTCGCCGGTTGTTTTCGGGATTTTGATCTGCTACGCGATTGCCTCCTTTGGAGGTGCCTTTGGGACGGTTCCCTCGCTGATCAGTGACCTCTTCGGCCCCAAACGCCTTCCCGCGCTTCATGGTCTGGTCCTAACCGGATGGGCCACGGCGGGACTCATGGCTCCACCATTCTTCGGGTATTTGAATGACCGGGTGCCGGAGCAGGCAGCCAGCATAGCTTTCTACATTTGTGCGATCGCAATTTTGGGTTCAACCGCTCTGGTCATTACCTTCAAACGCATTCACAAAGTCTGCATTGTACCCGCATGACCCGGTATCGATGCGTTCCTTGTCGTTCCTTGGCAAAGTGAAGCGACGCCAAGGGTTTGAGACAGCATCTGCACCATCTCAATGACCTCCGACGGGTCTTCCTCCTTGCCACGGACTCCTTACTGCAGGCAGTCTGGAGTCATGCGTTTTGCCAATTATCGATGGATGTTTTGCGGGCTGGGGCTGACTGTGCTCGCACTGCTCGGGTGTGGACCGGGTCTGCCGGATGCCGATCAAGGGGTGGAAGAAGGGATTTTGCTGCTGGGCAATGGTTCCGAACCGAGAACCCTGGATCCCCATATTGCCACGGGAACGGTGGAAAACCGGGTCATCTCCTCCTTGATGGAGGGTTTGATCAATTATCACCTGACGGATGATTCCATTCCGGAGCCGGGGGTGGCCAAGCGCTGGGAGGCGAATGCCGATGCCTCGGCCTGGACCTTCTTTCTGCGGGAGGATGCCCGCTGGTCGAATGGAGACCCGGTGACGGCAGAAGATTTTGCCTATGGGTTTGAGCGGATCCTGACGCCTGCGCTGGGCAGTGAGTATGCGGAGATGCTGCATGTGATCAAGGGGGCGGCTGCTTTTCACCGGGGGGAAACAGAGGATTTTGCTACGGTCGGGGTGGAAGTGATCGATGCGCACACTCTGCGGATTACCCTGGTCGGACCGATGCCGAATTTTCCGGTGAAGCTCAACCACTACAGTTGGTTTCCGGTGCACCGCCCGACGATTGAAGCGCATGGGGGCATGACGGACCGGAGCGGGCGCTGGACCCGGCTGGGGAACTATGTGGGCAACGGTCCCTTTGTGCTCTCGGGCTGGCGTCCCAATCAATATATCAAAGTGATGAAGAGCGAGACCTATTGGGACCATGAGACTGTCCGGCTCAACGGGATTGTGTTCTTTCCGATTGAAGATGAAAACACGGAGCTGCGGATGTTTGATGCCGGTCGGCTGCACTACACCAACAATGTGCCCAGTAACGAAATCCCGCGTTTGCGGGAGCAGCGTCCGGATCTGATTCGGCTCGATCCCTATATGGGGACCTATTTTTTCCGGCTCAATGTGACGCGTCCCCCGCTCGATAAAGTGGAAGTGCGCCGGGCGCTGGCCTGGGCCATTGATCGCGAGGTGATGGCGGAACGGGTGACCCTGGGCGATGAAATCCCATCGAAAGGGTATGTCCCGGACATGTTCAGCGATTATACGGTGCAACGCTACGTGGGCCTGGACCCGGAGAAAGCCCGTGCGCTGCTGGCGGAAGCCGGACACGCGGGTGGGGCGGGGATTCCGCCGTTGGATCTTCTGTATAATACGATGGACGGCCATCGCAAGATTGCCGAAGCCCTGGCTTCGATGTGGCGCGAACACCTCGGGATTGAGGTTCGTCCCTTCAACAAGGAATGGAAGGTCTACCTTGATGATCAGGTCAACCTGAACTATACCATCTCGCGTTCCGGCTGGATCGCGGACTATCCCGATCCGATGAGCTTTCTCGACAAGTTCACCACCGGGAATGGGAACAACAACACCGGGTGGTCCAACCTGGAGTACGATGCCCTGATTGAGGCAGCCCGCCGGGAAGGGGATGGGGACCGTCGACTGAGGCTGCTGGAAGAAGCGGAATCCATCCTTATGAGCGAGATGCCGGTGATTCCGCTTTATCACTATACCCGAAAATACCTGCTTGATCCGAGGGTGCGTAATTGGTTCCCCAAAACCCTCGACAACCGACCGCTCAAATACATCTATCTCGAATAGAAACAGATCGTTTCCCCGCACCGCTGGCATGCCAGCGGCTTGAGGATGCATTGCAGCTATGTTGAAATTCATTTTATACCGTCTGGTTCAGTCGGTGGTCGTCATTTTCGTGATCCTGACCCTGACCTTTTTTATGGTCCGCCTGACTCCGGGGGGACCCTTCTCCGCCGAGCGGCGCATGCCGGAGTATATTCTGGAGCGGATGAATGCCTACTACGGGCTGGATCAACCGGTGCTGGTGCAGTTTGGCAATTACCTTGGCAACCTCGCCCGGGGGGATCTCGGCCCGACCTTCACCGAGACGCGCACCGTCAATGAAATCCTCCTCTCGACCTTTCCCGTTTCTCTGGAGCTGGGACTGTGGGCGCTGTTGATTGCCTTGGGACTGGGCTTGCCGGTGGGGATGCTGGCGGCGGTCAAACGCAATACCTTGCTCGACTATGTGCCGATGTCCACGGCGATGGTCGGGATTTGCCTGCCGACCTTTGTGATGGGGCCGATTCTGGCCCTGATTCTGGGCGTCTGGCTGCGCTGGTTCAATGTTTCCGGCTGGTTTACTCCGGCGGACCGACTGCTGCCGGCCCTGACACTGGGGCTGGTTTATGCCGCCTACTTTGCCCGGATAACCCGGGGCGGAATGCTGGAGGTGCTCAACCAGGACTTTATCCGCACGGCTGAAGCCAAGGGGGTGTCCCGGCAGGGAATTATTTTCAAGCATGCCCTCAAAGGCGGCCTGCTGCCGGTCGTCTCCTTTCTGGGGCCTGCGCTGGCGGGGATCATCAGTGGTTCCTTTGTGGTGGAGACGATTTTCCAGATCCCCGGAATCGGGCGGCAATTTGTCCAGTCGGCCTTCAATCGCGACTACTTCCTTGTGCAGGGAACCGTACTGGTCTACGCCATCCTCATCACTACCGCCAATCTGCTGGTGGATATCGTGCAAGTCATCCTCAACCCACGCCTGCGCTTCGAGGACTGAACGATGAAAATTCCCACCCGCATTTCCGCGACTGAGGCTCGCTTGCCGGAACCCGTTCTGGATCCCGAACAGATCGAAGAAGGCTCCTCCCTCTGGGCGGACGCCTGGCATCGTCTGAAGAAGAACCGACTGGCCTTGGCCAGCTTCTGGATCCTGATTTTCATGATCCTTTTCTGCTTCGTCGGGCCCTTCCTTTCGCCCTACGACTTCATCACCCAGAATCACCAGAACACCTTGCAGGGGCCGAGCCTGGCGCATCCCTTTGGAACGGATGATCTCGGGAGGGATCAACTGACCCGCGTCATGGTGGGGGGACGGGTTTCCCTCGGGGTCGGGATCATTGCGACGATGGTCTCTCTCATCATCGGGGTGACCTATGGGGCGACCGCCGCCTATCTCGGGGGCAAGATCGACAATGCCATGATGCGCTTTGTCGATGTGCTCTATGCCTTGCCCTTTACCATTTTCGTTATCCTCCTGATGACGATTTTCGAGCGCAGCATCGTGCTGCTCTTTGTGGTGATCGGGGCGGTGGAATGGTTAACGATGGCGCGGATTGTGCGGGGACAGGTGCGCAGCCTGCGCCGGCAGGAATTCGTTGAAGCGGCGGTATCGCTGGGCCTTTCCACCCGGAGAATACTGGTTCGGCATATCATTCCGAATGTGCTCGGGGTTGTCGTGGTCTATGCCACCCTGACCATTCCGGCAGTGATGCTGCTGGAAAGCTTCCTCAGCTTCCTCGGACTGGGCGTGCAGCCGCCGCTGCCTTCCTGGGGCTCATTGATCAAGCTTGGAGCCGACAATATTCAGCAGTTCCCCTATCTGTTGATCGTACCTTCGCTCTTCTTTTCCCTGACCCTTTTTGCCCTTAACTTCCTCGGAGACGGCCTGCGCGATGCGCTCGATCCGAAGTCCAGCCGTGATTGATCCGATGCCTTTACTCGAAGTCAAAGACCTCACGACCGAATTCCATACCCGCAACGGCATCGTCCGGGCGGTCAGCGGGGTGTCCTTTTCCCTGAAAAGAGGGGAGACCCTTGGTATCGTGGGGGAGTCGGGTTCCGGCAAATCCGTCTCCTGCTACTCCCTGCTCGACCTGATCCCCAAGCCGCCGGGTAAAATCGTTGCCGGATCGGCGGTCTTCGATGGCGGAGTTGACCTGCTCAAGGCCACTCCGGCTGAGATGCGTTCGATTCGCGGGCGCAGGGTGACGATGATCTTTCAGGATCCGATGACCTCGCTCAACCCCTATCTGCGGGTGGCAACACAGTTGATCGAGCCCCTGCAGATCCATCACAAGCTGTCGAAAAAGGAAGCACTTCAGCGGGCAATTCGGGCTCTGGAAGAAGTCGGCATTACCGAGGCTTCCCGAAGGGTACATTTTTATCCCCATGAGTTTTCCGGAGGCATGCGCCAGCGGGTGATGATTGCGATGGCGATGATCACCGCTCCCGACCTGCTGATCGCGGATGAGCCGACCACCGCGCTGGATGTGACGGTGCAGGCACAGATCCTCGAGCTGATCCGTGAGCGCAAGGCGGCCAACAACAGTGCGGTGATACTGGTCACTCACGACCTCGGAGTGGTAGCCGGGATGTGCGACCGGATCAACGTGATGTATGCGGGGAAAATTGTGGAGACGGGAACGGCAGAAGAAATTTTTGAGACCCCGCTGCATCCCTATACGGTGGCCTTGCAGCGTTCGATTCCCTCGCTTGGGGCAAAGGGCAAACCCCTTTACACCATACCCGGTTTGCCCCCTGACCTTTCCAAGCCGATACCCGGTGATGCCTTTGCCCTGCGCCGCGGCTTGACCAATGGAGGAAAATGGCTGAGCACTCCACCGCCCCTGCGGCAGGTCACTGAAACCCACTGGGTGCGGGAGTGTGATGTTGAACTGCCTGCTTTGGAGGAGGTGGCCGATGTCTGATCATATGACGGATTTTCTTGTGCTCGATCAGGTTCGCACCTGGTTTCCGGTGACTCAGGGGGTGGTGCGCAAACGCAAGGTGGGCGAGGTGCGGGCAGTGGATGGCGTCTCTCTGCGACTGCGACAGGGTGAGATTCTCGGTCTGGTCGGGGAGTCGGGCTGCGGCAAGACCACCCTTTCCCGCACCATTATGCAGCTCCAGCCCGTGACCGCCGGACGCATCCTGCTGGAGGGGAGAGAGCTGACCGCGCTTGATGCCAAGGAAGTGCGCCGCCAGCGAACGCAGTTTCAGATGATCTTTCAGGATCCTTACGCATCGCTCAATCCGCGTATGACGATTTTTGATACACTTTCTGAGGCGATTTCCACCCGTAATGAAAAAATGGGACGGAAAGACATGCTCAAGGCAGTGGGTGAACTAATGGAAACGGTTGGTCTCAATCCGGGACAGATGAAAAAGTACCCGCACGAGTTTTCGGGTGGGCAGCGACAACGCATAGCCATTGCCCGTGCGCTGGCTCCACGCCCCAAGTTGATCATTGCGGATGAGCCGGTCTCTGCCCTGGATGTGTCCATTCAGTCGCAAATTCTCAACCTGCTGTCCCGTCTGGCGCGGGAGATGGGGCTGACGATGATTTTCATCTCCCATGATCTTTCGGTGGTGAAATACATCTCCGATCGCATTGCGGTTATGTATCTGGGAAGAATTGTGGAGTTGGGAGATGCGGTCGAACTGATGGAGAATCCACGCCACCCCTATACTCAGGCACTGATCAGCGCAATTCCGGTGCCTAATCCCAAACGTGAGCGGGCTCGCAAGCGGATTGTGCTGGAGGGAGATCCCCCGTCCCCACTCATCGCCCTGGGCGAGGCCGAGCGTCCGGTGGCCGAGTTAAAAGAGATTTCACCGGGACACTGGCTGGCGGATCCCGAGGCCTTTGTCGCGGAGCGCAGGCCAAAGGTTCTGCACGGAGCTGTGGCCTGCAGGTGAGCCTCCGGTGATGCCTGAAACGCTGGACAGCACTTCCCAGACCGCCGTGACCCGAATCGTCCGGCAGAGCCGGATCATGGCAGTCGCCTATGGTTCACTCGGGTTCATTGGTATATTTGCCTTGTTCTTTGATCGTTCCCTCCTGGCCATTCTCGGCGTGCTCTTACCACTCCAGGTGGCCTGGACGGAGTGGCGTCTCGGGCTCAGGGTGGCCCGAATCGGGACCGGTTCCTCGGTTAATCCCTTGCTTTGGCACCAGCTCTGGATCCTGTCCGCTGGCCTGAGCATCCTCTGGATGCTGGCGAACTGGCCCATTGAGCCACTATGGGAAGAGTTACCAGCTGAGCTGCAGGCTCAACTGGCGGAAGCGACTGCTGCCTTTGGCCTCGACCCGGTAACCTATCTGCAGTTTTCGCTCCGTCTGACTGTAATTTTGACTGCCATATTATTTGTCGGAAAGGTCGCTTTCATCGCATACCGCTATGCCCGACTCGGGAGAAAGCTTCCGCGCCAGTCGGTCTGAAGGTCGGAAGGAAGCATACTACTGCTTGATGCAGGCAAAAACCGTGTAGGTGTCTCCATCCAGATTGAAACGGCTTTTGTGGACCTCAAATCCCAGGTTTTGGAGAACATCCTTCCATGTATCCAATGAGTAAATACCGAGGACCCAGCGGTCCCTTTCGATCTGGAGACGACCTTGTCGGCGAATCAAATAGAGGAGGGTGGTCTCGAATGTCTCATCTGTGGGATCAGGGTCATAAACGTTCTCGATGAAAACCACTTCCACTCCGTCACACTGCGCACTGCTCGTTGTGGTCTTGTTCTGCTGAAACGTCTCCACGGTGACATCCGGGGTGGCAATGAGGATCCCACCGGAGGGGAGATGGGCATGGGCGGTGGCAAAGGCGGCTTCAAAGTCAGCCTTCGTGTTCATGTGGGCAATGGCGTCATCCATCAGGACTACGTCAAAAGTCCGGTTCAGGCGGGAACTGCGGAGGTCGCCTTGGATGAATTCGCATTCCGGATTGAGGTCTCTGGCCAAGGCAAGCATGTCCGGGCTCAAGTCGAGGCCGGTGACGGTGAAGTCCCGCTTGAGGTTCCACACATTCTTTCCGCCACCACAACCGAGGTCGAGGAGGGACTGCAGCGGGCGGCGGGCATATTGCCGGATGAGGTCCGTGACGTGTTTGCAGTATTCGGCATAACCGGAGGCGGGATCCCCCCAGAGGGGCCACAGCCAGGCGAGATCGGTGTAGAGATGAAAGGTTTCAGGTGGGTCCGTATTCATGTTGGAAGATCAGGCGGGTGACAGTGGGGCTGGCGATCTGGAACAAAGTGAGGGCATGGGCTGGGAAAGTCGATTGCCAATGGAAGCCCTCGCCCCGGAACCTTCGGGGTGAAGGCCTCTGGAGAATCCTTTCAGGAGGGAAGAAAAAGGCCGACTCTTGAAGCAGGAGTCGGCCGACGGGAGGAGTATCTGAATGGAGTGATCTAGAAGATCGGCTCAATGACAATGCGGTCGCCTTTGGTGACGAAGGCATTGTCGCCGACGGCCCAGATTTCATCGTTGATGAGCACCTTGAATTCAAGGGCGCCTTTGACGGAGTCGGAACTCCAGACCCATTCATCGGCGGCTGCGTTGCCCATGAGCGTTCCTTTATCCCAGGAGAGACCGGCGCCACTTCCGCGCAGGTAGAGGGAATTGCCAAAGCCGACATCCACCTTGGCCACGATCGTGGTGATCGGAGAGACGGGAGCAGCCTTTTTGGCGGTTTTCTTGGTGGCAACTTTGCGGGCGGCGGCCTTTTTTACTGCGACCTTTTTGGTCGCGGTTTTCTTGACTGCCTTGACGGGAGCGGCCGCTTTCTTGGTTGCCACTTTACTTGCGGCTTTCTTCGCCGCTGTTTTGGTAGTTTTCTTCACCATGTGTTCTCGTGCGTTAGACGTGTGTTTGAGCTTCTGTATGATTTGCCATTGTTGCCAATTGCAAAGGTAGAGATTTCTTCTGTAGCAGGCTGCAGGCCATTCGACAATCGTCAATTCATTGTATGCTGTTGCATAAGACTATTTTCCCTGCCGTTTGTAAAGAAACACCCGCTAATGTGCTTGATGACGCCTTTCAATCATCGATTGCGACATAATTGGGGGAGTCCTTGCCTGCTTCGAGGTCTGTGAGGTTCTGAATAGTGGTTTCGGCAATACTGCGGAGGGCGTTGCTGGTGAAGAAGGCCTGATGTCCGGTGATGAGGACATTGGGAAAGGTGAGGAGGCGGGCAAAGACATCGTCATGGATGATCTCATTGGAATAGTCCTCGAAAAAGAGATCGGCTTCCTCCTCATAAACATCGAGACCGACTGAACCCACCTTTCCGGATTTGAGCGCATCGATGAGGGCCCGGGTCTCGATCAGGGCTCCCCGGCTGGTATTGATCAACATGACTCCCTGCCGCATCCGTTCAATGGAGGAGCGGTTGATGATATAGTGGGTATCGGGAGTGAGCGGACAATGCAGGCTGATGATGTCGGACTCTTCGAGCAGGGTATCGAGTGAACAGTATCGACCCAACTGACGGACTTCCTCATTCTCGTGGACATCGTAAGCGAGGATCTTGCATTCGAGACCAGCCATGATACGGGCAAAGACGCTACCGATTTTTCCGGTGCCGATGACACCGACGGTGCGGCCGCGCAGGTCAAACCCAAGCAGGCCTTCGAGGGCGAAGTTTCCTTCGCGGATACGCTGGTGGGCCCGATGGGTTTTCCGGTTGAGCGTCATGATCAAGGCGAGGGTGTGTTCCGCCACGGCATGGGGAGAGTAGGCGGGGACCCTCGCGATGGTGAAGCCAAGGCGTTTGGCTGCTTTCAGATCGACTTGATTGAATCCTGCACAGCGCAGGGCGATGGAGCGGGTGCCACCCTCAGCGAGAATCTGCAGAATCTGCTCATCGAGGGTGTCATTGACAAAGGCGCACACCGCAGGATAGCCATTGGCCAGGGGTGCTGTGACCGGATCGAGTCCGGGTTTGAGGAAACTGAGTTCATGGCCCTTCCCGCGGTTCGCTTCCTCAAGGAACTTTTGATCGTAGGGTTTGGTGCTGAAAACGGCAACTCTCATGCCCTCAGCTTAACAGTGGGCTTGCCCTGACAAAGCAAAATCGGAAAGTTCAGCGTCGATTCTTAGTGGGCTTCTCAATCCGCGAGGGGGCGGGGGCCGTGACCCCTGCGGGCAATCCGGCGGCGAATCCATTCACTGAGGAAGTCAAGGGATGTCACCACAATCAGAATACACAGCAGGACAGTGGCGAAGCGGTTCCACTGATGAAATTCCTGATAGGTGTGAAGCTGCAGGCCGAGGCCTCCGGCACCGACATAGCCGATGATGGAGGCCGAGCGAATATTGTATTCCAGCATCCATATGCTGTGACTCCAGATAAGGGGCTTGGCGTGCGGCCACATGCCAAACTGGAAGGCCTGGACCGCATCCGCTCCCATCCCACGCAGCGAGCGGGCGATGCTCATGTCCACGGATTCAAAGGCTTCACTGAAAAACTTCCCGAGATAACCGATGCTGTAAAAGGTAAGGGCTATGACGCCCGCCACCGCATTGGCCCCAACCGCAGCTACCGCGATCACGGCCCAGATCAGGCTGGGAATGGTCCGGATGACATTGAGGACCATCCGCATGCTGATGACCAGCCAGTGAGGGGCGACATTTTGCGCGGCACCCAGCCCGATTACGAGGGAAATGAAGATGGAGAAGAAGGTGGCCAGAACGGCAATCTTCACCGTCTCCAGGAGCGATTCCAGAGTGCGATTCAGAACCGAGAAATCGGGCGGAAAGAAATCCCTGAGAAAGCCTCCCAGGTTGTTCCAGATGCGCAGGTCGCGTCCGCTTCCATCCAGGAGACTGCCGGAGTAAATGACTGCGAGCAGAAAGATGATGAAAGTGACATTGAGCACGTTGAGGCGCTCATACCAGGGACGCTCGGGAATGGACGGCGGTGGCGGTGCGCCCGGCGCGGGAGGTTGGGGTGGCGGCGTCATCGTGGGTCCGTTTCCTGCGCCTTGGGGCGGATCTCACGAAGTTTCCATGCGGAAGGGTCCTGCGGATTCAGGCTGAGAGCGAAATCAGCAAAGCGATTGATCAATTCGGCATTGTGCAACACGCAGAACACCACGCATCCACGTTCATGTGCTTCCTGGCGGAGCATGCCGAGCACCCGTCCGGCATAGTAGGTATCGAGGGCTGAAACCGGCTCATCGGCGAAGTAGAGATCGGGCTCTTGAAAGAGGGCCCGGGCCACGGCTACCCGCTGCTGTTCACCACCCGACATTTCGGCCACCCACTTGTGGGGGTTGCGGGCCACATCCAGATCGTTGAGCAGGGTAAAGGCTTGCTCCCGCAGACCGCGTGGAAAGCCCAGCAATGTCCGCATCCAGGAGTAACGGGCAAGACGGCCGCAAAGCACATTGGTCAGCAGATCGGCGTTGGGAGTGAGCTGGAGGTTTTGAAAGATGATCCCGTAGCGTGAACGCAGGCGGATGGGAGGAAGGAAGCGCTCCCCGTTGAGGGAGACCCGGACGCTGCCTTCACTGGGATTGCGCAAGCCGCAGAGGCAGGACATCAGGGTGGTCTTGCCCACGCCCGAAGGACCAACCACCGCAATGAAATCACCCGCTTCCACATCAAGGTTCAGCCCGCGAAACAACCAGCGACCGGAACGCTCGAAGCCGAGGTCGCGGATTTCCATTCTCCGCCTGGCTGAGGGGCTGGAGGAGGCTGCAGAGGCCAGGGGGGTGGCTGGGGCCGGAGAGGCTGCGGGCATGTGCTTTAGTCAATCAACTGTTCGATGACCTGAAGAGCTTCCCGGGTAACCGCAAAATGCTCTTCCGGATTGACCTCGATGAGAGGCGCCCCGAACACCCGATCACGCAGATCAGGGGCGTTTCCGTTCATTTCCCGGATGACCCGGCGCAGTTCGGCGATGGCTTCCTGGCCGATGGCAGAGCGCACGACAATGACGTGGCTGGGAACCGGACCTTGGGAGCCAATCACTTTCAGGCGCTGACGCTGGTCCAGACTGAGGTGCTTGTCCTTGTCAAAAACGTAGTAGCTGACAGCTGCGGCATCGGCCCGTCCCTGGAGGACGCGTTCCACCGCGGAGACGTAGCCCACGCCATAGGAGACGTTGCCCTCCCCGAAAAAACCTTCCGGTCCGGATTCGAGATCAATCAGACCCCGCTTGTGGAGATCCCAGGTGGGAATGATGTAGCCGGATGTGCTGGTGCGGGAAGAAAAGGCGATGGGCCTTCCGCGGAGATCTTCCACTGACTGGAAGGGACTGTCGGCTAGTCCCAGCCAGTAACTCTGGTAGTAGGGGCGGCCTTCAATTTCAGTGGCCAGCAGCAGCTCGGCAATCCCGGCATCCTGCAGGCGTACGGCGACGGTGGAGTTCACATAGGCCACATCAATCGTCCCATTGCGGAGGCCTTCACGGATCACTGCGGAACTCATCGGAATGATCACATCAACCGGCAGCTCGGTAGTCTCAGCCAGATATCGGCGCAAAGCCTGCTGGTCGGCCAGAATCTGATCGGGATCCTTATCCGGCTCCAGCGCGATGACTATGTTTTGCAAAGCCCCCTCGGCCGCATCTTCCCCGCTCTGCCCACCACAAGCTGTGAGCAGCAGCCCGAGGCCCAGGATCATTATAAGTTGTGTGTTGAAGTGTCGCATGGTCCCTCTACTAAATCCATTGTTGAAAATGAGACTGTATCTCGAAAAAGAACGGAGCAATTGTGCCCTGAGTCAAGCTCATGATGGGTTTTTTGGAAGGGCTGGTGGCTGAGTTCAAGTGCGTGGGGTTGGACTCAAGCGGGGAGAAGGGCCAGTTGAACCAACAAGCATCAACGAAGCACGAAGAACAAATGGGCGTCCCACTGAAAGGGCTCAACCGACCGGGTAGGCCTGGAGGGGAACGGGATCGATGACTTTGGTCTTGGGGGCGGCGGAGCGGAGGGACTCCAGAAACCAGGCCCTGGCATCGGGATCTCCGTGGGTAAGAACCACGGTCCGGGGTGTGCAGGCGAGGGCAAAATCGAGCAGTTCCTCCTTGTCGGCGTGAGAGGAGAGGTCAAAGCGGTCCACGGTGGCCTGGAGGGTGCCTTTGTATTCGAGGGCGGAAAAGCTCAGCTCATCCCCCGGTTTTGCCGCCAGAAGCGCACCCCCCGGAGTATCAGGGTCGCAATACCCGACAAAGCAGATGGTCGAGTTGGGATCCTCGATCAGGGATGAGGCCATCAAATAACTGGGGGTGTGTTCCACCATCATTCCGCTGGAGAGCAGGTAAATGCCTGGATTGCGGGGAGGACGGCCGGGCTTGATGCCATCGGGAAGCTGAGTGACGCCGAGTTCCTTGAGGACGCTGCGCTGAAAGTCGACGGCTTTGGTCTTGGTGGCGATCTCGTCAAAGTAGTTGGCCAGGTCCAGACCGAGACCACTGGCGAAAATCGGCACCTTGGGCAGGCGACCTGCCCGCTTGGCATCGACCATCAGCATGAACAGCTCCTGCATGCGCCCGAGGGCAAAGACGGGGATGAGCGCGGAGCCACCATTCCGGATGGTGCGGTGGACAGTGGCAAAGAGGCGTTCGATCTCTTCTGTCCGGGTTTTTCCGGTGGCCCGGCCGGTGGCCCCCCGGGTGGTTTCGAGGATCAAGGTGTCCACGGGTTGCCGGGGGAAGCGGGCACCCTGCAGGATCCGTTGATCGGTGAAGAGGACGTCGCCGGTGTGAAAAATCCGTTGGTGGTTGTATTCCAGGCTGACTCCGACGGCACCGGGAATGTGTCCGGCATGGTGAAAGGTAATGCAGAGGCGTTGCCCGTCATCGCTGCTGAAAAAGCGCGGGTGCTCCAGCCCGAGGGGGAAGATACGCTGTCCCATACGTTCGACTTCGCCACGGGTGTAGAGGGGATAGGCTTCGATGCCGAGTTCTTCCTTTTGCCGCATCATGACATTGCAGGAGTTGTGCAGCATTCGGCGGGCAAGCAGTTTGGAAGCAGGGCTCATCACGAGGATGGCTTCGGGATGCGCCCGCATCATCAGGGGCAGGGTGCCGAGGTGATCGAGGTGGCAATGGGTGAGGATGATGAGGTCGATCGGTTTTCCCTGGGTATGCTGAATACCGGGGAGGGCCTCGGTGCCAACCAGCTTGGGATTCATCCCTGAATCAATAACGATACGAAACGGGCCGAGTTCGAGCAGGATGGAATTGGCCCCGATTCCGCTCAGCGGATTCAGGTCAGTGATGTTCATGGGCTGGTGGGGGAATGATCAATTCGAAGCGAGGTATCTTGGTATGGATGCGCCGCCCGTTTTCATCCAGACCAAAAAAAGCGCCCTCAGCTTCGGCGTTCTGTCCGATGAGGTGAAAACTGTTGTAGGAGAACTGCTCCCAGGGGCCGAGGGTGGGCGTCTCCCCCACAATTTTATCGCCTTCAATTACCTGGCGGGTGCCGTCTTCCATCGTCACAACCCACTTGCGGGCCATCAAGGTGACGGTGTGCGGGCTGCGATTGGCGATGGTCAGAAAATAAATGAAAAGGTGCGGGGTCTCCGGAGGGGCTTTTTCCGCCTCATAGTGGTAGGCGAGGTGGTCGAGGGTGACCTCGATCTCGGGGATTTCGCGGCTGGGAGGAGACACCGCCATCTGAATCAGCCACCGGCGACAATGCGCACAATTTCGAGTTTATCCCCATCGGCCAGGACCGCCTCGCGGGCCTCGCCGGGGGTGAGGGCCTGCCCATTGCGTTCGACCACGACGCGCTCCAGCGCCAGCCCTCTGTCTTCGACAAAGGTCTGCAGCGTGGTCTTCTCATTGAGGGTAAAGGCATCTCCGTTGGCAGTGATTTGCATGTCTCTTCAGCAGGCTTGGGTTGAGGGTTGGTTAGATGGCCGCTTGCACCAGGCTGGCATCAAAGTCTTTCCAGACCGGCTCATAGCCCTGTGCGCGGATCATTTCCGCAATGACCTTGGGGGAGCGTTCATCCGCGATGTGAAATTGCTCGCCGGGCTGGGCGGGTTTGGTTTGCACCCAGTTGGATTCATCAAAAGTCGAATAGCCCCCGGGCTCGGTCGAAGAGCCGGCGCTCATCGTGGTGACCCCGAGCCGAACCAGTCCGTTGCGCAGGGTGGGATGCTCACGGGTGGAAAGGGTGATCCCGGTATGCGGCAGGAAGAAGCGGAAGGCGCAGATGGTCTGGACCAGATCCCGGTCGCTCATGTGAAAATCCGGATTTGGAGCCCAGCCGCCAGCGGCGGGACGCATCCGGGGCATGCTGATACTGAGCGATGCCTTCCAGCAATGCTGCAGGAGGTGTCTGCCGTGGAGGGCAGTGGCAATGGCCTCATAGCGCCAGTCATGCAGTCCGTAAAGCGCCCCGATTCCCAGGCGGCGGAATCCCGCTGCATAGCCGCGCTCCGGAGTGTCCATCCGCCAGTCAAAATGCTTTTTGGGGCCGGCCGGATGTAAATCGACGTAGGTCGCCTCATCGTAGCTTTCCTGATAACAGATCAGCCCTTCCGCACCGGCCTCAACCATGCCCCGGTAGGGTTCGACTTCCAGCGGTCCCAGTTCCAGAGCCACACTCGGCATCCAGGGAAGGCAGTCACGGATAACTGCCGCCACGTAGTCTCTGGAAACATATTTGGGATGCTCCCCCGCAACCAGAAGGAGGGAACGGAATCCCTGCTTGGCCAGCTTGCGGGTTTCCTCCACCACCTGCTCTTTGGAAAGGGTTATCCGCGGAATGTCATTGTTGCGGGAAAACCCGCAGTATTTGCAGATGTTGATGCACTCGTTGGACAGATAGAGTGGGGCGAAGAGGCGGATCACTTTGCCAAAGTGGCGCTGCGTCAATTGCATGGAACGCGCGGCCAGCGGCTCCAATCGCTCTTGGGCAGCAGGTGACAAGAGCACGGCAAACTCGTCCACCGTCTCAGCCCGTCCCCTCGCCAGGACTGCATCGACCTGAGCGAGCGTCGCCTGACGGGAACGATCTGCCAGCTCTTTCACCGGCAGTTTCGGAAAAATGCGCGAAAATCCCATGATTCAAATCCTCTATGATACTCAGCCGAGGAAGGTGGTCAACGGGCTGGTCGGGTTGGCTTGGGCAGAGGGCTCTTGCAGCCCCATTTCGTAAGCGGTTCGCCCGGCGATGACGGCTGCGGCAAAGGCACGCGCCATTTTCTCGGGATCCGCAGCCACCGCAATGGCCGTGTTGACCAGAACCGCATCAGCCCCCAGCTCCATCGCTGCAGCGGCGTGACTCGGTGCCCCCAGCCCTGCATCGACGACCACTGGCACACGTGCCTGTTCAATGATAATCCGGATCTGGGCAGCGGTTTCCAGGCCACGGTGACTGCCGATGGGCGATCCCAAGGGCATGACCGTTGCACACCCGACATCCTGAAGGCGGGCGGCCAGCACTGGATCCGCATTGATGTAGGGCAGCACCGTCCAACCTTCTTTGACCAGAATTTCGGCTGCCTTGAGGGTCTCTATGGGGTCGGGCAGCAGATAGTTCGGGTCGGGGTGGATCTCCAGCTTCACCCACTTGGGCAGGCCGGCGGCTTCCGATAAGCGGGCAATCCGCACCGCCTCTTCCGCATTCATCGCGCCTGCTGTGTTCGGCAGGATGAGAAAGCGATCCGAGTCGAGAAAGTCGAGGATGTCGGCAAAGGCATCCGGCCCCTTCAGGCTGGCCCGCTTCAGGGCCACGGTCACCAGCTCACTCCCGGAAGCATCACAGGCCGCGCGCATCGCCTCCCCCGAGGAAAATTTTCCAGTTCCCATCAGCAGACGGCTCCCAAAGGTGCGGTCGGCGATCTGCAGGGGCTGAGTTGTCAGGTCAATAGCCATAAAGTGCACTAACCTACGGACCGGTTGGCAAATGACAAATGGTTTGGCACTCCATGCGGATATTTTTCACACTTTGGGCGGCAGGGTGCAGGTATATCTGGTTTGTGAGTAGGGGATTATGGGAAATGGTGAGGCCAAGGTCGAAAAGTCCCCTCTTCCCCGGCAATTTCCGTAACTCCGGCCTTGCCTCCGTCCCGCCTCCTTTTCTTTTCTTAGGTGTGGAGAAAAAAGCCCTGATTTCCGTCAGTGACAAAACCGGTGTGGTGGAGTTTGCCCGCACGCTCGCCGACCGTTTTGCCTATCAGATTCTCAGCACCGGCGGAACTGCCCGTGCCCTGCAGGAAGCGGGAATTCCCGTGACCGAGGTCAGTGCCTATACTGGCTTTCCGGAAATGATGGAAGGGCGCGTCAAGACGCTCCACCCGAAGATTCACGGTGGACTCCTCGCCCGGCGCGATAAGCCGGACCATATGCGTGCCGCGACCGAACATGGCATCGGGATGATCGACCTTGTGGTCGTCAACCTGTATCCATTTGAGGAAACCATTCAAAAGCCCTCCGTTACCAGTGAGGAAGCCATTGAGCAGATTGATATCGGCGGTCCCTCCATGCTGCGAAGCGCGGCTAAGAATCATGCTTCGGTCACGGTCGTGACGGATCCCTCCGACTATTCAAAAGTGCTCGATGCCCTGGCCCAGCCGGACAAGCTTTCGGCCCTGCGCCGCCGTCTGGCCACCAAGGTCTTTGCCCGCACGGGGGCCTACGACCGGGCCATCGCCCGTTATCTGGAAACCCAGATAGAGTCTGATGAGCCCGATCTGGCCAGTCTCGCCGGTTTCCCGGAGCGGTTTGACATTTCCATTCCCAAGGCCGCCGACCTGCGTTACGGGGAGAATCCGCACCAGAAAGCGGCCCTCTATGGACGCTTCTTCGAGGTCTTTGAGCAGCTCCAGGGTAAGGAGCTGAGTTTTAACAATATCATCGATATATCCGCCGCCACATATCTGATCGGCGAGTTTGAACGGCCGACCATCGCCATTCTCAAGCACACCAATCCCTGTGGGGTGGCCAGTGCCGATGAACTGACAGAGGCCTGGGATCTGGCCTTTGCCACCGATCGGCAAGCGCCCTTCGGAGGTATTATCGTGGCCAACCAGACCGTCGATGAAGCTCTGGCCAACCGCATCCGCGAAATTTTCAGCGAAGTCATCATCGCACCATCCTTCACCCCCGAAGCCCTTTCCATCTTCGGCAAGCGCAAGAATTTGCGCCTGATGATTGCCAAAGACGGCGTGGGGGCCGATTCCCTCAAGGACATTCGTTCCGCGGTGGGAGGGGTGCTGCTGCAGGACCGCGACCAGCGGAAAATCACCCCGCAACAGTGTCAGGTCGTGACCAAGCGCCAACCGACTCCCGAAGAGTGGACGGCCCTTCTCTTTGGCTGGCGGGTGGTCAAGCACGTCAAGAGCAACGCCATTGTTTATACAGGGAAGGAGCAAACCCTCGGGATCGGGGCTGGCCAGATGTCACGGGTCGATTCCTCCAAGATTGCCGTCTGGAAAGCAGGCGAGGCTGGACTTTCCCTCCAGGGCTCGGCGATTGCCTCGGATGCCTTTTTCCCCTTCCCGGATGGACTGATTGCAGCTGCGGAAGCCGGAGCCCGAGCCGCTATTCAGCCGGGAGGATCGGTGCGTGACGACGAAGTCATTGCCGCCGCCGATGAGCGCGATATGGCCATGGTCTTCACCGGAATCCGCCACTTCCGCCACTAGGGAAGCCGGGGGATCGGGTAGCAGGTGGCCGGTTATTGGAAAGGCAATCATTGCTCCAGGTGCCGGATGGTCGCCAGTCAACGCAGCGCTTGCCGCTGGTAGTGAAGCCTGCTTTTCGTAGGATGAATACATGACCATCTCAGCCACCATTTCCCTTTTTGGTGTTCTGCTTGTGTTGGCGGCAATCCCCAGCGCCAGCGTCATGCTTGTTGTCAGCAGGTCTGCTCTGCACGGAACTGCCAACGGAGCAGCGGTTTCCCTTGGAATCGTCCTCGGAGACCTCATCTTTGTGGCGCTCGCGCTTCTGGGAATGAGTTTCTTGGCAGAGGTAATGGGAGCATTCTTTGTTATCATCAAATACGTGGCTGGCACTTACCTCCTCTGGTTTGGCTACACACTCCTTCGTTCCGGGGAAAAGGTGAAAATAGTTGGCAACGGCACATCCAGTCGCTCTCTTTTCACCAGCTTCAGCGCAGGCTTGCTCCTGACTCTGGGAGACGTGAAGGCGATTCTGTTTTACGCGAGCTTGTTCCCGGCCTTCGTAGACTTGAGTCGCGTTTCGGCGCAATCGGTCGCGCTCATCTGCCTTGTAACCATCGTCGCGGTGGGTGGGGTAAAGCTCTTCTATGCCTATCTGGCGCACAGAATCATGTGCCGCCTTCAGAGCGAAAAGACCCGGCGAATCACCCGTTCCGGGGCAGGCATCTGCATGCTGGGGGCCGGTGTTTATTTGATAGTCAAAGCTTAACCGGGTGGCAACCGGAGAGACCCCATCCGGGGGCGGATGATTCAAGATGACCTTGGCCCTTCCATCGCGCCACTGTTCGTTCCGTGTATGAACCGGTTTTCGCTGAGCAGAAGCAGAATAAATAGCTTGAATAAGTTAAAATAATTGTAAAAGATAGGGACGTACTCTTTTTCCGTCGCTGTGATCGTGGCTCATTCGCGATCTGCAGAGTTCAACTTCAATCATCCGGGTGGCGACGACGGTGCCCGCCCGGCTATCTCACAACTCATCTGTCTCATGAACTCACTCGCTCAATGGCTCTGCTCCAGTTTGAAAATCATCCTTGGTATTCTCTGGTTTCCGCTCGTATCTCTGGGCTCAATGTGCCCGCCCTTTGGCTGGGCAGAAGGATTGCCAGCCCATCAGAGTCCCACTGCGGTTTTTCCTGTCAGTGATACCGCTCATAATCCGGATGACCACTGCGCATTCCATATGTGGTCCTGGGAAGCATTTGCCTGGGCGACGGCCCCCACCGCAGACGGAGGACTGCGTTTTCTCACCTTGCCCACTCCCAGTCAGCTTGGCACGAATGAGCGATCCCCAGGCGAGCGCCTGATGCTGGGCCTGCGGACGGTCAAGTCGGATTCGGACGAGGTCGATGCGTTTACTCAGGCCTCTGGAGGAGCGCTGGTTGATCGGCAGGGTTTTCCATTGTTCTACTCGGTACACATGAACGAGACCTATTTTGACTTTGCCAACAAATACTACGGCAGAGCCCGCTATGATGAAGCCGATCCGAATATCAATTTTCCGCTGGGGTCGGCCGTCTTTAAGGCCTCCTGGAGAATTGTGACGGAAGACCCGGTTCCGGAGAATGTGTACACCACTAAAGCGCACGTCCCCTATCTCAAGAACACGAATGGAACGAAGCTCCCGGGAGTGGAAATCGACGATTCGAGGGAACCGCGTGCGGTTACGGTTGCTTTGGTCGGACTTCACGTCGTGGGCGTTACGGTCAACCATCCTGAATTTCTCTGGGCAACATTTGAGCATAAGCTGAATGTTCCCGACCTTGCCGACCCTGCTGACTACGATTCCTCGAATCCAGTGAGCGGGCAGAGCTACACTTTCTACCAGGCAGGAACTCCCGCGAATAAGAGTAATCAGCAAGTTCCTGTCAAAGTGGTGGATCAGGACAATCAGATTCTGGAGCCGCGGGGAAATGCCTTCCGCCAATATGCGTATGGAGGGGAAAGTCAGGACGGAGTTTCTGAAATCATGGCGATCAACAAGCAGAGTCAGGGAATCTTCAGTGATACCTATTGGACGCATTACAAGTTGATCGGAACGGTCTGGCTCCAGCCAGATTCCCTGCAACCTGGGCAGAGCGACTTAGCCAGTCAAGCGGTTGGCTCGGTTCAGCTGGCCAACGCCACGATGGAAACTTTTGTCCAAGGTCCGCAGAATAACAGCGGAAAGCCAGCGAACTGCTTTATGTGTCACAATACGGCAGGCAGCAAACGCGGCGGTTTTGAAGGCAAGAACATCAATCTCAGCCACACCCTGATCTCCCCCTTGTTCCAGTCACAATCCTCTGATCAGAGCGAATGAGGAGGGTAGGGAATGCGAGCCTGCAAGCGATGCAAATCCTGGCTGCCGGATTCCCCCCTCTCATTCAAATATTAGGCGACTCCGATGGATAGGTTCAGGCATCTCAACTTTTGTCCAACGAATCGACAGGGTGTCCAAAGCATGCTGCCTGGATAAGGGTGTTTGCGGCAGTTGGTTATGGGGTAGCAGCTTGAAACCTCACCCATGCGGGAGGTGGACGACTTTGCGGCGGCGTCCTTCGGGGGTGCGGGCCAGAAAGGGATCGGACTGCGGGTCGCGGGGATCGGGTTCCGTCTCGTCGCTTTTCAGGCTGAGGCCTTCCATTTCGTAGCCGCCGGTTGAATAGTCTTCGACCGGATCAAAATAAAGGCTGAGGCGTCGCGCTTCCGGGAAAAGCAATTCGTGGGCTGCGTTGACCTTGCCGCCCGTGCGGAGGAAATCCACACGACTGGGAATGGCGGCTTTCTTTAGGTGGTCGCGGTAGCTCTGTACTGATTTTTTGGATACGTTTTGTCGATTGCCCAAGAGGACAAAGTCACTGAAATGCAGGCACAACTCATAGAAGCCATGTGAGGATGCGTTGGCCTCCTGCAGTTCCATATCGATAACGGTGAAGATCCGCCCCAGTTCATCACCCCGAGCCTCGACCCATTCCCGGATATTTTCCAGAAAATCGCGTGGATCTTCGGAGCCGTCTGGTATCCAGAAGACATGGGTGTCCGGAGCAATGTTCAGCGTTGAAAGCGTATGTGGATCCAGGCTCAGCACTTCCACCGAACTGAGTTTTTGCTCCTCAAGGGCCGCCTGAACAGCTTTGAGGTGCGCAGGGGCGGTAACGACAACGGAAGCAACCGCCGAGGTATCCAGGCCAAAGCGCAGGAGATGGGCACAAAGTTCGGGGCGTTCACTGCTGCCCCATCCGAGAAGAAGGTAGGAAATTCCCGCCATGATCGGTGTATAGACTTACGGGATTGGCCGTGAAAAAGCAAATGTCTTGTTCTGCGCCTGCTGGCGCATCCAGTGGTCAACCAGCACAAGGGCTGACATAGCTTCGACAATCGGAACAGCCCGCGGGAGGACGCAGGGGTCATGGCGTCCTTTGCCCATCAGCTCGGTGGGTTGACCGTCCTTGGTCACGGTCTCCTGCGAGCGAATGATGGTCGCGGTGGGTTTGAAGGCGACGCGGAAATAGATCTCTTCGCCATTGGAGATGCCCCCCTGGACTCCCCCGGAACGATTGGTGCGGGTCCGGATGGCGCCGTCGCGGTTCTCAAAGAGATCATTGTGCTCGGCTCCGGTCAGGAGGGTGCCCTCAAAGCCGCTGCCAATTTCGAATCCCTTGGTGGCCGGGATGGAAAGCATCGCTTTGGCGAGGTCCGCTTCGAGCCGGTCAAAAACCGGAACGCCCAAACCGGGCGGAACACCGAGCAGGCGGCACTCGATCAGGCCGCCGACGCTATTGCCCTCACTGCGTGCCTCTTTAATCCGTTCGATCATCCGCCCGGCGGTGGCGGGGTGGGGACAGCGGACCGCGTTGGCTTCCACCGCCTCCATGGAGGGAGCCTCGCTCAGCTCCGGCATGGCGATGTCGTGAATGCGGCACACATAAGCAATGATCTCAATTCCTACCGAGGCGAGGATCTTGCGGGCGATGGCTCCGGCTGCCACCCGGCCGATGGTTTCACGGGCACTGGAGCGCCCGCCCCCTTCCGCCATCCGGCGCCCATACTTCATCTCGTAAGTGAAATCGGCATGGCTGGGGCGAAAGGTCTTTCGCATTTCATCGTAGGCCGATGGGCGGGCATCCTGATTGCTCACGTTCATCGCGATCGGGGTCCCCAGCGTGTATCCCTGATCGATCCCGCTGAGAAACTGCACGGAATCAGACTCTTTGCGTGGGGTACTGATATCGCTTTGCCCCGGCCGACGGCGGTCCAGTTCGAGCTGGATGTCTTCCGGGCTCAAAGGCAGCCCCGGCGGGCAGCCATCGACAACCACGCCGACGCCGCCTCCATGGCTTTCGCCCCAGGTGGATATTCTAAAAAGGGTTCCGAAATGATTTCCCATGCGTTGTTATGAGAAAGGCATTCGCGCCCTCGGGGCAAGAATGAAGGCGCAAGGATGAAGGAAGTTAATTGTTATCGGTTAAGGGTTATTGGGATTAGTCGCTCTGCCTTCCAAAGGCTCAGGGCAGGCCGGCGTTTACTTGGGCTTCGCCCTGCGACATCTCCGCTTCGCTCTGTCGGATTGGAGCACTGTGCTCCGTTGATTGCGATAGCGATTGGGAGGGTGACTATGCCACGCGCTCCGGGAGCAGGATGTTCCTGCTCCTTTGCGCAATCGCCGAAAAATGTATCACGCTGAGGCGCGGAGACGCGGCGTTTTTTTTGGGGTGATGCATGTCCCTCTGCGGCTCAGCGGCTCAAGTGAGCGAAGCGAACGGGCGTGCGGCATCATGGAGCGCGTTGCGTGCGGTTCCTCGTTCTTCGTTTCTGGTTCTTTTGCGGTCTTTGCGTTGGGACGGCTCCGCCCTTGCTCAGGGTGGAATCGTCACACTGGTTCACTCAATGTGTTTTTCTCGATCCAGTAGGCGTAGCGGCGTTGGCGTTTTTGCTGGGCTGTGGCAAGGACGTTCCCGGATTCCTCATACCGCATTTTCCAGGTTTCCTCCTCCATCCCGTCGCGAAGCAGGTCTGCTTTCAGCTCATGCAAAGCACTGTTGGCTCTGGTCCAGAGTTCCAGATCCTCTTCGGTGAACTCAGTGTAGACGTAGGGTATCGCCTCTGTGTTGAGGATCGAGGCGACCGCGGTCCGATCCGGTTGCAAAATGGCAGGATCACCATCGGGAGGGATCGGCTGAGACCAAAAAATGGCCATGCCACCCCCAGGACGGAGGCATCGGTAAAGCGCGGGGACGACCTTCGGGAGTTTTTCCGTGAAGTAGAGGGAATCAACAGCGTAGAGCGCATCAAAGGAGCCCTCGGGAAAAGTCAGGGCCTCGTAATTCATTTCCAGAAAGGTGACCTTGTCTCCAAATGCTTTCCGGGCGGGATCGAGCATGGAGGGGTACAGATCGATTCCGGTTACCTGGGCGTCGAGACGTTTTTGGATTTCGGCTGCGATGCGCCCGTAGCCACTGCCCACATCGAGGATTTTTTGGCCATGAAAGGGTTCCAACTTGCCCACCAACCAGAGGAACTGGTTTTTGGTCAGCATGCTCCACTGGGTTAGATCGATACCGCGTGTGCGGACGTTCAGCGTTTGCAAAGCTTTGCTCTCATAGACAGCGACTGGAGGGGAAAACATGGCGCGAGAGAAATAGAATAGTTGCGTCCAGAGGTGGACGATCCTCCATCCAGTTGAAGCAGAACACAGGGATTTGTGAATGCTGAACTGCGCCGTTCATACGAAATCAGCAAGCATAGAGGACGGGATAAGCCCTCTTGAAAGGGACAGAAGCCAGTACCAAGAATTGTGCCTGATTCCGGATCAGAAAAAGAACTGGGTCAGACTTCAAGCCGTCCGATCAAAACCCTCTCGCTCAGGGTGCGGCCTCGGTATTGGCAGGAGAGGGCGTTTTTTTCTCCTCGGCTGGCTTTTCGACAGAGCGTGGAGCGTCGGGGGCGGGCTTCTGAGAAGGCTTTTGAGGGTCGACGGAATCCATCGCCTCACGGAAATCTTCCTGCACATCCTCGGTCGCTTTCTTGAACTCTTTCATGGACTTGCCAAGGCCTTTGGCGAGTTCGGGCAGGCGCTTGGCACCGAAAAAAAGCAGCACAATCAGAAAGATCACCAAAAGTTCGGGACCTCCGATGCCTGTTATGAAACCGAAAAGCAGGTTGGCATTCATGAATATTAATTTAGCATGCTTGCAATCGGTGTAAACTGTAAAGCAACTTTCCTTACTTTATGCGCAAATCCTTTCTTCAAGCTTTGATTCTGTTCATCTTGCTGGCTTTACCGCTCTGCCTGTTCTGGCTGCGCTTTTCCGGGGACCGGGAGCAGCCTGGAGATAGAGAATCCTCCCCGCTTCCGGTGGCTACGCCCGAGGACCCATTTTTCGAGCCAGTTGCGTCCCAGGATGCACCGATTCCCGATGCGGAAATGCTTCCGGAAGATCCCCTGGAGACTTTCTGGCTGGATTCGGAACGCCGGGATCCCCGCCAATTGCTGGCTGAATGGCAGGCATATTTGCTGGCTATTCCCAGAGAGGAAGCGGTGGAACAGCTCTGGGATTACTGGTATTCCGGACGGGATTTGAGTCTGGGGATGTCTTTCTCTGTGGGGCCGGAGGGTCGTCTGCAGGGGACATCGACTTTGCGGGTGGCGGTCCTGGACCTGCTGGGGCAATTGGATCCAGATGCTGCCCATCGTCTGGCTGCCGAAGCCTTGGCAGGATCCAAGGGCTCTGCCGATGAATACGCGCTGCACCTGCGCAACTATGCCTGGGGCGCACCGGATGAAATGGACCCCGCGGTGGTAAAGAGCTTCCTGGCGGAGCGGACCCGTGCACTCATCGCCCATTATCCGTGGCGGGAAAGGCCGAGTGAAGGATTCCAAGAAGCCTTTGATGTCCTGGTCTGGAGTGGGGCACATCAGGCGATCCCGGATCTGGTGGAACTGATGGCGCCCGGTTATGATACTGCGCTGACGCATCCGGCGGGGATGGCATTGGATCGTCTGGTGCTGCTGGATCCGGAACGTGCCTTTGCTCAGCTACTGGAGCATCCGATTTCGCGGGAACGATTTCCCCGGACGGAAGCCAGTTATTTTGCGCGGGCTGATCCTGCGGATTCGGTTCAACGTGAGCGTCTGGAACAGTGGTTCCTTGAGGGAGAACGTGGAGCGGAAGAGCGCTCCTATTTGCTGCAACTGCTCCCCAATCTGAACCTTCGTTATTCCCACAACCTGCTCAGTGAGCATTTTAGCTGGGAGCCGGGCAGCCCCCGCCAGCGCTACGTCGCGGTGATGAATCTTCTACAAGACTGGGAGGGCAACGCGGATTTTGCAGAATGGAGGGATGAAATCAGGGAGGCCATTGAACGGGTTTCCGAAGTCCTTGGCGGCGAGTGAGGCAGTGGGAAATGCCGGAAACGCAGATAAGCTGTAACACTGAGATTCATCCATCCTGACGAATCCTTCGCGGTGACCTCGCAGGTCAAAGCCTCAGTTGGGACGGCGGACGGGTGGCGGAGGGCTTTTCTCGCCGATGAAGTCCTGGGCACCGGGACCTTCGAGACTGCCTTGCCCTTCGTTTTCGAAGAAACCATGAAGCTGACGGATCCGGGTGGGGTGGCGCATCTTGCGGAGGGCCTTGGCCTCGATTTGGCGAATGCGTTCGCGGGTCACATTGAACTGGCGGCCCACTTCTTCGAGGGTGCGGCTGTACCCATCGATCAAGCCGAAGCGCAGGCTGAGCACCCGGCGTTCCCGATCGGTGAGGGAGTCGAGCACATCAATGATCTTCTCCTTGAGGAGGGAGTAGGCCGTCATGTCGTAGGGATTCTCCGCGGCCTTGTCTTCGATGAAATCGCCGAAATTGGTATCGTCGCTGTCGCCAACCGGGCTTTGCAGGGAAATGGGCTGTTGAGCCATCTTCATGATAGACTGCACGCGGTCGACCGGGAGATCCATCTCATCGGCCACTTCCTCTGCGGTCGGCTCATGACCCAACTCCTGCAGGAGCTGCTTTTGGACCTGCATCACCTTGTTAAGGGTTTCGATCATATGGACTGGTATCCGGATGGTCCGGGCCTGGTCGGCGATCGAGCGGGTGATGGCCTGGCGAATCCACCAGGTGGCATAGGTGCTGAACTTGTAGCCACGGCGGTATTCAAATTTTTCCACTGCCTTCATCAGGCCCATATTGCCTTCCTGAATGAGGTCGAGGAAGGAGAGGCCGCGATTGGTGTATTTTTTTGCGATGGAAATTACCAGACGGAGGTTGGCCTCGACCATTTCCGTCTTGGCCCGGTGGGCCTGGCGCATGGCCTTGCGGGTGTTCTGAATGATCTCCAGAAACTCAGCTGGATCGAGGCGAATCTGGCGCTGGATTTCCTGCAGACGGCGTTCAACCCGATCGACATCCACCGGTCGGCGCTTACGGGCGTGAATTTTGTCCGCAATGTTGAGACTGTCCAGCAGGCGGCTGACTTCACGGATCAGCCCATCGAGCGTTCCGAGGTACTCCTCAAAGACCTTTAACTTGAAGCAGAATTTCTTGAAGACCGGCTTGAGGGTGGACTCATGCTTCTGGTAGCGCTTGAGTGCGCGTGTTCTGGCGGCCTCATCCTCCGCACTCCAGTAATCCTCCCAGGCCTTATCCAGCTTCTTTTCAACTTTCTGGATTTCCTCGATGATGAGAGGGAGGGACTTGAAGTATGCCTCGCGGCTTTCGATCTTCTTGTCGAGGACGACCCGGTCAAAACGCTCATCACGGTTGATCAGCTTCTGTCCGAGTTCGACCTGGAAATTTTTGGTGAAGGCTACGGAGAAAAGAATGTCCTGAGCCTTGAGTTCAGCATCCTCAATCCGCTTGGAAATGGAGACTTCTTCTTCCCGGGTCAGGAGGGGGACCTGTCCCATTTGCTTGAGGTACATGCGTACCGGGTCGTCGAGAATATCCGACTGGGCGGAGCGGACCTCTTCTTCACTGTGCTCCTGCAAGCGTTGCTTGTAGAGTTCGACTTCCTCGTTGTCGATGATGTCGATATCGAGGTTTTCCAGAATAGTAATGACATTCTCAATCTCCGAGGCGCTCTCGACGCTGTCGGGCAACTCGTCGTTGATGTCTGCGTAGGTAAGGTAGCCCTGTTCCTTGGAGCGGCGGATAAGGTTGCGTACCCGTTCATTCATTTCTCCGCCTTCTTCTTCGGAGGCAGGGCGGCTGGTCTTGGCTACATCTTCGGACTTTGGGCGCTTGGCTTTTCCGTCCTTGATGGCCTGAGCCTTGCGGGCTGCGCTGCGGGCAGCACTCGATTCCGCTTTTTTGGGTTCAGTCACCTCGGCTTTCCTGGTGTTCGCTTTTTTGGCAGCGGGAGCTTTCTTTACTGCCGATTTTTTTGCCGACGCCTTTTTCGGGGCGGTTTTTTTGGCTGCAGCCTTTTTGGCAGGTGTCTTTTTGACGGAAGCCTTCGACTTGGACGCAGGTTTCTTCACAGCGGCCTTTTTAGTCGCAGTTTTCTTCTTGGCGGATTTTTCTTTGGCGGCGGGCATGCTCTCGGTGAACGATGAAGTGTTTACGGATGCGGTGCGGAGTTAAATGTCCGGTAGTAAGGGAAGATTGGCAGAAGTCTGGGCCAGCTTAAGGGCCTTTCTCTCTTCGAGCAGTTCGATGAATCTGGGGGTGTCCTGTTCGACATTGCAGAGTTCTTCAGTCAAAGTGCTCAGCCTCTTCTTGAGGTAGCCCAGATAGATTCGCCGAAGCGCTTTGTTGGCCTCGGCTCTGGGTTCCTGGTGCCGGCGTTCATCGGCAAGAAGGTTGAAGAGGGTGTTTCGGTCATCGGCAGAATCGAGGAGGAAACCCGGATCGTCGAGGACGTCAAGGTGGCCTTCGCTGACTTCCGCGATCACACTCCCCAGTATCCTTCCCTCAGGCAGGGAGTGATCTATCCAGACCGGATCCAGAAGGTGTGCAATCGGGGCCGCCAGCTCCCCGTGGTGCAAAACGATCAACACTAGATCAGATTCTGCTGTTGTCAACTTTGGTTTTGATTTTACCTCAGGAGCAGCAGGTTCAGTCCGATCTGGAGCGGGAGCCCGTCGACGGGTGCGGATCAGAAAGCGATCAAAATCCCTTCGGGCGGCTCCAGGCTCGATCCCGAATGAATAGACGGCTTCGTCAAGGTAGGCTTCACGGGCGACTTCAGAGTCGCATTCGACCAGGATTTGAAAGAGGGCGTTCATCGCGTTGGCCCGGTCGCGGGGCGAGGGGTCTTCCGGGAGCAGAGCCCGGGCAGCAAAGGTCATTGCACTTTGCGCGGATTCGATCAGGTCGCGGAAGGCGGCGCTGCCATGAGCGACGATGAAACTGTCTGGATCTTCTCCGGTCGGCAGGGCGGCAAACCGGGGCTCGATCCCGGCCGAGAGGGCCAGTGGGAGGACTCTGAGGGCTGCCTTATGTCCGGCACTGTCCCCGTCGAGGATCACCACCAGCTCGGAGGAATGCCTCCGCAACAGGCGCATCTGCTCGATCGTGATGCTGGTCCCCTGGGGGGCAATGGTTGCCTCGATTCCCGCATGCCAGCAGCGGATGGCGTCGAGCTGTCCTTCCACCAGAACAAAATGCCCTTGCGCGTCCACTGCGGTGCGGGCCCTCTCCAGATTGAACACAAGGTTGCTCTTGTGAAAGAGTGGGGTCTCGGGTGAATTGATGTATTTCGCCGCCCGCGTGCGGTCATCCTCCGGAGTGACTTCGAGCTGGCGGGCGGTGAAGGCAATGACCTGTCCCTGGGTGTCCCGGATCGGGACCATCAGTCGCCCGCGAAATCGGTTGCGCAAGTGAAGGGGATCGGGCTGACGTTCCTGATCATAAAACAGGCCGCAGTCACGGATTGCTTTATGAGAGAAACCTTTTTTGAGCAGCAGGGCATTCAGTTCGTGTCCGTTGGCGGGCGCAAAGCCGATTCTGTAATCCTTGGCCAGATCCAGTGGAAAGCCCCGGCTTTGCTCCCAGTAAGACCGGGCGTAGGCGGCATCCGGGTCTTTTCCCAGAAAGCACTGATGAAAGAAGTCGGTGGCGTACTCGTGGATTTCGAGCAACTCGCGGCGCAGGGAGCGTTCTTCTCTATTCGGACCGCTTCCTCCTTCATATTGGAGGGGGATGTTAAAGCGTTCGGCCAAGGCTTCGACTGCCTCGACGAAGCTCAGTTTTTCCGTCTCCTCGACAAATTTGAATATATCCCCGGCGTTACCGGAGGAAAAGCATTTGTAGATCCCTTTGTCCGGCAGGACGTAAAAGGAAGGAGTCTTTTCGTTGCTGAAGGGACTGAGTCCAACGAAGTTTTTGCCCGCCCGCTTGAGGGAGACAACGGGTGAGACCACATCGAGGATGTTGATGCGCAGCTTGAGGTCTTCGATACTCTGTCGGCTGATCAGGGGCACGAACGGGAGCAAAGGGTCCGAAAGGGTCGGGGTGAATCCTAATTATTCAATAATGCCTCAATTTCTGCCCGGGCCGGATGATCCGGTGCGGCCAGGCGGAGAAACTCCTGATACATTCGCCCGGCGTAGGCGCGGCTTCCCCGTTCGTCGTAGGCCCGCCCGAGGGCGAGGGCGATTCCAGGGCTGTCGGGGAACCGGTTGCGGGCTGTTTCCAGCTCACGGAGTAAGCGATCCGGAGTTAAGGTAGGGGCTGCCACCCGAAGATAGTGCAGGAGAACAGTCGGGTCTTCGGGAGCCCTTCTGACGGCTTCGCTGGCAGAGGCGGCGGCCAGGCTGTTTTGGCCGGCCTGAAATTGAGAATGACTCAAATCGCGCCAGACCGCGGGATCTTCGTCATTTCTGGCCAAGGCACGTTGATAATTGCGGATGGCTTCAAGGTGATTGCCTTCTCTGGCCTGTGTCCGTGCCTGTGAAAGAAAATTCTCATAGGCTTGAACAACGGAAGGTACGGGAGTCGCCGTGGGGGTGGGGGCAGGAGCGGGCGGGGGTTCTGAGGGATCGGGGAAAAGTGCAATCGGCCCACGATCGATACCTTCGTCTGCCATTGCCGACAGATCTTCTCCCTCGGCTGGAGAGGGAGGAGTATCCGGGGTAGGGTCAGTGGTTTCGGCGGGGGCGCGGTTAGCGGCGACGGCGAGCGGGGTTTCTTCGGTGACTGGAGGCCGCATCGCGGCGAGGGCGGCCTCAGCTTCCTGTTGGCTGCGGCGCCAAGTGGCCAGTTGCCGACGGGTCTGGGCCAGACGCGACTGGTTGAGGTAGCCGGGGAATTCGCGGTCCAAAGTCTCTACCAAAGCTTCTGCATCGGTATAGCGTTGGGCGCGGATGGCAATTTCCAGCAGGCCGAGGAGCCCATCCGGACGGGTCTCCCGACTGGCTTGGGCGGCGCTGGCAAACCAAGTCTGGGCGACCGCCCTGTTTCCGCTTTGCAGGTAGAGGCGGCCGAGTTCGAGTTGAATCTCTCCGCTGGGCTGACGGCGGTTGGCCTGAAGGTAGGCATCGAGAGCGGCACTGCGGTTTCCACGGCTCTCGTGGAGTTGGGCCAGGCGCACATGGATGGCGACATCATCGGGCCGGGCACTGAGGAATTGCTCGTAGTGGGAAACGGCTCCGGCAGGATCGCCACTAGCTTCGAGGGCTTCAGCCGCATAGAGAAGGTATTCCGGTTGGCTGGGATCGATTTCCGCCGCCCTGCTGAAAAAAAAGGCAGCCACCGCGGAATCTCCCTCTTCGGCATAGAGAAAAGCCAGGGTGTCCACCACATCGAAGGACCCAGGATGGTCCTGCAGGAAACCTTCCAAAAGGGAGATCGCCGCTGCGTTGTCCCCGGCCATGGAGAGTTCCTGAGCTTGGCTCAGGACTTCGCCCTGTGTCGGTGCATGCTCGCGACACCCAATAATGAACCCGAGGGTGATCAGGAGCGTCCCATAACGAAACAGGTTCCAAAAAGGTTTTGCGCTCACGGTGGACATAGATTGTGTAACCAGAGGGAATCTGGCAAATGCGAATGAAAAAACGTCTTTTTACAGTTTTGGCAATGCTCTTACTCCTCTGCACCCCTTTATGGGGAGAGTTTTGGGGATTTGAGCGAGCCAAGGCCGCCCATTTTGGCAAGGTTTGGGAAGATCGAATGCCGGATTTTTCCCGAAGCGCCTACCGTGAGTCGGTCGAACGCCTGATCGCGGCATTTGAGGAAGAAACCGGGAAACAATTGGTGCCCGGACAGTGGGGTCGGGCCGGGATCAAAATCGACACGAACTCGGGTGCGGGCCTGGCCACGCCCTCTGCCTTGACCGAGGCAGTTATTCAGGCTTTGGAGGCACGCGGGTTTGAGCGCGGCAATGTACTCATTCTGGATGCCCGTGAAGCCAATTTGCGGGCGGCAGGGTATCTTCCCCCCTTGGCAGCCCGCACCGAAGATCCTCAATTCGCGGGAGCGGCTGTCGGCTTTCTCGACTCCGGGGATCATTACAGTGACCGCTGGTTTTATGATAATCCGGTGCCGCCGGAATTTGCCACTGCCCTCGGACGGGAAATGCTGAGGATGGAAGCCAGTCCCGATGACCCGGACGCCCGGCGAAGTTTGCTGCCCGCCACCTTGCTGACAAGGGTCGATTTTTGGATCAACCTACCGATGGTGACCGATCACCCCGCTCTCGGTCTGAATGGAGGGCTGGTCAATGCCACTCTTTGGAATATCAGCAACCGTCAGCGCTTTTTCCTCAGTCCGGCCAATGCGCCGGTAGCAGTGGCGGAAATAGCGGCCATCCCGGAGTTTCAGGATACCTGGGCCCTGACCATCATGACGCTGGAGCGTTTCCAGTTTGTAGGCGGGCCGGGATTCAACTCATTCTATACGGTTTCCGAGCCGATCCTTTGGCTCTCGGCGGATCCGGTCATTCTCGATGCGCTCATCCTCCAGCGGATCAATCGAGTGCGCCAACGGCACGGTTTCCGCTCTCTCGGGAACTGGTTGCCGGTGATTGAGTATGCGGTGGAAATCGGGATCGGCTATGGGAATGCGGCGGATGCCCGCATCATCCGCCTTCCTTAGGGGCTTGATTACTTCAGAGGCGGGAAAAGCGGTGCAGATCAATCCAGATAATCAAAAAAACCGGATTCCTCCTTGTCATGTGTGCGGATTCTGCTTCTCGTAATGGGCTATGACGCTCGCGGATTATCTTCCGGTTCTCATCCAAATCTTTCTCGCCCTGACGATTGCAGTGGCGATTCTCATGGCCAGTCACTTGCTCGGCCAGCGTGCCAGCAGCAACCGGATGAAAGATTCCGCCTATGAGTGTGGACTTCCGGCTGAGGGCAAACCTGGTGCTCGCTTCAGCGTGAAGTTCTACATCGTGGCGATGCTCTTCATTATCTTCGATATCGAGGTTGTCTTCCTGATTCCGTGGGTGATGATCTACCGCGATTTTCTTGCTGCTCAGTTGCCTATCCTCATGCCCGTTCTCTTCTTCTTGGGAGTGCTCGTAATCGGGCTTCTTTACGAAATCCGGAAAGGTGCGCTCAATTGGGAAAAATAACGCCTCTTGGGCTTTTCTTTCGAGACGCTTTAATATCGTTACGGGCATTGACGTTGCTCCTTCGGCATGCCTAATTATTAGGCACTTGCGCCAAACTACCCTATGCGTCTAGACCGCTTCATCGCCCGCTCCCGCATGATCGAGATCCAAAGTCAGGATCTCCGTGGTGCTTTGCGGGAGTTGATCGAAGTCGCGACCAGTCGGGTCCAGGACGACACTCTCGATGTGGAAAAACTGGCCGACCAGCTGGTGCGCAGGGAGAACACCATGACCACCTATCTCGGCAATGGTGTCGCCATGCCGCATTTACGGGTCCGAATGGATCGGCGTTACATCTTTGCGGTGGGGCGCGTCCAGAACGATAATCGCATCGAATCGCCTCAGGACTACCGGGACGCCCGGCTGGTTTTTCTCCTGCTGGCCTCTGATCGTGAACGGAATTACCTCAACGTGTTGGCCTCACTGGCTCGCCTCTTCCGTGACCGGGAACTGGTTCAGCAAATTGTCAGTGCCCCCAACACCAAACAGTTTCAGGATCGCGTTCTCCAGAGCTTCGGTGGTCTCCTCGCCCGACCGGAGCGCCGTCAGACCCGCTTCAACCGTTTGTTTCTTAAAATGGCCGAGAAAGTGGCTAAGGAAACCCATTGTGCGGCTATTCTGGTCTTCAGTGATACTTTTGCCGGGGGCATCGACGTTACCGAAGCCTTTCCCGATTATCGCACGATTCTGGTTACCCGTGGGGCCGGGGAGCGGCGGAGTGAATCGAAGAAGGTAGAGGGATATATCGAGGTGCGTTCCTTCTCCCGAACTCGTTTGTCTCAGGCCCGCAGCGCCATTCTCATCGGATTGACCCGCGGGCTGTTCAAGCATTCCGACCGCCTCTGTTGCGTCGGTGGGCTCCCTGCCAGTAACCAACTTGATTCCCTCATGGTAGTGGATATCGAACGGGAGTTCCAGAGCGTGATCGATCGCGACAATGACCTCCTGCCACCCTCCGTCAAAATCGAGGTGGTGGAGCGGATGATTGCGATTGCCACTGAGTTGGCGGTAGAAGGGCGGGAGGGGAAACCCGTCGGCACTATGTTTGTGCTGGGGGATACCAAAAAAGTGAACTCCATGATCAAGCCACTGGTCTTGAACCCGTTTTATGGCTACCGGGAGGAGGGGCGCAATGTTCTCAACCCGTTTATGGATGAAACCATTAAGGAGTTTTCAGTGATCGACGGCTGCTTCGTCATTCGCGGTGATGGCGTTATTGATTCCGCCGGCAGTCTGATCCACGCCCCGGCCGAATCGTACGAAAACCTTCCCAGCGGGCTGGGTTCCAGGCACGCCTCAGGAGCTGCCATTTCTTTGGCTGCGGACTGCCTTGCCATCGTGGTCAGTGCCAGCACCGGGCAGGTCACCTTGTTCCGCAAGGGGGTGATGTTCCCGCTCCTGGAAAAGCCGATCGGGTCCAGCTGAGAGACAGGCCCGCACTTTATACGCGGGTTGCCTCTGCAATAGAGTGGGGTGCTGTACATACTGTGGTCATTTTTCTTCGGGCACAAAAAAACGACCTCCCACCGGGAGGTCGCTGAGAAATGAGGAAAGAGGGAAGGAGCTGAATACCCTGAATCAGGAGTTTGCCTTCCGCTCGGTCCCGCCGCTTCGCTCCTGGGCTATCAACACGACAACACCAACGAGAGGAGTGAGCAGAAGGGAAACCCAGAAGTTCCCCCAAAACCCGAACTTGGTCTCCTTGCCCAGATAGGCAATGAAGAGTGTCAGGAGCACGTAAGGGAGCAAAGGCAGCAGATACGGCAATATCATGGGGTATATCCTCCGGATTTACTTCTTTTCCTTATCGGCCTCCGCCTTGATGTCCTCGGCAACCTTGGCGCCTTCGTTGAACATCTGACGGTAGTATTCCTTGACGGACTTCGGATCGAGATCGAAAAGGGTGCCTCCGGATTCAAAGTGCATGATAAAGACCTTGCCGACCGCATAAGTGGTGGCGCCGGCCACAATCGGAAGAGAAACCGCCCCTGCCAAGGTTCCCACCACCGGGATGAACTTGATGAAGCTGCCGAGAACGCCGGTGGCGATTGGCGCAATCCCAACGGAGGCAATCAGGGGAGTGACGATGTTCTTTGCCCGATGCTCGGCAAAAGGGACATCATAAATTTCAGACATCTTGGACACCATGCGGATCTGGGTGCCCGTAATTGTAGCGAGATCGACCAAGGGAACCGGGATCAGGCCAAAGCCCATTGACCAATACATGTAGCGTTTAAGAAGCTTCTCCGCCTCTTCTTGCGGAGTGAGTTCCACTTCGTCGGATTCAACATCGAGAATTTCTGGCTCTGGAGCCGATTTCGTAGCTGGCATAATGGTGTGTGGTTAGTAGTTTTTGAGTGACTGCACCCCGAGATAGTGGGGAAAATGCACGGGCAGGCAAGAGGAAAAGTTGCCTAAGTCGATGTTTTACAATGTGTTACGTTTGAGTGACCTACCACCAAAAAACATTTTGGTGGTCCAAGCCTCCTTAATGACTCCGTTTTGTGGGAAATGTCAATCCTCTGGAAATAAGATACTTGCACTCGCCCTGTCGGTTCTCATCATGCCAAAAGCTGCTTATGAGTGCTGATACCTCCTTCTTTGTGCGATATCGGACCCGATTTCGGGAAAATTGGCCCCGGATTTGGAACTCCCTGAAATACTACCTGGTGATTATTCTGCTTTTGTTGGTATTTTTGGTGGTCCTGTTCTTTAATCGGATTTTCATTAATATTCATGCTGGTCAGGAAGGGGTTCTCTGGAAGCGCTTTGCCGGCGGGACGGTGATGGACCGGGTCTATGAAGAAGGCTTTCATATCGTTGCCCCATGGAACATCATGGCGATTTATGAGATGCGCCTGCAGCAGGAACCCCATGAGTTTATCGCCCTGAGTAAGGACGGTCTTCCCATCAAGGTGGAACTGTCTATCCGTTATCGTCCCCGCGCGGATGAACTCCCTCTCCTCCACCGGCGCATCGGTCCCGAATATGTGGAAAGGGTGGTGAAGCAGGAAGTTCAGGCTCAGGTCCGGTTTGTCTTAGCCCAATACACACCTGAGCAAATATATACCTCGGAAGGCTATTTACTACAGATTGTGACGCAGGGCGCGATGGGGAAGATCGCGGAGCGGCACATTATGCTGGATGATTTGCTGATCAAGCGTCTGACGTTGCCGGATATGATCCGCGAGGCGATTGAACGAAAGCTGGTTGAGCATCAACTGGTCCAGGCTTACGAATTCCGTGTGCAGCGTGAAATGCGTGAGGCCGAACGGAAGCGCATTGAAGGTGAAGGTATCCGCGACTTCCAATTGGCTGCAATGCAAGGTGGTGCTTTCGACCGCTACCTTCGCTTCCGGGGAATTGAAGCCACCGTGGAACTGGCCAAATCACCGAATTCCAAAGTGGTCGTGATCGGAGGCTCTGATGGGGGCTTACCTTTGATTCTGAATACTGCGGACCAGGGAGTGAGTGCTTCGGACTTACTGCCGAGGACTGCCGAGGACAGGGATACAGGAGGAGAAATGAAATCCGAACAGGACGGATCCAGGCGGGTGGATATTCCCCCGCGTTCCAGCCCGCTCCCCCCTGCACCTCAACTTCCCGAACCACATCGTTAATCTGTCGGCTCAGCCAGACGCATGAGACGCATACTTGCACAATTGAAACACAAGCTGCAGCCATACGTGCTGGGCATCCTGATGCCGGGAGTCGTAGTTGCTCTGGCCGCCTGTGGGCCGACCTCCCAGATTTCGGATCGCGGGGAAGGGCAGGAATGGAGAAATGTGGTTCTTGGGGACGCCCCATTCCCGGTTGCCCGGGAGCTGCGGGTCCTGATTTGGCATGACTATCTGGATCCGGATCTTGTCTCCCATTTCGAGAGTCGTTATCGGATCCGCATTCATGCCGATTTCTTCAGCACCAATGAGGAACTCTACGCCATGATTCAGCGTGCCGAGGTCCCCTACGATCTGATCATGCCCAGCGGGTACATGGTGGAAAAGCTGCGGGAAGAAGGCTTTCTCCAGCCACTCGGTCGCGAGTATATCCCGAATTTTGGCCGAATTGATGCACGTTTTTTTGGACTGCAATTTGATCCCGGCTTGGAATACTCGCTCCCGCTTTTCTACTACGGTATGGGCGTGGCCATTAATGTGCAGTATGTGGCGGGAATGCCCCTCGACTGGCAGGCTCTGGCCAAATCAGGGAGTCATCCACTGGTTCGGGGCCGCAGGGCCTTAATCGACGAAATGCGGGTCGCCATGGGCACTGCTTTAATCATGCTGGGGTATGATGCCAATACGACCGATCCCGCTGAAATCCGTCGGGCGGGAGATTTTCTGGTGGATACCATCCGCACAGGAGGGCTGCGTTTTTACAATGATGAAATGCCGGATAAACTTGCCGAGGAGGAAGTGCTGGTAGCTGTTGGCTGGAATGGAGCTGCCGGAGCGGCGCTTCGTCGCAATGGGATGGTTCGCTTTGTTATTCCCCAGGGGCCGGTGGTCACCGGAGTGGACTGCTTCGCGATCCCTGCCAATGCCCGTGAGGTGAATACTGCCCGGCTGTTTCTGGACTATTTACTGATCCCGGAAGTAACTGCCGCCCTGAGCAATTACAGCACATATGCCAACACTTCCAGTTCCTCCCGGGGCTTCGTGCTGCGTGAGATTCGCAACGGGCCGGGGTATATGTTTCCGCTCGCAGATTCAGCGGTCTTTCTCAAGGAGTTGGGATCTGCCCTGGAGTATTATGAAGAGACTTGGAGTCGTGTGAAAGCCACTCCGCAACCTCCCATCAATCCATTGCCACTTCCGACCTCTCATTTGGAACGTCGCGGTGCCGGAGCAGCACCGAATCCATGATTTTTATGCAAAAGTTTGCCGTCATTCTCTGCGGACTGTGCCTGTCGGCCAGTTTCCTCTTTTCCTCCGTCAACTTCCGCATGCCCAACGGAGAATACCTCCGTGGAGAAATCGTCGAGCAGAATGGGGACTCGATTGTTTTCCGTTCGGAATCTTTTGGCCTGATCACGCTGCCAGCTTCTGTTCTTGAGCAGACCGAGCAGGCAGAGAGTCCCGTCCCCGCTCAACCAGCTGGACCTCCGATCTCGCCTTCGGCGGTGGCGGGGGCTCCGGGAGAGCGTGCGCAGGAGGCTCCTCCGGTTGGGCTGGTTCGCCAAAAGCTGCGGCTCCCCAGTCGCTTCTCGGCGAATATCATGGTTGGAATGGACTTCCTGCGTTCTGAACTGGATGTCGATAATTACAAGGTCGAATTGAATACAGGGTGGAAGGGTGAAGTGCATGAGTTCATGACTTATCACCGCTATGAATACGGTAAGATCATGGGACACCGCACCCTCGATGAATATGAGAATGCCGGACGCTGGATCTATCCCTTTCACGAACGCTGGATATTGCTTTCCCAGTTGAGTTGGCTCAGCGATGCGGTGCGGCTGATTGATTATGAGATCAATTCGGTGGTCGTGCCAGCGTATTACTTTATCCGTAATGACCGGACCACTTTGCTCGCTGGGATCGGGGCTGGCCATAAGTGGGAACGCTTCGATGTTCCCGACACCCGAGGTGACTCCTACTTCAATGCGGTTGGTTATCAGCTCCTGCGCCACCGGTTTTCGCCAAGACTCAATCTGGAGCAGACTTTCCTCAGTTACTTGAGCCCTGAAGACACGGACAAACACAGCTTCCTGCTGGAACTAACGCTTCAGCGGATGTTGACCGACTTTCTTTCCATTAACCTGCGGTATAGCTATGGCTATGATAACAATCCTGCCCCAGAAATCGATAAAGTAAAAGAGCGCACGACGTTGATGATGGGTTACCAATTTTGATCTCAACCGACTCTGCTCCCTAAGCCTCTCACATGCGTCAGTTTTTCCAGTTCATCAAATCTGAATCCCCCGAATTCCGGTTGCCCCTTATTATCATGGCGGTGGTGGCCGGTGCCATTAATGGTTTCGCGATTTCCGTAGCCATTAATACGGCAAAGAAGCTCCAACCGGGGGTGATTCATTTTCAGGAACTTCTTCTGTTTGGTTTCTGCCTGTTTACCTTCTGGCTGAGTAAGCAGCATGTGCTCAATCGCACTACCAGCATTGTTGAAGGCATCGTCCGCGATGTCCGTCTGAGAATCATGCGCAAGATCCGCAATGCTCCCTTACTGACCTTTGAATCGATGGATGAGGGGCGGATTTATTCTACGCTTTCGACGGATGCGACGGTGATATCAGTGTCTTCCGGGGCAATCATCAATGCTACCTCAGCTGTGGTCATGTTGGCCTTTGTGGTGGCTTACATCGGCTTCTTGTCGGTGGCGGCTCTGGCGATAACCGCCTTCTTCATCTCTGCTGCGGTTATTCTCTACCTCCAGCGCAGCCGGACGGTTGCGGATGAAATGCGGGAAGCTTCGATTCGGGAGAATGAGTTCTTTGAGAATCTCAAAGGGCTGCTCCATGCCTTCAAGGAGTTTAAGCTCAACCGCCGCAAAAGTCAGGACTTCTTTGGATTCGAGCTGGAAAGTCTCGTTACCAATACCGCAGATTTACGGACCAAGTCGGGCAAGACCATGAATCAGGCCGTCCTGCTGGGCCAAACCTTTCTCTTCTTTACGGTGGGCGGGGTTCTCTTTCTCCTGCCCAATGTCGATCCCTCCAGCTTTTCCATTGTCGTCCCGGTGATTGCGGTGGTGCTTTTTGCCGCCGGACCCATCGGTGATGTCGTCGTCGCCATTCCTGCTCTGGCCAAGGCTCAGGCATCCATCAACAATATCGCTGCGCTGGAGGAGCAGATCGATGCCGCCCTCAACCAGGATGAGCAGTTGGCCGCTGACTCCGAGCTGATCCCGGTGGAGTTTGCATCGCTGTCTTGCAAACAATGTTCGTTCCAGTACCCTTCAAATGGAACCCGTCCGTTTTCCCTCAAGCCATTCGATTTTGAATTAAAGCGGGGAGAAATCGTTTTCGTGGTCGGGGGGAATGGCAGCGGGAAATCCACTTTTCTGAAACTTATGACCGGGCTCTATCCGCCTTCCGATGGGGATCTATACCTCAATGAAGAACGCCTGGTGCCGGGTATGATGGGATCTTACCGCGACTTGTTTTCCACCATCTTCACTGACTTCCATCTCTTCCGGAGGGTCCCTGGGTTGCGAGAAGTGGAACGGTCTGTAATCGATGGGCTGCTGAAGAAAATGGAATTGATCGGAATCACGGATATTCGTGAGGGGCGCATCACCAACCTCAATTTATCCACCGGTCAAAAGAAGCGGCTGGCCCTTATTCTCAGCTATCTTGATGACAAGCCAGTCTGTGTCTTTGACGAATGGGCTGCTGATCAGGATCCGGTTTTTCGCAAGACCTTTTACGAGAGTTTGCTTCCAGAGATGAAGAACCAGGGTAAGGCGATCGTAGCGGTGACTCATGACGACCATTACTTTCACGTTGCGGACCGTGTCTACAAGATGGATGAAGGCGCTTTTCTTCCCGGAGATCGTCATCAACGCGCCTTTGAGAGCTGATTGATTTCCGGCGCCCGGAGTTTTTTCCTGGCCGGAGGAGAATCCGGTTCCGGATTTGACCGATGCAGTTGAAGGGTCAGAGTACGTGAACATGCAATTGATAGAAAAACGGGATCGTTTGACGGAGGAATACCGCTGGTTGCCGGGGGCACAGGAACGCTTTGACTATTTGCTGGAGCAAAGTCAGGAAGGACCGGCCTTGTCAGCGGAGGAGCGTGCTGTTCTACCGCGAGTGGAAGGTTGTCTTGCTCAGGTCTGGGTGACTGCGGAGTTGCGGGAGGGGAAAGTGTATTACCGTTCCGATTCAGATGCTCCCATGGTGAGGGCCATCGCCTGGTTGCTTTGTGATTTTTACTCAGGAGGGACGCCGGAAGAGATTGCCACCACCGACCCCGACTTTTTGCAGGACTTACGTTTGCTCGATGCCTTGACCGAAAACCGACGGCGGGGAACCCGCCATATCGTGAGTCACATTCGCGTGCTGGCACGGAGCGTGGCTTCATCGGCATGATTTTCGATGCCCATAACCATTTGCAGGATGTCCGCTTGAACGCTCTCAACCGGGCCACTCTGCTCGAAGAGCTCCGTACCCGTGGCCTCAATGCGATGGTGGTCAATGCAACCCATCCCGGGGACTGGGAAGCCGTTTTGCAGTTGGCCAAGGATCATCCCGGTACCGTGCTTCCCGCATTTGGGGTGCATCCCTGGAAGGTGAAAACTACTGCAGGAGACTGGGCGATGCGTTTGCAGAGCTATCTCGATGCGGCCGACGGGTTCGTTGGGGTAGGAGAGATAGGGCTGGATCGATGGATCGAGGAACCCGACTTTGAACGGCAGCGTGAGTTCTTTCGCCAGCAGTTGGCCCTGGCGGCCGAGCGGAATTTGCCGGTATCCATTCATTGCCTGCGGGCATGGGGGCCGTTGTTGGAAGAACTGCAGCAGAACCCGCTACCGACGAGGGGATTTCACCTCCACGCTCCAGGGGCTTCTGCGGAGACCCTGAAGCAGTTGGCCGAATTGGGAGCCTATTTCTCTATTCCCGGTTCCTTTGCCCATCCGGATAAACCCAAATACCTGAAGGTCATTTCCTGCATTCCTGAAGACCGGCTGTTGATCGAAACAGATGCTCCGGATATGCTGCCTTCGGTTGATTTCCGGGAGGCAGAGTGCAAGGATCCGGAGACGGGTGAGGCGCTTTGTCACCCCTTGAACATTCTTTCGGCTTACCGGGCAGTGGCCCGGATTCGGGAAGTCTCCCTGTCCCGTCTGGAGGCTTGTGTTGCAGACAACTTCCAAAGGTTTTTCCTTTCTGATAGGGATAAGTGATTCAAACTGTGTCCAATGACAGACGATCTACCTCCACCTCCGAACAGTGAGCAGGGTTTCTCCGCAAAGAAGAAAACGGAAGAACGGGCGGAACGTGTCCATCGCTGGATTTTTTGGATTTTGCAGGGAACGATGGGGCTGGCCTTTCTCTTTGCCCTCTATGAAGGCCAGTGGGCGACCGCTGCGATCACCCTCGGGATCATCTCCCTGATGTTTGTCCCCGATTTTCTGGGTGAACGGCTGAAAATCGACGTGCCCAAGGAGTTTGAAATCCTTGCCCTGATGTTTGTCTTTGCCGCGCTCTTTCTGGGCGAAGTCAGGGGATACTATGAGCGTTTCTGGTGGTGGGATATGGCGCTCCATGCCACCTCAGGGCTCCTCCTCGGCATTCTCGGCTTTTTACTCGTTTATATTCTGAACGAAACCGAGCGGGTCGAACTGCACATGAGGCCGGCCTTTGTGGCCTTTTTTGCCTTTGTTTTCGCGGTGGCGATGGGGGCGCTCTGGGAGATTTTCGAATTCGCCATGGATCAGATCTTCGGCACCAACATGCAGAAACCCATGCTTGGAGATCCCTCCGGCCTGACGGACACAATGTGGGATCTCATCCTCGACACCCTCGGCGCTCTCATCATCAGTATCCTTGGCTGGTGGCACATGAGCGTCCGCAAGCAGTCCTTCTTTGATGTCTGGATCCGCAAATTCGTCGAACGCAACCCCCGCCTCTTCGGCGGCTAAACCGCCAAATATCTAAAGCAGAAGAAGTAACCCCATTTCCTCCAGAGGCCTTCTCAGTCGGCCGGGAGTGAAATTCCGTTGACCCGAAGGTTGCCAGCCGACACTGCTCATCGTTTGCTTTTGATATGAAATCCTTCTACATCACCACCGCCATCGATTATGCCAATGGTGCCCCACACCTCGGGCATGCTTATGAAAAGGTGCTGACGGATGTCGTCGCCCGTTATCGGCGGATGATGGGGGATAAGGTGTTTTTCCTGACTGGCATTGATGAGCATGGACAGAAAGTGACTCAGACAGCGGAGAAGCTGGGCAAGACCGCTGAGCAATTGACCAATGAGGTGGCCCCGCTGTTTGTGGAGCTTTGCCGCGAGCTGAATATCTCGAACGACGATTTTATCCGCACGAGTGAGGCCCGCCACAAGGAGGTCGTCTCAAAGATTCTGCAGGATCTGTTTGAGAAGGGGGATATTTATAAAGGGGAGTTCAAGGGTCACTACTCGGTGCGGCAGGAGCAGTTTGTGCTGGAGCGGGAGCGGAATGAGGACGGAAGCTGGCCGGAGCTGTATGGGGAAGTGGTGGAGATTTCCGAGCCGAACTACTTTTTCCGCCTCGGAAAGTATCAGGACTGGTTAATCGATTTTCTGCGCAACAACGACTTTGTCTTTCCGGCTTATCGGCAAAAGCAGGTCCTGGAATTCCTCAAGGAACCGGTCAATGACCTCTGCATTTCGCGTCCAAAGGAACGGCTTTCGTGGGGAATCGAAATTCCCTTTGACCGGGATTTCGTGACCTACGTCTGGTTTGATGCCCTGATCAATTATATATCCGGAGTGGGGTATGGGACGGAGCGCTTTGCGGAATTCTGGCCGGTCGATTACCATGTGATCGGAAAGGACATTCTGGTACCCTCGCATTCGGTTTATTGGCCGATCATGTTGAAAGCCATCGGAGTGGAGCCGCCCAAGTCGCTGCTGGTCCACGGTTGGTGGCACATGGGGGGAGCCAAACTCTCCAAGAGCAGCGGGATCACGGTAGACCCGATGGAGTTGGTAAAGACCTACGGGGCGGATGCCATGCGCTATTTCCTCGCGCGGGAAATGAGTGTTGGCCAGGACAGCGATTTCACGATCGAAGCTTTCCTCACCCGATACAATGGTGACCTCGCCAACAATCTCGGCAATCTGGTCAGCCGCCTCCTCAATATGACGGGGAAAAGTTTCCCCGCAGGGCTTCCCCCGGCGGAAATCAACGAAGAGCCGGAGCAAAAATTGAAGACGGCTTGGGAAACCGCCCGCAAGGAGATATTGGATGCCTACGCCGGATTCCAGTTCCATCTCGCGATGGAAACGCTCTTTGCCTTCATCACAAGCATCAATCGTTATGCGGAGACCCGTCAGCCCTGGAAGTTGGCCAAGTCTGAAGCAGCTGAGGATCAGCAGCGTTTTGCCACCTCTCTGGCTACGATGGGGGAGGCCCTTCGTCTGGCGGTGGCACTGCTCAAGCCGGTGATGCCGGGGATTTCCGATAAGATCAGCGGCTTGCTCGGGCAGGAAGCGGTGGAACTGTGGGAAGGTCAGCTGGAGTGGGGAACGCGCCTCGATGGTGTTGTCCTCGGGGAAAAGACCATTCTCTTCCCACGCCCTGGGTGATCGATTGCAGGCGGAGCTGCCTGGCAGTTGGATCGCAGCCTGGAAGGCGGGGGACTGAGGAAAACTCCAGTATTGTTCTCCCATCTCCCCCTGAGCGAAGGTAAATTCCTTATCAAACGATAGAGGAGCTTGCTTGTGGCTTGTCTGTAGCTGGATTTTCAGGACGTTGTGATGCGGCGCGCCGACGAAGGCGTTTATCCGCCGGGACTGGGCCGGTAAGCAAGCATGACACACTGTTCGAGATGAAGGCATTCAATTCGGTTGATGATTACGAAGGTATCCCCAACAGCAGGATGCCGGTCGGACCCCTGTTGAAAGGGGAGAAAGTGCAATACTGGCGGCATGAGCCGTTTGGCGGGAGTGAGCAGAGAATGGAGAACCTGCTCATTTTCGTTCATGACGTACCGCACATGGATGTGTGTGGCATCTTCCCACCACATACCATTCTTAACCAGATACTGGCTCAGGGCGGCGGCGATGGTGGGATGGGGCCCGGTGCTTCATGGAAACCATTTTCCATTGATGCCCGGCAGTATGAGAAGTTGAAAAGGGATCTGGAAACTGTCGATTTGGACGAACTGGCGCGGCAGGCCCGTTATCACCAGTATCGATTCCATTTTGATCCCTCGCTCGATGAGGTGAAGGAGTGGCACGACTGGGTCCTGCAGGTCAGTGAGAAGCATCTGGACTCCTTTCAGAAGCGTCTGGAGCGCAGTGGTGCCGGATATTAAATTAAACGGTTTCTCACGCACGAAAGTCTCAGGATGTATCAGTATACGCTCCCCAAAAGCTCGGTTTGGGGTGTAGCCATTAAATCGAAGCCTGCCTCTGAATTGCGGGAAGCGGTTGGACATGTGCTCGGGCAGTTGACAGACAAGCATCAGAGTACCGGTGGTTCGGTGTTTTGGAATCCTCCGGGGACTCTTATCGAGCCGGGTGTAGTACCTCACTCGACTTTGGCAGAACTTGCCGATCAAATCGGCCTCTCTTCAGTCCGCGAGCATGTGCCTGTTTCCATCGAACAGGTTGAATTGTGTTATGAAATAATGCTAAAGCACCCGACATACTGGCAGGCGGGAATGGTTTTGATGGAAAACTTGAAGGTGTTCCGGTGGAGGGGTGAAGAAGGGGAAACGGAGTCAGCAGTCTGGATTCAATATGGCAGATGCTCGCGTGTCTCGTTGTTTCTCCGGTTTCAGGCGGAGCACACATTTTATAGGCTTCAGCAGGCCTTTGCGGATATTTTGCAGACTAAACTGAATGAGGCATATTTGAAGTTGGTTGGGAAGTAGAGAGGAGGGAGCAGCGGCTGCACAGTATTTCCTGCTGAGTCGTCAGCTATATTCCTATTCCGGATGTGACCCATTCGGGTGATTCGACTCCCAAAGCGAGTTGGATGAGCGATCCAGCCGTTTTCCGCCCAAAGAATGGAGCGATTCGTACTTACAGGCATCTTGAATAGACTCGGTTTAGGGTTAAAATCGGCTTTGCGCTTGTGCGAAATGCTGGCTTAGGCAATCTTCCGAAGTTTCCGCTTGTTATGAATCGAATGATGAGATCCCTCCTGACTGCTTTTGTGGTCATGTCCCTCAGTCTGCTTACAGCAGAAGCCCAGACCGGAGTTTTGCGCCTCAGTTTGGAACAAGCCCTGGACCGGGCGCCAGCGGCCAATTTTGAGATTCTGATTGGTGAAGAGCGTCTGATCGCGCAGGAACAGGCTCAGCGCAGTGCCCGGGGGAACTTGTTTCCACGTGTCAGTGCGGAGGCTGGACAGCAGCGTTCCCGGAGTCTGGGGAACATGGCGGATCCTTTGCGGCAGCCTGCGATCAGCAATCGCTTTGACGCGCTGCTGCGAGCCAGCTTTTCCGTTTTTGACGTGGACAATCATGCCACCTACCGGGTGGAGCGTTTCAATACGGAGATTGCCCAATTAACGCTTCAGACCACGGTGCAGGACATTTTGGATGCAATTTCGCGCGCTTACATGACCCACCAGCGCAATCTGCGCAGGGAAGCGACGATTGAGGCTGACATTGAGCGGGATGTGGCGCTGCTGGAGCTGGCCAGAAACCGCTATGAAGCCGGGGCTGCGACGGAGATTGATGTGACCCGGGCTGAGGTGGCCCTCGCCACAAATCAACTGCGTCTGGCCCAACAGGAAACCGTTGTGGAGCAAAGTGCACTCGAGCTGAAGCGGGCCCTCAATTATGATTTGGGACTGCATCTGGCACTTGATGAAGGTAAACTTCCCCCTTTTGAAGGGACGACCTTTTCACGCGGGGAACTGATTCAGATTTTGGGTCGCCGTCCGGAAACAGTTGCACAGGCCCGTGCTCTGGAACGGAATGAAGTGGCTCGCCGGGCCGCCCGCCTGCAGCGTCTGCCGAGCGTGGATGTGTTTGGAAACTATGGTTATGCCGGTGAAAAAATCGATGGGGATCTCGATGAGGTCTGGTCGGTCGGTGTCGGAGTGAGTGTCCCGTTGTTTGATGGATTCCGGATCGAAGCAAATCAGATGCAGGCGGCCAGCGCGGTGCGTCAGCAGGAGATTGTCGTGCAGCAGGTTGAGTCTGCGGTGGAAGTCGAGTATCGCCTTGTCCTTTCCCAGCTCAGCTCCTCCCGCAAACAAGTGGAAATCGCCACCCAGCAGGTTACACTCGCAGAGCGAGAGCTGGAATTGGCCAGGATCCGGTTTGAAGAGGGAGTGGCCGACAATAGCGAAGTAGTTGAAGCCCAGGCAGGACTGGTGCGCGTTACCGACGGGCTGATTGAGGCGGAGTACCAGCTTAATCTGGCCCGGTTGGCTTTGGCCCGGGCACGAGGAGATGTTCGTTCCGTCCTCTATGCCACCCGCTGATGTCGGCAGGCCGGTATTGATGAACTCTTTTCCTTCCACTGAAGCGCATTCTCCGGACGGTTCGTTACGCTTGGTGTTGGCCTCAGGTTCTCCCCGACGGCGTGAGCTGCTCGATAGAATGGGTCTGGTCTATGCGGTGTGCCCGGCCGTGGTGCAGGAGTGGGAAGCCATCGATGCGGATCCGCTTGAACTGGTGCGTCACAACGCCGGGATCAAAGCGGAGGTAGTGTCCCAAGAGCATCCCTCCGCCCTGGTTTTGGCTGCGGACACGACGGTGGCCCTGAATGGGCATGTGCTCAATAAGCCCAGCGATCTGGATGCCGCCCGGGACATGCTCAGGATGCTTTCCGGTCGGACCCATACGGTCTATACCGGGGTGAGTCTGATCCACGCAGAACGTGGCCAGAGGGTGGACTTTATCGAGGCCAGCGCAGTGACTTTCCGGCTCTTGGATGATGCCGCGATCGAAGACTATATATCGCGGGTCCATACTCTGGATAAAGCCGGTGCTTATGCGATACAGGAGTGCGGTGAACGAATTATTGAAAAATGGAGCGGTTCTTTCGACAATATCATGGGTTTACCGACTGAACACCTGCGTGAGGTAATTGAACAGCAAGGCTGGTGGTCAGTCTTACAGAAGAGGGGCTAGTGTCCCCGATTCTCTTTTCCATGTCCGATTTGCCACATCCATCGTCCGTTCCGTCCTCGCCGGTTGATTCTGCGGGGAAGCGGGCGCTGATCGAAGACCGGCTCGATAAGGATGCGGTCATCGCCGCCTTGGTGGCAGTGTTATTGCTGCACATGCTGGCGGTCTGGCTGACCCCGCGCCATGCTCCGGTACCAGAACCTTTCCGTTCCCCGGAACAGCAGAATGTTCGACTGGAGTTGTTGCCTCCACCACTGGAGGTGGAAGATGATCCCCAATTCATGCGAGCGAATCCAGATGCCCCGATTGAGGTGCCTCAGGATACGCAGAATTACTCTCATCGTGATCAGGTTGCTGCCCAGGAGGAAGCCGCGCCTCTGAGTGAGGATAATATGCCAATGCTCGATGGCGATCGGGAAGACTCCAATCGTATCGTGCAAGGCAGCCCTTATGAGCAGGCTCCCATGCCGGCAGCGCAGGCTGGGCAGGACAGCGCTGAGGAGGCCACACAACTGGAAGCCGCTCCAGACAGAAATCCTGTCTGGACTCCACCCGAGGCAATGGATGCCGAACCTGAGGCGGATGAAGGGCTTCTGAGTGTTGTTGACCCACTCGACAATCCAGAGATACCCGAAGAGCCGACCGAGGACAATGAACTGAATCCAGTCGAGCAGCGCAGCCCGGCTGATGGGCGTGGGGAGGCCCAAACCACTGCTCAAGCTCAGCAGCCCAGTCCTCAAATGCGGGAACCCCGCCCTGACCGACCGACATTGCGCGACAACTCATTTGGGCCCCTTTTGCGCACCTTTACAGGGGTATCCCGGACCGGGCGGATCTCCATCGATACCCGCTACAGTGAGTTCGGTGCCTACTGGAACCGGGTCCTGGAAGCGATTGAGCGACAGTGGAACAATCTGGTTTACAACAATCAGCGATCGATTCAGTTCAACGGATCGGAAGTCACCATAGAATTTCTCATTTCGCGGGATGGTTCGGTTACCAACGTGCGGGTGGTGCAGTCATCGGTGGGTCGTTTGCCGGAAACCCTGGCCATCGATGCCATCCGCAGTCCGGCACCTTTCCCGGATTGGACTCCGGAGATGATTGCCCAGATGGGGACAAGCACGGTAAAGCGTATCACTTTCATTTACTGAAGTTGTTTTTCCCTTTCTGATGTCTTCATCCTTACCTCTCGGAGTGAACGTTACCATCGCGGGCCATCACCCCTGCGGGCTGTGGGCTCTCAACAAGCCGGGTGGTTTACGTTCGCATCCAAACGATGCCCGTCCGGATCCCCAGGCATTATTGACCGTCAGCTATGATGCGGAAGATGAATGTTATGTGGATGGCGATCTACGCTGGTTTCTTCTGAACCGTCTGGATGCGCCCACCTCAGGTCTCGTCCTGGTCGCGGATACTGCCAAAGTTGCAAAAGAAGTCAGGGCTCTCTTCGCGGCTCAGAAAGTTAACAAGACCTATCTCGCCTTGGTTCGGGGACGAACGGCGGGTGGACCACAGATCTGGAAGGACTTCCTGCGGGTAGAGAAAAAGGGGGGCAAGGCCCGGGTTTCACGCGGGGGCAATCAGCTTTCATTGACCGAAGTGAAACAAGTGCAGTCCTGCGGCACCACTGCCGAACCACTTTCTCTTCTTGAAATGAGACCAAAGACCGGACGCACCCACCAGCTGAGGGTACAGTGTGCTGCGCGTGAGCTGCCGATCGTCGGGGATGCTACCTACGGAGATTTTCGCTTCAACCGGGATTTTGCCAGTCGGACCGGATTCAAGCGGCTCTTCCTACACTCGGCCAAAGTGTCACTTTCAATGGTGCTGAATGGTCAAAAAATCGGCTTTCGGGCTTCGGCAGCACTGCCGCGGGAGTTTTCCCAGGTTCTTGAGCGTTAGCGATCAATGGGCCAGGAAATGAAGGGATCAGGCCTTCTCATCCCATTGATTTATCGCCGTGCTCACTTCCAGAGCGGATAAAACAGGCCCATCCCGCATCGTCATTTTTCCGGAAGAAAGCATAATTCTGGTCCATATAGAGAGCAGCTTCGCGGGCATGGATTTGCCGGGGATTGCGGGTGCGGTAGCGCAGCATGGTGAAGAGCCCGAAGAGCACCCCGAAAACAATCAGCAGGAGTGAAAAGGAGAGGGGAAAGTCATCTCCGGAGAGGAGGGTGCCGACCGATGAAGACCCCCGCTCATCCCGCTGGGCATGTCCCAGAAGTATCCCCGCCCCAAGGGAGAGGACGAATCCGTAAGTGCCGCAACTTATGGGGTTGTCGATGGAAAAAAGGCCTCTCCGGCGGAAATGCTCCACATTCGGAATGATCCTTCCCAGATCTCCTATCCGTTGATTCCAATCGACATCGGCACGATAGGGGAGAAAGCGGCGGAAACCCCGGAATGCCCGGGATCCCTCAATATAGGCGGAGACAAAAGTAGTTTTGCCCTCCAGCACTTCCCGAACCAAGGGATTATTCCGATGAAACTCGATCAGAGCCCGCTTGCAACGCACGGCTTCCTCGCAAGCCTCCGGATCAAATTTCCGGCTGACACAGCGCCGATCGAGGTCGCGAAACTGGTAATATTGGGTTTCGTTCATGGGGTTTTCAGAGACTTTTAGTTAGGATTAAGCGTCCTGTCGAGGCAATGCCGAATCCGCTTTGACTTGCACCCCTATCCATCCGGCAGCCACGCTTCAGATGTCACCTTCAGTTATGATGCGTTGGGCCGCCGCACCCAAATGGTGGATGGCACCGACACCTCAACCTGGGAATACACCGCTTCCGGCCACCTCAGCCGGACCACTCAGGGTATGACCGGAACCGTCATCGACTACCTCCATGATGCCGAAGGGAACCGCACCTTGATGGAGCTGACCCGTCCGACCACCGGAGTGGCCGCCTGGAGCACCGTTTATAATTATGATCGGGCAGGGCGTCTCGAATGGATTCTCGACCAGGCTGTCGATTCGCAGAATCCCTTCCAATACCTCTACCGCGACGATGCCTCGCTCCCGTGGGTGGTCAGTTTCCCCAATGCAGTCAGCGGTGCCACCGCCAGTTCGCAGCGGGTG
>JBJHBA010000015.1:0-118213 GCA_050485245.1 Verrucomicrobiota bacterium | reverse complement strand
TCTCCTACAGATGAACCACGCCTCGCCAACTCCACTGCGCGACCGTCCAGAGGAGCCCGGTGCGGGAAAACCGCACGCCGGGATCTGTGAGGGGGCTCGTCGGTAACGGCGAGTCCTACCTTAATGGCAGAAGAATCATGCAACAAACCTACATAGAAACCCGCTCGAACCTCAAAAGGTATCTCGTCGAGTCTGGCGTAACGCATCACATGTTTTACGGACCGACCACCGACCGTTACTGGAGTGAGCCTTTCAAGCTAGTAGCCGTCAACATGGAGCCCTACGGATATGAGAAGATGGGGCTCCTCGACATTACCCGCGACGACTTGGTGGATTGGATATACGACGCGGGAGGGACTCGGACGAAGACGGCCCGCTATACGTTGACTATACTTGGAGTCGCACTCGAGTGCTTCCAGAGGGGCATGTCGCCATCGCGAGAAATGCTCAGCAGGATATACTCGAATGACGATGTGATTGAAGACACTCTTGACCGGACAGTTTACTACAATATTCGTCCCCAATCTAATTCTCAGAAGCCGCAGGACTACGCGGCGATTTCATCGGTAGGGGCATCAGAGTTGGGTCGTCATATATGGGCCGAAATCAAGGCACTGAAACCTAATGTAATATTTGTTGGCGGACAGGCGGGCCTCTCAGCAGTCAACCAGTTGATCGCGCCATCGGGTCCGGTCTATTTTCGAGGCAGCGAGGAGATAGATGGTTGCTTGGTTTCGTCTATTCCCCATCCCTCTCGCCCGGCTTATGATTCTTGGTGTGCCGCAATCCAAAACGCGCTATCTTGGATGAACCAAAAGAAAAAATGAGCCTAACAAGGCGATGGAGACAATTCCGGTAGCTGTCACGATTCTGGCTTCCGCCAGAATCGCGCCATCTACCTCCATGTCTCATCTTTGACGTTCGCTGAAAATGAAAAAATTTTGTCTGATTCTGGCGTCCGCTCTTTCGGGGCTCCTTCATGTAGAAGCAGTAAGTAGTTCCGAAATTGATTCGATAAGGGATATGATCCAAGCAGGTGCGATAGGTGAGAGTTTCAAGGATAGATCAGCACAGGTCACCATCAGAAGAATTCAGAATGAGGCAATTCCGTATCGATTGTTCGTTTTTTCGGACTACACTGGAGAGCACACCGTCATGATCCACGAAGATAAGTTGATTCTTCTTTGTTCCGGGTTTGGAGGGGGCGAGGCAACCGAGATGACGATTATTAAAATAGACGGAAAGGAGACTCTAACTTATTCCTATGTAACAGGAAGCGGGATAAGTATTAAGCTCTACGGGCGATATGTTTTGGGTGAGTCCTACGCTACATTCGGACTTACAGAACCATGAGCGAACAAACGCATCGTCTTAGGAAAAGTGGACAAGGAAATGGCTCAACCGCCGCAGTCAGCGGCGCAGTGACAACTGGACAGGGTTGATGGCCCTGTGGCAGTCTCTGGGCATCGCACGGCCCAGCATCCGCGAAGCCCCGGCATCGACCTCTGAAATATGTCTTCCCTACGCCCATCCCTGAGCCTGTTCGCGCGTCCCTCCGGGGAGCCCGGTGCGGTAGTACCGCACGCCGGGATCTGCGAGGGGGCCGTCCGGCAACGGGCGGTCCTACCTTAACGACATAGAAAATGAAGACCGAACTAAATCTAGGGTCCTCTTGGCATGGAATGAATCATTTCCTTCTCATTGACCGTGTCAAAAGCGCAGAAGCGAAGCGGTCTGACAAAATCGACGTAGTCGATGCGCAGACGGGAAGTCTCGTTCTTCGTTTTACGGAGCCGAATCTATCCAAATGTAATCAGATCATGAGAACCTTTAATATTTCGGAGTAATAACCCAGGCATCGCCCATCACTTTTTTGATTGGCCTCAATCTGGATCGCCTTCAATTTCTGAACTGATTCCCTTTCGCGTCCCTTGATTAAGGAAAATCGCGTTTGGATTTACTTCTCTCCTTACCCCTTGTGTTACTGATGAATATCCCTTGCATCCAGCCGCAAAGGCTGATCCTTGGCTGTGCCTGCCTCTTGAGTGCACTGAGCCTTTCCGCCCACACTTTTTCCGTGCTCGATTTCGGGGCCGAAGCAGATGGTCAAACGCTCGACTCCGACGCCATCAACGCCGCCATCATCGCCGCTGCCGAAGTCGGCGGAGGCAAGGTGATCCTCCCTGCCGGAGACTACCTCAGTTATTCGATCCGCCTCAAGAGTCATGTCACACTGCATCTGGCCGAGGGCGCTACTTTGATCGCTGCCGATCCTCCGCCTCCAGGGGAACCCGGCGGTTATGATCCTCCGGAGCCGAACGAGTGGAATATGTATCAGGATTTTGGACACTCCCACTGGCACAACAGCCTGATCTGGGGGGTCGATCTGGTCAATGTCGCCATCACTGGTCCGGGCATGATTTACGGCCGCGGCCTCAGCCGGGGCAATGGCCGCATCTCCCGTCCGGTAGGAGCCCCGCCGCCTTACATTGAAGGGGAAGAACTCCCTGATGTGCTGGCTGCCGATGGGCCTTTTGACATTCCGGAGCGTCCCGATCTGGTTCCCGGTCCCTGGGGCTATCCCAATGCCCGCGATAACCTGCCCGCCGGTGTCGGCAACAAGTCCATCGCTTTAAGGAACTGCCGCAACGTCATCCTGCGTGACTTCACCATCCTTCACGGAGGTCATTTTGGCATCCTTGCGACCGGAGTGGATAACCTGCTCATCGACAACCTCACCATCGATACCAATCGCGACGGAATCAACATTGATGCCTGCAGTAATGTGCGCATCTCCAATACCCGGGTCAACTCACCCTGGGACGATGGCATCTGTTTGAAATCCTCCCATGGGCTGGGGGAGAAGCGGATGACCGAAAACGTGACCATCGTGAATTGTGCGGTCACCGGCTACGACGAGGGCAGTCTGCTGGACGGTACCCGCACGCGCAACCTCCAATACCGCGGGGGGGCCATGGGGCGGATCAAATTCGGAACGGAGTCGGGTGGTGGCTTCCGCAATATCACCATTTCCAATGTGGCCTTTGAACATTGCCGGGGAATCGCCCTTGAGCAGGTCGATGGTGGCGTGCTGGAGGACATTACCATCACCAACATCACCATGCGGGATGTGCAGAACACCCCCATTTTTATTCGCCTTGGAGGTCGCCTGCGGGCACCGGATACCACCGAGCCGGGGCAGGTTCGACGGATTATTATCGATAACGTTACCGCCTGGAATGTGGCCTCCGAATACGGGATTCTCATTGCCGGTTTACCCGACTACCCGATCGAGGATGTCATTCTTTCCAATCTTCAGTTTCACTTCCAGGGAGGGGGCACTGCGGAGCAGGCCCGGCGCGAGGTTCCGGAAATGGCAAAAGCCTATCCCGAGCCTTATGTCTTCGGGGTAATGCCTTCCTGGGGAATGTTTGCCCGGAATGTATCCAACCTGCAATTACGGGGTGTCGAGCTGCGCACACTCACCCCCGATGCCCGTCCCGCCATTTTCATGGAAGATGTGCAGGGTGCGCGCCTGACCGATCTGATCCTTTCCGGGGAGGGCATTGGCCAGGCTGAGGCCCTTTGGCGGATGCGCGATGTCCATGATGTTTTTGTCCGCTACGCCACCGGCCTGCCCAACGGCTCGATCACCGAACCCGACGAGCGCGTCTATTGATCCATACTGGTTCCATGAAGTGCATTCTCCCATCCTTCCTCCCGCTCCTCGGACTGGCTTGTCTGGCATCCTTTGGAGCGGATTCCGCAGCCGATCCGATTGACCGTCAAGCGCTGGTGCAGCGGCATTCCCCTCTGTTCACTGCCCTGGACTACGATGCCCCGCTCACCGTCGGCAACGGAGGCTTCGCCTTTACCGTCGGTATCAGCGGATTGCAGAACTTTGGCGAGGCCTACTACGAAAAGGGCATTCCTCTCGAAACGCTTACCCGCTGGTGCTGGGTGGAGGATGAGAATACCGAAGGCTACACCTTGGAAGATGCCAGCCGCAGCTACCGGCAGGCCGATGGCTCCAGCATTCGCCTTCCGACCGAGATGGACTCCCCCGCCGGTCACTGGCTGCGGATCAATCCGCGTCTCCATCCGCTCGGCCGACTTTCCCTGCAATGGGACAAACCCGATGGCACTGCCTTCACCGAGAATGACATCCGCGAGCCGGTTCAATCACTTGATCTTTGGCAAGGTGTCGTCACCACCCGCTATATCCTGGACGGCTTGCCCGTTACCGTAATCCTGGCCAGCGATCCCGGCTCCGACGCCATTGCGGTGCGGATTCAATCCGAGTGGGTGGCACGAGGCGCCCTGCGGGTCGCCCTCCACTTTCCCAGAGGACATGACACCTCCGAGAAAAACACCCCGGCTCTGGTCTGGGATCTGCCGGAAAGCCATCAATCCGAGTTGATTGAAGACACCCTCATCGCCCGTGATATTCTCAGCACCCGTTACTACCTTCGCAGTGACCTGCCATTCCGTCAGGAAGACGCTCCCCATCAGTTTTCGCTTGAAGCAATGGAAGGCGATGTAATGGAGTTTTCATTACGTTTTTCCGAGGATCCGGTTGCCTCTGTGCGTGCTCCTGCTGCCATCCGCACGGCCAGTGCCCGTCACTGGGAGGCATTCTGGCAGAGTGGGGCAGCGGTTGATTTCAGCGGCAGCACTCATCCGCTTGCCTCCAAGCTGGAAGAGCGGGCGGTGCTTTCCCAATACCTGACTGCTGTGCAGGGAGTGGCCGATGTGCCCGCACAGGAGAGTGGCCTGACCTGCAACACCTGGTATGGCAAGCACCACACCGAGATGATCTGGTGGCACAACGCCCACTTCATCCTCTGGGGCCGTCCCCAGTTGGCCGAGAAAAACCTGGCCTGGTTCATTCGCCAGTTGCCTGTGGCCAGGGAACGCGCAACCAGCCGTGGTCTGGAGGGTGCACGCTGGGCTAAAATGGTCGGTCCGGAGGGACGGGAAAGCCCTGGGGGCAATCCGCTCATCGTCTGGAATCAACCCCATCCCATTTATCTCGCCGAACTGCTCTGGCGGCAGTCACCGGGCCCGGAAACCCTCGAAAAATACCGTGACCTCGTCCTCGAATCCGCTGCCTGCATGGCCAGCATGGTCTGGTTTGACCCCGACCGTGGGGAATACCTGCTGGGGCCACCACTTTGGATTGCCCAGGAGATTCACGATCCCGCCGAGAGTCAGAACCCATCCCTGGAACTGGCTTACTGGCGCTGGGGGCTGGAAACCGCCCAGCGCTGGCGGGAACGCCTTGGGCTGGAACGAGAGGCGCACTGGGACCACATCGTCGCCCACCTCCCGCCCATTCCCCAGGCTGATGGCAAATATGTTGCCCTCGAATCGCATCCCGATACCTGGACCGATTTCTCCAGCCGACATGATCACCCGCAAATGCTCATGCCCCTTGGGTTCCTCCCGGACAGTCCCTATGTGGACCGTGACATAATGGACCGGACCCTGACCGCTGTATTGGAAGAATGGGACTGGGAAACCAAAATCTGGGGCTGGGATTATCCAATGGCAGCGATGACTGCCGTCCGCTTGGGACGGCCGGAGGAAGCCCTCGAAATCCTCCTCCGCGACGGCCCCAACAACACGTATACTCCCAACGGACATTGTCCCCAAGGCAGCGACCGGGCTGAAGGTCAGTTGGAAGGTCGCCGCGAAATTGCGGTCTATCTTCCCGCCAACGGCTCCTTCCTCGCCACCCTCGCTCTGATGGTCGCGGGTTGGGATGGCAGCGCCCCGTACCCCGGCTTCCCCGAAGACGGCCAATGGTCTATTCGTGCCGAAGGCTTCGCCCCACTGCCGTGAGGAGTATCCGAGGCCGGGAGGCCGGAAGGATGAATTATGAGGGATGAAGGGGAATGGGAGGGACGGTGTTTGCGCAATGTAGCGGGAGCATCCTGCTCCCGTTTGGGTTTTGGCCGATGGCGGCGGAGTGATTTGAGATTTGAGATGGTGGTGGAATGTTCTTCGTTGATGGGGGCGGAGGACCCATCTATGGCAGGGCGGTGCGTCCCTGCGCAGCTTCGCCGCTGTTCCCCATCGGTATCGCGATCGAACGAGATCCAAATGAGGCGGCTACCGATCATTGGATACTTGAAAATTGATCACCATATGCAAAGATGTTGCTCGGCTTAGACCTTCATTATTTCTTTTGCATACATAAGGTTATCATCGACTGCCTTGATTATACTCCTTTCTTTTTTATCGCTCATATTGATCCCCTGCGTGTTGGTTGGGGTGATTTGGCTGGTCCGCCGGAAATGGAGTGCAGCGCGGGTACCGCTGAGCGAGTTATGGATGACTGGAGCCATTGCCGTTGCGATCACCGTTGGGATCAGTTTGGCGATCAGCGGTGGATTGCACTTGGCGGGTTTTTTTGAATCACAGTTTCATCGGCCCTCGCATCACGACTTTGGCATGTCGGCCGAACTCGGGTTGGAAGTCGAATCTGTGCGTTTTGAGAGTGGGGATGGCACATCCCTGCGGGGATGGCTGCTGCGACCCGCGGTGGAACCTGTAGGGACGGTTCTTTATTTTCAGGGAAGCGACCGGAATATTTCCTACACGATCCGGCATGTGTATTGGTTGAGTCAGGACGGCTTCAATGTGTTCCTGTTTGACTATCGAGGCTATGGAGATTCTGCAGGGAGACCTGAGCGAACTGGTTTGGTGGAAGATTCGATCGCGGCGATCGACTACGTGCGGGGGAGGCCGGATATCGCCTCCAATTCGCTGGTTCTGTTTGGCCAGAGCATGGGAGGTCAGCTGGCCCTCAATGCTGCCGCGCAGAGGAATGATGTTGGGATTCGTTTGATCATTGCAGAAGCGACATATGCCCGGCCCAGCCTTCATTTGAGCGACAAGATGGCCCGGATGGGGCCGCTTTGGCTGGCGCAGTGGGCTGGGTGGTTGTTTGCCAGTGATGCCTTGAGCGGGGAAGCCGCCATCGCCCGAATTGAATCGACCCCCATTTTGCTGGTTCATAGCGATGGGGATACGGCGGTGGCGCCGTATCACAGCAGGATACTGTATCAGCGAGCCAAGGGACCGATAACGCTCTGGTGGCTTGAGGGATTCGAGCATCTGCGGGTTTTTGACGAGGATGGGAATCGACAACGTCTGGTCGCTTACATCCGAAAGTTTCTTCCAGAGAGCGATGGTCCTTGAGATAAGGCCGCGGGTCGCTAAGCTGCTTTTTCGGAGGTCCTTGCTATGAAAATTCTGGCGATTGAGGAAGCGCTTACTTCAGTGGGTTATACGGATGAACTGCTTCGGGCGGAAGCGGCAGCAGTTTTGAAGCTGAGCAATAGCGGTGTTATCCGGGAGATCTACTTCAAAAAGGAAGCGAGAGAAGCAGTCATTTTATTGGAGTGCGAATCAGCGGAGGAGGCGGAGCGCATTCTCAACACTCTGCCACTGGTTCAGCATGGTTTGATCCGGTTTCGGATCTCCGGCTTGACTCCTTATGATGGCTTCGAGCGACTGCATTCCTGAGAACGGTTTCTGCGATGCGTTTGCCGTAGAGAAAAGCGGTTAGATCATCGCCTGGGTGGAGGGCGGTTGGCGTATCGAATGAAGGGTTGAACGCCATGATGCCGAGGCTGGCACCGAGACGGTTAATGCCGGTTTCGGTTGGAAGTTCCGCAGAGTTAATCCAATGCATGGCGTGTTGTGATGCGAAGATGCTGAACTGTTGAAGCGTAAACAGTTTGTCGCCGCTGGGGCTGGCCCCACAGGTGAAGCCACCAGCATATTTATCTTTCCAGGACTGTTCGAGCCAAAGTTCGCTGCTTGCATCCATAAAGGCTTTCATCTGCGCAGATGCACTCCCCATATAAGTGGGGGAACCGAAGACAATGGCACTGGCCCCGGCCAAGCGGTCGAAGAGTGAATCATTGCGGTAGCGCCCCTGCTGGATATCGGACGCCTCGATGGGGAGGAGATCGCTCTCCACACCTGATACGGATGCAGCACCCCGTTGGATACTTTCCGCCATCAGGCGGGTGTTTCCGGTTCCACTGAAAAAGACGATACTAACTCGGTTCATGGTCATTTCTGGGGTGAGTGGGTTGATTGAATGCGCCCAGTCTATCACCTAAAGTTAACTTGAGGACAAGGGTTATTTTTAGGGGAACTGGGGATGGAAGTTGAGGGTGGACCTATTTTGGAGTGATCATGTGGCAACGACTTATCCGGCAATTTTTTCAATCGGGACAGGCTGATTGCCCTTGGGTTGTCTGCGGCATTGCTATTTATCCTCTCACCCTCATGCTGCTGCACCGAATGAGCTGTTCGGTAATCCTTTCGATTGAGAACCTGAGGGTGGATTATGGAGATCTGACCGCGGTGGATGATGTAGGGCTGGAAGTCGAAGCGGGCCAGATTTTCGGACTGGTGGGCCCAAATGGGGCGGGGAAAACCAGTTGCATCCGAGTGGTGGCGACTCTTTTGGAGCCCACTCATGGCCGCGTTTTGGTCAATGGGTATGATGTGCTGGAAACCCCTGCCGAAGCGCGTCAGCACATTGGCTATATGCCGGACTTAGCCCCGGTGAATCCGGATTTGCGGGTGGAGGAGTTTCTGGAGCTTTACGATCGCAGCTACGGCCTGCCTGCTTCGGGCCGAAATCAAAGGGTGGAGGAAGCGATCCACTCCGTGGGGCTGAGCGGCAAAAAAGGGACTTTGGCGAAGCATCTCTCCAGGGGACTCACCCAGCGTCTGGTCCTGGCCAAGACGCTGCTTCATCAACCCAGTTTACTACTTCTGGATGAGCCAGCCAGCGGGATGGATCCGATCGCCCGGCGAGAACTGCGTTCTATTCTTCGGGCCCAGGCGGAAGCGGGCAGGGCTGTATTGATTTCCTCCCATATACTTTCCGAATTGGCGGACATGTGCACGCACGTCGCCATGATGTGTGAAGGACGTCTGCAAGTGGCGGGGGCCGTCGACAAGATCACCCGGTTGAAGGGCCGGTCGGTTCGTGTCATTTTGGTGGAGGTGACGGACACCCCAGCGCATCTGGCCGCATGGCTGGAGGATTATGATGGAGTCTCCTCGGTGGTGGCGACTGAGCATGGGGCGCGCTTCCAGTTTCAAGGAGATGATGCGGCCACTGCCGGACTGCTCACCGCGCTGACGGCGAGAGGGTTTCCGGTGATTCGCTTTGAACCTGAACGCAACAGTCTGGAGGATGTGTTGACCTCGCTCTCGGGACACAATCCGAAAGGAGGAGAGGGATGAAAACGATGGAACCCAAGTTGCCTCCGCTCTGGCAGGTTTGGCGCAATCCGATTGTCTGGCGCTATGCCCGCAGTCGCCTGCGCCTCAAGCGGTCTGGTTTCTGGATCGCACTTACCTTGATTCTGACGGCGTGGACGGTACTCCAGACGGTTTATGGAGGCATCCGTGCGGGCAGTTCCTTAGAAGAAGCGGCCCGACTGGCTTTGATTCCCCTTTTCGTCATTCAAGGCCTGATTCTCATGCTGCTTGGGACGGGAAGTGTTGCGACTGGCATTGTCGATGAGAAACTGGCCGGGGTGCTGGACTACCAGCGGATGGCTCCGGCTTCTCCCGGCCACAAAATAGTGGGCTACCTCTTTGGTTTACCGATCCGGGAGTACGTTATGTTCGCGGTCACTTTGCCCTTTCTCTGTTTCGTGGTCTGGAGGGGGAACGTCAGCCTGATTAGTCTGTTTACGGTTTACGGGGTATTTTTTTCTGCGACCTTGCTCTATCACTTTACCGGAATGGCGGCTGGGATGGTGACGGAACGCTGGCGCTGGTCTGCCCGGATGGCACAGCTTTTTGTCGTTTTGCTCTACCTCCTGCTCCCTCAGTTTTCCCATTTCGGTTTTGTGTTCTTTGAGTATCTGACGGTTCGTCCGGTTTTGGCGGAGCACATCAGGCCGTTGCTGGGTGCTCAATCGGGGATGGCGATGGATGAGATGCAGATTCTACAGGCCCGAAAAGTTCCATTTTTTCACTACACGCTTTCAGGAACCATCTTTTCGCTCATTATTCAGGGCAGCATGATGGTGCTTTTTGTGTGCATGCTGCATCGCAAGTGGGTGCAGGCCGGTCGGCATCCTCTTTCTAAAGTGCAGGCGATCGTTGCCTTTGCGGTTTTTCAACTGCTGGTTTTCGGAAATCTGTGGCCTATGCTGACCACCGGTATTTCCGAGCAGGCACGCGCCATGTTGCGTATGCCTGTTCCCGACGAAGCGCTGGCCACAGCCATTCCCCTTGTCTTTGTGTTTCTTGCCGGTGGGCTGTCTGCCTGGCTCATGCTGATCGTAGTCCCTGACTGGGACACTCTCCGGCGAGGTGAGCTACGGCGGAGTAATCTTCAGTTGCCGGGTGTGCCCTGGCATTGGGACGAATCCTCTTGTATGGGTTTCGTGGCAGGCTTGGCTTTGGTTTCGGCCTTGCTTCTGGTCGGGGTGGAGAAGCTGTTACAGGCATCGGGGATGGGTGTCTGGGCCCGGTTGGATGGTCTGGATGGTTTACCCATTGCCATTGGTGGGGCTCTCCTTGTCTTTGGCTGGACCCTGATCGTCTTTGAACGGGGCAAGTTGATGATGAGCCTGCTCTTCGTTTGGCTCACTCCGGTTTTGATAGCTTCAGTTCTTTCTGTGGCCCGTTCAGACTGGCAGGAGACTGCCCTGTGGGTTTCCGCACTCTCCCCAGGGGCAACCCTCGGGTATGCGGTTCTATATCCTGCGGTTTTTGAGACCCGTCCGGAATCCGCTCCTCCGCTCTTTCGGGCTATGCTGTTCGGGATTGCGATGCTCGTGGTATATTCGGGTGTGCTGTTGGGCTGTTGGTTCCGATTTTTCCGCCAGCGTCTCCCCGGAGCCCCTTTGCCAAGGTTTTGAAACCGGTGTGTCGGTGTGGCGGTGGTCGGAGGCCGGAAGTCGGTGTTGAGTTAATGCTGCATTTTGAAGATCGAATCACAGGCAGGACGGATGCGGAGCGGAGATGGCGCAGCAATGCCTGTGCTACGATCCAGGGAAGGGCGGGGCGCACTGGTTCGTTTTTAACCGCGAATCAACGCGAATTTTTTGCCGCAACAGGACGGCTATGCGGTCACAAAGAGCGTTAATATACTAAGGACTAGAGGTCGGAGTTTCAGAGTTTCGGAAGGGGGTAAATCTTTCAGTTTATCAGCGTTTTAGCATTTCTGCTATTTTCTTTGAATCCCTGCGCCGCCTGCCGCTGATCGGCTTTCAATGCAAAACTGTCGTTGCGTCCACTCAATCGCTATCGAAATCGCTATCGCTATCGAACGAGGTCCATAGAAGATGGAGGCCGGAAGCCGGAGGGCAGAGGCCGGAGTTTCAGCATTGCAGATGCTTTCCTTCCCCTTGAGGCCAGCAACCAACCCGGCCTGTCGAGGGAGGGTCTTCCAAAGTGCATCTATCGCAACGCGCTGGGTTTTCTTCTTGAGGGCGTCCTTGGAATTCCCCTTGCCAGTGAGTGGATGGAGGAAATGCTGGGGAAATGTCCGATTCGGGTTCAGGAGAGAAGGTGCGCACCTTGCTGGAATGGCTGCAATGCCAGCAGCCGGACGTTCCCCGTAAGCGCTTGAAAGAGTGGTTTGCCGAGGGCAGGGTAAGGCTGGATGGCGCGGTGGTGACACAAGCAGGTTTGCGGTTGGAAGATCCCGGTCCGCGCCTGCGCACAGGCAGTCCGGATGCCGGGGTTGCCGCCTGGTCGCATCGTCGTCGGATTCATCCGAAACTAGTGGTGTTGCACCTCGACGGTGCATTGGCGGTGGTTGAAAAGCAACCCGGCCTGCTTTCTGTCCCCTTGGAAGGCAACGCACAGGTGTCTGCCCTCCAGATACTGAACCAGTATCTTCAGGATCCCAAGGCGGAGGGTCTTCGCCGTCGCCTATTCGGGAAGCGGTCGGTCTCTGTGCTGCCGGTTCATCGTCTGGATCAATACACCAGTGGGTTGATGCTGTTTGCCATGGATTCGGAAGCCAGAGATCAACTGATTGAACAGGTCCGCTCCCGCACTCTTTATCGGGAATACCATGCCTTTACCGACGGTATTCCCGAATCAGCCAGTGGCCAATGGAGGCATTCACTCCGGCTTGATGAAAAAGCTTATCGGCAGTTTGTCTGTGATCCGGAAGATGCAGGAGCAACGGAGGCGATCACGCACTATGAAATACTGAAAATATTTCCCAGGTTTGGCATCAGTAAGCTCAAGCTTTCCCTTGAAACCGGGTTGAAGCATCAGATCCGCATTCAGGCGGCGGCAGTCGGCCTTCCGTTGGTGGGCGACCGGGTCTACCACGAGCAAACCCGACGACTTCTGCAAAAGGGAGGCAAGCCCCCTTATGGGATGGCTCGGCAGGCCCTGCATGCCGCAGCAATCGGGTTAAAGCATCCGCGCGATGGAAGACGGATCCGTTTCGAGAGCCAGTTGCCGTCGGATCTGCAACAACTGGAGCTTCGCCTCGGGGAGAGTGAGCATAAAAAAGCCGGGCGCAGAAAAGGCCAATAGACCTTCCGCACCCGGCAGAGTAAGAGGTTTTCGCTTAAACTTTGGCCAGGGCTTGATCGAGGTCTGCTTTGAGATCTTCGATCCCTTCGAGACCGATGGAAAGGCGCACATAGTCCGGGCTGACCCCGGCCCCTTTCTGTTCTTCCTCGTTGAGCTGGCTGTGGGTGGTGCTGGCGGGATGGATGGCGAGACTCTTGGCGTCGCCAATGTTGGCCAGGTGACTGAACAGTTTGAGGTGGTCAATGAAGCGGCGACCACCTTCGAGGCCGCCATTGACGCCAAAACCGAGCAGGGCACCGTATCCACCGGTCAAATACTCCTTTGCCCGCAGGTGATCGGGATGATCGCTCAAGCCCGGATAGTTGACCCATTTTACCTTTTCATGCCCCTTGAGGTATTCGGCGATGGCCAGTGCGTTGGAACAATGGCGCTCCATGCGGAGGTGGAGGGTTTCAATACCCTGAAGATGCAGGAAACTGTTGAAGGGAGCTGCGCAGTTACCGGTGTCGCGGAGCAACTGCAGACGCATCTTCAGGATGTAGGCGACATTTGCTCCACCCATTGGCTCGAACGCCTGGAAAGTGGGCCAATAAGTCAGGCCATGATAACTGGCATCCGGTTGGGTAAAGCCGGGGAAGCGGTCGTTGGCTCCCCAGTCGAAATTCCCTCCGTCAACAACGATACCTCCAATACTGGTGCCATGCCCACCGAGAAACTTGGTCAGGCTGTGTACGACAATGTTGGCACCGTGCTCAAACGGGCGGCAGAGCGCCGGTGAAAGGGCGGTGTTGTCGATAATCAGCGGTACACCGATCTCCCGGGCGATGGCAGATACTTCCTTGGTGCGAAAAATATTGAGACGTGGATTGCCCTGGGATTCGGCGAAGAAAGCCTTGGTGTTGGGGCGGCTGGCCTTGCGAAAGGCTTCCGGATCGTCCGCATCGACAAAACTCACTTCGATTCCGAGCTTGGGCAGCGTGTAGTGAAAAAGGTTGTATGTTCCGCCATAAAGCTGGGCGACGCTGACAATGTGGTCCCCCGCACCGGCAATGTTCAGGATGGCATTGGTGACAGCAGCGCTGCCACTGGAATGAGCGAGCGCACCGGAACCCCCTTCGAGCGCAGCGACCCGCTGCTCCAGCACATCCGTAGTGGGATTCATGATACGGGTATAAATATTGCCCAGTTCTTCCAGGGCAAACAGCTTGGCGGCGTGCTCGCTGTCACGGAAACCATAGCTGGTGGTCTGGTAGATGGGGACTGCACGGGAGTGAGTCGTTGGATCAATGGACTGTCCGGCATGCAGAGCCTTGGTGCCTATTCCAGTGGGGATGGGTTTCATATTAAAAAGGATTGTGGGTTGATTTGAGCTTCAGTAGGGCAGGAGGAATAGAGCCAAGTTCCGCACCCGGTCAAGGACGGATGCGGGAACTTGGGCACAAGGGGCAGAGTGGAGGAGGCAAATGTTCAGCGACCGAGGAGAATGTCGATCAGTTCATGATCAGGCTCACCGGTCAGCTCATCGCGGATTCCAAAGGTTCCCTGATAGTCCCAGGCCGTGTAAGGAATCCCCAACTGTTCAAAGACGGTGACGACATCCCGATACCATTGCAGCATCTGAGCCCGGTCAACGGTCTTCATGGCTCCGAACTCACCGCAATAGAGGCGGAGCCCTTTTTTTCGGGCAAAGCGCACCGCCGGGACCATTTCGGCATACATGGAATGGATGTCATATGGCCGATTGTGTACTTCCCACATATGAACGAAGGACTCCGGGTAGTTCATCCCTTCGAGATGGATGGATGGAATCGGTTCGCCGGGGTATTGGACGAAGCCTTGGTATGCCCGCATGGCAGTCCAATGACTTCGATAGTGCGTGAAGAGAAATGGTGAGTAAAAGTGAAAGCTGATGATGATGTTGGGGTCTCCTTTCGGAAGCCTCAGCCTGGGTACCCGGTCGGCATGCTGCCACCAGTTGGAACCGGCGATCAGCACCCGATGCGGCTCACGATCGCGGATGCGTTCTATCGCACGGTTGAGCAGCAGGTTCCAGTCTTCATCATCCTCCGCGACCGCTTCATTGAGCATTTCATAGGCGAGAAACTCATTCGGATGGTGCCCCACCGCGTCCATGATCTGCTCCCAGAGATTGAGGAATTTTTCCTGTTCCCCAGGATCATTGAAGAGAGTGTTGATCTCTCCCATGTTTACCGCGTTGAAGTGATGGGATAATACCGAATGCAGGTCGAGAATTACCCGGAGGTCATTCTTTCGGCTCCACACCAGAAAATTGTGCATGTATTGCCACGCTTCTTCAATTTGATTGCCTTCTTCGTCCCAGAGTTCGACCTCATCAATCGGCAGGCGTACGTGGTCGAATCCTGCTGCCCGCAGAAATTGCAGATCCCGTTCTGTTACATAGGTGGAGCGATCGGGGATGTTTTCGTTCACTTGTGAGAGCCAATGGCTCATGTTGATCCCACGGTGCAAAGGAAAGTGGGTTTCAACCGGGTCTGCCTGAAGCACTGGGCAGATGCCTGTCAGGATCAGCAGGCTGCTGATGTGTTTGAGGATTTTATTCATTTTTTACTGAGCGAGTTGAGTGAGAGAAAAACGCAAAACGGCCGCGTCGCCCAAAGCCCCGGTTTAGAGGGGTGATCAGGCGGTTCGCGACCGAATGGGGAAGGGGAAGTGTAAAGTGTTTGTTAGGTGGTTCCAGTGATGTTCCGGACGATGGCGGCGAAGTTCTTGCCTGAACGTTTGAGGATGCGTTCCTGAGTCTGGTAGTCGACATAGACCATGCCAAAGCGCTGGGAGTAACCTTGCTCCCACTCGAAGTTGTCGAGCAGTGACCAGTGAAAGTATCCGGCATAGGGGATGCCTTCTTGACGGGCCCTTTGAAGGCCACGCAGGTGCAGCTTCATGTATTGCTCGCGGACAGAATCCTCGACCTGGCCGTCATCGTTCACCAGTTCCGGCACAGCGATGCCATTTTCCGTAATGAACATTGGCTTGCCGTAGCGTTCGTAGAGATACTTTCCTCCCCAGTAGAGGATGTCCGGGGTGATGTCCCAACCCATCGTGGTGCGCGGGCTGCCGGCCGGGAGATCGATAAATTCAAAGCCGCCATCCTGCTTGGCGCGAACGGTGCGGCCGTGGTAGATATTGGACCCGACAAAGTCCGTAGGTTCGAATACCGCATCCAGTTCGGCCTGGATGTTGTCCGGGAGATAGCTTTCGAAAGCATTCAGCCCGTGTTCCGGATATTTACCAAGGACCATCGGATCAATCCACCAAGTGCTGTTCCAGAGGCAGCCGATCAGGTTGTCGGGAGTATGGGTGGTGGGGGGATTGATGTGGTAGGTGGCTTGACGGGCCGCCTCAACGTCTGCGGCCGACTCCGTTTCCGGGCGGCAGACGACGCCCACTGGGGCAGAGCCGATCTGGACGCTTCCCTGGCAATTGGCCCGGATCGCCTTCACCGCCCGGTGGTGGGAAATCACTGCATGGTGTGAGCCGATCAGGCACTCCCGCAGGGACAGCTTGTAGCCGGGAGCATGGACCCCATTGGCATAGCCAAGACCTATGAAAACCTGAGGCTCATTCAAGGTGATCCAGTTCTTCACGCGGTCACCGAGGCGCTGGGCGACCAAGGCTGCGTAGTTTTCGATGTGGTTGGGCATCTCCTTGTTGAGCCATCCTCCGCTCAAGTGGAGAGCCCAGGGAAGTTCCCAGTGATAGAGAGTGATCCACGGCTGGATGCCCGCTTCCAGCAGCGCGTCCACCAGTCGGTCGTAAAAGTCCAGCCCTGCTTCATTGGCTGCGCCCGTCCCTTCCGGCAGAACCCGTGGCCAGTTAATGGAAAAACGGTAGGCCTGCAGACCAATCTTCTGCATCAGCTCAATGTCTGTCGGATACCGATGATAATGATCGCAGGCCACATCCCCGTTGTGCATCCGGTAGACCGCTCCGGGATGACGGGTGTGGTAATCCCAGATGGAGGGACCTTTGCCATCAATATTCCAGGCACCTTCGATCTGATAACTGGAGGTGCCAGCACCAAATATGAAATTGGGGTGATTACTCATAAGGTGGGGTTAACTTGGCGCTTTTTCCGTGGACATCGAAGTTCTTGCATGCGCTTACATATGAGTGTCGGGAGGTAAACATCTTCCCGATGGGCGGTAAAAAAGGCAGGTTTGCATTGAAAGATGAGGTGGCAAGTATTTGGATAGCTTCCGTCTGTCATTCAGGATACTGCTGACAGTGCACTTGTGCTATGCTGCGAATCGCTTTTTTAAACCAGAAAGGTGGCGTCGGAAAGTCGACCGTCTGTACGCTGCTGGCTGCAGCCTTGAAGGTGGCTGGCTTTCGGGTGGCGATTGATGACCGGGATGTGCAGTTTACTTCCGGGAGCTGGGCTCGCGAGGTGGGAGAGGTTCCGTTGATTTCCGAGTGTGAGCATGCGGATGCGGTGCTTTGTGATACGCCCGGGCGTCTGGACTTGCAGAATGAGCAGTCCCGTTCCTTGCTGGCGGAAATCGTTGGCCAATGTGACCGGGCAGTATTGGTGGCGGAGAAAAGCCCTTTCAGCATGCGTGCTTCTGAGCCGATGGCGGCTTTTATTCGACAGAATCTACGGGCTGGTGCCAATGGTTGTGTGCTCTTCAATAAAGTGCGCATGTCTACCCGGATTGGGAAAATGGATGAGGGAGAGCTTTCGGGTATGCTCGGCTTGCCTGCTTTGAAAAACAGCCTTCCCTTGGCCGCCCCCTTTGAGCAGTTTCAGACCGAAGGGTTTTCCTGTGTGACCGGGCGGTATCGGGAGAGAATCCTGCGGCTTGCGCTTGAGTTGACGCGGGCACCTACCACTTCAAAGAAGGGACATTGATGGCTACAAGGAATGATGATATTCTACGGGAACTGCGGGCTCAGAAAGCAGCCGTTGAGGGCGCTGCGCAAGCAGTTGCGGAACCTTCCAATCCGGATCACAAAGGAGTGATCCCTGCTGTTGTGGAGACCGCTCCTGCCCAGTGGCAGTGCCCTCCTGCTCTGGCGGCGAAACTTCAGCCTTTTCTGGCCAAGGCGGGTTTGTCTCTGGAGCATTTTATTGTGCAGGCGATGGAATCGATGCCTCCGGATTTTCCGGAATTGCGCTGGGGTGGGGATGTCCTGTTTCGGCGAGGTGCCTTTCGTCGCTACCACTCCAATGAGACCCACACCCGTCTGATGATCACCAATGGGCGGCAGACTTACCGGCTGACCCCGGTTCTTCACTCGCCCCGTCACGAACAGCTGGCGCGTCTCTTTCAGCGTTTTGAGCGAAATCTGGAGCGGCATGATGTGTCGCGAAACCTGGTTATCCGCCAGATCAGTATCCTGCAGGATTTTTCCGATTATCGGGCGGAGTACTGGACCAAACGGCTGGATCCGGTCGACTGGGAAATGTCCCGGATTTGAATTTGCAGCGTTTTCATCGTTGACGCATTGTCCGGGGCGGATTCCCGCAACTGCGGAATTTAGGATTTATGCTTGCGGAGTGGGCGGTGGCGGGTTTTGTTCAATGGTTTTTCTTGGGCGAACCCGTCAACCATTTCATTTTATGCCACGCGAACACATCATCCTTGAATGCACCGAGGCCCGGGCCGAAGGCAAGCATCCCTCCCGCTACATGTCCACCCGTGACAAGAAGAAGCAGCAGGGGCGGATTGAAAAGAAGAAATACAATCCGGCCATGAAGCGCCATACGCTCCACAAGGAGATCAAGTAAGCGCAGCGTTTAGCTCTGTTGGATTATCCAGAAATTTCGCGCTCCTCCTTCGCTCCGGCGATGGGAGCGTTTTTTTATACCTTGCGGAGAGGGGAAAGGAGATCCCTATCGGGTCATTGCGCTCCGGGCCTGAATCGAACTGGATACACTCAGCTGCCCGGGGGGTTGCTGTTGAAGTCGCTGGTATTGGTCTGGGAGGAGGTCGTCGTGGTTGAAGCCTGTTCCCGTCGCTGAGCCCGCCAGGCATCGCGGTGGTTGCGGATCCAGTCCAGCAAGGCCCGTTCAAATCCGATATCGCGATGCTGTTTTTCCGACTCGATCCATTTGTGCCGGAGAATCTCCTCACGTTCCGCCAGGAATTCCCGGTACAAACTGGAATTCTGAAGGATATCCTTGTCGGATTTGGACTCGGAACGGTCTTCCATGGTTAAGCTTCTGTAAAAGTGGCCTATAGTCCAGGTCTTGATCAAGATCATATTACTGAATACACCACATTAAGCTCCACGCGAGCAATATCGCCTGAGCAGTATAATTTAGAAGTTATCCTAGAAGAATACCCCTATTCTAACGATTTTCAAGCCAATCTACTAACTTTCGGGCGATCGTTTCAAATGCCTTTGAGGCGGAGGATTGGGGTGATGCGACAGAAATGGGAATTCCCCGGTCGCCGCCCTCGCGCAATTTCGGGTCGAGTGGAATTTGCCCAAGGAGTTCTGATTCAAGGGCTTTCGCAGTTTCCTCACCCCCTCCCTGACCGAAAATGCATTGCCGTGAACCATCGGCCAATTCCAAGTGGCTCATATTCTCGACCACCCCCATGATGGGAACATTGACTTTCCCGAACATCCGGGCTCCCCGACGAGCCACATTGACAGCGGCTGCCTGTGGAGTAGTGACGATGACGGCGCCGACCACCGGAATGGTTTGAACGAGGGAAAGCTGGGCATCTCCGGTCCCGGGAGGGAGGTCGACGACGAGAATCTCCATCGGTGCCCAGCGTACGCTGTTGGCAAACTGCGAAACGGCTTGGTTGATCATCGGGCCGCGCCAGACCACCGGGGCATCCTCGTCCACCAGCAGACCCATGGACATGCAACGAACGCCGAAGTTGGCCGGAGGAATGATCTTTTCATCCACTATCTCCGGACGTGTGCCCACTCCGAGCATCAGAGGGATGGAGGGGCCGTAGATATCACAATCGAGAATGCCGACGCCATCGTGTTGGCCTTTTTCGGAGAGAACCCGGTCGAGCATGCAGGCAAGATTTACCGCGACAGTGGACTTGCCAACCCCGCCTTTGCCGCTGGCCACCGCAATGACGTGCTTGACCCCGGCGAGGGCATTGAGTTTTTGTTGAGCCCCGCTGCCGCCCATTCCTTTAGGATTTTGAACGGTCAGTTCAACCTGCACCTGCTGAATGCCATCTGCCTGCGCCAGCACGTTTTGAACGGCCTCCTTCACCTGCTTTGGAACAGTGGCGTCGCCCGTTGTCAGCTGTATGCCGACAGTGACGACTCCGTCCTGAATCTCAATGTTCTGGACGAGTCCGAAGGAGACAATATCCCGGCTGAATCCTGGATACTTGACTTGCTTGAGGAGGGTGCGGATGGCTTCTTTAGTCACGGTATAATGCTTCAGTTGCGTAGACGGGGGCTATAAATAGAATACGGTGGAGGCGGCTCAGGCGGAGTGAATGGCCCAGCCTTCGACAGCCATGGCAGCTTCCTTGATGGCTTCGCTGAGGGTGGGGTGAGCGTGTATGGTCCGGGCAAGATCTTCCGAGCTGCCTCCATAGGTCATGTGGGCCACGACCGAGGCAATCATTTCGGAGGCACCTGCCGCCACAATGGCGGCACCGAGCAATTTGTCGGTCTTGGCATCAGCGATCAGCTTGACCATGCCGTCGGTCGCATCCGAGGCGATGGCTCGACCGTTGGCCGCCAGCGAAAACTTTCCGGTTTTGACGGAAATACCTTTTTCTTTGGCGGCCGATTCGCTCAGTCCGACCAGAGCAATTTCCGGGTGGGTGTAATACACGCCGGGGACGAGGCTCCAGTCAATGTGGCCAGCCTTGCCGGCAATCCATTCGGCCACAGCCACCCCGTCTTCTTCCGCCTTGTGCGCCAGCATGGGACCGGGGACGACATCACCAATTGCCCAGATGCCTTTGGCACTGGTCCTCAGTTTTTCATCAACTTCAATCCGGCCGCGATCGTCGAGCTTGACGCCGACTTTATCCAGACCGAGCCCTTCGGTGAATGGCTTGCGGCCGACTGCCACGAGCACCTTCTCCGCCTCATACTGAATTTCTTTCTCTTTTTTCTGAGCGGTCACCTGAACTTTTTTCCCTTTCTTGGAAGCACCGGTCACCTTGGTGTCGGTATCAATCGTAATGCCCTGCTTCTTGAAAACCCGTTCGACGAACTTGCTGATGTCGGGATCAGCCCCTGCCGCGATGGAAGGGAGGAACTCCACCACAGTTACCTTGGAACCCAGCCGGGCCCAGACCGATCCCAGTTCCAGTCCAATTGCTCCACCCCCGACGACCAGCAGCGATCCAGGAACCTTCTCAAAGGCAATCGCCTGATCACTGCTGACAATCGAGGTGCCGTCAAAGGGCAGGCTTGGCAATTCGGCGGGTACCGAGCCGGTGGCAATGACGATATTCGCGGCGGAGACCGTTTGGGCATCTTTGCCTTCGATTTCCACCTTGCCATTACCGAGCAGGCGACCGGTCCCTTGCAGGACGGTGATTTTCCGTTTTTTGAGCAAACCGTCGACGCCATTGCGGAGTTGCTGGACGACCTTGTCCTTTCGCTCCATCATCCTGGGTACATCGATCTTGAGATCTTTCACCATGATCCCCTGGCTCTCCCCATGCTGCGCTTCGGCAAACAGGTGGGAGGTGTGCAGCAGGGCCTTGCTCGGGATGCAGCCGACATTTAAGCAGGTTCCGCCGCGGTGAGGATCTTTCTCCACCACGGCCACATTGAGGCCGAGCTGGGCGGCACGGAAGGCACAGACATAACCGCCCGGACCGGATCCGATGACGATGAGATCGTAAGACTGTTCGCTCATAAATTTCCTTTCTTGTTGAGCGGCAAAATGCCCGAAAGGGACTTCGCCTGCTCAAACTTTCCGAGATTGGAGAGGGGCGCGGCGGAAGCTCAGATACCAAAAAGCAGGCGGGTGGGATCTTCGATCGCTTCTTTGACTTTGACCAGAAAAGTGACCGCCTCGCGTCCATCGACGACGCGATGGTCGTAACTGAGGGCGAGATACATCATCGGCTTGATGACAACCTGCCCATTGACCGCTACCGGACGCTCCTGGATGGTGTGCATGCCAAGGATACCGGACTGTGGCTGATTGAGAATCGGGGTCGATAGCATCGAGCCGAAGATCCCGCCGTTGGTAATGGTGAAAACGCCTCCCTGCAGGTCAGCGACACCGATTTTACCGTCTTTAGCCTTCTGCGCGTAGTCGAGAATGTCCTTTTCAATGGTGGCAAAGTCTTTTTTATCGCAATCCCGGATGACGGGGACCAGCAGTCCCTTGGGGGTGCTGACCGCAATGCCGACATCGAAGAAGTGGTTCTGGACGATCTCATCACCATCGATCTGGGAATTGATCGCGGGCACAGTCTTCAGGGCATGAACCACAGCCTTGGTAAAGAAGCTCATGAAGCCGAGCTTGACCCCATGACGGGAAACAAAGGCATCCTGATGCTTTTTGCGCAGGCTCATCACCGGTTCCATATTGACCTCATTGAAAGTGGTCAGCATGGCGGAGTTCTGCTGGGCGGCGACCAGGCGCTGGGCGATGGTCTTGCGCAAGGGAGTCATTTTTTTGCGGGTTTGCCGCTCCTGCGGATCGCGGAGGGGAGCCGCTGTTGTTGCCGGGGTCTCCTTGGGCGCTTTACCGCTCTCCCCGGCTGGCTCGTTCTGCTGCTTCTCTTGAGCGGCGAGCATATCTCCTTTGGTCACGCGGCCATCTTTTCCGGTGCCCTCAATCTTGGCCGGATCGATTCCAGTTTCTTCCGCGATACGACGCACCGCTGGTGAAATGGTTTCGGAACGCTTGCCCTCAGCCGGAGCCTCTTCTGTACTGGCCGGTTCCTTCGCGGTGTCTTCGGAGCTGTCCTCTTTCTTCCCTTCAGCGGGCTTATCGGCGGATTCGTCAATGCTGGCAATAACGGCGCCAACTTCGACTTCTTCGCCTTCCTCCACTTTCAGGCTGATCACTCCGGATACTTCGGCGCTGCCTTCCGAGGTGATCTTGTCGGTCTCCAGATCATAGAGGGTTTGGCCGGAATCCACATAATCACCGTCCTGAACATGCCAGGTGGCGAGGATTCCGGAAGTGATGGATTCTCCGAGAGCGGGGACTTTAACTTCAGTTGCCATGGTGTGAGATTGAACGGAACCAGCTTGCTACAAAAAACAGATCCGGGGCGAGTGTTTATCTGGAATTATGCAGTCAGAGTGAAGGCGGACCGGATGAGTTCCGCCTGCTCCTTGTTGTGTAATTGCAGGTTTCCTACGGCCGGACTGGCTGCTGGTTCACGACCTGCGTAGAGTGGCTTCTTTCCGGCCACTTGCTCGATGTGGGGATGAATAAAGGTCCAGGCGCCCATGTTCTCAGGCTCTTCCTGGCACCACACGAGGTGCTGGTAGCCCTTGCAGGTGTCAAGCAGCTCTGTCAGCAATTCGAGGTTAAAGGGATAGAACTGCTCAACCCGGATAATGGTTGCGTCTTCGATTTTTTGCTCCCGGCGATGGGCGATCAGGTCGTAGTAAACTTTGCCAGAGCAGAGAATGACCCGTTTGGGCTTTTTCGAAGCTTCCGGATCGGCCAGGATCGAACGGAAACGGTCTTCCGTGAAATCCTCCACCTTGGAGGCACACTCCCGGTGCCGCAGCAGGCTCTTTGGTGTCATAATGATGAGCGGCTTGCGGAATTCACGCTTCATCTGGCGGCGCAGTATATGAAAATACTGGGCAGGAGTCGTGAGGTTGGCCACCTGGATGTTGTCTTCTGCACAGAGCTGGAGGAAACGTTCCAAGCGGGCGCTGGAGTGTTCCGGCCCTTGTCCTTCGTATCCATGGGGCAATAACATGACCAGTCCGCTGACCCGTTGCCATTTGGATTCTGAGCTGGAGATAAACTGGTCGATGATGACTTGGGCACCATTGACGAAATCCCCGAACTGCGCTTCCCACATGCAAAGCATGTCATTAAAGTCGAGGGAGTATCCGTAGTCGAAACCCAATACGGCAAACTCCGAAAGCAATGAATTGTGAACGCACAGTCTCCCTTTGCGCCCCTCCATTTCCATCAACGGGATATACTTTTTCTCCGCTTTGGAGTCGAAGAAGACCGCATGCCGCTGACTGAAAGTACCGCGCATGCAATCCTGACCGGAGAGGCGAACGTGATGCCCCTCCATCATCAGGGTTCCCCAGGCCAGAGCTTCGGCGAAGGCCCAGTCAATGCCATTGCCAGACTCAAACGAATCCAGCTTGCTTTTAAGCTGACGCTTGATCTTGGGGTTGATGTTAAACTTGTCTGGGATGCGGGTGATCGACCGGGCAACATGGGAAAGGAGTTCCTTGTCGACCATGGTCGGGACTGGCTTGAAAGCGTAGTTTGGTTGATAGTTGGTATGGGCCCCTTCCAGCGCCTTGATGATGGGTTCACCCGCCTTTTCTTTTTCCCGCATTGATTTGAAATGCTGTTCAAGGTCTTGCTTCCAGTGCTGGGCAATGCTGTTAAGCTTTTCCTCGGACACGCCTTCTGCGATCAGCTTTTCCCGATAGATCTGAACTACGGTGGGATGGTCCTTGATCGCACGATAGAGGTGAGGCTGGGTAAAGAGCGGCTCATCGGCTTCATTGTGACCGTGGCGGCGGTAACAATACATATCAATTACGACATCGCGCCCGAAGGTTTGGCGGTATTCAAGTGCCAGTTCGGTTGCCCAGACCATAGCTTCGGGATCGTCACCGTTGACATGGAAAATCGGGGCTTCGATCATTTTGGCGACATCGGTGCAATAGCGTGAACTGCGGGCATGCTCGGGATTGGTGGTGAAGCCAATCTGGTTATTGATCACGATGTGAATGGTTCCACCTGTCCGGTACCCTTCCAGTTGTGAGAAGTTGAGCACTTCTGCCACCACGCCTTGACCAGCGAAAGCGGCATCCCCGTGGATCAGCACAGGTACGACCTTTTTGCGGTGTTTGGTGTCTTCACGCAAACGCTGCTTGGCCCGCGCCCGACCTTCCACCACCGGATTGACTGCCTCCAGGTGGGAGGGATTGGCGGCCAGACTCAGGTCGACCTTTTTTCCGGAGGTGGTCTTGACGGTCGAGCTGTAGCCGAGGTGGTATTTGACGTCACCGTCTCCATGGCGGGTTTCCGGAATGTAGTTTTCGGAAAACTCATGGAAGATGTATTCATAACTCTTCCGCAGGATGCTGGAGAGGACGTTGAGACGGCCACGGTGGGCCATCCCGATGACATATTCGGCCACGCCCTGTCCGGGGGCATTCTCCACCAAGGTATCCAGCGCTGCAATCAAGGTCTCGCCGCCTTCCAGGCCAAAGCGCTTTTGGCCGACAAAATTCTTGTGGAGGAAGTGTTCGAACTCCTCTGCTTTGGAAATGCGGTCGAAGATCCGCAGCTTGCGCTCCGGAGAGTAGTCGGGACGGTTCAGGCTGGGTTCAATCATCGACTGAATCCAGCGGCGTTCCGGCGTCTCCTGAATATGCAGGTATTCCACCCCGATCTTGCCGCAGTAGGTTTTGTGCAGGCGGTCAATCAGCTCCTCAACACTTAGGTGGGTTCCGTCCAGATAGTTGCCGGACCAGTAAACATCCTTCAGATCGGCTTCGGTGAAGCCGAGGCGCTCAAGGGAAAGCCGGGGGTTCTGGGGCGGCTCCTTGCGCAGCGGGTTGATGTCCGCCTGAGTGTGCCCGATCGAGCGGTAGGCATAGATGGCCCCGGTAAAGCGGGATTGGTGGATGGCGCGTTCATCACTTCCGCAGGGAGCACGTGTGCCGTCCGTTTCGACCGAACCGGCTGGAGCGGCCCCATTGCCGTTTTCCCGTCCCAGTTCAAAGCCCTCGAAGAAGCTGGCCCAGCCCGGATCGACAGATGATGGGTCGTCGCTCCAGCGGGCGTATTGCTCGTCGATCAAGTCCGCGTTCCAGCGGGTCGCAAAAGTAGGATTACTCATGTCCTGTAGCCACAATCTGCTAAAAAATATGACGGTAAGGTAACAGACTTCTCCACAATAACAATAGTATCTAGGCCAAAGCGCCCAAGGATTAAGGCCCGACATCCTTGCCCATGGTTAGATTAGTCAGTCTTATTATCCTGCTGGTTTCCTTATGTTTAGTAGAATGGCTTTAGTTGGGCTGGGGTTGTAGGGTGGAAAGGCGGAGGCCAGGTAGCGGAAACCGGAGGACGTGTTAACGGTTCAGGCTTGATGGGATGCTTTTCCCGATGAGTCCTCTTTCCATCTAAACGACTCGCTGGAGCGCAGGTGATCCAGTCTGATTCTGGCTTCTGCCACATCCCAAGGTCTGGGTGCATTCGCGGATTTAACGGTGGCAAATCAGCTCCAGCGAGTGGCGTCCATGCATTTCAATGCAAAAAAGCCCCGGCATTTGAGCACGGGGCTGAGAAAAGATCGGTATTTCGATTCAGGTCAGGGCAGTTGGGTGACACCCATGAGGTAACGATCCACCTCGCGGGCGGCGCCGCGTCCTTCATTGATCGCCCAAACGACCAGGCTTTGCCCGCGGCGGCAATCGCCCGCCGCAAAGACACCGTCCACATTGGTTTTAAAGCGGCCGTGGGTCGCCTTAATGTTGGAGCGCGGGTCGGTCTCCAGCGCCAGTTCCCGGAAGCTTTCCTCCTCCGGCCCGAGAAAGCCCATGGCGAGAGTGACGAGCTGGGCCTGGAGGGTGCGGCGGGTGTCTTCCTTTTTGATCGGAACAAACTGCCCGGCATCATTCTTGCCCCATTCAATCTCAACGATCTCCAGTCCGGTCAGATTGCCGTTATTATCGCCGATGAAACGCTCTGTCATGACCAGATACTGCCGGGGATCTTCCCCTTGGACGGCGGCGGCTTCCTCCTGCCCATAATCCATTTTGTAGACCTTGGGCCACTCTGGCCAGGGGTTGTTGGGCTGGCGGGTGTCGGGCGGGCGGGGCAGGATTTCCAACTGGACCACACTGCGGGCGCCGTGCCGGATGGAGGTGCCGACACAGTCTGTTCCGGTATCGCCCCCACCGATCACGACGACGTCCTTATCCTTGGCGGAAATAGAGGGGAGGGACCCGTCAAACTTGCTGTCGAGGAGATGCTGGGTGTTGGCGGTAAGGAACTCCATGGCGAAGTGCACGCCTTTCAGCTCGCGTCCGGGGATGGGAAGGTCGCGTGGCTTGGTCGCACCGGTGCAGTAGACCACGGCATCAAAATCCTTGCGTAACTGCTCGGCGGAGATGTCTTTGCCGATTTCGCATCCGGTGACGAAGCGGACGCCTTCGGCCTCCATCAGGTCAACCCGGCGCTGAACCACCTCCGACTTGTCGAGCTTCATGTTGGGGATGCCATACATGAGCAGGCCGCCGATCCGGTCGGCCCGTTCATAGACGGTGACGTTGTGGCCAGCCTGATTGAGTTGATCGGCGCAGGACAGTCCGGCCGGACCGGAACCGACAATGGCAATGGTTTTACCGGTGCGCTGTTTTGGAATCTGCGGGGTGACCCAGCCTTCAGCCCAGCCGCGATCAATGATGGCGGCTTCGATGTTTTTAATCGTTACGGGGGGCTCGATCACTCCGAGAACGCAGGAACCCTCGCAGGGGGCCGGGCAAACCCTTCCCGTAAACTCCGGGAAGTTGTTCGTCTTGTGGAGGCGTTCGAGGGCTTCCTTCCAGCGGCCGCGGTAAACGAGGTCATTCCATTCGGGAATGAGGTTGTTGATCGGACAGCCGCTGGCCATGCCGGAGACCTGCAGGCCGGTGTGGCAGTAAGGGGTGCCGCAGTCCATGCAGCGGGAGCCCTGGGCACGGAGGTGTTGATCCTCCGGATGAACCTTGAACTCTTTCCAGTGCTTGATGCGTTCCAGGGGGGCGGCCTCCGCGATGGTCTTGCGTTCGACTTCCAGAAATCCAGTTGGTTTTCCCATAATAGTGTCTCTTTAAGTATGATAACAGTAGGGTGGAGGCGGCATCAGTTGCCGGCCAGGCGGGCGAGGTCTCGCAGGTTTTCTTCAAAGGCAGCCATGGCGGCATCGTCTCCGGAGAGTCCCTGCTCCTCTACCTTCCTGAAGGCATTGAGCATGCGTTCGTAGTCACGGGGGAGCACCTTGATGAACTTGGGAAGCATCGCATCCCAGTTTTCCAGAACTTCCCGTCCCCGGTTGGAACCGGTGTAATCCACATGTTTTTGAATGCGGGCCTTGAGGGAGGCGATTTCCTCGTCGTGACATTCGATCACCCGGTAGAGATTGATCATCTCCCGGTTGACACGGTTTTCGAATCCACCGTCGATATCCAGCACATAGGCGATGCCCCCGGACATGCCGGCGGCAAAGTTACGGCCGGTCTTGCCGAGGACGACGACTTCACCACCGGTCATATACTCGCATCCGTGATCCCCAACACCTTCGACGACTGCCTTCACCCCGGAGTTGCGGACGCCGAATCGCTCACCGGCGATTCCACTGATGTAGGCCTCTCCGGAAGTGGCTCCATAGAAGGCGACGTTTCCAATCACAGTCTGCTCTTCCGCTTTGAATTTGGAGCCGCGGTGGGGGTAAATGATGATCTTGGCTCCGGAAAGCCCCTTGCCGACATAGTCGTTGGCGTCACCTTCCAATTCAAAGGTCATCCCCGGCGGGCAGAAGGCAGCCAGTGACTGACCAGCGCTGCCATGGAATTTGAAGTGAATGGTGTCTTCGGGCAGTCCCTTGGCCCCGTAGCGACGGGTCAGTTCGCTGCCGGTCATGGTTCCGACCACCCGGTTGACATTGGTGAGCGGGAACTCGATCTGCACTTTTTCCCCACGCTGCAACGCCGGGCGGCAGAGGTGAATGAGGTGAGTGCGGTCGAGGGCATGGTCGAGACCGTGGTCCTGTTCCTTGGTGCAATAGGTCCCCACGTTTTCGGAAAGATCCGGTTTGTGGAAAATGCCGGTCAGGTCGACTCCGCTGGCCTTCCAGTGGTGGATAGCCGGACGGGTATCCAGCATCTCCACGTGGCCCACCATTTCGTTGATCGTGCGAAAGCCGAGTTCAGCCATGATTTCCCGCAGCTCGGTAGCGATGAAGGTCATGAAGTTGACCACATACTCCGGTTTGCCGGTGAAGTTCTTGCGCAGGCGGGGGTCCTGAGTGGCCACCCCGACCGGGCAGGTGTTCTTCTGGCAAACCCGCATCATCAGGCAGCCCATGGTCACCAGCGGAGCAGTCGCAAAACCGAATTCCTCCGCACCAAGAAGGGCGGCGATGGCCACGTCACGGCCGGTTTTGAGCTGGCCATCGGTTTCGAGCACGACCCGGCTGCGGAGGTTATTGAGCAGGAGGATCTGATTGGTCTCGGCCAAGCCCAGCTCCCAGGGAGCCCCGGCATTGTAAATGGAGGAACTGGGAGACGCCCCGGTGCCTCCATCATGACCAGCAATCAGAATGACATCGGCGTGTGCCTTGGCCACTCCGGCAGCAATCGTCCCGACGCCGACCTCTGCCACCAGCTTCACGTTGATGCGGGCGCGGGGGTTGGCGTTCTTGAGGTCGTGGATCAGCTCTGCCAGGTCCTCAATCGAATAAATGTCGTGGTGTGGGGGAGGCGATACCAGCCCGACTCCGGGAGTGGAGTGACGCACTTTGGCAACCCAGGGATACACCTTGGAACCGGGTAGCTCACCCCCCTCACCGGGCTTGGCTCCTTGTGAGATTTTGATTTGGATTTCGTCGGCATTGACGAGGTACTCACTGGTCACGCCGAAGCGCCCGGAGGCCACTTGCTTGATGGCGGAGCGTTTGCTGTCGCCATTGGGCAGGGGGGTGAAGCGAATGGGATCCTCCCCCCCTTCACCGGTGTTGGACTTTCCGCCTATCCGGTTCATGGCAATGGCCAGTGTCTCGTGTGCTTCCTGGGAAATGGAGCCATAGGACATCGCACCGGTCTTAAACCGCTTCATGATCGACTCGATCGGCTCCACTTCTTCCAGTGGCACCGGCTCGCGGGATTTGCGGAAGGCCATCAAGCCCCGCAAGGTGTAGAGCGTTTCACTTTGATCATTGATCAGGCGGGCGAACTCCTTGTAGGTGTCATAGCTCCCTTCACGGGTGGCCTTTTGCAGGAGACGGATGGTTTCCGGGTTGAAGAGGTGGTTCTCTCCGTCCTTACGCCATTGATACATTCCGCCGGAATCCAAGGCGATCTCGCTGTCCGGAATGGTGCGGGGCGCATAGGCTTCGCGGTGACGCCGCAGGGTTTCCTCGGCAATCTCATCAATGCCTGCACCTTCAACCCGTCCAGCAGTACCGGTGAAATACTTGTCCACCACGCTGGTGCTGAGACCGATCGCTTCAAAGATCTGGGCACCGCGGTAGGAGGCGACGGTGGAAATGCCCATTTTGGCCATGGTCTTGACCACGCCCTTGATGGAAGCCTTCAGGTAATTGTAGACGGCGGTGTCATAATCGACATCAATCATCTGATCGGCAATCATCTGGTCCATGGTCTCAAACGCCATGTAGGGATTGATCGCATCGGCCCCGTAGCCGAGAAGGAGGGCAAAATGATGCACCTCCCGGGCTTCCCCGGTTTCCAGAATGATGGAGACCTTGGTCCGGGTTCCCGCTTTGACCAGGTGGTGGTGGAGGGCACCCATCGCCAGCAGGGTGGGGATGGCAGCCTGATCGGCCTTGAGGCCACGGTCGGAGACGATGAGAATGTTCACTCCCGAGCGAATCGCAGCTGTGGCGGATTTGCAGAGGGACTTGAGGGCTTTTTCCAGACCCTTGCCGCCACCGTTGGCAGGGAAGAGTGCATCGATCGTCGCGGACTTGAACCCGTCATCTGAAACTTCCCGGAATTGAGCCAGCTTGCGGTTGTCGATGAGGGGACTGTCCAGGCGGATCATGCGACAGCTCTTCGGGCCGGGTGACAGGAGATTGCCTTCCGAGCCGATGAAGGTCTCGGTTCCGGTAACCAGCTCTTCGCGGATACAGTCCAGCGCAGGGTTGGTGACCTGGGCAAAGATCTGTTTGAAATATTGGTAGAGGTGCTTCGACTTGTTGGAAAGCACGGCCAGCGGGGTGTCATTGCCCATTGAGGCAATCGGCTGAACCCCGGTGGTGGCCATCGGAGACAGCACGATTCGCAGATCCTCATAGGTGTAGCCGAAAGCGCGCTGGCGAACCCGCACGGTCTCTTGATCCGTGCCTTTGACTTCCTTCGGTTCCGGGAGGTGATCCGCAATAGTCCGGTTCTCCGCCAGCCACTTTTCATAGGGCTGTGCGGTGTAGACGCGTTTTTTCACTTCCTCATCCGGAACAATGCGTCCTTCTTTCATGTCCACGAGGAACATCCGGCCCGGTTGCAAGCGGCCTTTTTGCACCACCGTCAAGGGATCCAGGTCAGGAATGACCCCGACTTCCGAAGCCATGATGACCAGATCGTCTTCGGTCACATAGTAGCGGCTCGGACGCAGACCGTTGCGGTCCAGAACCGCGCCAATTTGCTGGCCGTCACTGAAGGTGATGGAGGCGGGACCATCCCAGGGCTCCATCAGGCAGGCGTGATACTCATAGAAAGCCCGTTTCTCCGGCGACATCGATTCATGCCGCTCCCAAGGTTCCGGGATCATCATCATAACGGCATGGGTCAGGTCATAGCCGCTGAGGTGGAGAAATTCGAGGACGTTGTCAAAGCGGGCGGAGTCCGAACCGTCTTCGTTGACAATCGGAAAGATGCGGCTGATGTCGCGCCCGAACTTGTTCGTTTTGCACAGAGCCTGACGGGCCTTCATCATGTTCTCGTTGCCCATCACCGTGTTGATTTCACCGTTGTGGGCGATGAAGCGATTGGGGTGGGCCCGTGGCCAGCTGGGGAAGGTGTTGGTCGAAAAGCGCGTATGCATCAAGGCAAGCGCACTCTCGAAATCCTGGTCATGAAAGTCCGGGAAATACTCGGACAACTGGCAGGGGGTCAGCATGCCCTTGTAAATCATCGTCCGTGCGGACAGACCGGTAACATAGAAATACTGACCGCCTGGAAACAGCTTCTGACCGGTCCGGTGCACGCCATAAAATTGTGAGGGCACCTCATTGTAGCGGATGGAGTTGCCGACGCGCTTGCGGATAACGTAGAGAATCCGCTCAAACTCCATCGGATCCTTGATTTCCGGCGAACGCTCAATGAACACCTGCATGATCTTCGGCTCATAGCGTCCGGAGGTCTTGCCGAGGATGTGGCTTTTTACCGGGACGTGGCGCCATCCGATGAAACGCTGGCCTTCCTCCTTCACAATGTGCTCAAAGAGCTGCTTGGCTGCTTCGCGCTCACTCGGGTCGGGAGAGAGAAACACCACCCCGGCACCGTAGCGTCCTTCGGGCGGCAGCTCAATATTCTCTTCCGCCAGCATCACCTTGCGGAGAAACTTGTCCGGCATCTGAATGAAGATCCCCGCTCCGTCTCCTGTGTCAGGGTCCGCGCCACTCGCACCACGATGAATCATCTGATTGTTCATCGTCAGCGTTTTCACGATGATGTCGTGCGAGCGTTTGCCTTTGAGGTGGGCAATGAATCCCACCCCGCAGGAGTCCTTTTCCATGGAAGGGTCCCACAAGCCCTGCGGCTCTGGCCATCCAAGCGGAGTTCTTTTTTGTGAAGACATAGGCGGTTTCGCTACTGAGTTAATTCCTGAATCACTGGCCTCGGTGTGCTTCGGTCGGAATCCTCGGGGGCTTCTCCATCCATCTGGCCAGCCTTTCCAATTTAGCTCAAACTATGCCACCTGAGGGTGGTAGAGCGTAGAAAATAGTAAAAAAACCATTGTTTTTCTATTCAAAAATCAGAAATCAGTGCCAAAGGGAGGGGTTTTTGGTGGGGATAACGGCGTTAATGATAAAAAATGGCCTGATTTATAAGAATAAATAAGTTGACGAGCGATGGTCAAAATTGCACAAAAACGACGAGTGCTGGCTAAAATTAGCCAGCAAATGCGACCTTTCGTTTCTCAAATTAAAAGCAAAACCGATGCCAGCCATTGTGGACGTCCTGCTTTCCAACAGCATTTTACCAAAAAATCCGGTTGGAAAAGCGGGGAAGGCTTTGCCCGGCCGCCGGTGAAAACGACTGGGATGGCTTATCCCTGCGGTGTCCGCTGGGGGATCAACGTCCGCGGAAGAGATTGCGCAGCTGCTGAAGCGGGTCTTCTTCGTTTTCTTCCCGGGGAGGGGGTGTATCGATCTCCAAATCGGGGAGGTCAACTGGCTGGCGGCTCATGATCCCGGTCAGTGAACCACGTAGAAGATCCCCCAGGGTCGAGGTGGGCGAGCCGAGTGGCCCGGCATTTTCATAGCTGGGACCGATGAAATAGCCCTGAGGGTTACGGGTTCCTTTGAGCAAGCGCAATTGGTTGAAGGCATGGGCAGCATTGCCTTTGGCCCCAATCTCAAGGTTGAGGTTCAGGTTCTGTTCAAAGAAGGACTTTTCCGGATCAAAGGGGATACGGCCGCTGCCAATGAAGGAGATTTGAGGTGCAAGCAGCTCAAAGCGTTTCACTTCGACATCCATTCCTTCCCGGAGACTGGCTTGAATGCGGAGCTGATCGGTTTGCACTCCTTGCATGAGGGCGACCAGTTCCTGGACGGCCGCCGCGTATCCGGCCTGTTCCCTTCCCATGAGGAGACCAGCGGCAAAGCCTCCCAGTTGGCCGACCAGCGCTGAGGCGGAATCGCCGAAAGCGAATCCGCCCAAGGGATAAAAGGTCGCGCTCCTCGCCTCCATCGCGAAATCTCCTTCCAGCCATTCGGCAATCGTTTCCAAGTTGGGGCCTCGCCCCCGGATCTTCGCGTCAATATGAAAAATTCCTTCCAACAGGGCAGGCTTATCCCGTCCCCGGATTTCCCGATCGAGCGAGGACAGATCAAAGTCCTTCAGACTGAGTCCACCATTGAGTAAATAAGGGCGGGAGGGGGAGCCGGTGAACTGCAGTTTGAAGTTGGCCAGCATCGGTTCACTTCCGAACCGGGCAGAGAACTCACTCAGCTCAATGGCTTGCTGGTCGACCCGGACGGCGGCCTTCAGGTTGGTAATGGCGTTGGTCCCCAGAACGATGCGGGCAAATTCCGCCCGCGCGGTCCCTTCTATCCCGCTCCAGAGAGGGCTCTTGTCCGGTTCACGGGAAGGCGGATGGCGGGTTGTCTCCTCGGCCGTCGAATCAGTCTCCGGCAAAGCAAACACCTCCGCCAGCAGCATGAGGTCATCTACATAGACTGAAATGGCTCTGGTCACACTGGAAAAGCGCAAGGGTGTCCCCGTCGCATCCGGGAAGTAGACCTCCAGCTCGTTCTGGATATTGGTTCGTCCGGAAGGGCCATGGATTTGCAGCGGCCCCGAGATTACAATGCTTCCGCTCGGGTCGATTTTGGATTCGAGGGAAACGGTAATCGCCTCCAATTTGGATTTTCCGTCCGGTGTCGTGATTCCCTGGATACGTGTTGTGAGGTCTGCCTTTAGTGGACTGTTGCTGTCGCTCATTCCTGCCCGGAGTTGAACGCGGGCGGTGCCCTGCTGGGCTGGGGTGGGACTTCCGGCCAGCAGAAGATCCCAGACGGCTTTCAAGTCAAGCTCCAGCTCGCCATCCGCCGTCAGGTTGCTGAAAGGAAGGGCGTCCGCAGTCTGTTCAAAGTCGAGGTTTGCGGCTGAACGGAATGCGCCTCCCGCCAGAGGGCGGTCGGCCGCGCTCAATTGAATCTGATCCAGCACCAGGGCAAAGTCGGTTTCACTCAGCTGGAGAGCGGGGGCCAGAGACAGGCTGATAGGAACCGGGAAGGCCGCTTCCGGATCGGCCAAGGCAAGGTTGCGAATGGAAAAGGGGCGGACAGAGACCCACTCCAGTGTTTTCTCGAGGGAGGAGAGGCGGAAATGCCCATCGACTTGACCACTGGCAAACATACCCGGAAGGATTTGTCCCAAAGGCAGCTCAATGATCATTTCCGCCAGTACCGAGCGAGCGGGCAGGGAGGCCAGTGGATCGTCCAGACGGACCCGCAAGGCTTGCGGAAGCCGAACCGTGACGGCTGGGGTTTCGCCCAGAGAGAGGTTCGCCTTCAGCTCCTCCAGCGAGGCAAGGGTGCCATCACTGTTGGCGGACAGTCCGAGGTCCAGACGGATTTCCGGGAGCGGAGCCTGCCCTTCAATCGGAGGAAGTGATATTCTGGCCAATAGTTCGCTCTGCAGGCTGCCACTGAAGTCCGCAAGCTGAATGCTGCCCTGAGCATTGCTCTCCAACAGAAAGGCCGGAAGCATTTCCTCCAGCCCCCAGGCGGAAATCACCATATCATCGATTCTGGCAAATGCGCTCAGGGCGATTGAACGGTGAGGGTAGTGAAAGATCAGTGTTTTGGATGCCACTTCATTCCCCTCCGGGGTGCGCAAGGCAGCATGGATGGTCTCTGCGTTTTCCACCTGTCGCAGATCAAGCGTCTTGGCGATGCGGCCTTCAGTTCGCAGGGTAGATGACCGGATGACCGTTTCACTTTGAATGTTAACCGCATTCAGCCCTCCGCCATCCTGCGAAATAGCGATGGATGTATGCTCCTCCAGCTTGTTCAGTCCGCTTGCGTCGTCCGGGGGGAAATCGAGAACGAGTCGATGATTCAGTTGCCCGGTGGCGTGGGGCGCGATTTTTCCGCCTTCCAGATGAAATGTCCCGGAGCGGTTGTCCGGGAGCAGAAAGCGCCCTTCCACTGTGACAAGGTCGAGCCAGAGCAGGATTCCGGTATCCCGGACCAGGGGGAAGATTCCCTCGAATTCAAAGGGTTCGGCGGGTGGCGGTGCTTCTGCCGAGGAGGGCGGGAGCTGGCGAAGATCGAGGACGATGCCCCTGGCTTCCAGCCGATCGATCCGTAACTCCTTTTTGCGTATGGCAAAGAGTCGATAGCGGATCTCCGCTGAGGCCAGTTCCACTCCAGGTCCATCCTCTTGACGAACCCTCAAATTGCGAAGCTCAATGCCATTGATATCCAGAGAGATTCGTTCAATGGACCCCGAGATGCCGCCCACACTGGCAATCACTCGATTGGCAATGAAAGTAGGAATCGAAGGTATCCAGAAAATGGATACAACAAAAGCGAGGCCGAGCAGAACAAAGAGAATGACCAGCTTGGCGAGAATCCGCAACAGTTTCATGATAAGGGCAGAATGGTTGGAACAGCGGCCCATCATCCTCAAAGCCTCATCCTTTGGCAAGTGAACACCGCTGGAATGCGTCGGCGGCCTTCCTTTGTCGCGCAAGCTCCGTCAACTGAGGGTCTCCTCTGCGCCGACGGGGGCGGGCGGGGCCAGACTTGGCAGGGTTTTGGGAATCTGGAGAATGCGCAGCGCAGCCAGCAAGGGAAGCAAGCCAATCAGCAACCACCAGAGGGCACCTATCTGATCATAAAACCAGATACCACTGCTTCCTACCAGTCCGGCCAGCGCCCAGGTCATGGCACGGAATCCAAAGAAACGACCGCGAAAGGCTTCGGGAGCCAGGCCACTGCTGTAGACCAGCCCCATCGGCAGGGCAATGATTTCACCCAGCGTAAATACAGCCATGGCAAGCAGGAACCCACTGAAGGTCTCCGCGAAGGCAAAAGCCATGGCCCCCAGGCTGATCAGTACGTAGCCAAAGGCCAGGACCGTTTGCGGACGAAACCGCCGGTACCATTGAGTAATAGGCAGCTCAATCAGGATAATGATCAACCCGTTCGCTCCCATGATCAGCCCGTACTGGGCTGGTGTCAGGCCGCGTCCGCGCGTGGTCAGGGCGAGCAGATTGAAGATCTGGCTGAAGCAGATTGCCATCAGAAGCAGGGCTCCGAGAAACTGCCGGTAGGCCACATGCTGTTGCAGGGCTTTCAGGCTGGAGCACCAGCTTTCCCATGCCACCCTAGGGGAGCTGACCCGACCTTCGATGGTCCGCAGTCCGTGCGGAATCCACAGATAGACCAACAGGGCGAAGGTAAGTGTGGTGAAGGCGTCGCCGTAAAAGATCCAGGCCGGGGCACGTGAGAAGAGTATTCCGGCTACTGCCGGACCTGCTGCGAAACCCGCATTGATGGCCAGACGGAACATCGCAAAAGCAGTGATTCTCCGTTCTGCCGGCACCAGGTCGGTCAACAGCGCACTGGCGGCCGGATCAAACAGCGAACGGACAAATCCGTAGAGCGCGGCCACCGCCATGGTCTCAACGAAACCGCGGACGTGGAACAGGCCCACCACCATCCCTGCACCGGTCACGAGGGAGATCAGCATGGTGTTGCGTCGTCCGATGGCATCCGTCAGGTATCCGCTGAAAAGCGGACCACTCAGGCTGCCGATCGCAAGGGCGGCGAAGACCAGTGCAATCTGTGCACCGGAAAACGCGCGGTCAGAGAGAAACAGCGTAAGGAATGGATAGACGAAGGTTCCGAACCGGTTGAGAAACTGGCCAGCCATGAGTATCCAAACGGGCTTGGGAAGGCTCCGGAGATCGGATCTGAGTTCAGAGAACATGTGTCTTGGAATGAGGATAAACAAAAAGCCCCTGCGGGAGAGAGTTCCGCAGGGGCTCGAAAAAGCTTCATTGAAGATTCAATCAATCTTCCGGGAAGGGACTTCGATCCTGCGGCCTCGGGTTATTACGGAAAATGGGTGCAAGGTCCGTACGCGGTGCCCGCCAGGCCATCTCTTTATAAGAGGCGAGGGTGCCGTGGTTGAGGGACTGTTTGAGGAAGTGCATGATCAAAATCGAACGCTCACTAAGTCGGATTTTTTGTCGAATGGGAAGCTAGAAATGATGCGGGAAGATGGGAGCTGAATAAGGAAGGTAAAAGAATCAAAACCCTGAAATCTTTAATGAAAGCAAGGCAAGGGGTTTTATCATCGCACGTTCGCATATTTTCAGGCGTCTTTCGGGTCGATCTGATTTGTCACTGCTTCGACCTGTAATCATCGTCTTGACTGGCGGTTGATGTTATTACATTTGTATCAACATGATTAAAGAAACCAAAGTGCGCCGGATTGGAAATTCACTGGGGGTGGTTCTACCCAAGGAGGTTTTGCATGATCTGAAAGTGGAGGAAGGGGCCACGCTCTATATCTCGGGCGACGCCGAGGGGGCGATCCGGTTGACTGCGGAGACCCCCGGCTTCAAGGAGAAGATGGAAATCGCCAAGCGTGGAATGGACCGCTACCGGAATGCCCTGCGGGAACTGGCCAAATGAATGAGCCCACCTGGCTTTCTTTGGATGAGCTGAAGGCAGTCCACGCCGAGTTGGTTCACCGCTTTGGTGGGCTGGGCGGGATCCGCGATGCGGGTGCCCTCGAGGCAGCCATCAACCGCCCTGTGAATCGCTTTCTTTACGAAGATCCACCTCCGGATCTCTATGTGCTGGCAGCGGCATACGCCGAGGGTATTGTGGGCAACCATCCTTTTCTGGATGGAAACAAGCGTGCAGGCTTCATGGTTGCATATATTTTTCTAGGATCCAATGGCTTGGATCTTGTTGCTCCCGAGGAAGAGGCTGTGGAACGCACCTTGGCCCTTGCTGCCCGCGCCATTCCCGAATCCGACTACGCCACCTGGCTCTCAGCCAATTGTGAGCCGTTTGACAAATGATTCTGATCGCCTCTCTCATTCCGTCCCGACAGGACGGATCTTGTTTTGTAGAAGGTAGGCGGCGATTGCCTCATAGGCGGGGATGGTAGTGGGATCGTTGGCGGCATTCGCCGCGATCGGGTGGCTGGCAAAGCGCGCAATGACCATTTCCGCGGTGGGATCGATGTAGAGGGATTGCCCATGAACCCCTCTTCCCATAAACGCACCATGGGCGTTGTGGGTGATCCACCACATGTTGCGGTAACTCCAGCCTTCAAGCTCGCTGTAGCCTGCCTTGGCAAAGAGTTCCTGTGATCCGCCCGCCCGCAAGTCATTGATCGCTGCTGTCGGCACAATTTCGAGACCGTGGCTGCTGCCCCCGATCCGGATGAGTTCACCGAGGCGTGCCAGATCGCGCAGAGAGGCACTTAAACCACCTCCGGCAAAGGGAGTGCCGGTGGAGTCGACTGACATGTAGGCATCCTGCTCCGCGCCCATTTTGCGCCAGATGCGCTCGGAAAGGAGTTCGGCAACTGTCATGCCACTGACTCTCGACAGAATCCACCCGAGAACATCCGTGTTTGCCGTCCGATAATGAAATGCCGCCCCATGGCTGCCTTCTGGTTGAACCGTTTGCAAAAACGCATAGTAGGAGCGCGGACCTTCGTAGTCCGCAGGCTTGGGTAGGGGGTTGCCAGCCTTAGCATGGGCCCAGATCTCTGCCTGGGGATCAGCATAATCCTCACTGAAACGAATGCCAGTGGTCATATCGAGCACCTCCCGCACGCTGGCATTGCCAAAGGCGGAAGCTGCCAGTTCCGGAATGTAGGCTTGCACTTCTGCATCCGGGTCAATCAACCCTTCCTCCATCAGGATCATGGCCAGCAGTCCCATCACGGACTTGGTCAGGGACATCGCGCCGTGATGGCCCTCCCGGCTGAGCACACCGAAATACCGTTCATACACAATGGTTCCCTGGTGCAGGATCAGGATCCCGTCCGTATAGTTTTCCAGCAAAGAGGCTTTCCAGGTCATGGGTGTAGTGGAGCCCCAGGGGTAGAATGCCACGGCATTGAGCTCCTCGTCTTCAAGGACCGCAAACTCCTGCATCGGACTGAGCCCGCGGGAGACAGCCACCGTTGGCATGAGTTGCCTGAAATTGGCCACACTCCAGCGCATGGCAGGAAACTCAAAGTAGGTGCCGTCTTCAAAGCGAATGATGCGCTCCGGTGGCGGGGGTGCTCCCCGCATCCAGCCCAGAGTGGCCGGATCGCTCTCCATCGCATCCGGAAACTCCCCGCGGGTTTGGCCAGCATTCAGGCTAACCCCGGATAAGGCAATGATTGAGAGTAGCGAGAGAAAGAAGCGACCTTGCATGGTTTAATTGGATGAAGTGAACGGAGACCTCCATATAGCTTCCCATCATGAAGCATGTCAATTTGAAGGCGATAAGACAGACCAGAGATCACTGGGCACAAAAAACGCCTGAGATTCATGAGAATCCATCAGGCGTTTTTTGGAAATTGGCGGGATAGACGGGACTTGAACCCGCGGCCTCCTGCGTGACAGGCAGGCGCTCTAACCAACTGAGCTACTACCCCGTAATGTTTGGGAAAGTCGCAAACCCTAGGATGCCAATGATAGGGGTCAAGCGCTTTTGCTGAGATTTTCATTTTTTTTTGGGAATGCGTTTTCGAGTAGCATGAAAAGCATATTTTTTCTTGTTGTAAGCATCCGGATCAGAGGGATTTGCGCGGGTGAAGCGGTGGTTTTCCTTTGCGCTTTTTGATTGGATGGCTTGCTTGTCGGAATACATGGAAATCATCGAAACCCAGCGTCACCGCAATCCCAGCCGCGAAGAGCTGCGTCTCTTTCTGGGAGCGGTTCGGGATGCGGCGCAGGAAGATGGCCATTTCAAGATCGCCAGCATCACCTTGGCGACGCGGCGGCTGGATCCTCTGGCGGTGCTGGAATCGATCTATGAGCAGGGAGAATTTCATTTTTATCTGGAGCGCCCCAGCGAGGACCGGGCCCTGGCAGGGGCCGAAGCAGTCGTCCTGGGACAGTTTTCCGGACCCGATCGTTGCGGGCAGGCGAGGGACTGGGCAGAAGACATCCTCGAGCACACCGTAGCGGTGGGAGACCTGGAGGCACCGGCTGCCGGGCCCCGTTTCTACGTCGGTCTGACCTTTGAGGACGAAGCCCCGGAGAATGCACCCTTTGCCCCGGCGACCTTGTTTCTTCCCCGCTGGCAGGTGTGTCGTGAGCATTCCATGACAACGGCGGTGGCCAACTTCCGGGTCGATGCAGATGCCGAACTGGAGCCACTGGTGGAGAAACTCTGGGCGGCCCATGAGAAGTTCATGCGCTTTTCCTACAGTTCCGTGACCCCGCCGCCGCCCCGCCGTTTGCTGGCTTGCCGGGAGGCTGGGGCAGAGGCGGCTTCCGATGTGGCTTACTGTGGAAGGGTCGAAGCTGGTTTGGCGGGCATCGCTCAGGGCCGTTACGGGAAGATTGTGGTGGCACGGGCGGTCGATCTCGAATTTGACCAGCCCTTTAATCCTCTGATTACGCTGAATGGCTTGCGTGCGCGCTTTCGCGAATGTTTTGCCTTTTCCTTTGAAAATGACCACGGCCAGAGCTTTATCGGGGCCACTCCTGAGCGCCTGGTCGAAGTGCGGACCGGGACACTGCGGACAGAAGCGCTGGCAGGGTCTGCTCCGCGTGGACTTTCGGCCCGCGAGGATGCCCGGCTGGCCCAGGGCTTGTTGGACAGTGAGAAGGATTTGCGGGAGCACCGGCATGTGGTCGATTCGATCCGCAAACGCTTGGCGGCATTGGGGATTGACTGTCAGGCGGCGTCCGCTCCCGAGATCCTCGCGCTGGCCAATGTTCAGCACCTGCGCACTCCAATCAGTGCCCGGCTGGATGGTCGTCGCCATATCCTTGAGGTGGTGGCGGCTCTGCATCCGACACCGGCAGTGGGCGGCTCACCCCGCGAAGCGGCCATCCCCGATATCGCCAGAATCGAGCCATTTTGCCGAGGGTTGTATGCAGGCGTCCTCGGCTGGTTTGATCACTCCGGAGATGGGGAGTTTTGTGTCGGTCTGCGGGCGGGGCTGGTGGATGCCAATGCGGCCCGCATCTACGCCGGTGCCGGGATTGTGGCGGGATCGGATCCCCTCGCAGAATGGCAGGAGACCGAGATGAAGATTTCCGCCCTGCGCGATGCCCTTTCCTCGGGCCTGGGGGATGGTGGCGATCCCTTGCCAAAGTGAGTTTCTCCCGCATGCTATCCCCGATGCCTTCGACAGATTCCAGTGCTGCCCCCCGGTCCAATCTCAACAGTTGGTGGGGCGCGGCCACGGCTCAGGCGCTGCATCACCTCGGAGTGCGGGCCGTGGTCATTTCGCCGGGTTCTCGCTCCACGCCATTGAGCTATGCCTGTGCCGCGCATGAAAAACTGGATACACGCGTGATTCTGGACGAGCGCTCCGCCGCTTTTTTTGCCCTCGGGATGGCCCGCGCCGCCCATGCGCCAGTAGCCTTGATTTGCACCTCTGGAACGGCGCTGGCCAATTACCTCCCGGCGGTAGTTGAAGCCTCTGAGAGTGGAGTTCCTTTGATTGTGCTCAGTGCTGATCGACCGGCTGAGTTACGCTACCGCCGCGCCGGACAAACCATTGACCAAGTCAAGCTGTTTGGCAGCCATGTTCGCTTCTTCGCGGAAGCACCCCTTCCAGAGCCTGATCCCGGCATTCTCGGTGCCTGGCGCGATTTACTGACGCAGGCGATTGCCTTTGCCAGCGGAGAAAGAATGGGACCGGTCCATGTGAACTGCCCTTTTCGTGAGCCGCTTGCTCCGGAATCGAGTGTCGACGCTTCGTTGCCGGAAGTTCCAAACGAATTTTTCAGCTGCATGGTGCCAGAGGTCAGTATTCAGCGGTTAGGGCACCTGCCTTCCACGCTGCCGGAGACCGGATGGATCATTGCCGGTCCGGCCTGCCCCCACGATCCCAGGGCCTATGTCCGGGCAGTTTCCAAACTGTCCCGTTTTCTCGGCTGGCCGGTGCTGGCCGATGCCCTCAGCCCCGTCCGGCACCATGCGACGGAATGGGATGCTCCGACTGCTCCCTTGACTACCTACGATACCTTTTTGCGTGCGGAAAACACCCGCCAACAGTTGCAACCGGAGGCCATTCTCCAGCTGGGCGACCTGCCCACCAGCAAGGTGCTGCGCGAGACCCTCAAGCGCTGGCAATTGCCCACCTGGATCATTGATCCCCAGGCCGCCTCACTCAATGCGGTGGCAGTTCCCGCCCGTCCGATAGCCTGCCGGGTGGAGGAACTTCAAATCGAAGAAAATGAGGCTTCCGGTTCCAGTGCCCTGCTGGAGGCGGCAAGTGCGATCGAACGCCGCACCCGGGCGGCATTGGATGCTGCCATCAATCAGTGCGAGCGCTTAATCGAACCGCAAGTGGCACGCCGTTTGATTGATCAATTACCCCCGGATACCCCCATCTTTATCGCCAGCAGCATGCCGGTGCGGGATGCGGAGTATTTTTGGCCCTTTCATGACGGAGCCAATCCGGTGTTCTTTAACCGTGGTGCCAACGGTATTGACGGAACCCTGTCCTCGGCCCTGGGAGTGGCTGAGGCTACCGGAAAAGGGACCGTCCTCTACACCGGTGACCTGGCCTTGCTCCACGACACCAACGGCCTGTTGGCGGCGTCCTCTGCCTGTAAGGTTGGCCTGACTATTATCTGCATCAACAATCAGGGCGGTGGCATCTTTGAACATCTGCCGATAGCCAGTGGAGATCGCAGAATTTTTGAAGCGTGTTTTGGAACCCCTCAGCAAGTCGATTTTGCCCTCTGGGCGCGGGCCTATGGGATACAGTACCGGATCATTGACGATACCGACTGGATTGCGGACGCCATGTCCGAAGTGCACCGTCCCGGCATCCGCCTGCTGGAAGTCCGCACCAATCGTACCCACGATGCCCACTGGCGCAAGGCGACCTTTGCCGCGTTACAAGATGAAGGATGTGGGGAGTAGGCTGAAGAGACCGGAGTTTTGCTTGGTTTTCACCCTGCGACATCTCCGCAGGTGCCTGATCCCTTTCGGGCGGTATGACCCGCATGAGAATCCGGGTTGACCCGATTTACCTGAACTGGATGATTGGGATATGGATCGCTTTCACGCCTTTTGCTTTGCTCTTCTGTTGATTTCTTCCATGGCTGCTTGGGGTTCGGAATCCCAAGCTCCCTTTCAGGTACATTGGAGGGGTCAGTTCTGGCCTCTGGGAGCAGTGGATTCATCGAGAGTTGGCTTGATCAATGAAGCTGGTGAGGTGCGGTATCCGTCCGATGCGCGGTTGAGCATTGTGAGGACGGATTCGGCCTTCTTACAGATGGGTGTGCCACTGCTGGATTATTCCATTAAACTTAATCGAAAGGCTCAAGATGGGTTTTCATCCGGTCACCGGACTTATCGGATTAGCTTTGTCTTTGCTCAAGAAGAGATGACAGAAGCTGTTCCTTTTCATCATTTGCCTGCTTGGCATTGGGGGATGGAACTGGAGGAAATCAGAAAGAAGCTTTTGATCATTGGCTGGTGGAATCCAGAGAAAAAGGCATGGTACCCGAAAGTGTGGAGGCTTTCACTGTCTTCCATGATGAATCAATTTGAGCTGGAGTGGGACGAGTCTCCCTTGACCGGATACCCGGTTGTTTTTCTGTTTGGGGACGAAGGCCTCGTCAGGCCTGCTGTCTATTTGGATGATGCAGCAAATTCACTGATGTTAAAGCTGTTGGGGGGTGAGGCTCCACCTGACACTTTACCAGGGATACGGGACGACAGGGGTCTGGATGCGAATGGAATTCATTGGATTCAATGGGCGGCATCTCTCAATCGGGATGACTGGCTTTCGACCTTGGCACCCGGATCTGTCGACAGGCGATCACGCGGCGTCCTTGACCCCAACCCCGTTCTGCTCGCCAGCAGCCAGGGAAATGTCGATGCGCTGAATGGATTGTTGAAGCTAGGTTATATGGCTGAGACTCAGGACGCACTTGGGTTCGATGCCGGGCTTTTGGCAGTGTATGCAGGACATTTGGAGGTTATTGAAGTGTTATTGGAAAATGGATACAGCGCCCGAAGATCATCACGTGATGGTATTTTCGGTGCAACCTTGCTGGCCTTGGATTCCGGGTATGATACGATTTTCAGTCTTTTGGTGGAGAGAGGAGGATCTGTTCCCAGGATCAGCCGGACGGCGTGGACTGAAGCATTGGCCCATCATGCCCAGCTGGGAAATCTGGAGATTGTTCGTTTTATCCTGGAGAGAAATGCCAGAGTTAATTCCATCGTTAAAGACCGCTCAATTCTCGAATATGGAGTGTGGGGAAAGAATACTGCGGTGGTTGAGTTATTGATTGAGTCTGGTGCCGACTTGAAAAGTCCCCACGCCAGCGATGCGTTGAATATGGCAATAGTGCTGGGGCATAGTGATATCGTTGCGCTCCTTCTGGACCATGGGGTGAATCTTAACACGGGTGGTTTTAATGAGAAGATGCTGCCTCTTGCCACCGCAATTATCAGCGGAAACCGTGATATCGTCCAGTTGCTATTGGATAAGGGGGCTGATCCCTCCCGGGCAACCGAGGATAAGGATGGAATTGGCACGGTTGAAATGGCGACTTTGATAGGATCCCGCCTTATCGTTGAAGACCTTTTCCAGGCTGGGGCGATCTGTAAGTTACCCCCTCCGATGGCCAGTGTGGTTCTGGAATCTTCTTTCCGGCACGATATTCCTGAAATGGCAATCCTCGCCTTGGAAGCATGCCTGAATCCGGAATTCCGGTTTTATGGTGAGTATTCACTCGGATGGGTAGCCGACTATTTTCAGGCTACATCCATCCAGGAGTGGTTGAAGGGTATGGAATGGAAAGACCGTAGTGCTCCTGACAATCTGATTTCCGGGACAGGATTCGATGAGCCCCCGGTACTGACAGCAGCCTCTTTTATGAGTTATTCAGAGGATTTCTATAACCGCTTTGGAAATATCGAATTTGAGTTGATGATTCTGGTGGATGAACAAGGAATCCCGCGTTTTCCAAAAATTGTGAGCGATTCGTTCCCTTCCGAGTTAGTCCTTCATGCCTTACCCCATATTGAGGGTTGGCGATTCAATCCTGCTAAAAAGGATGGGAAACCGGTCAAAGTGGTTGTTAGAATTCCCTTGGATCTTACTTATGAACCACCCTTTGCAGACGCTTTGGAAATGGACCAGTTAACGACACCTCCCAAGGATGTCTTTCAGAGCAGGGTCCATTATCCACCGGCTATGTCGGCTCAGGGAATCACTGGTGAGGTGTGGCTTCGTTTTGTCGTGACCAATCAAGGTGATGTGACGAATGTGGAAGTGCTTTATTCCACCCACCCCTTGCTTTCCTATTCTGCGGTCGAGTCCATCCGGAAATGGAAGTTTGAACCAGGGAAGGTGGGGGATCGGGCGGTCAATACCCGTGTTCTCCGAAGGTTCCCTTTCAGGCTGCGCTGACCCGGACAGTCCGTTCCGGCTGTTTTTCCGGAAAAAGTCTAAAGACAGGGGAAGAGGTTCCTTGCGGTGTGACATGCGTGCCATCACTGTCGCAGGTGTGACACCAAGTGTGACAGGTGCGCGCTGCTCAGGTGGGATTTTTTGATGGGGGAAGGAGGTTTGTGGTAATTAACCTGTTTATTATAAATGACTTAGTGGAATACTTTTCGGCTTGGCTTTTGGTCTGCTTGAAAAGTGGCAATGAGTAAGATAATTGGCATCGACCTTGGTACTACCAATTCCTGTATGGCCGTCCTGGAAGGCGGGGAGCCTACGGTGATCCCCAATAGCGAAGGCGCCCGGACCACACCCTCGATTGTGGCCTTCACCAAGAACGGTGAGCGCCTGGTGGGGCAGGCCGCCAAACGGCAGGCAGTGACCAATCCGAGCAATACGATTTTTTCCGCCAAGCGCCTGATCGGTCGCAAGTTCAGCGAAGTTCAGGAAGAGGCAGCCAATCTTCCCTACAAGGTTGTGGAAGGGAAGAACGGCGACGCCTGGATTGAAGTGGAAGTGGGCGGTGAGAAAAAGCAATTCCCGCCGGAGCAGATCAGTTCCATGGTGCTGGGGAAGTTGAAAGCGGATGCGGAGGCCTATCTGGGCGAAAAGGTCACCAAGGCTGTGATCACAGTCCCGGCTTATTTCAACGACAGTCAGCGCCAGGCTACGAAGGATGCCGGGACGATTGCCGGGTTGGATGTGCTTCGCATCATCAACGAGCCGACCGCGGCATCCCTGGCCTATGGCCTCGACAAGAAGAGCGAAGAGACTATTGCCGTATACGACCTCGGTGGGGGGACCTTTGACATCTCGATTCTCGAAATCGGAGACGGGGTGTTCGAAGTGAAAGCCACCAACGGAGACACCCATCTCGGTGGGGATGTCTGGGATGAGGCGCTGATCAACTGGCTGGTGGAAGATTTTAAAAAGGAGAACGGGATCGATCTGCGTTCCGACAAGATGGCCCTGCAACGCCTCAAGGAAGAAGCTGAAAAGGCCAAGATCGCCCTCAGTTCTTCCCAGAGCACGGACATCAATCTGCCCTTTATTACCGCCGATGCCACCGGGCCAAAGCACCTTAATGTCACCCTGACCCGCTCCAAGCTGGAGCAGATTACGGATCACCTTTTTGCCCGCACCGTTTCTCCGTTTGAGTCTTGTATGAAGGACGCCGGAGTCAGTGCAAGCGACATTGGCAACCTCGTGCTCGTCGGTGGCATGACCCGTATGCCCAAGGTAGTGGAGACTGCCCGCAAGATCGCCGGGAAGGAACCCAACAAGGGGGTCAATCCCGACGAGGTGGTGGCGATTGGTGCAGCCATTCAAGGAGCGGTATTGGCGGGTGACGTCAAAGACGTGCTTTTGCTTGATGTTACGCCTCTGACTTTGGCGATTGAAACCGCTGGTGGCGTGGCCACTGCGATGATCGATCGCAACACCACGATCCCGAGCAAGAAGTCCCAGACTTTCTCGACTTACGCCGACAACCAGACGGCAGTGGATATCAAGGTCCTCCAGGGGGAGCGCCCGATGGCCAAGGACAACAAGGAGCTGGGGGTCTTTCGTCTGGATGGAATTCCTCCTGCACCCCGTGGCGTTCCGCAGATTGAAGTGACATTTGATATCGATGCCAACGGGATCCTCCACGTCAGTGCCAAGGACAAGGGCACTGGCAAGGAACAGAAGATTTCCATTACCGGAGCTTCCGGACTGAGTGAAGAGGAAGTGGAAAAGGCCCGCAAGGATGCCGAAGTCCACGCCGAGGAAGACCGCAAGTCCAAGGAAGTAGCTGAAACCCGTAATCAGCTCGATACGGTGGTATTCTCAACCCAAAAACTCGTCGACGAAAATGGAGACAAGTTTGCCGCTGAGGACAAGGCCCATATCGAAGCAATGGTCAAGGAAGGGAAGGAAGCGCTCGACTCCAATGACGGCGAACGCATGAAAGCCACCCTTGAAAAAATCAATAGCGACCAGCGCATGCAGCAGGCCGTGACCAAAATGTATCAGGAGGCTGCTGGCGCTCAAGGGGGAGCCGCTGGTGCAACCGGTGCCGAACAGACTGGGCCGCAAGCCGCCTCCCAAGACGACCCGGATGTGGTCGATGCGGAAGTCGAAGACGTCACTGACGAATCCAAAAAGTAATGACCCCTTTTGCAGCCCTCCTTCGGTTGTTCCGGAAGAGGGCTCTGCCTTTCCAAATACTCAACCTACACTCGGAATAACTCTATAACCAAAATAATCATGGCTAAAGCGACCAACATCAAAATCACGCCCCTCGGGGACCGCGTCCTCGTCAAACCCGTGGAAGCGGATGAAGAAATCAAAGGCGGAATCATCATTCCCGACTCGGCCAAGGAAAAGCCGACCACTGCGGAAGTGCTCGCCCTCGGTACCGGCAAGAAAGACGGCGAAGACCATGTCTTCACGGTAAAAGTCGGCGACCAGGTCATCATCAGCAAGTATGGTGGCACCCAGGTCAAGTATGAGGATGTCGAATACACCATCCTCCGCGAGGATGACATCCTCGGGATCCTTGGCTAATTCCATTGATCATCCGCAATACGACACAAACCACTTAAGCATTTAGCATTATGGCCAAACAAATCCTATTCGACGAATCGGCACGCAAAAAGCTCCTGACCGGAGTCGAAACCCTCGCCAAGGCGGTCAAGGTGACCCTCGGGCCGAAGGGGCGCAACGTCGTCATCGACAAGAAATTCGGTAGCCCGACCGTGACCAAGGACGGCGTTTCCGTCGCCAAGGAAATCGAGCTGAAGGACCCGTTCGAAAACATGGGCGCCCAAATGGTGAAGGAAGTCGCCACCAAGACCAGCGACAGCGCTGGTGATGGCACCACCACCGCCACCGTGCTGGCCGAAGCCATTTTCCGTCAAGGCCTCAAAAACGTGACCGCCGGAGCCAATCCGATCTACCTCAAGCGTGGTATCGACAAGGCTGTGGCTGTCGGCGTGCAGGAAATCGCCAAGCTCGCCATCCCGGTCAACGACCGTGAAGCGGTCAAGAATGTTGCCACCGTTTCTGCCAACTGGGAAACTGAAATCGGCACCATCATTGCCGATGCCATGGACAAGGTTGGCAAGGACGGCACCATCACGGTGGAAGAAGCCAAGGGCATCGAAACCACCCTCGACGTGGTCGAAGGGATGCAGTTCGACAAGGGCTACCTCAGCCCCTATTTCGCAACCGATCAGGAAGCGATGGAAGCTGTGCTCGAAGATGCCTACATCCTCATCCACGAGAAGAAGATTTCCAACCTCAACGATATGCTGCCCCTGCTGCAGAAGGTGGCACAAAGCGGCAAACCCTTCCTCATCATTGCTGAGGACGTCGAAGGCGAAGCCCTTGCCACCCTCGTGGTGAACAAGCTCCGTGGCATGCTCAACGTCTGCGCGGTGAAGGCTCCCGGCTTCGGTGACCGCCGCAAGGAAATGCTCAAGGACATCGCTGTGCTGACCGGCGGGCAGTTCATCAGCGACGACCTCGGCCTCAAGCTGGAAAACCTCGAGCTGAGCGACCTCGGGCGCGCCAAGCGTATCTCCATCGACAAGGAAAGCACCACCATCGTGGAAGGTGCCGGTTCCGCCGCTGACATTCAGGGCCGGGTCAAGCAGATCCGCCGTGCGATCGAAGAAACCTCTTCCGACTACGACCGTGAGAAGCTCCAGGAGCGTCTCGCCAAGCTCGCTGGTGGGGTTGCCGTGATCAATGTCGGTGCCGCGACCGAATCCGAAATGAAGGAGAAGAAGGCCCGCGTCGAAGACGCTCTGCACGCTACCCGCGCAGCGGTTGAAGAAGGTATCGTCCCCGGCGGTGGCACTGCACTGCTCCGCGCCCGCAAGGCGATTGACGCCCTCCAGATTGAGGACGAAGAAGAAGCTATCGGTGCGACCATCGTGAGCAAGGCCCTCGAAGCCCCCCTTCGTCAGCTCTGCCTCAACGCCGGTATCGAAGGCAGCCTCGTGGTTCGCGAAGTGCTTACCAAGGAGGGCAATATCGGATTCAACGTCGCCACCGAGCAATACGAAGACCTCGTTAAGGCCGGGGTGGTGGATCCTGCCAAGGTGTCCCGCAGTGCCCTGCAATATGCAGCCAGCGTGGCCAGCCTCCTCCTCACCACCGAAGCCCTCATCACCGATCTGCCGGAAGAAAAGTCGGCTGGTGGAGCCCCCGACATGGGTGGTATGGGCGGAATGGGTGGCATGGGCGGCATGATGTAATCCATCCCCTTTTCGCGACAGAGCGATCCCATAACATTCTCAAAAGCGCCTCCAGCAGGGGGCGCTTTTTTTGTGTGCAGCCCGGCAGGGAGCACCTGCTTGAGAGTGATCATGAACGAAGTGCAGGAAAGTCTCTTGGCCACCCGCCAAGGGGAAGGCCTCGCCGAAGGGCAACTGCGGTGCATCCTCTGGCGCCAGTGGAAACGGGGACACACCCGATTCCGCAAGCTCAAGAGATGCGGGTTCGACCCCGAGCGGGCACGTCAGAGTGCGTGGAATGGGCGCGGACCCTGGTTCAACAGTGGGGTATCCCACATGAACCACGCCTTCCCGCGCAAGTCCTTCGACGCGATGCACCTGCTCGATCTGCTCCGTTCTCTGCAAAGAACATTCTCCTGAGGAACCGCCGTGGTACGTGATCCGGATGCCCGGTGGTGTGAGAGCTTGGGGAGGGTAACCTCCCCCAGCTACTCAATAAAGCACTGACAATTGGTAATTTAAGAAAAATCAAAAAAATGAAGTTTTTTTGGAAATTTTGGCGGAGAACCTTTCAGAACCCTATAATAGAAGGATGCGCTACCTTCCCAGCATCCCACCGTATCTGTCCAAATCGGCCCAAACCTTCGTGTTGTTTGGCCTTTTCCTGCTGACACCCTTAGGGATGGGAGGGCTGGGCGGTCCGTCCGATCTTGACCCTGTTATCAAAAGTGATTGCATTGATTGCATAATGACTTCTATCACCATCAGGCGTCTGCCGACAGCGACCAAGGAAAAGCTGCGTTTGCGGGCTGCCCGTTCGGGTCTTTCTCTGGAAAGCTACTCGCGTCAGATTTTGCAGGCTGCAGCGGAAGTAGACTCGGAGGGAGCAGAGAATGTGGCTGAGTTGGCGCTGACATGCTTTGGAACAGACAATGGCATTGATCTGCAGCTCCCCCCGCGTGGGGAAGACCGTGCCCCGCTTGCATTTGATTGATGGGAGATGATCATTCTGGATACGAATGTGGTCTCTGAACTCATGCGGGCTCAACCGGATGGGGCGGTTTTGGCTTGGGTGGGCAAACAAAATCCAGCCCAACTTCATCTCACCGCCTTTACCGTTGCCGAGATCCGGCGTGGATTGGTCTTGCTGCCAAAAGGACGCCGCAGGACAGGTCTGGAAGATGCCTTTGAAACCTTCCTCATGAAAGGATTTGCCGACCGCATCCTGCCTTTCACCGAAAGAACCACTCGCGTATACACGTCCATCTATCGCTCTCGAAAAGAAACCGGGTTGAGCTTGGGAGAACTGGATCTTCTCATCGCTGCCATTGTCAAGGAGCACGATGCCCGCCTGGCGACACGAAACAGCAAGGACTTTGAAGGCTGCGGCCTGCGCCTGATCAATCCCTGGCGCTCATGATGCGCATGTCCAAAATGCTACCCTGAAGTCCCATTCAAGGTAGGGCGGTGCGTCCCCGCGCCGCCTGAAATATCGGGTTCCAAACACCTTCCGAACGCACTATTCCATGTGAATCGGCACAACCCCTTCAGGGTTGGGGCTGGAGGGGTTCTTTGTCCCAGGGTAGGCCTGCGGCCAACCCTTCGCTTTGGGGCAGAACCCCGTTGGGGTAGTTGGCGCAAAGCGCCGGTGGTCCTTCGACAGGCTCAGGGCAGGTCGGTGGACGGTGTGCCGTTGATCTGGTCCAAGGTAGGGCGGTGCGTCCCTGCGCCGCCTGAAGGGTTCGGCGTCCGATGCCCTCGATGGCGATCCCGATAGCGATTTGGATGGGTTGGTTTGTGCAACCGAGTTTTGGAGGGACAAGCTCCGTCTCGTCCGTGAACCAACAGAATAAGACCAATTTTTTTTAACCGCGAATGGGCGCATTTTTTGCCGCAAAAGAGCGCAGAGAACGCAAAGAATAAAAGGCTGTTTTGCGGAGCAGCGGAGAGTAGTTCGACTGATCTGTTCGCTTTTCCTTTTGTGTTCTTTGAGTTCTATTGCGGCTGAAATCGCCGGGTATGAGCAGAAGTATTGCCACGAAAGAGCGCAGAGAGCGCAAAGGGGTGGGTCTGAATCCATGGCGAACGCAGGTCCAAGGTAGGGCGGTGCGTCCCTGCGCCGCCTGAAGGTTCGGCGTCCGATGCCTTCGATGGCGATCCCGATAGCGATTTGGATGGGTTGGTTTGTGCAACCGAGTTTTGGAGGGACGCGCTCCGTCTCGTCCGTGAACCAACAGAATAAGACCAATTTTTTTTAACCGCGAATGGGCGCATTTTTTGCCGCAAAAGAGCGCAGAGAACGCAAAGAATAAAAGGCTGTTTTGCGGAGCAGCGGAGAGTAGTTCGACTGATCTGTTCGCTTTTCCTTTTGTGTTCTTTGAGTTCTATTGCGGCTGAAATCGCCGGGTATGAGCAGAACCCATTTTACCCACGGAAAATCGCGAGGAACCCCTTTTTTCTGTAATTCATTGAGGTCCGGGCAGGCGTACAGAAAAAAGCCCTCCAATGACGCCGTAGTCGATAATCCTGCTCTTTTCCTCGGTGTAAACCAAAGTGGGTGCTTTCGTCGGAACCGCTGTCTTCCGGTAATCGGCATGACATTGGCCCCGCCGCTTCAAGCTCCCGTAGATAATGAATATCAGGGAAGAGCGCATGGAAAACGCTTCGAACGTCCCAGAGGGTAAGCGGTGAAACCTAGGGGGAAAGCTCTGCCGGTCAAGCGAATCAGCATGAATTTCCACAATGGGATATCCGTTAATCTGGGAACATTCAGATATTGTCCCCGAAGACCTGATTGTCCGGATCCAGAGCCGTGATCAGAAACTCCTGCAGCGCACCGAGAAACCAGTAGCATCCGAAGGGTTCCTGCAAATCCGGAGTGAGTTCGTGGGGGTGGAGAAGCCCTCGCTCCAGCTCGCTGTCAGAAATGGAGGGCAAGACGTGCTCGCGCAGAGCCAGTCGCATTCCAGAGCATCCGCGAATGGCCGACTCCACTTCGGCCACGGAGAGACTGTAGCCGGGATTTCCGAAGTCTGGATCGCCCAGCATCCGGATGAGTTGGAGGGAATCTGCCTGAAAACCTTGTTGGAGTTCCTCATTCCAAATGTCCGCCAGATCCGTTTCTTCCGGTTGCTGCAGCTGACGGGGGAGGGATCCGGTCAACTGCTGCAGGAGAATGGTCAGCGGGTCGACCAGAGACTCCGCCAGCCCGGGGAGCAGATTGATTTCCAAGGGAATCCTGTTCATGCCTCTGCCTTCTCCAGTCTGGCGTTCAGTTGCCAACTTTGCAGGGTATGCACGTAACCCTCCGCTTGTTCACGCTCTCCCGTCCAGAGAATCGAGCGCCCTTCATGATGCACTTCCAACATGTGCTTTCGGGCCTTCTCCGGACTGTACCCAAAGACCTTGCGAAACACCATCACCACATAGCTCATGAGATTGACCGGATCATTCAAGACCACGACCTGCCAGGGTGGGCTGGTTTTGGCCTGGCTTTTCGATTTGGCCAGTGGGGTGGTTTGACTGCTGTTCATATTCAATTCCGCACCTTGACGAATCATCGGGATGAAGAAAAGGTAGAATCCTGATGTCATCATCCGATTCCACCGGTGCCTCCGATCCTCAACCCCGCCAACCCAAGCCTTGGCCAATGTCATGGGTTGTGATCGTCATACTGATCTACGTCACCCTGCAGGTCGGATACTATCTTTTTTTCGGAGAGTGACGCCTGAGTGTTCCGGCAGATTTCCGGGATGGGCAGAGACCTCAAGCTCATATGAAAGAGCAAAAAGGGGGTGGATTTTCAACGGGATGATTGGAAAAATGCAGTTTACAGTATCCGGTTCGTAGCACCGTTCCGGTTGGCTGCAGTTTTTCTTACCCCTATTCACTACAGATGGACCGGCATTTGATTCTCAAGTTAGCCTGCCTGTATTCATGGGCTGCCTGCTGGTATTCTTCATCATGACACTTCCGCTGAATCAATTGAGAGTACGACCGTGGGCCTGGTTCGATCAGGAAGGCAGCCTGGGAGATCCGCAGCACCGCGGAGCGGCTCATTACCAGAGGGATTCATTCCGATACCGAATCTGCGGTGGGTGTCGGAGAAAAGAGGATAGTGCGGGGCGGACAGGGCATTTTCTCTGGCGGGAGGTGGAAGGTGATTTCATTGCCTATGCTGAAGTTGCTCTGGTGGAAGACACCTTGCGGGCGGGACCAGAGCCTCAGATCGGATGGCTGACCATTCCTGATCTTGCCGATGCGGCTCAGGGGGTGGAAGGGTTTTTGACCGAAAAGTGTGTGGATAAGGCCCTGCAGTTGAATGGAAAACAAGAGCGTCATTGCGTGTTGCAGGTGGAGCGAAATGGGAATGAGTTTCAGGTCTCGCGGGCATTTTTTGGAGATCCACTGTTGCGGATGGAGCGGCACACCTTGAATCTGCCGAAGAAGCTGTCTTTGGGTTTGTTTGTTGGTGCGCGACAGGATGACGGGCCTGCCATGGCGGTCTTTCGCAATGTGCGGATCGTCCGTCCGGCTCCGGTCGGCCTGATTCCCTACCGGGATTATCTGGGAAGTTACCTTGAACTGCTCGACCTTGGGACAGGAAAACGGGAGATTGTATACTCGGTTCCGGATTCACTGCAGGCGCCGAACTGGACGCCCGATGGGCGCAAGCTGATCTTCAATCGGAACGGACTGCTTTACTGCTTTAACCTTCAGACGGAGCAGATCTCCGAAATTGATACCGGTTTTGCCAGAGACAATAATAACGACCATGTGCTGTCTTTCGATGGAAACCAACTCGGGATTAGTCACCACAATGCCAATGACGGTGGGCGCTCCCATATTTATACGCTTCCGGCCAAGGGGGGACTGCCGAAGCAAATCACGCAGCAGGGGCCATCCTACCTGCACGGCTGGTCACCGGACGGGCGGTATTTGATCTACACCGCTGGGCGGGGTGGGCGATTCAACATCTACCGGATTCCGGCCGAAGGCGGCCAGGAGGAAGCCTTGACCGATACCGATGCACTTAATGATGGGGCTGAATACGCACCGGACGGGAAATCGATTCTCTTCAATTCCGCCCGGAGTGGACGCATGCAGATCTGGCGGATGGGACCCGGTGGGGAAGATCCGGTCCAGCTCACCGATGACATTTTTAACAACTGGTTTCCTCATTTTTCTCGCCGTGGTCGGGAAGTCGTGTTCTTGTCTTATTTGGAGAATGTTGATCCGACCGATCATCCTTTTTATCAGCAGGTTTATCTCCGTGTGATGCCTGCGGATGGAGGTGAGCCCAAGGTTGTGGCTTATCTCTATGGAGGGCAGGGTACGATCAATGTTCCTTCCTGGTCGCCCGACGGCCGCAGATGCGCTTTTGTCAGTAATACGGGTATGGAGTAAAGGAGGGGAGCCAGTCCATCAGGGCTGGTTCTCCTCCACCTCTTATTAACGCGAAGGACCCATTCAGGGTTTTTACGTAGGCAGGGAAGTATTATTCCTTAGGTAATGGACGAGTGGGTCGATTGTACTTGAAAGCAATCCATTAATAGGATTAAAACCCTACTTAAACTCTAGGACAAAACCCTATGAGTAGCGCGGAGAGGATAACCATGAATGATCGACCCAAGATAGCAAATCCGGTAAGTGCCGGGCATCCCACCGACGAAATGGCCCCTGCCAAGCTTTGTTCTGATGAGGTTTTGATTGTGGACGATCAGGAATCGAGTCAGCTTGTTCTCCAGCATCTGGTGCTTTCGACCGGCCGTAGAACAGAGGTGGTTTCGAATGGGACGGAAGCTCTGGATTACCTGAAGGAGAAGGTCCCGGTCCTCGTCTTGTTGGATCTGGAAATGCCCTCACTGGATGGTCGTGCATTTCTGGAAACCCTGCATCGGGATGATCCCAGTGTGGTCTATGTGCCCATTGCCGTGGTGACCGCCAAACCTGTCAGCGAACACTTGGATCTTCTTCGCTATGGAGCGGTGATTGATATCCTGCCCAAACCGCTGCGCCGCCGGGACCTTCAGCGCCTCTTGGTGGCGGCGGATGCGCTTTCCCATTCCAGCATCTGCAAGACCGAGGCGATCGCTGGATAGGGGGATCCGGGAATTTTCGCGGATCGATGCTTACCGGTCCGGCTCGTTCGAAATCGAGCGAGCAGGAATGCTATCAACGGTGGTGATGGGGATAAAGCCAGCGAGCAATGGCGGGGAGTAAGAGGATGGCCCCCAGCATGTTAAAGTAGAACATGAAGGTAAGCAGGATTCCCATGTCGGCTTGAAACTTCAGGGAGGAGAAGATCCAGGTGCTCACGCCTACAGCGAGAGTGAGTCCGGTGAAGACCACGGCACTCCCCGTCTGACGCAGCGCCTCGGTGAGCGATTCCTCAAAGAGCATGCCCTGTTTGAGGAAATGGCGAAGCCGATAGAAGAGGTAAATCCCGTAATCGACTCCCACTCCAACACCTAGCGCAACTACCGGGAGGGTGGAAATTTTCAGACCGATTTCCAAATGGCTCATCAATGCATAGGCGAGGATCGAGACCAGCGCCAGTGGAATGACGATGCAGATGGCTGCACGGAGGGAGCGAAAGGTGATCAGACAGAGGAGGATGACGGCACTGAAGACATAGACCAACATGGGAAACTGAGCGGCGGAGACGACTTCATTGGTGGCACCCATGACCCCAACATTACCGGTAGCGAGGCGAAACTCCACCAGTTCGGACTGCTCATTCTCGCGGAAATCCCGCACTGTATCGACTACTCCGGCGATGGTGTCTGCTTTATGATCTTCCAGATAAACATGGATGGGCATGACACTGCCATCGGCATTGAGGAGACCTGAGCTGGTATCGATTGGGGAGATGGCCTGTCCCAGAATGGCCGGGTGCCGGGGCAGGATATGCCACTTGGGGCTGCCTTCGTTCCAACCCATATTGATGATTTTCGCGACGACAGGAAGAGAGATGACCGACTGGACGCCTTTGGTGTTTCGCAGATGCCAGGAAAGGCGATCGATCTGCTCCATCACATCGTAGTCCACACAGCCATTGGGTGGTGCCTCGCAAATCACGGTGATGATGTTTACCCCAATATTAAAGCGTTCGGTAATAATCGCGCTGTCCCGATTGTAGCGGGATGATTCCCGCAGTTCGGGAACACCGTGGTTGATGTCGCCGATTTGGATTTGCGCAGCCTTGCCCAATCCAAAAAAACCCAAAATGAGAGCCGCTGCAATTACCCCCAGGGACCAGCCCGGACGCCCGACAGCAGCGACGGATGTCCACACACGATCAGCCCATTCCTTTCGGTGTCGGATTCGCTCGCGTACCGCTGGCTTCAACTTGACGAAGGAAAGGAGCACGGGGAGGAGCAGTAAATTGGTGAAAAACAGGGTGAAGATGCCGAGGCTGGCGGTAAAAGCCAGCTCCTGTATCATGGGAATCCGAATGGCCAAAATGGTAATGAAGCCGATCAGGTCCGTCAGGAGGGCAGTTCCACCAGGAACAAGGAGGCTGGCCAGACTTTCCCGGGCTGCCACCCGGCTGTTCTTCCCTTCACGATAAGAACTGCGAAAGGAACGAACCATTTGGACGCCATGGCTGACTCCAATTGCAAGTATCAGGAAGGGAACCAGAATGGACATGGGGTCCACCCCGAACCCCATGAAACGCAGAAGTCCAAGTTGCCAGATCACTGCCACCAAAGCAGTACTCAAAGGGAGCAGCGTCAGGCGGAAGGACTGGGCATAGAGATAGACGAACAATCCGGTGATCAGAATAGAGATGAAAAAGAACAGGATGACATTCATGGCTCCTTCGCTGATATCTCCCATCACCTTGGCGAAACCAATGATATGCACCTTCATTCCGAGATGGGATCCGGCTTTCTCAAAAGGCCGCCGAAAGTGATCTTCCAGGTATTGGGCCACTTTGATGTAGTCGAGCCGTTCGCCAGTAGCGGGGTCAATCTCCAGCAACTGGACAGAGATGAGTGCACCGGAATAATCCGAAGCTACCAGCTGCCCAAGGAGCCCTGCTTTCTGAATATTGATTTTAACCAGTTCGAGGTCTTCTGCTGTACCGCTGAAATCTGCTGGGACCACATTCCCTCCGGCAAAACCATCTTCGACGATCTCAATAAAGCGCACATTGGGAGTCCAGATAGAGGTAACTACGGAACGGTCCACTCCCGGAATATAGTAGGCTTCATCGGTTGCTTCACGGAGGAGGTCAAAGAAATCGGGAGTGAAAATGTCCCCTTCCTCCACGGTAAAGGCGATGAGTATTCTGTCTGCTCCGCCAAATTCCTCCTGATACTCCAGAAAGGTCTGAATGTATTCATGCTGGAGCGGCAGCCGCTTGGTGAATCCCGCATCCACTCTGGTCTGCAGAGAGGACCAGAGCATGGCACCGGTAATGGTGGCAAAGGCAACCAGAACGGGAACCCGCCATCGTATCAGCTTGGCCGCTAAGCGGTCCGGAAAGGGAATTTTGCCCATGTCAAAGTTCTGTCTGATGGAGTCAGTTGTCAGCGGCCTTTACGGCAGACGGGTGAATCGATGTAAACCACTCAAACCACCGACTATGAGCGATCCATCCTCTGCCTGGATTAAATCGGAAAGACCACGCATGTCCGGTGGTTGCCAGCGAATGAAGGATTCGCCACTGTCCCGGCTAATGCAGAGTATCCCTTGGGAGGAAATCACAAGGGTCCCGTCCCGCATCTCGATGGCGTTGGTCAACACGTTGGTCAGGGGCATGTCGATTTCGCGCCAGGATTCCCCGGCATCATCACTCAGGAAGAGATTCCCCTGAAGACCGAAGGTGATCATCCTGCCCTGGCTGGTGGTGAGCAGCCCGTAGAGTGAACCCTCATAAGGGGAGTCCACTTCACTCCAAGTATATCCATAATCTTCCGACATCAGGATGAAGCCGCTTTCCAGTGTCATATAGAGCAATCCTTCCCCGGCGGAATGGATACTGTTGAAGTGCAGCTCTTCATCGAAAGCCGTTTCCTCCGACCAAGTCAGTCCGCCGTCCTCCGTGCGGAGAAAAAGGCCGTAAGCTCCGACAACGATTCCCCTTTTTTCATTGAAGAAATAGAGATCGAGAAAGCTGTTCTCCAATTCACCGGGAGGATTCTGCCGTATCCAGCTGAGTCCTCCATCACTGCTGTGTAGTATGGTATTGTCGTGGCCCACGGCCCAGCCCCTTTGGGGGCTGGGAAAGTGGACCGCGGTCAGGCTGGCCCGGCTGGGAACCTCCACCTGTTGCCAAGTGACTCCGTGGTCGGAGGAGTGGAGGATATGGCCGCGCTCACCAACTGCGACAATTCGTGCTCCGGCTTGGGCTAGGCCGAGAATCATGGATTCGGAGGCCAGGGGCATGATTTCTGCCGCCTTGCTCGCTTCCATTGTCTGGCTGCCCATCAGGATGGTTGCCAATAAGGTTATTCGAGCGGTCTCCCCATGGAATCGGGAAGATAGCTTGGGCAGGCGCCATTCTCTGATCATAATCAACGTACTCCTTCACGCCGCAGATCTGCAGGGGTGAAGTTGGCCGGAGTAAAGTTCTGGGTGAAGTCGTAGGGCTGTTTCTCATTATCCATGCCAATTGCCAGATAACGGCCGGACTGCAGGTCGGTATGCACTTCCATCGTGGTCCAGAGGCAGGGGACTTCGTAATAGTTGACGGCAAACCCCTCCGAGACACGCCAGAGATCTCCCCGCCCGTCATATTGCTCAATGACGAGGATCTGCCAACTGTCTTCATCGACATAAAAAACTCTTCGGGCGTAGATATGGCGGGTCCCGTCTTTCAAGTTGGCTTCCACCACCCAGACCCGGTGGCGCTCATAGCGGGTAAGGTCCGGATTAATGTGTAGTGGCCTGAGAATGTCCGAGACCCGAATCGAGTTACTGTGCAGCTTGTATGAGTTGTAAGGAACGTAGAATTCCTTCTTCCCAAGGAGGGTCCAGTTATAGCGGTCGAGCGCACCGTTGAACATGTCGAGTTGATCACTGGTGCGCATCCCGTCCGAAGCAGTCCCTGGATTGTCGTAGGCGACATTGGGGGCGCGGCGAACCCGACGCTGTCCGGTGTTGTAGGTCCAGGCCCGGCGTGGTTCCTTCACTTGGTCAAGGGTTTCATGGACGAGAAGAATCGAGCCGGCCAGTCGGGCGGGTGCGGTCACCGTCTGCTTGAGATAGAGCAGAGTGTTGTCCATTTCCTCCTCGGAAATCCCCGGGCGGGCATAGTTGAAGAGGAATTCATCGCGGAACTCCACCAGGGTGTAGTCACCCCGCCGGGTTGGGGCGGCCTGGGTAATGGTGCGGCTGGCGGATACACCACGGTAGCGCATGATATGATTCCAAATGACTTCCTCGGCTCGCTGAGGAATGGGGAAGGGAACTCCCATCCGGGCACCGGTCACTCCGGCACCATCGCCGACCAGTCGGGCATTGGTGGCGTTTTCCTTGACCGCATCATAGACTTCCTGAGGAAAAGAAGCGGAGCGGCGGGTTGGATAGATGGGCATGCGCCAAGTGTCGGGATAAGTCCGCAACATGGCTTTGTGGCCTTCTGTCAGGTAATCGGCATGCTCATCCATGTTTTCCGCTGTGATGACAAAGAGGGTGCGGTCGTCGGCGAAAGGATCGGGGTGGTGCATTCCCCGGCGGTAGCCAGTCGGTGGTTCAGTGATGCCACCTTCCCATGGAGGGATGACGCCATCTTCACTGCCAGCGCGAATCGCACCCATCGGTGTCAGATCGTCGCCAAGGCGGGCAGCTTCTTCCGGGGATACGGCAGCGCCGAGTAGTCCGCAAAAGAGAATGGAAGTGGTCAGTGTTTTGAAAAGGAATCGGGGTGTTATCGTGTTCATGTCTCGAAATGGGGATCAGAATGAATACTTCAGGCTGGTGGAAACAAAGTCCCGATCATGGATCAGGTTGTAGTCCTTCGCTCCATAATAATTGGTGTAGGTTACGTTAAAGACCCAGCGGTTTTGGTAGGTTGCCTCCAGTCCGATAGAGGCTGTCTTCCGATTGCGGACAAAATTGCCGATCGGTTGCGGAGTGGTTCCGCCCAGATCATGGGCAAACTGGAAAATGGGTGAGAGGTTCACGCTCATGAACACGTTCTGGTAATCCAGACGGGTGACAAAACGATAACCCCATGAGAACCGGTCGGCAAAACCGCGGGCGGGGGCCGTTTCCGGCTGGACGCCTGCCATGGTGGCGAGGGGATTACCACCGGTGAAAGTTCCGGGGCCTTCCATGCGCAACTCATCCTTGTCCGGAAGTCCCGGCAGGTAAGTGAATCCGGTTTCAAGGAGAACGATCCATTGGCTGGCCCCGAGGGTCGGGCCAAAGACCTTGGTTCCGGTGGTTTGGAACTGCCAGACTTCTTCTTTTTGCCAACCCCGCACATAGGTGTCGAGTTGACCTGCATAGTTGCCCAATTGGTTGAGCAGACCAAACTGAGGATTGACGGCGGACATTGCGGCGAAGAGCAGTTCGACATCGTCGATCTGGACCGGTTGGTCCCAGCGGTAGGTCAGCTCACCCTGGAGGGAGATGCCGGTGTTGCCGAGGTCGGTGTTGAAGCTGGCCCCGACCAGTTTGATGTTTTCGGGATATTCGATCAGGTAATTGCCAGTCGCGGCGCTGTTGAAGAATCCCAGCTGACCGGCACCGGAGGCGATTTGCTGCGCACCGGGATAGAAGGGGGCAAAGGGTGCCAGCGATTCCGGCAGCGCATCGATCGGAACATTGGTCAGGGCGGCCCCCAGCAGCTGGGGCAATACCGTGCCAATTGTCTCTGGTGGAATGTTATTGGCCAACATGGCGGGCACCAGGCTCTCCTGCGCCAGACTGGAAGCAGTTTGCTGAACAAAAAGAGGATCAATGGGCTGACTCGGGGTACGTGCACTGATGACCGGCACCCGACTGTGGTATTGGATAAAATAAAACCCGAATTCCGTCTGATTGAGAGCGGGGGCATAGACCCGGGCTGCCAGTCCGAACTGGCCTGAGTTTTTCGGGCGATTGTCTTCTCCCCGTGGAATGGCCCCACGCATCTGGTCATCACCGAGTTGGCCAAAGCCAAGCCAGACATATTCTCCTCCCCGGCCGGCAAAATCATTGGTGCTGAAATACGTGCCCGGCGGATCAATGATCACTTCCTTCCACTTGAATTGATAGAAGGCTTCCAAGGTTATGTTATCGGTGAGCCCGATCGATGTGCTGGCCATCCAGACCGGAAGATAAGCCTCCCGCAGCTCTGCTCCCGGCAGGCGCAATTTTGAGACGTCGACGGGGTTGATGACACTGACTCCATTCTGGATAAAGGTGCTCTCACCCCAATTGAGGACCTGGCGACCAACCCGGAAGTTAACCGGCATGTCGGCAATGTCCTGACGGGTCCAGAGAAAGGCATCGAGCATGTCCAGGCGTTTGCCTACCCGGTCCTTGGCATCCGGATGCAGAGGAGTTCGTTCACGGTCGCGATCTTCGTTGATGTAATCGTAGAAGGCATTGACCCGGAAAAAGCCTCCATAATCCCCGGAGCGCAGGTCGAGATCCGCAGTCAGGGCGACAGGAGCGGAGACCCAGCCTTTGCTGTAATTGAGATTACCGTCGTCTGCATTGACCGAATACTGGGTCCCTCCGTTGGCCAAGCCGATAAGGTTCCGGTCGGGACTCTTCAAACGATAGGTCCCTCCGATCGATGCCTGGACATCGAGGGAGGCATCGATCTGGCCAAGTTTGAAATCGGTGGCCTGAAGAGAGCTGCACAAGGGGAAGCCTGCCAATGCCGTCAGTAGGAGACGCAGGCGTGGAGAGGGAGAGGTTCGATTGTTCATGATTTTCGCGAATACAGCCACAAGCATCTATCTGAGGATGGAATGAGCTGAGAGCATGCACCTGTAGCCGGATAGGCAGCAGCATCGCACCAGAGAGCACTTGAGGTCATTTCAGGGGGTTAAAACTGGGGGTAGTTGGTGGCTTACGACGCCAAAAAGACGATCGAAGACAGAAGCTGCGTAAGTGATGAACCCTAATACTGTCAACCGGCTATTCACGCACGGCGAGTATGCGTTGTGAATTGGGCAAAACCCACCGCTAAAGGATTCCTAATTTTTCGTTTTCACCCCGTTTTGATCCTCAGTGCAGTGATCGAAGGTAGGTGCCCGGCTCCCTTTGCTGTCTGAGCTTGGGAAGAGGAGAGGACAATGGTAAACCATTGGTAATAAAAAATCTGATATTTGTTTCCTCGAATGTCCTTGTTAGGTTTACACAGCCTGGGAAGCATCCGGTCCTTGATGAATGTTTTTTCTTCAACCCCGCCAAACGCCGTTGTATTAGGGCGTTATTTTTAACATATTAGATTATTAAATATATACCTCTTGCCTTCATGCTCGCACCTCTGCGGGCCGGTCCAGATGGCGGGATTGAAACTGAACGAATGCCTATGGCTGATAGCCTAATCCGGTTCGAGCAGGTGGGGGCCGGGGCCTTGTTCGGCGAGTATGTCATCCGGATTGCGGAGTGGGCAGTCTTTGAGTGATAGGCAACCGCACCCTATGCAATGATTCAGTTGGTCCCGCAGGGTGTTGAGGCGTGCAATGCGCTCGTCGAGGCTTTTACGCCATTTATTCGAGAGGCGATTCCAGTCGGCCGCACTGGGGGTTCGGGACTTCGGCAGTGTGTCGAGGGCTTCTTTGATTTCCGCCAGGGGAATTCCGACACGTTGGGCGACTTTGATCAGTGAGACACGCCGGAGAATTTCATAGCGATATCGTCGTTGATTGATTTCATTGCGTGAACTCGTGATCAATCCCTTGGACTCATAAAAATGCAGGGCGGAAACACTCACACCGCTTCGAGCCGCTACCTGTCCTACACTGAAACCTTCATGCCGATCGTAAGGGTCCGCTTTTTTCATGCCGTTCTTCTCCTCTCACTTTCTTGAGTTGTCCGGCCGGATGCGGTCAATGCATCCGGGTTCAGAGGCAGCGGTGGTATGGATCCACACAGTCGGTCTGATGCGGAGGCTGAACATCCTGGCATCACCCCTGGGAGAGAAGACGGAGGTGTTTGCCGAGGTGAGAGGCAAGCAGTTCGGTGTGGAGGGCGTCTTCCGTCTGCAGATTCTGGAGGATCGCTTGGCGGAAGCTGCCTCCCGAGTCCGTCCTGCCTTTGGTCAGGACAGATCCAAAAGTGACGTGAAGCACCTGCCGCCCTTGATTGTCTTCAAGGAAAAGCTCCTCCAGAGAGCGGGCATCGGGTTGAATCCTGACGGAGCGAATAAATTCCGGTGTAACTGAGATGTGGTAGCTTTGCTTGTCTTCCTCGAAACGCAGGAGACAGTAGCGGGCAATTTCCGCAAAGAGCGCGGGCTCTGTCCGGCAGACGGTGCGAAGGGCTTCGAGGTAGCTGGTACCGGCGGTTTTGACATGAAGGAGATCACCGCAGATGCGCCCGATCGCCGGGTAGATGGAGAACTTATCCGATCCACTGTGGATGCTGATCTTGTAAGGGCCCAGTGCCTTCGCGATGGCCACATGACGGGTCAGTTCGGCTTCGAACGCGTCAAGCTCACCCTTGTAGTCGATACCTTTTTCAAATTCTCCGATAAAGCGGGGGGCCAGGCTGACAATGGGAACGTCCCGGCGTTTGAGTTCGAGGGCGAAGAAAAGGTGTTCGAGGGGTGAAGTGGGCAGGTCGGTTTCGTCAACGGAGACCTCGATCTCCGCTGGGCGTCCGGCGGTTTGCTCCGCGATCACTCTCGCCATCGCTTCACAGTGGGCTACGGCACGACCGTATTTGATGGCCGCACGCTGCAGAGTGAGCGGGTCAAAGCGCAGGGCGAATCCGTCGCTCAGTTCATAGCTTTGATCCAGATAGAGCGCTTCAACGGTCGTATCGCCATAGAGGTTTTCGGCGTGTTGGCGGTCCAGAGCTGTCTGCAGGGAGAGGGCATCCAGACGGTCGGCTTGATTGTTGACGTGCTCTGATGGGTCGATGGTGAAAAAGGTGAAACCGGCTGCGGCTGTCCGGACGACATCCTGCGGTGTTTTCAAGTGATCGGCATCAGCCCCCCAGATGCCGGAATAGCCCTCTGTCTGAATGGCCCGGCGGGCGGCATCCATGACGGCTTCCGGGGTCCGCTCGGTTCGCGTCATTTCCCGGATCGATTGCTGGGCCAGAATCGGGGCAAAATCATAGCCGCGGAGCGAAAGAAGGTGCCCCCGGCCGGCCAGGCCAAGGCGGTCACCAAAGCCAAAGCTTTTCTTTAATCCGAGAGCAGAAGGTTGGGGAATAACAGTCATGGGGGAATTCAGGAGCAAAGATGGACAGCATTGATCCCTTTGTCCACAGGAGGCGAATACTTTTCCGGAACCTCACTAATTAGTGACCCGAAGCGGCGGCTTTGAGCCCGACTTCCCACAGGATCCGATGAGAAACGATGAGAGCATTTTCCTGAAAATCTTTTTTGACCTCAGTGTCTTGCTTTGGAGTATTATGAGTTCGCATATCAGCGATCAGTGCGGCTTATGCCGTTTTCTGTTATTTCTTTATCCCCTTACTCAAAGACTGCTTATGGACTCCGAGTTGATTGAATCCGTCATCCACGATGCCCCGACCTTTCAGCCTCCGGCTGATTTCGCCGACCAGGCACGCATTTCCTCGATGGAGGCTTATCGGGAACTATATGAGCGGAGCCTCAATGACCCGGAAGCATTCTGGGCTGAAGTGGCTTCGGAACTGCATTGGTTTAAACCCTGGGAAAAGGTGCTGGATGAAAGTGAAAAGCCTTTTTTCAAATGGTTTGTAGGCGGGAAAACCAATCTCTGTTACAACTGCCTCGACCGGCACCTCGATGGTCCGGCAGCTAATAAAAAGGCAATTATCTGGGAAGGTGAGCCGGGAGATGGCCGCACCTTGACCTATCGGGAGCTGCACCGTGAAGTTTGCCGTTTTGCCAATGTGCTCAAGAAGCAGGGAATCGGGAAAGGGGATCATGTTGCGATTTATCTGCCAATGACACCCGAGCTGGTCGTAGCGGTGTTGGCCTGTGCGCGGATCGGGGCCATTCACAGCGTGATCTTTGCGGGATTCAGTGCGGAATCGATTAAGGACCGGGTGCTGGATGCCCAATCCAGGATGGTCATCACCGGAGATGGTGGTTGGCGCAGAGGAAAAGTACTCGAACTGAAATCGATAGTCGATGCGGGGATTGAGGATTGCCCCTGTGTCGAGTCCGTGCTGGTAGTGGCGCGTGATCTGAAGAAGGGTTTGATGCCTTGCGAAATGCGCGAAGGACGGGATGTCTGGTTCCACGAGTTGGTGGGGGCCGTCTCAGACGAGTGCCCCTGTGAGGAACTGGATGCCGAGGACATGCTCTTTTTACTCTACACCAGTGGATCGACCGGAAAACCGAAGGGGATCATGCACACGGTGGGAGGGTATGGAGTTTACACGTATTTGACCTGCAAATACGTTTTTGATCTGCGTGAGGACGATATATACTGGTGCACGGCGGACATCGGCTGGATTACCGGACACAGCTACATTCTCTACGGTCCTCTGCAAAACGCCGCCACCGTGCTCGTTTATGAAGGTGCACCCAACTATCCTGAGCCCGATCGCTTCTGGGATATCGTAGAGCGGCACAAAGTGACGATATTTTACACCGCACCGACCGCGGTTCGTGCTTTCATGAAGTGGGGTGATCAGTGGGTGAAGAGTCATGATCTTTCCAGCCTGAGGCTTTTGGGGTCGGTTGGTGAACCAATCGGACCTGAGGCCTGGCACTGGTATCGCAGCGTGGTAGGGGGTGATCGCTGTCCGGTGGTGGATACCTGGTGGCAGACCGAGACGGGAGGCATCATGCTGAGCCCTCTCCCCGGAGTCACTCCTACCAAGCCCGGATCAGCCACGCTGCCGTTGTTTGGAGTTGAGCCTGCTATTTTGGATAGCGAGGGCAATGTGGTGGAAACCGGCTTGTTGGCGATCCGCCGCCCCTGGCCCGGGATTCTCCGGGGAATCTGGGGTGATCCGGAGCGCTTTAAGAAGACCTACTGGTGTCACTGGGACGGAGCGTATTATTTTCCGGGCGATGGTGCCCATGTTGACGATGACGGCTATTACTGGATCGTCGGTCGCGTCGATGACGTGGTCAATGTTTCCGGCCACCGGATCGGCACAGCCGAACTGGAAGGCGCGATCAATGACCATCCGGAAGTGGTGGAAAGTGCGGTGATCGGGGTCCCTCATGAAATCAAGGGGCAGGGGATGGTGGCCTTTGTCCTGCTGAAGGGGGATCAGGTCGAAGGCGGACCGGAACTGGTCGAAGCCCTCAACAATCTGGTGGCGGAGCGGATTGGAAAATTCGCCAAGCCGGAAAAGATTATTTTCGCAGCGGATTTGCCCAAGACCCGCAGTGGAAAGATTATGCGCCGCCTGTTGCGGGACATCGCCACCGGCCGCGCCCTTGGAAATGTAACAACGCTGGCCGATCCCAGTGTAGTCCAAAATCTCAAGAAGCACTACGACGAGTAGGGAAGCACCTTCTCCCCCCTCCTTCGATCATGCTTCCCGGAGATTGACCGGTGAATGGGTTTCGGGCAGGGTACGAAGGGAATGAACTTCTGGACGGCCGTTTTTACCCTCTTTCTGGTGCTGGATCCCTTGGGCAATTTGCCCGTGGTGATGGCATATCTTGAGCGGGTGGCGCCGGAGCGACGCTTGTGGGTCATTATCCGGGAGTCGCTCTTTGCCCTGGCTTTTCTGTTGCTTTTTCTCTTTCTGGGACCGTTCTTTCTGGAGTTGATGGGGGTGAGCACCGATGATGTGCGCATCGCGGGTGGAGTGGTGCTCTTTGTCATCGCCATGCGGATGATCTTTCCGCGGCCGGGCGCGACTCTGGTCGAAGAAGGGACAGACGGGGAGCCGTTTATTGTCCCCCTGGCAGTTCCTTTGCTGGCCGGTCCCAGTGCGCTGGCCATGGTCATTCTCATGCGATCCCAATTGGATGTTGCTCATTCCGTGGCCTGGTTGGGCCTGAGTGCGGTACTCCTGGCCTGGTCAGCCAGTTTCGTGATCCTCATCTTTTCACCCTTTTTCGGCCGCCTGCTCGGCCCCAGAGTGATGATGGCAGTCGAGCGCCTTTCAGGGATGCTGTTGATCGTGATATCCGTTCATCTGTTGATGTCTGGAGTCGCCACTTACTTGAATTAAGACGAATTCTTACCTTTTTTTAGCAATTATAGGCCGTTTTTTCTGTAAATATAAGGGAATTAGGGGTTAATTGTGTCAGTCATAGGGGATTTAGTGGAATGGCATTGCGATGGGCCTCAATGAGGATATGGTGAACTGAGAAATTCCCAGCACCCATGCGTGATTTTGACAAGAAACTCTATGAAGCATCAATGGTGGCATTTGGGCGTATTCTGTCGAAATACAACGCCTTTGCTCAAGGGGCCATCATGCGTGAAGTGGGACGGGATATTGTCGCTTATCTGAAGGAGCATGAATACTGGTTCGAAGAAACCGGGACACCGGAGGATATTGGCAAAGTGGTTGAGTTTTTTTTAGCGAATGGGTTTGCCAGTAGCTTGGAAGTGCGCGAAGCGGAAAAAGGGGCGTTATATGTCTGGCACGACCTGTATTTGCTTTCTGCCTACAGCAAACTGCAGGAGATTACCGAAAATCCTTTTTTATCCTGTCCCCTCAATCTTTGCCTGAACCATGTCTGCGCTGAGCACGGCAAAGTGTTCAAACTGCATGACAAGACATTTGATCTTGAGAAGAAGGTAACGGTTTCCAACTGGGAACTGGCGGATGGCTCGGTTGCGGATGAGATGGAAGCATCCGATTTTGATCCGATGGTGATTGAGAATGCGCGGCTCTACCAGCTAGCCGAAGAGCGGGCCAAGCGCTTGGAAATCGCTCAGGCCGAGTTGCAAAAACAGGCAGTGGAACTGGAAAAGGCCAGACAGCAGGCAGAGGCTCAAGCCAAGGAATTGAGAAAGCAGTCTGTTGCCTTGGTCCGGGCGAAGGAGGCAGCGATGGACTCAGCACGTTTGAAGTCGGCATTCCTCGCCAATATGAGTCATGAGATCCGCACTCCGATGAACGGTGTGGTCGGTATGGCCGAGCTTCTGCTGCATACGCATCTCGATGAGGAGCAAAGGGAATATGCTGAATCCATCGCTCGTTGTGGTGATGCTCTTCTTGGTGTCATCAACGACATCCTTGATTTGTCCAAGATCGAAGCGGGTAAATTGCAGATTGAGAAAGTGGAATTCAATTTGCGTGACCTCTTTGACGAAACCATCTCCGTGCTTTCGAGAGCAGCGGAAGATAAGCAGGTCGAGTTATTGGCGGTGGTGGATCCCGAGGTGCCTCAGCGGCTGCGTGGAGATCCTGCACGCCTGAGACAGGTCCTTCTCAATCTGATTGGCAATGCCATCAAGTTCACCGACCATGGGCACGTGCTTGTGCGGGCAGAGCTTGCCAGCGGGAACAAGGCAGAAATCGGAGTGACCTTTTCCGTGCTGGATACCGGAATCGGGATGACACGTGAACAGCAGGAGAGATTGTTTCTGCCGTTTTCCCAGGGAGATGCCTCCACTTCCCGAAAGTATGGAGGGAGTGGCTTGGGATTGAGTATTTCGCAACGACTGGTTCGTGCCATGGGGGGGCATATCGACGTTTCCAGCACATCAGATAATGGCAGTGTATTTTCTTTTGAACTGCCATTTGAAGTGGCCCCGGTTGGCCCTTCACCTTATCCCTTGGTGAACCCAAATGCCAAGGCACTGGTCTGCAGTGAATATCTGGCGTTGCATGATCCCTTGAAGCGTTTGTTTGGAAATATCGGGCTGAAGCAGGTGGAGTGTGTCAGTAACCAACAAGCCATTTCGACTTTGAATGCTGCCTCCGAGGCTGGAAACCCTTTCACGATGATTCTGGTCGATTGGGGGTGGGCAACCGAGGAAGTACCTTTTGTCATTCGTCAACTGAAGGAAGCTGCCGGAATGGTTAAGGTTCCGGTCATTCTCTTTGCCTCCTTTGCCAAACGCGGTCAGATAAATCTGGAGAAAGAAGGCGTTGCCGCCTGGTTGCGTAAACCAGCCCATCAGTCGGAACTCGCGCAGGCCGTTAGCCGTATACTTGGTGGACCGCAACCTCCACGGGTGCGTCCGATTTCCGGATTGCCACGCAAGGGATCGAAAACCGCCAATCCGGTCCATGTGTTGATCGTGGAAGACAGTGTGATCAACCAGCGGATTGCCGAGCGGATGTTGGAAAAAATGGGACATTTCGTGGAAATCGTTCCGAGTGGGGATGATGCCATTGAAGCTGTTCGGAGAACGCGGTTTGATCTGATCTTTATGGATTGTCAGATGCCCGGAATGGATGGATATGAAGCGACCCGCCGCATCCGTGAGTTTGAAGGAGACAAAGAGCATACGCCTATCATCGCGATGACCGCGCATGCCCTTGAAGGAGACCGCGAACGCTGTCTGGAGGCGGGAATGGATGATTATCTCGCCAAGCCGGTTAAATCAGGCGAAATCCGTGATGCCATCGCCAAATGGGCTGTTTCGCCGAAAGTGCCACTGAGCCGAAAATCCGAGGCTTTGTCCTGAAGCGGATGGGACAGCGGACCTTTACGTAGAATGGTCCTCTCCCCAGAGGAGTTGGATGATGCAAAATCGCTGAGGGGTGAACTGGTTCGCCCGAAGATTCGTCCCCTTTTCAGGGAGCTGGATTGACGCCGACCGGTGGACTGATTTGCTGGGGTAGCATGCAACGTATTTTTGTTCGTGAAGCTTTGCGATCCACGTCGCCGCAGAATGCGGTCTTTCTGCAGGGCTGGGTGCGCACCCGGCGGGATGCCAAAGGATTTTCGTTCATTGAGTTGAACGATGGCACTTGCCTGAAAAACATTCAGGTAATTGTCGATGACAGTTGTCCGGCCTATGCGGAAATTCACCGTTTTTCCACTGGTTCCTCGATCGAAGTAGTCGGTGCCCTGATCCCGTCACAGGGCAAAGGTCAAGCCTGGGAAATCAAAGCTGCCCAACTTAGCTTAGTGGGGGAGGCGGACGAAACCTACCCCCTGCAAAAGAAGCGTCACAGTCTGGAGTATCTCCGTGAGATCGCCCACCTTCGCCCGCGTTCCAATCTGTTCGGGGCCGTTTTTCGGGTCCGCAGTCGGCTGGCCTATGCCATTCACCAGTTTTTTCAGGAGCGCGGCTTCATCTACACCCACACCCCGATTGTGACGGCCAGTGACTGTGAGGGTGCCGGTGAACTTTTCAAAGTGACCACGCTCGACTTGAAAGCGGTGCCGCGCACGGAAGACGGGGCGATTGATTACAGCAAGGACTTTTTTGAGCGCCCAACATATCTAACAGTCAGTGGCCAGCTGGAAGCGGAGATCTTTGCCTGCTCACATGGAAACGTCTATACCTTTGGGCCGACATTCCGTGCTGAAGATTCCAATACATCACGTCACGCCAGCGAGTTTTGGATGATCGAGCCGGAAATGGCTTTTTGTGATCTGCAAGGAGATATGGATCTGGCTGAAGCCTTTGTGAAATACCTGATTGCCGATGTTCTGGAGCACTGTGCGGAGGATATGGAGTTCTTTTCCCAGTTTGTGGACAAGGGACTGCAGGAAAGGCTCCGATTTGTGCTGGACCGTCCCTTCCAGCGGGTGACCTACGGCGAGGCGGTTGAATTACTGAAAAAATCAGGAGCCAGCTTCCAGTATCCGGTGGAAGCCGGAGCCAATCTCCAGAGTGAGCATGAACGCTGGCTGACCGAAACGCATTTTCAGTGTCCGGTCACCGTTTACAACTATCCCCGCAGTATCAAACCCTTCTACATGCGGCAAAATGATGATGGTGAAACGGTCGCGGCAATGGATGTCCTCGTGCCTGGAATCGGCGAAATTATTGGAGGCAGCCAGCGCGAGGAGCGGCTTGACCGGCTCGATGCGGCGCTGGAAGCCCATGGGCTTTCCCAGGAGGACTACTGGTGGTATCGGGACTTGCGCCGCTACGGAAGCGTGCCTCACGCCGGGTTCGGTCTTGGCTTCGAGCGCATGCTGATGTTTGTCACAGGAGTGGCCAACATCCGTGATGTGATACCCTTTGCCCGTACACCGGGTAACGCCGAGTTTTAGGGTAGGGGTTGGCCGGTGGCCCCATCTACGGTAGGGCGGTGCGTCCCTGCGCCGCCTCACCGCTGTTCCCCATCGGTATCGGTATCGCAATCGGTATCGACGGAGGTTCAGATGATGCGGTGGCAGGTGATGTTATCGGTTATGGGTTATTGGTTATCGGATATCGGAAACACAGTTGGACTGTGATGATCGGAGGGCTTGGTTGAAGCGACAAAGGTCAAGATGCTGGATACGGCACAGACAGAAATGTCTGTGTCACGGTTGGCCGGTGGCCCCATCTACGGTAGGGCGGTGCGTCCCTGCGCCGCCTCACCGCTGTTCCCCATCGGTATCGGTATTGCTATCGCTATCGAACGAGCTCCTGATTTAGGCTGAGTTTCGGAGTTTCCTTGGGCTTGGCCCTGCGACATCTGCGCTTTGCTCCGTCGGAGGGCGGGAAGGTCAGGCGGGTTCGAAGAGCGGCTGAATTTGCATTTCAGGGACGAGGATCAGTCCCATATCGGTGAGGCGGATTTCCGGGATGACGGAGAGGGGGAGGAGGTTGAATCCCATGTAGGGGAGGGTACATCCGGCCGCGGCCCAGGCTTCCTTGAGGGAGGTGGAGGCGTGTGCGACTTCGGTGGCACGCAGATCTGACAGCAGGCCGGCAATCGGCAGGGGGAGGAAGGCTTTAACCGTTCCCGCCTCCACTACCACGACTCCGCCGTTGTGGGCCTTGATGGTTTTCAGAGCGAGTTGCATGTCCTTTTCATTGGTCCCTGCGATGATCAGGTTATGAGCGTCATGGCCGACACTGCTCCCGACTGCGCCATTGCGCAGACCGAAATTCTGGAGGAAACTGTGGGCGACCTGGCCGGACTTTCCGTAGCGTTCAATCACCGCAAGGTGACAGCAGTCATTCGTCTGGTTAAACTGATCCCAGTCGGTTCCAGTAGCGTACTTCGCTGTGCGATGAAGGGTGACAATGCCCGGAAGTTCAGTGCGAATGAGGTGGATGGTGCCGGAGGTTTCGGGCAGGTCGGGAATGAGCTGAACCGAGGGAGGAACCTGAACTGTGGTGTAGGCGCTTTTTGGATACACGTAACGTTGTGAGGAAAGTTGCCTGTCGAGCTGGGACGTGACTTTCCGGTCTTCGACCAGAAGTTCCCCGCCATACCAGGTGTTGCGAACCTCGAATTGGTCGTTGAGTAAAACGATGTCGGCTCGGCGGGAGTGCCCCAGGGCACCCAGTTCACCATCAAGACCGTAGCGCGTGGCAGGATGTAGCGAGCCCATGCTCCAGGCGGTGAGCGGAGAGAGTCCGGCTTTGATCGCTTGACGGGTTACCCAGTCCAGCCCGAAGAGAAAGAGGTCATCCGCATCGCGGTCATCGGTACAGACGCAGACCCGTTTGGGGTGGGCACCCAACTCTGTGATCGCTTTGACGGCTTCCGGCAAGCTGTGCCAAGGGGTAGTGGGAGGCCCCCCGCGCAGAAAGATCCAGACACCTGCTTCGAGCAGATCGTTGGCAATCTCCCGGTTAATCGCTTCGTGTGTATCGGTGACTCCGGATGCGGCATAGGCGGCGACAAACTCGCGGCCATAGATGTGACCACAGACCGGACGTCCCCGTTTAAGGGCTTCGGCAATAATGGCGTGGGCCCGCGGGTCTCCGCTGGCGACCGGGACGAAGTCCATTTTCTCTCCCAGGGCGACAATTTCAGGCCATTGGTCAAACAGCGCACCTGCCTTGGCGGCAGTAAGGTCACCTCCGCAGGTTTCGAGACTGGCGTTGGTGGCGGGAATGGTGCTGGGCAGGGTTAGGAAAATATTGAGCGGGGCTTGGCGCGCATCTTCCAGCATCCACTCGATACCGGCGGTGTCGCAGACATTGCCGATTTCATGACTGTCACAGAAGATCGTGGTGGTGCCATTGAGGAGGGCGGCTTCCGCATAGGCACAAGCCGTCATCATGCTGCTTTCGATATGAATGTGCGGGTCGACCAGTCCGGGGGCGAGGATTCCACCGGCGGCATCGTAGCGGCTGTGTGCATTCCGGCAGGTTCCTGCCTCTTTGACCGCGGCGATACGACCCTTGTGAATCCAGATCTCCCTGTTCTCCAAGAACCGCTCGGTGTAGGTGGAGAGCAGACGGGCTCCGGTAATGACCAGATCGGGTGGGGTTGCTCCCGATGCTACAGCGGCCAGTTCGCGGGTGAGGGTGTGAAGCGGAGGAACGGAAAAACGGGTCGGCATGGTGAAAGAAAGGTTGGGGTAGGATAGCGGATAGTGCGTTTATCCGGCAAGATAGTATCCGGCAAAGAGAATGGCGACTATCCAGGTCAGCAAAGGGATCTCCTTGTGACGTTTTTGCAGGGCCATGAGGGAAACGTAGACGAGGATTCCCAGACCAATGCCTTCGGTGATGCTGAAAGTCAGCGGGATCAATAGCATGGTGACAAAGGCGGGGGTCACGGCATTGAGGTCATCAAAGTGTAGTTTCTGGAGCCCCTGGGCCATGAATACGCCCACCATGATGAGGGCGGGAGCTGTGGCCACTGCCGGGACCACGGAAAGCACCGGGGTGAAAATCAGGGCGAGGAGGAAGCAGATTCCGGTCACCGCCGCAGTCAGCCCGGTGCGGCCACCAGACTCGATTCCAGCGGCTGATTCGATATAGCTGGTGGTGGTGGAGGTTCCCAGCATGGCTCCGGCGATGGTCGCCCCGGCATCGGCGGAAAGGGCCCGCCCCATTTTGGGCATGCGTCCATTGGCATCGACCAGCTTGGCCCGATGGGAAAGGCCGACGAGGGTTCCGATACTGTCAAAGAGATCGAGGATAAGCAGGGTCAGCAACAGGGTCCAGGCCTGACCGAATTCACGGAATGGATACAGCCAGTCCAACTGAAGAAAGAGTGAACCGATTCCGTGCGGGGCGGAAATCAGCCCAGATGGCTTTTCGGTGATGTTGCCACCGGTTCCCACTGGGATGAACAATCCGATCACAGTGATGGCAAGAATGGAGATGAGAATGGCGCCGGGGACCTTGCGAAGGGTGAGAAAGGCCATCAACACGACGCCTCCCATGACGAGGATGGAGGAGGGCGCCGTCATGTCGCCAATGGTAACGAAAGTGGCTTCGTCGCTGACGATGATGCCGACATTTTTCAGTCCGATGAAGGCGATGAAAAAGCCGATGCCGCACTGGATGCCGATTTTGACCCCATCGGGCAGAGACTCGGCCAGGGCCCGGCGGAACCCGGTAACGGAGAGGAGCAGGAACAAGACTCCGTTCCAAAAAGTGAGGGCGAGGCCGGCTTGCCAGGAGATGCCGCTGCCCATGACAATGACAAAGGCAAAGTAGGCATTCGTTCCCATTCCCGGTGCGAGGGCGATGGGGTAATTGGTCAGTCCAGCCATGAGGAAACAGCCGATGGCCGCCGCTAGTGCGGTCACAGTGATGAGGGCCTCCCGCTCCATCCCGGTGGTGGCGAGGATGGAAGGATTGACCGCCAGAATGTAGGCCATGGCCGCAAAGGTGGTCAGCCCGGCAATGACCTCACCGGGAATGGTGGCATGGTTTTTATTGAGGTCAAAGGTGCGGTTGAGCAGGGACTTCATGCGTTGGGAAAGATACTGGGAAGAGCCAATGGGTGGGGGGAGCGATCTTTGGAGAAACTGCTGGGGCGGGGCAAGTCGCGAAAGCCTTGTCAGAAAGGAGAAGCTGGTTGAAGGTGAGAGTATGCTTCACTGGTTTGAAGACGGGAAATTTCCCCTTTATCTGGCACCGATGGCGGGTTTCACCGACATCGTGTTTCGTCGTTTGTGTAAGGAGCAAGGGGCGGATGTGATGGTGACGGAGTTCGTTATGGCCAATAAATTTCTCGATCAGCGGGGCGAGGCCAGTGCCTGGGAGACGGTTGATTTTACTCCTGAGCAACGTCCGATGGGGGTCCAATTGTTTGGGTCGGATCCGGCCAAGATGGGAGAGGCGGCCGTCCGGATCGTCGAGCGGCTGCAACCGGACTTCATTGATCTGAATTTTGGCTGCCCCGCTCCCAAGGTGGTGGATAACTGTGCGGGCTCATCCCTGTTGAGGGATCTGGACAAGTTGGGTAGGGTGGCTGAAACTGTGGTAGGCATGGTAGGGCGGGGGGCTCCGGTTACCGCAAAGATGCGCCTCGGATGGGATGATGCGGAAATCGTGGCAACGCAAGCCAGTCAGCTTCTGGAATCGGTCGGGATTGAAGCGATAGCGATTCATGGGCGCACCAAGATGCAGGGCTATCGGGGAAGTGCCGACTGGGATGCGATTGAAGCCGCCGCGGATTGTGTGCGAATCCCCGTGATTGGTAATGGTGCGGTTGAAGGCCTTTCGCTGGCGGATCACCTCCAGCGTGTCCGTGAACGCGGAAAGGTGCGCGGCCTGATGATCGGGCGGGCGGCCTTGGGGTATCCCTGGATTTTTCGTGAAATCAAGTCGTTGCTGGATAGCGGCGAAATGCCGGCCCCGCCTCCTCTAGAGGAACGGTGGGCGGTCCTTTTGCGTTACTGTCGTGAATTGATGGAACGCCCGGCTCATGCGGAACGCTGGGACCGACTCAACTGGATGCGCAGCCGCTTGAAAGCCTTTACCAAAGACATGCCGGGGTGCCGTCAGTTACGGCCTGCTTTGGATCAAGTGGTGAGCTTTGCCGACTTGGAGGCGGTGGCGCAAAAGCATTTGCAAGTGCAGGGTTTCTGATTTCCCGCTTGCTCAGGAAGCGCTTATCCTCATGATCCTGCAGCCATATGGCGACCCCCGAAACCGTCCTGATTATTGATGACGAACCCCATGTCCGCACTTTCATCCGGATACTGCTGAAGCAAATGGGGGTGACTCAGTTTTTTGAAGCTCCCAATGGGCGTGAGGGGGTTGAACTCTATAAGCTGCACAAGCCGGACTTTGTGCTTATGGATATCAATATGCCGGTGATGAATGGCTTGGAGACGCTCAAGCAGATTCAAGAGCACGATGAAGAAGCCCTCTGTGTGATGATGACCGCGGAAGCCACCCGTAGCGCGGTTGAAACCAGTGGCAAGCTGGGAGCCCTGCAATTTATCCGCAAAGATACACCAAAGGAGCAGATTCAAAAAATCCTCGGTGAGCTGTTTGAGGAGTTCTTTGGTGAAGACGAAGGAGAGGATGCAACATGAGTGGTGGCTCCTCGCAACAAGATATCATTCAGGAAGTGAAGTATTCGCTTCGTGAGCTGCTGGAAGAAGTGGAGCAGGAGCGATCGCTCTCGCACTTTGCCCGTGAAGCTGTTGACCAGGAAGAGATCGGTAAGCTCTTCAAGAAAAACCGTGCCCGAAAGAAGAAGCGTGGAAACGAAAACTGATCCCTTTATGCAGCTGCTGGAAGCGGAACGCGGGGTCGATCAAGATGCCCTGCGTTCGCTCTATATGAAACACGGTTCTGCAGACATCGAATTTCTTCAGCAAATCGTGGAAAACCAGCTGGTGGAAAAGGAACGGGCCTGCCGTTTGTGGGGCGATATGGTCGGATTCGCTTATGTCGACCCTCTGGCCAGCCTGGTAACCCGCGAGGCCGTGGAGCAGATTCCGCGCACCATCGCCCGAAAGGGATTGGCCATACCACTCTATCTGATCAACGATGTTCTTACCGTGGCGATGGCGGATCCGGGGGACGAGGCACTGGTCCGTCGGCTTGAAAATATTTCACTGCATGGAGTCAGTCCGGTCTTTGCCATGCCAATGGAAATCCTCGACGCCTTGGAAATCCACTATGCCAATGCGGACGAGATTGCGGAATCGATTGAGAATTTCGAGCGGACGCAGAGTAAACTGTTGGAAAATCTGGCCTCGGATGATGTCGAAAGCCTCGGTGAGAATGCCGGGGTGATCGAGATCCTCAATGCACTGATGTACTACGCCATTGGTGAACGGGCCAGTGATATTCACATGGAGGCGATGGAGGATCGGGCCCGTATCCGCCTCCGGGTCGATGGGAATCTGCGTGAGTATTTTCAGGTTTCCCATGCCCTCAGCCGGGCACTGATCGCCCGGCTCAAGGTGCTCTGCAAAGTCAACATCGCTGAGAAACGCTTTCCACAGGACGGTCGTTTTGAGATCCGGCTGGGAGTCGGGAAATCGGAGTTCCGGGTTTCCTTTTTGCCAACGATGTATGGTCAGAAGGTTGTGATCCGGATTCTGGCGGGAGCCGGACAGAAGTCCTTGATCAGCTTGGACCGGATGATGATATCCGGGAAAATCCTCAAGCCGATGCGGCGCTTGCTGGAGAGTCCCAACGGGATCTTTTTTGTCACGGGCCCTACGGGTAGTGGAAAAACCACTACGCTGTATGCCGCCATGCAGGAGTTGAACAACCCCAAGGTGAATATTTCGACCATTGAGGATCCGATTGAAATCACCCTGCCGGGGCTCAATCAGTCGCAGGTCAACAGTCACATCGACCTTTCCTTTGCCTTGTTGCTGCGTGCTCTCATGCGGCAGGATCCGGATATCATTTTACTGGGAGAAATCCGTGACAAGGAAACCGCCAAGATCGCCACAGAAGCCGCATTGACGGGACATCTGGTCTTGTCCACCCTCCACACCAACACCGCGCCACAGGCGATTATCCGGTTGGTGGAGATCGGGATAGAGCCGTATATGGTGGCACCCTCGATTCTCGGGGTATTGGCGCAGCGACTGGCTGCGCGGATCTGCGAAAAATGTAAGGAAGCCTACTTTCCCTCACACAGCTTACTGGAAAAGTATTTTTCGGATATTCCGGAAGATATGGAGGTCCCCTTCTATCATGGCACGGGTTGTGTCCACTGCCGCAATACGGGCTATTCCGGACGGGTGGCTTTCCATGAGCTGGTATTAGTCTCCAACAAGATGCGTTCCCTCATCGCCCAGAATGCCGGGCAGGCTGAATTGTCGGCTGCGGCGGCCGAGCTGGGTTATCGGCCTCTGCGCTATGATGGGCTGAAGAAAGTTCTTCTTGGCCTGACGACGCCCGAGGAAGTGGATCGCCACAGCGTACTCGAATGGTCCAGCTAAAGACAGGCCGCATGGCACCCTCGCGGGGTCACTTGTTCATGGTGGTGGGTTTTGTGCTCCTGGTCTTTGGGCTCGCCTCGCTGGAGTCGATTGGCGGGAGTTTTCGGGACCTCTTTCGCGGGCAGCCGCAGGATCCTGCCTGGGTCTTGGTTCTGGGCGGCCTCGTTGCGATGGGCTGGGGTTGGGTGCGCACGCGGCTGGAGCTAAAGCAGGCCAGGCTTTCCCGCGAATCTGGACAAGGCACTGCCGATCGCTAAGGTGGAGATATGGCACAGGATCGCATTACGCTGGAAGTCAAAATCACCGAGATGGAGCAACTGGTTTCCGAACTCAATGGCGTCATTTATGAACAGCAAAAGAGAATCGACCAGTTGCTTAACCGAATGAATGCCCTTGAGGCCAAGCTGGAGACTTCCGTCGGGGAAGGAACGCTCCCTGTCTCGGAACGCCCCCCGCATTATTGAGTTGATTGGATGGATTCGGCGGCACAGGCCTCTGAAACTCCGGCTTCATCTGAACCTCCGTCGATAGTGATAGCGATACCGATTGGGAACAGCGGTGAGGCGGCGCAGGGACGCACCGCCCTACCATAGATGGGGCCACCGGTCCTCCCGTGACACAGACATTTCTGTCTGTGACGTATCCAGCATCTTGACCTTTGTCGCTTCAACCAAGCCCCAGCAACCCACCGATCCCCACAGTCCAACTGTGTTCCCGATAACCAATAACCCATAACCGATAACATCACCTGCCACCGCATCATCTGAACCTCCGTCGATACCGATTGCGATAGCGATACCGATGGGGAACAGCGGTGAGGCGGCGCAGGGACGCACCGCCCTACCATAGATGGGGCCACCGGTCCTCCCGTGACACAGACATTTCTGTCTGTGACGTATTCACCATTTTGCCCTATCTCGCTTCACCCAAGCCCACCGGCCTGAATCCCGGACGATACGGAGCACGTCCCTCCAAGTCCTTAGTCAGGCATTCCCCCTTCATCCCTCATCATTCATCCTTAATCCGTCTTCCCCATCCTTCCGCCTACCGGTCTCAGGAAAGCTTTTGCATCGTCAAGGGTGGGTAGAGTCTCCATGTTGCTGCCATGCTTTGCCGGTGGTGTCTGATTTTACTGTTATTTATCGCTTCGGGACTGTATCTGCGAGGGAGCGGATACGATGCGCGCCAGTGGACGCGGGAATGGAGCGGGCGCAGTGGAGAGGCGATCCATGCTGAGTTGATTGCGGTGTGGGGGGAGACGGCCTTCTTTGTTTCCGGCAACCAATTCGGGCACTATCCTTTGCGGTTTCTGGCGCCAACTGACCGTTCACTGGCGATTCAGTTCCGGGATCAATTTCAGCATGAGCTGCGGAAGCATGCCAAGGGCTCAGAGTCATTTTCCATTGGCCCGCTCCTCGACCTGCACTCCATGGAGTGGGGCGAGGCAGGGATTTCATCCGGGTTCAAGCGTTTGCAGAGCGATCCGGATTTCTATATTTTGTTTTTTGCCGCACGGGACTGTCTACAATCCGCTCAATTCCTGACGGAGCTTGATGACTGGTATCGACTGTGGCGGGAGCGCTTTGATAACTTTGAAGTGTTTCTGGTGGGCTGGACCCCCTCAAACCGAAGGGGGATGTCGGCACCGCTGGAGAGCAGTCAGTTGGCGTTTCCCTGGGTACGCTCCGGGGCGGAAAATCAGTTGCGCTTTCTTCGAATGATGCGGCCTTCTTCCACCCCTGCGCTGGTCGTGCTGGATCGGCAGGGCCGTCCTTTACTACACAGCTATCGACGGGGGGTGGACCTCGGTCCGGAATCCGTTCTCAAGCGGTTTCCTTCCCTTCTGTTCTGGTCCAATCCCGATCATCCTTTGACCGAACCACTCTTGTTCATCTCCGAGCGGCGCACTTATCTGGAACGCAATAGTCATTTGCTTTCCCTGCCTCCCCAGCCATATCGGGTCGAGTGGGGCGCCTTGGAGGGAACAGAGCTTCCAGTCGCTTCACTGGACGTGGCCCTGCGGATCAGCGCCACCGGCCGGGTGATTGGACTGGGCTTGCCGGAAACCCTGGACGCGGCGGATCGCTCCCGTTGGGAGGAGGTGCTCAGTCGCTGGCTGTTTTATCCGGCCATGGAGGAGGGACGCTTTGTCGAGCGAATGATTCGCTTTCGGGTCTCTGCGGAAGATTGAGTGCCTGTGGCTGAGGATTTGGGCAAAAAAGAACCCACCGGGGTCGGACCGATGGGTGGAGGAGGGAGGATTGGATGGAAAGTTGAAATCTTAGAGGATGCCCAAACCTTGAACGGTTTCCCGCTCGCTGGCAAGTTCATCGTTACTAATTTTAATCATCTGCTTGCTGTATTCATTCAGCTCGACGCCTTCGACCACCTTCCAGTTGTTGCCGTCACTGCGGATTGGCATACTGGTGATGATCCCTTCGGGAGTGCCGTATTCACCTTTTGAGCACACTGCCACACTGAACCAGTCATCGGCAGGGGTTGGGTTGACCAGATTGAACACGGTATCGACCACGGCATTGGCGGCACTGGCGGCGCTGGAAGCACCCCGGGCTTCAATGATGGCGGCACCCCGTTTGCCCACGGTAGGCACAAAGGTATCCTTCAACCAAGCCTCATCATTAATCGCTTGATCGGCGGGTTGGCCATCGATGGTTGCATTATAGAAATCCGGATACATGGTGGGGGAGTGGTTGCCCCAGATGGCCAGCTTCTTGATCTTGCGTACCGGCACCCCGGTCTTGGAAGCGAGCTGGGACTTGGCCCGGTTCTCATCCAACATGGTCATGGCAAACCAACGGTCAGAGGGAATCTCGGGAGCACTGTTCATGGCGATCAGGCAGTTGGTGTTGCAGGGATTGCCCACGACCACCACCCGAACATCAGAGGCGGCATTGCGGGCAATGGCCTGGCCTTGGCCGGTGAAGATTTTTCCGTTGATGCCGAGCAGATCGGCGCGTTCCATGCCTTGCTTGCGCGGTACCGATCCCACCAGCAGGGCCCAGTTGACATCCTTGAAACCCTCATCGAGGTCTGCGGTCTGCACGATATCCTCAAGCAGCGGAAAGGCGCAGTCCTGCAGCTCCATGACCACACCGTTGAGTGCCTTCATGGCGGGTTCGATCTCGATCAGGTTCAGGGCAACCGGCTGGTCCGGGCCAAACATCTGGCCCGAGGCGATGCGAAAGAGCAACGCATAGCCGATTTGTCCGGCGGCACCTGTAACTGCGACGCGAATGGGAGTTTTGCTCATATTAGTTTTATTAATTATCTGAGTTTTTAAATGTAAAGTACTCTTATTGTCGTGGATGTCATTTTTTAGGCTAATACCCCGGCGAAGCGAGCTTCTTTGCTTCGGGGGCTTGCCAAAATGTAAAAACCGGCACGAGTTTGAGGGATGCACACAGTGGAACTGCACAGTGAGTCTTCCGGGAATCCCGAGGCACCGTCAATTGTGATCCTTCACGGGATGCTCGGAAACAGCCGCAATTGGCAGCGGGTGCGGACATTGCTCGATGAAGATTATCAGGTGCATGCCCTCGACTTGCGCAATCATGGCAAGAGTCCACATGCCGAGCCGATGAGTTACCCGGCGATGTCGGCTGATGTCGGGGCGTGGATTGAGCAGCATGTCTCCGGTCCGGTGCATCTGGTTGGGCACAGCATGGGGGGCAAGGTGGCGATGACCCTGGCCTGCCGCTCACCCCAATGGGTTCGCTCACTGCTGGTGGTGGATATTGCGCCCAAAGAGTATGCCCCGCGCTGGAAGAAAGAGTTTGCCGCCATGCAGGCGATGGATGTCTCCAACCTGCAATCGCGCCAGGAGGCTGAGGATGAATTGGGCAAGACGATTTCCGACTGGGCCTTTCGCAAGTTTCTCATCACGAATCTGGAGCGTCGCCCGGAGGGCGGGTTTCGCTGGGTCGTCAACTTGTCCTTGTTGGAGGCATCCTTGCCGGAGCTGTTTCAGCAGCCGTTGGGGGAGGATGAGCGCTATGACGGGCCGACACTGTTTGTGCGGGGTGAGAAGTCCCGGTTTGTGGAGGATCCGGACGAGGCCGCCATCCGGCGATTTTTCCCATTCGGGCAGATGGCCACGGTGCCCGGAGCGGGGCACAATGTTCATTTCGATCAGGTTGATGCCTTCGTGGACCTGATTCGTGAGTTTTGGAATGCCGTCGGCTGAACAGGGAAACCGGAGGAGAGGAAGGATGGGGAAGAAGGATGAGGGATGAGGGATGAAGGGGGAATGCCTGACTAAGGACTTGGAGGGACGTGCTCCGTCGCGTCCGCGATTCAAGCCGGTGGGCTTGGTTGAAGCGAGATAGGGCAAAATGGTGAATACGTCACAGACAGAAATGTCTGTGTCACGGGAGGGCCGGTGGCCCCATCTATGGCAGGGCGGTGCGTCCCTGCGCCGCCTCGCCACTGTTCCCAATCGGTATCGGTATCGGTATCGAAGGAGGTTCAGATGATGCGGTGGCAAGGAATGTTATCGGTTATGGGTTATCGGAGTCGGGATCGGTTGAGATAACGATAGCGGGGGCAGCCAGTCAGTCGCTTCATCCTTTCCCTGCTTGCCATTGGGTGAGCGCTTGTTTGCATCCTTTTTATGCGCGCTCTTGTTACCGGAGGAAACGGATTTCTCGGCAGCCATGTTGTTGAGCTGTTATTGAAACGTGGATACAGTGTTGCCTCTTTCCAACGCTCAGCGGCCCCTCAACTGGAAGCGGCAGGGGTCGAGGTGGTGCGGGGGGATCTGGGGGATGCCTCTGCCGTTCGTGCGGCAATCAAAGGGCGGGACGTGGTTTTTCATGTTGCGGCCAAGGCCGGGGTTTGGGGAAGTCGGTCCGACTATCTGCGGGCCAACCTTGAAGGCACCCGGCATGTGGTGACCGCCTGCCAGGCGGAAGGGGTCGCACGGCTGGTCTATACCAGCACTCCGAGTGTCGTCTTCAGTGGTGAGTCCTTTCAGGGGGCTGATGAATCGCTTCCCTACGGTCGCAACTGGCTTTGCCATTACGCCGAAACCAAGGCGATGGCCGAGCAAGAGGCCTTGGCGGCGGCGGATTCCAATGGCTTGCGGGTGTGTGCCTTACGTCCGCATTTGATCTGGGGCGTGGGCGATCCGCATCTGCTTCCCAGAGTGATCAGCCGGGCGCGCAGCGGTCGCCTGAGAATCGTCGGGGACGGCACCAACCGGGTCGACATCACCCATGTGCGCAACGCTGCGGATGCCCATCTGTCGGCCTTGGATGCACTCGACAAGGGCACGGCCAACGGCAAAGCGTATTTTCTATCGCAAGGCGAGCCCGTGGTACTCTGGGACTGGGTTAATCAGCTTCTAGGGCAACTCGACATTCCGCCCGTGCGCAAACGCATATCGCTGGCCGCCGCCCGTCGCCTTGGCGGTATGGCGGAATCCATCTGGGGTCTGTTACACCTTCCCGGCGAGCCGCCGATGACCCGCTTTGTGGCCACCGAGCTGGCCAAGGATCACTGGTTCTCGATTGAAGCCGCCCGCCGCGATCTGGGGTATCAGCCGTCGAGGCATCCGACCGCGGAAGGAGTGGCAGAATACGTGGACCATTTGCGGAAAGCAGGGTTGTCCAAGTGAATAACTATCTCGAGTGGCTGAAACAGTCGGCCAGGCTCGAAGCCGCTGCCGCTGAAATTGGTCCTGAGGCCGCGCCCGCACTACTGCCGCTTCCGTCAGTGGCCGGGGATGCTCCCGTCGCCCTCCTCTGTTCACCGCATCCGGATGATGAAGTCATCACCGGTGCGCTTGCGCTGAGGCTGCGGCTGGAAGGCTGGCGGGTGGTGAACCTGGCCATCACACTGGGCAGTCTGGAATCCCGGCGAGCTGCCCGGCAGGGTGAACTGGCCGCCTGCTGCGAACTGCTGGGCTTTGACTGGGAACTGGCGGGGGAAGGCGGCCTGGAAAGTGTGCACCCCTCGACCCGCACCAGTGACCCCGGTCTCTGGGCAAAGCAGGTCACTGTGCTGAAAGAAACGTTTCAACGATGGCAGGCTGCAGTGGTTTTTTATCCGCACGGCGAAGACCACCATCAGACCCATATCGGCACCTTCCGGCTGGTTCGGGATGCCTTACAGCAACTGGAACCGGCTTACTGTCCCTGGAGGGTGGAAACCGAATTCTGGCGACCAATGGCCGATCCCAACCTGCTGGTCGGGGTCACTCCGGAACTGCTGGCCCACCTGTTGCATGCCCTGCGTCAGCACGACGGGGAAGTCGCCCGAAATCCCTATCACCTCCGCCTGCCCGCCTGGATGGCGGATAACGTGCGCCGGGGCTCGGAAGTGATCGGCGGAGCCGGGGCAGAAGGGGTCGCCTTTCCCTTTGCCACGCTCTATCGCCTGAGGCGGGGAGAGGGGATTCCACCCTCATGCCTCCTTGATCCAGCGGCAGCAGCCACTCCTTTGTTTTCGCATTCCGACAATGCGTGCGATGATTCGCGATCTTGACATCGATTAACAGCACTGAGCATCCTGTGCGGCTATGTGACAATCTGGTGATGATCACCAGTCACAGGCAGAGCGCATCATGCAAGGCACCCCAAGTTTGGTTACGACTGTTTCTTCCGGACATATGGATGAATGCAGGCTGGCACCTGCTCATTCCGTATCTTTCTCGCGATTGGGGGGGTACGATGGAGAGGTCGCGAACGCACATTTCGCCGGATCCCTTTTCTCTTGGATTGAATCCCTGGATCAGCATTTGGAAGCGGCTGGTGCTGAGTTGATCTACCGTTTGCGCAACCGAATTTTCAAACTGCCCGGGATTGCGGATATTGCTCCGGAGGGTGTTTGCCTGAAGGCATTCCACGTCCCCCCCCTGGCGCAGGGTGTCTACTACGCGCGGAATCCCGGGAAGGCCGAGAAATCCTATCGCTATTCCCTTTATCTCCGTCAGCACGGAGTGGGCGTTCCCGATCCACTGGCTTGGGGAAGACGCCTTGTTGGCAAGCGGATGGGAGAGAGTTTCCTGCTCACCAACTATGTGGAGACTCCGAGCGACTTTCTCGGAGAAATGGCGCGGCTCTACCGGGAAGATCCGGATTGCGCCTCCTATGTTTCGCTCCTGCGGACCGTGGCGACGGAAATCCGCCGGATGCATGACGCGGGCTTCATTCACAATGATCTGGGCGGGCAGAATATTCTCCTTCGCCGGACCGGCGAACGCAGTTGGGGTAAGGTGCGCTTCATCGACCTCAACCGCGGTCGGATTCTTCCGAATGTCAGCCTGAGCCAGCGGGCCAGGGATATGGCCAAGCTCGATCTTCCCTCCGCCATGCGGGAGGTCTTTTATCAGATTTACTTTGGAGACAATGCGATCCCGCTGGAGTTCGCCCGGTGGGAAGCCTACTATCGGGCGCGGATTGATTTTCATAACCGCAGCCGCGCCTACCGTCACCCGATCCGAACCTGGCGTCAGCGAAAGACCTCGATTGTTCATTTGGAAAAAGTGCCCCCCCGGCAGGAACTCTGGCTCTGGGATGAGCAATCCGGGCAGCCTTCCATTCTTCACCAGTCGAAGGACCGCACACGTTTCCGTTCCTTGACCGATATTGTCCCGATCACCGGCCAGTGCCTGAAACATGGTCCGGCGGTGTGGCGCATGTATCAGCAGCGTTTGGCCCAGGCTTGGCGCAGTCCGGTGGATATGCGCGGTCGGGCAGGGATCACGATCGAAGTGGAGGATGCCGACCTCGATGGTCGACTGGACTTGCTCAAGGGGCTTGAAGGGGTGCCCGTTCTCCTTCGCTGCCATCACCGTCTCGGTGTTCCCGGATTGGCCCTTTGCGAGGAAACGGTGAAGCGCTTGCACGCCTCCGGGCACGAGGTGTCGCTCGCCATAGTGCAAAGCCGCCACTCCGTCCGCGATCCGGACTCCTGGTCTGCTTATGTGCTGGAATGCCTTGAGCGGATGGCAAAGAACGTTCGGTTCGTGGAAATCGGACATGCCATTAACCGGGTCAAATGGGGGGCCTGGAATCTGGAGGAAATCGGCCGTCTCTGGCAGGTGGTTCCGAAAGTGCGGGAACGCTTTCCGCACCTGCATTTGCTCGGACCACCGGTCAACGATTTCGAGTTTCACTATTATCCTCCGCTCCTCTCGCGTTGGAAATCTGCCTTTGATTCCCTTTCCTGCCACCTCTATGTGGATCGCCGGGGTGCCCCGGAGAATAAGCAGGGGCGTTTTTCCACACTGGAAAAATGTGCCCTGGGTTCGGCCATCGCCGATCATTTCGGGCTGAAGGGTTTTTATGTCACGGAGGTCAATTGGCCGCTGACCGGCTCCGGCCAGCATTCCCCGGTGCGAGCCACCTATGAGTTGCCGGACGATCCGGAACATCCCTTGCATGTTGATGAGGAGACGGCGGCGGCTTACATGCTGCGCTATTACCTGATCTCCTTGTGCAGCGGACAATGCGAGCGGGTCTGGTGGTGGCGTCTCAGTTCCCGCGGTTTTGGACTGGCCGATGATATTGACGGCCACCGCAAACGTCCGGGCTGGCATGCCCTGGCATTTTTCCATCAGCATTTCGGTACTGCCCGCTTTCTGCGGAAGGAGTCCGTCGAAGGGGTCCACGTGTTTCACTTTGACCGAGGAGCCATCGCCTATGCGGAGGAAGCCGCCAACTGGACACCCGACGCGGACCTGGTGCACCTTTATGATCTGCAGGGCAGGGGACTGCCCCACCTTCCCGGCGCACCGCTCTGGCTGCACGGCCAGCCGGTCTTTCTCTTGCGCGAGTCATCCTAGACCCGGTTCCAGGCCCTCGATTCTTCCCTTCGCCCCAAGGTTCGCGCTTGCCTTCCCGTGATCGGCTTTCAGCTTAGGCGGAATGTCCGCCGAGCAACCTGAAATTGATGTCGAATACGTGGCCAACCTTGCCCGCATCCAGCTCACTCCGGATGAGAAGGAGCGCATTGGGGGGCAGTTGGAACAGATCATCGGGTATTTTCATATCCTGCGCGAAGTGAATGTCGATGGGGTCGAACCCATGGCGCATGCCTTTGCCCTCGATAATGTCTGGCAGGAGGATGAACCGGTCGCAGGTTTCACTCCCTCCGAGGCATTGTCCAATGCCCCTGCCCAGCGCCAAAACCAAGTGGTGGTGCCCAAAGTCGTCGATGATGCCTGAGCGGAAAACTGTCATGAGCGATTCTCCCATTTACCAAACAGCCAGCGAGCTGTCCCGTCAGTTGGCTGCCGGAGCGGTTTCCTCCGTCGAGCTGACCAAAGCCTTTCTCTCCCGCATCGACGCGGTGGATTCCCAGGTTGGAGCCTTCATTCACCTTGACCGTGAAGATGTTCTTGCCCAAGCCCGGGCCTCGGATCAGCGGCGGGCTGAAGGCAAATCGCTGAGCCCACTGGATGGCCTCCCGGTCAGCTTTAAGGACGCCATAGCGGTCAAGGGGCAACCTCTGACCGGTGCCAGCCGCATCCTGGCGAATTTTATCTCCCCCTACGACGCCACTGTCACGGAGAAGCTGCGGGCTCAGGGAGCACTCATTATGGGTCGGCTCAATATGGACGAGTTTGCCATGGGATCCTCGACCGAGAATTCCTCCGTCCAGCCCACCGCCAATCCCTGGGATCTGGAGCGCATTCCCGGAGGCAGCTCCGGGGGCAGTGCCGCCTCCGTCGCCGCCGGGGAAACCCCGCTGGCTCTGGGCTCGGATACCGGCGGGTCCATCCGCCAGCCAGCTGCCCTTTGCGGGGTGGTGGGAATCAAGCCGACCTACGGGCGCGTCTCGCGCTTCGGGCTGGCTGCCTACGCCTCTTCACTCGATCAAATCGGCACCCTCGGGCGCACGGTTGAGGACTGTGCACTGCTCCTCGGGGCCATCTCCGGCCATGAACCACGCGATTCCACTTCCTTGAATGAAGCGGTGCCGGACTATGTCACCCCCTTGCAGGAAGCACCGGACAAATGGACCCTCGGCGTGCCCAAAGAGTTCTTTGCCGAAGGGCTCGATACGGAAGTCGGAGAGGCCGTCCAGCAGGCCATTGACTGGTATCAGCAGCAAGGCTGCACCATCCGCGAGGTCAGCCTGCCGCATACCGGTCTGGCGGTGGCCACTTACTACATTCTTTCAACCGCCGAGGCCTCCTCCAATCTCGCCCGTTACGACGGTATCCGCTACGGGGTGCGCGCCGCAGAGGCGGACAACGGGATCGATCTCTATTTCCGCTCGCGGGGCGAGGGCTTCGGGGAGGAGGTCAAGCGCCGCATCATTCTCGGAACCTATGTGCTCAGCAGTGGTTACTATGACGCCTACTACCTCCGCGCCCAGAAGGTCCGCACCCTCATCCGGCAGGATTTTCTCAATGCATTCAAGGAGGTCGATGCCCTCATCACACCGACCACGCCGACCGTTGCCTTCAAGATCGGCGAAAAGGCCAATGACCCCCTTTCGATGTATCTGAGTGACATCTACACCATCTCGGTCAATCTCGCCGGCCTGCCTGGGATCTCACTTCCCTGTGGGTTTTCCGCTGGCGGTCTGCCCATCGGCCTGCAACTGATCGGGCGCCCCCTCGAGGAACAAGGCATCCTGCGAATGGCACACAGCTATGAGCAGGGGCATGACTGGTACCAACGCAGGCCCGGGCTCAAGGCCTAGGCAGCATTTGCAAAAGGATTTTCGCAACCATGGAATTTGAAGCAGTCATCGGACTCGAAGTGCACGTGCAGTTGAAGACGCGCACGAAAATGTTTACCCGTGTCGGCCAGGGCTTCGGTCAGGATCCCAACACGCTGACGGATCCCGTCATCATGGGCTTGCCCGGAGTGCTCCCGGTCCTCAACCGTGCGGCCATCGACCAGTCGGTCAAAGTCGGACTGATCTTTGATTCGGAGATTCCCGGGATCTGCAAATGGGACCGGAAAAATTACTTTTATCCGGACAGCCCGAAGAACTACCAGATCACCCAGTTTGATCAGCCGATCTGTGTCGGGGGCAAGGTGGAGATTGAGTTGCCGGGTGAGTCCCGCAACCTCATGGGTGAGCACCGTTTCATCACCCTGACCCGGGCCCACCTCGAGGAGGATGTCGGCAAGCTGACGCACTTTGAGAACGACTCCCTCGTTGATTACAACCGGGCGGGCACTCCCTTGCTGGAGATCGTGACCGAGCCCGACCTGCACACCCCGGAGGAAGCGGTGGCATTTCTGCAATCCCTGCGCATGCACCTGACCGCCGCCGGGGTATCCGATTGCGATATGGAAAAAGGGCAGATGCGCTGTGATGCCAACGTCAGCGTTCGCCCGGTGGGTTCAACGGTGCTCAACAAGCGTACCGAGATGAAAAACCTCAATACCATCTCCGGGGTCAAGAATGCGATTGCTTATGAGATTCGCCGCCAGATCCGGGTCTATGAGCAGGGCGGCACCGTCGTGCAGGAGACCCGCCGCTGGGATGCCGAGACCAACCGAACCGCTTCGATGCGGAGCAAGGAAGAAGCCCATGACTACCGCTATTTCCCCGATCCCGACCTGATGCCGGTTCGGCTCCCCCGGGAGCATGTGGAAAAGCTGCGCACAGAACTGCCCGAACGCGTCTTCGACCGCCAGCGGCGTTATCAGGAGCAGTATGACCTTCCTTACACCCTGACCTCTGTGATCTGCTTTGATCACGAGCTGGCGACCTATTTTGAGACGGCTCTGGCTGCTTACGCCGCCAACCCCAAGGCGCTGGCCAATTACGTGGCCAATGAGTTGCAGCGCGAGCGCTCCGCCGCGATGGAGGAGGGGGTCCTGCCGATTCAGGACGTGCCGATGAGCCCCGAGGCGCTGGCGGGTCTGGTCAAGGTGATCGATGACGGACTCATCTCCAAGCAGGTGGCCAAGGACGTTTTTGTCGAAATGTTCCAGACCGGCAAGACTGCTGCGGCGATCATTGAGGAAAAAGGCCTGAAGGACGATACCGACAGCGGTGAGCTGGAAGCCCTCTGCCGCGAGGTCGTGGCCGCCAATACCAAGGCCGCCACCGAGTTCCGCGAAGGCAACGACAAGGCGATCAACTCATTCATTGGTCCGATCATGAAAGCCACCAGGGGCAAGGCCAATCCCGCCCTCGTCCAGCAAACCCTCCGCAAGATTCTCTCCGAGTGATCCCGCGCTGCCAGCGAGGTGTTGTAACGCGTCGACTGTCCACCTGTTTGAAATCCGTCCGGCGGGGCTGCAGGTAAACTGGAAAACTCGCTCGCAATCAGGGGCAAAACAGGTTTTATTACAGGGGAAAAGACTCATGAACGGAAAGGATTTTAACCAAGTCGTCAGCCTCATCCTCAAAGAGGATTCCCGCTACGAACGGGGTGCCTACTACTTTCTTCGCGAAGGGCTGGATTTCACCGTCCAGCGGGCACGTAAGCAGCGCGGATCGGGTGGGGTGCGCCATGTTGACGGACGTATGCTCTCCCTCGGCCTGCGCGATTTCGCCCTGCAGCAATATGGGCCGATGGCCTTTACCCTGTTCGAAGAATGGGGCATCCACAAGACCGCCGATTTTGGTGAGATCGTTTATAACCTGGTGGAGTATGGTGTCTTCGGAACCCAGGAAGGTGACCGCAAGGAGGACTTCGATGAGGTTTTTGACTTTTTTGAAGCCCTCCGAAAACCCTTTCTTCCCTCCCGGCGTCCGGCCTTTTTCCGGACAGAAGTCAGTGCCCCGAACCAGACCGGATAATGGCCGAACCTTTTGCTCCTGATCCCGAACGCCTGCGCCGCGTCCTTCAGATCGAGGCTGTCGATCGTTTTGTCCTCGATAACGGCTTGACCGTGCTCCACCTCGAGGATCATTCAGCCGAGCTGGTCTCCGCGCAGTTGTGGGTCAAGACCGGGAGCATCCATGAGGGCGACTGGATGGGTGCAGGGCTTTCCCATTACCTCGAGCACCTGCTCTTTAAAGGAACCGCCCGAAGGGCGGATGGAGAGATCGCCCGCCAGGCTCAGGAGCACGGGGCCAATATCAACGCCTACACCACTTACGACCGCACTGTTTACTATCTCGACCTGCCTTCGGAGCATCTTGCCTTCGCCCTTGATGTGCTCAGTGACATGGCCTTTCACGCCCGGCTGGATGAGGAGGACATCCGGCGGGAACGCGAGGTGATTTTGCGCGAGATTTCCATGGGTCTGGATGATCCCGACCGAAAGGTTTCCCGGGCCGCCTTTCGCAATGCTTTCAAGGTGCATCCCTACGGACACCCCGTGATCGGACACCGCTCGCTCTTTTCCAGGGTGCCGCCGGAGGCTGTCCGCTCCTATTACGCCGAACGCTACGTCCCTTCCAACATAGTTTTGGTGGTGGTGGGCGCGGTGGACAACATGAGCTTGCGCGAGGCCATCGAATCCACGTTTGCTCCGGTGGAAGCCCGTCCGGTGCGACCGGTCTGGGTGCCTTCCGAGCCGCCGCAACTCGCCCAGCGCAGTGAGCGCCTTGCCCAGGAGGTGGAGGTCTGCCGTGGCGTGCTGGCCTTTCGTGTGCCTCATCTGGCCCACCCCGACGCTCCCGGGCTGGACCTGCTGGCCACCATTTTGGGAAGGGGACAGAGTTCCCTGCTCTGGCAGGATCTCCGCGAGCAGCGCGAACTTGTTCACCATATCTCGGCCACCTGCTGGAATCCGGGCGAGAGCGGCCTGCTCTGGATCTCCTACACCTGCGATCCCGCCCAGCGTCCCATGGTTGAGGTCGCCATTCAGGCACATCTGGCCGACCTCGCCTCCAAGGGCTTCACTCAGGCCCAGGTCGATAAGGCCCGCCGCCTAGCCTGGGTCGATGAGGTCAATGTCCGCAAAACCATGAGCGGACAGGCTTCCCGGCTGGGAGCTGCCGAAGTCATCATCGGAGATGTCGGCTATGCGGAATCCTATTTCCGCTCCCTCGGTGCGGTTACAACCGAGCAGTTGACCCGCCTCATCATCCGCTACCTCAACCCCGATCGCCTCACCACGGTTTCCCTCAACACCCCGCTGGCCGAAGCGTTTTCCAGCAAAAGCCGCAAGACGGATGAGCCCCCGGGGGATTTTCTTTCCAAAACCCTGCCCAACGGGGCCCGCCTTCTCTGGCAACGGGATGCCCGCCTGCCCAAGGTCAATATCCGGCTGTCCGGTCTGGGAGGAGGCCTCTTTGAATCACCCGCCAAACGTGGAGCCACTGCCTTGCTCACCCGCCTTCTGGCCCGCGACTCCCGCTGGCAGAGCGCCGCTGAAGTAGCCGAATCGGTCGAGTCAGTCGGGGGCGTGTTTCACGAATACACCGGAAACAACTCCTTTGGCCTCTCCCTTGAGGTGATGACCGAGGATCTTCCTCTGGCCCGCAGTCTGCTCGAAGATGCCGTGCTGGATCCCCGCTGGGATCCGGCTTCCTTTGCCAGGGAAAAAGCCGCGCAGTTGGCGGATTTGCGCGAAGCCAGAGACGACATCGTCGATTTTGCCCGACGGTCCCTGCGTCGCCACTTCTTCGGAGACCACCCGCTGGCGGTGGATCCAGTGGGCGAAATGGAAACCCTCGAAGCCATCACTCTCGAAGACCTCCAGTCGATCTACGACCGCCTCTTTGTCGCCTCCAATCTCGTCTTGACGATTGTCGGCGACATCAAACCGGAGCGGGATCTCCCACCGCTTGAAGCCTTTCTGCTCGACCTTCCGGACTGGGCCTTCCCCCTCCCCAAACAGCCTTTCTCCGGGCCGGAGCAAGGGGATTTTTTTGAGGCGATGGACCGTGAGCAGATGGTCGTGATGTTGGCCTTTCCCGACGTCGGCGTGCGCTCCGAGGAAGAACTCACCAGCCAACTCCTCGATGCTATCTGCAGTGACATGTCGAGTGAACTTTTTCGGCAGGTTCGGGAAGAGCGTGGCCTGGCCTATTACGTCTCCTCCCTGCGTACCGTTGGCCTGGAATCCGGACAGTTTGCCTTTTATGCCGGAACCCGTCCGGATGCGGCTGATGAGGTGCTGGAAGTGCTCCGGGCAGAAGCCCGTCGCCTGCGGGAGCAGGGTCCTGCCGAAGCGGAAATCTCCCGGGCCCGCACCCGGCTCAAGGCACGCATGCGTACCTCCCTGCAATCTCCCGCCTCCCGTGCTTCTCATGCCTCCCTCAACGCCCTCTACGGTCGCCCCATCAACGACTGGCAATCCTTTGATGCCCGCCTCGATGCCATCGATGTCCAAGCCTTGAGGTCCCTCGCCGCCCGCTTCACCGAAGAACAGTCCGTCTCCCTCAAAGTCGGCCCGAAGCCGACCGTAGGGTAGGGCGGAGCGGATAAGGTCAAGGAAGAAGGATGAGGGATGAATGATGAGGGATGAGGGGGGAATGCCTGACTAAGGACTTGGAGGGACGTGCTCTGTCGCGTCCGCGATTCAAGCCAGTGGGCTTGGTTGAAGAGAGAGATAGGGGCTGATTGGTGATTACAGCACAGACAGAAATGTCTGTGTCACGGGAGGGCCGGTGGCACCATCTATGGCGGGGCGGTGCGTCCCTGCGCCGCCTCGCCGCTGTTCCCAATCGGTATCGGTATCGGTATCGGTATCGACGGAGGTTCAGGTGATGTTATCTGTTATTGGTTATCGGGAATACAGTTGGGCGGTGGGGATCGGTGGGTTGCTGGGGCTTGGGTGAAGCGAGAGAGGGAGAGAGGGGCTGATTGCTGGATACTTCACAGACAGAAATGTCTGTGTCACGGGAGGCCGGTGGCCTCATCTATGGTAGGGCGGTGCGTCCCTGCGCCGCCTAGCCGCTGTTCCCCATCGCTATCGGTATCGCAATCGGTATCGACGGAGGTTCAGGTGATGTTATCTGTTATTGGTTATCAGGAACACAGTTGGACTGTGGGGATCGGAGGGCTTGGTTGAAGCGACAAAGGTCAAGATGCTGGTTACGGCACAGACAGAAATGTCTGTGTCACGGGAGGCCGGTGGCCCATCTGGAGGGACGCGCTCCGTCCCGTCCGTGACCACAAACCCCCGCCCGGACTGGCGGGCTCAGCATAATCTTGCCAGTGGCCGAGGGAATGCAGCAAGCTGCGGGGATATGCCTGATACTGCGACGCGTCTGCATGGTTTTACGGAATCTGTGATCCGGGGGATGACCCGGCTGGCGACCCGGTATGGGGCGATCAACCTTTCGCAGGGTTTTCCGGATTTCCATCCGCCGGAGGCCTTGATTAGCGCCTATCAGGCGGCGGCCCATGAGGATGTGCACCAGTATGCGGTGACCTGGGGGGCTCCGGATTTCCGGCGGGCGCTGGCGCACAAGGTCAGTCGGTTCACTGGACTGGAACTGGACCCGGACCGGCACTTCGTGGTGACCTGTGGCAGCACCGAAGCGATGATGGTGGCGATGATGACGGCCTGCAATCCGGGGGATAAGGTGATCGTCTTTTCGCCCTTTTACGAGAACTATGCCGCCGATGCGATCCTTGCCGGGGCCAAGCCGATCTTTGTTCCGCTACGGGCCCCGGATTTCACTTTTGATCCGGAGGAGCTGAAGTGGGCCTTTGAGTGCGGGGCGAAGGCCTTGATTCTCTGCAACCCCTCCAACCCGACCGGGAAGGTCTTCCGGAGGGACGAATTGATGCAGATTCTGGCGCTGGCGGAGCGGCATGACGCCTTCGTGATTACGGATGAGCCGTATGAGCACATCGTGTATGAGCCGCACCAGCATATTTCCTTTGCGGCTTTACCGGGCGCTTTTCAGCGGACGATTACCTGTAATTCGCTTTCCAAAACGTATTCGATCACCGGCTGGCGGCTGGGCTATGTGCAGGCGGCCCCGGAAGTCATTGAGCAGGCCCGCAAGGTGCATGACTTTCTGACGGTGGGCGCGGCCGCTCCGCTGCAACGGGCGGCGATTGCCGGACTGGAATTGCCGGACAGTTATTACACCGGTTTGCGGGATCTCTATGCGGAAAAGAAGGCGCTCTTTTTGAGTTATCTGCAAAAGACGGGACTACCCTTCACTGATCCGCAAGGTGCCTATTACGTATTGCTGGACATCAGCTCGCTGGGCTACCGCAATGATACCGAGGCGGCAGAGGCCTTGGTGCGGGATCCGGGAGTGGCTTCTGTTCCCGGCTCCAGTTTTTTCCGGGAAAAGGAACACCGTTACATCCGCTTTCACTTTGCCAAGTCCGAAGCGGTGCTGCGGGCCGCAGGCGAGCGGATCGTGCAATGGGTCCGGCGGCACTGAGCAGGAAATGGGTTCAGTTCATTTGGGTAATGCTGACTTTCTCCGCATTCCCAAGCCGGGAACTGTCGATCACCCGGATGACATTTCCGGAGATGGCATTGCGCTGCACATAGATAATGACAGGGACTTCCGCCCGGCTGAGGGCGTCCCGGACAATTCCCTCGATCTGGTCAAAGCTCACGTCGCGTCCCTCATGGGTGACATTGCCATTGGCCAAGACCCGAAAAACCACAGGTTCATCTTGATCCGTCCGGTCCCGCTGGCTGACATTGGGCTGCGGTTTATCGACGATGATTCCGACCTCATCGACAAAGACAGTGGTCACGATGAAGAAGATCAGAAGGATGAAGACCATATCAATCATCGGCGAGATGTTGATATCCGTCCGTTCCTCCTTCGGTTTCAAATTACGCTTCAGGCTCATAACGATGCAATTGGGGGAATAATCGCTCAGCCAAAACTGGGGGAGAAGTGATCCGTAAAATTGTGGTAAATTCCCGACAGGAAGACAATGACGGAATTTGGGGGACGGCGCGGCGCGTCGAGCCGGAGGACGGAGGACAGAAGGGAAGGATTACAAAGGATAAAGGAATTGGTGGGATAGAGCCCGGCTTCCGATCCATGGTAGGGCGGTGCATCCCTGCCATAGATGAGACCACCGGCCCTCCCGTGACACAGACATTTCTGTCTGTGACGTATTCACCATTTTGCCCTATCTCGCTTCACCCAAGCCCACCGGCTTGAATCGCGGACGCGACGGAGTACGTCCCTCCAAGTCCTTAGTCAGGCATTCCCCCTTCATCCCTCATCCTTCATCCCTCATCCCTCATCCTTCTTCCCCATCCTTCCCCCTTCCGCTTCCAGGAAAGAATTGGCTTGCCATTTCAGGTGGATAACTGAATATATTTATACCTTTTTTTATGGCTTCACCCCGCAAAATCATTCATATCGACATGGATTGTTTTTTTGCAGCGATTGAATGCCGGGATGATCCTTCGATTGCGCACCTTCCGGTAGGGGTGGGGGGATCGAGCCAGCGTGGGGTGCTTTCGACCTGTAATTATGTGGCCCGTAAATTCGGCTGTCGGTCAGCCATGCCGGTTTTCAAGGCACTCCAGCTTTGTCCGGACCTCATTCTCAAGCCGGGGCGCTACGAGGCCTATCGGGCCGAGTCACGCAAAATACGGGCGATTTTCCGCCGCTACACGGATCTGATCGAGCCGCTCTCCCTCGATGAGGCCTACCTTGATGTCAGCCATCAGCAGCGCTACGCCTGGGACATTGCCCGCGAGATCCGCGCCACGATTCGCGAGGAACTCCACCTGACGGCCAGCGCGGGGATCGCTCCCAACAAGATGCTGGCCAAAATCGCCAGCGACTGGAAAAAGCCCGACGGCCAGTTCGCCATCCTCCCGGAGGAAGTCTCTGCCTTCATGCCGCCGCTCCCCTTGCGCAAGATCCCCGGGGTAGGTCCAAAAGCCGAGGCCCGCCTCGCTGCCTCCGGACTGGTTAGCTGCGGAGACCTGCAAAAACTCGCCCGCCACAAGCTGCATGCCCTCCTTGGGCAGGCCTGGGGGGATGAGCTATTCGAGCGTTGCCGCGGGATCGATCAGCGTCCGGTCGAGACCACCCGCATCCGCAAGTCGCTCAGCTGTGAGCGGACCTTTGCCCGGGATCTGGGAACCCTGCAGGAGTGTCGGGAAGCCCTCGATCCCCTGCTGGTGGAACTGGCGGAAGACCTCCGCAAACGCGCCGCCGAAACAGAATTCCGCAAAATTTTTCTCAAACTGAAATTTGCCAATTTTCAGACCACGACCAAGGAAATGGCTGCGGATCGTCTCGACTCCGGATTGTTTTGCGCCCTGCTCGAGGAAGCCTTCGGGCGCAGTCCCCATGCCGTTCGCCTGATCGGGGTGGGGGTGCGGTTTCCGGAGCCACCGGAGAGTGATCATCGTCAATTGGAACTGGGATTTGACGGAAAAACGCGGTGATATCTTGTCTGTGCTGAACGATTTGAGCTAAGAATCGTCCCCTTCTTGACGTATCGCTCATGAATGAACCCGATCAAACAACCCCCAACCCGCGCATGAGCGATGAGCCTGCTGCCGTGGATTCAGTGTGGATTGCCTCCGTGGATGCCGCTCACCGGCAGGCGCTCCTCCGCTATGCTTTTCACCTTTGTCAGGATTACCCGATGGCAGAAGATGCCGTCCAGGAAACGTTCGTTCGCCTCTGCCGGGAACCCCGTGGCAAGATCGAGGACCGCCTCGTGCCCTGGTTGTTCAGAGTCTGTCGGACCCGCCTGATCGATGCCCTGCGCAAGAACGGACGCACCCGCCCGATGGAAGACTTATTGGAACAGAATGCCCCTGATACCCGGACCCCCGACCCCGCGAGGGTGGCCGAGCGGACCGATACCCATCAGCGCGTGCTCGCCTACATGGACCGCCTGCCCCCCGCGCAGCGCGAAGTGGTCCGCCTGAAATTCCAACATCACCTCAGCTATCAGGAAATAGCCGATATTACGGAAAAGACTGTCAACACGGTGGGCGTGTTGCTCCACACCGCACTGACCACCCTGCGCCGCTCCCTCGCTGCCGACCTCGAAATCGGAACGGTGAAAGGACAACAGACATGAAGACCGACGACCCTATTTTAACTGCTTACGCCCTTGGGGAGTCCCTCTCTCCGCAAGAACGCCATCGGGTGGAAGCTGCCGCCGCTGCTGATCCTGAGATTCGCGACGCGATTGAGGCCATCCGTAAAACCGGGGAACTGCTCGACGCCGCCCTCGCCGATGAACCCATGCCGGTGCCGGGACATCCGCCGCAGGCCGCCCGTGCTCCCCAACAGACCCCTCCCAAGTGGCGCCCGGGCCAGCATCTTTCCCCATCGGCCCGCAAGGCCCGGATTGCCCGTTTTGAAAAAGAAGCCCCGGTCCTCGGCGGGCTTAGCCGCAAAACAGGAAGCAAAACCAACTACGGAGCCTATGGGGCGATTATCGCCGCCTGCCTCGCGCTGGTGGGACTGACAGTCTTCCGGACCGTGGCGGACCGTTTCGAGCAGATGGAGGCGGATTCCCATCTCGTCGAAGTCGAACCGCTCAATCCCGAGGATCTCGAGTTTGACTCGCCCCTCGCTCAGATCATTGCCCAGCAGGTCGCTGACGAAATGGCTGAGCAGGAGGCCCTCGAACTGGCCCTCTCCACCGAACTGGCAGCCGCCGATTTCACCGCCGACTTGACCCCCGGAACCAACGGGGATCTTCCCACCTTGGCTGCATTCCGCATGTCGGAACGCTTTCTCGATGAGCCCCTGCCGCCGGCTCCGCCCGCCATCGGCACCGGGCTCTCCGAAACCCGGATCACCGCCCGCCACCTCATTCCCGCCTCAGAGTTTCGCCCGGAACTGCCAGAGGGGGTCGAAATGGCCGCGGTCCGCAGCGAACCGGAGCCCCTGGCCATTCCTTATCCCGACCGACCCCGGATCAGCTCCCGAATGGAGATTTCCTCGATCGAGGTCATCCCCGATGCCTCCCGCAACGAAGTGGCCTCCGATGATCCGCTGGCCGGATTGCGCTTCACCGAAGTGGGGGACGCCCATTCCCGACCCATCGCCCTGAGTGAAATCCTCGGGGATTCCAGCCTTCCCGTTGCCATGCTGCAGGAAGATCCCCAACCGGGTGAACCCCTCGCGCTGGCGGCGGCCATCGAACGCTATCAGGCCCCCCTTCGCGCCCGCATTGCCAGTGACAGCTATGCCGTGGCCAGCGCCCGTGGATTCGTCTCTCCGGCCGCCGCCCCCTATTCGAGCTTTCCCCTTGAAGTCGATACCCGCAGTTATGCCAATATCCGTCATCAGTTGCACCGGGGCGAACGCCCCCCGGCTGATGCCATCCAGATCGGAGAGTGGGTCAATTTCTTCCGCTATGCACAGGATGCCGCCCCGCAGGACAGCAGGCCGGTTTCGGTCGAGCTGGAATCCGCCGCCGCCCCCTGGGCGGATCAGCATCAACTGGTCCGTGTCGTTATCATGACCCCTGAGGCCGCCGCCGGACAAGATGATGCCACGGTCCGTGATGTCGATGTACAGGTCCGCTTCAATCCGCAACAGGTGAAGGCGTATCGATTAATTGGATACGAAGACATCGCTCTGCACTCCTCCCCGGCGGAAGCCGCTCCGAGAGCCACCCTCGATGCCGGGACCCAGATCACCGCGCTTTACGAAGTGGTCCCGGTCGGAGTGGAGTGGGAGCAGGGTGAGGGCCCCGCCTATCAGCAGATCGATGGAGATGCCTTTTCCACCGGCAACGACCTCCTCACGGTCGAAGTGCGCTATGCCACTGCCCGGACCGGTGAACGCCAGTTGCTGGCCCGTGCCCTGCCCACCAGAACCTCAGCCCTGCAATGGACGGAGGCCTCGGATGATTTCCGCTGGGTCGCGGCGGTGGCCGGCTTCGGCATGCTTCTGCAGGAGAGCGATTTTCGGGGTGGGGCAGACTGGAACATGGTGGACAACCTCGCCCGCTCCGCGCTGGGAGAGGATCCCGATGGACTCCGCCGCGATTTTCTCCAGCTCATCCACCTCGCCCGCAGCCAGAGCGACGCCCGTTCCACAGGGGATGAGGGTTGAGCGCCTTTAAACCCGGAAATGTAAAAAAGCCCTCGGGAGAGAGCGGAAGAATATTCCGGAATTGCCCGCGGATTTGTAATTAGATGTGCTAATTCTGAATTTTCTTTGAATTAAGTGCATCCGATGCTTGGCAAGGCGAAGAGAATCCCTACAACGGAGTTTCTGCCTTGAAAAGACCTTGGTCTTTCGAGGCGCTCAGAACAGTTCATTTTGGAACGTTTTTAACACAGATATCATGGCTACAAAAATCGCAATCAATGGCTTTGGTCGGATCGGCCGGCTTGTATTCCGCGCACTCGTCGAGCAAGAACTGCTCGGCTCGAAGTTCGAGGTCGTTGCCGTCAACGACCTCGTCGCGGCTGACAACCTCGCCTACCTCGTGAAATACGACTCCATCCAAGGTCGCTTCAACGGCACCGTGGAAAGCGCGAAGTCTTCTCCCGACGTTGCCGAGGATGACCTCCTTGTCGTCAACGGCCACAAGATCAAGTGCCTCGCCGTTCGCGAAGGTCCCAAGGCCATGCCTTGGAAGGAACTTGGCGTGGACATCGTCATCGAGTCGACCGGTCTCTTCGCTTCCGATGAAGCCTCCCAAGGCCACATCGATGCAGGTGCCAAGAAGGTTATCATCAGCGCACCCGCCAAGGGCGACAAGGTGAAGACCGTCGTCATCGGTGTGAACGACGAAGAGCTGACCGCCGCCGACACCATCATTTCCAACGCCTCCTGCACGACCAACTGTCTGGCACCGATCACCAAGGTCGTGCTCGAAAACTTCGGCATCGTTGAAGGCCTCATGACCACGGTGCACTCCTACACCGCCACGCAGAAGACCAACGACGGTCCCAGCAAGAAGGACTGGAAGGGTGGCCGCGCCGCCGCCATCAACATCATTCCCTCCACCACCGGTGCAGCCAAGGCCGTCGGCCTCGTGCTCCCCGCGGTTAAGGGCAAGTTGACCGGTATGGCCTTCCGCGTCCCGACCCCGACCGTTTCCGTGGTCGACCTCACGGTCAAGACCGAGAAGGAAACCTCCTACGAGGAAATCTGCCAGAAGATGAAGGAAGCCGCCGAAGGCCCGCTCAAGGGCATCCTCGAATACACCGAGGACGAAGTGGTCTCCAGCGACTTCATCCACAGTGCATCCTCCTCCATCTTCGACGCCGGCAGCGGCATCGGGCTGAGCAGCACCTTCTTCAAGCTGGTCAGCTGGTATGACAATGAGTGGGGCTATTCGAACCGCGTGATCGACCTTCTCAAGAAGGTTGCCGCGCTCTAATCGAGCAGCAGCGCACGTAACTTTCGCCGCCCCCGAATCCGCTGAATGTTTCGGTGGGCGGCTTTTTTTGCTTTTTTAGCATCGGGCTCCCGGCCGCCCTGGCCAGCCTGAGCATTCATCATTTTAAAACAGAAGAGACCGATATGGCCATCAAGACGATTGAAGACATCGACGTAAAAGGGAAGCGCGTCCTCGTGCGTGTGGATTTTAACGTACCCGTGGATGATTCCCGGATCACTGACGACTCCCGCATTGTCGCCGCCCTGCCCACCATCCGTTACCTCTCCGAAAAAGGAGCAAAGGTCATCCTCTGCTCCCACCTCGGCCGCCCCAAGGGCAAGCGTGACCTCCAATACAGCCTCGGACCGGTCGCCATCGACCTCTCCAGCAAGCTCGGTGCCCCCGTCACCTTCGTCGACGACTGCATCGGTGCCCAGGTGGAGCAGGCCGTCGCCGCCATGGTCGATGGGCAGGTCGCCCTCCTCGAAAATGTGCGTTTCTACGCCGAAGAAGAAAAGAACGATCCGGAGTTCGCCCAAAAGCTTGCCGCCAACGCTGACATCTATGTCAACGACGCCTTTGGCACCGCGCACCGCGCCCACGCCTCCACTGAAGGCGTGAGCAAATACCTTTCCCCCAGCGTCTGCGGCTATCTCATCGGCAAGGAGTTGACCTTTCTCGGAGAGAAGACGGCCAACCCCGATCGTCCTTTTGTCGTCATCCTCGGTGGGGCCAAAGTCAGCGACAAGATCAACGTCATTGATGCCCTCCTCGACAAGGCCGACACCATCCTGATCGGCGGTGCCATGGCTTACACCTTCCGTCTCGCCCAGGGAGGCAAGGTCGGCAACAGCCTCTCCGAGCCGGATAAGGTCGACATCGCCAAGAGCGCCCTCGACAAGGCCGCCGCCAAAGGCGTCAAGTTCCTCCTCCCCGAGGACACCCTCGTCGCCAATGCCCTCGACTTCGGCGGCAAGACCCTCGGTGAAACCAAAGTGGTCGAAGGGGACATCGACGATGGCTGGGAAGGTGTCGACATCGGCCCCAAGACCATCGCAACTTACTGTGCGGAAATCGCCTCCGCCAAGACCGTGCTCTGGAACGGCCCGATGGGTATCTTTGAAATCGAAGATTCCGCCAAAGGAACCTTTGCCGTGGCCGAAGCCGTGGCCAAAGCTGACTGCATTTCCATCATCGGTGGCGGCGATTCCGTCAAGGCGATCAACCGCAGTGGCTACAGCCAGGATGTCTCTTTCATGAGCACCGGTGGGGGAGCCAGCCTTGAGTTCCTCGAGGGCAAGGACCTGCCCGGGGTGGTTGCTCTTGACCGCAAGTAGAGACGCACTAGCCTGAAACGTTCGCTCAATTATATAACACGATAAGCTCAAATGGCGCAAAATATCCGCAAATACCTGATCGCTGGAAATTGGAAAATGAACAAGACCGCCTCGGAAGGGGTGGATCTCATCAAGGAGATTTCCTCGGCCATCGGTCTCAAGACCGAGGTCGGCGTGGTTGTCTGTCCTCCGTTCACCGCCCTCGAATCGGCCGCCAAAGGCCTCGAAGGTTCCAATGTCCAACTCGGTGCCCAGAACATGTATCCCAAGGCTGAAGGGGCCTATACCGGCGAAGTCTCTCCGGTCATGCTCCGTTCACTCTTCTGCACCTACGTGATCCTCGGGCACAGTGAACGCCGCGAGTATTTCGCGGAGAGCGATGCCTTCATCAACGAAAAAGTCCTCGCCGCACTCGAGAGCAACCTCAAGCCGATTCTCTGCGTGGGGGAAACCCTCGATCAGCGTGAAGCCGGTGAAACCATGAGTGTGGTCAAAACCCAGCTCGAAGGCGGCCTCGTCGGCGTGGATACGGATTCCGCTGAATCGGTGGTCATCGCCTATGAACCCGTCTGGGCCATCGGCACCGGCAAAACCGCCACCCCGGAAATGGCGCAGGAAGTCCACGCGGAAATCCGCAAGCTCCTCGTTGCCCGCTTCGGTCAAGCCGTTGCCAACAAGATCCGCATCCTTTACGGCGGTTCCATGAAGCCCGGCAACGCCAGCGAACTCCTCGAACAGGCCGACATCGACGGCGGCCTCATCGGCGGCGCCTCCCTCCAGGCCAAGTCCTTCATCGAACTGGTCGAAATCGCCGAGTCCAAGGTCTGAGCGAGCTTTCAGCCCAAACCGTTTTTTCTTTCCGCCCGGAGCGCCTCACGGCCTCCGGGCTTTTTGTATTCAGAGGGCAGGGGACTTGGAAAGGATGAAGGAGGAGGCACAAAGGATGAAGGAGGAGGGTTGAGGGATGAAGGTGCAAGTCCCATCAAAACCTGGAGGGCCGCGCTTGTCGCGTCCGTGAACCAGGCCTGTGGCCGGTAGTCGGAAGTCGGTGTGACGATCCCGCCCAAGGCAGGGCGGAGCGTCCCTGCTCCGCCGCATGGTTTTGGATTCATTCGATAGCGATACCGATGCCGATAGCGATTTGGATGGTGTGTGATAAAAACCAGACAGTTTCTGACCTTAAGTCTGGATCACGGACAGCCGGGTCGGCCATCCCTGCCATGGGGAAATGAATCCTACCCCTTGAACCTTGTTTTCAACCCCAAATCTCCGCTGATTCTTTTTGCCGCGAAAGAGCGCAAAGAGCGCAAAGGAACCGCTGGGGAAAAAGGATGAAGGAAGAAGGATGAGGGATGAAGGTTCAAATCCACCTTGGAGGGACGAGCTTGTCGCCTCCGGCCTCCGAAACTTCGCCCTCTGACGGAGCGAAGCGTAGATGTCGCAGGGCGAAGCCCAAGTAAACTCCGCCCTCCGGCCTCCGGCTTAGAAACTCAGTTCTCAGGCTTCCGTTGCGCATTGCGCGTTGCGCTTTCTTCTCCAAAAGACCACGCCGAGGATCGAGAGGCCAAAGATCAGTGCGTAGGTACTCGGTTCGGGGACGGCGCTGACGCCGATCGAACCGGTGGCATTGAATGCGCTGAAGTCCCACAGCAATCCCTGATCTGTCAGATCCGGCAGAATGAGGTTGCTGAAGAGGCCATTGATGCTCTCTCCGACTTGGAAGAAAAGAAAACTGTCGCCTGCCTGGGGCGCAAACGCATCGAGAAAGACGAGTTCGAGGCTGCCGTCCAGATTGAGCGATCCACTGATGTCAAAGGCATCGTATTCGATGCCGCGCGCGAGACCGGCAATTTCCAGTTGAACGAAATGATTCGAACCGAAAGTCAGGTTGCCATCGATTTGCATCAGCCCCGGACTCTGCCCTGGGTTGGTCGTGCCATCGAAGATGAAGTTCCCTGCGAAATGGCCTGATCCCGAAACGCCACCGGTTAAGGTGAGGGGCGTTTCGCCGATGGTGACGATGCTGCCGTTGTTGAGCACGTTGCGGACAATCGTTCCGCTGCTGACGAGGGTGCCGTTCTGTTCTACCCGGACTTCCCCACCGGCAGAAAGCAAGCCGTTGCTGATGTGAAGGGTGCCTTGGTTGATCGTCGTGCCGCCGGTGTAGGAGTTGGCACCGGAGAGGATCTGGGTGCCTTCGCCCTCCTTGATGAGCGCAAAATTCGGGAAAGCGCCGCCTAGAGTGCCGGAGAAGGTGTGGGTCTGCCCTTCAGCTAGATCAAGGGTGAGGGGACCGCCCGGACTACCGGAAACGGGAAAACTATAAACGGTGCCACTACCATTGAGTCCGGCGATCGCTTGGGGCCGATGGGAAAGATCGAGCGTGGCACCCGCAGCCAGGTTGACCACGGTGGAGGCGGAGAGGCCATAATCGTGGGAACCCGAAAGGGCGAAAAAACCGGAATTGATCGTGGTTGGGCCGGTATAGGTCTGTGCTTCGGATAAGCGGAGGATGTAGCCATTATGAATGACCTCTCCCGTGCCGTCGATGGTTCCCCCAAAGGTGAAGTCGACGTTGCGATTAAAAATCAAGGTTCCGTTGTTGGTCACATTGCCAACAATGGATCCGTTGGATCCACCATCACCGAGTTGGAGCGTGCCGGAGGAGATGGTCGTGCCACCCGAGTAAGTGTTGGTGCCGGTGAGGATTTGGGTGCCTTCGCCCTCCTTGATGAGCGCAAAATTCGGGAAAGCGCCGCCTAGAGTGCCGGAGAAGGTGTGGGTCTGCGCTTCGGCGAGATCCAGAGTGAGTGGACCGCCCGAATTACCGGTGACAGGAAAACTATAAACGGTTCCACCACCATTGAGTCCGGCGATCGTCTGAGGGCGATGGGAAAGATCGAGCGTGGCACCCGCAGCCAGGTTGACCACGGTGGAGGCGGAGAGGCCATAATCGTGGGATTCGGGAAGGACTAAGAAGCCGGAGTTGATCGTGGTTGGGCCGGTATAGGTCTGTGGTTGGGAAAAGCGGAGGATGTAGCCATCATGAACGACCTCTCCGGGGCCGTCGATGATTCCATCGAATCTGAAGTTGTCGCCACGATTAAAAATGATGGTTCCGTTGTTGGTCACACTGCCAACGAGGGAGCCGGTGGATCCACCATTACCGAGTTGGAGCGTGCCTGAGGAGATGTTGGTGCCGCCGGTGTGGGTGTTGGCACCGGTAAGGATGACCGTGCCTGCCCCTGTCTTGGCGAGGGAGCCGGTGCCGGAGAGGTTGCCGGCATAGGTGCCAGTGGATGCCTGGTCGAAGATGAGGGCGGCGTTGTTGACGATATGCCCTTGAAGCGAGGCTGTGTTTCCGACGAGGGAGCCGCTGGAAACGGTTGTGCCACCCGAGTAGGTGTTGGTGCCGGTGAGGGTGAGCGCGCCGGAGCCGGATTTGGTCACGGAGCCGGAGCCGTCGATGGCTCCAGCGAAGGTGAAGTTGTCGCCACGATTGAAAATGAAGGTTCCGTTGTTGGTCACATTGCCAACGAGAGATCCGGTGGATCCACCATTGCCAAGTTGCAGGGTGCCGGAGTTGATCGTCGTGCCACCGGTGTAGGTGTTGGTGCCGGTGAGGATGAGCGTGCCGACCCCGGTCATCGCGAGGGAGCCGGTGCCGGAGAGGATTCCGGCATAGGTGCCGGCGGAGGCCTGGTCGAAGACGAGGGCGGCGTTGTTGACGATATTGCCCTGGAGGGAGGCGGTATTGCCGACGAGTGTGCCGTTGGAAATGGTCGTGCCACCGGTGTAGGAGTTGGTGCCGGTGAGCGTAAGCGTGCCCGAACCGGACTTAGTCAGCGAACCAATCCCTGAAAAACTCCCGGAGTAAGTTGTATTCGAATGGTTATTACCTATGGAGAGAGCGACCGCTGCGGAGGATTCGTTGACGAGGGCGAGGTTCCCGGAGCCCGAAAGTCCGCCGAGATGGACGGCGGTGAGGTTGCCGAAGCTGAGACCCGTCACCGTGGTGAGCGTCGAGTTTTGCAGGGCGTCGGTGTGACCCAGCCTGAGCGTGCCGTTGGAAATGGTGGTATCGCCCGTAAATGTGTTGGCGCTGTCGAGCGTCAAGCTGCCTTCGCCGGACATGATGAGATTACCCACCCCCGACATGTTGCCGGAAAACGAACCATCGCCGCCCTGCTCAAAGATCACGAGGGCGTTGTTGAGCACATCACCCTGAATCGAATTCACCGTGCCAGTCAGGGAGCCGGCGGAAACTGTGGTGCCACCGGTGTAGGTGTTGGTGCCGGTGAGCGTAAGGTTACCCGAACCGGACTTGGTTAGCGAGCCATCACCCGAAAAACTTCCGGAGTAAGTTGTATCCGAATTGTTATTACCTATGGAGAGAGCGACCGCTGCGGAGGATTCGTTGACGAGGGCGAGGTTCCCGGAGCCCGAAAGTCCGCCGAGATTGACGGCGGTGAGGTTGCCGAAGCTGAGACCCGTCACCGTGGTGAGCGTCGAGTTTTGCAGGGCGTTGGCGTGACCCAGTCTGAGCGTGCCATTGGAAATGGTGGTATCGCCCGTAAATGTGTTGGCGCTGTCGAGGGTCAGGGTGCCGGTGCCGGACTTGGTCAGCGAACCAATCCCTGAAAAACTCCCGGAGTAAGTTGTATTCGAATTGTTATTACCTATGGAGAGAGCGACCGCTGCGGAAGATTCGTTGACGAGGGCGAGGTTCCCGGAGCCCGAAAGTCCGCCGAGATGGACGGCGGTGAGGTTGCCGAAGCTGAGACCCGTCACCGTGGTGAGCGTCGAGTTTTGCAGGGCGTCGGCGTGACCCAGCCTGAGTGTGCCGTTGGAAATGGTCGTGCCGCCCGTAAATGTGTTGGCACTTCCGAGCGTCAAGCTGCCTTCGCCGGATTTTGTGAGGCTGCCGCTGCCGGAGAGGATCCCAGCATAGGTGCCGGCGGAGGCTTGATCGAAGATGACTGCTGCGTTGTTGAGGATATCACCTTGGAGCGAGGCCGTGTTGCCGATGAGGGTGCCGCCGGATACGGTCGTGCCACCCGAGTAGGTGTTGGTGCCGGTGAGGGTGAGCGTGCCGTTGCCGGTCTTGGCGAGGGAGCCGGTGCCTGAGATGTCGCCGGAGAGGCTATGGTTGTTGGCGTTGCCGGTGGTGAGAGTTGCGGAGCCGAGGGCGATCGAACCGGCGCCGTCGAGGGCGGCGAGGGTGACGGAGTTGCCGTCGAGATCGAGCGTGGTGCCGGAGGCTAAAGTGACTGCTGAGGTGCCGGCCAGGGCGGTGGTGGAACCGAGCCGGAGGATGCCTTCGGAGAGCGTCGTGACACCCGAGTAGTTGTTTGAGCCGGAGAGAGTCAGTGCGCCGGGGCCGGTTTTGGTGAGGCCAAAATTGGGGTGGGCGCCGCCCAGGGTTCCAGCGAAGGTCTGGTCTCCAGCGATGTTGAGGGTGAGGTGGCCGCCCGAGCCCCCGGCCGCGGGAAAACTATAAACCGTGCCTTCTCCGGTGAGTCCCGAAAAGGTTTGTGGCCGATTTGAAAGATCGAGCTGGGCACCTCCGGATAGATGGACTGCGGTGGAGGCAGAGAGACCGTTATCGACCGTGTCCGGCAGCACGAGGATGCCCGAGTTGATGGTGGTCGGGCCCGTGTAGGTTTGTTGAGCGGATAGACGAAGAATGGAGCCTTCATTTACCAGGCCGCCCGTGCCGCTGATCACGCCGCCGAAGGTATAGTCGCCGGAGCGGTTGAAGGCAAGGGTGCCGTTGTTGACAATAGTCCCTGTAATGGAGCCGGAATTCCCGCCCGCTCCGAGTCGCAGCGTGCCGCCGTCGATGGTGGTGCCGCCGGAGTAGGTGTTGGCGCCGGTGAGTGTGAGGGTGCCGTCGCCGGTCTTTGTCAGCGAGCCTGCGCCGGAGAGGATTCCGGAGAAAGTCGTGCTGGCGTTGTTGTTGCCGACGCTGAGGGCGACCGGCCCGGCGGACGCGTTGGTCAGGGCGAGGTTTTGAGAGCTGGACAGACCACCGAAATTGGCAGCGGTGACACTGCCGAAGCTCAGTCCGGTGGTGGTGAGGAGGGTCGAGTTTTGCAGAGCGTTGAGATCACCCAGCACGAGGGCACCTGCAGAGATGATGGTATCCCCGGTGTAGGTGTTGGCTCCCGAGAGGGTAAGGGTGCCGGTGCCCGCTTTGGTGAGACTGCCGGAACCGGCGATCACGCCGGAGAAGTTGAGGTTGCCTGCGAGGTCGAGCGTGCGGTTGGCAGTGACGCCGGGGTTGGCGAGGGCCTGGCCGAATTGGGACGTGCCGTCGAGGGCGAGGGATTCGCCGGCGTCGGTAGTCTGGAAGGTGCCGCCGGTGAAGGCGAAGTTGCCGATGAAGGTGTCCGTGTTTTCGAGCCAGCCGAGGGAGGGTAGCTGGAGGGTGCCGCCGGAGAGCGTAAAGGTGCCGTTGGCACCCGCGCTTCCCTCGGGACCCCCTGCGGGGTGGCCTGTTCCTACACTGCCGCCACTGCCACCCGCCAGATTCAGTGAAGCGCCGGTGGCAAAGTTTACGTTGCCGCCGCTGATCGTGAGGCTGCCGCCGTCGCCGCCATCGCCGCCGCTGCCTCGCAAACCATTCAAGTATTGCGCGTTTCCTCCCTGGCCTCCGTCGCCTCCGGCAAGCGTGACCGCCTGCGCAAAAGTTACGCTGCCATTTGCGAGGGTAAGGTTGCCGCCGAGTCCGCCGCTGCCGCCCTTGCCGCCGTCGCCTGCATATTGACTGGTGGCAAAGCCACCATCGCCGCCGAGTCCGCCATCGCCACCAGCAAGATTGACTGTTTGTTCGAAAGAAAGGGTGTTGCCGGAGAAAGTAAAGGATCCACCGTCCCCACCGTCGCCGCCGTCGCCGCCTGTTGGGGCGGAGCGCGTCCCTCCTGAATTGCCGCCGATCCCTCCAACGCCGCCGACGCCGCCGGCAAGATTGACCGTCTGGGCAAAAGAGACGGTCTCCCCGGAGAGTGTCATGTTACCGCCGCTGCCCCCGATCCCGCCGGCGCCACCAGGGCCACCAGCGATGTTGTTGGAGGTAAAGATGCCGTTGGAACCTTGGCCGCCGGTGCCGCCGGTGCCGCCCGAAAGCATCACTGTTTGAGCCCAAGAAAGGGTTCCGCCGGAAGCGGTGAAATTGCCGGCGGCAGTGCCGGATCCGCCTACTCCCCCTGGTACTGCATGGGCATTTCCCGGAAATGCGCCTGTGGCACCGTCGCTGCCGCCTGCAAAGAGACGATCCACAGTGAGCGCCTGGTTGGCGGCTAAATCGAGAGTGAGGCTATTCCCATCGAGTTTCAGTGGTGTCGTCCCGGAAATACTCAATGCGGCTGGAGCTGCGCTGGACAGGTCCAGTTCAATCGTTTGGGTCAGGCTGTGATGGTCGGGGAAATAAAATTCAAGCGCTCGCGTGCCCGAGGCAAAGTTGGCGTTGTTGATCAAGGCGCTGACTTCGGATGAGCCAAAGCCCGGGTTACGGAGGTCGATGGCCGCCTGGGCTCCGTTGGCGACGGTCAATTTGGACCAGTCGGCGGTGACACCGTTGTAGAGGGATTGGGGGGAACCGAAGATCAGGGTGCCGGCAGCAATGGTGGTGTTGCCCGCATAGTTATTCGAACCGGAGAGCAGGAGGGTGCCTCCGCCGGATTTTGTGAGGGAGCCCGAGCCGGCGATGCTGCCTTCGTAGGTGAGCATGGTGGCGTCGGCAGTCTCAATCGTGCCTCCGGAAGAACCGAGTGCGATACCGCGATTGGGAGCGAGGGTGAAGGTGGCGGTGGTGGCGAGGGTGCCGCCGTCGAGAGTGATATTGCCGGGCGTGGGACTGGCGGGTTCCGCGCCCAGATTGGCGTCTGCCGAGATCTGGAGGGTTCCGCCCAAAATATGGGTGCCGCCGGTGTAGGTGTTGTTTCCTGAAAGAGTGGTGGTGCCCGAACCCGACCGGGTGAGCGTGGCTGGGCCGCCGAGATTGGTGGAGATGGTGACCGGGCCGGAGAGATTGAAACTCGTGGCAAAGAGTGTGCCCGAGCCGGTGATGCTGCCGGAGGAAAGGGTGACGGCGCCGACGGTGTCGGAATGGGTGCCGAGATTGAGGGTGCCGCCGGCAATGGTGACGGCTCCCGTGTCGGGGAGGGTGTTGGTGGCGTGGCCGAGGTTGAGAATGCCGTCGTTGACGAAGGTGCCGCCGGTATACGTGTTGGAACCCGTCAAAGTGAAGGTGCCGGCACCCGTTTTGGTGAGGGCGGCGGCTCCGCCGAGGGAATTGGCGAGCGAGCCGGTGCGGACTTCAAAGGCGGCCGCGTTGATGACCGAGCCATTGGTGAAAGTGCCGCCATCAAAGATCACCGTGCCGAAGGTCGGGCTGAAGGTTCCGAGGTCGAGGGTTCCGCCGTTGAGGGTGACGTGGCTGCCGTTCGGGCCGAGACTGTTGATGTGCCCCATCGTCAAGGTGCCGCCGTTGATGACTGTGCCGCCGGTGTAGGTATTGGCATTGGGCAGCGTAAGGACGCCCGCCCCAGTTTTCACCAGACCGCCAGCGCCGGAGAGGAGTCCGGTCAGGGTCGCGGTCAAACCGTTGGTGTTGATGGTGGAGAGGGTGCCACTGGTCAGGGTCGCGGGCACGCTGGTGGTGAGGTTGGAGTCGAAAACTTCGATCGTGCCGCCGGACAGTGTCAGGGTGCCGGTGCCGCTTCCAAAACGGATGCCATCCGTGCGGCCGATCGCGAGGGTGCCGCCCGATGCGAGGGTGAGGTTACCGACGCCTCCAGAGTGACCGAGGTAGGCGTGCCGGTCTATTTGCACCCGCCCGTCGTTGCTGACGGTCAGGTTGCCGGTGCCCTGATATCCGAGAAGAAGGTCGGTGCCCACCGTCAGAGTGGAGCCATTGCCGGTGACGAGGCCGGTGCCGGTGACGCCGCCAAAAACGCCAAAGGCGGTGGTGGTTGTGGAGAAAACGCTGCCGCCATTCTCGATCGTTAAACTGCCGTTGGTGCTGTGGCCGACTTCGATGAACGTCCCGGTGGTGGCGGTTGAGCCGACTCCGGTTACGGTGACAGCGCGGGAGTTGAATCGCAATTCGCCCGTCGCGGCGAGCGTTGCTCCGTTGTTTACCGTGATGTTGCCGGAACTCAGATTGGCGACGGAGTTGATGTTGAGCGTGCCGCCCGAGACGGTGGTCGAGCCTGTGGTGCTGATGGCGGTGGTGACGAGATTCAGTGTGCCCGCGCCGGTCTTGGTGAAGTTGACCGGTCCGCCCGACTCGGTGAGAGCGGTATCAAGGATGGCCAAGGCTCCCGCCGCGACGTAGAAGGAGGAGAGGTTGACGAAGGAGGATCCGGAGTAAGAGCCACCCCACAGGTCGAATTGCCCTGACTGGACCTGGATGGAAGGAACGTTGATACCCGGACCGACATCGACGAGGGAATAATTGCCGGGGTCGAAGGTGTTGGCGGCTGAGAAAACGGCGGTGCTTCCCTGGACCCACGCCTGTGTATTGCCGCCGGTTGGCGAGGTGCTCCACCAGGGGTCGGTCGTTCTCCAGGATTGTCGGTTGGCTCCCGAGCCGCTGGTATCCCAATACAAGACTTGGGCAAATGACGCTGGAGCGATCGTCAGCAGCAAAATGAGAAGAGCGCAAAGCCGGAGCAGGTGTGACGGTTGCATGATAGTTTAAACTGGCTCGAGTGAGGGTGCGTGGGATGAGAGAAAGTGAGCGGGCCGTGCACCTGAAAGCCTCTGAGCCATGATCCCAGCCCTCCGGCAAGGCGAAACCCCCGAATGGCCGATTTGAGCCCCAGAATGTCCGATTAGGGAACGTAATAACGATCATTAGTTTGACGCTTTGGGGTTGCCCAAGGGAGACGTTCTCCCTTGCCTGATCCTATCATCCCAAGAGTGGCTACCTTCCACTTTTTCGTGCGGCTCAACTTCTCTCACTCTCCCCATGTCTGCTTTTCCCTTCCTCTCCGGACTCTGTTTGATGACCGTGAAAGGAGAACGCGTTGCCGCGTTGAATGCCGAGTGCGCCGCCCTGCTCGGCGATGGCATTCCGGAGGCGTTTGAGGATCTGCTCTGGACCGATGCGCTCACGCTCGACCACCCGGAGGCTGCCCGGGAGTGGTTGACCACCTCACAGCGGGAACACGCCTTGCATGCCCGTTGCCAGAAGGGCACCCGCTGGTTGCGGGTGCGTGCGCATCCCACCGGCAAAGCGGATGAGTGGGTCCTCAATCTGGAGGATGTCACCGCCGAACGGGAGGAGATTGAGCGCGACCGGCTCGAAGCGGAGCATTTCCATGCCCTGATTGAGCGGTCTTCGGAAGGCATCTCCCTTTTCGACACACAGTCGACGATCCTCTACGAAAGTCCTTCCAATAAACGCCTCCACGGCTACGAACCCCATGAACTGGAGGGGCAAACCCTGATCGACTTTTGCCATCCGGACGATGCCGCCCGGATTGCCCTGCGCTTCAAGCACCTCGCCGAGGCCCCCGGGGTGGTGGAGACCGAGATCGTTCGTTTCCGCCACAAACAAGGTCACTACATCTACCTCGAAGGAACCGTGCTCAACGCCACGGACGACCCCCGCCTCAATGCCCTGGTCAATAACTTTCGCGACGTGACCGGACGACTGGAAGCAGAGCGGGAACTCCGTCGCGCAAAAAGTGCGGCAGAGGAGGGGCAGCGCCTGCAACAGCATTTCCTGACCAATCTCTCGCACGAGTTCAAAACGCCTTTGACCCTCATCCGGGGGCCTCTCGAAACGCTGGCCGCGGATGTGCAAACCACCGAACAGGGACGCCGGACGCTTGGCCTCGTCTTTCGCAACATCGACCGGCTGGACTCCCTCTTGACCGAGCTGATCGACCTGGCGCGCATCGAGGCCGACGCATTCTCCTTGCACGCCAACCTGCGCAATCTATCGCTTTTTGTCCGCCGACAGGTCGAATTTTTCTCAGATTTGGCCAAGGAGAAAGAAATCCGCATCCAGCTCGAAGCACCAGAGGCGTGTCAGGTGTTTTTTGATGCCACCAAACTGGAAAAGGTCATGGTCAACCTCCTCGGGAATGCGCTGAAATTTTCCCCTTCCAACACCACGATCCGGGTCAGGCTCGATGTCCATGACCCTGACGACAGCAGCGGGCACGTTGACGTCTCGGTCTCGGATGAAGGGCCGGGGATGGACGAAACCACGCGCACCCGGGTCTTTGAGCGCTTTTACCAAGGAGACGTCGGCCTCGCCCGGGGACACGAAGGCATGGGCATCGGCATGGCAATTGCCCGGGAAATGATCGAAATGCACGGCGGCTCCCTCACCGTCGAAAGTGAACCCGGTATGGGCAGCACCTTCATCTTCTCGCTTCCCCTCGGCTGCGACCACCTTGATCCGGATGATATCGATACCTCCGAAGCACCGGAGGCCCGCCCGCATTCCATCGGGGCCCGTGTGCCCTTGCCGATGCCCGGGGAAAGCGAAGATCCGCCCGATGCGCCCCTTTACCGACCCTCGCTCCTGCTGGTGGAGGACAACCTCGATATGCGCGCCTACCTCCGGATGCACCTCGACCTATTCTATGAGGTCCGTGAGGTGGACAACGGACTCGCCGCCATCGAGGCGCTGCAGGAGGCCGTGCCCGACATCATCCTTTCCGACGTCATGATGCCGCACCTCAACGGACTGGAGCTGTGCAAACGGATCAAGGCGGAGCCCAACTGGAGCGCTGTGCCCATCATTCTTCTCTCGGCCAAAGGCACTGTCGACAACCGCGTCGAGGGCCTCAAGGCCGGTGCAGATGACTACCTCGGCAAACCCTTTTCCGTTCCCGAATTGCTTGAACGTCTACGGGTGCGCCTGCCCCCGCCGCCGCCCGCCCCGGCCTCGGCAGCCGATGAATGGGTGGAGAAGTTGAATGCCTGCATCTCCAAAAACCTGGCCTCTCCCACCTTCGACGTCTCCGAACTCGCCCGGCAACTCGGATACAGCAACCGGCAGTTCCGACGCCGCGTGGTCGAACATTTCGGAAAAACACCCAGCGCCCTCTTGCTGGAGTTCCGGCTTCGCCTCGGACACGAACTGATCGAATCGAAGCGCTATGAAACCGTCGCTGAAGTCGCCCACGCCATCGGCCTCTCCCCAAGGTATTTTTCCCGCCGCTACCGCCACGCCTACCGCTGCCCTCCGTCAGCATCTCAGAAAAGGTAGGGGGAGCATCCCTGCTCGCCCAGGATGCCGCACGCCCGTTCGCTGCGCTCACTAGAGCCGCTGAGCCGCAGAGGGAAAAAGGTGAAGGGAAAGGATGAAGGATGAGGGATGAAGAAAAATGCTTCGACACCAAATCTCCGCGTCTCCGCGCCTCCGCGTGAGACAATTTTCGGCGATGACGCAAAGCAGCGGCAGCATCCTGCTCTCAGAGCACGTGGCCTAGCCTCCCTCCCAATCGCTATCGCTATCGAAATCGCTATCGACGAAGCACAGCACTCCAATCCGACGGAGCGAAGCGTAGATGTCGCAGGGCGAAGCCCAAGTAAAACTTCAAACTCCCTCCAATCCTCTTGCCGCAAAAGAACGCAGAGACCGCAAAAGAACCAGAAACGAAGAACGAGGAACCAAGAACAAAGAACCGCACGCAACACGCCCCAGAATGCCGCACGCCCGTTCGCTGCGCTCACTAGAGCCGCTGAGCCGCAGAGGGAAAAAGGTGAAGGGAAAGGATGAAGGATGAAGGATGAGGGATGAAGAGAAATGCTTCGACACCAAATCTCCGCGTCTCCGCGCCTCCGCGTGAACCCCAATACGGCGTTCGAGCAAGTCCGACCACCGCTCTCCGGCCTCTGTTCCCCGTCCCCCGTTTTCCATTTCCCATTTCAGCATTTCAGTTTTTCAGCTTTTCAGCGTTTAAGAAAAAGCCTTGTCCTCCTCTTTCGCACCCTTTTTACTCCCAAGCCATTGGTTCAGTCGCTGTCTTTGTTCAAACGCTCAATGCCACTGACTGGACCCCGGAGGCTTCCATGCCCCCAGTTTCTCTCCAGTCCAACACTCCCACCATAATCGCTCATCTTTTTGAAGAACGACCAAGGGCGGCAGCGTTGGCCCTTTTTGAAAGGATGGGGGATGAATTAAGAAGGATGAAGGTTCAAATCCCCTTGGAGGGACGCGCTCCGTCTCGTCCGCGATCCAAGTCTTGGAAAAAGATGATGATCCATACCCTTCATCCATACTTCCTCAACCAAGAACGAGGAACCAAGAACAAAGAACCGCCCGCAACGCGCGCCAGAATGCCGCACGCTTGTTCGCTTCACTCACTTGAGCCGCTGAGGGACATGTGTCCAAATGAAAATCTCCGCGTCTCCGCGCCTCCGCGTGAGACAATTTTCGGCGATGACGCAAAGCAGCGGCAGCATCCTGCTCTCAGAGCACGTGGCCTAGCCACCCTCCCAATCGCTATCGCTATCGAAATCGCTATCGACGAAGTACAGCACTCCAATCCGACGGAGCGAAGCGTAGATGTCGCAGGGCGAAGCCCAAACTCCGGCCCGCCCTGAGTCTGTCGAAGGGCCTCCGCCCTCTGTTCCCCGTCTCCCGTCTCCCGCCTCCGCACCGCATCTCCCAAAAAGCGAACAGATTTAATGAACGTATGCATACAAATAACGTTCAATCGATCAAGGCAAAAAGTCGCTTTTGAGTGTTCGTGCGACTCTTTTAGTCGCACGAACACCTCTTATGCGACTAAAAGAGTCGCTTTTGCGGAAAATTCGTAACTTATGACGACTTTTCCGAGTCGCATAAGGATTTCGTGCGACATTGTAAAAAATCCCCCAAATTCCTCTTCCGGAGACGCTTGCACTCTTTTCCCCTCGCCAAGCACCCCAAAAACACGCACAGTCGCACTAATAATATTGTTAGGCAGAAATGTATAAAATCCCTAAAGAACTTGATCTATCTCCGATCGTAGGAGAGTCCACAACACAGATCTGTGTGGGGCAGTTCGATCTTCAATTCGCGATCGGGAAGGCTCATTTTGCGATTGAATCGACAGTATTGATTATAAAGGACGGAAGAGAAATTGGAAGATGGGAGCAAGGAGAGTGGCCTGGAGCCGCTTTCTACGAGTTGATGAATATTGACGTTAAAAGCTACGAGATTCCAAATGACCGACAGATTATTGTCAGATTAGAAAATGGACTTGAAATGATCCTTGAGGACAGCTCTGACCAATATGAATCGATGCAGATATCTATCGATGGAGATCCATGCTTATACGTGATTTAATGAGGCCTAACAAACAACTGAGGTGAACGTGGAAGGAAAAAATCATGCAGATTGAAGATTTTTTTCCTGGAGGATTTGATCGATGGTGGGGACGAGGCTGGAGCCTTTTTTTCTGAGGACCTGGAGGTAGGCTTG
>JBJHBA010000014.1:0-121003 GCA_050485245.1 Verrucomicrobiota bacterium | reverse complement strand
CTCCGTGAGTGATCTCTGCGTTAAGGCCGCCTTCGGCGGCCTTAATGTGCGAGATGCTTCGCCACCGTTCGTCAGGTCCGCCTGCGGCGTCCCTAACTTCACGATGGTCGTGACTTTCCTGCGGGCTACAGGCTTGCCAGCAAGCCCTCCGCCCTACAGAAATCACGACATCTCGCACATTGGATGAGAAATGAAAGAGGAAGCCCAAGAGAAAGTTTTCCTTCTACTGAGGAAATCACTAATGATTATTTCGTTCCTGTTTGGGGTTACGATATGTGTTTTTGTTATTTACTATTTTGCAACTGACCGCGCATGGAGTCTCTTGTTCCTGCTTCCGGTTGTGGTGATGACCTTTCTGAAATTCCCGGTTGTGGGGCTACGAGTTATTAGGAATGAAGAATATGTGCTCCGCACAGAAGGTATCCAAGCACTAAAGGATCTTCGGAGATCGAATCCGAACCACAACCACCGATTGATGGCTAAGATCTTGGAAGAAGAAAATGCCAGAAATCATAGTCGGAAATAATGATACCTCGGATAGAAATCTCACATCCAACAAACGCATCGTCTTAGGAAAAGTGGACAAGGAAATGGCTCAACCGCCGCAGTCAGCGGCGCAGTTACAACTGGACAGGGTTGATGGCCCTGTGGCAGTCTCTGGGCATCGCACGGCCCAGCATCCGCGAAGCCCCGGCATCGACCTCTGAAATATGTCTTCCCTACGCCCATCCCTGAGCCTGTTCGCGCGTCCCTCCGGGGAGCCCGGTGCGGTAGTACCGCACGCCGGGATCTGCGAGGGGGCCGTCCGGCAACGGGCGGTCCTACCTTAACGCCTTTGAAAGTATGGAGTGCGCGGTGAACACCGGTCTCGAATACAATCCTGCATGCAGCCGCTCCCGGTGGGTTGGGTATTTCGATCTTTTGGGCACCCGCGAGTTGATTCGATCCGGCGACCACTTCCAGGTGTTCTCGGTTTACGAGAGCGCCGTTCGTGAGGTAATCCGTTGGAATTCGAGGCTACCTGAAGTTCAGCATGCATGGTTTTCGGATACGTTCCTGATATACTCCGAGAGCGACGCTGCATCAGACTTTGCGGCGATGGACATGATCTCTCGCTGGTTCATGCACTTTCTGATCTTGGCTGAGATCCCAGTGCGTGGCGCGGTTGCTTGCGGCGATTTCTATGCCGATGCCGACAATCAAGTTTACTTCGGGCAAGCCCTCGTTGAGGCGTACGAGTTTGGCGAGGCTCAGGATTGGATTGGGTTTCTGTTATGTCCTTCAGCAGTCACAAGGCTTGATCAAGTGGGGCTTCCTGCGGGCGAACGACTTAATTACTCGTACGCCGAGATTCCATTTAAGAAGGCGATGCCCGACCAGCGACTCCCTGCCTGCGTTTTGGGGGAGTGGGTCAAGCTCAACGGAGAGAACCAGGTGGTGCTAGCGCTGAGCCAGATGAAAACCAGGCAACTTGAAGCTTCGATCGTGCGCAAGTACGAGAATGCAATCACTTTTATTGATCGCAACCAGCGATGTGTATCGCAGGGTGGCCAACCAAACGCTGCACCGAATGGCGGCCCAGCGCCGTCAGTTGACAATTCGAGCGTTCCCGGTGGGCCGCCATCGGTGAGCTGACACATTAAGGCCGCCGAAGGCGGCCTTAATGTGCGAGATGCTTCGCCACCGTTCGTCAGGTCCGCCTGCGGCGTCCCTAACTTCACGATGGTCGTGACTTTGCTGCGGGCTCCAGGCTTGCCAGCAAGCCCTCCGCCCTCCATAAATCACGACATCTCGCACATTGGGAAAGAGAAGAATCCAAATCGAAATCGGGATCGCTATCGGGATCGAAAGAAAATGGCCTTAGGACACGAAAAGCTCGACGTTTATTGCCTTGCAATCAGCTATGTTGCGTGGGGGTTCGAGCATTCCGAGAAACTGAATGGAGTGCATCGCCACGCCCGTGACCAATGGCTGCGGGCAAGCCAATCGATTCCACTGAATATCGCGGAAGGAAACGGAAAGACCGCAGAGGCGGATCGGAGAAGGTATTTCGAGATTGCGCGGGGTTCGGCATTGGAGTGTGCGGCTATTCAGGATGTCTTGACTGTGGGGAAGGGACTGGAAGAAAATGAAAGCAATGCGCGAAAGGTTGAATTGGACCGGATGGCCGCGATGTTGAGCCGATTGGGCAAACGTGGCTACTCGGTGCAAGAACGACCATCATGCTACGGGATCGATCCCGATCCCGATTTCGATAGCGATTTCGATCCCGATGAAACCAATTCCCAACCAGACGCTGGACTCAACAAAATAGGCTAACGCCTATTCTGCGAGTCAGCTTCACGTTCGACGGGAAGATGATCCGGAAGAATTGACCAACCAGCGCATTCATCCAGAATGATGTTGATGATCGCGGAGATTGAGACAGATCCAAGGATTCAGGAAGCATGCAAGCAATTCAATGTGAAGAGCTTGCATGTGTTTGGATCCGTTGCGTCCGGGGCTTTCGGCCCTGAAAGTGACGTTGATTTTCTCGTCGAGTTCGATCGGGAAGGCTACGAAGGGGCATTTGATCAGTTTATGGGACTCAAGGAGGATCTTGAGAGTATTCTCGGTAGACCTGTTGATTTGCTCACGGGAAAAAGGTTCCGGAATCCCATCTTCCAGGAAGAGATCAAGAAGACAAAGAGGCCGATCTATGTCGCCTAGGATTCGGAAGCTCATCTTGGATATCATTCTTTCCTGTGAGGAGATCGAAGCCTTCACGAAGGACAAGACATTCGATCAGTTCATTGAAGATAGAATTCTTCAGTTAGCTATAGAGCGCGAGTTTGAGATTGTCGGAGAAGCACTGCATCGACTAGAGAAGATCGATATTGAAGATCTTGAGCGGAAGATACCTGATTATCGGAAGATCATTGGATTCCGGAACATCATTTCTCACGGGTACGATGTGATTGATGATGCATCGCTTTGGGATTTTGTCAGGAATCGAGTGCCTGCGTTACTACAGACTGTTCGGAAATACTAAGTCGAACAAACGCATCGTCTTAGGAAAAGTGGACAAGGAAATGGCTCAACCGCCGCAGTCAGCGGGGCAGTTACAACTGGAAAGGGTTCATGGCCCTGTGGCAGTCTCTGGGCATCGCACGGCCCAGCATCCGCGAAGCCCCGGCATCGACCTCTGAAATATGTCTTCCCTACGCCCATCCCTGAGCCTGTTCGCGCGTCCCTCCGGGGAGCCCGGTGCGGTAGTAGCGCACGCCGGGATCTGCGAGGGGGCCGTCCGGCAACGGGCGGTTCTACCTTAACGGCAAAGAAACAATGCGTGCCAGCACCTTCACATGAATTACTTCGTCGTCATCGCCATACTCTTGGGGCCAGTCGTCTTGGCGATAGCCATAGGTTCAATCCTACTGAAGAAAGCGTTTACGAGATCCGTGATTCTCCCCGAGGAAATAGCTCTGGCTGCCGCATGGGTTTTCGTCGTTGGAAGCTTAGTTTGGCTTGGGGTATTTCTTAGCGGGTCAACTCTCCTTGGTTATGGTGCGCCGTGGACTTGGATAACAGCCGCCCACTTCGCATTTGCTGGTTTCGGAGCACTAACCATCACTTCTTTATCATGTCGAATGGTATCGAGTCGGCGTGCGTTGAGCGTCCTGCGGTTACTTCTCTTTGCCCATCCCGTAGCATATCTGGTGACTGCGGCAGGTATTCTTGGTTTTCGCTACTGTGACGAGATTGGGGCTGCAAGTTACGCGGTTATCTTTGTTGCTCAGTTGAGCGCGGTTGTCTTTGGGCGCCCTACCCGTATCGCTCGGGCACCCATGCTACTTGTTGTTGTATCTCTCAGCGTGCCACTGGTGACTATGGTGCCAGCAATAGCTTGGGCATGGGGCAGGCCGATTTTCGATATGGCCGACATGGTTCGTTATCATGGCATCGTTAATGCAACTGGGCATGTTGGACTCGGATTCGTTGCCTTTGCATGGGGGCGTCCGCAATCACACTCTATCCAACAGGGCACCACATCCTAAGATGAAGATATTTAGCTTCCACCTTTTAGAGACCACACCAGCTATGACACTGGGAGTCTTTTTTCGTCCACCGACGAAGAACAAAATTTTGGGTTTACGCCATGCGGAATGTATGTCTGCGATGACCCTAGGATCGCCTATTCTGTCAGCGGAGCGAATGCAATTGAGGAAGCTCGCCATGTTTGCATTTTGGGATAATGAGGAAGCTATTGATGCCTTTCTTGCAGACACGAGGCTCGGCTGTAAACTTGCAGAAGGTTGGCATGTGCGTCTACAGTTCCTCCGCCAATGGGGGCAGTTTTCTGAGTTTGATAATCTTCCCGAGCCCGTTGCCGACACAGATCCAGAGCAGCCGATTGTCGCGGTAACGCTAGCGCGATTGAAGCTTCCGGAGGTTTTCCGGTTTATCCGCTGGGGCAAGCCTGTGGAAGAACTTGTGAGAGATAACCCTAATACAAGCTTAGCCATGGCCGCAATGCGCCCTTTTCGCACATTTAGCACGTTTTCGGTATGGCGCTCCCAGCGCGATATGACTGATATGGTTTATGGAAGAAATTCATGTCCAGGGGCTGGTCGGCACGCCAATGCCATGACTGAACGAGAACGAAAAGATTTTCATCACAAATTTTCTACATTTCGCTTTCGAGCTGTTTCTGAGCACGGATCATGGCTAGGAAGGAATACTATTATCCCCAAGGGAACAGCCGAACAAGGCGGTGCTGGACAACGTCGCTAACGCGCCGTGCCAGACCTCCACGTTGGCAGAGAAATATAAAAGCGTCTTGACGCCAAAGTGCTTTGATGGCAAAGTTCCACCATGAGTAAAGCAACGATCTATTTGGACGATAAAATCCATAAGGCATTGAGGATGAAGGCGGCTGAGACATCCCAGTCTATGTCTGAGCTTGTCAACGACGCCTTAGAAGCCAGTCTGTTGGAGGATCTTGAGGATTTGGAGGTATGGCATGAACGGAGAAACGATCCACGCGTTGGTTTTGAGGATTTTGTAAGGCAGCTCAAGAAAGATGGCGTCTTACAGCATTGAAGTTTCGAAGAATGTCCGGAAAGATTTTCGGAAGATTCCCACCGATGACGCCGCAAGAATTCTGAAAAGAGTTCAGGAATTGGCCGTGGTCCCTCGCCCACATGATTCCAAAAAGCTGAAGGGAGAGGAACTCTTTCGAATTCGGATTGGTGCTTATCGTGTGATTTATGAGATCGAGGATGCGCGATTGGTGGTATTCATCGTCCGCGTTAAGCACCGCAAAGATGCCTACCGCGATTGAACTGCCAACAAGGCGCTTCTGCCAACGATGCCAGCGGGTTCGCGTCTCTGCAATTTTTACTTCTCTGACCGCTGGTATCGCGGCAGAGCTTAGCGTTAGTGTGGTCATTTTCTCATTGACAGATATGCAGAAAAAAGCAGATTGATATGCATGAGAACAACACTCAATATCGATGATGCAATTTTCGAGAAAGCGTCCGAACTAACGGGAATCAAAGAGAAAACATCGCTCCTGCGCGAAGGCTTGAAGGCATTGATCGCCGCAGAAAGTGCTAGAAGACTGGCAAAGCTCGGTGGATCGTCGCCAAAACTGAAAGAGATCCCTCGGAGATGATCCTCGTAGACACTTCCGTGTGGATCGACCATCTCCGACAAGGCAATGAGCTGTTTTCAGATTTATTGACTCAGGGCCGGGTCGTTGCTCACCCTCTTGTTCTTGGTGAGCTTTCGCTTGGCAACATTTCGAACCGGGTATCGATCATCGAGCTGATCCGTAATCTTCCGATGGCACGAGAAGCGACTCACGAAGAGGTTCTTCGATTTATCGATGAGAACCGGATGTGGAGCAAGGGACTCGGATATTTCGATATGCACATTTTCTGTTCATCGCTAATTGAATCCATCTCATTTTGGACATTAGATAAAAGGCTCGCAAAAGTTGCACGGGAATTTGGCGGCTAAGCACTAACAAGGCGATAGAGTGAACGGCGCTGCGCGCCGTCCCTCATCTCTACGTTGACGGAAATGAGATTTGACAGAATACACCAGTAAGCCATGTTTTGGTGTATGGGCAGGACTAACATCCATTTGGACGATCAGCTAGTCGATAAAGGCATGAAAATCACCGGCTTAAGAACCAAGCGCGAGCTGGTGGATTTGGCGCTGCGTGAGTTGGTCCGCAAGGAGGATCAGAAGAGTATCTTGTCCCTTGAAGGAAAGATTCGATGGGAGGGGAACCTGGATGAGCTTAGGAAGGGTCGATTTGATCGATGATTCTCGTCGATACCAGTGTTTGGATTGAATTTCTGAAAGGCGATAGTCATTGGACGAAAGAGAGATTGAAGGAGAAGATTGGTGATCGTGAAACGATTGCTTACATCGATTTAATTCTTCTGGAGATCATCCAAGGGATTCGGGGGCGTTCTGATCGCGAGAATCTTGAATTGAGATTTCGAAGCTTCGTTGATCTTCCAGTGAAGCGATCGACAGTAATGTTGGCGGCCGAAATTTATCAGGATCTTCAGCGCAAAGGAATCCGGATCCGAAGCATTATTGATTGTTTGATTGCTTCGGTAGCGATTGAAACTGGTGCGGTTCTTCTTCATAAGGATCGAGATTTTGATCATATTGCTCGGTTCTATCCGGTCATCGTCGAAAAACCTTAGGCGCGAACAAACGCATCGTCTTAGGAAAAGTGGACAAGGAAATGGCTCAACCGCCGCAGTCAGCGGGGCAGTTACAACTGGAAAGGGTTGATGGCCCTGTGGCAGTCTCTGGGCATCGCACGGCCCAGCATCCGCGAAGCCCCGGTATCGACCTCTGAACGATGTCTTCCCTACGCCCATCCCTGAGCCTGTTCGCGCGTCCCTCCGGGGAGCCCGGTGCGGTAGTCCCGCACGCCGGGATCTGCGAGGGGGCCGTCCGGCAACGGGCGGTTCTACCTTAACGGGGGAAAAAGTAATCGACTAAATACACAAACAATGCCATTTGTGTGTGTATGAAAAGGACGAACGTTGAACTGGACGAAAAACTGGTCGCGGATGGAATGCGCCTGACCGGGATTGGAACCCGTAAGGCATTGATTGATTATGCGTTACGGGAGTTGGTTCGGAGGAAGAGCCAGCGGAGTATCTTGCGGCTACAAGGGCGAATCCAGTGGGAAGGCGACCTTGATGAGATGAGAAGGAATCGTTTCTGAGATGGCACTGGTCGACACGAGCGTGTGGATTGATTTCCTCAAAGGTCGGGAGACTTGGCAGGTATCAAGCCTCAACCAATTGATTCTTAGTGACACGGACATTTACAGCACCGGGATGATACTGCAGGAAGTGCTGAGCGGTATAAAGAAGAAGAGTGAACGGATCGAAACGAGAGGTGACTTCGAGAGATTCATCGTTATTCAGCCATCAATCCAGAGTCATATCGAAGCAGCAGAGATCTTCGACGCGTGCCGAAAGAAAGGGCTGACGATTCGCAGTTCGGTTGATTGCCTAATCGCATCGCTGGCACTTGAGTATGATCTATTGCTGCTTCACAATGATCGAGATTATCGATCCATATCAGAAGTTTTCCCTCTGCGTTTGGTCACCGAAACCTGAAGCGCCAACCAACAACTGAGGTGAACGTGGAAGGAAAAAATCAGGCAGATTGAAGATTTTTTTCTGGAGGATTTGGTCGATGGTGTTTTTTGCCTTTATCTCGTTGTTGCAGGTAGAAGGCCCGCGCCCAGAGGGAGTGTTTGATCGTTTGTTCGTCGTGCCGCCCGTGAAGACGGGCACCCGCCCGCCTCACCCTGCGCTTTGCTGCGGGCTACGCCATCTTCGCGCGGTGCGCTCCGTCCTCAGCCCACTCATGGAAGCTTTGTTTGATAAAGAGGGGGCAAGCCTGAGGCTTCCGGCGCTTTCCAGAGGCGACGGGTGCCTGCGAGCAACTTCCTTCGGGCTCGCTCAGGCCCCCGCCAAAAGACACTTCAAAGAAGACGCGTTCACTTATAAAATCGCTTCTGCCAACGATGCCAGCGGGAACGCCTGTCTCCATTTTTAACTTCTCTGATCGCTGGCCTGCATCGCGGCAGGACTCAGCTATTGTTGCCTGGGTGTTCGAGCATTCCGAGAAACTGAATGGAGTGCATCGCCACGCCCGGGACCAATGGCTACGGGATCGATCCCGATTGGATGATGTCGCCTTCGGCTCGGTACGATAGCGATGAATCAAATTCCCAACCAGACGCTGCACTCAATGCGGACAAGCCGCGTGAGTGAGTTCGCACATTGGCGGAAACAGATGACAAGATATCTTTTGTAGAAACATGAGGAGGCATGAAAACCAAGGGAGCACGTTGGGGGAACAGTCTGGCGCTGAGGATTCCGAAGCAATTGGCCGAAACCCATCATCTGTTTGAGGGATCAGATCTCGAAATCATTGATGATGAGGGAGAAATTCGGATTCGTCCGGTTCAGCCGAGCAAGTATCGGCTGGCAGATCTTCTGAATGATGTGATCCCTGAAAACCTCCACGGTGAGTATCTTGTCGATGATCCGAAAGGGAAGGAGGGTTGGTGAGCGACTACATTCCTAGTCCTGGAGACATTGTTTGGCTGGAGTTCACTCCTCAGGCCGGACATCGCCCAGCGATCGTACTCTCAAAGAAGATTACAATCGAAAGACGGGATTAGCTTTGTTTTGCCCAATAACATCGAGGGTAAAAGGGTATCCATTGGAGGTTCCAATAGTGGGAAAAAAAATCGAAGGAGCAGTGCTTTCAGATCAGGTCAAGAGTTTGGATTGGAAAGCTCGAAACGTGAAGTTCATTGAAAAGGCCGATAATGTCATTTTACAGGATGTTATGGCTCGGCTTTCCGTTATTCTCGATCAGGGCGCTGGGGATTTTGGGCGTATATTCCTTGGTCAATCCGAGGGTCCCCATTGATGGGGATGCAGCTGGGCAGATCCCCATGGTCCCCCATCATTCTGATTCTGTTGCCTGTGCTCATGGTGGGCTCCAATATCCTACATTCGAGAAAGTCCAGATCCCGCCGGATAGAGGGCAGGGAGCCAGAAGCGTAAAATTGCTCAATTGCCAGGAGGGAGAGGATTATCAGTGATAGAATCTTGGCAGTATTTCCACATGAAGTACCTCATTCCAGTCAGTTTGATCGTGGTTGGCGTCATTCACCTCCTCCCGTTGAGTGGAGCATTGGGGAGCGAACGGCTTGCAGCGCTGTATGGGATCCCGGTTGAGGACCCAAACCTGGCCATCCTGATGCGCCACCGTGCTGTTCTCTTCGGGCTGCTGGGTGGATTCCTGATTTACGCTGCCTTCCGTCCCACACTCCAGTGGTTGGCTTTGCTTGGTGGTTGGGGCAGTGTGCTGTCGTTTCTGTATCTGTGTCTGGCGGTGGGCGGCTACAACGAGCAGATCGCCCGAGTTTTTGTGGCCGACATCGTGGCTTTAGCCTTCCTGCTCCTTGGCGGTATTACCTATGCGCTGAGGCACCGTTGGGCTGTTAACGTTCATGAAGAAAACACCACGACGGGTGGTAATTCTGGGCGGGATTCATGATGACGCATCATCAGCTATTGGCGGCCGCCTACGTTTTCGAGCGGGATAGGGGAGTGACGCCAGGTGCATTTGAGCTGGATACGCTCAAGGAGCAAGCTGACATTTCCAGACGTGATCCGGAGGAAATAGCGGCTTGGTTGAAGGGGGAGATTTCCGGGGGAAGTCTATCTGATCCGGAAATGGAGTGTACCGCTTTCTGGGCACTGGGGAAACGGTCCTGCGCTGATGACCGGGCGTTCTTGAGGGAGGAGCTTAAGCGGCGCATTGACGGGGAGCCATCCGTCATTCATCAGATTCTGATTGCATTGGAAAACTGCGGGGAGGGTGTTTTTCCGGAAGGGCGTGAGGGAGCCGTTTCCAGCCGTGAGGTGGCCTTAAACCTGCGGGATGCGAGGGATTATTTGAAGAAGCAAATCTGACTGCGGGAGAAACCGGACCATTCACGCGGATTTCAACCGCGGGATTGAGAAGGCTCAACTAGTGGTTGTTTCCAGGTAGCAATCGAAATCCTCATACGTTTCCGGGAGGGCCCCGGAAAGGGTCTGGGATGTTTCCAGTTTGGAACAGGTGGGTGCTTCCCAAGGCAGCTTTTCAGTGCGGGTCGATTCTTCCGTGGGATGTCTGTCTGTGTTCATTAGGATGAGTGCCCTTCCTGTGCCTGCAAACTTCGATCGATCTTGTTGTGCGCCTTGCTGCTATCCTCCGGGCATGGCCTGAGGGGAAAGGGGAACCATTTAACTGCCAGTCGATTTTTGAGAGGAGGGGTAGCATGTACCTCCTTCACCTGAAAAGGTACTGGTCGGAGCCGATAAGGTTGAGGCCAAGCCCAGATGGGTGCACTCGCGCGTTTGCCAGTCCTGTTTCGCGGAGCGTTTACCCTGATTATCCATAAGGTACATTAATTGCTTTTATTAAAACAAGCAATAGACCCTATGGGGAGAGGTCAGACGATTTCAACATCAGTGAAATAAAGGCACGCTGGGAGCGAAAACGACGTAGAGCGGTGGAGCCGTGGGACCAGCCGGAGTCGTTGGCTTGGGATATTTCCCTTTCGTAGACGGGTGGGGACAGCTTTTGAAGCCTTCCGCCGCGGTGTGTTTCGAGCTTGAACGAGGTCTTGGAGGAGAATTCGGGGGGGGAGCCAGCGGGAGAATGCCTGTCTGGAAACGGCACGGCTGACCCTTTGGTGGCGGAAGGCGGGCAGAGGGATGGAGAGGGCGCATTGGACAACCCTGAGGTCCAGCAGGGGGTAGCGGTGGATGATGCCGAGGGAGGCCGATTCCGCCGCCCAGTGTGCCATGCGGTTGGCGAGGTGGCCGTGGAACCAGTTGGCTCGCATGATGGCGTGCGCTCCGGGTTTTTCCCCCGGTTTCGCAACCATTCTCTGGCTTGATTGAATTCCTCTGCTGAAAAGTAATCACGCCAGTCGAGACGCGCTTGCAGGGCGCGTTCGAGCATGTGATGGGACCGAGGTTTGCCCGCCCATGGGGGGCGAACCTGGAGGATTTCGCGCAGGGCAAGAAAAGCCCCTCTTTTTGCTCCGCAGGGGTGGCGAAGAATGGATGAGAGTAAATCCAGCCAGTAGCCATCCCAGAAGCATCCGGAGAAGTGGGCCCGGCCCGCCGATGTGGCAAACTCATCGCCTCCCCATCCGCTGACGAGCACGCCAACACCATGGGTGGCTGCAGTCTGGCAAACATGGGATTCATATAGGGTGAGTTCGGTTGGTTCGAGGAGCGGGTGGCGGGCCAGAAATGCTGTTATATCGTCCTCAGTGATGTCACAATAGTGACATTTCAAGCCCAGTGCGTGCTCCACCGCAGCGATTCTCGGGTATTCGCTTTCGGGAGGAATGTTCGAAGGGTCCGGTGAGGGCGACCAGGAGTGAATACTGCGGAGGGAGGAAGCATTTTGCTGCAGGATGCGCTGGGTGAGGAGCGCCATGGTGCTGGAATCAATCCCTCCGCTGACATGCGCTCCCACCGGATGGATGGTGTGCAACTGGGCGCGGAGTGCCGTTTCCACCACCTCGGCTAATTGCTCCGAGGCAGCGTGAAAGGAGAGCCTGCGGTTTACGGGGACGTTTTTTGGATTCCAATAGGGGCGAACGGTGCAGGTGCCGTTGGCCCACTTGAGGATATGGGCGGGAGCCAGGCGGGCAATATCCCGGTAGCAGGTTCGTAGTGGAGGTAGGGATAGTGCAGACAGGCGGTGGCCAGCAATGCGGTTTCGTCCAGATCAAGCGGGATCTGATCAAGGGCAGCGAGCGCCCGGATATCACTGGCAAAGATGAACGCGGACGGGCTGGAATGGTAGAGTAACGGGCGACACCCTATATGGTCCCGGACTGCCACGACCGTTCGGGTGGGGCGTGCCAGAGGACAAAAGCGAAGGCCCCAACGATCTTTTCGAGGCAGCGCTCCTCCCAGCGGATCCATGACCGCAGCAGGAGTTCGGCGTCGTGGGCAGGAACCTGTCCGCCCAGTGCAGCCGCGACTTCTTTCCGGTTATCGATGCGGGCATCGGCAACGATGGTCCATCCAGAGCCCTCAGGATCCCTCCATGGCTGTTGCTCGGATCGGCTCTCCGGGGTGTCGATGAAAAGTTGGTGTCTGAAGGCTGCGCGGTCCGCATGTAAACTGCCTTCGCGGTCCCTTCCCCAGACCCGCATATGCCGGTGCATGGTTTCCAGATCATCCGCATGGGAGCGGGTGGGATCGATCGAAACGAGGCCAAAAATTCCACTCATCGAAAGGAGGCAACCTGTTAGGGGTGGTCTTTCCGGGCAAGAATATATTGCCAGCCTTCATTTCCGGAGTGAGGGTGCTGAGCGCTCCTCACTCAACATCCGTTCGATGCCCCTCTCTGCTTCAATCATCTTAGAACTGCGCCGATATATCCAGGATGAGCTGCTGGAAGGCTCCTCATTTGAAATATCGGACCAACAAGCCCTGATTTCAGGTGGAGTGCTCGATTCGACCGCGCTGGTGGCACTGGCGGGTTTCATTGAACGGCAATTTGCGGTGGAGATTCCGGAATCCGCTTTTACGGTCGAGCAATTTGATACTCTGGAGTCGATCGCGGCCCTCATTCATCGGCTGCGAAAGGAAGCAGAAGATTTCTCTTCGGAAGCAGAGACGGCATGAATACGGAGGCATCCATTCTCGCCGAGTGGGATCAGCTTTGTCAGGACGGTCCGGATGCACTGGCCGTGCGCATTTGGGAGAGTGAGCGCAAAGCCGTCTGTTTTTCCCGTGCGGAACTGCATCAACGGGTGGAAGCGGAGGCCAGGCGCTTGGCGGCGGCAGGGGCAGGCCCGGGGGATACGATTGCCATTAAGTTTCCCCACGGTGAAACGCTGCTGAGTGCGCTTCTGGCCAGCCTGAGGATGGGGGCGATTCCGTGCCTTTTGCCCTGGCGTTGGCTCAACGCCGGAACGCCGGGAGATCTGGCCCAGACGCATGCCCAGCTGTCGATGTGTCACGCCCGGATATTGTGGACGACTTCAACGATCCAAGCCAGGGGCCTGGAGCAACGAGAGGGTTGGCAGGGACGGGTATGTGCCGCTGATGAATGGGGCGGATGCGAAGAGACCCCTCCCGTCGTTAACCCGGTGGCGGGGGAGGCAACCGCCTGCCTCCAACTGACCAGTGGCACAACCGGCCAGGGGCGCCCGGCCGAACTGTCCGCACGGGCGATCAAAGTCTGTCTGGAGCGGGCGATCGCCACTTTTCAACTGCGGCCAAGCGACCGAATGGCCAACTGGCTGCCGCTTTATCATGACCTCGGTCTTTTTGGGGGAACCCTTTTACCATTGCTGGCGGGCGTTCCTCTGGAATGGATGTCTCCACAGCATTTTCTTCGGAGGCCGGAGCGTTTGCTAAGGCTCATTGATGAGGAGCGCGTCTCCATCACTTTCGCCACCAACGCTGCGCTTCATCACCTTGTGCGTTATGCGGGGAATGGGAAAAAGCGGGATCTTTCGAGCCTGCGTCACTTGGTCTGCGGGGGCGAACCGATTCTGCACCAGAGTATGGTGCACTTTGAGCAGGCCTTTGAGGAGTGGGGCTTCGACCGGCAGTCCTGGCTGATCGGATATGGGATGGCGGAAAGTGTGATGGGTGTAGTGATGGCGTCACGACGGCCTGGATGGGAGCCCAGGACCGATTGGGTGGATGCGGCGACGCTCAGTGCATCCGGTTTTGCCAGACCTTCCGTCCCGGATGCGTCCACCTCCCTGCCGATGGTCAGTGCCGGACGTCCCTGGCAGGCGAGCGAACTCCGGATTGTGGGGGGCGATGGTGAGGTCCTGGGCGAACGCAGGCAGGGAGAGATACAGATGTGCGGGCCCTACCTGTTCAATGGTTATCGGGGGGCAGCAGAGCATACCCGGCAGGTGCTTTCCGACGGGTGGCTGCACACCGGTGATCTGGGATACCTTGCCGATGATTTTCTCTATATTTGTGGCCGAAAGAGCGATGTCATCAATGTGGGGGGAACAAAGTTTCATCCAGAGGAGATTGAGGCGGCGGCACTATCTGTGGATGGAATGGAAGCGCCTGGCCGCTGTGTGGCGTTTGGGCTGAGCGATGTGAAAGTCGGGACGGAAGTCATGGTTCTGGTAGTGGAGTTGGAGCGCGGACAATCATCACCCCCGATCGATCTTGAGCAGAGGCTGCGGGAACGTATCACCGACACAATCGGCATGCCTCCTCATCGGGTGGAGTGGGCACCACGCGGATGGATTATACGGACCAGCAGTGGCAAGATTTCACGGGCTGCCTGTCGGCGACGCTATCAGGAAGAAAAGCAGGCCCATGATACATAGACTGGTCCATTTTATCGGTGGAAGCTGCATCCGGTGGAGCCTGCGGCTTGGCTTGGGGTGGCTGACGTATGGATGTATCCGCTGGATGGGACGCGTGCTCAAGGGATTCCCTTGGATGGTGGAATGGATCTGGAAAGAAGACTTTGACTCGTACCGCGCGTTGGCTTCGGCAGGCGGCATCTCTGAAGAGGCCATTGCTGCCTATGCGGCCAAAGCAATCTTGCAATCGAAGGTCTTGAAAATATCCGGATATGGGAGTTTGCATGGACTGAATGACGTGCGCTGGCAAAGGCGGATTGAACGGGTGAATGCCGAAGCCTTTTTTGCGGAACTCGAGGCGGACGGTGGCGTTATTCTGGTGGTTCCTTTTTGTAGTGCTCAGGGAGCAATTATACGGTTTCTGCGGCAGTGTCCGCAGCCCGTTCATTATCTGGGCAAAGGTGCGCGGGATGCCTTGAAAGCCCGCACCGGGCCATTGAGCAAAGGAGAAATGAGCATGCTGACGGCCAAAGCAGCGATCCTGGGGCGTAGGACGTTGACCAAAGGAGAGCTTGTGGTGGCGGCAGGGAATGCGATCAACGGATTGAGCGAAGACTTGCCCTGCAACACACTGGGACGCGAGATGCTGTATTCCATGGATTGGGCAAAACTTGCGGTGGGGACCTCGACCCCTGTGTGGTTCCTTAACGTATCCTTTGCGCAAAGCGGGTGGCCCAGACTGGAACTTGCGGCCATGAAACTCCCGCCCGTGAGCGGAAACGCACAGGGAAGTCCGGTGGAAAGCTGGACGCGGTCCTATGCCACCGTCTGGGAGCATACCGCGGTGAAATCGCCTGGAATGGTCCGTCCCGAATGGATCCGGCATTGGCAGGCGGCTCCGATGGGGAAGGAGGAGGGAAAGGATGAAGGATGAGGGATGAAGGATGAAGGATGAAGGATGAGGGATGAAGGTTTAAAGCGGGCTTGAAGGGACGAGCTCCGTCTCGTCAGCGAACCTGCTTGAATTACGGACGAGACGGAGCGCGTCTCTCCAGGGCGATGGATGGGTGTGGATGGCTGAAGGGCTTCCAGAATCGCTCAAAAAAAAACCGAAGCGGGGCTTCGGCTTTTTTGAGGTTGAAAATTACCTTGGATGTCGGATCAGACGCCGGTGAAGAGTTTTTTGATGTTGGCGACGGCGTAGTCGCGGTTCATCGCGGCGATGAAGTCGAGGCTGATGCCCTTGGGGCAGGCCGCTTCACACTCACCGATGTTGGTGCAGTTGCCGAAGCCTTCCGCATCCATCGTATCCACCATGCCAAGGGCGCGGCGGTATTTCTCCGGCTTGCCTTGTGGGAGGATGTTGAGCTGGGTCATCTTGGCCGAGGTAAAGAGCATGGCGCTGGCGTTGGGGCAGGCGGCCACGCAGGCACCGCAGCCGATGCAGGCGGCACCGTCCATCGCGACGTCGGCCACTTCCTTGCCGATGGGCAGGGCGTTGGCGTCCTGTGCGGTGCCGATGTTCTGGGTGATGTAGCCACCGGCCTGGATGATGCGGTCGAAGGCGCTGCGATCGACGACGAGGTCCTTGATCAGGGAAAAGGGCTCGGCGCGGAATGGCTCCACGACGATGGTATCACCGTCCTTGAAGCTGCGCATGTGCAACTGACAGGTGGTCTGTAGGCGGTTGCGCCCGTGGGGGATGCCATTGATGGTCATCGAGCACTGACCGCAAATCCCTTCGCGGCAGTCGTGGTCGAAGGCAATGGCATCGTCGCCCTTGGCGATGAGGTCCTCGTTGAGGAGGTCCATCATTTCGAGGAAGGACGAGGCGGTGGAAACGTTGTTCACCTCGTAATCGACGAACTTGCCCTCGCTGGAACCGTTCTTTTGGCGCCAGACTTTGAGTTTAACGGAAATGGTGTGTTCGGACATGGCCGTAATGCTTTTCCTTCTTTGGTTTACTTGTAGCTGCGAACGCCGAGGTGGACGTTTTCAAAGGTGAGTTCTTCCTTGTGTTTGACGGGAGCCTGGTCATCGCCCTTGAACTCCCAGACGCTGACGTGGGCGTACTTGTCGTCGTGGCGGAGGGCTTCGCCATCCACCTGGTGCTCGACGCGGAAGTGACCACCGCAGGACTCGTCGCGGTCGAGGGCGTCGTAGCACATCAACTCGGCGAATTCGAGGTGATCGGCGACGCGGCCGGCGCGCTCGAGTTCGGCATTGAACTCGTCCTTGCCACCGGGAATGCGGAGGTCGCTCCAGAATTTCTCGCGCAGGGCGCGGATCTGCTGGATCGCCTCGGTCAGACCTTCCTTGCTCCGGGCCATGCCGCACTTGTCGAGCAGGATGTGGCCGAGCTGGATATGGATGGAACGGGGGCTGGTGGAGCCCTTGATCGACATCATCTTGTCGATCCGCTCGCGCACTTCGTTTTCGGTCTGTTCGAAAGCGGGGTGGTTGATGTCGAACTTGCCGGCTTTGCCCACCGGGATGTTGGTGCCGAAGTAGTTGCCGATGACGGCGGGCACCACGAAGTAGCCGTCGGCCAGACCCTGCATGAGGGCGGACGCTCCGAGTCGGTTGGCTCCGTGGTCGGAGAAATTACACTCACCGGCGGCGAAGAGGCCGGGGATGGTGGTCTCAAGGTTGTAGTCCACCCAGAGGCCGCCCATGGTGTAGTGGGGAGCAGGGTAGATCATCATCGGCTCCTCATACGCAGAGTATCCGGCGATGTTTTCATACATGTCGAAGAGGTTGCCGTAGCGTTCTTCGATGACCTTGCGGCCGAGGCGGTTGATGGCATCGGCGAAGTCAAGATAGACGCCGAAGCCGGTCGGCGCGATGCCGCGGCCATCGTCGCAGGCTTCCTTGGCGGCGCGGGAGGAGATGTCCCGTGGGGCAAGATTGCCGAAACTCGGGTATTTGCGCTCGAGGAAGTAGTCGCGATCGTCTTCCGGCACCTGAGAGGGTTTCATCTCGCGCTTGCGCAGCTTGGCGGCGATTTCGCGGCTCTTTGGGACCCAGACGCGCCCATCGTTGCGGAGGGACTCCGACATGAGGGTGAGCTTGGACTGGTGCTCGCCCTCCTGCGGGATGCAGGTCGGGTGAATCTGGGTGTAGCAGGGATTGGCGAAACCGGCCCCGCGGCGGTGGGCCCGCCAAGCGGCGGTCACATTACAGCCGGCGGCGTTGGTGGAAAGGAAGAACACGGTGCTGTATCCGCCGGTGGCCAGGACCACGGCATCCGCTCCCCAGCGTTCGATCTTACCGTTGACGAGGTTACGGGTGATGATGCCTTTGGCGACCCCGTCGACGAGGACGACGTCGAGCATCTCATGGCGGTTGTACATTTTGACCTGACCGAGACCGATCTGACGGGAGAGGCTCTGGTAGGCACCAAGGAGGAGCTGCTGGCCGGTCTGACCGCGGGCATAGAAAGTGCGGCTGACCTGGGCACCGCCGAAGGAGCGGTTGTCGAGCATGCCGCCGTATTCGCGGGCAAAGGGCACGCCCTGAGCGACACACTGGTCAATGATAGCGGTGGACAGCTCGGCCAGGCGGTGCACATTGGCTTCGCGGCTGCGGTAGTCCCCGCCCTTGATGGTGTCGTAGAAGAGGCGGTAAACGCTGTCACCGTCGTTGCGGTAGTTCTTGGCGGCGTTGATCCCGCCCTGGGCGGCGATGGAGTGGGCGCGGCGTGGGCTGTCCTGGTAGCAGAAGCACTTCACGTTGTAGCCCAGCTCGCCGAGGGTGGCGGCGGCGGCGCCACCGGCCAGGCCGGACCCGACCACGATCACGCTGTATTTGCGCTTGTTGGCGGGGTTGACCAGCTTGTAGTTGAACTTGGCGTTGGTCCACTTCTGTGAAATAGGACCTTCAGGAATATTGGATTCAAGTTTCATTGCGTCGTCCGGCAGTAATTATTGGGTCGGGAGGGACTGGATGGGCTCGATGAGTCCGAGGAGGCTGGCCGCCGGAATGGAGGCGAAACCGATGAAAAGGACAATGGCGAGGGCAAGGGCGATGCCATCAAGGCGCTTGCGCCAGACGGTATTGCGAATGCCGAGGCTCTGGAACATACTGCTGATCCCGTGGGAAAGGTGGAGGGCGAGCAGGGCCATCGCGATGATGTAGAACACGGATACATACCAGTAAGTCCGGCTGAAACCGATCGCGACCATGCTGTAGACGTCGTGCACCTGAAGGGCAGGGGAATCGGGGAATTGTCCGTAGGCGGAAAGACTGTCATACACCCCCCAGAGGGTGCGGGACTTCATCTGGCCGTCTTCCGACTGCACTCCTTGAAGGGCAACTGTCAGCTCCTTGAACTCAGGGTGAGTGGACTGCACGGTGAAGTGGAGGACGTGAAAGATGATGAAGGCCAGGAGGACAACGCCTGACCAGCGCATGGTCATACTGGCGAAGCTGGCCTGCAAAGGCTTGTTGAGCGCATAGCCTTTGGGGCGGGCTTTCTTGTTTTCGATCACCAGCAGGACGGCGGCGACAACGTGGGCGATGACTGCTATGAGCAGGACCAGCCGGATGACCCAGAGCAATCCGTAAGGGAAGTTCTGGAGCTTGTAGGCGTATTCGTTCATCCAATCCGGATGCAGGAACATCTGGAGGTTGCCCGCCATGTGACCGATCACGAAACCGACCAGAATCAATCCGGTGACGGCCATGATGTATTTTTTGCCAAGTGAACTCATGGGATATTTGCCAATAAAAGTGAGGGGGCCTAAGCCGACCCGTTGCATGGTCTTAAGGGCATTCCATCGCTGGTAAAGCCTAAGCCATGTTAGGGGGAATCTAGAAGTTGGGTTATTACGGAGGGTTTCTCAATGTAAAACCTACCCTAATTTGAATGAACTTTGTCAGTGGCGTTTTCTCTGGGCGAATGGTTTCCTGCGCTTGCCTCCGGCCATGGAACCGGCTCTGTTGATCTATTTTTCGACATGAAATTGCTTTTGCAGGAAATGAAGGCGACCTGGAAGCTGGCCATTCCAATGGTGATGGGCCAGGTGGCGCAGCATGTCCTGCATGTGGTGGATTTGGCCATGATCGGACGGGTCGGAGTGACCCCCCTGGCGGCGGCCACTTTTTCCGGAAATGTCTTCTGGATCTTCGCCCTTTTCACTTTTGGACTGGCCAGCGCACTTTCGATCATGGTGAGCGAAGCCCATGGGCGGGCCGATGCGGTGCGGGCCCGCGAGGTGCTGCGGATCGGCCTGTTGGTGTGCGGGCTGGCCGCCTTGACCGGCTCCTGCGTGCTGGGGGCGATCATTCTGGGAACGGATTGGTGGTACCTTGGGCAACCGATGGTTGTCCTTGAGGAGGCCCGGAACTATCTGATCTATCTGGCGATTTCGCTGGTGCCCCTGATGTTGTTTTCCAGCCTGAAAGGGTATTGTGAGGCGATCAATCAGCCTTGGTTGCCGCTTTACTTTGTCATCGGCTCGATTGGGGCGAACGTATTGCTCAACTGGGTTTTCATCTTTGGGAACCTCGGTGCTCCCGCCATGGGGCTGGATGGAGCAGGCCTCGCCACCGTGCTGGCCCGGCTGCTTTCGGTGGTAGCGCTCTGGGGCTGGATGATGTGGGCCCGGGCCTACCGCCTGCGCTGGCGCTGGGGAGAGTTTTTCCGGCTGGAAACCGCCAGCAAATGGGAACTGATCAAACTGGGGACCCCCATCGGGCTGCAGATTTCCTTTGAGATGGCAGCTTTCAATGCGGCGGTGTTCATGATGGGGTGGATGTACAATGGACCCGTGGCGATCGCCGCGCACTCCATCGCCATCAGCTATGCGGGTTTGGCCTTTATGGTCCCGCTGGGGATTACCTTTGCCGTCAGCATCCGGATCGGGCAGGCGCGGGGTGAGGGGGATCTGGCCAAGGCGCGACGGATAGGCTGGGGGGCGATGTTAATGGCAGCGGCATTCATGGCCGCAATGGCCCTGACCTTTGTTACTTTCCGGCACCAGATGCCCCTGCTTTTTCTCCCGCCCAAGGTGGGAGAAGATGCCCCTGCAGTGATCGCCCTTGCCTCTGTGCTGCTCTTGTTTGCGGCGGCCTTTGCGATCTTTGACGGGGTTCAGATTGTGGCGGCGGGTGCGCTGCGCGGCTACCGTGATGTCCGTATCCCGACCATCTTGACCTTTGTTGTTTACTGGCTGATTTGCCTGCCGGTGGGCTTCTTCTTTGCCTTTCGGCTGGACGGAACGGACCGGATGCCGGAGGTCGTCTATCAACTGGCGGCAAATATTCCGATTCCGGGCTTGGGCCTGTCGGCGCCGGGGGTTTGGGTCGGGCTGGTTTTGGGGCTGGGAATTGCCGCGGTCTGCCTGGTGACGCGGTATGCCTGCATTTCCCGGATCAAGCCGCCCGTTTAATCGACTCGTCATTTGTCCCCATCGGGGCAGAAATGAGGAATGGATATGTCGGATTCCATTTTCATCCTGCCGATCGCCTTTGATTTGTTTGCCCTGTTTTTCATGGGGCTGACCGGGGCGATGGTGGCGATTCGGCGCAACTATGACATCGTCGGTATCTGTGCTTTGACGATTGTCTGCGGTGCGGGAGGTGGGGTGATTCGCGACGGGATCTTTTTGCAGGGGGAGCCTCCGGCCATTGCTCAGGATCCCCGCTATTTTTATGCCCTTGGGCTGGCGGTCTGTGTGGGGCTGCTGCTCGGCGATCGCTTTGAGCGCTTTGGGCGGACCATTGCACTTTTTGATGCGATCGGGCTGGGGGCCTATGCGGTCTTCGGAACCCAAAAATCCCTTGCTGCCGGGCTCAACCCGACAGTGGCGATTTTTATCGGCCTGATCAATGCCTGTGGGGGTGGATTGATGCGCGACATCATCATGCGGGAGGAACCACTGGTCTTCAAACCGGGGCAATTTTATGTGCTGGCGGCCCTGTTCGGGGCACTGGGATTTGTCTGCCTGATTTACTGGCTGGACGTTGCCCCCACCCTGGCCGGGCTTATCGGGATGGGCATTACCTTCAGCGTGCGCTATCTGGGTATCCGCTTCAATTGGAAGACCCGCAGCTTTTACGCACCCAAGCAGGCTTCATAGGATCAACGAAGCGCATTTCACGGGTGTATTATTCATTCTAATTCGCGCTATAAATATCCCTTGTCGAGACGGGCGGGGTTACTATCCTGAAGGTGTTCGTTGATTCTATTTCCTTAGAACCCCAGTCCCGGTGAATCATGCGCCTTTCTGTTCCTTGTTTGCGTTTTGTATCCCTACTATGCTGGCTTAGCCTGATTCCGTGCAGCCAGAGCTTTGCCCAACAAGTGGAGTCTCCGCAGGTGACCCAGCTCACCCTGCTTTCCTCCTTGATCGAAGGGGACCGTTTGGAGTTGATGGTGGATGCGGCAGGATCACCAGCGCCGACGCTCCAGTGGTACCGGAATGGAGATCCACTTCCCGGCTCAACGACACAGATGTATGTGGTCGAAGGAGTGGGTCCCGAAGATGCAGGGCGCTATGTGGTAAGGGCCATCAACAGTCAGGGAGAAGCGGTTTCGGAAGTGGCCAGGGTGATTGTCCGTCCGGACTATTCCGATAAGACGGTTGCCCGCCAGTGGAATGAGGAGGTGCTTGCTGCCATGCGCCTCGACTATCCTATCCCGACTGTCCATGCCCGAGCGCTGTTTCATCTCTCTGCCGCGATGTGGGATGCCTGGTGTGCCTATGATGATTCCGGCCTTGCAGTGCCTTATCTGGTGTCGGAATCCCCTCCCGTTCCTCCCGCTGTTGAGTCTGCCCGGAATGAGGCGATCAGCCATGCGGCCTACGGGGTCATTCGCAATCGTTATCGGCTAACTCCCGGTGCTGCGGTGATCCTGCCGTCACTCGACCGGCGGATGCGTAGTTTGGGCTTTGATCCGGAAAATCGAACCATGCTGGGCGATTCTCCCGCCGCGGTGGGAAATCGAATAGCCGCCCGGATCATTGCGATAGGGATGAGCGATGGCTCCAATGAACGAAGCCAGTTCATCGACAACACCGGATATCAGCCAGTCAATACGCCCCTCATTTTTCAGGAGCCAGGGGTGGCGCTGAATCTCAACCTGATCAACCCGAACCGGTGGCAGCCGATTTCCTTCAGTGAATTCAGGACGAAAGCCGGGGAAAATATTGAGGGGTTTTTGCAGGAGTTTTTCACCCCCCACTGGGAAAGGGTGCGCCCCTTTGCGATGGAGCGGGCTACCCCCCACGATATCTACTATGATCCCGGGCCACCACCCTACCTTGGAGGTGAGGGGGATCAGGAGTTTCGTGAGGCAGTGGTGGAACTGATTCGCTTCAGTAGTTGGTTGGATCCGGAGGACGATACGATGATCGATATTTCGCCCGGGGCCTTTCACAACAATTCCCTCGGGGCCAGTGATGGAACTGGATACGAGGTGAACCCGTTTAGCGGTGAGCCCTATGTAGCCAATGTTGTGCGGCGGGCCGACTATATTCGTATTCTGGCGGAAGTCTGGGACAATGGACCCGATGCGGAAAAACCACCCGGGATGTGGAATGCCATTGGCAATCGGGTGAGCAATCACCCCGCTTTCGAGCGCCGCTTTGCAGGAGAAGGCCCAGTGCTGGATGCCCTCGAATGGGATGTTAAACTCTACTTTGCCCTGAACGCTGCGATCCATGATGCGGCCATTGCGTGCTGGGACACCAAAGTGAAATACGACTATGTGCGGCCCATCACCATCATCCGTTATATGGGGCAGCGCGGCCAGTCCTCTGATCCAGCCCTGCCCACCTATCATGAAGATGGTTTACCATTGGTTGAAGGCTTGATTGAGTTGATCACGGAGGAGAGTGCAGCGGAGGGAGAACGACATGAGCACCTGTACGACTATGTGGGACAGATTGCAGTCCGAAGCTGGCTGGGACAGCCAGAAGACCCGTTATCTCAATATGCCGGGGTCGGGTGGATCAGGGCGGTTGAGTGGATGCCCTATCAGTTGAGAACCTTTGTTACACCGTCCTTTGCCGCTTACACTTCAGGGCACAGTACAATGACCCGGGCGGCGGCTGAAGCGATGACGTTGATAACGGGAGATGCTTTCTTCCCCGGCGGCTATGCGGAACTGGGCATGAAACGCAATGGCTTCCTCGAGTTTGAAATGGGGCCAACGGCGGATTTCAAACTGACATGGGCCCGCTATTACGATTGCTCCGATGAAGCCGGAAATTCGCGCCGTTATGGCGGCATTCACGTGCGGGCGGATGACTATGCCGGGCGACGCATGGGAGCAGAGGCCGCTATAGTCGCCTTTGAAAAGGCCAAGGGATATTTTGATGGGACCGCGACCACCTTGGATACCCTTCAGACTTATACGCACTGGTCCGGTGAATTACTCGCAATCGGGGACAATGCAGCACACCCGGAACGGGCAGAGGGAACTTTTCACTACGAGAGTTCCCCTTTCAGCAATTACCAACGCTTCCTCCTTGGACTGGACCCCGGAGATCCGGGTTATGATCGGTTGCGTTTTCTGGAGATAGATTCGTATTCCGGAGACAAGCACCTCCGGGTCGATTTCGAATTATTCCTCGAAACGGATGTGGCGTGGGCCTTGCAGGTCTCAGACGATATGCTTACATGGACCACGGTGGAGATGGAAACGGCCTTGGAAGCGTTGGATATTCTGCATGAAGGGCGTGCCCGTGTTCGCCTGCGTGATACTGAGTCTACGGAAGGGCGTTCTGCCCGCTTCCTGCGAATTGCGATCTCCGAGCAATAACGTGAGCCATGTCACGGGGCAGAGTCGTTATTCAAATGCGCTTTAACTTTGATGAAGACGGGGCCTGGCAGCATAGTTTGGACGTCCAGCTCAACGGTGATTATTTTGGTGTTCTCAAACGATAGAGTTGGTTCCAAGACATCGCTGATGATCACGTTCTCGACCGGTTCCCAATGTTTGAGATCTGTGGAAATCAGATAGTTTGAGGACAGATCCGTTGTGCCGAAGCGTTGCGGGTGGGATAATTGGACGAGGGAAAATTCGCCGGAAGCGATAACTGGAAAGATCATCACTTTGCTTTGGTGATCGGTAAAGGCATAGCGATGGAGGTTGCTGCGCCCAGTGGCATCGGGATCGGCATCGGGGCCTCCGATGGCAGGATCGGCCAGCTCTTCGGGGGTAAAATACTGGGCGGCCCACTCTGCATAGGTCCAGGTGTCCGGTTCAACGAGGGAGAGAACCTGCCGTGGAGCGACCTCGCGCAGTACCTGCACCCGGCCGCTGGGCCATTCGACCCGAACTGTATCAATCGACTCTTCGAGAGACCCCAGTCCGAAATGCAGGAAGGGTTCGCGTTGTCCGTTGAAATTGTTACTGGGGTTGTAGAGGGCGGTCTGGGTCTTGTCCCCGGTGGTTACCCGCACCACTGTGCCAATGCCGTCACGGTTGGAACGGGTGCCCTCAAACTGGAAGCGAATCCAGGCATGGCCGTTATCGGCGGCAAGGTTGCGGTAAACGACGGGGCGATCGGCGTTCTGGGTGATGATGATATCCTCGGCTCCGTCTCCATCGATATCCATGATGATGATGGCGCGCCCTTGCCCGTTATCCGAAATGCCGCTTTCTTCAGTCACGTCGGTGAACTGGCCTGTCCCATCATTCCTGAAGAGTCGGGTGGGGTCGGAGAGGGGCGCAAAGAAGGGGAGGGAAGGGTTGCCGGGATTTTCACTCCATCCATTGGTGACGATGAGGTCAGGGTTGCCACTGTTGTCATGATCAAAAAAGGCGGCGCCCCAACCCCAGCCGGTCTGATCCACTCCAGCCGTCTCGGCGACTTCGACAAAGGTGCGGTCACCCTGGTTGATGTAGAGCTTGTTCCCGAAGTGGCCGCGCCCCCGATCAATCTGATCCTGATCGTAAATCGAGGTGACAAAGTAATCGAGCAGCCCGTTGTGGTTGATATCCGCAATGGCAATCCCCATGCCGTTTTCTTCCAGGGAAACTCCGGATTGGGCGGTCTTTTCGACAAAGCCTCCGTATCCATCAGACCAATACATACGGCTGGCACCATAATCGGCAATCAAGGCGAGATCGGGCCATCCGTTTCCATCAAAATCCGCCCATCCGGAGGTGAAACCGAAATGTAGCAGATCCTGGCCACCCCGTGGCTGAACGAGGTTCAGATCCTGAGTGACATTTTCAAAATGGCCCGGTGCTTCCGCCCCCCGGTTGCGCAGGAGCACCTGATATTTGTGATTGTGGCTGCGGCTATTGGTGACACCCCATTGGGAAATATAGACATCGAGGTATCCATCCCGATCAAAATCCACCAGCCCGACGCTCTGGCCACGATGCATGCGTCCGGCGGCAACTGAGGGTCTGAGTCCTTCCAGATCGACGGTCAGGTCCACTCCCCGCGCCTCGGCTTCCTCTGTAAAGAATCCGTTGCCGTCATTAATAAAGAGGTGAAAACGAGTGCCGTAGTGAGGAACGACAAAGATGTCAGGATGTCCGTTGTTGTTGAAATCGCCCACTCCAAAAGCAGCCGCATCGACGGCGACGCCCAGTCCGCGATCCGTAGTGTCTTCGACAAAGGTTCCGTCACCCTGATTGAGAAAGACGAGAGGAGGGGCATCCCAGCGGGCGACGATGAGGTCCGTCCTTCCATTGCCATTGATGTCAATGGCTGCGGCTCCAGCCCGGGTGCGGTGGCGGCTGGCAAAGACATTCGGCTCGGCATGGACATAGTCCAGCCCGGCGGTATCGCTGATATCCGCAAAGCCCCCTTCGGTGGAGTCGAAGAGAATGAGGAGGGCGAGCGCCGGGATCAGAGCAGTGCGAGGTGAAGGCAGACGGAGCGAGGTCGCACGGAGGAGGGCATTCCCTTGAGCAGCGGTAAAAAGAGTGGCCGGGGATAGGGGCATCTTGACGTGAGAGGCTGGGTATTTCCCGACAAAAGTCAAATCTCGCCCGAAGGGAAGAAATGGTCGGGGTGAGAGGATTTGAACCTCCGGCCTCTACGTCCCGAACGTAGCGCTCTACCAGGCTAAGCTACACCCCGATCCTTTCAGCCGCATCAATGCGTTTGAAAGAAAGAGGGAAAAAAGGAGTTCACCCCTTCGGGGTCAACTCCGAAAAGTGGTCAACTGGTCGAAATCGGGCGGACTAATCGGCGTAGGGGAGGCGGGTTTGGGTCACCTCCCCCCTGGCCCAGGGGTTGTTGTAAGGGGTAGCCGGTTTCTGGGCGGCTACCCTTTTGCGGGCTTGAGCCTTGCGGCGGCGAACAGCCACCGAGCGCTTCTGCAGGCGCGATAATTCGTATTCGACCGTGGTGTTGTTTTGACCGGCCCAGAGGCGGGCGGTATCCCAGATCGTTGGCATCATCGACTCCTTTCTGTCGAAGTCCACCCGGTCGGGGGCATCCCGGCGCATCCGGGAATGGAAATCCCCGCTGCGTTTCTGAAGGAAACATTTTCGGGCGGGCTCATCTATCTTATTCTATCGGCAATAACGCCTTTGAATAAAGGAAAAACCCCTTTTGCGGGCCAAAATAATGGGGGTAAGACCCCTGCCTCAGGATGAATGGCGTGCTTCTTGTAAAATCACTTCAGTTTGAGGTGCCGAATCGTAAAATCTTTATCCCTGTCAGCGGAAGTGGGCTTAGAAGCGAAACACCATTCCGGTCCGCACCCGGCGGGGGCGGGAGAGAAAGCCGACCGCTTCCTCGTATTGGGAATTCAGCAAATTGTCGATGGCCAGCATGAGGCTCAGCTCATCCCGCACCCGCCAATCGAGATCGACATCGAGCCGCGTCCATCCACTCAACTGCATTTCACCGGTGGGAATGGAAGAGTCGAGGATGCGATCGGTCGCCTTCAGACTGGCACCGATGCGAAGCTCTGCCAGAGGGGTCCATTCGGCCCGAACACCACCACTCCATTTGGCCCGCCCGCGCAGTGCCTCCCCGGTTTGCCGGACCTTGGCGTCGACGTAGCTGAGGGAGCTGGTCAGGCGGAATACACGATGCATCTGCCAATGCCAGGCCCATTCAAATCCGTCAGCTTTGACGTGGTCGAGGTTTTCCATCCGCGGTGGGGGGCCGGAGACAAATTCCACTTGATCCCGGGAGCGACTGGTGAAGACGGTCAAATCGAAATAGCTGCCGTTGCTCCCCAGAAAATGGCGATAGCCTGCCTCGTAGGTCCGGCTGGTTTCCGGGCGCAAATCCGGATTGCCCACGAGGGGGTTGGAGAGGGCATAAAAGCTGGGTGCCTTGAAGGCGTTGCCAATGTTGATCCGCCATTGCGCGGAATGTCCGAGCGTACCGAGCAGTCCAGTGCGCAGGGTGGATTGCCAAGCTTCACCGGTCATCCGGTCTGCGCGGGCACCCGCCTGCCAGCGCATCCCGGCGGGCAGATCGCTCCCCGCCTCGGCAAAGACCCCCAGTCGATCACGCGTCATCTGAAAGTTTGTCGGCTGGGCCATTGGGCCGAAGTAGAGGGCTCCGGAGGCACTTCCGCTCTCCCGTTGCAGGTCGAATCCAGTGGCCCAGGACAGAGTGCCCAGTTCGGTTTCCGCCAGCAACTGAACACGGCTGCGGCGGAGGCGACTGTCTTCTTCGCTGGCGGGTAAGCCGTTGGGATCACGCATTCCGGGAAGCACTCCGGGCGAAGTGACCTCTGAATCAAACTGGCTGAAATCTCCCTCGAGTGAGAGTGTCCACTGGGGAAGTTCCCGGGCCAGCCGGGTACTGGCTCCTCCCACCGTATGCTGGCGCACCTCCAGTTCCCGCTGCAGCGCATGGCGAATGCCGCCACTGTCATCCGGAAAAGCGGTGGCATTCTGCCGGAAATACCAGAGGCTGCCGGTGATCTTGATGGCACCCTCTGATTCGAAGCGGGTTTGAACGCCTTTGCGTTGATAGGATCCTCCCTGCGAGTCTTTGCCATCAGCGTCGTGGACGGTGCCGACTCCAATTGAGGAAGCTGAGGAGAGGGCATCTGCCCAACTGATTTGAGCCCGATGGAAATCCTGTCCGCCGGCTGAAGCCAATGCCGATTGGTGGGGAAACAGGGGGGCGGACTGCAGGTGAACGACCCCGGCGATGGCTTCGGGGCCATAGCGAACGGAAGCAGGTCCCCGCACGACAGCCACTTTTGCGATGGAAGCCGGGCTGAGCAGGGAAAAGTCGACACCGCCGCCACGATTGTTGGTCGGATCATTGAGTGGGACCCCGTCGAAATAGACCGCGACATGGTTTTCATCCCCCCCGCGCAGGTAGAGGGTGGAACGTCCGCCCGGCCCGCCTGCCTGATGCAGATGAACGCCAGGGACCGTGAGCAGGAGATCCTTGAGGTCCGCGGCCCGGAAAGTGCTGTCTTCGGCATCCACAACGGTGAGCGAGGCAGTGGACTCATCGGCGCCACTGGGGTGGACCGGAAACCGATCCAGTTCAAACGGGTCGAGACTGAGCGCAAAAGTAGCCGAAGGCAGGCTGAAGGCGCAAAGTACCAGCTTGGATTTTAGACAACGGAACGGTTTCATTGCCGGAATAGTGGGAACGGCCAAGATGACGGGTCGAGCGAAAAATCGGAGTACTGGGGCGGGGGCTGTTCACTTTCCCTTGTCTCATTCATCATTCTGTTCATAGATCAACTTTCTCCTCCTCTTGATCAACGCTGATGATGGCTTCCCCGAAAATGCGTCAGTTGAAACTGCGCTGGATTATACCGGCGACAGCAGGCTTATTGCTGACTGCGGGATTGATCGCATTCTTCTGGGGAAAACATCAGACCTCCCGCTATGAGAGAGAGCTGGTCGCCACTTATCTTCCAGCGATGCCCGGTGTTGAAGAGCTGCCAGCTTCCTTTCACCGACGTCTGGAAACCGTGGAGGCACGAGCGCTTTCAGGGCCGGATAGAAAGGACGCGCTGTTGCAGTTGGCCGCGCTCTACCATGCCAATGGCTTTTTAGAGGAGGCTATGGATGTCTATGATATTCTCCTGGCAATTGAACCCCGGCATGCCAAAGCAGCTTATCGCCTGGGTGTATTGCTGGCTGGATACGGTCAGGCGGATGATGCGTTGCCCTTGTTTGAAATCGTTATGCGTGAGGCACCGGATTACCTCGATGCAGCCATGCAAAAGGCGGATATTTTGTCGAAAACGAACCGCCCGGATGAAGCATTGGCACTCTACCGGGAAGTCTTAACGGTTGCCCCCGGAGATGTGAAGGCATTGGGAGGAATCGCCCGGATTGCGATCCAGAAGGAAGATTGGAAGCAGGCGCTGGAAACACTGGAGGAAGCGGTCGTCAGGCATCCGGACCACGGTATCAATTGGTCGATCATCGCGACTGTTTATGACCGCCTCGGGCAAAGCAATAAAGCCCGTGATGCCCGTTGGAGGGCAGAGCAAAACACGGTGACCGGAGAGTTGCCGGATCCTTGGCTGGATGAACTGATGCTGCATTGCTACGACGACTACCGTCTGCGGGTGGCAGCCTTCGCCTACCGGCCGACTCAGCGCGCGGACCGCGTGCATGCCGTGCGCTTGTTGGAACGCGCTTTGCGGATGGGAGGGGATGTGGCGCTGACCCACCGCAACCTCGGGCAGGTTCATATTGAGCTGGGTAATCTTGCTGCCGCCCGGGAGCACCTTGAGCGAGCGGCTTCGCTGGCACCGGAGATTGCTGACAATTGGTCTTATTTGATCTATGTGTTGCGCGAACAGCAGGATGAGGCTGCCTTGCAGCGGGCCATCGCGGAGGGACTGAGCAGGAGTCCCCGCTCGCCCTCCCTACTGCTGGAGCAGGGGCGCTGGCTGGCAGGACAAGGGAATCTGGAGGATGCCCTGACCGCCTTCCTGGCTTCCCGCCGGGAGCGGCCGGAGGAGATTGTGGGCTATGTGGAGGCTGCCCGGATCTATTTTCACCTGGGACGTGTTGAGGCTGGAATGGCCGAGTTGGAGCGTGGACTACGGGTGGACCCCGGAGATCCAGTGGCCCTTACCGCACTGGCGATGTTTGCCATTCGTAATGGTGACCGCGAAGCTGCCATTCAATGGTTGCACCGTTGCCAGGCACAACCAAGGGTGCCCCGTGAAGATTTGACGGAATTGAGCCACCTCTTTGCTTCAGTATTCGGTTATCCCCCTGAGTTGAGATGATCTTTTCCTGCCATCACCCCGTATGCATGCCTCCTCATGAAAACCTCCCTGTCGACTAAACTCCATCTGACCTGTTTGTTCACCCTTCTAACGGTATTTCTGTTCAGTGCCTGTGCTCCCGAACCCCAGCGTCCGCGCCGAACCGACAGCTCGCGTGGAACCAGTGCACAGCGAGCCACCGGTCCGGTCGAAGCACTGGAGATGTTTCGTCCGAGAGAGATCGGGCGACTTCCAGAGCCGGGCGAACGTCCCTGGATGACGCATCTGGTACCGGTTGATCTCGATGGAGATGGGTTGCTCGATATTCTCTCACCGGATGCCAAGGAAGGAACGGTCAATTGGTTCCGGCAGTTGCCCGATGGAACCTTCGATGAAATTATTCTGGCTACGGACTTGCCGGCCCCGGTGCGCTTACATGCCGTGGACATGAATGGGAATGGTAGTCTCGATATTATCGCATCCTGCATGACCATGGTGTTTCCCAACAACGATCGGATTGGCTCCATCGTCATTCTGGAAAACGATGGTAATCTGCAATTCACGCCGCATACCATTCTGGAAAATGTGGCACGGGTGACGGATGTCCAAACGGGAGATTTTAATGGAAATGGGCGCCTGGATCTGGCTGTAGCGCAATTTGGATACAATGAAGGCGAGGTGCGCTGGATGGAGAATCTTGGCAACTGGGAATTTCGCAGCCATATCCTGCTCAGCCTGCCGGGAGCAGTCGATGTGCGGGTGGCCGATCTGACCGGAAACCGGCACCTCGACATCGTAACCATCATTTCCCAGCAATATCAGGAAATATATTTGTTTGAAGGAAACGGGCGTGGGAACTTTTCGCAAAAGATGCTCTGGGGGTCGACCAACGAGGATTATGGGAGCAGTGGGATCGAACTTCATGACATGAATCGAAACGGACGCCTGGATATTCTCTATACGAATGGGGACGGATTCGATTATGCGGAGCCCGGTTCCCGGCCCTGGCATGGGGTGCAATGGATTGAAAACCTCGGACGGGGCTTTTTTGCTTACCACCGTATCGGGAACATGCCGGGTGCCTATTCGCCGATAGCCGCAGATTTTACCGGTAACGGTGAGATGGATATCATTGCTGTAAGCGGATTCAATGAATGGCACCTGCCGCGAAGGGCTTCCATTATGCTCTTCGCCAATGACGGAGAGATGAATTTTACTCCGATGGTCCTGGCCTACAAACCTACGCACTTAATCTCGGCTGCCGTTTTCCCACGAGGAGAAGGCAAACGGCCGGGCTTTGTGACCTCAGGATTTCATGCGTATCCACCTTATGATGAAGTGACCCGGCTTGTGCTCTGGGAACCGGTAGAAGATTAATATGACCAGTCTAGCTCAACGCGCTTCGCAGCGAATCAAACTCTCGCCCGGATTACTTGAAAAACTGGCCATACTGGCCGCTGTTCTGCTCCTGATATGGGGAGGTCGCTCCCTTTGGGACATGCGGACGAATTGGGTGGAACGCTCACTGGTAGCAGCCTATCTACCTCCCGTTCCTGAAGTGGGCGAGGGGTGGGGCCCAGGTTTTCAGCGACGATTGGAAAGGACGCATGAGCAAGCACTTCACGGGCCTGACCGGATCCGGGCTCTTTCGGTGCTAAGTGCGCTGTATCATATTAATGGGTACAGTGAGGAGGCAATCGACACCTATGGTGCCTGGTTGGAGCTGGAACCCCGTTCAGCGAAGGCCGCCTATCGGCTGGCGGTCTTATTGGGTAATTTTGGACAGGCCGAGGAGAGCTTGCAGTTGTTTGCACAGGTTCTGGAAGAAGCCCCCGACTACACTCCTGCTATAGCGCGGAAGGCAGATGTTCTGATCAAGTCGAACCGGGTGGAAGAAGCGATCGACTTACTCCGGTCTGCCCGGATTGAGTTCCCACGGGCAATTGTCCTGGAGTTGCGACTGGCCGAGGCTTACATGCGCAACGAGCGGTGGGCAGATGCGGATGCGGTCCTGAGTGACTTAACCCGGAATAATCCGCAATATGGTCCTGCCTGGTCAGCCTGGTCGACAACACTTGACCGTTTGGGAGATGAGGCGCGTCTGGCTGAGTCCCGACGTCAGGCTGAAGTCTATCGCCGCCGTGGTCAAACTCCCGATCCCTGGATGGATGAGCTGTTTGTCAACAGCTTTGACAACTACCGGCTTCGGGTGATGGCCAGTGCCTACTATCCCATAACCAGGGAGGACCGGCTGTTTCCGGTCGAAGTGCTGCGCCGGGCGATCTCTCTTGATCCGAATGATGAGCAATCCATGCGGCAACTGGCGGAAGTGCATCTTCGGCTGGGGCAGAGGAATGAGACCCGAACCCTCTACGAGCGCCTCTTGCGGCTCAATCCGGATGAGCCACAGAACTGGCTCAACTATGTGATGTTTCTCGAAATGGAAGGAGAGGGAGAGCAGGCCCGAACGGTCCTCAACCGTGGTCTGCAGCTGCATCCCGAATCCGCTGAGCTATGGTTCTTTGTGGGAAACTTTTCGATCAAATCTCAAATGTGGGATCAGGCCATCATGGCACTGGAGCGGGCGAATCTGTTGCGTCCGGATTTTCCGACCGGAATAATTGAGCTGGCCCGTGCCTATGGATTCCGCGGAGACAGGGAAAAGGCCATTGAGTTGGCGCATCGCGTTCTCGAGCTGCATCCCGGACACGCACTGGCTATTACCCTGATTGCCGCATGGTGGATTGAGGAGGGAGAGGAAGGAAAAGCCCTCGACTGGATCGGGCGGGCATCCGCCCAAAGCACGGTCATGGATCATTACATTGAAGATCTCGTCGAACGCTTTGAGGTGGCCTTTGGTCACTACCCTGCTACCGCACGCTTTGAAAGGATGCAGGAAGAGAGATGAAAGCCTGTAAGGGGTGAACTATCGCAAGCCGGAGAGAATACGGACGGAGGGAATGGCAGATTCGATGACAGGAGTGGTTCCCTTTTTGGGGCTGTCCACAATGGCTTCAATATGAACCTGAGTGTTCTTTTCGACTTTGAATGTCTGTTCGGACAGCACCTTGTCTGAGTGATCGCTGATTCGGATAGTGGCACCTTCCTTGGCAATCTTTGATTCGGCTGCTTTATCGAGTTCAATTTTAAAGTGACCTTCTTCGTCTGTCTCGATTTTTGATAATCCAGCAAGCTCTTTGCCTTTAGCATCAACGATGGAGACCTTGGCGCCATGGATTGCCTCCAGATCCGTTTCAATGACGGTTCCCGTAATAATGGATCCGGCATCAACCTTACCTGTGTCGATAGTGCGTTCCACTTGCGAATGCATCTTTATACGATCTGCCAGCAGTGTGTATTGCTGCCTGGATACGACAGCCATTTCCAGCTCTTTTTGGAACGGGAATTCGTTTCGCAACTCCGGGGTGGAGACAGCTTCGGAAATGCGGATGTTTTCCACGCGGGCTGATTTTTGAATTTTGGCAAATTCAACGGCCTCTTCGTTTTCCATATCTGCAGAGTGCAGGACATAGGCCACCTGGTTGGGAGGAGGCAGGGCAATGACCTTTTTCTGGTTCGTTTCTGCGACTGAATGAAAGGTATTCCCATGCTCTGGTTGATCGGGATTCTGATAGGCGAATTGGCAGGAGCCGCGGGTCATTCTTTCGACCTCTGACTTATTGGAAGGCTCGGAGACTACCGAACCTCCATCGAGTGCAATCAGGCAGTGGGTCGAAATATTGAGGGCGCAGTTATTGATGAGCCCAAAACTAACTCCTGAGAGAAGAAAGCGTGCGTGCGGTTCACTAAAAAGATTTCCGATGCAGCGCTGGGTAATGCCAAAACCGAGGAAATTGGTAAACCCCCGTGCCTGCTGATCGACCTGAACGACGGACTGATTGCCCGAAAAACTGAGATCATCCAGGCTCAGCAAAGTTACAGAACTCATCATAATGGACTCACGCTCGTGTCCTCCATGAAAATCGCATTGGTTCTGATCAAAGAGCATGCTGCCCCGAAAGGCGAGGAGTTCATCCATCCGAACTTCCTCGGCCAACTCGAAGCGTGCCAAGGCAGAGGTTGAATCCGGATTCTTGAATACGTCGAGAAAGGTCAGCAATAGCTGACGAAGGATTGGATGCATGCCAAGGTTGGTGAGCACAACGGTCCTTCCGATGGCGGAAAAACCCCCTGCGTAAAGATCCTGACTTTGCGAAATAAACTGATTTCCACAAATCGAGGCGGTTCCAAGTAGCGCACCTGCAACTGCAGGACCACGAGGGGAGACAACTACGTTATCGGACATCAAGAGTGCAGGTTCACCAGTTGGTAATTCCTGAATGATGCCACGCAATGCCTGCTGCATACGGACGGGTCCCCGAATCAACACGAATACGATCCCGCCCGCTATGCCACCGGCATGTTCTCCTGATTCTACTGCAGGTGCTCCATTATCAACAATGCGATTGTCGGTAATAACAACAGCTGTTGCTGTCTGGATATAAATTCCGGCCACATTTGATTGGGCAATATGCTGTCCATTTCCCTCTATGCGATTTCCCCGGATGATGAGTCGCTCGATGTCTGAGAGTGCCACGACCCCATATGCAACCGTTTTGCGGATTTTGATATTCTCCACCGTTGCCACAGGGCGACGCAGGCAAAAATGCATGCGATTGGCCTCAATGGTCAGGTTGTTGATGGCTTGGACGTTCGAGCCTTGGGAGTGGTCGAAGTACTCTGGGATGCCGATGGCAGAGAGCCCCATCCCTTCAATGTGATTTTCACGAATCACAATATTGTGGAGGTAGCCCGATGGTTTGAGTGTCCGTTCTATGCTGCCCTCCTTTTCCTCCAATCGAGCGCGATAGAGCAGGGCCTGGGCTTTATTCCCATAGGTCATTTGCATATTTGCTGGCTGCTCCTGAGGGGTTTGTTTTTTTTGATTCTCAGGCAGCATTTCAATCGCGTTGTGATCGGATTCCCACTTTTCAGAGGGTGTTTCATCCTGATGCCGTTCACGGGTGAAAGTGAGCATGCCACCGAGTGTAATTCCGCGTCCGGCACCTCCCACAATACGATTTCGGGCAATAACCACGTCTTTGGAGGGGCCAACCACCTGAATCCCTCCAAAATCGGGATTCAAGGCCTCCAGCCTGGAAAGCTCACGCCGGTTGTAGCGATCAATGGATACGGAGCCAATGTCATTGGACTCAACGCGAAGATTGATGCCGGAAATGCGTAATGCAGCGTATTTGCTTCCCTTGCCGACGAGCTGAATACGGCAGTCACGCACCAGTAGATCCGAAACATTGCCCAGAGTCGCTGCACCAGAAGCACCGGAGCGCATGGTTAGGGATTCCAACCTGAGATTCTGAACGGGAGGCTGATCCCGTGTGGCCTCTCCAGTTGATACCGCAAGTTGATTTCCGTCTGGTTCAAGGCGAAGCCCCCGCAATTCAATATCGACTGAGTCGCGAATGTTGACCAATGCAGGTAAGGGCTTGCGCCCTGTTCTGAGGAAGGTTCGTCCCCCGCAGCCTTCGATGGTAAGATGGCGTTTGCCGACGATGGAAACGGCTTCTTCATAGACGCCAGCGAGAACAAGAATACTGCCCCCTTCCGGCCCGATTCTGTCAATGGCTTCCTGGATGGATGACAATTGCCCGATGGAGTGTTTCCCATCTCCCACGATCCAGCTGTGACAATGAAGCTGGCTGGTCAAGGGGCGGAAAATCGGGCGGCAGTCGCGCAATACTTCCCAGCTGTTTCCGGTTTTCTGGAGGATGGCAAGACGGCAGAAGACTGAATGAGGGCCTTCCGGTTCCAGCGCCAGCGGTGTGCCACTTGGATCACGTAGCCATTCCACATCATTATCAATGGTCCGGGCAGGGATGGTCCAATATTGCCCCGTTTGATAGTCACCGGGAGAAAAGCGAACCTGAACCCCATCTTCGAGGGAGATGAATCCATCAGCATCCGTCTCAGTGGTGTCTGTCTGGATGAGGCCAACCGAATCCCAGCGTCTGACTTTAGGCGTTCCCTCTACGCTGACAAAGGAGACGGGGCCCGTGGCTGAGTCGGGATCAATCGTCAGGGTGTCCCCGGCCACGTTGGCGATGCGGACCAAGGTTCCCGGCTCCCCCCGCAACTCCTGGTGGCTGTCGATCAGTTCAATCCATTGGCCGGGGGCGAAACCGCGGACTGCATCCGGCCCCGGATCTTCGACCGTTAATTCATTTCCGTTTTGCCCGATCCATCGGCTAACAATGGCACCATTATCCCGTGACCATTTAAAGCTGGCCGCACCGGTCCCAGCAGGCGCGTGGATTTCAACCCGATAGAATTGGTTTTCCAAGCGCCGGTATCCAGCATTCGCAGGGATCACACAGGCTTCGGTCGCAGGTTCTGGAGGCTGTGCCCGTGCGGTTAGACGCGGAAGGTTGGCACTGGTTAGTTGGTCCCAGGCAGGCAATGGGGTATGACAGTTAAAGCCCGGCGGAGGACTTTGTACGGGGAGGAATTTCACCTGCCACTGCGTTTGCACCCTGACGGCGGTTTCAACACCACCCAAGGCTTTTTCCTTCAGGGAGGGATCGTCGATGGAATCAATCAATCTGCGCCGGGCTTCCACATAGGCCAGGTAAACGCCGTTTTGCGACGGTAAGGCAGCCCCTGGCCAATAGGGCTGATGATCGAAGTGAACGGGAGCTTCGTTCTCCAGCTGGATGCCTTTGGCATAGAAGCGTCCGGCTCCGATTTCAATGGACCCGTCCTTGGCTTTGATCGCGAAACCGGCATTTTCTGCCGGGGCACCGCACTGGCCGATCAAGTCGCGGGCAGTGAGGTCATCGCGATGCACAATGATGTCAAAGGCTTCATTCCACTCTGCGTCGAGCGTGACTTTTCCTTGCTGCAATCGAACAGAAGAGAAATGTTTTGAGGGATTGAAGGTCTGGCGTGAGAGGTCTGCTTTCATGATGTCAGTGAGAGAAAGTGAGAGTGGTTAGGTTTCGTAAAAATGTCCGGCTTCAAGGCCGACGGGAAGGGCGTCGTCCAGAGCAAGATAGAGGGAGTGTTCCCGCAGCGATTGAACGACTTTTGCATATACGCCCACCTCATTGGAGGCTTCATTGGCACGTGCGATTTCCGTCGGTCCACGAAGGGAGAGCATTCCATACCAGGGAGATGCCCAATCGAGCGAGGCAAAGACCGGACGTACCCGTTCGAGCACAAATTGTTTATCTGTGGCACTGCCTGCTCTTTGGTAGGCCAGATCCGGTTGGCATCGATATCGCCGGGGTGTTTTTGCGTTGAAGGGAAGCCAGGAAAAACGAATGCAACCGGATTGGCGGCGTGCGGCTGACAATGGGTCGCGGAACAGGCTGTCGCTGGCATTGACTGTTCGGCAGTGGACCTCACCCAAAAAGGTGCAGGCATTTATGTCGAGAATGGCTTCCCCGGCATCGATAGCAGGTAGTCCATTTCCGTTGAGTAAACTCTCCTTCAGCTCTATAGACAGGTCGCGCAAGTTGCTGGAGAGTGGCCCGAGGAGAGAGCGAATCAGGCGCAACCGAAAATCACTGTGGGCACTGCTGCCGGTTCCCATTAAACGCAGTTGATCCGCCGGATCGGAGGTGACATCAGAGATTTCGACCATTCCAAGGCGGGTGGCATCCACACTGATATCTCCGCAAAGGTGAAATCCGTTGAGGATGAGGTTTCCAGGCTGGCGATTCGTGGACGCAGCATCCCCCCGGACGGTGAGCAAATGGCGATCATTCTTAGAGCGAAGAATGGCCCTGACATCACGAGGGACATACTCACCCGTGAATCTGCCGGTAGGAACCCCCAAGGCATCCGTATGCTCCGGCCATTGCGCAGAGGTGATCAGCAGTGTGCTGCGGTCTGGAATTGTGATATCCCAACCTCTCACCCAGGGTGGAATCCAAGTGCTGTTCTCAAGAAAAACGATGGCACCGGTGGTTCCCGGGGGTTGATGGTGCCATAGGTCGATGGCTTCTTCGAATGTAGCAACCACGACACCGGCGACCGGGGAATGGGTGCGCCCGACACCGATCTGCCAGTTGACGGTCTGCCCGTTTAAGGAGGATTGAATTTGTGCCGACCGATCATAGGGCCCTCCACCAAGTGGCAACAGGCTTCCCCTGGCGTGGGTGACCCGGAGACGATTGGCTCGGCGTCCGGAAGGGAGGGCCAGCCGTCCGCGTTCCGGGTCAATCGCGATGCGGATGGGTAAGTTTACTAATGTGCCATCGGACAAAGAGAGGGTTTCATGGTTGGGTGGCTGCCAATCCCATTCAGCCAGATCCACGACCATGATTTCTTCCGGTCGGAGACGGACATTATTGATCCAGATTTCGATGGTGGGAGGGTGGTCACGGGGTGCAAAGTAATGGCTGTGTGCTTGCTCTCCACTGCCCAGAGTTTCCTTGTATCGACGAAGATCATGATACACCTCCCAGCGAACGAGGGGTTCCGGCACATGAACGGGATCGGCCAATCCATCAACTGAAGCTTCGGCATGGGGGACATGAAAGAGAGGAAAATCCTGTTGTCGCGGATGCAGGTGGAAACGTCCGCTGAAGCCGGGAACCGGATGAGCCTCTGCCGCGACCAGCCTTTCCGCGCGATGTCGCCAAAGGTGAAGGCCAATATTTTTCAAATTGTGCCTGCCTCGCCGGGAGGCAATTCGCCTGACATCAATGGTGCGTCCACCCTTCTCAAATGGGCCGGATAGTCTTTCCGCCACCAGTGGGCTGCGTATGTCGGTGGTCCGGACGCGTTGTGCAGTTGGATGATTGAGGAAGGGGGTGGTCTGGAGTTTGGGGAAATATTCGCAGGCCTTGGCTGTCCATTCCGTTGCGTTCGAGGTGGATTCCTCGATCATGGCAAGGGTTCCCTTTCGTCGGCGCAGGCGTAGCGTATTCGCGACTTGGGCGCGGCCACTGAGGGTTGTTCCGGAAATAGACGGGAGAATGGTGGCATCTATCAGTTGCCCGATATAAGGGACCGCCCAGTCCTCACAGGTCTCGATGAAGAGATTGTTGTAGAGGCGTGCGATGTCTGCTTCCAGATCGTCAACCTGCGCTGACCATGCCTCGACCAACGCACGCAGAGGATATCCGACGCTGGCATCACGCATCCGATACACAGACGGTAACTTCTCGTAGAGGGATGCAGCTTGTGGGGTCATGAGTGGGAGAATGGTTGAAATTGGATTGCCTGTTCACTTTCGGAGAGCGTGAGCAGCGCAGCGGGAAGCAGCCCGGTGGGAGTGCTGCGTCCAAGCGGCGCCAACAGGACTTTTCGCGGAATGAAACCCGGTTCGGAGATTTCCGGAACTAGCGCATCAATCATCACCCCATCGATCATCGGGTGGGCGTGGATCAGTCGGATCAACTCACTCATGAACACGTGCTGCCCCAGCTCTCTTTCTTCGAATTTATAGTTCTCTGTTAACAACGAATGCACAGCTTCTTCAGCTTGCTCGAAACGGTAGCCATCCGAAGGCTGAAGCCTTCCCCGAATACGAAAACGGAGGTGTTCAAAGGTGGAGATAACGCATGCTTTTCTTCCATGCCGTGCTGCGTCGAAAGCTGAAGTCAGGCTGTCGTGCAGGGTGGAACCTTCCGGGATGGCAGACCCATGGTCACCGGCCACTGTCAGTAGAATGGTTTCGCGCCCACCATGCCAGATGACATCCGCCCTTGCTTTGGCAACCCCCGGATAGACTCGGGCCCAGCTTTCGTGGTCTCTCAAGGTCACAATCCGGCGCAGGGCCTTGGTTGTGAGCGGGGCAATGCTTCGACTGTGCTCCGGCTTTTGTCGATCTGTCCCCCCATCTGCTGCGATGGGGTTGCTGACCCCTTGGACCCCGAGGGGCAGACTAAGGGGAACTTTGATTAACCCGGCTGGAACATTGCCTCCGGTGCCGGCTCCAAATCGATAACGGGCAACTACATTGCTGGTTCCCCGTGGCAGCCTGGCACCGGTGTTCCCATCTCCAAAGGTTACGGTCAGGCGACCATCGGGATCCTCGCGGGTGATGTAGATGCGTGCGTCTGCAGGCTGCTCATAAAAAGAACGGACCCTGCTCCAGGCGCGTCCATCCACCTCAATGGTCAATGCCTGGGTTAAACTGTCGGGATTGTCCGAAGCGTAGTGGCTGATTGGGGACTGTTTCAGCGTAAAGGATTGAAAGGCCTGAGCGGGGTCGCCGTTGCCGAGGATTTCAAATCCCGACTGGCCCTCGTTTGCGGAGGCCACATTTCCATACAAAACAATGGAAGAACGAAGATAAGATCGGGAGAGAGATTGCTTCAACTGGACGGTGGCCTGCATGCCCGGAGTGTGTGCTTCTACCTCGACGGGGAATCGCTCTTCTTCATTTCCGAGGGACGAAATGCCACTGAAGATGAGTTTCCGGGAGGCAGGCAGCAGGTCGGTTTGAGGGGGGATTTCGATCGTATCTCCACTCAGATAGTCAGATAAAGGTCTGGAGCCCAGCGGTAGTTCTTCGCTTTGTGCAAGCACGACCAACTCGCGCACCTTGTTTCGATAATCCGACAGGTCCTCCGGTTTGAGCGTGAGGATGGTTGATTTTCCCGATAAGCCGAAGTCGGCCCGAGCCCGAGTCTCGCTGCTGTCGACTTCAAATGGCTGGAAGCTGCCATTGATACCGAGCAGGACCTTACTCCCTGGCACAATCACGGAGTAGGCCGCATCCAGAGAAACGGTCCGGGGATCGAATGCTGAAGATACTCCGGCGATAGAAGGCAGGCTCTTATATTGAGGAAGCATGGCCTCTTCCAGACTCGTTGCGATGGAGTTTTGGTAGCCTTTGGCGTAGTCCTCGATATCGCCCTTGGATATTAAATTAGCAAAGTGAGCGAATCCCAACATTGGGAGGGTGACCTCCGGAGGTAGAAAACTGGCGGCATAAGCAGTGATGGCCAGATCGGTGGAGGTTGCCGGCCGGTTGCGATAGGTGCTTGCTTGAAAGACGCCTGGTTGAAATTTCGAAGGATGGTAGATCGAAGATGGATTCTGAGGTGAGGAGGGACCGCTAAGGGCGCCCTGGATGGTGTTGATGTTGGTGATCTGCCATGGGAGTGTGACGAAGCGGGAGGCGGCGATCGATACGTAGCCAATAAATGCTTTGCGGGAGGGGAATTGATCCGGAGTCGGGATGTTGAGTGCGGCATCAATGCTGGCTTCGATCACGTTTCTGGCCTGAAATGCGATGGCCAACTCGACGTTTGCTTTGAAAGTCCTTTCGACGCGCTCAAGAGTGTCCTCTAATTCGTCCAAGGCCACCCCCGCCTGGTCCGCCAGTTTTTTCCCGAGGGTAATTCCCTCGCCGGGAATGATTTGGCTGAGTTGGCCTCTGAGGCGAAGGGGCCAACCCAGAGGGGTCGCCAGCATTAAATCACGGACTGTGGCATTGGTGAAAAATGCGGAAGGCAGCCCAGGATTGAGCTTCAAATTTCCGGTGAGGCTCTTAAAGAACCTGGCCATGGCATCAAAGGCATTTTCATCGGAAGGGATACTGCCTTGGCTGGGGAAATTGACATCAAAGGTAAATATGCTTCGAAGCCCGGATAGCAGACGATTGAAGAAATCAGTGGTGAGTGTTCCGATGTGGTTGCTGGCACTGGTTACATCGCTGAGTGCCTTGGCCGATGCCTGAAACAGTTCAGTGGTGATCTTGGCCGCGGCATCCACCAGAGTGAGTCCGCTGGTAATGCCGGAAAACCCCAGCGAGGACATTTCGGTTTTAGCCGCATCAAGGGCTGAGTCCGCACGCTGGCGGGCAGCTTCCTTGATGGCTTCGGCGATGCTCTCTGGAGTGGGTGAAACAGAATAGGTTGGAGCAATGGATTCTGACAGCGGGGTTTTGGTCGGCAGATGAATGTGGTAATCAGGCCACTCCAGTTTCTGGTCATCTGGGATGTCCGCGTCCTCATCCAATCCCAATACTTCCCGCTTAAGGCTCGCAGGGAGTGCTCTCCATCCCGGGGCATTGGATCCATATGCAGATGCGGACAGGCGGAAAGCATACACTTTCGGATAACCCGCTGCTGGAGGAGAGGAAAAGAAACCGGGCAAGGGTTGGACCAGCGTGACCGCAGTTTGTTGGGTTTCGGTATCTTCCGCTACATGGGCGACTCTGGCAACAAATGCACTGTTTGATGAACTCAAGGCAGCCCGCTGAATGAGCAGTCGATCGCCCGGCTTGAGGTTGTGAGAGACTCCATTGAGATGAAGTATATTCAAGCCTGGCGAGAGGGTTTGATGGGTCCGGAGACGTGCGGGGATTCTGTTCCATGTAATCCGCGCCAAGAGGTCTTCTGTTGTTTCAAAATACCTGGGTTCGCCTCCTTCCACAGGCTGACTCATAGAGCCGGAGCCTTTGGGGATAACCACCGGATCGGGGGAGCCGGGAGCATCGGTCAACTTGTAGGCAAGTAAAGCATGAGCACCCAGCGACGGGTTCGGCTGATACCCAATCTGGGCGATCAGGTCTTCGATCGCCCTGGGCTCTGTAGCTGTGTGCAAATAATGCTCGTTGACCCATCGATCCTGATAAAAGGCTACAATATCACTGACGCTTGCAGCGGAATCGAGCAAAGCAATGAAAGGTTCATCTGCTTGCCGGGAGGTTAATGCCTGCCACGAGGGATGCTTGCGGAGTGCATCCAGAAGGTCTTTTCGGAATTCGGAAAAGGATTGTGTGCGGTGCTGAATCGGGTTCTGGCCCGGGGGATTGAATAGAGGCCTCGCTTCGGAGTCAGAACGGCAACCGCAGGCGTCCAGTGTGTATTGGGAATGTTGTGACGAACTCATTTCAGATACCTCCGGAAAGATGCAGGGTCAGTGTTCCCTTTTCAGGGTAGTTGCGGTCATTGCGCATCTGCAGAATTTGATGGTTGGCGGGTTGAATGAGTCCCTCGGCAACTTCATCCCCTGGTGGATGCAGCAGGCGTTTGAAAGTTTGGGGAATCACCCGCACAACGCCAGGAACACGCATGGCAGATTCAATCAAAGCGCTCAGAAACAGCGGCTGGCCAAAAGTAAACCGATCTGGATGGAAGAAGCCGGGGGTTCCTTCCGCTGTCAGACCGGAACTGAATACCCGCTTCAAGGCCGCATGAACATGTGCCCGCTGGGTCTTCACATTCACACAAATATCCAGTGCGATTTCGAGAGGAACTCTTTCGGGTTCCCGGATGGACAAGTCCAAGCCCGCAATGCGAAAGCGTTCGATGTGAGCCCTAAAGTCCTTTTTGAAGGCCGCGTCGACAGGAAAGCCTCCGAACCTGTCAATGGCGATGAACACCGTATGGTGGCTGCCAGTCCAGCGCAGTTCTGCCCGGGCATCCTGCACTCCTGGATGGCGCCGGGCCATCTCGCGATAATCCTCCATAGTGACAGCACGTTCCTGGCGCTGGAACGCCTCAGGAGCGAAGTGCCGTATCTGTTCAAGACTTTCCGCAGAAGTACCACCCCGGGCGGGCAGTGGATTGCTCAGGGAGAGAATCCCTTCAGGCCCACCCACGATTTGCCGAATGGTACTGTGCCCGACATTGCCGACGGGTCCGTTCCCGAGACGGAGTGAAACACGCATGGCGGCAGGGTTGGCAGGGGTCCGGCCGAAAGTGTCATTGCCGAATCGTACCGTTGCCTGCCGGTTCTCCTGCATTTCCACCACAAAATGCTTTTGGTGGTGGAGACTGGACAGCAGATCTGAACGTGGATACCAGAAATCTGTCCCATCATACAGGACCACGGATGGGGAGGCGTCCTGTGGGCGAGCGTTTAAGAATGCCGAAGCTGGGACGTGGGGATCAAAGGGGCTCTCGAAAGTGAGATTGGTGCCGGGCAGGACGTATCGTCCATCGATCAAACGCGGGCGTTCATCGCTTTCCAGAGGGAGACCGGAAAAATACCGGCCATGGTCGGCTGGGATCAGATTTCCCTTGAGGATGGCGGCGGGGAGTCGCTCAGCGGGGCGTGCGGGATCAGGGACCTTCGCGATCAGGTCGAGTGTAAAGGGGAGGGCATCCTGGTCTGCCCAGCGCAGGCGGAGGAGTTTACGGTTTTCAATGATATCGGTTTCAGGGCGAACCTCATTCAACCGGACAACATGTCTTTTTCCCAGATCAGCTTCTGCTTCCAGCCCTGAAATGGGATTTCGTGTTTCCTGCAGTAGCACAAACATACCCGGTTCCAACTGTAAGCCCGGTTTCGAAAGAATGACTGCTTCCGTACTGCCCTTACGAAGGCAACAGGTGGACTCATGAAAGGTATGGAACTCGATCTCGTTATGCGCGGCATACAGTCGAACCGCCTGCCGGGTTGAAAAGACCTGTGACCCTGTGCGGATCTGTTCGTCACGCGTTTCGGGGGCTATCCTCGTCTCCGTCCCAAAGCCCGTTAAGAGTTCCATTCCAGAATTCAAGAGATGGCCGTCGGCATCAGAACCCGGTTCGACTGCAAACCAAACAAAAGCGCGGGCATTGAGGCCTTCATGCACAGGGTAGTCGAGCAAGCGGGCATGTCGGCGAACGGAGTGCCTGAAACGTGCTGTGCTCAGGGTGGATTCGGTGGTGGCTGCGTCCTGATAGTGGCTGAGGTAGTCGCCCGTCGCGGCAAAGAGGTCGAGCAGAACGGCGCGTGAATCTGCCGTTGGTGGATCGCTGAAGGCAGGATCGATTGACTGCCAGCGGTCGATCAGGGCTTGCCGGATGGAATCGAAATCCCGCGCCATGCGGTCGATGATGAATGGGCTTGCGGGGTCCGGTGGACATTGATTGTCCGGCTTGCAATCAAAAGGCGTTGGGCAACTGACTTTAAAACTGAAATAGATCCTCGCGAGAACCGGATCGAACCCGCGGGGCGGTTGCCTGGGGTTGCCTGGATCAATAAGATCCAATGCATACATTGAAAAATCTCCAGATCCTTCAAGGATCAAAACAAGTTCATCCCCGTTCTCAACATGGATTGACTTCACTTTGACGGATGGGATGCGCTCGCCTCCTGAAATGCGAAAATGCTGAGGACTCAAACTGCTGCGTTGCGGGATCCCTCCACGCGCACCGGGAGGTGGTTTGAGAAATCCGATCCGTAGACGATTCTGATGGACTGAATCCACTTCGATCCAGTCCAGTCCGTTCAATGCGGACTTGGTGAGGACAGCTTGGCGTCTTCGTGTGTGTGAACAGAAGTAGCGTTGTTTCATGCGCTGACCTCCTGTTTAAAGCGAACCTGGTGGCGGATGTTGTCGGGGCGTGTCCGATAGACAACCTCGATTTCGAGTAGTGCGTCATGCTGCTCAATCTTCAGCTCTTCCAGGTCCAGCAAATGGCTGAAGTATTGCTCAATGGAAGCCCGAACGTTGGCATCAAGGGCATCTGACAAGGCAGCATGATTCCCCCTGAAAACCATCGCAATGAGTCCACTGCCAAATTCGGGACGGTTGATGCGTTCGCCCGGATTGGTGAAGAGGAAAGCTTCCAGCAGGTCGCGGATCCAGCGATCCCTTTCGACCGTGGCCGAGCGGCCGTCATGGCCGGGCTGGAGTGGGAATTTCGGATAGCTTGTCATGGAGATTCCGGATAAATCAGCTGGCGAGTGCCCGCGGTTGAGTGGATAAGATGGATACCTTGGCCTGAGGGGCGTTTTCCGGACTGAACGCATCGCCCATGATCATCTGGGTAATGACGGGTTGTCCCTGGACTGATACCCGTGTGGCTCCCATCAGCCATTGAGTCGTTATGCAGGGAGACGGCTTTGGGCCGGGCAGGGTAAAAGCACAGCCGGCAACGACACCGGTGTTTCCCATGCAAATCACCGGCTGGCCTGAGACCAGAACCCGGCTTTGGGTTGGGATCGGCGTTACTTGACCGCCATGACTGCAAATGGCGGTGGCACCAAGATGATAAATAGGGGCAGACATAAGAGTCAGAAGGATACGACCAGACCGTCACGATTGATGGTGACAGCGGTTCCGGTCATGTTGATTTGGGCACCTTTGCCATTGATGACATTGATCATGGTATCGTTGATATCGACGCGGGCACCGGAGGTGGTTTGCAGGACAATGCCTCCGGGGGGACCGGGCAGGCTGCTGATATGGATGCCATGGTTGGGACCGGATTGAATGACGGCACCGGGTACTCCGGGTGGCAGGGTGAGGGCCATGGAAGGGACTTCGGCCATCGACCCGTAGAATCCTCCGGTCCAGATCGGATAATCGGGATTGCCCTGTTCAAATTCGATCCAGACGCCTGCGCCGATTGGAGGCACGCAATAGAAACCCATTTGCGGGCCGGTGAACGGGAAGCAGGGAAGCGCCCAGGACGAGAGGGCGATCCCAAGGACATCTGGAATCTGGGCCTGAATGCGTCCAATCCCTTGTGGGTCAACGTTGTTCACGACGGTGCCCCGGAATTTGCCAAAGTATTGATTGTTGGAACCACCACTCATACGGGAATCCTCGGCAGGCTGGAGATGAATTGGTTGCGTTTGAGTTCGAAAGACTGGGTGAAACTTCCCCGCTCAAGTTTGGAAGTTACGGACTCGACGTAGTATGGGCCATTGTAGGGGAGTCCTGCCCCGCGGACGCCGACCAGCTTGCGTGCTTCCAGAATGCTTCCGTAACGCATGACATCGAGTGTACCCGTTGCCGTAATGACATCGTTGCTACGTTTCGTTTCTGCCAGTCCGGTCATCATGGCCTGAATGGGATTTGCCTTAGCTATCCCATCCAGCTTTTTGAGTTTTGAGGGGATGGGGGGTATCAGTCCAAGGGGTGGATTGAGCAAAGAGATATCAGGTATCGGGATGGGAATGTTTACCTTTGAAATGGGTTCCTGAATGGTCGTGTAGTAGAGAGTTGATTCGGTAGTGGATACGCTGAAAGAGAGACTTTTAACGTTGGTGAAAAGCTCACTGTTGGTGGTAAGAGCGGGCTGTAAGGGGCCTACACGGATCTCAGGCCCCCAGTATGCCGTGGAGGTGCCTACGGTCGGTCCCGGTGTCAGATAGAAGACATGCCCGACCTTTTTCGCCAGTTCCCGGATATAGGCGAGATCCGTATTCTGCTGGGTTTCAATGCGCTCGATCGGATTGGGGACATCGACAAAGAGAGGGGGAATCGTCAGGGGGATAACGCCGAGACCTCCATATTTTGCCAGCAGTGCCGCCACCCTTACCACCAGAGGCATTCCGGGAAAGGGGAATCCGCTGAAATCGAGTAGATCCATAACTTTGGACAAATCTTCCCCGGTGATCTGCAAGGTGTCATTGCCGCCTTCTCCGGGAATCACCTTCTGTTCCGTGATCACACCATCAATGAGAACCGTTGTTTTGCCCTTGAACCGAACTGCTGCGACCACCCGGACGATCGGGAATACGGAGCCTCCTCCGGATATAAGAAACAGCGTGCGCAGAACGGAGTCGCGTTTCAGTTTGAAACGAAGGGTGAATACACTCGGGCCTTTGGTCGTCGTTTTGACCTCAATGTCCTTCAATGCCTTTATCGCTTCGGGCGGGACCGGTATCGGAACCAAAGGACCGACGTAAAGTTCAAGTTGTGTGGGAGGTGAAGACACGATTGCTATTAGAAAAATGATGACGATGGAGGGACACCGATGGACTTTCCGGGGTATTGGATCAGCTCTTCAGGATGAAGAACCGCATTTTGATCAGCCAACTGCCAGTAGAGTCGCCCATCTCCCAGATGCTCGTATGCGATCAAATCCAGTCGTTCCCCAATCTTGACGACATGATCCGCCAAAACACCTTCGGCAGGAAGGGGGGGGAGAATACGGCGCTGGAGGACGCGTTGAGTCACTCCTGGTGCAGTCTCAATCTCCACCGTCTTCACGGTGAAATAGCGACTGCTCTCTGCCAGGGTCGACTGCGGGGCTGTAGCAGCGAAATACTGTTCAAGCGGATTTTTCATATGGAAGGCAGGGCATCCAGTCCGGTTGCGCTCAGACTGGTTGGAGCTGATTTTTCAGCCAAACGCTCCTTGTTTTTCTGGTAGTTAAGGTAAAATTTTCCTCCCTTGTTTTCGAAGCCGAGTTCCTTCACGGAGAGGACCTTCAGGCCAAGGCTTACTTTGGCCCGGATAGGATTCAGCCGGGGATCGAAGTCCTCCTCGGTTACGGATAAACTGCTGACCAATACGGGGACGACGCGCTGCCTGGACCAGACCCAGAGCAGCAGCGGACCACCGGGTGGGGCGATTTCGAGAACGCCGCTGGCGGCATCTGTATGCGAACGTTCCAGATCTTTAATGGTGGGATAGACGAGTGTCTCCAGCGCTGCCAATTGCGGATGAATGCCGAGTTCCACCGCATCCTGGTGCTGATCAGGGGAAGCCAGTTGATCGATCGCATCAATATAGGCCTCAACCGTAAAGGATTCAGTGGGAGGTGCTCCGATTTTCAGGGCGTCATCGCCATAACTCCCTTCCTTACGGGTGATCTCGAAACTGCGGGAAAGAGTTTCCGGATTGTACTGCAAGACAATCACTTTCCGGATGGCGGCGCTTTTCGGATCGAGTACGACCAACCCGGCTTTGAAGACTGGAGGACTTTGTGGGGAGCTGCTCATATCAATAACTCAGGTCATGGCAGATGCCAGCCGAGTGCTTCCATTATTTCGTTATTATGATTTCGGTAAGGTGCGTCCCCGAGATAGGGGTCGGCATAGTCTTCGTAGACCGTGCGCGCCCGGTTTTGAACATCCGTGCGAAGGTCATCTTCGCTGACTTGCTGTGTTCCAGATGGACCTTTCTTGATCAGCAAGCGTTGAAGGTGGCTATCGTCTGAATCATCTCCCCGTGCCGATCTGCGGTAGTGCGTAATCTCATTCCCCGGCATGCGGTTGCGGAGTCCTGCGGACATGTGGGTCCGCATCCAGGCATAGGTGCTTGCTATGGCGGACCTGATTTCATTGCCAGCACCTGGATGGCTGCTGGTATAGCTGTCGACCTGTGCTTGAGTTGCATCTGGTCCTAAATCATCCGGGATGTGCCTCTTATATTCAAGGTGTATGGCGTAACCTTGTGAAGCTGTTTCGTCATTGGGTCCGACTGGCGCAATATGGAGATTGGAACCTGATCCCAAGTGTCCATGGCTGGAGAGGAGGATCGCTGGCATGGGTTCACCTCGGTTGCTGCCTCCATAGGTTTCGCGCACTTTGATAGGACCAATCGTATCGACTTTGTCATTACTGGAATCAGTGAAAACAACGCCGGGATATCGCAGACCTCTCTTGAATGGGCGAAAGTCCTTGTCGCAGTGAAAATACTCAGCCAGCAGAAACTGAGTGGTATGGTGCGATTGGCGATCTGCTCCGGAAAGTGAGTTGTACGCGCTTTTGAAATGTCCGTGTGTGTTGAGATGCAGGCCAACCTCTGCATTCACATTCGGGAACCCTAGTTCGCGTGCCACTTGAGCCGTCTTCTCTTTGGTCGGCTGCATGTAGGCTCCCCATGGTGGGACGTCTCCCTGGGAAAGGCTTGAAGGAGTGAGTGCCTCGGTTACGAGAGCTTTGAACGTGTTGTTGAAACCAAAGGTGCTCCTTCCCCATACAGTTGTGGATTGGCCTTCCGGGAACCGGCTTTGGAGTAAGTCCATGACGGCTCCTCTATACCGATTCATGGGTGAGGAAGTATTGGTGGAGAATTGCCTGACTTGCTCATCCGTGGGTCGTCTGCTTACACCGAACTCGCTTGGCCAGGTACAACCAACTGCCATGCGTTGCAACTGCGGTCCCAACTCCCGATGTTCGATCAGCGTTAAATCGAGATTTTCGACTTTGACACCAGTGATGCTTGCGGTTGGCGCTTGTCCTTCTGGTGTATTCAGGCGAAGGCCACTGATTTTGAGAATGACTCCGGTCCGGGCGTAAAGATAGAGTTTCAAACCTCTCAAAAAAGCCTGCTCGTTCAAATGTTGATCGGTTTCTCTTACCCTTCTCCCGTTTACTGTCCTGCTGCGTGTTACTATTCTCCGGTTCTCAAAGGCAAGATGGCTGATGGCGTTATCGACTGCAGGCACTTGCTGACGGTTTGCGGTGTGCCTGGAGATTCCGTGCGCCATGACCTCACGGATTTTGGTTTTGATGATGTCGAGATGAAAACGGTTGGCAAAATCCGGTGCCGTAGTGTTGTTCAGGTAGGGCTTGATGGCATCCCAGATCGCAGTGGCAGATTGCTCCACGGAGCGTTCAAGTTGAGCAGGACGGGTCGAACTTCTTCCTTGGCGGTCCAGGGTGGTTCTTCTTTCTATCGCTTCTTCCGGTGAGGAAAGCTTTTGCAGAAAACGAGGCATCGTCTCTTCGAGCGGTGTGGGAGAGAGTCCGGCTCCGTGTCGCCCTTCGACTGTGATCGGTCCATCAGCACCTTGCATCGCTTTCTGTGCCATCCGGTTGGCGGAATGTTCTTCATGTGGTTTCCAGCGCAGGGAACGCCGGGAACGTCCCCACTCAGGAGAGGTGGAGGTGGTTCTTCCAAGTGGGCGAGGCCCCGTTTTTTGCAAGACATGGGATAGCTCATGTGCAAGGATACTTCTACCCTCCGGCTTTTCAGGAGATACCGAATCGCCCAGAAAAATATGGCTTCCGCTGGTGAGTGCAGAGGAACCAAACGTTCGATTCAATCCATGGGAAATACCATCATGATGAAGCCGGACATGGGAAAAATCATGACCAAAAGAAGAAGTGGCCCACACTGATAGGGCAGGGGGTAATCGACGTCCGGGACTGGATTGAGGGGAGGGAGCCGGGCTGGAATAATCAGCTTCCGCTGATGTTCGAAAGGGAGAGGCATCGCATGGATCGGAGGGTTGAGGATCGGCCCCTGTTTGCCCATCCGCATCGGGAGAGTCTTCGTCCGCAAGGTTTTCGTCGATGTCCCCTTGTACGTCCAACTCGATCGGCTCGACTGCTGGTAACGCTTCCATGTAATGTCCGATGATCGGGGCGGTGGTAAGAAAATCGCTCAATTGCGTCGAGATGGAGCGAATGGCGTTTTCGAGATCCACGCCAAACTGGGGAACGATCTCATCCCTCCAGAAGTTGTTGGGGTCCAGTTCGGTGTCTTCGACCAGTTTTCCCAATTCTGTCAGAATCCATTGTCTCGCGCCCGCGTACTCCGCAGCACCATCCACCAGTATGCGATATGCCAGTCGGGCTTTGCCAGGAAGGCGCCGGGAGATGATGTCCATCAATAGCCCGATCAACAGCCCGGCCAATTCAGCGGTGGGAAGGACCTTTTCGGGGAGTGAAAAAGTCTTCATCTCTTCGAGAGTGTCTCTGATGTTGGCGGCAAAACCGGAAACACCCTCTTCAATGCCTTCAAGTGCCCCGTCCGAATCAGATCCGTTGTCCTGTAATCGCAAGATCGCTTCGTAAACAGGGCCTATGACCGGATGGTTCAGCAGCAGCAGCTGATAGTTGCCGCTCTGGATCGTACTCCAATTGCGCCCGGCCCAGTGCACCACCTGATTGATCGGTGGGTGTGTCAACAACTGTGCCTGGGCCGCTCTGACCGGCACTTGCACCCGGCTTTGAACCCTTTGCATCTGCCGTCCGAAAACGGTGTAGAGATTGCGCATGTTCTGCCGGACGCGTTGAACGGCGGCGGCAGGACCACGCCGACGAGGTGCCCGGGCCTGTTGGCGACGGTCTTCCGGCGGAGGAGTGAAGCGGCTCATGTCCCATCCACCGAGGAGCAGGTTGATCATGATGGACCCAGGGTCGACGATTTCGCTCAAGCGCTCCTTCAGTTGTTCCAACTGGGCGGTGGGTTCGGAAATAATCGCTTCCAGTTCCGCCCGCATTTCTCCGTTTTCGGACAGTTGGGCGATCAGCGCGATCATCTGGGCTACATCCACGGCCCAGCCCACCGGGGTCAGGGATATGACAAACATCATTCCTTCGCCGAACATCTCCATGACTTCACGGAGGTTTTCCATGCTGCTGACAAATGCCCGCTTGTGAACGATGTCATGCAGCCAGCGCAGGCCGGAGCCGCGGTTCTCCATATCATAGGCCGTGATCATGACATGGTGGCAGCCGGTGGCGTGGATGATTTCCACTTCCACCAGGACCTCGTCGGGCGGGGGAGAGCTCAGAAAGCGATGGCGGGCCTCATAGTCGTCGCGTGGGACCGGGAGCGATGGGTTTTCGATGGGCTGTAAATTCGTATTTTCCGGATCTCTCACGTCCCGGTGCATGAACAGCCGGGGAGGCGCATAATAAGCGGTCAGATCGGTATCTTCCGTTCCCGCGATGGGGGCGTTCCCGATACCCGGGAAAAAAGTGAAATCCTTTTTCACCTCCCGAATAAGCAGCGTGATACCGTCGATCACAAAAGGCCCCATGCTATTGTCATCGGCTTGTTCCGCTGTCGGCACGCCCGCTCGGATGGGATGGGCTCCATGCAGGCCACTGAACAGAGTTCCCGCATTACTTCCACCATCTCCGGCATGTCCGGTGATACGCATGCGGCGTTGCAGGCTGCGCAGATTGGAAAGCATTCGCTGACGCAAGCGTTCCAGTATCTCCGCTCGTTCATCAATCCATGCCGTCGAACGCTGGGAACGGTTGACCAGGATACCTTCAGGATGCGAGGCCAAGTCATCCTTGTGCATCAGGGCATGGCCGATGAAACGGACGATGCGTTCGTTCTGGCTGAAGACACGATTCCTCCGCAGGCGCGCCCATAGCGTATCGGCCAGTTCCAGCGCGAGGGCAGTCATTTGCCGGTCGCGGTCTTCTTCTGGAGCCACGCTCCTCCCAAACGCTTCGATCAGCCGAAAGGCGGCATTGAAGTATTGCCAGGTTCCGACCCGCTGGGTGAAGCGATCGAGCTGGGCCCGGACACCTCGTTCCGGATCTTCCGCCACAAGCCTCCGGTCCAAGGTGGAAGCGAGCCGCGCCTGGCGGATCAGTTCATCCCGGGTGGAACTTGCTCGGTCGTACAATTCTCTCCGGTGGAGGGAGCTTGACTGTCTGAGGATGGATTCCCGGTTACTGAGTCTATGTAAGGTTTGGTACCATGTCCAGTGGTCCAGTTCTACGCGCTGGTTCCCATAACGCCGTGCACGTTGGAGGAATTCTTCATCGGCATGAATGCTGGTGGCGTTGTTTTCATCGTTATCGTGGTCAGTTTGATCTTCGCCTTGCTGACCTTCCAGTAGATTATTGTGCAGAAGATAAACAATACCATTGAGAAGTGGATCGCTTCTTAATGGCTCTATCAGGTTGTCCGGTCGCGGAATGGACCAAGTGTAGACATCCCTGATGTGATTTCGGGTGTTGAAAAAATGGGGATGAAGAATGATCCGGGGTGGCGTTTTCCTTTGCTCCGAATCGCTCAAGGTCCTGTAAACAGGGTGATTGGTTAAAAGATCCCGAAAAAGCCTTCTGTCACTCTCCTGACGGGTAACAAAAAGGACATTCCGGCTTTTCATCCGCGTGGGAAGAGGAATGTTCTCTGCCTCCATCGCTTCCTGTGCCCGCGAAGTTATGAAAAGATCTTCAGTGGAGGTTGTTCCAGCCCGGTTACTGGCTCTTCTTGACTCGATCAAACGCCTCAGATGGCGATTGATGGATTCAGCGCGGAGTGTTCTAAAGAAGAGCACAAGGTCACCTGCTGTAAAGGGCTCAATCCCGGTTACGTAACCATAGTCCTCTGTCAGTTGCTCAAAGTCTTTCGAAGGATCCGGCTCGAAATCGTTGGGAATGGCAAATTGCAGTCCCTGGTCCAGCTCACTGGAAATCACCTGAGCACACAGTATTTTGAGGTTCTCCCATTGGTCGCGTACGGAACTGTCCGTATCCGGTTCGGCAAAGGAAGCGGCTAAACGCCCGAGGAAAAAAGCCACCCGGTAACGGTCATAGATCCATTGATCGATACGGCGTTCCGGGGCATGGTGTGATTGCTCGTCTGGTGAGCTGTGATTCAGGGCTGATGCAATCAGGCTGAGAATTCCCGCATAAATGGAAAGGGCTTCCGATTCTGCCATTTGGGGGTCCGCTTCACCAGGCCTTTCGTTACGTGACATGTGGGAGATCAAGGCATCGCCCACCACCGGAAGGACATCGTTCAGGATCAGATCCCTGAAGGTAGCAGCTTTGATGTCCAATCCGGCAAAACGCTCTGCTTGCTGAGGGGATGGTGCACTTTCGGTGGCGAAGTAGGCTCTGGCAGCGGCTAACAAATGCGGTGCTCCATTGTCTGCAATCGTGCGAAAGCTGGGTATGTCTCTGTAGTAGTGACGAAGTGGATCGTTTTCGAGAAAGACGGAGTTGGAGAGATTTCGGGATAAGGTATTACGTTCGGATGATCTTTGGCGAACGGCTTCCCAGCGGGTGATTGCGGGATTGATCTCATCTAAAATGGTTTGACCTAAAAGGGGGTTCAGCCAGTTCGCCTCCACTCCGGCAACTTCGATGGGCTCAGGAGCACTCTGCGGGGAAGAGTTAGGTGGGGAGTGTGAAGAATCGGCGTTGGTCCCCATCAATCTGTTTGCCTCACGCTGAACGGCATAAAGCTCGTTGAGGTGTCGGAAGATGCCAATATTGATTGAAGCGGCATCGCGCGAATCAACCGACTGCGATGCATCCGTGACATAACGTATCTGGATGGCCCTGTCGATGCATGCCTTTAATCTGTCAACCATGTTGGTGACGGCGGCGTATCCCCACAAATCCCATTCGTTGTGAAACAATCCATGTGGAGAATTTGTCAGGCTGCCTCCGACCCGGTTGCTTCCCCGCAGAAATCTTTGTCTGAAGTCCTCGTAGTTAATGTTCCCGCGTCCTGCAGGCATTTCCTGTCTGGATGCGCTCTGGCTGGAGAATGAAGGTGTGTTGGCGAACTGACGCAAATAGGATCTGACCATCTCCGGCCAAAACCGGGTCGGGGTATAGGCTTCTTCGATGCTACGTTCGAACCAACGTTGCCCGAATCCCTGTTGAACCGCCTCAGTGAGAACAGCGGAAGGGGAAAGCAACGCGGTCATTATCCACGGATCCATCCGCAGAATTCCGGCCGCCAAGTTGTAGTGTTGGTTAATTTTGGCACAGTCATAAATGAGCCCCAGCTCAGCTCTGTTGCCGCTTTCATGGATTGCTTCCGCTTTGGTTTGGAGGAGGCTTCGCATTTCATCCAATGAAGTGAGCGAGTAATATTCATTCCAGAAGTCGGTCCACCATGATTCAGTGCTTTGGATGAGTGCGGGCGTTCGCAAAGCATGGAATTCCCGTAGCCGTTCAATGCCTTCTCCGTAAGTTAATTGGAAGAATTCATCCATCGGCATCCCTCTGCTGGGCTGAACCGCCAGGCCTTCGGGCAGACGGGTTGCGCGGAAGCCTTCGGCGGTGGGGGATTGTCCGGTCTGCTGAAGAACATGGGTCAGCTCGTGGGCGATGAGGGCACGCCCGGCGCGGGTGTCGGGATCGAAGCGTCCGCGATTGAAGAAGATATGATGCCCGTAAGTAAATGCGTTGGCACCCAGTGCGTCGGTGAGGCGGTCAGCCTCCGAGTCGGTGTGGATGCGCACCATGGAAAAATCCGCTCCGAACTGCGTTTCCATCGTCAGGCGGATGCTGTCCGGAAGGATTTCGCCACCTGTTGTCGCTTGTTCCACTTCGGCCTGAAGCTGAGGGTTGAGGTCGGGTGTTTCATGGCCCCCGCCAGCTTCGCGGGCAATGACACGATGCTGCTGCCCACTAGCAACAAACGGTTTAAGCAACGGATTCCCGGTGTTCTCCCCTTGGTTGAATCCGGCCTTTGCTTCCAGGGTAGAAAACCGACGGGCCTGTTGGATGGCTTCTCTTTCCCAGGAGTTGTTTGCTCCAAGCAGGCGTGCCGGACGCTTGCCGACACCGTTTTGGGGGACGCGGCTCGCTGCAGTGCGATCCGATTCCCGGCCAGCGAAAGCCTTCTGGCGAGGGAGCGTCATGGGCGGAATACCTTTCCGTGGATGATATTCGCCACTTGTTTTCCCCAAGTAGCAGCCGATGCGTCTGGAGGTGCGGACACAACACTATGCACGCGTTGGCGCGGTCGCGTATCGGGTGCCTTGTGAGGAGCCTGTTGAGACAATCGGGAAAATTCCTTCTGCAAGGCGGCTTTCAGTTCGTATGCGTTGATCGGACCTGTGCCATCCAGGACAATTCGGTCGATGTGCACACGCAGTGTCCCTTTTGTCGCCGTATGTTCGACACCCGGACCTTGCTTATGTGGTGACGGGTTCATCGCTGATCGGGGGTGAGCAGGAGGCTGGTATCCATCGCCTGTCCCTGCTTTTCGAGTTCACTTTCGGTGGCGCGGGCGATGAATTTCATGGTAACGGGGCTGTTGGCCTCTGCCGCGAAAAAGGCCGCGTTGAGGGCGATATTATGAATCTGGCCCCCGGAAAGGCTAAGTCGGGAAAGCCGATCAAAATCGAGTTCCTCGGTGGGAGTTTGCGCAGGGTAAGCTTGCGCCCAGATGCGTGCGCGATCCGCTTGATTGGGAAATGGAAAATCGATGATAAAACGAATGCGGCGGAGGAATGCCTGATCGATATGATCCCTCAGATTGGTCGTGAGGATTGCCAGCCCATGATATTGTTCCATGCGTTGCAGCAGGTAACTGACTTCGATGTTGGCATATCGGTCGTGACTGTCGCGCACTTCGTTTCTCTTGCCGAAAAGGGCATCGGCTTCATCAAAAAACAGGACGCAACCGCTTTGCTCGGCGGCCCGGAACACACGTTCCAGATTGGATTCGGTTTCCCCGATGTATTTACTGACGACTGCGCTCAGATCGATCCGGTAAAGGTCGAGCGACAATTCATTTGCGATGATTTCGGCGGCGAGCGTTTTACCCGTGCCACTCGGGCCAGCGAACAGGGCAGTGACTCCATGACCGCGGGAAGTTTGTGCTCCAAAACGCCAGCGTTCATGCACGATGTGCCTTTGCTTGAGTTGCATGGTGATTTCGCGCAAGCGTTTAGCTGATTTCTGGGGAAGAATCAGGTCTTTCCAGCGTGCTTTGGAATGCACCCGAAGAGCGAGCGGCTCCAGATTGAACCGTGAGACCTCACGCAGCCTCTGCCACAGAGCGTCCCCGACCAGTTGTGGGGTAAGGGAGAGGGGTTCAGAGGTGAGCGCACGGTTGAGGGTGCTATCGTTGAGGCGGAATTGAAACAGGGCAGATTCCAGTTCGCCATTCAGTCCGTCGGCTTTCGCGCCCAGCCACTTTTTTGCGGTGTCGAGGCGCTCTTTGAATTCCGGTTGAGGCAAGGCATACTCGATGATGTGCCTTCTGGGGATTTTTTGAACAGGCAAGGCATAGGTGACTGTTATGCCGTGACTTCGCTGCAACCAGACATCACGTCCATCGGCAAGGGATTGCCCGCAGGGTTCGAGCAATAACAAGGAAGGTCTCAGCAAAGCATGACGGTGCCAGCGGTGTTGGAGATGCAGCCGCAACGCGGGCTCGGGAGGAAGCTCACTGGTATGCAGTTTCCAGGCTTCCAAACCGTTTTTGTGGGCAAGGTGTGCAGCGACTAATCCGGGTGAAAGGCTGGAAGCCCCGTCAGACGGATGCAGCAGAACTGGAGGAAATTGGGTAAAACCTTTGCTTTGGAACAAGCGCTCTTCGATTGCTTGAACAGCCTGCAGCACGACCGAGTTTAGTTCGATGGAGGATGCGAGCTGTTCGATGTACGGTTTGAGCAGCGGATCTTCGTAATCTGCCCCTAGCAGCCAGTCCCGTATGCATTGATCGAGGCGAAGCGTGGAATCGGCCTGATAGGCCCCGGTTCCGATAGTCATGCACTCCCAGTAGCGGTGACAGCTGGAAGAAGTCCTCAGGCTGAAATCGAATCCATCGAACAACCATTCCGCATATCGATAGGTGGGGAGCCCTTGGGAGGAAGGAAGACTTTCGGACAAGTGCAGCGCCAGTTCTGCATCCACTTCCGGGGCCAGCGCCAGAAGAATGAGATCCACCTCGACTTGCATTAGTCCGAGTGCGCGCTGCAGGTGCGAGAGTCGGGGGAAAGCTGCGTCGAGTCGGTTCAGGTCAATGTCCTCCGGGAGCGACATCTCGTTGGATTGCTGTTTACGGTCCAACAAAGCGTGAATGCGTTTAGCCGCCCATTGCAGAGGAGTCAGCGTGGTTGGAGAAGAGGTTGTGGCGGCTTCTGTCATGTTCCTTATGGGATGCTCACATGAGCCGTTGAAAGGAATTCGGGTGGATTGGACGTATGATCGATGAAGTTGCTTTCAACACCGTCTATGCGCACGCGGACAAGGGCGGGGCCCGCGGAAGTTTCGAGTTGAGTCAGTTGGATGTTCGACGTGTTGCTGGCAAACGGGCCAAAAGGGAAAACTGCAGACTGCAGGATCAGTTCTCCTGACTGACCGGGTTGAATGGCAGGAGTCAGTGTATAGCTGACATTCAATCGGTCATTTGGGAGGCGTGTGGCGGTAAAGCCGGACCAGCGGGGGAGAAGCACGAAAGACATGCGGTTGGTCACCACTGGGTGGCTGGCACCATCGGGAACAAACTCCAATTCCGCCTGATAGTGCCCAGCTGGCCAGTCGTTTGGTGCATTCGGCAAAGTGAACCGAATTGAAGTGGCAGTTGCGGAAAGCGCATTCAATGTCCGTGCTGTTCCTGGGTCACGATGCCAGAAGAGGCGCAGACGGTGTGTGCTTCCTTCAAGGTTACGTCCGGTGAGATCGAAGTTTTCGCCCAGTTCCGATCCTGCTTTGTCTGCGGCGTAGTTGAATGATTCCACCACAGGGAAGGGAGACAGAGTGTTGGGAGTGGAACCGATGTTGCGCTGCAAGACAGGGAAAGAAGGGCCTGCAGATTCATCCGGCTCGATCAGGACGACCGAAACGCGATAGTATGCCGATGGGGTGGCAGGGTTCTGCATGGCAGACCAGATCTGGGAGTATGTTTCGTTTTCGAGGTTCTGTGGGGTGATGCGTACCCCTTGCAGTTGCTCATGCAGGCGGGCGTCACTTAAGGAAAGCGTGCCGATATTGATTCCCTGAAGCAGAGACTGAATCCTTTGGCGGGAGAAGACGGATTCTTCATGGAATGCCTGCATGGCGGCACCGAGCAGGATTTCGGCGTGCAGGTCTTCATTGCTGTATGCGGAAACCGCATAGTACAGCTCCAGTGTCAGCGGCTGTTTGCTGATACGTCGCCCGCTTCCATCGAAGCGGGGAAGCTCCTCGTTCCGCATTGCCGGGTTTTCCTTGGTGCGATAGAGAAAGAGATTCAATCGGGTATTGTTGTCTTCCGCATCCGGTCGTCCGGCCCGCACTGCGACACTTCCTCCCAGCGGGGCCACCAGATCCTTGGCTTGAAGGGTATCAACAAGCTTTCGCCTCAGTAGCGCAGTCACTGCCGCTATGCCCAGTGCAGTACTCATGAAAGTTCCTCCATCCGCTTCTTATAATAGGATTCAAGTGGAGAGATGGTTTCGATTTGCGGCTGTGCCCTCGCAGGCTGTGGAGGCGGCATCACCGGGCGTGGAGAAGGTGGCGGAGTGGCGCGGATTTCAATCGTGCCAATAGATATTTCAATGGGGCGGTGCTGGTGTCGGGATGATGGCGGCCCATCGATCAATGGGCGAGGGCGTTGCGATTTCACAGGGATGGGTTGGGCCGGGGGGCGAGGAGGTTCCTTTCTGGCTGTTTCCTTTGGCGGCCGCACCAGTTGGGACAGGTTCTCCCCCTCCTTGTCCAATTGCTGTCGGCTGGATTTCCTTTCGGGATGGGATTTCGGTTCTTCGGATAAGGAGGATCGCGGGGTGGTGGGTTTCTTTTCAGACTGGATGCTGAAGTGCTCTGTAACATGAGGAGGAACGGGCTTTGAACGTTGCTGTGTTTGATGTGGCAGGGTTTCGCTGGACGGATCCGCGTCCAGTGGCCTGTTATCGGCAGTACCCTCATCTGTCGGGAGTTCAGGCGAAAGTTGCCCTAAAGATCGTTGTGTGGAAGGGCGTATTTGTTTTTTCACTTCAATGTTCTTCGCCGACTGCTCAGTTTCAATTTCCGGCTGCTCGATTTTCCTGAAGAGGGCCTCCCAGGTAGCGGGAGTGGAAGGGGATGCAACCGGTGTATCACCGGGGCGATGTTGCTGTTCGGGGCGAAGATGCGGTTTGGAGGGGGAAGGCGTATGCTCTTCGATTTCCTTGATCGGGTCCGGAAGTTCGGAGTTAAAATCAGATCCCGAAAAGAGTCCCAGTCTGTTCGGACGAATAGCCATGTTTGTTCCGATGGATTCCCTCTCAATCAATCTGCCGATCAGGGTGCTCATGCTTCGATCATCTCCATGTAAGCCCGGCGGCGTTCTGGGGAGAGGGCGAGAATGGTTGATTCATCCCAACCATAAGCGAGCGCTATTTGATGAATATCCCGCAGAATGCGGCGGGCTTCGGCCGCAATTTCCTCCCAGAGGAAATCAGCGATTGAGAATGGTTCGTTCCAGAGTTGCTGGCAGGAGGCGCAGGCTACCGAGAACTGAATGTCGACGAGTGGGTTGTGCTCTGCCAGGGCATGGTCGAGGGCATCCAGCAATACTGCGGGAACATCTGCCTCCGGCTTCCACGGGGTATGTTCATTTCTGGCATCGATGAGCAGCGACCGCACAAGATGTGAAGGGTCTGATTTTGCCGCGAGCAGATCACGGGTGGTTGGCGGTCGGTAACTGAGGTCCCAGTCTCCATGTTGAAAGCGATGGAAAGCTGTTGGGGTCTCGGGAGCTGGCGCTCCCAGAATCGCATCAACCTGACATCCGATTTGATTGCGTTCTCCGCAATGAGGACAATCGACAACGGCCTGCAAATCATTGCCAAAAGTGTCCCGGCGAAGCCCCCAGAGGAGGTGCTCTCGCCGACCCAATGGGAGGTCGAGGATCGCCTCCCGGCTCAAGGAGCAGGCACAAGCAAGAATGGCCAGCGCTCGCTCGCTGGTGGGGCCCTTCATCCCGCGGTCCCGAATTTCGAGAAGCTGAGACGAGGTTAATCGATCACTCGAAACCATACACTAGATGACCTGATCGATGCGATCAGGTGGTGGAGAAGCTCGGTTCAGTGGGTTCGGTAACGGACAAATCCCGTTCAAAACCTTCATTCTGGAATTGAATGGTCTCGATGGCGACTGACTCACCATTGGCATCGAAGTCCGGTGCCATAGTGAATTCTGAAACCCAACAACGATACAGTTTGTAGGCGAGGGCGAGTTGTCCGGCTTCGTTGTATACTTCGATCAGAATGTCTTTGCGGAAATCCTGGAGAGAGGATTCGGATCCCAGGCCTGCTCCGAAGTTCCAGACTTTATTTGCCCACTCTGTGAACTCAAGATCGTGGGTCAGTCCACGCTCACAGGTGACTGGATCGAACTCAGTGCGGCCAGGGCTTTTACGGGAGGAAGAGGGATCGCCCCCTTCCCGGTGTTCCACTACTTTGGTGGAGCGCTTTAGTGAGCTGATTTTGCTCACACCAGCGACGTAACGCCCGTCCCATTTGATTCGAAACTTAAAGTTAAGGTAGGGATCGAAGCGATGAGTGTTGACGGTAAATTGTGCCATTTTCGTGAATGAAGGTGTTGTCGGGCTCAGGCCTGACTTTGATTGATCTGTTGGAACTTGATAACGACGAATTCAGCGGGTTTAAGCGGAGCAAAACCCACATGAATGTTCACGATCCCAAGGTTGATGTCGTGCTGGGTGGTGGTTTCACCATCACATTTGACGAAGTAGGCTTCGGAAGGAGTGGTACCCTGGAAGGCACCTTTGCGGAAGAGGTCCTGCATGAAAGCACCAATGCTGAGTCGAACCTGTGCCCAGAGGCTGGCGTCATTGGGTTCAAACACGACCCAGTGCGTTCCCCGGTAAAGCGACTCCTGTAAATAGAGCAGCATGCGGACAACCGATAGATACTTCCATTCGGAAGCGAGCCGATCGTCACCCTGCAAGGTACGCCCCCCCCAGACGATAGAGCCCATGCCGGGAAAGGATCGAATGCAGTTGACCCCGAGCGGGTTCAGCTCGCCGTTCTCGGCATCCGTCAGCACCTGTGCCAGGCCGGTGATGCCGCGTACGGTTGCCTCCAATCCGGCTGGAGTTTTCCAGATTCCCCGGGAGCTGTCGATTCGTGCCATAACTCCGGCGATGGCTCCACAGGGGGGGAAGGTTTCAACCCGGAAGTCTCTCAGTGGGTTGCGCTGACGAAGCGGTGGGAAAAAGACCGCTGCGTTGCGACTCTTGGGAGAAAACCCGTTGATGCCGGTAACGGCCGCATCCTTATCGGACCAGGCGGGGAGCGGGTCCATGATGAAAAATGCCCGGCGCCTCTCGCAATACGCCATTGCGGCATTGACCACTGCAGGGTAGGTGGCAGTGGCTTCCGGTTCCCGCATTGGCAGGCAGAGCAGGTTGAAGAGGTCGACATCTTCAAGGGCATGCAGTCCGGTTTTCTGCGAGGCACTCCCCAGGTAATCATTGGCGACCAGAGGCCGACCATCTGAAGCTTGGCGGGATACCCCGGTCGAAGTGGCAGGACCGAATGGATTTGCTCCGGGGCTGGGCAGAGTGCTGGCGGGCGGTCTGCTTGAGGGCAGTGCCCCCAGTGTGCGGACAAGGGTCGATTGATTGGCCAATACGTCTGAGATAAAACGGGTATCTGCGGGATCGAGGGAAAGATTGCCAAAGGTTTCGACGACCCCGGTTTCACCGTCTTGCACGCTGAGATTGAAGCGTGCGGTCGACGGGCTGCCATCCGGCTCCAGCGCATCGTGAGAGATTCTCGCCCGCAGACGATTGCCCCAGGTTCCTGGATTGGCTGCCTCCAGAATCAAAGGATCGGGGCTTCCTCCCAAGTCCAGCTGTGCACGGTTCAAGGGTGCGGCCACATTCAGGGAGGAAGAGGCCGCAGCTTTCACACTGTCGGCGTCCGCAAAAGCTTGTGCCGCGGCAGCTGCAATGACATCCCGCGTTGCTTGGGCTGCATCGAGTTCATGTGCGGCAGGCGATACCAGTGCACTGACAGCGGCTTCAGCAGCGGTAAGGACGGCATCCGCTGCGGCCTGGACAGCGTCTTCAAAAGCGGCAATGATGGCGACTGCCGCAGCCAGTGAAGCACCTGTTGTTCCCGCTGGAATGGCTTCCGCTCCAGCGGTGGCGATCGATCGTCTGGAGGGATCGCTTTCACCGTTTGCCGCTTCCATGGCACTGTAAACCGCATTGGCTACTGTGGCGACCGATCCATCCGCGGTAATTTGGCTATCCCGTTCAGTATCGGCATCGTCGAGGGCATCATCCAGATCCGGACTGGTAACGGCGAGGGCGGCATCAATCACGGATTGCGCTGCGGCGATCGCTTCATCCTGGGTCGCCTGATTTTCGTAATGCGGGTGATAGAGCCGGATAACAACAGCACGACTTCCACCATTCAGGTAAAAATCCTTGAGGGCAAAACTGACGGCTCCTGGATTCCAGAGCCCCCCGAAATGGCGTTCAAAATCGCCAAAGTTATTGATGGTTTGAGGAGTGTTGACGGGGCCGCGGGCAGTCCGGCCGAGAAACGCGGTTATCGAAGTGGCGACACCGGTAATAGTACGGACGCCGCTGGGAATATCTTCCACGTAGACGCCGGGATAGGTGAGCTGTGACATTTTATGAGTAGTTGAGAGCAGGAATTTAAACGTCGTTGGACGTTGCCCGCCGTTTTGAACACTCAGCTAACTGTCGTCAATGGTCTGCGGAGGTCTCCTGTTAAAATGAGGAGTATTGCACCGCTTGTTCTTAGAAGCCTTCTGCTTATTATTGATTGGGGATTTGCTTATAAAGGGGTTTCCCCTTGCTTTTTTTCTGGGGTGTATGCGGGGTGGCGCTTTAGCAAATTTTTACTAAATCAGCATGATTATCATAGAATCGTACTGATTTAGATCCTGTTTATTGCACAATAAGCCTGTTCATTTTCAGGACCCGAAGGGCGGGTAAAATGATGCCGTAGTCGTAATTTGGATACGATTAATCCATTCGCCGATTTCTGGGTTCACCATCATTCAGTGGTGAGCGACAGGCACAGTCTGGGTCAGGCGAATACGATCGTCTTATTATCGTAGGCGAGCACGCGGTGGCGGAGGTGGGCGCGAACGGCCTGGGCGAGGGCGGATTTTTCGAGGTCGCGCCCGATGCGGATCATGTCGTTGACGTCGTGTCGGTGGCTGACGGGGGCGACGGCCTGATGAATGATGGGGCCATCATCGAGTACCGCGGTGGCGTAGTGGGCGGTGGCACCGATCAGTTTGACGCCGCGCTCATGAGCCTGGTGGTAGGGGCGGGCACCGGCAAAGGCGGGCAGAAAGCTGTGGTGGATATTGATGACCGGACACCCGGCCTGGGCGAGGAAGTCGGCTGAGAGCACCTGCATGTAGCGGGCCATCACAATGAGATCGGGCTGGTGCTGGTGGAGCCACTCAAGTTGTTTGGCTTCCGCTTCTTCTTTGGTATCCGCGGTTACGGGAACATGGAGGAAGGGGAGCTGGCGGCGTTCCGTTTCCTCGCGAAAGGTTTCATGATTGGAAACCACGCCTACCAGCTCACAGGGCATTTCACCGATTTCCCAGCGGATGAGAAAGTCGAGAAAGCAATGGGGGATTTTGGAGACGAAGAGCACAACCTTGGGCCGACGGTCGGTCCGGGTGAGATTGACGTGCATGCCGAGCAGATCGGCAAACTCGGGAAAGGCAGTGGCGTCGCGCTCGAGCTGTCCTTCGGGCGGAGCCCATTCGATCCGCTGAAAGAATTTCCCGGTGCGATCATCGCGATGCTGGTCGGCATGGAGGATGTTGCCACCTCTTTCAAAAATCCAGTTGGAGGTGCGGGCAACCAGCCCGGGTTTATCAGGACCATGGAGCAGGGCAATGAGGCGAGGATCATTCATGTATACTGATTACCGCTGGTGTAGCGCTGGGAATCAACGCGAATTTATGTTCAATTATTTGTGAAATCCTGGCGTGCATCCAGGGGAAGGACCTGTTTTCTTGTTGAGTGATGAAAGTTTTAGTGACCGGTGCCGCTGGATTTGTGGGATGGAAAACCTGCGAACTTCTTTGTGCTGCGGGGCATACCGTGGTCGGGATGGATAATCTCAATGACTATTATGATACCCGCCTGAAGCACTGGCGTCTGGCCCAGTTGAAGCCCTTGACTGGATTCAGTTTTCACCGGGTGGACCTGGAAAATAAAAAGGCCCTGCGGGCCATATTTGAATCGACTCTGCCGGAAGATCAGACGCATTGCAGTCCTTCCAGTATTCCTCCGGTCGTGGAAACGGAGGCTCCTGGCAGTTTTGATGCGGTGATCAATCTGGGGGCGCGGGCCGGGGTGCGGGCCAGCATCGAGGATCCGGAAGTCTACTACACCACCAATGTGATGGGCAGTTTGCACCTGTTGGAACTGGTGCGGGAGTTCAAGGTTCCGAAGTATGTCCTTGCTTCGACCTCTTCGCTCTATGCGGGGCATCCCCTGCCATTTTCCGAGGATCAGCCCGTTAACCGACCGATTTCTCCGTATGCGGCTTCGAAAAAGGGGGCCGAGGCGATGGCTTACACCTGGCACCATCTGTATGGTATAGATGTCAGTGTGGTCCGTTATTTCACAGTTTACGGCCCGGCCGGTCGCCCCGACATGTCGCCCTTGCGTTTCATTCGCTGGATTGATGAAGGCAGCCCCATCACGCTCTATGGTGATGGCCAGCAAACCCGTGATTTCACCTACATCGACGATATTGCCGAGGGGACGATTGCGGCGCTCAAGCCATTGGGTTTTGAGATCATCAATCTGGGTGGGGGTAATCAGCCGATATCGATCCAGTCGATGATTGACGCATTTGCCGCGCAGTTGGGGAAAACGCCGCTGATCGACCGCAAGCCCTTCCATGCCGCCGATATGCGGGACACTCAGGCGCTCATCGACAAAGCGCGTCAGTTACTGGGCTGGGAGCCGAAGGTGGCCCCGCAGGATGGTTTCCGCCAGACCGTCGAGTGGTATCTGCAGAACCGGGATCTGGTCCGTTCGCTAAAACTCTAGGGCGGACCGGTCACAACGGATTCGTCGATTCCCTGCACATTCCCATTGATTCCGGGGCCGGAGCAGGCAACGGTAGGAGCATGACCGCGCCCTGAGCCAGGGCAGCTTTTGTGCAACAACTTTTATCTATTCCATCCCCATGAAACGCATACTCGTTACCGGTGGCGCCGGATTTCTTGGATCACACCTCTGTGACCGTCTGATTGATGATGGCCACGAAGTCATTTGTCTGGACAACTATTTCACGGGCCGGAAGGTCAATGTCGAACACCTCATGGGCCATCCGCGTTTTGAGCTGATGCGCTGGGATGTGATCGATCCCTTCAAGGTGGAAGTGGACTGGATCTTCAACCTGGCCTGTCCGGCCTCCCCGGTCCATTACCAGCATAATCCGATCAAGACGACCAAGACCTCTGTCATGGGCGCGATCAACTGTCTGGGACTGGCCAAGCGGGTAGGCGCACGTGTTTTCCAGGCCAGCACTTCAGAGGTCTATGGCGATCCCGATGTGCATCCGCAGCCGGAGTCCTATCGGGGCAATGTCAACCCGATCGGCCCCCGTGCCTGTTACGATGAAGGCAAGCGGGTGGCGGAGACCCTGTTTTTCGACTATTACCGGGAAAACGGTGTCGATATCCGGGTGGTGCGCATTTTCAACACCTACGGTCCACGCATGCTGGCCAACGACGGGCGGGTGGTCAGCAATTTCATTGTTCAGGCGCTGCGAGACCAGGACATCACGATTTATGGAGACGGAAACCAAACGCGCTCCTTCTGCTACTGTGATGACCTCATTGAGGGATTTGTCCGCTTCATGCAGGCTGAAGGGGTGACTGGCCCGATCAACCTCGGAAATCCCGGTGAATTCACCATCCGGCAACTGGCAGAGAAAGTGATCGAATTGACCAACAGTTCCTCCAAATTGGTGCATCGACCATTGCCCGAAGACGACCCCCTGCAGCGCCGTCCGGATATCACCATTGCACAGGAGCAATTGGGCTGGGAGCCGACGGTACAACTCGAAGAAGGTCTCCGTCGGACCATTCCCTATTTTGCCAAACTGATCGGCAGCAGTTCGTTCGAAGAGGGTGCTGTCCACGGGTGAGGATGGTTGACCGTGGTTGGTATATTTTCTGGGTCTGATTTCGGGAAGTGCGGAGTGCCCCTGCTCAGCAACTGGCTTGAAGGTCCAGATTTGAGAGAGTGAGCGAATGGATGCTGTTGATCCTCGGTCAAGGTTTCCGGTCTGTGCTGATGTGCCAGGGTGAGCCGCCTTGTGCCCACCAGTCGAGGACCTCGCTTTCCGAGCGAAGAATAGTGGATGTCTGATAGGCGGGAGGCAGCAGATTCTGATAGCTCTCTTCGGTAAACCGCACCCCATGGAGGAGCACTTCCGCCCGTTGTCCAGGCCCCCTGACCAACCGTCCCAATGCCTGATTGATTTTTGTCATGGCAGGGATCTGAAATACTTCGCGAAAGGCATGATTGCGCCCGTGTCGTTCCCGGGCCACCAATCCGGCCCGGGTGACGGCATTGACTTCCGGCAGGGCAGGACCGATGACCAGAGCCCGCTGAATGCGCCCCCCGAGCAGGTCGATCCCTTCCGTGAAGCCTGTCCCGAGGACCAGAAAGATAACGTGGGCGGAAATCAGGGCTTCTTCAATGAAACGGGTCTGAGCTGCCAGATCGAGGCGACGCGGAGCGATCGCTACCCTCAGAAAGGGATCAATGGCGGTCAGGTAATCCGCTATTTTTCCGGCATAGGCGTAGGATGAGAAAAAGACGGCGACAGGCTCAGTCTGGCCGATGGCCGCTTGGGAGATGGTGCGGGCGGTGGTGGGGTAGGAACGGTCCCGAACCTGATAGCGCGTGTCCACCCGGGCATCGATCGCGACCCGGTAGGCACCCTCCCGCCAAGGGGCGAGGGCTTCCAGTTCGGCGCCTTCAGGATCGCCCGCCTCTTTTCTCAAGCCAAGTCTTGGCCGCAGTGCCTCCACCGGATACAAGGTGGCCGACATCAAAACGGTTTGGGCAAAGGAGCGCAGCACAGGAGCGATTTCCGGTCCTGCGTCCAGACAGGTATGCGCCCAGATGCCGGGCTTGGGTACCCAACTGAGATAGGCGAGGTCAGCCTGATCGAGGGAATGGGCAAAGGTGGGCAGTTCCCACAGCCAATCGAGGGCGAAGGCATCGATTTCTTCCCAGGGGAGGGGTGTTGACTGGATGGCCTGAGCGATTTCACGAATCAGTCCGGCACCCTCATAGCGACTCGCTTCAGTCAGGCATTCGGCTGGGCGCAGGGTGTCGAGAAAGGCGGCCAGATTCTGAACGGCCCGCACAAAACGCGGGGGCCAGGATTGCAACTGCAACTGAGCAGCCACGGCATGGGCATCGGCCGCATCCAGCCGACTGGAAAGGCTGTCCGCCACCCGGTCAGAGAGGTTGTGCGCCTCATCAATGACCAGCAGGCTGCGTTCCGGAGCAAAGCCGGGTATCTCCCCGAAGGTCTGGCGGATACGCGGGGCGAAGGCATAGTTATAGTCGCCGATCCAAACGTCGGCATAGGGGAGCAAGGCCTTGGTGATACTGTAGGGCTCTACTCCGCTGGTCCGGCCGATACGCTTGATGGCTTCGAGGTCAACGGACGGGCCTTGGAAAAGCGCAGCAGGATCGATCCGGGCCTCCTCCCAGCGGGCGGCCTGCGCCCGGCGGGCGAAGTAATCGGCAGGCAACTCGGCAATGACATGCTCCGCGCGATTCCGCATCTGCAAATAGCGAATGCCCGATGTGCTTCCCAGCATGGATTCCAGTTGCCGGGCAACCTGGATTTGGCCGGTGGATTTGCCGGTCAGGTAGAGAACCCGGTCAAAGAGCCCTTCCCTCAGCCGTTCCAAGGCATATTCGAGCAGGGTTCCGGTCTTGCCGTATCCGGTGGGGGCCTCAAAGAAAATAAGCGAGTGACGGGCGGCCAGGTAGCGCAGGCGCTGACGGGTTTCCTCCTGTCCGGGGCGCAACTCCGGAAAGGGCGTTTGAAACTGCAGAGTTCGCCGCTGGGTACGGGCATCGGCCCGCTGGCTCAGAAAGGTGTTCAAGCGCGACTTGCGCTCTTCCATCAGCTTGGAGGCGTGGTCCGGCTCCAAAGGTATGGTTTGACTGATGCCCTCGTCGATATCGACAAAGACCAGTTCGCCCCGGATGGATTGGCCTCTCCAGGCTTCGACCAATCCGGCCAATGTCAGATAGGTGGCCAGTTGCGCGAAGTAGCTGGGAAAGGCCTCCTCCAGTGCATGCTCATCGGTCGGCAATGGCTGGCGGATGCTTTTGATTTCCCGGAATATGATGGTATCGGGCTGAATGAGGACTTGATCGATCCGGCCGCTGAGGGCGAGGGACCAGCGGTCCAGCCGCAGGATCCCTTCGATGGGGACTTCAAACCGCGCCTCGGTGTCGGGCTGGTCGAGGATTTCTGTTTCCAGTTGAGCCTGCAGAGTCTGGTGCCACTGGCTGCCCACCTCCATCCGCCAGCGCCCGCCGGGATGGGTGCGCAGGCCGGAGGGACCAAGGCTGAAGGCGGCAAACTCGCCCACACTCATCCGTACGGTATATCCCTCGAAGTCCAGTTGCACCCTGCGACGCTTCAAGTCGGGCTGAAGCTTGGCAAGTCCGCTTTGTGAAAATCCTTATGTGGGTGGCCAACGGCCGCATCGCGGAATGCTTCTAACCGCCTGCAGGTGAACAGGGAATCCAGGCAGGGAGCATGGGAAAACTTGTCCACATCGCCTCTGCTGAATGGGTGAATTGCTTTTTCACTGGTCGAAAAATCAGATGATCGGTTTGTTAAGTCTAAGGGTGATTGGTTCATTACAATCAGTTTTATAATATTGAATACAATTGTTTATTAGGTTGAATTGTAAGAGATTGTGATAGAAAGAGCTTTTGATTAATTTCATGATCAAAGCATTGTAGGATAATGAGTTGCATACTCTTTGGGTTTTGCTTGGATCGGATTGATATTCTTTGTGAATTGGCAATAATAGCTTATCTTCTCTCCAGTTTATCTGTATTGAAGTTTGTTCTATAACGTAAATCTCCACCTCTACATATCATGAAGTTATTCAACTGTCTTCACCTTCAGCTGGTCTTGGTTTTCATCGCATCCAGCCTGAGTGCCACCCAGGTAACCCCGCCGACCAGTGGCCCGCCGGTTGTGCCCGGGATTAACGATGGCCCCGTTCCTCTCGCCACGGTGCAAAAAGTGGAAGTGCTGGCCGACGGCAACATTGCGGTGACCGGCTGGTTTGAATCAGAGTTACCGGCAGCTTACACTGGTTTGCTTCCTCCGCCCAGTGAAGCGGGCGCGAGTGAGTTTGTCGCTGTTTTCAATGCCGACCGTTCCCTTCGTTCCATTCAGCCGGCAACCGGCATTCAGCCGCGCACGCGCAATGGTAACTCCCTGCTGCGTGCTCCCTCGGCAGTGCTGCAAGGGGGCAGCTATTACTCCATGGTCAATCCCCAGCACGCCAGTTTCGGCTCGGGATCCGGGGTACCCCAGTCCGTCTGGTACCGGGGTGAAATCACCCGGCATACAGAGGACGGATCTGTTCTTTGGAATCTGGTCTTTCCCTCGGTTGATGGATTGAACGGGACCTTTGATACCCTGCGCCCTGTGCCGGGTGGTGTCATTGTCGGTGGTAATTATCAAGGGCAGGCGAATTTTGATGGCACCGTTCTTTCCTGGGATGGCTCCAGTGGATCCCTTTCCAACGGATTTTTTGGGCTGCTCAACATAAACGGTGCCTGGGAATGGGTGCAGCAAATCAGCACCGACTCCAATGTCCGGGTGAAAGGCGCCTTTCCCAATGCTTCCGGTAATTTGCTCGTTCTGGCCGCCTACGGGACGCATCTGCCCACCGAAGATCCCCTGTTGCTTCAAGCCGGGCTTCCGGATGGGCGTCAGCTCTCGGGGCAATCCGAAGCCTTTCGCGGATATTTTGTCTCGGAATTCACGCTCTCTGGAGAGCACGTCGGCACGGCGGACCTGACGGACTTTGATATCTTTAATGCCTTTTACCGGGAGGGCCCGGTTCAGGATGCCAGTGGATCGCTGATTCTGGCCAACCGCTCGGATGTCATTCGCATTCAGGGTTACGATCAGATTGAAGTGATTGCATCGGACCTGCCCCTCCGCTCCTTGATGGGGGTGGAGCCGGAACTCGCCGCTGTTTGGAATGCAGTTGAGTCCGAGTATTATATCCAATCTGTCTGGCCTGCCTCCAACGGCGATTATGTCGTCTTTGGGCGGGCGGGAGACTTTGTCTTCAATGATGCGAATCCTGTCACTGGTCCGAATTCCGGAGCCCCGTTCTTTTTCGCCCACCTCGATGGATCGGGAAATCTCATCAGTTCGATCATTCACCGTAATTTCTTCCGCGGGATGGCGACGGTGGACGATTTGGGCAATTTCTACTTCAGTAATTCACTGAGCCTATGGAACCAAGGGGCATCCCTGGAAGGTGAGTTTGCCAACGGGACACTGGGCGCGCTGGATACCAGTGCCGTCTTGCTTCGCCAGCGCGGACCCTTCTCCGGGCTGGCCAGTATCGACGGATGGCGGATGGATCCGGTTTTCGGCTGGGTGCACTCGGATGGAAACAGTGGCTGGTGGTATAGTCTGGCCGATGGAGCATGGATTTATCCCGATGCTGGTTCGTCCTCGCGCAGCCTCTGGATGTATCACGCGGAAGCTGGCTGGGTCTTTACCCGCAGCGAGCTTTTCAGTTGGGCCTTCTCGGTCAACGCGGGGGATTGGATCTCCCTGCGCTAAGTCGCGGGAGTTCGGATAGCCTTCCGCCACCCGGAAATTTTAATGCAAACGGGAGCGGTGCTGCAGGTTCTGCGGTGCCGCTCCTTTTTTGTTTTCTTTGCCATTCCGTCCGACGGTTCTGGCGGCTGATAGGGTGGGGCGGAAAAAACTTCCGGGTGTGTGGCGGGCTGAAAAAGGGCGACAGCTTTAAGTCTGAAAGTTGTTGTTAAATAGCAGGATGCATTGAGTGGCACATGCGGTGCTTAAAATTCGCAACGTATGAACGTCGGCCTCTACCAAAGTGCATCTTCCCTCACCGCCCTGGAGCGGTGGCAGGATGTGGTGACCCAAAACATCACCAACAGTCAGGTTACCGGTTACAAGCGGCGGGTCACGGAGTTCAGTGGTGCCGAGGCCCGCCAGTTTGGGGCGGAGCTGGATCGTTCACAGGCGGCACATGGCGTTGGGCGGTCCATTTTTCCTTATGTGACGCACTCGATCGATTTCACTCCCGGTGAAAACATGGTGACACGCGGAGCGCTCGACTTGGTTATTCAGGGCCCCGGCTTTTTTGAGGTCGAGAATCTGGATGGTGAGATTTTCTATTCCAGGGCTGGTCACTTTCAAATGACACCGGATCGCCGGATCGTCAATTCACAGGGCTTTGAACTCCTCAACAGTGACGGGAATCCATTCGATCTGCTGCCACAGGGCGGAGAAATCATCATCGATCAGAGTGGTATGCTGAGCCAGGGCGGGGTTCCGCTCGGGCAGGTGGCTGTCGTCAATTTTGATGCTCCGGAACGCCTGATTTCGCTCTCTGGAGGCATCTTTGCCGCTCCGGAAGGGCTTGAAGCCATTCCGGTGGAAAACGCCGTTGTGGTGCAGGGCAGTGTCGAAGGTGCCAACGTCAAGCCCCTGCGTGAAATGGTGGATCTGGTCAATATCGCCCGTGCCTACGAGGCCAACCAGAAGATCGTGCAGACTTCAGATGAGATCATGAAGAAAACCCTTGAAACCCTCGGATAAGAATGAACCTCTCGATGTATTCAGCCGCCACCGGAATGGAGGCGCAGCAACTCAACCTCAACACCATCGCGAACAATCTCGCGAACGTGAACACCCCTGGGTTCAAACGCAGCAAGATCGAGTTTCAGGATCTGATTTACCAGCGGACCCGCGAGGCTGGCAGTGAAGCCGGGGCCGGTAACCTCGTCCCGACCGGAGTCGAAGTGGGCAACGGCTCTCGCGTCTCCTCCACCTCCAAGGTGTTTACCCAGGGACAGCTCAATGCGACCGGTGAAAAGCTGGACATCGCCATTCAGGGAGAAGGCTTCTTTGAAGTGGAGCGCCCCGATGGGACTATCGCCTACACCCGCGACGGAACCTTTAAGCTCAGTGCCGGTGGGCAGGTCGTGACCTCCAGCGGCTACCCGGTCCTCAGCGGCTTCCAGGCGATTCCCCCCGGAACCACCGGGATCCATGTGTCGGAAAACGGTGAAGTGACTTTGACCGGTGCCGACGGACAACAGAATTTCCGTCTGAATCTGACCCGTTTCGCCAACCCCGGCGGCTTGTCCAGTATCGGTGGTAATCTGCATGTGGAAACCCCCGCCAGTGGAGTCCCCGAAGTCGGAAACCCGACGGAAGACGGCTTTGGAAGCCTTGCCCAGGGATATGTCGAGATGTCCAACGTCAATATCGTGGAAGAGATGGTCAACCTGATCATCGCCCAGCGTGCTTACGAGATCAACAGCAAGTCCGTCCAGACTTCAGATGAAATGATGCAAAACATCGCCCAAATGAAACGCTAAACCATGAAACTGCGCCTCCTCCCATTTCTTCTCATATTCTTTTCCGGTTCCCTGCTGGCGGCTGACCTGAGCAAGGAAGAGTTCCTCGAACTCATCTCCTTTCAAATGGGGCAGCACTACAACGTCAAAGGGGACTGGCAGATTGACCTGAACCGTGACGTTTCGATTCCACCGGCAACCGAAGACATCGAAGTGTTGAGTTTTCCGACCCGACCCGCCAGTGCGATGATACTACGGGTTCGCTTTCTGGGGCCGAATGGTGGTCTGCGTGAAACCAACGTCTCCGTCCGCGCTCAACTCTGGGGAGAAGCCTGGATGGCTGCCCAGCCCCTGACCCGCGGTCATCCCTTCGATGCCTCGCAGCTCGATCTGCAACGACTGGACCTCCTGCGCGAGAACAATGCCGTGACGATTGCCGACACCAAAGACGGTGATTTTATCTTTGCCCGCTCCATTCCAGCCGGTCGCGTCGTCAACTGGCGCGATCTGCAACGTCGCCCTATCGTCCAGCGCGGACAGGTGGTTGAAGTTGCCGCGGTGGATTCCGGTCTTTCCGTGATTCTCAAAGCGATGGCCTTGGAAAATGGTGCCGCCGGAGACATGATCCGGGTGCGCAATATGCAAAGTAACCGCGAAATCGGAGCTCTTGTCGTGGGTGAAGGCCGCGCCGAAATCCGCTTCTGATCATGAAACGATTTTGTCTCATCTTCCTGCTCATCCCGCTTGGCTTACCCGCTTCGTCCCTCTGGACCAGTCCGGCCAACCCGGAGCAGGGGCTGGTGGCCGATCGCCGGGCCTCACGGGTAGGGGACATCCTCACCATCGGGATTCAGGAAAATGCCTCTGCCAGCAGCAGCCAACGCCGCTCGACCGATTCCGAAAGCTCGGCCAATGCCGCCGTCGCACAGTTTTTGTATCCGCCTTCCGTCAGCTCCTTCGGAACCCGTGGGGGACAGCTTCCCCGGATTTCGTTCGGAGGTTCCTCGGAGTTCTCCGGCGGTGGGCAGGTGAACTCCAGTCAGCGCCTCACCGCCCGGGCTGCCGTCATGGTGACCGATGTTTTGCCCAATGGAAATCTGGTCATCGCAGGCGTGCGGCGGGTTACTTTTTCCGGAGAGACTCAGCACATGGTGCTGCGGGGAATCGTGGATCCTGCCGATATTTCCAGCCGCAATGTCGTGCTCTCCGAATCGATTGCCTCGGCAACGCTCGAGGTGATTACCGAAGGCAGCCTGAAGGATGCCCAGCGACGTGGCTGGCTTTCCAGCCTCTACGATAGACTCCGCCCATTCTGATGAAAGGAACGCTTTCCATGTCACGCCCAGAACCCATTTCAATCGCAAGATCCCTTCGTCCGCTGGCAATGTTCGGACTGCTTCTGCTGGCCACGCTTTCCCTCTCTGGAGCCCGGGTCAAAGACCTTACCCAGGTGGAAGGTGGCCGCGATAATCAACTGGTGGGCTATGGTCTCGTCGTGGGTTTGAATGGAGATGGAGACTCCAATGCCCTCGCCACTTTGCGTTCTGTATCCAATACCTTACGACGCTTCGGACTCGAAATTGATCCCAACCAGATCAAGGCCAAAAATGTCGCGGCGGTCATGATCACGGCGGATATCGGACCATTCCTGCGTTCCGGTCAACGGATTGATGTGGTGGTGGCCTCCCTCGGGGATGCCAAATCCCTGCAGGGTGGAGTCCTTCTGCAAACGCCCCTGATTGGTGCCGATGGCAATGTCTATGCCGTTGCTCAAGGCCCCATTGCGGTCGGTGGTTTTATCGGCGGTGCCGGCGGGCCGGGCGGGGCAACCGTCCAGCGCAATCATCCGACGGTTGGCTTGATTTCCAACGGTGCGATTGTGGAGCGGGAAATCCCCACCGTTCTGGTTCGCGACGGCAGGTTGCGGTTGCAACTGCATAATCCGGACTTCACTTCCGCCATGCGGATGGCTCAGGCCATCAATCATTATTTCCCCGAGGCGGCTCTGGCGGAAGATTCCGCCAGTGTCTCCGTGGTCCTTCCCCCGGAGTATGCCGGTCGCGATGTTGAGTTCATTGCCCATATTGGCTCCATCGAGATGAGTCCCGATACCCTTGCCCGGGTGGTGATCAATGAACGGACCGGAACCATTGTGGCGACCTCAAACGTGCGCCTGTCCCAGGTGGCGATTAGCCATGGCTCCCTGACCATTACGGTGGCTTCCACCCTGGGAGTCTCCCAGCCGCCGGCTTTTGCCGAAGGCGGTCAAACAGTGGTCGTTCCCGGCACCGAGACGGAGGTCGAGGAGATGCAGGGAGGGTTCCGCTTGATTGAAGAGAGCCCGTCGATCGAACGTCTTGCCACGGCCCTCAATGCCCTCGGTGTCAGCACCCGGGAAATGATGGCGATCTTCCAAACCTTAAAAAGCGCCGGGGCACTTCAGGCCGAACTCATCATTAACTGAGCTAACATGTCGATTTCCTCCATAGCACCGGTGGCACCGATCAGTACCTTGATCGAGCCCAACGCGCTGCAGGCCAAGCCCAACGCCCAGCCGACCGCAGAAGACCTGCGCAAGGCCGCCAGCCAGTTCGAAGCGATCCTTGTTCGCCAGTTGCTGGGGCCCACCATGAACTCCCTGCTCAGTGCCGGGGCATCCGGCTCTGGGGGCGTCGGCTCGGATGTCTATGGCTACATGCTGACCGACGTTTTCTCCAATGCACTGGCTTCCGGTCAGGGCCTCGGACTTTCCAATATCATCGAACTTCAACTAGGGGTGCCTGCTGACCCGGATGCTCCGCAAAAATCATGAACCGCACCGACTGCGAAACACTCATCGAACACCTTCGGGCCGAGTTAGCGGCCTACGGCACGCTGGTCGCTCATTTTGAGCGGCAGCAGCGCTCCCTCTTTCTTCCGGATCCCGACGCCCTCCTCGAACTCTCCGAGTCGATCGACGCGGCCGTCCTCGAAGCCGACGGCGTGAGGCGAAGCCGGGAAGCCTGCATGCGGGAGATCGCCTTCAGCCTGGGCCTCCCTGAATCCACCACCTTGCGGGAAATGGTCCCGCTGGCACCGGATGTCTTTCAGCCCATGCTGGAATCCTTTGTGCGCGAAATCAATCGATTGGTCGATTCCGTGCGGCGCCGCGGCCACCGCAATCACCAGATGCTGGCCCGCGTCTGCCAACTGCACCGCGAAGCCCTCCAGACTGCCCGCCATGGTTTCAAGGCCACCACCTATGGGGCGGGAGGCCGCCTCCAATCCCCCATCAGCCCGGCCTTTCAGGTCGCCGGATAAACTTCACCCTTTTCGACCTTCCTCCTATGTCCGGTCTATTCGGCAGTCTCAACAGCGGAGTCCAAGCCCTCAATGCACAGGCCAAGGCCCTGGAGGTTACGGGCAAGAATCTCGCCAATGTCAATAATCCCGACTATGCCCGCCAGCGCGTGGTGTTCGGAGACCGCGGGACTGTCCTGACCCCGCAAGGACCGCAGTCCCTCGGACTGGAGGCGATGGCTGTCAACAGCGTGCGCGATCGGCTGATGGATGCCCAGGTGGTGCGGGAGGCCAGTATGTCCTCTGCTTTGCGTGCCGAATCCTGGGCTCTGCAACAGGCTCAGGCGGTGCTCGGGGAAGGCATTGACCGCTCGGGAGCCGGAGCCCCGGGGATTTCCGATTCCCTTAACAATCTCTTTTCCGCCTTCTCCAGTGTGGCCAACGATCCCACTGATATCGGGGAACGCCAGGGACTGGTGGCCCAGGCCGACATCCTTGTCAATCAGCTCAACGTCGTCGATCAGCGCCTGCAGGATCTTCAGCTTGGACTCAATGACGCGGTTGTGACGGATCTCACTGCCGCCAACGATTTATTGAAAACGATCGCTGAGCTCAATGGCCAGATCGGACGCCTCGAAATCGGGCGTCCGGGAACGGCAGTTGACTTGCGCGACCAACGGGAAGCCGCCATCGAAAGGCTTGGGACCTACCTTACGGTGGAAACCCGCCCTTCAGCAGCTCAGGAGGGCCAGTTGGATATCTTTACCCGGGCCAGTGATGGCAGCGAAATGCTGCTCATTGATCTGGCCACGGTGGCGGCTCCGCTCAGCTTTGATGGCAATCAACTTCAGGCCGGCACGCCGGCAGTGAATCTGGCTCCCCGGGGCGGCTCCATTCAAGGACACTTGAAAGCCCGTGATGGTGCCATCGCCGATCTCCGGTCCAGGCTGGATGACCTCGCCACCCACTTGGTCACGGAAATCAATGGCATCTACAACCCGGATGGAACCGGTCCGAACTTTTTTGATCCGGCCGGACTGACCGCATCCACCATCCGGCTCGACCCCGGGCTGACCCCGGCCAATCTGAGAACCTCAATCAGCGGTATCTCCGGTGACAACACCCTCGCCAACCAGCTGGCGGCACTTGGCAAGAAAGTGTTCTCCGTCTCGGCCGGGGATGCTTTTGACGGAACATTTTCCTCTTTCCATGCCGGGACGATTTCCGCCTTGGGCAACGCCGTGGCCAGCAGCGAATCGCGACTTTCCGATCAGTCCCGTATTGAGTCCCTCGTCCGCGCTCAGCGCGACAGTATGAGTGGAGTGTCCCTTGATGAAGAGATGGTGAACCTCACCAAATATCAGCGTTCCTTCCAAGCGTCCTCCCGGGTTGTCCAGGTAGTGGATGACCTGCTCGATGTCATCGTCAACCGCCTTGTGCGCTAATCCCAGACTTTCCCCCGATCCCGTGCCATTTATCCAACCCCCGGTAAAATCATCATGAGAGTGCCGACCCACAGTGCTTCCAACACCACCATTGAGTTGATCCAGAAACTCAATGCGCAACAGATTGATCTGCAGACCAAAGTGGCCACCGGGCAGCGTATCTCCAAGCCCTCGGACGATCCCGCCAGTGTGGGCCGCCTGATCGGTTTGCAGGCGAATCAGCAAGCTGCCCAGCAATACGTCAAAAACGGGCAAAAGGCACTGGAAATTTCCCAGGTGGCTTTTGACGGCCTTGACCAGATGCGCTCCGTTTCCGACCGGGCCGGAGAACTCGCCACCCTCGCCAGCGGCACGATTGGCAACACCCAATTGGACGCTTACGCCAAGGAAATCAACCAGCTGATTGAACACGCCCTGCAACTGGCCAATTCCAGCTTTAATGGGAATTACATCTTTGGCGGAAACGAAGTGAAAAGCGAACCCTTCGCCTTCACCCGGGATGCCAGTGGAAACCTCAACGCCATCACTTACGCCGGCGAGGCCGATGCCGCTGCCATTCAGATTTCAGAATCCTCTTTGGTCGTTCCACGCCCCAAGGGCGAAACCAATCAAGGGTTGGCTACCTTCATCGGGCAACTGATCGAATTGCGGGACGCTTTGGAGAGTGGAGACCTGACCAATCTCGGCACGATCCGCTCCCAACTGGAATCCTCTGAAAACATGCTGGTGGGCGCGATCAGTGACCAGGGCACCGTCCAGATGCGAATCGAAGTCAACCTCAAGCTGCAGCAGGCCTGGCAGGAAAATATCGCAAACCTGATGTCCGCTGAAGCCGACATCGACATGCCAACTGCCATCGTTCAGCTCAGCCAGGCAACCCTTTCCTATGAGGCAGCCCTTTCCGCCTCCTCCAGAATTCTTAACCTCTCGATCCTTGATTACCTCCGCTAGGAGTGTCAGTCTATCCATGTCATGAAGGTATCCGCCAATATCACAGAAAGTCCTGCGGACGGTGTATTCCAGTTGCCGCAGGGCCTGGTCGGCTTCTCCGGCTATAAGTCCTTCGAAATCTTTTATAAGACGGAAGAGCTTCCCTTCTGCTGGCTTCGCCTCAATGGGCCGGAGTCCTCCGATCCGATCCATTTCGTTGTCATTGATCCAACCGGGGTCATCGCTGAATATGAGCCGGAACTCTTTGATGAAGATGCCGCCGCGCTCGGAATTACCGATGGGGCTCAGGCCGCACTCTTTAATATTGTCACGGTAAAGGACGGACCCAGCCCGGAGGCAACCGTCAATTTGGTGGGTCCTATCGTGATCAACCGGGAGACCGGGCAGGCAAGACAGGTGATTCTGGCGAATTATGCTCGCTTCAGCGCCCATCATCCATTGGTTGTCAATTAACCCAAGGAAGGGATCCCCGCATGCTAGTTTTAACCCGAAAAGCCAACGAATCGATTGTCATCGGAGAGGATATCGAAATCCGGATCACCCGGATTGACGGTGACATCGTCAAAATCGGTATTTCCGCACCGCGTGACGTGCCCATCCTCCGCAAGGAAGTCCTCGAATCCGTGGCGTCCAGCAACCAGGCCGCCGCCTTGGCACCGGGCAAAGCACCGAAACTCCCAACTCTTCCCAAGCTGGGGGGATCCCCGCCTCCCCGAGCTCCCAAACTTCAATCTCCAGAATCATGAATTCCATCCATCAATCCCTTTCCACCCTCCTCAACAATCCCGCGCTTCAGGGGGATCAACAAGGCGCCCGCAAACCCGCACAGGGCAAGTCAGGGTCAGCCCCGGTTACCGGTGAGACCCTCAAGGTTTCTCCCTCTGCCCAGCAGGCCCTGGCGCGGGCCAACCAGTCCGCCGCACTTCCTGCACTGGTCGATTTTGACGGTGCCAAGGACCTCACCCGGTTGGTTCGTGATGCCCTCAACTCCGGGGTTACCGGTTATGCCGATGCCCATGCCCCTCTCAATCCCAGGGTCGTTGACAGCTTGATCAGCTGAGACGTCCTTCGCGTTCGGAACCCCTTCTAATTAATCGTCGCTTTATCCGCCTGGCGGATTTCCATTCCTCACGATGAACCTTCCTGATATTCCCATTGAGGCGGTGCAGGAAGCATTCGGTCTGGATCCGGAAACCCATGGTGAAAACTTTGAGCAGATCACCCTCGACCAATGGCTTGGGTCCATTACGGACCGGGAGGGTACCATTCTCTGCGTTTCACCAGAGTTCGCCCGCAAGCTCGGGTATGAGCCCGATGAGTTGATCGGTAGCAATCACCGCAGGATCAGCTCGAAGCTGCATTCCCCAACATTCTTTCAGCATCTTTGGTCGACCATTTTAGAGGGCAGGGAATGGAGTGGCCTGATCGTCAACCGTAGCAGACGGGGAAAACTCCATCACTTTGAAAGTACTATCCGCCCGGTTTTCTCCGCTGACCGGGAAGTGATTGGTTTTGTCGCCATGCGGATAGAACTCAATCTCGGTAGATCCGTCATCGAACAGAATCCGGAGCTTCCGGGGTACGTGCTGGAACAGATCCCGGAAGGAGTTGTGATCATCGACGCGTTGGACCCAGCCTTGCCGGTGGTCTTTGTCAATGCGGCCTGGTGCCGTATCACCGGATATCATCCGGACGAGGTAATGGGGAAAGGCTTTGAGCAGCTCCACGAATTAGGGATTCAATCCCAGCAGTTGGAGTCGCTTTTCTACGATCTTTCTGTCGGGAAACAGGGGGATTGCGAGATCCTCCAATATCGCCGTAACGGAACCCCCTTCTGGAGCCATATTTCCTTTTCCCCGGTTTTCGCTTCCGATGGCAGGATACTTCACTATTCTGGTATTGTTCTCGACGTCAGTGACCGGCGTGCGGCCCGGATGATGCTGGATCTGGAGAATAACTTATTGGAGGAGATCGTTCGCGGTCGTCCAATGTCCCAGATCCTCAATCTTCTTCTGGATAAGTTGCGAGCATTTATCCCATTGGCCGGGTCCGCGATTCTGATGGTGGAGAATAAATCATCCAATTTTATCCTTTCGGCTGAACAGGGGTTGGGTGAGGCCTTGAGAGTGCAGCTTACCACCATCTCAGCGAAGGATGAACAAGGTTTTTTTCGGGATTTCAAAGTAGCCGATGGAATCCGTATTCTAAACCTGGATACACTACTGTTCGATTCACACAAAGAGGATTTCACAACGTCGCAATTTGCCAGAGAGATGCAGGTCGCCGGGCTGAAAACCTGCTGGGCAGTGGACCTTGACTCTGCAGGGGGAGAGCTGGAAGCCATCCTGATTCTGACTTTTGAACAGGAAAGATATCCTTCCTCCAAGGAACGCGAATTTCTTCGTTTGATTTCTCATTTGCTTTCTTTGGCACTGGTTCGGGGACATTCCCGGAAGATGCGCGAAACGATTGACCGGAAAATCCGTCAGTCTCAGCGGATGGAGGCGATTGGCACCCTTGCAGGAGGGATTGCCCACGACTTTAATAACATCCTGGGAGGCCTTTTCGGCTTTTTGCACCTGGCACAGGAAGACGTGGGGACCGATCATCCCGCGCAGGAATGGTTGCTGGAAATTGAAGGGGCCTGCAAAAGAGCCCGCGATCTGGTTCAACAGGTGCTGACCTTCAGCCGGACAGAGGGCAATGCACGGGCTCCCGTTCAACTTGAATCCGTGATCAAGGATGCCTCCCATCTGGCACGCGCCTCCCTTCCTGCTTCCGTGGAAATTGATTTTATTCGACCAGGGAAAGTGTTGCCGGAGGTTTTGGGTGATCCCACTCAGATCCAACTTGCCATTCTCAATCTTTGCACCAACGCCTGGCAGGCAATGGACCATGGACGAGGGCGGATCGAACTGTCCCTCACCTTATGTCCAAACGAAGGGGAAGTGGATATGCTTGAGGTGGCGGTACGGGATAATGGTTCCGGTATTGATCCTCAATTGGCAGAACGCATCTTTGATCCTTTTTTCTCCACCCGCCCGGTAGGCAGCGGGACAGGCCTTGGGCTTTCTGTGGTCCATGGGATCATGAAGTCTCATGGCGGACAGGTTCACTTTGAAAGCACTCCAAAGATCGGAAGCGTCTTCGTATTACAGTTCCCGGTGGTAAAATCGGCGGAGTCGGAGAAACCTGTCCCGAAAGACGCCCCCCCGCGTGGAAATGGGGAGCGGATCCTCTTTATAGATGATGAGATGGCAATTGTCACCTGGGCCCGGCTCATCCTTCAACGCATCGGCTATTCGGTCGAAGCCTTCACTGATCCGGAAATTGCCCTCGCTCATCTCCGGCAGAACTTGAAGCAATTTGACCTGGTTATTACCGACCTGACCATGCCGGGTATTTCCGGGAGCGAAGTCGTCCACAGCGTCCGTGAGTGGCGACCTGATTTGCCCGTGATCCTCACCAGTGGCAGGGGAATGGTGCTCACTGCAGAAGAGTTGGCAGACCTCGGTTCAGTGGAGTTGCTCTATAAACCGATTGGGATGGAAGATCTCAGCCGTTCGCTCCGTAAAATGCTGGATGGGGGTAGCCTTTCTCAGGATTGATCCTCCCGCCGTCAGGTCGAAAGGGGCACTGTCATGCCGCCCCGTAAATCAGTTGCTTGAGTGCATCTGTATCCAAAATAGTAATACGGGACTTCTCCACTTCGATCCATCCGGAATCACGGAATTTCCCCAAAGCTCTGGAAAAGGTTTCACTGGCAACCCCCAACTGGCTGGCCAGCAGCTTCTTTGAGGTGTCCAGCTTGACGACTGGGTGGATCTCTGCCGGATGCAGGACGGCATGACGCATCAACCAGTTCGCCAGGCGGCTTTCGATGTCTTTGTACTTCTGGTCTTCCAGCAGTTGTACCAGATGCCGAAGGTGGAGGCTCATTGAGCTGATGATATGGAAGGCGACATCCGGATTGCGTTGAATCAATTCGCGCAGAGGTCTCCTCTGGACCAACAGAACCTGGGAAGATTGCACCGCCACCGCATCCGCTGGGTACACTTCTGAGGATGCCAGCGCGATTTCCGCAAAGCTGCTGAAGGGCCTGAATACATGGATGACCTGTTCCTTCCCGTCGGGAGTAACCCGATGCACATTGATGGCCCCCGATTGCACCACGTAGAACCCTTGGGCAGGATCTCCTTCCCGGAAAAGATATTCCCCTTTTTCCAATCCACGGACCACGCAGGTCTCGGCCACTTCCGCCAGTGAGTCATCGCTCATTCCGCTGAACAGTTGGCATTGCTTGAGGGTTGAACGAAGTGCAATCGCACGCAGTGAGCTGTGGGAGGATGCTGCCATGGAGTATCGGGGGAGGGTTTGCCTGTGCAGAGTGCAATGGGAGTGAGCAGGGCGTGGAGATTTTCACTCAACTTGATCCGAGTCAAGGATGAGCGGCTTCTGCTGTGGTAGGGTTCCACTTTATGAAATCCACTTCTTCAAACCGCCAAATTGATCTGACCCCCATGCTGATGGCGGGACAGAGCCCGTTTCCTTTAGTGGAGTCGACTGTCCGCGAATTGTCCGAGGGGGAATCCGTTGATCTACTGGCTCCGTTTGAACCGACGCCCCTTTACCCGCACCTCGAAGCCTGGGGCTGCTCCTGGCATAGCGAAACGGAGGGCAGCCGCGTTCGCATTGAAGTGCGCAAGGTCCGATCCGAACCGGCCATCCCCCTTTTTGTGGACGCCCGGAAGATGCCCGCCGCCCAATTGATCGAAGGAGTCATGAAGGCATATATCCGGATTCCGGTGGGGGAGTGTCTGATCGTTCATTTAGCAGGACCCCATGATGGGCTCTTTCAGCATTTAAATGCCTTGGAACTGACTTGGGAACTGCAGGAGGAAGGAGATGGCTCCTGTCAGATCTATCTGCTCAAGAAGCAGTCACTTTCCCCCGGCTGCTGCTCCTGAGCAAGCACTCCTCATGCTCACACCAATCCCAGAAATATTTATGCCACACCAACCCAATGTATTCACCCCGAAGGGAACCCCGCTGCTCGACCGGACAGTCGGAGAGCTGGTCGCCGAGCGCCCCGGACGTTCCCGCATTTTTCAAGCCCATGAGATTGGGTTCTGCTGCCAGGGCAGCCGCACCCTGCGGGAAGCCTGCCATTTGAAGCAGATCGATCCGCTCACCATGGAACGCGCTTTGATCGAAGAGCAGAAAGCCAATGGATGTGAGCAACCGGATTTCACCGGATGGTCTCCACGTGAGCTGGGCGAATACCTGGTTCAGAAACACCATGGGTTCCTCCGCTCTGAACTCCCCCGGCTCCATGCCATGTCGGAGCGGGTCGCTCATGTCCACGGTGGGCATACGCCTTCCCTCGTTTCCTTGTATGAAACCTTCTCCAGCGTAGCCAGTGATCTTGTTTTACATGTCGAAAAGACTGAACGCGAATTGATCCCGGCTCTCCCGGACAACTCCCAGCATATTGACCGCTTGGAGGAGACCTTGTCAGGCTTGGCCGTCGATCACAGCCATTTACTTCAGGGAATGGAAAAGGTGGCTTCCTTGACCGGGCATTTCAATCCTCCCTCAGATGCCTGCAATACCTACCGTGCTCTGTTTGCCGGCTTGAAGGATCTGGATGGAGACCTCAAGGCACACTTCGCCCTGGAGGATGCTTTGCTCTTCCCGTCCCTCAAAGAATAGAACCCGGTTGAATCGGTTGGGATTCCGCAAGGCGCTCCGGGGAGGGGGCGCTTTTTTTGTGACCAGCTCATTTCTCTGCCCGGCAATGGCCTCTTTTTATGCCGATGGGCCGACAACCGCGACTGGATGCTCCCCGGCGAAAACCGAAAGCCGGGTCTCCACCAGAAACTGACGATGGTTCTCCTGCATTCCGGAGAGCGTATCGTGCAGAGGGCATTCTTCACCCCTCCCACACCAGGTCTTCCCAAATGGGCACAAGGGTATTTCCGAGGTGTCCTCAAAGACCTCAGCAATGTCGAGTAAGCTGATTTCTTCAGAAGGAACCGCCAGACGATAGCCACCACCAGGACCCGGCTGCCCTGTCACCAAGCCCGCCGCTGCCAGTTGAGTCAGCAGCTTGGCCGTCAGCGCCCGCGAAAGCTCACGGGCCTCCGCGATTTCCGCCGAGCCTGCCAGCCGTTCTCGGGTCATCGCCAAATAGCTCATGACCGCGATCCCATTGGCAGTGGTTTTGCCATAAATAAACATAATAGTAAACTTTACTAAATCTAATGGATTATATTAGGATAAAGGTGCCAAGATAAAAAAGAATAAAGATTCTTTATTTACTCGGGAGAATTGACCCAGGTCAAGGATTGGCGACGCCGATTCGCGTAAAGTAGAGAGCAGCAAGGCAATCATTCCATTTCATCATACGACTCACTCAACTCACTCCAAAACCTTACATGAAAGAAATAAAACATATCCCGCTGCTCACCGTGATTGGATTTGCGGCGATGGGGCTCTTTTCTTTCGGTCTTACCGTAGTGGTTCTTCTGGTTCGTCCGGAAGGATTGACCGGGGATCCCGTCCGAGGGTCGGTCCTGGCCCTGACGCACCTGACGACGCTCGGTTGGATCGGCTCATTGCTGTTTGCGGCCGCCTATGTGGTGGGACCGAAACTTTCCGGCAGCCCACTTTGGAGCAGTTGGCTGGCCGCCTTTCACTTGCTGGCCCATTTCATTGGGATGGTTCTGTTGATTGGTGGTTTGGCAGTTCTACGCTATGACATCGCTGGAGTTGGCTCGATCATCATTTTTTGCGGATTGATTGCGCTGATTCTCAATCTGATGGTGACCGCCTCGCGTCGAGCGGTTTGGTCACCAGCCAACGTAGCCTTTCAAACTGGCTTGTTCTGGTTGGCCATTACCGCGGGAATCGCTCTTTGGATGCTGCGTGGCCGAACGGGTGGGGCGATTCCGTTCTCACCTGATGTACTGATTGCCTTGCATGCCCACTTTGCGCTGCTTGGCTTTCTTGCCCAGGTACTGCTGGGTGTATCCAGTTATCTGATCCCTTTGGCGGTTGGACGCAGTCAGGAATCAATGGGGAGCCAGTCATGGGCATGGTCCGGATGGATCCTTCTGAATGGTGGGCTCCTGTTTCTGATTCCGGCCCATATGCTTGCTTGGGTGACTCCGCTTCTGGTCGTCGGCGCACTGATTTTTCTCGGGATTCTGGGTTTCGTTTTGCAGATTTTCATCGATATCTGGAAGGAGCGCAAGCTGCTGACCTGGCCAGCGATAACCCATCTGACGGGCATTGTCTTGCTTGCGGTATTGATGGGCGGAGCCCTCCTGCGTCTGCCCGATGTCGCCACCGGGGCGATGGAAGCCTCGCGCGAATGGATGCGTTTTTATATCTCTATGGCCTTACTCGGACCATTCTCCCTCGCCATTATCGGGACCGGTGGTCGCGTTATACCCCGCTTGGTCTGGACGCTTCGATTTGGCCCATGGCGGGATCGCTGGCAAGTGCCATCACCCGGTTCCTTGAGTCGGCATCGCGCCTCGGCTCCCGCCTATTTCGCTCTGGTGATCGGTTTGCTCTATATCGGCATTGGTCAGTGGTGGGAAGAAATCGAGGCCATTCGCCTTGGTGCCATCCTCATGTTGATCGGATTTGCCTGGTTCCTGTTTTCCGTCGCCCCTGCAATCCGCCGTCTCGCTGTTGGGGTCACCCCAGAGGATATCGGCAATCTGTCTACCTCTCATCAAACCAACCCCCACGGGAATTCCAACCTTTGAACACAACAGGATTGAATGTCATGAAAAACCTCACTCACCTCCGCTCCCTGATTGGCACTGGCCTGCGGGGACTTACCATAAGTATCGTTCTTGGTGCTGGTGCCAATCAAGCGCTGGCCTGCGACGCATGTAACATCAGCTTCGGGAATGAGCTTCAAAATGAAAGAGCCGGCACCCTGATCGCCAGGGACATGCAGGCAGCCTTTGACAATCAGAGCGAAGTCAATATTCCCGGACTCGGGTCGGGGGCCTTTCAACCTGTTGTCAACCGCAACGGGGCTGTTGGTGCGGATGAGTCCGAGACCATTAAGCCCGCCCAAAAATCAGCTCAAAGCGGCAGCAGGGTAGTCAGCACTGCGGCCAGTCAGTCCTTGAACCGCCCTGTTTCCGGGCCGGACGGGTTTGCTCGTGGCCCTTCCGGGGCAGGCTTACCGCGTCCCCTGATCGACTACGATGTTCCCGAAGAATGGGAGAACGATCCCTTTATCGAAGTCATTCGCCGTGACTACGGCCTCCCCATCGCTCCAACCTCCTATGTTCCACAGGACACCGAACCCGACAAGTCTTTCACCATTGAACTGAATGAAGGCAAAGCCTACATCGGCAATGGAGTGGTCTATGATGGATTTCTCACCAATGGAACGGTCCCGGGTCCTCTGATCGTGGTCGACGAGGGGGATATCGTGGAGTTCAAGGTGGTCAACACCGGGAGAGTCCCCCACGGCGCTTCCATTCACTCCGCCTACACCCAAACCTCTAAATACCTTGGCAACATCAATCCTGGTCAAACGGGGCGAGTGGTCTTTCGTGCCACCCACCCGGGGGTTTATATGTATCACTGCGCCCCCGGCGGGCACGCCATCCCCATGCACGTATTGGCAGGGCAATACGGGATGATGGTCGTCAAACCCAAGAGTGAACCTTATCTCATGGATGAAATCATGGGACAGGAGCCCGATATTGAGATTTACCTGCTGCAACATGAGTTCTATGCCAGTGGTAAGGACGCGATCGAAGGGAATGCCCTCTACACCACTTTCAACGGGAGACTCTTCCGCTATGTGGAAGAGCCGATCAAGGCCCGCCCTGGTGACTTTGTCCGGATCTACTTCCTCAACGTAGGTCCCAACCTTCTTTCCACCTTCCACATCGTGGGGATTGTTTGGGACTATGTCTACTGGCAGGGACAACCCGGAGCCGCTTTTCCCGGTGGACAGACCGTGACCGCGGGTCCCAGTGACTCCTTTGTCATTGATTTTCGGATACCGCCCGATGAAGGTGCCTATACCATGCTGACCCACGCGGTAGGATCGGCCAGCCGTGGAGCCATCGGCCTGATTGTAGCAGAGCATGATGCGGAGCGTACGGCGGTGGTGAGCTCGGAAGGGCCCGTTTACAGCGAGGAGGAAATGAAGCAAATCACTGCAGAGGCGACGCGGGTCATTTCTCCATTCCGCCCGACAAACTTCGATGAGCCCAAGCGCTATCCCCCCGGCACCAAAGAAGTGACCGTTTCCATCATCGGAAACTCTTACTGGCCCAAAATCATTGAGATTGAGCCGGGCACAACGGTCCGTTGGGTCAATGAAGATGTATTCACCTACCTTTCCGGCGAGTTTTCTGGCATTCATAATGCCCAGAGTGTTGGTGGAGATGACGATGATTTTTTCATCACACCGCTGCTGGTTCATGGAGAGTCCGCGACGCATACCTTCGAGCGGGAAGGGGTCTATAATTATATCTGCGCACCGCACCCTTACATGGAAGGAAAGATTATTGTGAAGAAACCGGAAATCGATCTGTCACAGTTTCAAGGTCAAGGCAGTGGCCTGGGTGGCGGCTGGCTCCTCCCGCTGATCATCGGTGCCTTCATCATCTCCCTCTTCAGCCTCTATCGGGGTCGGCCAGAAGAGAAGGATGCCTCCTAAGGTAGTCTGTTGGCTCTTTTAGTGTGGAAAAGCCCGTCCATTTCGGACGGGCTTTTTTGCGTCAGAAGGCGTCGGGTTTGGATATAAGCTGATGTTGTAAAAACGATTAGCCAGTTTGACGATTCTTTTGGAATGGATTAGGAGTGAAGGGTGCTGATGCTCATCGGCACTGATTTACCTTAATCCCTCAAACGCTCCAACCAAGGATCGCCATGTTATATTGGGCCGCCGTATTCTTCGTCATTGCCATTGTCGCCGCTATTTTCGGCTTCGGAGGCATCGCTGAGGCTTCCATTGGAATCGCTCAGATCCTCTTCTTCATCTTCATTGTTCTCTTTGTGCTATCACTGCTGTTCGGCTTGATCCGACGTGGCAAGGGGCCGCCACCAGCACTTTGATCGGACCGCGAAAAGCTTCAGGATTTGGCTTCCAGTGGCATTTCCGGAAGCCACTTTTTTAAAATGCTCAAGAGTTCAGCTTGCCGGACGGGCTTGGGCATCATCCCGTTCATACCTGCTTGGATACAGTCATCCTGATCGCACAAGCGAACATTGGCAGTATACGCTATGATCGGGGTGGGTGGGCAACCAAGAGTGGCCTCATGCTTCCGGATTGCGCGCGTCGCCTCAAATCCGTCCATGTCCGGCATTTTGCAGTCCATTAAGACGAGATCGAACTTGCTTTGCACAAACAGATCATAAGCTTCTTGCCCACCGGAGGCATTCCAGACCGCAAATCCCATCCGCTCCAGCATCATGGCGATGACTTTCTGATTCGAAGGGATATCATCCACAACCAGAATGCTGACCTGAGGCTGATCATGCGCAGGCTGTGAATGATCGTTCAAAATCTTATCCGGCGGCATCAGGAGACATTTACCAGCTTGCTGTTGCAATGCCAGTAATTGACGGCGCAGGGAATCCAGACGGGAGATGCGGTTGATCCTGGAGCTGAACCCGGCTTCAGTCATCGCGGTAAAATCCTCGGATTCTCCCAAAGCGGAAAACAGGAGAAGAATGGTCTGTTGAAATGAGGGTGACTGGCGGAAGCGCCGACCCAAGTCGAGGGCACGCTCGCCGACCTTCTCAAAGTCGATCAGAACAAAGTCATAACTGGGGGAGGATCCCAGTGTTGCTTCCAGATCAGCCTCAAGCAGAGCTTCCGAATCACAGGTGACGACGTCTCCCCCCAAGTGGGTCAGCATCGCTTGAAATATATTGCGAATAGAAGCGTGCGGAGAGATGAGCAGCAGTTTAATCCCATGAAGAGAGTGGGGAATAGAGGATTCCAGTCCGGGATCTTTTGGAAGACTTAAACTGACCTTGAAACTGGACCCTTCGCCCTGAGTAGATTTGCAGGTGACCTCTCCCCCCATGATCTGAACCAGGCGTCTGACAATAGCCAGACCCAAACCAGCGCCTCCGTAACTCCGAGTGGAGGATCCGTCCACCTGAGTGAACTCTTCAAAGATCTTCTGCAGATAATCTCCGGGGATGCCAATGCCCGTGTCTTCCACGGTGATTTCCAGGTGAACCGGATCCATCGCAGTTTCGGTCGCCCTGACCCGCAGGATGATATGGCCTCTTTCCGTAAATTTGACTGCGTTGGAAAGTAAGTTGAGCAATACCTGCCTTAGTCGCATCGCATCGCCCTGGTAGCATCGGGGAACCGCAGGATCGAAGTCCAGCGCAACCAATATACCCTTTCCCAGAGCCTTCTGCCCCATCAGGCTGAGGCATTCCTGGCTCAATGCCTCCAAGTCGAATGGAGCCGTATGCAGCTCTACCATGTTGGCATCGAGTTTGGAAAAATCGAGGATCTCCGTGATCAATTGCATCAGGTTGTCACCTGAATCGGAAATGATTTCCAGTAACTCCCGTTGTTCCGGGGTGAGTGAGGTGTCAGCCAGCAGTTGGGCCATTCCCATGATGCCATTCATCGGCGTCCGGATTTCATGACTCATGTTCGCGATGAACTGAGATTTCGCCACCATGGCGGCCTCAGCCTCTTTGAGGGCTACCTCCACCCTCTCTTGCGCACGTTTTTCCTCCGTCCAGTCCGTTGCCCCACCGCGATAGCCCAAAAAGCTTCCGTCTGTATCGAAGAATGGGACGGCACTGATCCGGTAATGCCGAAAATCGCCCTGCGCGGTATGCGTCCGCAGGCTGAGATTCCTGAAAGGCTGGCGGCTCTCAAGGCGTTTGCAAAAAGCTTCAAAATCTTCCTTGAGCACAGCCTTCAGGCCGCTCTCCAGCGGGGCACCAATCAGGTTTTCTGTCTTTTGCCTGGTCAACTCTTCAAAACGTGAAGAAATGTATGAAAAGCGGCGGTTTGCGTCTATTTCCCACAACCAATCCGATGCACAGTTGGCAAAGTCCTGAACCCGCCTGGACTCAAGCAGGCGTTCGCGTTCCACTTCGTAACGACGATCCTCCCGGTGCAGCAATACCGCTAATAGCGCGATACCCACAAAGATGGCCCCACCGTAAGGAAGCATCATTTCTTTCATCAGCTCCCAGCCTGTGGGCCAGCTTCCATAGATAAGGAACCCCGGCATGATGATAAGCGTGCAGACAACCGCCGCTCCGAAAGCTTTCAGCCAGGAGTCCAGACGCCCGATCCAGGTCCGGATTATCATCCCGGCAATGGCTGCAAGGGTCACGCCGACCACTCCGGATAAAGCGCCTGCCCCTCCCAGGTATGCCCGGTAAGCACCTGCGAGCAGAGCCGTGATCCCTGCACTGAGGGGCCCACCAAAAATCGCCGAAATGGCCACCACCGCATTGCGCTGGTCCACGATGACACCCTCTGCGACCGGGATCCGCGCGTGCATGCAGCCGATCGCGGTAAGACCAAAGACCAAGCCCAGAACCGCCTGTCGCTGGCGGGATGATACCTGCTTCAGGGGCCCCAGCAGAAAGCCATAGACCGCGACCAGTACAATAAATATCGCCAGATTGCTGAAGAGCGCAAAAAAGATGGTGGACCCTGGCTGCATGGGGAAAATTTACCAACCACACCCAACCGGATGTTTGGAGCGGTGAGCTTTAATAAAGAGCAAAATAAGCCTAGGGTGTCAATCGCACCCCAACGTTATCAAGCACTTCCATACAATAGCTCACGGCCCCTCGCTCTCAAAAAAGGGGCCCACTTGGATTTGAACCGAGGACCAAGGGATTATGAGTCCCCTGCTCTAACCGCTGAGCTATGGGCCCGAAATTTATTGAGTTGTAAAATCCGGAAAAACTTGGCCATTTGGCCAATAAATGGTGGAAAAACATTTTGGACATGTTTTGCCGGATTTTTACAACATAGTGCGGCCATGAAACAGAGTCGAATTGTCTAGGCACGTCAAGGATTCATCTCTTGGCGTGCAGCGGTGCGCGCCCAATTGTTCGCCATGATTGAGGGTTTCGGGAGCAATCCCTTGATTGACTTTAGCGTGACACGTTTCCTCTTGGCACGGAGAATTGCTGCCGCCTCCTTAATATGTGCAATATTGCCGGCCCGAGTTATCTTGGCGCTGTCGGCTCGTCGCTCTCGAAAGCGAGCTGAAATCGCTTTAGCCAAATCAGGGAAATAGCCCCTGACAACACTCACTCTTCGGTCCAACTTGTTCTGACAAATTTTGGAAAAGCTGAGGTGGGGGTATTTGTCTTCTTGGAGAATTTTCCGAAGCTGCTTCTCCATATCGACCTTATCAATACGCCGTCGATGGTGTGGCTTTTGACGTTTATGGCTCGCGATCGGTGATTCACGTGGTCCGGCACTATCATCCATCGGTAGCATGCGAATTCGTAAAAAGTCGAGCAGTGATGTTCTAAAGCACCAACAGATGTTTAATACGTTCACTAGATCAGGGATGCGGTTTTCTCGCCACGGATCAATAGATAGATGCGAGACGCCAAAAAGGTTCGAAGCATCTCGATTTCTCTTGATTCCAAAGTAGCTCAGCCATTCTCGGAACGCCACATTGAACGATACATCTCGTAGGTCTTCACCAAACGCCACCAGTTCACCCATTTGCTGGGAAGCCCACCTCCAGAAAGCATAAGTCCCGCCTTCATCTTCGTCGCACGGATACTTCGAGTATCCAGCCATCGAAAGTGTTGCGTTACAGGATGGATAAGAACACTGTGCAATGCGTTGATTCGCCCGCAGGACACCTAACTGTCGGCGACAGGCCGGACAGAAATGCTCCAGCGGCTCACCTGAGGGTGAAAAGCGATAATTCTGGATGCGCCACACAAGCTTCTCATATGAAGGACAAGCTTCATCGCTGACAGTTAACTCACTCTTTACCCACCTCCGCATAGGCGCCAAGAGTTGTCTCGGACCTAGAATCTTCGAGAAACGGTGTAAAGTAAGGAATCGGACTTCCTCAATTCCAGTTGCTTCTGCAACCCTATCAGCTAGAAACGCACTTCGGCCAGAAGGTCCATCGATAGCCGCCAACTCATTGCTGCCAAACGTTCCTCTGTGATGAGGATTACCTAGGTTGTCAAATATCCCAGACAACAGGATTTTAGGACCAACACAGTTCTCTGCAGCCAAGCGGGTGATATAACTGCTGAACGATTCGCAATCGGCAGTTCCAATGCCAAGTGGACGTATTTTAATTAGGCCGTCCATTAGTATTGGAAGTCTTGTATTGTCTTGGTGTCTCTCGCTGTACTCGACTCCGTTTGCGGACACGTGGGGTCTCAGGCACAGCGCAAGATATCGTTGTTCTTGCGGGACTTTTGGTGTCCTCGTTGATGTATTCACGTATTGCTTGTTGCTCATCCGTGATGACGTTTCCCTTATTCTGAACCGCCACAGCTTTGAGATCTGCAAATGTCAGTTCAGATGAATTCCGCTGATGAGCCAACTTACAACCGTTGAGGATAAGATCAGCTAAAATCCCGATTGCCCCGTAACACAAGTCACGGACATTTAGGGTTTTATGGATGATATTTTGATTGGCTGGGATAGGGCTCAAATTCAGCAATTCATCCAATGCGTTCACAAAATCAGTTTTATCTGCCTCGGTGTCGTTTGAGTAGGTGTCGAGGTGGATAACGCGACCACGTCGCTGCAGCTGTGAATCAAGGCCGATGAAATTTAGGAGTGCCTCAGTACCTACAAGAACATGTGGTACTTCGGTCTGATTAGCGACCGCCTTGAACAGCTTCAGACTGAATCGAGTTTGAGCAGCAGATAGATCTGCGAAAACGTTCGCTTCATCTAGCAGCACCGCACGTGGTTTCAGTTTTCGAACCCGATCGCATACTACTCTAGATAGGTTATCGAGTGTGGTTCTTGGGCTGAAGATCTCACCCTCCAAGGCAGTCGAACCATCAAGTGCTCTTGGTTTGGTGGCGAACGGGTCGTTTAGCGCCTTCTGATAGTCCTCGAAAAAACGCCGAAAAGGACTGGTGCTTTGTAACGGAGGAAAACATTCAAATCTGATTAAGGGAGAACCCATAAGTTTATATCGTCGGGATAACTCATGTATCAACCACGACTTACCAACTCCAGTAGGCCCGATCAGAAGGATTAGATTTTGCGTTAAAGGTCCTTCAATCAGTGCAGACATCCTATCTATTGATTCTATGAATCTTGCATGAAAGACAGTCTGTTTTTTGTATTTTTCAAAGGGATTTGATACAGAGTAAGGTGATGTAGTTTTCATCGCAATTTTGCTATTGTAGTTGAATAATTACACTTTTCTGCTTCAAGTCAGATAGCGTGTCCAATCTTCGTCTTCATCGGAATTGATGTTCAAAGCTGGACCATCTTTAATTTCTATAGTTTCAGCAGCTACTGTTTCCTTGCCCCGTTCTAGGATAGCTGGAGATGGCGCACAGTTGTGTCTCGCTGCCGAAAGGACTCCGTCGACGAAGACCTCCGAGACAACTCGCAGGCGTTGTTGATCGCAATTCGTGATCGAGTCGTAATGTTTGGATTTAGCCACTATCCAGGAATCGCCGAGAAGGACATACACCACTCGGATATCTTCTGGGTCCCAACGGATTTCGACCTTCCTACCTGCGTATTTCGGATTTCTTATTTCATTTGATTTATATCGAATGTTATTAACAACAACCCAGTTTGTGTGGAGTACGCGCGTAAGGCCGTCGACTTCAATTGCGCTTTCGCATAGAAAACGCTGATCGGCCAATACACTGTTTCTGAGTAGGATACCGGTGCGGGTGCAAGAGTCTCTAAAAACCTGATTAGGGGTTGCCCCTAATCCTTGGTGAGGTCGGTGGTGGTATACGTTCAGCACCCAATGTTCGAATTGCTCGTACAGAGTCTCAAACGTCTCGACTGCAAGGCGTCGGGGATCCACATCGCGTCCCATCGAACGTGGGTCTTTCAATTGCTGTGTATTTCCCGGAATGTTGTGGAAAAGTCCGTCGTTGACCGTCCGAAAAAAGCGTTCCGAGATCGATCCATGTCTAGGCATGTGTGGAGGTCGGTAGAGGAGCTCACTATTCAACCCAATAACTAATCTTCGGAAGAAATGAGAGTGAAATTCTGAGCCATTGTCGACAATGATCGTGCGGGGAAGTCGTCCGTGTCGCCTGATGCATTCTCTCACTACCATCATGCAGGAGACCCTAGATGGAGCACGAAATGAAAAATACCATGCCGGGATGAATCGAGAGTAGGCATCCTTCATTACCGTCAACCAGATCCTACGATTGACGAGTTCTCCCTTGGCGTTCAAAAGGATCACATCAACAGGCGTGTGATCAATGTGCCCGGTACCAAAAGCGAATTCGCTATCCGGAACCAAAACAGGAATGCCGTTGTAATCCTGCAAGCCTGACAGCATTGCATAGTGCTTCTTTTTCCCAACTCGTGTGCGATTGTGGAGGTTTTGCAGCGCCTTGATTCGAGTATAGAATGTCGAGCGACCCACAGGGATTTTTCCACATTCCCTCTGTTGCTGTTGATACTTATTGAAACAGCGAATCGCTTTTGGAGCATGAGGGAGAAAGAAATCGCTCTGTAGATACTCATCCAAGTCGCTAAGCGTATCCATGTCGAGCCTTGGCAAACGAGAACCCCTTCTAGACGTCTTTGGCGATAATGCATCTACTACGCAAATGCCCGCTGCCTCGGCCATTTTTTTCTGTTGCTTCCATCTTCTCACAGTCCGATCTGAATATTCTGATGTTGCACCCTTTGTGATTTCAAGGCGGCGAAGTGCTTCCTTAAGGGCGTGCCCCGAGGGCAACTGCACTGCCGGTTCTCTGTCTGTTTCGCCTTCTGTATGGACGGAAATAAAACCGGATTCCCATTCCCTGCGTAGATGATCGAGAGAGTAAGTGTCCGTGTGCACCCCTTGACCGACAATTATTTGATCTCCATGTACCTGCTTCACATGGAAGTGTTCCTCCCTCCAACTGAACTTGGTTCCAGCTACCAGTTGAAACATGCGTAACTTCAGGCAACGCTTAGGGGTTTGGTTTAGTTCCCAACCTGCAAAAGCAGCTTGATCGGAGAATAACAGGAAGCGCTCTGGTTCGTGGATTGAGCGGTAATTTACTGTTGATAAGATGCGACCGGTCCCGATCAAACCGTAGATCTTAGCCATTCCATCTTGGTCTAGTTTGAGATCTGCCAGCGAAACGAATCGTCTTTGATTTCGGGCGATGCTCTTGCGTATGATATCGGCAAACACATTGTCGGGCTCCTCGCGAGGAATGAATTCAAAGAGGAAATGAAGGTTGCGCATTAGATTGGGCCAGAAATCACTCTCAGTGAGTATCAGGTGATCCGCTCCCATTTTTCGACAGACCTCTTCTGCGGACGGATCCCGCCAGCGACCTTCTGCATCCTTATAGTAGTATGTACCACCTCTCTGTGCGTGTAGGCTAAGTTTTTTTTCCGGTTTTCCTTCTAGGAAAATGAACTGCCCTGATGCCAGTTGAGCAGCATAATCCGGTGTATACCTCTGAGGAGCCTTGATTCCCTTTTTGTTCTCGCGGGGAACTTGTAAGGTGAGGGGTTGCTCCTTGAACCGAAGCACTTGGGTACAGTTTTCTAACAAGAAGACAATTAGCCGCTCGATACTTCCGCTTTCGAACTCAACGGACCTACCGTTTTTCAAACTCGGGAAAAGCCCTATCAAGTTGCAGCCAAAATTACGCGCGCATCTCACTGGCGGCGACTCTAGGCAGTTTTCTAAGAGCTCCCGCTGTTCTTCAGTCGGCAGCTCTGCATTATTTTCGAGGTGACCCCAAGGATATGCGTGAGTGTCCATGATGTGAGTAATGAATTCTCACATCCGGTATCGTCAAGCCCCAAAAATACCACATCCGGTAATTTGTTCTTCCTCCTGGCTTGCCTTGCCTGATAGTTGCGGCTTGAGCCTTTTGAATCTATCTGCCTTTATCAGATGTGAGAACAATGACTACAGCATCCGCAGATCAATTTCGAGAGCGCCTCGACATCCTTTGCCAGAAGAACGGTGGGCGTCGGGCTTTTGCTGAGGCAGCAGGGCTGCCTTACTCTTCGCTTGCGCGTTACTTTACCCACTCCGAGCCTCCGCGGGCGGTTCTCGAGAAACTGGTTAGAGCTGGGGGCGTAAGCGCTGACTGGCTTCTTATGGGGGCCGATAGTGCGCCCGAGTCAGAATGTTTCTCAACGCGTAGATTGCGCACACGGTTTTCAGCCAAGCTGGCAGAATTGTTAAGAAAGCAACTTCCTCGTAGCGAACCTGCAAAGGCTTTGGCAGGTGCAACTGGACTTTCAATACTTGCAGCGCATGAGATTCTTGATGGAGATGAACCAACTCTGGAGGAACTCAGCCGCATTGCTGCCGCATTCAGAGCAGCCATTACTGACCTCGCGCGGGACGGGGGATTAAGTTTTTCAAGTTCGATATATCTGGTTCCGAAGTTTTCTTTCGATCACTTCATTTCAGCGCATGCTACTCCAGAGTATTCCTACACCCGCACCGCGAGCGGGGCTGACAAAGAACATCCTGTTGCCATGGCAGAGGACCACTGGGCCGGCTCTAGGCAATGGCTAAAGAACATTTCAAGCGGCAATCTCGATTCTCTTGTCTATGATGTTGTGGACACAGATGAAATTGGAAGCACTGCTCCACGTGGCAGCTTAGTGATCGTTGATCTGTCCCAAAACGAGGTGCGCGGAGGAATCTATCTTGTGAAACTCAATGGGGCAAAAAGGTTCCGGAGGGTTCGACTTGAGGATGGAGAAATGAAGCTTGTCAGTCTTGTTTCTGAAGACTCCGCAGAGCCGACCATACTTCGATCCGTCCAGGATATACGCAAACAATCCATGCTGATCGGCAGAATATGTAGCGTGATCAGGGGACCTGTCTAAAAACGGTGCAACTCTATTGCGATTTGAGCTTTCACGATCCTGGCAAACCCCCAGAGTTTGTTTGCAAATCGGTAGTGGAGGACTCACTTCGTTGCCTTCAGTGGATTGTTACTGAAGCGGTGACTCAGAGACATTTGAAGGTGGAGATGTACTATGAAGATGGTGGCGTGCCATTAGAACAGGCATTCAATAGCATCAAGGAGCAGCAAAGGGGTTCAATGGCCCCAGCCCATCTTTGGATCGTCTTTCTCTCACTTTTGGGACACCGTGAAGTGCATCTGGAGATTCCACTATCATTCGTAGATTGGATCAAATGGCATCTGATTCGTCTGGTTGGTGGAAATCTGGATGGGCCATTTCCCGTGTATGGCGAATTTGATGTGATTATTGAGAACTCCAACAGCATCGTGGCGGTGCAGGTATTGCAGGAAAGTACCTATGCACCGTATGAGGTTCCTGAAATAGCTCTGGCATTTGCGAATCGTTCTGCTGCGGACTATAACTGGAAGGTCCCCGAGTCCCGTGTACCAAAGAAGCGACTGGAGCGTTTCATAAAGACGAGAGAAGACTTCTGAACGCCTTCCACCTCACTTACTGATTGAGGCTGACGTTTGCATACTCTTTGATTGCAGCCTCAAAAAAGCGTGCATGTTCCGTAGCATTTGCCTAGGGATGAGATGAAAATGAATCCTTAGGAGATTACTGGCTTTTCCCATGATAATTGCATCGAGCCCATTTCGAGGCAGCACGGTTCAAGCATATGAGTCCCAAAATGAATGACCATCCAGAGAGAGATCCCTTCTCAGTGTTGTCCGTGTTTGCCGAGTTTGGCTCTGGAGACGGCGATACCTATTTGTGGGATGCCAATGGCGTGCCGATAGAAGTGGGAGAGATCACCGGCAGGACGGAGGCCCTTGATGCTCAATTCCGTTCCTGGGCGCGGCAGTATGACAGCCAATCGAGCGATCGTGAGCCATTTACAGGCGATCCGGAAGGCAGGCAAAAATTTGATCAGGAAGGCACCCGCTTGGCGGAAGCGCTATTTGAACTTTTGCACAGAAAGACTCCTGTCATTTACCGTCCGTTAGACGTCTTTTTTTACCCGGAAACGGAGCTAGTCGACTAACAGCCGGACCGGCCTTAGGTAAACTGCCCAACAGATCGTTCCTACTCAGAATAAATTTATTCCACGCCAATGTCTGAGTCGCGCAAAAGAATTGAGATCAGGCGGAAGGTTCCAGCCTTTTGAGAACAGATCCGATGCTATGCGTTCCCTTTTGGCAACGGGATTCAACGCTGTCTGAGTATAGGGAATGGACGCGTGCCCATTCACTGACATTCCCACTCTGTCTTACCGTTGACTGGATTGAGCAGGATGTAGTTGGGAATGGGACTGGGCGAATAGCTTCTTCCGGGATTGAGGATGGTCGTGACTCCCAGGGTATCGCGAGCAGTTCCAAAGCGATAGGGGGCTTCATGGAAGTGGCCGCAGGCCAGATAGCCCGGCTGATACTTTTCGATGAAGTCTTTTACATGGGGGTCGTCTGACCAGTTCCCTTCACTCAGCCCGGAGCACGCTGGGGGAAGGTGGCAGACCACGATCCACGGTACGGTTCCGGGCCCTGACGTTCTCTGCGTTGGGGCTGGGTGATGGGTCGGCCATGCGGAAGCCTCCCAGGGCAGACAGGTGACGGTGGCGACGTCGGGAATCATGCGGGTCATGCCGGGCCCGATAAATGCGGGATGATCTAGGGGCAAGATGCTGTTTCCGTCGGAGTCTTGAAAATCATCATGGTTGCCCTCGGTGACAGCCACATACACTCCCTGCGCCAGGAGGCGATTGAGCCATTCCTGAATCATGGTGAGTTGCTGCCCGAGAGGGAAGCGCGCTTCAAAGGCGTCCATGAGATCGCCCGCGATGATGATGAGCTGGTAGTTTCCGGCGTGATTAGAGATCCATTGGAAATGGTTTGGATCGGCGTGCAAGTCTGCAGTGATGAGGATCATAAGGCTGTTCTTGCTAGGGTGATTGAAGGTTGTCGGAGAAATCGGCGGGTTCAGGTTCGATTCGTGGCGGCAATCAGTGCCAGCCCGCCAAAGCCAATGCCGGTGAAGAGCCGTGTCCCCAGCTATGCCCCGAATAATGAGGATAAATAGTGGAGGACATCAAGCACACCCTATGAAGCGGTCCCGAAGGCAGGGTATGCAGGTCAATTCACATTTTGAGTAATTTTGCATAAATGTCCTCACCGGCTGCTTAGGAGGTACGACACCTTTACCAATCAACTTCTCCAGATTGGACGACTGGTCCACTTCCGAAAGCGTTCCCATTGATCGCATCAATGAAGAGAGCTCGGGGGAGAAAGACCCTTGTCGTTTGCCATCCGGTAAACGTCTTTTTTATCGGAAACAGAGCCAGCCGACTCAGAAGTCGACCGGCTTAGGAGTCTTTTTCCTGATGGAGACGCTCAAAATTCCTTGGATCGTAACCTGATGGCAATGGCTTATACGGTGCGCTTTGACCCAGATCGGAATGCACTTTTCGTTGGAAGTCCCTTAGCTTTTGAATTGGTAGCTCGCCTACTACAAAGTAGTCGTGAATGCCCCCTCTCAAGCGAACAAGGTCACGCTTATACTTTTCTTTAAAGGGTGCCCGTATGCGGCTGTCGCCGTAAAGGCGATTGTTAACTTGCACGATGTAGGCGTGGATAGTTTGAGCTGTGCTTTCGACGAGAGACGAGAAGGTCTCGAGATCTCTATTCCATTCGAGGCAAAATAGTGCGTCCACATGACCGCGAAAGTGCCGATGGATTTCCGCATCGGTCAGCTCGCTGCATAGCAACACCCCAAAGTAGAAGTTTCCATGCACGTAAATCGGGAGCTGCGAAGGCTTGGGACCAAGCAACTTGTAATTACCAACCTGCCATAAAAGCTGTTCTTCAAGAGGAGCCGGATTTGTCTTGTGTTGTCGGAAAACGTAGGTGCTTGGATAGCCAAGATTGCGATTTCTGAGGAAAAGATAAGCAGGATTCTGCAGCGTCCCGGATCGGGATCCTGCTTCATATTCAACCCCTGCAATCAAGGAAACCCGGGCCAGCGAAAAGTAGCTGGTGAGGACAAACAGCCATTCGCGGGGAATGCTCAACTCCCCGAAACAGAAATAAAGAGGACGTTCATTCCAGGGATGTCGTTTGGTTGTCCGGAGAAAATCATCGATCAAAAACAGAACTCGACGCAATCGCTCGATAGAAAGGTCCGGTTTGCCATGCACACGCGCAGTCCATGATTTCTCAACGGTTTCAAAATTGGTAACCGCCACCCGAACGGATTGTCCCGGAAACTCGGAGGCAAGTCGGATATGTATTGGTTGATCCCTGCCAGCCTTTTTTGTGTTAGATGCTCCGAACAGCGATTGGCCACGCAGGGCATAGAGGCATTTCCGCATAATTCTTGAGGAGCAGCTGGCCTTGGGCCGTTTCAGGCAAACTTCCTGTTCACCAAGCGGCCTCGTTGGAAAGAGCAGCGAATACAGATCCGACTTCGGAAATGAGCCTGGCTCCTCGTTTTGAAAGAACAAACCGACTTGGCGAATCTGGCGTATAAAAGTCTTTTGACTAAGCCCGTTTTCACTGCGAATCCGGGCCTTATGACCCAATCGATCCATGTCCCGATTTTTGAAATCCTGAATCCGTATCGCGAACGTTTCATCCGTCGGGAACTCCCCGTCCATCTTTTCTTCAAAGCGCCGGATGAACCGCCTTGCTTCGCTTTGACCTGGGGGCGACTTGCAGGCTCGAAAGAGTTCCTCGCGAACCACCATGAACAGCCATGAGCGAAGTACCGTGACCTGCTTTTTTTTGCGGGAAAGGATTCTCTTGAAAATGGCGTCTGCTTCAATGATCCGTGTTAGCAATCGATTGGCGGCGCTCCAGTCATTATTGCAAAAGGCCAGCCCGAACAAGCGCGGAAGATTGGGCCAGAAATCACACAATCCTTCAGGCGATAACAAGTGCGTTTCCGCGATCCGATAAAGGGTCTCCCGATAAGTTTTCCACTCAGCGGGCTTGAGTCCAAAGCGCTCAATCGCCTCCAGTTTGCGCATAGCAACGGTCACTCCCATCCGCCGGATGGAAAGGTCGTCGGCTCTGCGCAAAGTGGTGGCTCCTTCGGCAGCGTCATGGCTGGCCACCAAGGATTCTTTCAACCAGCGGTCTTCGTCGTCATCCAGTTCCGGAACCATGCGCCACTCGCTGCTGTGCTCCTTTAGCTCACGGTCGATGACCGCCAGCAGGTCGCGTCCGGGCTTCCCCTCCAGCAGAAACAAGCGCTGTTTGTCCGCTTTGCATTCAAAGCGGGATGCTCTCCATGGCTCATAATGGAACTTGAGCAAGCCCTTGTCGCCACCCTCAGATGAGCCCGGTTCGAACCATTTTATCGATGGTTCACCTTGTTCAGCACTTGGCATCAGGCGCTCGATCTCCTTCAGGATGGACTCTCCGGTGGAAAACGATCCGTTGAGAGTGAAGACTAGAAATAGGTCGTCCACATAGCGACCGTAGTAGATAGGCGAGATGTTTTTCTCAATAGCGTCATCTAGCGGTCCCAGAATCAGATTGGCGATCACTCCCGAAGCGATGAGACCGACGGGGATGCCGAGTTTTTCTCCTCCATTTTGAACAGCCTCACCGTGCATATTCTGCCACACCTCAAGCGATTGATAGAAAATCTTGGCAATTCTGCCATGGGGAGGGAACAGCGTCCGCAGGCAGCGAACGTCGATCTGGTGAAAATAGCGGCGAAGGTCGAGGGTCAGCGCAAACACCCTTTGGCCGCCTTCCACGGCTTCCTGAGCCTTTTCCAGCCCGTCATTTCGCCATGCCTTGTAGGCATGAAAGTAGGGCTTGAATACGCCTGGATAGAGCTTGTTGATGGGACCTCGCAGGGTGCCCTCTGTCGCTGGATACTCGGAGTCCTCATCTGGCAGGAAATTCCGTCTCAAGACATTCGCCCGACACGAGGAGGAGCGTTGTGCATCGAGATCGCCACCCTCCTCCATTGTCCAGAGCACTCCCAGTATCTGAAAATCGATGCTGGGAATAGCCATCGTCCGACACTCCAGATCCTCCCATGTTTCTCCTGTCCGTGCTGCATGCTTGGGATTGTCCGTGAGCACCGTGTAGTGAATGGATTTCGAATCTTCAGCTTGGGTGCCTGTATCACTGGGAATCAATTTCTTAGGGAGAAGCACTACCTCACCTAGAAAGGCCTCGTCGGGAACGAAATTCCTCGAAAGAAGGCGTTTTCGCAGTCGGATGAGATTCGTTTCCAGATTTGCCTCATACTCCGCCAGCATCAACAGCGATGGCACGGTCTTCATCCACCAGATTTCTGCCTTAACCTTGCGGTAGGCGAGGATCATGTCGTGGGGGGTTGGGAAAGCAGATCGGAGCAGCTTCATGTCACTAAAAGTCCTCTCGAAGCAGCTTCTGTTTCTTCTCACGACCGTTCAGTGGAGGACACAGAAGCCATTTACTACCTTCGCGCATATTGGGTGGCGGCGGTGTCGTCGTGGTGAGAATGTATTGAAACGGGGCTTTATCTTCCGGGAAGCTTTGTTCGATCAATCGGGCGTAGAGGAATAGGCGCTGGTAAACGATACGGGCCATGTCGCCTTCGCGGGGACCATCGTGAATCAGGAAGCGTGGGTGATGGCTGCGGCCCTCGATGGAGTGAATAATAGCGGCAAAGTCGAAGGCGATGGTCTTAACTGTGGCCATAGCGGTGCCGCCCAGTTTGGCGTTGCGCTTTGCACTGAGTTGAAGTCCGCGCTCCGAAAGCGCAACCTCCGCACTGACTGCTCCTCCCAGAATGGCGGCAATAGCGTCGGAATAGATCTGGCTGAAGTATTTCAATTCGTCATCAACCTTGACCCGTGCGTCCTGGATTGATGCTCGGGTCCTTTCGATTTCGGCTCCGCTGGAAAGTAGCGTCTGCCGCTGTTCGTTGGCGTCTTGCTTGGACTGGATGGCGTTCTCCAGTTGTCTCAATCCGCTCTGAAGGAGAATGACCACCCTTTCGAGTTGGATGGCAGAAGCGTAGTCTTCCCGCTGGAAGGCAAGGTAGTGATGGCTCGCTTCTTCCAAAGCCTTTCTCAGGCCGTCAAGCGATCCTTCGAGGGAACGAAGGTCGTTTTGCTTTGTTTCCAGGCTCACAGCGAAGTCTTCCGCACGTCTCTCCAGATCAGCGATTTCCAGTTGGGAGCGTTCGTCCTTCGGGAGATGGACGCATTTCCTTTCCTGGGCTTTCAGCAGGCTGTTGGGACAAAAATTATCGCTGATGCGGGAGGGATCGCGGATACCTTTCTGTTTAACGCGTTCGATAAAGGCCAGCTCCTCGTCACGCCGTTTCTCGAGATCCGGGATTTCCGTTTCTTGCAGTCGACGGATGCGGTTCTGCGCTTCATCGAGCTTTTGCTGTGCCGTATCGCGGGCCTGGCGAGCCGTTAAGGTTCGGGCGGATTCGGGAGCGGAACGCAGCTTGGCAATCGCTTCTTCCCGGACTTCGATGTGATTCTTTATCGTGCGTTTGGAGGATTCAAGGTCATCCAAATCAATAGAAAATGAGGGCACTTCACCCAGTGTTTCGGTCAGTGTCTGAAGATCCCGCCGATGCGTGCGTTCTCTCTCGGGAAGTTTGTCTTCAGCTGATTTGTGCTGCGCTCTCAAGGACTCAAGCGCCTTTCTGAGTTCGGATTCTCTGGGATTGAGGAGGTTGAGCGTGGCCCGCATCAGGAGGTGTTGTGCCTCCGCAGTGGTCTGGGGATTATCCGCTTGGCTCAGGGGATTGCGCCACGCGTTGATGGCGGAGAAGCGCGACTCCTGGTCCCGGGAGATCCAAGGCAAAAAATGACGCCAAGCCTCGTTGGGGTGGAGAGCGGCAAGGACCGGCGGCAAGCTTTTTTCGAGCGCTTCCAGAAATACCATGTAGGACGGGCGGAAATCGGAATGGAGGCCTTGCTCGATGGTGTTGTCGGCCAAGGCGAAATCCTTGCCGGGTCCGGTCAGGGCGCGTCCGACACTCCAGGTGCGCTCATCGAGCCGGAGTTCCGCGACTGCCCAGAGTTCGATGAATTCCCCCTGGATGGCTTCAAGGTCGTCATCCGTGCAGAAATTCTTGTCTCCGAGAATGTAGCGGAGGATGCGACAGAAAAGCGTCTTTCCGGTGGCGTGGCCGCCGACTCCATCGGCGTAAAGACCGGTGGTTTCCAGATCGCCGTCGGGGTTTTCGGGCTCGGCCCATAGAACATTGAGGCCGGGGCGGAAGGTGAAGCTTCTGATTTTTTCGCCATCCGGTGAAAGTGTTGTCAGGAGTCGCAGCTCACGAAACCAGAGACGGGGTTCGGTGATCTCCGATTGTGCGACAATTTTCCGGGCCAACTGTGGGAAGAAGGTCAGTTGGTTCGGATCGTCGCGTTGTTTTTTCCTACTCATGACACAAAAAGGGCGGCTACATGCGGCTCCATGGCCTGCCACTCGCTGGACGCTTCATCGTCCTGCCAGTGTTCGGCCAAAACCAGGGCGATCCGGGCATCGTCGCGAACATGCGGGTAATGGACGTCCGCGTCTTGGGGTTGTCCACACCACGCGATCCTGCGCTCTCCATCTTCGGCCCACAAGCGAAGATCCCCGATGCTTGCGGCGTCCCTGAGATGGGACACAAATACCGTCTTATCAAGGACTTCATTGCGGCTCTGCCACCAAGCTTGCGGGATCTCGGGCAACTGGGTCTTGCCGATCTCTGCGAATTTTGCTGGATTGGCCAACAGCCAATAGGCCCGGCGAAAAATCGTGAAATCAGCGTGGGAACCAGACTGGGCAAGCAGGTGTTCGACGGCGAGTGAGCGATACCGTTTGGCATCGAGCGAAGGGCGGCTGTGAGAGACGGAAAGAGCCTCATCGCGCCACGACGGGACGGAGGCAAGGGACGGATCGCCCGTTCGCCCCGCCTGGACACCCGGTGGTGGATCAAGTGGGCTCTGCCACTCCTTTCCGGCGGCCTCGGCCTTTTGCATTTCATCGTAGACTTCGAGGATGCGGTCCTTGGTGCGGTAGTGGCTGTAGGCTTGTTCGTCTTTCCGGCGGACGATGGGGAAGGTGTCCATGATATAGGCTACGGCGTCACGGGGTGTGGCGAAGCAGCGGCGCAAGGCGACGAGTTCCTCGGAGGATTCATCGGCCACATCGCCGTCGGCGATCCGACAGGGCTTCCAGCTTCCGTCCGGCAAGGCGGGCAGGTAGAGGTGGAAGAAGGCGGCATCCAGCTCGCAGCGGATTTGGAAGCGTCGCTCTTCGTCCCAGGGAAAGGGCGGGCCGTCGTAGCCGCAGTCGGTGGCGAGGGCGGAAAGGTCGGAGGAAGTGTAGAGGAGTTCGAGGGTGCGCTCTCGAATCAATTTAGTTAGGACTCCTAATTGTCCAGGCCTTAAGTAGACTAATTGCTTTATGAGGCCATACGTTAGGTGTGTTCCCCCGACTTTCTGACGAGCGATAAAATCAGCCGCAAAGCTAGTTAGATTCGAGATAAAATCGAGCCCACTTCTATCTTGCCACAAATGGCTTAGGAACAGTGGTGCGGTGTGCCCCACCGCCACCCTCGGCACAACACTCGCGATCGTCGTCCGCTCGTTCGTGGTGTTGGTAATATCCCTCCAGCCCATGAGCCATTTGGGGGAGAACTCCTGTACCCATTGGTGGGCGAGCTGAGGGATGGTATTTTGGTCCTCGGCATTCCGGAAGACTTCGAGGTGACTGTCTTCCAAGGGATATTGTTTTTGCAGGCTGCGGGCTTCGTTGTAGATGGGGTCACCCGCTTCGTGCTGGAATAGGGGGACTTCGACTCCACTTTGGCGAGCTTGCCGGATAATGGCTTCAATATTCGGCTGGTCCTTTATCTCCATGTAGTGGCCGATGACCCAAAGAAACATGGCACGGTGGATGGCGTGGTGGTCGTCCTCCTGCAGTGCCTTCCAGAGCTGCTCCGGGTAGTGTGGCAGGGCGCTTTCGACGACCTCCTCACGCACCCAATAGCGGGGCTGGACGACGAAGTCCGGGTTCTGCTTTTCCTCCAACGTAACATCGCGGGAATCGACGCTTCCATCGGGTCTTTCCTCGTAGGTGGCCCAGCGGTGGTCGAAGTGGTGGATCATCTTCGCCTCATAGAGCGGCAGGTAGCGGTCATAAGGGCTGGAGAAGACATTGCCGCTACGGGTGTAGCCAGCATCGCGCAGCTCTGCCGCCGTGCGGAAGTGATGCGAGTCGCTGGTCATATTGAAAAGACCTTGCTTGAACGACAACTGCCAGGGATTTTGCTCGGGCTGGCCATCCTTGGCCTCGCGGCAGAGCACGGGCACGCGGCGGTAGATGTGCTTGGTCAGCTCGGCGTCGCGTTTACCTCGGAAGATGGGGCAATTGCCGGTGTTGGGGTTGAGCAGCTCGATGTCCTCCGGCTTGAGGGTGAACCGGCGTTCTTCGTCCTCCAGATCCGCCACCTCCAGGCAGAAAAAGGCAAACTCCGCCTGATCCGCCGCCGGGGCAGTGCCGCTGCCTACCGTGAAGAGGCAGAATTTCATGCGGCTGTCGACATCGCGAAAGAGCTTCCTTCGGTTCTCGAAATCGTAGAGAGAAACGAGTGACTTGCGCTGAACGACATCCTGAAAGAAAAACTTGGTGGTGTCGTCGGTTGCGATACCGGTGGGCAGCACGCAGCCCGCGCGTCCCTGCGGGTTGAGGAGGTTGCGAAACTGTTCGGCGAAGACGGTGTAGAGATTCACCCTGCCACGTCCGCAGAAAGGATAATTACCAGAATTCGAAAGGATATGCCGGGTTCCATTAATTGCCCTGATTTCCCTAAAATAGCGGGCGTGAAGGTCTGGGTTGGATTGAGGAAGCTCTTCGATTAGCTTCTTCCGCTTGGCTCCAGCTGCGTTGGCGATTTCAGGTGCTACATCTGCAAACCATTCACTTTCTTTCAGTTCGATGTGCTCCCATGGCGGATTCCCGAGGATACAATCGAAGCCACCCTTTAGTCCGGTGAGCTTATTCTCCGGCTTCTCGTCCTTGGCGGGTTCACGGAAAACGGTGGGAAACTCGAGGTGCCAGTGGAAAAAGGCGTAGTCGCGAGCGAGGGTCGGGATGGCTTCGCGGCGTTGGGCATCCAGCTCGTAGGGGCTCTTCTCGATCTGGCGGAGGTGCCTGGTATGCAGCTCGGTGCCCCATTCCTCGCGATCCTTGGGCCAGACGAAGGCGGCACACCAAGTGTCGAAAAGCAGCCGGGCGTGGAGGTAGCCAGTTCCGGCGACCAGCTCGGCATAGTGTTTCTCCTTTGCGGCGACGGTGGCAACAGAATCATCAGGCGTCGTCTCCATCTGTGCGATAGCCGACGGAAGGTTGCCCAGTCGCTCCCAGGGAGATTCGTCCCCAAAATCAAGCGAACGCTGACCGCGCACGTGGGCCTTGCCGCGATGGTCCTTGTTCAGTTTCTTCATCCAGGCGACGGCTTTCTTGTCGTCACCGGTCAGGGGTTTGTAGGCATCATCGGGGATACCTTCGCGGATGCGGGCGGGATTGGCCCCCAGCAGACTGTTGCCGACCTTGATGTGGTGGTCGAGGAAGCTGAGCGGCTTGCCAGGCTCGGCGGATTCGATCCAAAGGGTGACCTTGCAAAGCTCAACCGCCATTTCGTTGACATCCACGCCGAAGATACAGCGGGTGATAACCTCGCGCAGGGCGCGGCGCTGTTCCGAGGGAGAAGGTTCGTCCCCGTTGGCCCGAATCAGTGCCAGCTCGCGGGCCACGCGATGGGCGGCGGAAAGGAGGAAGTGACCAGAACCGCAGGCGGGATCACAGATCTTGAGCGAGAGTATCGCCTGCTCAATGGCTTGCTGACGCTCTCCGTTGCGTTTGCCTTGAGCCGCCTGCTTGATCCGAGCTTCCAGCATGGGGATGAGGGCAGTGCGCTGGAGCTGCTCGACGAGCACATCGGGGGTGTAGTAGCTGCCCGAGGTTTTTCGTTGATTGCCGGCTGCCTGACGCAATCGGAAACTGAGCGGGCTCTGATCGAAAACCGGCGAACACTCCAGCAGACCTTCATAGACGGAACCAAATTCCTCCGTATTGAGCGCGGCGTAGTTGATGCGCACCCACTGCCCGGAGCTGGGATGTTGGAAGAAGGAAAGCTTGTGCAGCGCACGCGTCAGCGTGCGGTTGTCGAGGTGAAGGGCTTCGATCCGGTCGAGCGGGCCTGCTCGGAAGAGCTGGCCGTCAAACGGTGCCAGCCCCAATTTCGCTCCGGGGCCATCCGCTCGAAAGAGCCGGAAGGTGGCGATCAGGCTGAGCCAGAGATCGTGCGAGCGCTCCGCCTCGTAAAGGTAGCTGGTGCGCTCGGAGAGCCGCCTCAGTCGCTGCAGACTGTAGTAGCTCCAGTAGATTTCCCGCTGCTGGCGGGTCGCTTTCTCTGGGAAAATCAACCCACGATCTTCCGCGACCATCAGGAACAGAAGCCGGTAAACGAGACGCAAAATCTGGCGGTAGTAGTCGCGGGCCGTCAGCTCACCACTCCGAATCGCGTCGCGAAAGGCCTCGTTCCCCCGGTGTGAAAGGAAGCCGTTGCTGATCAGGCCAACGATTTCCTCAACCGCCGAACTGAGCCCATCACGAATGCGAGCGCCCTCTTCAAGAGAGTCCTGATGGTAGCGCTCGATCAGGCACTCGGCGGTTGCCTCGACCGAGCTGGGCATACGCGAGGCGTGGAGCAGCCGGTAGAGCACGGCGAAGTCGGCAAAGAGCCCGTCGGTGAAGATGCGGTCGAGGTCGAACTCCAGGTAGGTGAGCTTGATCAGGCGGGAGCTGTCGCGCAGAAGGCGCAGGACGCGGCCATTGGTGACGAGGGCGTAGAGTTCGTCGGAAAGGTTGAGGTATTCCTGCACGAGGGCATGCGCCGACATGCGCGGCCCGGTGCTGCGGTCGGGCTTGCGGTCGAGCCCGGCAGGGTCGTTGTAGCCGATGATGTGGAAGGGAGTATGGCCACGATTGGCGACGCGGTGGGAAATCGCGTATGTCTTGTCCTGAATGATCGCCGCCTTGGCCTGGTAATCGAGCTGGTAGCCCAGCAGACCGAGCAGAGGAACCATCCACTGCTGGCGGGTCTCGGTGGTCGCGAGGGATTCCTCGCGGAGGGAATCCAGCTTGCGCTGGTAGATGCGCCAGTAGTCCTGAGCATCAGCCCAGGCACGGGCGATCTCGTCCTTGACCTTTGAGGCGGTGGGCAGATTGAAGTCGGCAGGACGCTGCCCCGGAAGCTCTTCAATGCGGTCGAGCAGGTCAGGCGAAAGGATGGCACCCTCAATGCGGATGGATGGGTAGTTCATCGGGCACCTCCTTGGGCATTTTCAGGAAGCAGGATATAGACGCCGAGAAGATCCATCGGCAGGACGGGGTAAACGACTTGAAAGCGCTTGGCGTCCATCAGGGCACTGAAGCGTTCGTGCGCTTCCACCAGGCTTTGGGACTGGCGCTCAGCCACTTCGTCAAATTCCGTCTTCAGCGTATCGAGGGTTTGGAGTTCGTTTTCGACAAAAGAGGCACGGGCTTGCGGGCTGAGGTCGGAGGAGGCTTTTGCTTGCAAGAGGATGTCTTTGGCTTCGGTGTGACCGATGTATTCGCGCTCCTTCGGTGTGCCGCGCCACCCCCAGAGCACCATTTCCTCGGCTACGACCTGAGCGCCGCCTTTCTTGGACTCGATAACGTTGCGACAGCGGAAGAGAAGTAGCGTGGTCTTGATCTGCACCTGATCGGTTCGGATCACTGCAGACCGGGCCGCACGCTTACCTTGGCGGGCAAGTGTGTTGGCCATGACGATTTGGCAGAGCTGTTCCACAAAACGGTTGTTGCGCCCGATATAGTAGTAGCCTTGTGGCGTGGGAGACTTGAAGCTGACTTGAATCGTGTCGCCGGTTGGCAGGAACTCGCGTAACTGCCCCGGAAGGTTCCCCGCCACGATCCGCCAGCCATGATTGTCCTGGTAGGTCTGGACGCCGAAGAGATTGTTGAGGCTTCGGGTGACGAAGGACTCGACATCGCTGGGGTCGCCAATGGCTTCGTCCACCTCACGCAGGTCCTGCTCGATCTCTTGAGCCTTGATGGCGTTCTGGGCAAAGATACTACGAGAGACTTTTTCGCGCTCGGCGGCCTCGTCGATCTTACGGGAGACGGTGGCCTTGGATTTCGCAGCCTCGGGTAGATCCCCGAAATCAAACTCTGCCTGGTGGCGGTCTTTTCGGGAATGAATCTTCCGGTCGGGGTTGAGCAGTAGTGCCTGAGTTATGGTGTCGATGATGCTCTGAGAGTCTTCGGGAAACGGAACATTGATGCCAGTGGCACGTTTGATCTCTCGCACCTTGCGAAGGAGAACATCGAGCACGATGCCGTCGATGGGGTTGTCAGAGCCGTAAAGCAGGCAGGCTTTCACCACCTTGGCGGTTTGGCCAAAACGGTCGACGCGGCCTTCGCGCTGCTCTATACGGTTGGGATTCCAAGGCAAATCGTAGTGGATGACGCCCGTGAAGTGCTGCTGAAGGTTGATGCCCTCACTCAAGCAGTCGGTGGCGATCAAGAGGCGCTGGGCCGATTTGCCCATCTCCTCGACGCGCTGCTTTCTCAGGTCATCCGGTATCTCGGAAGTGATGACCTGAACATCGAGCTTAGGAAACCTCTTCTGCAGGACTGGAGCGAGCAGCTCCCCGACATAGTTGGCCGTGGCGATATAACGACAGAATACAACGGGATTGAGTCCTTCCTTCAGCCAGTCCTCAATGATCATTTTAGCGGAATCGAGCTTCAGGTCGTGCTCCAAGGTTCCAAGGGCACTCAGAGCTTCGGCGAACCCACGCAACTGACGTTTTTGGTATTCGGACCAAGTGTCCCGCTCGAACACCTGCATAGGCGTATTGTCGATATCGAATCCGAGTTCGAGGTCATGCACTGGGTTAGGCTCATCGGCGTCGGGCTCCGCAGAATCGCCCTCGGTTCGATTCTTCAGTCCATCCATCCGAGCGTTGAGCATCTCAACACCGGCAGCAGGGCTGGACATTGCTCCGCGCAGAAGGGCAAGCGCGGTCCAGTAATGGACACGCTTCACGGTGCCCCCTTTTACCTCGGGCGCTACAAGCTTCTTGGCGAAGTCGAGCAGCGCCTCGAAGAACTGGCTGTAACGCGGGGACAGGTCATAGGCCCATTCAAACGGGTTGCGCTCGGGGAACGGTGTGTCCTCATTCATCCATTTCTCCACGTCGCTGCGTTTCCGCTGGATGAAATGCTTGGCCAGGTCCCGGCGCTGATTCTGGCCGGAAGTCGGCAAATCGATAGCTTCGAAATCGCTCTGAATGAGACCGAGGAGAGATTGAAACTCTTCGGGTTTACCGGAGTGCGGCGTTGCGGTGAGGAGGATGAGGTTCTGCTTGGGCTTTTCGGCAATTCTTGAAACTAGGTGATGCCGTTGTTGCTGGGTGAGCGATGCGCCTGTCGGGCGAGCACAAGTGTGAGCCTCATCTACAATTATCAATTCGGGGCACTGCTCGATGAAGACGTTCCGGCGAGCATCGGACTTGATGAAGTCAATGCTGATGACCTGGTAGGGGTAATATTCGTAAACGCTGGTATCACCGTGAATTTGGCGGTCGAGGCGGGCCTGTGTATTCGAGCGGATGACGACTGCGTCGATATCGAGTTTGTCCCGAATCTCCGTCTGCCATTGATCGCAGAGGTGGGGCAGGCAGACGACCGCGAATCGCTTGATCTTGCCGCGTTCGAGCATTTCTCGAACGATCAAGAGGCTCTCAATTGTCTTACCCACGCCCACGTCGTCTGCGATGAGCATGCGAATCTGCCCGAGGCGAAGCGCCATGATCAGGGGAACCATCTGATAAGCCCGAGGACGGAAGGACAGCTTTGCCAGGCAGCGGAATGGTCCTGCGCCGTTTCTGAAGGCAAGGCGTGAGGAATCGTATAGCAATCGGGCTGTGGATATGTCGCCGAGATCTTCAGTAGACGGAGGATGAAACTTTGCGTCTTTGGGCGCGTCGGCCTCGAACGCTAAGGGCAGGTAAATACCGGTAACCTCATCTTCGCCGCCACCAAGGGGCTTCACGACGAGCAGGTCGGGATCACCGGAAGGGAGGACGATCCAGTCCCGCCCTCGGAGGCTTACCAGTTTTCCGGGTTGCAAAGCGTTCATCGGACCCTCCTGAAGATGTCCGGGCGAAGCGCGATTCTGTCCGCAAGGTTATCTCGGTAGTGCCACGACCAGACTTCATCACCGATGGCCATGATGGCGTCCCGTTTTTCCCGGTCGTCCAGCGCAACCGAGGGTTCGTCGTGTGGCGTGCCGTCACAGAAAACCCAGAACCGTGGCTCGTAGTAGAAGTCTGGCTGGACGTAGATGCCGTCCACGCGCTTCTGAGCTGCGTCAGGAAGGCGCAGGTTGTTACGGTAGAGATATTCAATGAACTCGCGCTCGGTGGAGGAATTCGGGTCCAAGTGACGCAGGAGGAACTGGTATTGCTCCTCGTAGTTGGCAAAGCTTCGGGATGCCTGAATCTCCAAGTAGGAATCAGCAAGTTTCTTAAGGGCATCCTTAATCAGGAATCGATCAATGATCTTGTGGTCGCGTTGGTTGTAGTAACTCAACAGATCGTCATAGGAAGCTGGGCCACGATATTCCTCGTCATCGAATCGACAGATAGCGGTGGCGCAGGCGATGACATCCCGGAACACGTTTACATCCTTCACAAAGCGGGAAAGCACTCCCAAGCTACCCTCGGATGCTTCGTAGATCAGGATGTTTGGAGAATCGCTGGCACCGACGGTAACAACGCCCACTTCGCTCGATTCCACATCGAAGCATAGCTCTATACCTCTCTTGAGGGCGTGCTGTAGGGTGATGACACCGTCCGGGTCGAGGCCTAAAGGTTGAATAGGCTCTAAATAGAGAGCGTCGGCTAGGTTCGACGTCCAAAGCTTCACCAACCGATAGTTCTCGGCGTGCTCTTCCGAAGGGTCTGGCATGGACGTCTTCCAGTCACCAGTAACGAGCCCCAGCGGGAAGCCTTGGGATTGGTTCGAGCGCCACTTACGATTCACGTGAACCAGTCGGGCTGCCGGTATGTAGCGAATGTTAAGAAGCTGATTCTCGTCCGTCCTCAGGACGGCCTTTTGGATTCGTGCAGTGTCACCGCCATCGATGGTGAAGTAGGTCTGGACATCGAATCCACGCGAAACGCGTTCCTCTTCCTGGCAGGAAATCCGGTCCGTTTCCACAGCGCGAGACTCTGCCATTTCCATGAGGTCATGCAGGTGCTCACAATTTGCTGTGTCGCTCAGATCGAGGCCGCTGATTGGGCACCGCTCGGAGTCTCGCTGGGAGGAATCAAGGAAGTAGCCCACCTTTTTGCTGACCTTGGCCTCGGTGAGGGCACTTTCGGCGTCCTGAACAACAAGCTGGGCGACCTGATATTTCCTCCCGCTATGGTAGATGACGTTGCGAGGTCCAAATTCACGCATCGCGATGGAACGGGGACGGGAGATGAACTCACCCGTCGAATCACTCGTTGGGATAAAGATTCTGACAGGGAGGCGCGTGAAATTGTATCCGGGCAAGAACCCTTCTGCCGCTAGGTAGCGATACGGGTAGAATTCTGAAAGCTCGGTTCGACCGAGGTGCGTATCGTTGCGAAGTAAATCGAGTTGGCGGGTTGCCTGATCCTGATTCCTCTTCTGCTTGCGATACTCATCGCTACCGGCATTCAGCGTCCCACTTTCGATGCGCTGAGTAGCACGTGTCAGAATTTCGCGGGCCGACCGATAAAGAACTCTCCACCGATCAAGAGTCGAATCGAGGTGATCCGCGATGCGGGAAATCCGGTCCTCAATCCAATTATCCGTGAACCAAGCATGATCGAGTTGACGAAGATCCACCTCAAAGTCGGAGATCGCTCGTTTGAAGGAATCCCTGATCTTCGTGCGCATTTCGTTGCTGATGTGCAACCCAGCGCGAGTCGCTGAGGTCAGGTCGTATTGTCGCCCATCATCTTCAACGAGGTTGAGGATGGACGGTCGCACACCTCCAGCGTCTTCAATCCCTGGAATTCCCACCTCAGAGGCAACCACGGCGTTGAGATGGGTCGCCACCAATTCCTCGTTCAACAAGTCGAGCTTCGGTGCCCGAACTGCACCGGCTACAAGATCCTGTTGATTTGCAAAGAAGTGGCGATCATGGGGCGAATAGGAGGAACAGTAGGTAAAGAGCAATGCGCCCTGACCACTACGTCCAGAGCGTCCGGCCCGCTGGGCATAGTTGGCCGGATTTGGAGGAGCATTACGCATGTGGACAACCGACAATCCACCAATATCGATACCAAGTTCCATTGTCGGAGAACAAAACAGCGCGCTCAGCATTTCCCGCTGCGTGCGAACCACGTCTCTGTTTTGCTTGGCTTCATCTAGGAACCAGTCGGCCCGAAACCGCTCTTCTCGTAAAATGCGAGTATCGGTGTTGAGCTGGCCGGTGTGGTCTTCGCCACGGATCGACTTCGTGGCCACGAAATTGCGGCTGTAGAGACCTTGGAAGAAGATATTCGGCTTCACCGACCTTCCCTTATAGGATCGCTGTTTGATCTGGTCCGGACGGACGGATTCCCGATCTCCGATTCGCCAGACAATCCGGTCCAAACGCAACTGATATATCGGCACTTCTTTATTCTCCTCGTTTCTCGCGGTCTGAGATTTGAGGAAATCTGCTTCTTCAAGCTTTGCGACAAGCTGGAGGATGAAGTTTCGATAGCCATCGCCACGCCAGTCATAGCTAATGCCTCTCAGCTTCGCAAAGAGTTTGATGAACCGACCGAGACCGCTCGCTGGGCCCATACTCTTCGTGTGGAGGCGAGCCCGCTTGTTTAAAGGGTCGAGTCGTATGAAAAATGGCTCCTCAAGCCTCTCGTTGCGGTCCAATGTCCAAGGTGCACGCAATGTCTCTCGAAAGAGCTTATCGAAGGACTGAATCTTCGAAGAAGTAAGATAGTTTTCGCTGTAAATGGCGTATTCCAGGCGGAAGAAATCCAATATAGCTAAGAGGAAATCCTTCCGATCCGTCAGTTCAAGGTCTCCGAGTATCGGGACATCTAACCAGAATGCGCTGTCTTCGCAGAGGATATCGAAGTCAACATACTCAATTCGAAGCAGAGCACACTGCTCAAGGTTCGGTAGAATAACACGCCAACTCCTTCGAAGGTCGTGAATTGCGCGATATACAAGAAAGTCACGTAAAGCAGAAGTGAACTTGCGGCGGACAGTCTCGATTGTAGGGTCCTCGTTCCGATTGGCATACTCAAGAAACGGAAGATCGAGCGCTGATGCTATAGCTTCCCCAAGGTCTCGATAATCGAGTTGCCCATCAGTCGCGTTCTCAAGGGCTTTTCTGATACCAGAACGAAGTCGGACTACTTGGACGAAATCATTGAAGTGCCCAGCTTGGAGCGCGGCATCCTGGCGGTTGTCAGTGAAACTGAGTAGTTTCTGATCGTGCAGTGGCATTCCAGCATCGGCGAGTTGATTGATGATGGAGAAGCTGAGAATCGTGGTGGAAGTGCTGCGGCCTTCGCTGCCGAGTTTTGTAAGCTTGGTTCCTTCGTTGGTCTTTGTATCGTAGAAAGTCCCGGAGGTAGGGTCGAAGAGAAGTGGCACCGACATGAACCAACCCCACCACTTTTTTTCGTCGGTTTCCGAGCAGTTCCCAAACTCATCGAAATAGAGCTTACGAGGCATCAAATGCTTTTTTTCAGAACGAGGGACAAGGCCGGTCTTGGTGCCTCGAACCCATGCATCAGGAAGCAACTCTAGATCCTCCTCATCATTCCAAAGTTCCTCGCCGACGATCAAGTAACCGTCCTCGGTTTCGTCATTGGCCTCAGCTTCCTCAGTAAGCTCACGAAACTCCCGAGGTATCAACCGATCTCCGGCCTTCGAGACGCAAATAAAAGCGTGCCCGCTTGTCCGACTGAAGACGTTTGGAAAAATCGGCTTCTTCTCTTCCTCATCAGTCTTGAATATACCAGGCTCAAGCGTGATGAAACGATTCTCGTCTTGATCCAACGTGGTGTAGACAGAGCCGGTTTGGGATATGAATTGATGAAGCTTGAAGGGCAGATAGGTGTAACGCTTACCTTGTTGTTGAAGCTGCTGATTCGCCGCGCTGATCCATTGGAGCATTTCGTTAAGACGCGACAAGCAAAGCGAATCCTCAAGGCCCGTAAACTTGCTCAATTGCTCAACGATATCTGAGATCCTTCCAGGGCGAGCCCGGAAGAGTCGCCCCTCGATTTCCTCAAGGGCGATCTTATCCTCCAGCCAGTGGGCAAGAGGATGACTGACAAGTTCTTCGACTGCTCTCTGAGGGTCTATGGCTCCGCGAATCGAAGATCCTAGCAGATGCGGGGTAATCGCCTCCGGCTCTCCGCTGATTGATCTCACCAGTGTTTCTGAAATGATCTGCCCGCGATCAAATTGTGTTCCAAAAATCTTCGAAGCAAGGGAGGCAACGGCGTCTAGTCTTTGAGTGAACGATCCCTCACTTGTGAGTGTAGCAGACGTTCCAATACAAATCGGCGAATGGTTGCACCGTGATCGGATTCGCCGGATGAGCAACGCAACATCGGCTCCCTGACGTCCACGATAAGTGTGAAGTTCATCGAACACCAGAAAACGCAGGTTTTCGAATATGGCGTCCCTGATGGAGCGTTCCCGAACCCGAGTTAGGAGCAACTCCAACATCATATAGTTGGTGAGGAGTATCTGCGGAGGATTCTCCCGCATTTTAACGCGCTGATCCTCTTTTTCCTGTCCCGTATATTGTCCAAAGGTTATTGGGAAGGAACGTCCGGTCACACGTTCGTAGTTCTGCTTATACCGACTGAACTCCTCAAACTGCGAGTTGATCAGAGCGTTCATCGGATAAACGACGACGGCAACAACTCCCTTGGCATTTGGATTGGAAAGGAGGTAATGAAAGATGGTCCCGATATAAGTGAGGGACTTTCCTGATCCAGTTCCGGAGGTGACGACGAATCCTCTCCCCGAAGTTCCTACTTGGATGGCTTCTACCTGATGCTTGAACAGTCGCATTCCGCTGGGGAAGAAGTCCTTGAGACTCGAGTGGAGAAGTCCTTTTGATGTCAGGGTTTCGAGTTTGTCGGCCAGTTCAAACGACGGGTTGAACTGCAGAAGTGGATCGGGCCAGAGTTTGCCTTCTGAAAGCTCACTTTCCACCTTTTGGCGAATTTGGTCGTCAGCAATGTTGAGAAAGCTTTTAATGTAAGACTCGTAGTCGGAAACGATCTGAGAATGGCAGGATAGGATGTTCATGACCGGCAACAGTATGAGTTAGGATGATGTATGCTTTCCCAGATAGGCGTCAATAGCATCGCGGATAACCCAAGCGAGCGAGACCTTATGTTTGGTCGCTATTATCTGAAGCTTTGCTTTTTGGCTGGACGCAAGGGAAACGGATATCCGCTCAACGCTTTTAGGGGCAATGGTGTTTTCTTGCTGCATTGCACCACCATGCACCACTTTGGTTCAGATAGGCAACACTCATGTTGGTGCATGCATGAGCTGAGTTGGCTCAAATGTTTCGATATCGCTGAGAAGTATTTTGTGGACGAAAATGAACTGCAACTTTTTCGCCATAAACTTCATTGTTTTTTTGGCGATGGATTCATTCTTACGGTGTTACCGGACGTGGAATCTCGATCTTTATTGAGTATCCTAAGGGCAGTTCTTTCCTACAAGCATCAGTTCGCGCATTGACAAAGCATGAACCTTGATTGCCTCGACGTGATTCATGGGAGGGCTTTCAGAGGGGGGCCGGTAGACGTCTGTCTTTAGCTGGATACGAAGCTAGGTGACTAAGGTGTCAAATGGCTTTGGGAAGCGCCCAACAGATTGGATTGTCAAAATCGATACCTCAGAGAGGAGAGGCCGTTTTAGGAATCTAAATTTAGATTCCTAAAACGTGTTCCCAAAAACAGGGGCTTGGCCCTAAGTATGCCAACTCCCTAAGTGCCTCCGAGAATGACCCTTGATGAATTGGACATATCAGGGCAAATTTGCGGCATGAATGGAACCAAATGCATCCTGCTCCGAGCTCGTCTCGATGCGGATCGATTCCGAAAGGCAGAACAGGTGTTTCAACGACTGGGGATGACGACGGGAGATGCGATCAATGTCTTTTTGGCCCAGGTCGTAATCAGGGGTGATCTTCCTTTTATTGTCACCGCTCATCCCGAGCGTGTGATCTCGCCTGATGAGCAAGGGGACTGGAGCATATCAATGGGTGATTACTAAACCAACCCCCGGAAAAGTCTGGCTGGTGGTACTGGAGGAGGCATTTGTACAAAAGAGTCTGTCCGAGTTACTCGAGTTGCTTCCGATCCAGTTGCGTTGGATTAGAGTGTCTCTCTTGTTCGCCTACTTGAAAAAATTGCGACAGGTGTTTTTCTGAGGAAAGTTGTGCGAGGTTTTGTGGCAGGATCCTTGGCAATTCAAACAGCACACGGGCATGGTTACTGCGATGATCCGAAACTGCTGCGGACGAGGCCGCTCGACGTCGAGGGTGGCTCCGGCAAAAATCCGAGGTCATACCCACGCTCCGGAGTCGTATACGGCGTAAATCGCCACTTCGTCGTCGAAGAGCGACACGATGAAGGCAATCCGGAGCGATCAAGCCCCTTGCCAACCCAACCATCTTCATCTGAGCTGGTCGGGTAAAATTGGACAGGTTGCGGACCACAAATAAAGTGAGAGCAACCATGAGAAAGAGACGAACGTTTAGAGCCGACTTCAAGGCGAAGGTAGCGCTGGAGGCGCTGCGTGAGCAGG
>JBJHBA010000013.1:0-122308 GCA_050485245.1 Verrucomicrobiota bacterium | reverse complement strand
AGCAGGATTCAGCATGTACGCAACTGGCTGCTTAGGCAGGGTTCCCAACGCAAAATAGCCAAGGAAGCCCACCATTTACGCCGAAACCACCCTCAACCCCGGGAAAAGCATACACCGCAAGAAAGTAATCAGTCAATCATCAGCCAGACTGGTAATTGAACGCACATAATCTGACAGGTTAGTAGTGGATTAGCCGAACAGAGGGTATTTGCCAGACTGGTTGTGCGGGGGGAGGGAGGGGGAATCTCAGCTTGCGGTGGGTGGGGTTAGGTGTTTGAGTGGTTAGGTTGTTGTCTTATGAAGCTGTCTGGGCTGAGAATGAAATGGCTGTGGCACTGCCTGGCTGGGGTGGTGTTTTGCTGGCTGTCTATAGCTCTGAAGGGTGAGGTTTCCAGATCGGAAGTGACTTTGCAGGCTGGGCTTCAGCAGAGCATCCACCTATTTGCAGAAGGACGATATGGAGAGGCGAGTCAGGCATTCGCGCAGTTGGATCAAGTGTTTGGTCGAGAACCGGAATACCTCAAGGACAGTGTCCAGAGTGTGATTCTCCCGATGAAGGGGTATGCGGCGCTGGGTATTGGGCAGTCTGAAGAGGCCGAAAGGCATTTTTCCGGCTACATGAGTGCCTACGGAAAAACAAGAGGGACCAGTCAGGTCCGAGCGTTGGTTCTCTTTTCGCTGGCACAGGCACAGCAAATGAATGGACGTTATCGGGAGGCCATTGCCAGTTACTCACAGTTTTGTAGTGAATATGCAGCTACACCCGAATCAGGAATCGCGCATATACGCTTGGCCGAATTATTCGTTCTTGTGGACGAAAGAGAATCCGCATTGGCGATACTCGATTCTTTATATGAATCCCGACAAGCGCATTCTCTCAGGCAAGAAGGGCGGCTACGGGCTTTAAAAATTGCCACTGAGGCGGATGATTTGGAGCGCTCTGCAGAGTATCTACTTAGCACTCCCTGGCAGATTGCTACCATGCAGGAGCCAGCTGTATTGGCTTTATCGGCACTCACGACAGGAGATCAGCTGTTCGTTGCAGAGAGATTTGAGGAAGCGGTCAAAGCCTACCGGATTGTCCCCGAGCACTCATCCCTACTGGAAAAGCAAAAAGAAATGCTTGCGGACACCCGGTTTCGAGTCAGTCGCGGACAGCGGACAGCGCTGGTGGGAGAATCCGGTATTTGGGATGAATACTATAGATCTTTGATTCTACGAATGGAGCAAATGGTCGCTCAACTTGAATCAGGAAGTGATTATACCGGAGCCCTATATTTAAGAAGAGGGCAAACCTATCTAGCTGCGGGACGATTCCGAGAAGCATGGGTAGTTTTCAAAGAGCTGGCCGAAAGCAAAGATTTCCCAGAGAGGGTACGCGAAGAAGGTCATTACCGATGGTTATTGGCGGGGCAGGAATTAAAAAAATGGGATGCCTGCCTGAGGATTGCCACTACCTTTGTGGCGCTCTACCCGGAATCACCACAAGCTCCACTGGCTTTGTTTTTAATGGCCAACGCCTACCAAGAGTTACGGGATTATGATAAGGCGATTGCCTTGCTCAGTCAGTTAATGGAAGGATACGAAGGGCATCCATTCCACGGGCGCTGGCAATTTTCCCGGGGATTCAATTATCTGCTGCAGGAAAAAAATGATGCGGCGAGACGTGATTTTTCGGCGTATATTGATCGCCACCAGGAAACCGCACTGGCGATAAACGCCGCGTTCTGGCATGCACTTTCATGGTACTTTGAAAAGAACTATATTCAATCCCTGCAAGAGCTTGATGCACTACTTTACTCTACGGCAAAAGATCATCATCTTCGCGGAGAAATCGAATACAGAAGAGGCACTGTACTGTATGCTCTCCGCGACTATGAGGGAGCACTGGGACAAATTGAAGCATACTTGCAGGGATTTCCGGATCATGCATCACGGCATGAGGCACAAGTGCTGAAAGGAGATACTCTGATGGGTCTGGGGCGGTTACTGGAAGCCTCTGTATTATTTCGTCATATTGGCCCTGAAGCAAAGAACTTGTTTTCCTACGCCGTCTTCCAAGCGGGTAAGATATTCAGGGCACTGGAAGAGTATGATCTCATGGCCCGCCACTTCAGGAATTATGCTGAACGCGAGGACCTGGATTCATATCATAGGGTAAGTGAGGCTCTCTACTGGGTTGGCTGGGCCCGTGAAATGCAGGGGCGCTCTGCAGAAGCGATTCCTGCATACGAAATGGCACTATCCCGTTTTGGAAATGACCCCGATGCCACTGAGATTCAAAACATATTAGATGGATTTCGCAGGCTGTATCAAAAGATGGATACGCAAACAAGTCATCATGCTTATCCGAGTTTTGAGAGTTGGATTCACAGTGCATCAGTCGAGGCGATGAATGCCGAGCAATGGACATGGTATAGCCGCTTGATGCTTTATTCTGCGGAGAAGCTGGACAAGCAAAGTGGGAACATTTCCGAATATGAGATCATTGGATCCCTTGATCAAGTTGTTCCGATTGAGTCGATGGATGCACACGGACTTGCCCGTATAGGCCTGGGTCTTCTCGGAACAAACCGATTGCGAGCAACTGATTACTTTAAGGAGCTGCTTGAGAGGTATCCAACATCTGTTGAGCGAGGAAGTGCCTACTATGGTTTGGGGGTAAAGGCGTATTCAACCGAGGATTATGCGGCCGCAGCAAGCTGGTTCCACCGGCTGATTCACGAGCTCCCGGGGCATCCATTAGGAGTGGAGGCAAGCTTGAGTTATGCGAGGTGTAAAGTTCATCTCAGCGGTGGGATGGAAGCGGTTCCGATGCTTGAAGAGTTGCTGCGGATGCGGCATGCCAGAGGACGGCCTCAGGCTGAAGCCTTGCTATTGCTGGGAAACATTTTTGAGGCTTCCGAACGGACTTCTGAGGCAATTGCCTATTACCAGCGTGTCTACAACATGTATCGGGCGTATCCGGATCTGGTAGGCATCGCCTACCTTCGGTCCGCGTCACTATTTGAAAACAGCGGCAACATCGAGGCCGCCTGGAGAACATATAGAGAAGTTCTCTATTTTACAGATCTCACCGGGAGTGATGTTCAAGTAATTGCAGAAAGCGAGTTCAGTCGGCTTAAAGCGATGCTGCCGAAGGATCTGGTGATGGACATTCCCTCTGGGGAGGACCGCCATTCACCAGAGAACCAGGCGGAAACGGGAGGTGACGCATGAAATTGGTCAAGGTTCACTTGATATGGACTTTTCTGCTGCTTTTAATTACTGGGGTCGGCAATGCACTATTCGCACTGACACCGGAGGAGATCTTCGATGAGCTGTCAGGACCGATTGTGGTAACGACCAAGACCGGACGTGAATTCAGTGGGGTGTTGCATTCTGTATCCGAAGATCGGCTGGGACTGGGGCTCAGGATAGATCGAGGGGGAGTTGAATATGTATTTCACAGAGATGAAGTGACACAGCTTCGATTACCGGGAAGTGGGTTGAAGCCACATGCTCTGGACTTGATTCACTCCAATAAACTGGAGGAGGGGTTGAGTCTGATTGATCTATTATTTGTGCAACGAGAGCCTTTTTTCAGCTGGCTGCCAGAGTCTGAGGTTGGGTGGTTTGCTGAAAATCTTGAACACTATCTTCAAGCGGGGCGGGCGCATGACATGCTTTTACGTGCAAAAAGACTTAAAAGGGAGTCCCCCGGCAATCTGCGATGGAATGAAATGCTGGAGGATAGCATTCTTCTGGGATATTATCTAACCGGTGCATATTCTGAAGCGCAATCGACGGCGATAGAGTGGAGCCTTCGCTTTCCCCGGACAGGAAGAACTGCTCTCGGCTGGTGGGTACTCGGCCAGTTATCTGAACTAGATGAAGACTGGGAGAATGCATTTTATTATTATCTCCGTCCAATCGTTTTCTCCGGAAGTGTAGAGATCCCGTATTTAAATTTCTGCTACGCTGGTGCGATTCACTCAGCCAAGAAAATGGGCGAAAATGAAACAGCCGTTCGGCTGAAAGATGATCAACTTGAACGGTCTCTGAAACCGCCGGAAGCATTGAATTTAAAATTTTCACATTAATCCAAAGATTAATCAAACAACCGATGAAAGTGTGTCGTTGCTCCTCCTGTCCTATTCTATTCCGGGTGCTCATCTTGTTTTCAGGATTCACCCCGCTGCCCCTCCTGGCTGTGGGCCAGGAGTCCACCTCCGGGACCAGTCTGTTTGAACTGGTCTCGCAAGGAGGATGGGCGATGTATCCTCTGGGGATACTCATGTTGGCTACGTTCTACCTCTGTTTTCACTGTCTTGCTCATACCAGCGCGGGGCGGTTCACGGCAAAAGAAGATGTGCAGCCGCTGGCACAATTAAGCGAAGGAGACATCCCTGCAGCAGTTCAAATATTGAACGGACAGCAGACCGTCCTGAGTAGACTCATGCTGGCCTGCTTGAACAAGGTTCGACTGGAACGAGTGGATGCAAACCGTGAGGCGATGGAAGCGGCCTTTGTGGAGGCTGCGGAAGGGGAAGAGAATGCCATTGGACAGTGGATCAACTATCTCAATGTCATAGCGACGGTGGCTCCGATGGTGGGCTTGCTTGGGACAGTGAGTGGGATGATCGGTGCTTTTCAAAAAATCGGCCAAGGTGGCATGGGAAAGCCGGATGAACTGGCAGGCAACATTGGGGAAGCATTGATCACCACGGCAACCGGGCTGGTGATCGGGATTCCGGCAATGATCGCCTATTTTTATTTCAAGAATCGTTTGGGCACACGCATGATAGCGGTGGGGCAACTCGGGGGGCGAATGCTGGACCGCCTGGAAGAAGCTGCCGTCGACAGTGCGAAGGACACCACAATGGTTGCCGAGAGTTCCCGCGCGGAATGCGAAAAAGTGGCTCGCTGAAAAAATGCAGTGTGGGCGGGGGTGCTTAGTCCTCCTGAATCAAACCGTGCGCATGGCTTCAACCAGCTCACGGGCTGCTTCTGCTGCAGCCAAAGCGAAATCCTCGCCCTGCCCTGCGTAGATGATGCCGCGGGAGCTATTGATCATCAAGCCATAGCCATCTGCCGTCCGCCCGGCGCGAAGAACACTTTCAAGATCTCCGCCCTGTGCTCCGATACCCGGGACGAGTAAGGGAAGGTCTGGAGCGATGCTGCGAACGCGGGCTAACTCCTCGGGGTAGGTTGCTCCTACGACCAAGGCGATATTTCTCCGGGCATTCCATGGCCCTGCGGCAAGGCGGGCGACTGTTTCGTAGATCGCCTCGTTATGATCTGAAGAGCGCAAGGACTGGAGTTCACCGGAACCGGTGTTGGAGGTCCGGCAAAGGACGATGGTGCCCTTATCGGTGTATTCGGTAAACGGGGCTAGGGTATCACCGCCCATGTAGGGGTTCACGGTAACGGCATCCGCCTGATAAATTTCAAAAGCCTCACGGGCATACATTTTAGCGGTATTACCAATATCGCCTCTTTTGGCATCCAGAATAATGACCTTTCCAGGGTAGTTATTCCGAATGTAATCAATGGTGGCCGCGAGTTCATCCAGTCTCCCCTGCCCTGCGTAGTGCGCGAACTGAGGTTTAAAAGCGCAGGCGAAAGGCGCGGTCGCGTCGATGAGGGCTTTGTTGAAGGCAAAGAGCGGCTGGGATTCTCTGGTGAGGTGGAGCGGAAGCCGCTCAATTTCTGGATCCAGCCCTACACAGAGCATGGAATCGGCATCTTTCCAGGCGGCTAGCAGCTTGGCATAGAACGACATGTTGGTGATTCTTTCGGATGATCCTGTATTGGTCGAAGGGAAAGCGGGTCTGTCGTCTGCCGGGTGATCAAGCCAGAATCAGACGTCAGCTTCTTCGGAGGCAGGAAGACGGGATTCGAGCCGTAAGCCGCGCTGCTGCCACATGGGAGCATCCTCAAATGTGGCGAGCAGATCGAGCGCACGGCGAGCTTGCCTGAAATTTTCTCCGGAATAATGGGTGACGGCCAATAGGTAAGCGGCCTCGGCACGAATCGAGACGAGCACCTCTGGATCGCGGGCCAATTGGTCCAGGAGCATCGGAGCGTTCTCCTCGCCGAGGCGGAGCCGCGACATGGCATTTCCGAGACGTGCTCTGGCGGAGAGCGGACTTCCGGCCAGGCTGCGGGTGGCGGTCTCGTAACGGCTGGCGGCATCGGCAAAGTTTTCCGCGGCGAAGGCATCGTCCGCGAGATCGAGCCAGGCGATGCCGCCGAGGCGGGTATTGCCGTGACGCTCGGCAAACTCCAGTTTGGCCGATGCATCCTGAAGCGTATTGAACTCCGCCGCGATGCGATCGGCTTTACGCTCCTGCATGAAGCCATAAACCTGATAGCCGACAATGATCAGCCCGAAAACGGCAATGGCCGCGAAGATGGTGGGACCATTCTTCTTCCAGAAATCATTGAAACGATCCTCGATATCCGCATCTGGCGGAAGATCACTATTCGGATCGAAAGTGGGCAGAGGTGGAATTCTGGGCTCCCGGGGGGAGGGCAATTTGTTATCGTCTTTCATCGCGGGGTGAGGAAAAACGGGCAAACTTTCGATATTTCGCCTCTACGTCAACGATGAAGGTGTTGGCTGCTGTTTTGAGAGGACGTATTTGCCAGCCAGATTCCCTCGATTGGGGAAAAACGTGCATGCGTTGAGCTTGAAGATTGTTTTGTGCTTGAACAGGCACCAGAGTAGCAGGCGGTCAATTTCACAGCCATGCCTGAATCCCCCCCACCCAAGCTTTCGGTTGTCGTTCCCTGTTACAATGAGGCAGGTACCATTTCCACCATCCTGCAGCGTATTCTGGAGTCGCCCTGCTCCATTCACGAAATAATCGTGGTCGACGACGGCTCAACCGACGGGACCAGTGAAAAGCTGCAGGAGCTGAAACCGGTATTTGATGGGCCCCTGAGAGTTATTTCCTCTCCAAATAATGAAGGCAAAGGGGCTGCTTTGCGCAAAGGATTTGCCGAGGTAACGGGCGATGTGGTCATCGTACAGGATGCGGATCTGGAATATGATCCGGCAGAGTACCCTATCCTCCTCAAGCCGATAGCCGACGGGAAGGCAGATGCGGTTTTCGGTTCACGCTTCATGGGCGGACAAGCGCACCGAGTGGTCTATTTCTGGCACATGGTGGGGAACCGGATGCTGACGTTGTTCTCCAATATGGCGACCAACATCAATCTGACGGACATGGAGACTTGCTTCAAAATGATCCGGAAGGAGGTTTTGGACAAAATCACGATTGAAGAGGATCGCTTCGGAGTGGAACCGGAGATCACGGCGAAGCTGGCCAAGCAAAAGTGCCGAATTTACGAGGTGGGGATCTCCTACTACGGACGCACCTATGAGGAGGGGAAAAAGATCGGATGGCGTGACGGGATAAGAGCATTTTGGGCCATTACCAAATACAATTTTTTCCGCTGAGAGCAAATCCCCGTGCGGTGGATGCGGTCATGAGGAAGCTACTGAGAAGAATAATGGCTTGTGCCCTGAGCCCTCTCCCGCCTATAGCCTAGCGCAGGATGTCGAAAATCAGGCCCATACGCACTGCAGCCCGTGCTGTCATCATCTGTGATGGCAAGCTTCTCGCCACCAAAATGCGTGACCGAGAAGGGGTGTACTATATCCTACCAGGTGGAGGGCAACTTCCCGGTGAGACTCTGGAAGAGACCGTCAGGCGGGAATGTCTGGAAGAAGTCGGCGTGGAGGTGACTGTTGAGCGCCTGCTCTATGTGCGGGAATACATTGGGAAGAATCACACCTTTAAGGCCCGCCACTCCCAGTTTCATCAGCTGGAGAGTGTATTTTTCTGTTCCATCAAGGATCCTCTGGCAGCGGCCCCGGGGGTGGAAACCGACAACCATCAAATCGGCGTCTCCTGGCTGGCGCTGGAAAGTCTGCGCCATATTCGGTTTTACCCTGAAGCAGTGAAAAAGTTTTTCGACTCCACTTCGATCCATGTTTCGCCAGTCTATCTCGGTGACTGCAATTGAGCGGGACTCCGGAAAGTCCCGCCCAAACATAATCAAAACACTCAGCAAGGCTTACGGGGAGCAGAGCTACTTCCGCAAAAGCTGGTGATACTCCTGAATGGGGCGAACAGCGATGTCCTTTTTGCGCATGGCTTGAAGGGCATCCACCGTGGTGCGGGCTCCGGTCAGGGTTGAAATGATGGGCACGCCGAATTTGATGGCCTGAGTGCGGATGTGGTTTTCGTCCTGGCGCGGGATCATTCCGCTGGGAGTGTTGATCACCATGGCGATTTCCCGATTCTTGATCAGGTCAACAATGTGTGGACGCCCCTCGCTGACCTTGTAGACCATGCGAACGGGCAGACCGTGATCCATAAGGACTTTGGCGGTGCCGGCGGTCGAAACGATGTCAAACCCGAGGGCATGGATTCGGCGGGCGATATCGACTACATTCCCTTTATCGGCATTTTTCACCGAAATAAAGACAGTTCCCTTGTCCGGAAGTGCAGGGCCAACCGCCATTTGAGCTTTTCCGAAGGCAATCCCGATGTCTTCGTCGATGCCCATGACCTCACCGGTTGAGCGCATTTCAGGGGTCAAGGCAATGGGGGCACCGGGGAAGCGGGCAAAGGGGAAGACACTTTCCTTCACCGTCCAGTAAGGAGGCGTGATTTCTTCAGTGAACCCAAGCTCCTTGAGTGTTTTGCCGGCCATGATTAGTGCGGCGTATTTGGCAAGTGGAACGCCAATGGCCTTGGAGACAAAGGGGACGGTGCGGCTAGCCCGCGGATTAACTTCAAGGACATAAAGATCCTCATCCTTGATGGCGAACTGGATATTCATCAACCCACGCACGTTAAGTGCCTTGGCGAGGGAAGCGGTCGCTTCACGGACTTCAGCCAGAATTCTGCGGCCGAGGGTGTGGGGAGGCAGGACCATAGCCGCATCGCCACTGTGGACGCCGGCGAATTCAATGTGTTCGAGCATTCCGGCGACGACGGTGGTTTCGCCATCGCTGATCGCATCGACATCCAGCTCGATGGCATCTTCGAGAAACTGGTCGAGAAGGACTGGTTTTCCGGGAGCAACGTCAAAGACCTCACGGACGACCTTGCGCATTTCTTCCTCGCTGTAGAGAATGAACATGCCCCGGCCACCGAGTACAAAGCTGGGACGCAGGAGAATGGGGAAGCCGATTTCCTGCGCACTGGCAAAAGCCTCTTTCTCGTTGCGGGCAATCCGGTTAATTGGCTGGCGCAGGCCGGTCTCATCGAGAATACGCTTGAAAATCTCGCGGTCTTCAGCGGCATCGATCATCTCGGGAGAAGTCCCGATAATATTGACGCCCGCGGCTTTGAGTTCCTGTGCGAGATTGAGCGGCGTCTGGCCGCCAAACTGGACGATCGCACCCCAGCATTTTTCCTGATGATAGACCTCAAGGACGTCCTCAAGGGTCAGCGGCTCAAAATAGAGGCGGTCGGAGGTATCGTAATCGGTCGATACCGTTTCCGGATTCGAATTGACCATGACGGTCTCAAAGCCGTTCTCTGATAGAGCAAAGGAAGCGTGGACGCAGCAGTAGTCGAACTCGATCCCCTGCCCAATGCGGTTGGGCCCGCCCCCGAGAATCATCACTTTTTTGCGGTCGCTGGGGATGATTTCGTTTTCGTCGCCAAAAGAAGAGTAATAATAGGGAGTAAAAGCCTCAAATTCGGCGGCACAGGTATCGACCAACCGATATCTGGTCTGCAAATTATGCTGCGCACGGAGGGACTTGATTTCCTCCATTGGCAAGCCGGTGCAATGCTCGATTTGGACATCGGTGAAGCCAGCTTCCTTGGCCTGTTTGAGCAAGGCCGGGGAGAGGGATTTACCCGCTTCCGTAAGGGCTTTCTCAATCTCGACGATCTCCTGAATTTGCGTCAGGAACCAGATATCCATGGCCGTATGCTCCTGAATCTCCTCAACCGACATTCCGGCGCGGAAGGCATAGCGGAGGAAAAACGGGCGAGCCGCGGTGGCGCGGGTCAGTCCATTGCGGATCTGCTCGGAGTCGGTAATTTCGTCACCCCCGAAGCGGCCGCCGCCACCGAGGCCCCGCGCCCCGATTTCGAGTGAGCGGAGGGCTTTTTGGAATGATTCCTTGAAGGTCCGGCCAATCGCCATGGCTTCGCCGACGGACTTCATTGAAGTGGTCAGGGTGTCATCGGTCCCTGGGAATTTTTCAAAAGTGAAGCGCGGGATTTTGGTCACCACGTAATCAATGGTGGGCTCAAAGCAGGCCGGGGTCTCGCGGGTGATATCGTTTTGCAGCTCGTCGAGCGAGTAGCCGACGGCGAGTTTGGCGGCGAGTTTGGCGATGGGAAAACCGGTTGCCTTGGAAGCGAGGGCGCTGGATCGGCTGACCCGAGGATTCATTTCGATCACCACCATGCGTCCATTTTCCGGGTTTACGGCAAACTGGATGTTGGAACCACCGGTCTCCACTCCCACCTCGCGAATACAGGCAAAGGAGGCGTCCCGCATGAGTTGATACTCTTTATCCGTCAGCGTCATGGTGGGAGCCACGGTGATGGAGTCCCCTGTATGCACGCCCATCGGGTCGAAATTCTCAATCGCACAGATGACAACACACTGGTCCTTGTGGTCGCGCATCACTTCCATCTCGAATTCTTTCCATCCGAGAAGGCACTCTTCGATCATGATTTCATGCACCGGGCTGGCATCGAGGCCGCGCATGACCAGTTCTTCAAAATCCTCGCGGTTGTAGGCCACCCCTCCACCGGTTCCCCCCAAGGTAAAGCTGGGCCGTGAAATGAGCGGGAATGCACCGATATCCTCGGCGGCCTGACGGGCCTCTTCAAGCGAGTTGACCACATAGCTGCGGGCCACATCGAGGCCAATCTTGATCATCGCCTCCTTGAAGAGTTCGCGGTCTTCACCCTTTTGAATCGCTTCATAGCGTGCCCCGATCATCTCGACCCCAAACTCTTCGAGGATGCCTTCCTCATAGAGCTTGCAGGAAAGGTTGAGCGCCGTCTGACCTCCCAGCGTGGGGAGCAGCGCATCGGGGCGCTCGCGCTCGATGATCTTGCGCAGCGTTTCCACCGTCAAAGGCTCGATGTAGGTCACGTCAGCAAATTCCGGGTCCGTCATGATGGTTGCCGGATTGCTGTTGACGAGAATGACCCTGTAGCCTTCCTCCCGCAGAGCTTTGCATGCTTGCGTGCCGCTATAGTCGAATTCACAGGCTTGGCCGATAATGATCGGGCCGGAGCCGATGAGAAGGATACTTTCAATGTCCGTGCGTTTGGGCATTGAAGAAAAGGATAAAGCTTTTTGTCTTGGTGTGAGGCAAGCGCGATTTCACCCGTTTTTTCACAATCCCCCCATTCATGGGCAAACCGGCAGGCGGAAAGTGCCCATTTTCTGATATCCTATGGGATTTTTTCCGGCCGAAACCTGAGCGATATGGGTTGCGCTAATAGCAGACGTCCTGCAGCATCATTTTTCTTATGGCACCAATCGTTTTCAACAACACCGTCCTGCGGGACGGGCACCAGTCACTTGCAGCCACCCGCATGCGTACAGAGCATATGTTGCCTGCCTTGGAGACTCTGGATAATCTGGGCTTTGGCACGCTGGAGACCTGGGGTGGTGCCACGATTGATGCTGGCCTCCGGTTCCTCAACGAGTTTCCCTTTGATCGGCTGGATGCGATCAAAAAAGGCACCCCGAAGACTCCGCACATGATGCTGCTGCGGGGGCAAAACATCGTCCAATACGCCAATTTCCCCGACGATGTGGTGACCGCCTTTGTCCAGATGTCGGCCAAGCACGGGATGGATGTGTTCCGGGTGTTCGATGCCCTCAATGACCCCCGCAATATTGAAGCAGCGGTCGGCGCAGTGAATGCCGCCGGCAAGCACGCGCAGGGCGTCATCTGTTATACCTCCAGCCCGTTTCATACCATTGAGAAGTTTATCGAGCTGGGGATGGCTTTGGAAAAAATGGGCTGCGCCTCGATCTGTATCAAAGACATGGCCGGCCTGATCCCGCCCTATGTCTGCTATCAAATTGTGAAGGGGCTGAAAGCCAAAGTCGGCATTCCGATCAATGTGCACACCCACGAGACGGCTGGTCTGGGAGGTGCCACTTATTTTGCGGCCATTGAAGCCGGGGCGGATTCCATCGATACCTCGATTATCCCTTTTGCCAATGGCACCGGGCAACCGGACACCGTGCGGATGCTCAGCCTGCTGGAGAACCATCCGCGGAAGCCGGACTACGATCTCGATGCCCTGGCCAAACTGCGGGAACACTTTACCGGGGTTTACGCCGACCTGAAAGCGTTTACTTCCCATAACAATGAAGTCGTCGACTCCGACGCCCTGGTCTATCAGGTCCCCGGCGGCATGCTCTCCAACTTCCGTAACCAGTTGAAGGAGCAGAAGATGGAAGATAAGTTTGAAGAGGTATTTGCAGAAATTCCGGTGGTCCGCAAAGCGCTAGGTTGGATTCCACTGGTAACCCCGACCTCCCAAATCGTGGGTGTTCAGGCCATGCTCAACGTCAAGTTTGGGCGGTGGAAGAATTTCTCCCCTTCCGCCATGGACATCGCTCTCGGCTATTACGGGCAAACCCCGGCTCCCGTAGATCCCGAGGTACGCAGGATTGCGGCGGAGAAATGTGGTAAAAAGCCCATCGAAGTGCGTCCGGCCGATCTCCTCGAACCCCGCATGGAAAAACTCCGGGCCGAACTGAAGGGAAAAGGACTGCCTGACGATGACGAGCACTGCGTCATCTACGCCATGTTCCCTCAAGAGCTGGAGAAACATTATAAGAGCAAGCAGGCACCGGCTGCCGAAGCCACCGCTAAACAGGCGGTATCAGCCGATTCTGCTTCTAATCTCGCCAAATCCAGCTCCAGTCCAGCGGAAGTCTCCAAGATCCACCATATGCGGATGACCCTGAATGGGCGCAGCCATGAGGTGAAAGTGGAGGAATTGGCAGACGAATAAGGTTTTTTTCGGACGGAAAAATTGGTTTTGCCCCTTTGGCGTGCCTCCGCTTGGCTTTGTCGGCAATATGGCCCGCATTCAACAACTCTCTGACCATGTCGCCAACCAGATTGCCGCTGGTGAAGTCGTCGAACGCCCGGTGGCAGTGGTCAAGGAGCTGGTGGAAAACGCCCTGGATGCGGGTTGCACTCAAATCGAAATCGAGTTTCGGACGGGGGGCAAACGCTACATCAGGGTGACGGATGACGGCTGCGGGATGGACCGGGAAGACGCTGTGCTCAGCCTGCAGCGGCATGCTACCAGCAAGCTGCGGGAAACGGCTGACCTCTTGCGCATCGGCAGCTTCGGTTTTCGCGGAGAAGCACTTCCCAGTATTGCCAGTGTCAGCAAATTCACCCTGCGCACCCGGGAAAAAGCGGCAGAGTCCGGGACAGAGATCCAGGCCGATGGCCTCGGCCCCCTCACGGTGAAAGATGCCGGTTGCCCGCCCGGCACCACGATCGAAGTCGCCCGTCTCTTTCACAGTGTTCCCGCACGACGGAAGTTCCTCAAAACCGACCGCACCGAAGCGGCCCATATTACCCAGTTATGCCGCCTTTTTGCGGTGGCGCACCCAGAGATCGGCTTTGCCTTGATTGAGGACGGGAACCTCCGTTTTCGCTCCCCGCCGGGATCCGACCTCAAACAACGGGTCCGGGAAATCTTCGGCAGGCAACTGTCGGAAGATCTTATTCCCCTCAACGACACCACGGTCGAAAAGGAAAGTTCTGGAGGTATCAGTGTTTCGGGGCTGATCGGACGCCCCGGAGCGGGGCGTTCCACCCGCGCCGAACTGTTTACATTCGTCAACCGACGGCCAGTGGACAACAGGGTGTTGAGCTATGCCCTGATCGAAAGCTACCATACTTATATCCCCAAAGGTCGCTATCCCCTCGCCTTTTTGTTTGTGGATCTCCCGCCTGCGGCAGTAGATGTCAACGTGCATCCGGCCAAACGGGAAGTCCGCTTCCGCGATGAAGGACTCGTGCGGCAAGTTGTGATGCAGGCTATTCTCGGTTCCCTTCGCACCACCTCTGACCAAGTGCTGAAACGGGCACGCCCGGTGGACAGGATTCCATCCGCCCAAGCGGTTCGCCCTCCCGAATCCCCCACGCAGGCCGCCAGACAGAAAGCCGCTGAATTGTTGCGTGCTCGAACAGACCAAGGCTTAAAGCAGGCACCACCCATCCATCCTCCGGTGAAGGCGGAACCGACAGAGACCCCCACTGCGCCAGCCCCCACTGATCCAGTGGAAACCCGCCCATTTTCCCCTCCCCCCGCATCTCTGGACGGGTTCCGGCAAAGCGCATCTCGCAATGAGCCTGCCACGACGCCCTCGACCCCGGTGCGAAAACTGGACTGGCGCTATCTTGGATTGACCCGTGACGGACTGGCACTGTTTGAGAGTACCGACGGTTTTGTCTGCCTGCACGTTGCGGCCGCCAGACGGAGAGTTTTTTTTGAAAAAGTGGAGACGGCACTCCAGGAAGAAGGTGCTCCCATGCAAACTCTGCTCTTCCCCGTTAATCTGGAGCTGGATCCGGTGGGAGCCGATGTACTTGAAGCCCACCTCGGCTTCTTTCAGGGACTGGGATTTGATTTGGAACTTTTTGGCCGCAATTTCTTTCGGATCCGGGGCATGCCCTCCTGGTTTGAGCCGGAGGCGGGCACCGAACTGGTGCGGGATCTGATAGGCTTGATTCGGGAACGAGGGCTGCGGCCGGAACTGGATGCCCTCGCCCGAGAAACCGTGGCCCGGCTGGCAACACAGAAAATGGTGCGGGAGGAAGGAGGCCTGCAGGAAAAAGAACTGCCCCTGCTGGCCGAGCAACTGCTGGGCTGCCGCAATCCGCTGTCAGATCCTAAAGGACGCCCTACTTTTTTTGAAGTCCGGCGCAGTGAATGGAGAAAACGATTTGGTCTGGACGGATAAGGTCCGCGACCTGCTACATCCGTTTCAAGGAATTAACATCGCTCGATTCGGCTTTCCACTTCACACCCTTGCGAAGAGGTGTATAGTCGCATCATTTAAGGAGCCCCCCATCGGGGCCGGTCCTTAACACCGTTCCAAGATATTTTTATGACAACCAAGAAAAACACCCGGAAGGCAAGCAACGCCAATGTCCCGTCCAAGACAAAAGGCTTGGCCAACGGAGACGCCTCCCGCATCAGTGAAACCGTTGAGGGCATCAAAGCCTCCATCATTGATCACTTGCACTTTACCCTCGCACGCGACCAGCGTTCCGCGACCAAACGCGACTGGTGGATTGCCACCAGCCATGCGATCCATGACCGCATCCTCGCCCGTTTTATCAACACCATGGAGACGCACCATGATGAAAATGTCCGACGGGTCTATTATCTCAGTCTGGAATATCTGATGGGTCGCTTGCTCAACAACAACATCTGGAATGCCGGTGTTTACGAACAGACCAAGAAGGCGCTGAAATCGCTCGGGCTGGAACTGGAGGAGTTGTGTGAAGAGGAGGAAGACATGGGCTTGGGCAACGGTGGTCTCGGACGTTTGGCCGCGTGCTTCCTTGATTCACTTGCTACACTCGAACTGCCAGCCATCGGATATGGTATCTTTTATGAGTTCGGTCTCTTCAAACAGACCTTCGACGATGGCAAGCAAGAGGAACACCCTGATGCCTGGCGCAAGTTCGGAACACCCTGGAGCATCGTCCGTCCGGAATACTGCCGGAATGTCCGCGTTTATGGCAAGGTGGAGACTGAGTTTGATGAATTCTGCCACCCTCACCCACGCTGGTATGATACCGAAACGATCATCGGGCAACCTCACGACATCCCGATTGCCGGATATGGAGTGGGAACCGTTAACTTTCTCCGGCTCTGGGAAGCTCGTGCCTCAGAAGATTTCAACCTCGAGATCTTCAATGATGGTGGCTACGTCGAAGCCGTTCGGGAAAAAGCAGTGGCGGAGACGGTCTCCAAGGTGCTCTACCCCAATGACACGTCCGAATCCGGGAAAGAACTCCGCTTGGTCCAGCAGTATTTCTTCGTGAGCTGTTCCCTGCAGGATATCATCCGTCGCTGGCGCGTCTCCAATCACGACTGGAAGACCTTCCCCGATACGGTGACCATTCAACTCAACGATACCCACCCGGCCATCACCGTCGCTGAATTGATGCGCCTGTTGGTTGATGAGGAAGGCTTGGAATGGGATGAAGCCTGGGACATCACTCGACGGGTCTGCAATTACACCAACCACACTCTGTTACCCGAGGCGCTGGAAAAGTGGAGTGTTCCTCTCTTTGAACGCGTCCTTCCGCGTCACCTGCAACTCATTTACGAGATCAACCGCCGCTTCCTCGAAGAAGAAGTCGAAGCCAAATGGCCGGGAGATGACAAGATGAAGGAGAAACTCTCGCTGATTGAAGAGAGCAACCCCAAGATGATCCGCATGGCCTATCTCTCTGTGGTCGGTTCCAATGCGGTGAACGGAGTGGCGGCCTTGCACACCAGTCTGCTGCGCAAACACATCCTGAAGGATTTTGATGATTTGTATCCAAATAAGATCCGCAACAAGACCAACGGCATTACCCCCCGCCGCTGGTTGCTGGCCTGTAACCCCAAACTTTCCACTCTGATCACTGAAACGATTGGAGACGGCTGGCAGGCGGATCTGAAAAAGCTGCGCAAACTGGACAAGTATGCGGACGATGCAGAGTTCCAGAAGCGTTTCATGCAGATCAAGCGGGCCAACAAGGAAAGACTGGTCGAAACCATCAAGGCTGAGACCGGCATTGAGGTGAGTGCGGATGCCATCTTTGATGTTCAAATTAAGCGCCTGCATGAGTATAAGCGCCAGCACCTCAACCTGCTTCACATTCTATATCTCTATCGCCAGATTCTGCAGAATCCTGAACTAGAGCGAGTTCCAAGGGTCTTCCTTTTCGGAGCAAAAGCCGCCCCCGGTTACTGGCTGGCGAAAAAGATCATTCATGCCATCAATGCGGTTGGGGCGAGAATCAACTCGGATCCCAGGGTTGGAGATAAGCTAAAAGTCGTGTTCATGCCCAACTACCGTGTCTCATTGGCGGAGCAAATGATTCCCGCGGCCGATGTCAGCGAGCAGATATCCACCGCCGGGAAGGAAGCCAGCGGCACCGGAAATATGAAGTTTGCCCTTAATGGGGCACTCACCATTGGAACCCTCGACGGCGCCAATGTTGAAATCAAAGAGGAAGTGGGGGACGAAAATATTTTCATTTTCGGGATGAACGTCGATGAAGTCGCCGAGTTAACGGAACGCGGCTACAACCCATACGATATCTACTTCCATAATCCTGAGTTGCGGGATGTCGTCGACTGGCTCGGGTCTTCCTACTTTACCCTGCAGGAACCTGATGCCTTGCGCCCGGTGAAGGATTCCCTGCTCGAAGGAGGCGATCCCTACTTCGTTTTGGCGGACTTCCAAAGTTATGTCGAAACGCAGGCTCAAATCGATGAAGCCTATCGGGACTCGGCACGCTGGGCGAGAATGGCAATTCTCAACACCGCACGGGTCGGAAAATTCTCCTCGGACCGGACCATTTCGGAATATGCCTCGGACATCTGGAAATTGAACGCGGTGAAAATTTCCTGACTCCAAACAAGGCATTGAACGCGATATATACAGATTCTTTGCGGTCCGCTATCCGGTTTGCAGGGTGGCGCGGATTGCCGCATTTAGTAGGGATTTTTCTGGTCACCCTCGCAGTGCTTCCACTGCAAGGTGACGAGTTTGAAGACCCCTTCACCGCCGACAACCTTACCCCGGAGATGCTGGCTTCCATAACGGTTCCTTCTCCGGATCGAAGCATCGCCTTCACCCCCGGAATGCGGCTGACCTACCGCATCGGATGGGGATGGATCACTGTCGGCTCCGCAGAACTATTGGTGGAAACGGATGATCTGGAGGGAGAGGAAGTGTATAAATTCACCCTCGTCGCCCGGACCAATTCATTCGCCGACAGTTTTTATAAAGTCCGCAATACCACAACTACCTGGGTCGATAAGCAAATGACCCGCACCCTTCATTACACCAATGACCAAAACGAAGGCCGCCGGGAAAGGCGAGTGGTGATGGTCGTTGACCCGGTAGACAACACTGTTCAATACAGCAACCTTCTCACCGGGGAGCATCGTGACCCGATCCCGGTGGTTCCCGGAACCTGGGATCCAATGGGGATCACTTTCTTTGTCGGAACCTTCGATCTCATCCCGGGAAACCATATCGTTGTCCCCACCACAAATGGCAGAGAACTCTTCCTGACCTATATTGACGTCAAGGACACCGTCCAACGGCGCTTCTCTATCGGCCGCCGGGAAGCCATTGTGCTCGAACCCGATATCAAGGACCTGGGAGGTGTTTTCTCCCGCAGTTCCAACTCAGGCGTCCGCTTCTGGTTTTCCACCGAGCCTCCCCATGTCCCCTTAAGAATGGAAAGTGAAGTTGCGGTCGGCAGCTTCTGGGCTGAATTGTCGAAGATCGAATACGATGCCCTATAAGCAGTGGTTCTATTAACACTTTACCTATAGTGAGCGTTTATCTTGACGAAATCGTGAATTGTTACAGTGTGGTGAATTGTCCTAATAATCAGGATCTACAAACCAAACCCTACCGACCAAAATCGAATGAAACTGAAACTGTTCGCTTTTCTCGCGCTGGCGTCTGCCACCGTAGCATCTGCAGCGGAAACTCCGTCCAACCTTTTGGGCGCGACTTACCTTCAACTCGAGGCTAGCCACATCCGCCTGAGCGACACTGGTTTGCCCAGCAGCATGAGTGGTTACCATGGTGGTGCCACGGCTAATTTTGCTGCCGTGACCGAAGGCTTCTACCATGTTGACGCCATCCTCAGCTACGGATACGCCAACGTCTCCGGCAACAGCATCACCGCCCGTGGGCACGACCTCTCCGGTGGCTTGCGCTTTTGGCTTCCACTTGAAGCAGTCCAGCCATTTCTGGGTGCTAGCACCGGTTACGGATGGACCCGCACCCGAGTGGGCGGCGTCAATCTCCCGGGGAATGACGATTCCTGGATTTATGGCTTCGAGGCCGGGGTACAAGTTCCCTTCTCAGATTCCCTTACCATGGTTTACACCGCCGGTTGGGATCGCCACGACAAGTCCCGTGAATCCGCATTCACCTTCGGTGCCCAAATCCAGAAGTGGTTTGAGCGTGGGTATGGAATCGGACTGGGCTATTCCATCACTGAGGGCAGCGTGAAGACCCACATGGGCACGCTCTCCATGCAAATCCCTCTCTGATTCTTTCCCTATCTATTTTTCCAAGGCCGGAAGCATCCCCCGCTTCCGGCCTTTTTTTGCTTTCATCCGCTGTCGCTACCAGTCTGGCTGATTATCGTAATCAGCAAGTTAGCCCACCAGGTTAATCCCATGTTCGGCACACATGAGGATGGCCCGCTCAGGAGTGAATTCTCCCGATCGGAGCAATGCGTTTGCGGCATGGAAAAATCGGTCGTGTCCGGCCGGAGTACCCAAGGTCAAAGCAATCGCCATCTGGTCGCGGGAAGGATTTCGGAACGCATGTTTGGCATGAGGTTCCACCTCCAGTGAGTCTCCCGCCCCCAGTAGGCATTCCCTCCCCTCACATGTGACACAGAGCTGCCCCGCGAACAGGTAAAACCGCTCTCGCTCCGCATGGTAGTGAAGTGGTGCTCCTGCTCCGGGCGGACAATCCAGCCGGGCGAGAGAAAACGTACCTGCGCTCGACGATCCGTCGACCAACACGGTCACCCGAACCCCAAAAACATCCAGTGCTTCACGGTCAATAGCAGGGATAATCGTATGAGAGAAAGTGTCAGCATCCATAAATTGTCAGATATTTTGACTATTATTGACAGTTTACCTGTCTAATGTCAAGGTATTCGCATCATGTCATCCCGATCTCCCTCTCTTGGTTCACTACTGCGTGGCCCTTACCGCAAACTCGCCACATACACCTATGGGGAGCTGGCGGAAGCAGGATTCCCGGAGATTCGACCCGCTCATGGAGCGGTTTATCGCCATCTTGGAGCGGAAGGGGTCCGGGTTACCGTATTGGCGGAACGGGCAGGCATGACGAAACAAAGCATGGCCTATCTGGTAGACTATTTGATGCAGCACGGCCATGTCCGGCTGGAGCCGGAAACATCGGACAGACGAGCCAAGCGGATCTATCTGACGAAACGCGGAGAGGACGCGGTTCAGGCCTTACTGGCGGCATCCGCAAGGATGGAAGCACATTTGGCAGCTGAGATGGGCCTGCACCGACTGGCATTGCTGCGCGAACTGTTGGAGGAGGCGGAGTTCGCGATGGAGAGCTTTCATGGAGCTGAGAGCAGGTGACCCGTGTCATACGCAACGAGACCGATTCATGACCTGACTGGAGAGTTAATAGGCGCGACTACTGTTGCAGGGGTTGAAAAGCAGAATATGGTCATCCATGGTTGATTGGGAAGAACGCTATCGAAGCGGGCATACTCCATGGGACTTCGGAGGTGTGCCGAGCGATTTTTCAAATTTTCTCCAAAGGCAGACCAAACCATTTGGTCACGTTCTTGTCCCTGGGTGTGGTTCAGCCTATGAAGTCATTGCATTTGCCCAAGCGGGCAATTGCCCGATCGGGATGGATTTAAGCCGAACCGCAGTGGCCCGCGCCCGTCCAAAATGTGAGGCTGCGGGGGCCAGCCTGCTGGTAGGGGACTTTTTTCATTATCCATTTGAAGAGAAGTCATTTGATGCCATTTACGAGCGCACCTTTCTCTGTGCGATCAATCCTTCAGAACGACCTGCTTACGCCCGAAGGGTTCATCAGCTGCTCAAGCCCGGGGGTTTGTTGTTTGGGTATTTTCTATATGGATCCGAACCGGACGGGCCACCGCATCCGCTGGCTCCGGGCGAAGAAAAGCAATTACTGGAGCCCTGGTTCGACTGCCAGGAATCCCGTCGCAGCCGCGACCCGTTGGCGCTTCTGGCGGAAATGGAATTCTGGCAGGTGTGGCAAAAGAAGTATTCTTAGGCGGAACCTCCCAAGCGGAATACGGCCATTCTCGCAGTGCCGTGCCGTCACTACTAGTCTGGATGATAATGGTTGTGCCCATTTGAGACCGAAAGTGCCCGTCTGCGGATTTCCAGCTGGATTCACTGGGAGGGGAGGCTCATTTTCCGATCATGACTCAGCAAGTTGACAAACCCTGGAAGGCCATCGCGGCGATGGCGGAGAATCGTGTGATTGGTGACCATGGGCGGATACCGTGGAATCTGCCCGAGGATTTCAAGTGGGTGAAGCAGTGTACGCAGAGCCAGAGTATTGCGATGGGCCGGAAAACCTATGAGTCGATCGGGCGGCCCCTCCCGGGGCGGGAGAACATTGTGATTACCCGATCGGTTCAGATCATCCCGGGCTGCACCGTGCTCCCTTCACTGGAGGCATTGGAAAGGCATCCGACCGCAGGAGAGGTCTGGATATTCGGAGGCTCCGAGATCTATCGTCAGGCCTTGCCCAAGGTCCACGAACTCATGCTCACGGTCGTGTATGGCAACTTCGAAGGCGATGCTTGCTTCCCCCCATTTGAGCACCTGTTTGGAGCACCTGAAGTCATCCGGCAGGAATCCGCCTTTGAAATCCGGCGCTACCGTACCAACGGATAATTCCATTCAAGTGTCTAATATACCTGATTAATTTTACTTATTTTTAACACTCTTTTGGTTCGCTCCTTCGCCGGGCATCGGACAAGCTCGTAAGGCTTCTCGCATCTGAGCCTTGCGTTCAGTGCAGGAGGCGTCCTCTACCTTCAACCGCTCTGCACCATGTCCGCACCGCACCGACCCTTGCATTCAATTTTTTGGCCAGTCAAATTGAGGCCCTACTGGTTGACTGGATTCGTATCCACCCTGACCCTGTTCGCGACGACCATAGTGAAGTCCGCCCCTGAGATCCATTCCGTCGTGATTCCCGGGCAGCAATCGATGGTGGTGGAAATCACCGGGACGGTAAGCGATGATTATGAACTCTGGCACTCGCCGGACTTTATGGTTGGCTGGATCCCAATTTCCTTGCCGAGCGGAACCACCACACCTGCCCAATTCCGTTTCCCGGTGGCACCTGGCACCACCCAGTTTGCGTGGCTGGCCAATCCTGCCATGATCGCTGCCGCCCCCGCCCCCCTACCTGTCAGTATCACGGCTCTCCAGCATCCTACCAGCACCTGTGATGCGGAGTACCGTCACGATCAGACCGGGCGGGTGGATGTATTTTTCCTCGGCTATGGATGGGATGTGGATACTTCCGCCAATCTTGATTTCTCCGAAGTGGAAGCCCGGGTAAACACGGCGGGCAGTATCACTGCTCCCCTTGGCGGGCTGACTCACCAGTACCTCATGCCCTTTCACCACTGGCCCAACATCATCAATCTGACAGCGGTACGGGCGGCTGATGAAACTTTCTACAACACGTTGATCAACGCTTTATTGTCCTATGGTCCGGCGCCACAAGCCAGCAGCGTTTCGTCGCATCTTCATCAGGCGATTACCAATGGAGACCGGGTATTTCTGATTCGTGATTTCATTGATCAGGTGGTCACGGACTGCGGCACCCCTCATTTTGAGGTGCATTTTGCTGCGATCATCAATCTGGATGGGCGGGAAGCCTTCGAAATTCAGGCGCACGCACGTGAGCACGAAGGCTTGGGCACCTTGCGCGATCCGGCGATCGCCGAGCTGGAACTCATTCTGAACACGACGAACTCACCTGGTTCCGCTGGGGTGATGCAGGAAGTCTGGGAACTGTGTCTGCGGGGAAATACCAAACGCCACCGTTACAATGCGGTCAATGTGGACGCCTATTGTGCGCCGTCCGGCAGTGTGGCCTGCGACCCTTCGGCCCCGGCTTATTTTTCCATCAAGCGGGTTGACTTGACCTGCGGCACAGGTCGAGGGTCCACCTTGGAATCGCCTCCTTTTGACCCGGAGGATATTCCCTGCCGCATGGTTTGGATACCACCCGCCTTCAAGATTCCCCCGATCGTGGAGTGGCCGATTATCCCTGGCCCTGGACCGGGACCAGGAAATGGCGGTGGCGGTAACGGCGGTGGCAACGGTGGTGGCGGCGGAGACGGTGCCGGAGGTGGTGATGGTCCTCCTCCGCCTCCGGGAGTCGGTCCGGGCGGTGATGCCTCTCCACCATGGCCCTATCCGGACCGGGAGGAACCACCCGAAGGTGATGGCCCGGCCGAAGGAGGCGATGTGATTCCACCGGCTGATGGTTCAGGAACCGGACCCTGTCCAACGAATGATCCTGAAATCCGGGGAATGGCGGAAGCCCTGCTTGAGGAAGTGATTGCCCGGCTCGAAGAAAAGGCCGCGATTTTCAACGAAGACATCAACATGCGGAACCATAATTTCCGCCGCAACTGGCCGCCATCTTGGGTGGAAATCGGTTTTAACTGTCCGGAGATTCAAGCAATCTACGAGGATTACAAGGCGCAGATTGAGGCCTTGCAGGCCCAGATTAAAGCTCTCTACGAGCAGATGCGGGAAGAGTTCCGCGACATCCGGGAAATGCGTGATACCATGCCCCTGCATATCCTGCTGGCGGCTGGCTGGCGAGAGTCGGCCTGGAGCAATATGCTCGAAGTGGGCGGTGAATGGTCACGGGTCACGGGTCATTGCCAGATTCTGATTCAAACCGCTCTACCGACCGATCCGGTTCTTGTCGGGACAGATGCCCAGCTGACTTATCAACGCACCCTTGCCCATGGCTTGATGCATGGCAAAAGCTACGATGAAGCGATGGCCGAAGCCGCCAAGGAGGCAGCCGACGGAGATGTTCTTTTGGAAATGGCCTTTCAACAATATGGGGACTGCCTGAAAGACATTCATATCAGAGCCCTCCGCGAATTCTTCCAGGGTGACCAGCGGCCGGAAGGCGATATGGACCGGATCATTGATGCCATGCTCAATGGGCGCAGTGCTTTGACAGATGCGGACAAGGCGGAACTCGACGGTTATCGGGACTTCGTGCGCGAGACGCAGGAAGGCTGGGAAGACATCCGCGAGCAAATCCGAGAACTTGAGCGGGAGATCAATCGCCTGCGTCGGGCGTTTCTTGATGCGATCAGCCCGATCTTTGCCGAAAAGCGCGAAGAAGTACGACGTTGTCAGCAAAAGCGGTGGATTCTCGAAGGATTCAATCACTTCGTTGCCGACGGCTGGAATAACCCGGAATCCTTCCCGGTCTATCTGGCTGGTCCTGAGGGGCATGCCCGTTTCTGCTCGGTTTTGGCCGAAATGCTGGCAGATCCGGCGACGGATGATGTGCCTTGCCTGCGCGAATTCCTGCAGGCACTTCTGGACGCCAATTGCTAAGGCCGCTCCCACCGCACAAGCCGCGACATAAACTAATCAATTGACCTTAGCTCCGGTTTCAGGTTAGGCGACGACCATGTTTGTCACTTCTTTCTATCGGAATCCAAGCATAGGCACTCTCATCTCTGCGCTTTGCATCATGCTATCTCCACTGGAGGCGCAGACCGATTTCCCGGAGGGGGAACGATTTGAGCGGGAGTTTTACGATCCCGAAGATGCTGAAATGTGGTACACTCCCTCCTGGAGGTATGGAGGATGGGATCTGGAAGAAGCGGCGATGAATCGGGCGGTGCATTTGACGCTGCTGGAAGACGGCGAACTGGAGGCGAATCCGGAGAAAGTGGCCGCGATATTCGATGACCTGATGTTGATCTATGGCAAGGATCCGGCCATCTCTCAGACCTCTGTCTGGACGTACTGGGTACCAGGGCATTTTTCTTTGACCAATCCAAGCTTTCAGGTGGATAGAGCCCTTCAAGCAGGAACCTATCAACCTTGGCTAGACCTGCAGGCGCAGTATGGAGAAGGGAGCACTTATCGGATTGGAGAAGCTCCTTATGTGCACTGGAGTTTCAGGCTGCCGACTCCGTTGCACGGGGAACGGTTAGCCGAATGGGTCCGGGAGAACTGGGAAGGCGTCGACTATGTAATGGCCAGTGGCGGGGATGAAGGCGGGTATCAGATAACCAGATATCCTGGCCCCCGCTGGTACGTGTTTGATAACCGCGATGATGTTTGCTGCGGAATCCCTTATTTCCGCGTCTTCTCGATCGAGAATGGCCAAGCGATAGAGCTGACGGCCGAAGACTTGGAAGCGCGGATCGAGCTGGTGCACATTGTGGGGGAAGGTCCGCAGATTGCCGCCGTCGGAGAGGAAAATATCGGGATTGGTGCTGCCGTATTTCGTCTGGATGGGCGGGAGGACTCTGAAATTCGGGTCGTTCGGGCCAACTTCGCATATCAGGACGAATCAGGCGCATGGGTCCGGAGCGCTTATATCCAAGAAGCCCATTTTGAAAATGAACTCTGGATGGAAATCGGCATTCCCTTAACTCTGCGCGGAATCCGCTTTCCAGTCGAACTTGAGCGGGTGGAACGGCCGTCGCGCTTTCTCGGGACACATCGTCATGCCGACGGGTGGTTGAGGCATTTCCATATTGGTTGGGTCAATGACACCTTCTATCCCTGGCTCTGGCACGAAGACCACGGCTGGTGGTGGTTTGATGAAGAGAAGGCCATATCACATGGATGGTGGGTGTGGGACCTTTCCTTGGGATGGACGTTCGCCTTATCTGAAAAATACGGCTGGCTCTATGATTTTTCAGGCTATGGCTGGCTCGCCTACCATCCGGGCACTTCCAATCCACGGGTCTTTTGGATTCTTGACACGGAAGAGTGGATCTCGATCGACTGAGATCAGCCCAAGTTGATCATTCCCTGATAGAGCCCAAGAACGACGGTCAGTGCGCTGACAGTGTAGAGAATGACTTTGGCACCGCTGCCGGGGATTCTGACTTCCGGACATTCCTGATCGAGGAAGAGGCCTTTCATCACCGAGGCCCGCATCCAGCCGAAGTAGTAGTAAATGGACAGGATGACGCCAAAAATGGCCAGCCCGAGGAGGACATAGAGACCGGCCTGAAAGGCCGCGTAAAAGATCAGCAACTTGGCAATGAACCCGGCGAGCGGGGGGATGCCGGCGAGTGAGCCCAAGCCAATGGCGAGGCCAGCACCGAGCCCCGGTTGTTTCTGCATCAGCTCGCTGTAATACTCCATTTCCTGATCGGCATCATTGTCCGCGCCGACATGGGCCATGACCTCAAACACCCCGAAGGAAGCGAGGGCATAGACAAAGAGATAGAAGAGGACGGCGGTGGCGGCCCAGGGCACTTGGCTGGAGGCGATGACACCGAGGAGCAGGATGCCGGCATGGGCCACGCCGGAGAGTCCCATCAGGCGCTTGACGTTGCGCTGCGGCAGGGCGGCGAGATTCCCGAAAAGTAAGGTCAGTGCGGTCAGCACGGTGAGCAGCGGAGTGGTCAGGTGGGAGAGCGCCGCAAAGGGACCGCTCAGGAGGAGGATGAGCAGCATCACCCCGGCCGCCTTGGAAGCAACGGCGAGAAAGGCGGTGATCGGAGTCGGCGCGCCCTGGTAGACATCGGGGATCCAGATCTGGAAAGGAACGAGACCGATTTTGAAAGCGATACCCGAAAGCACGAGGCCAGCGCCGATCAGGGCCATCAGGTTGTGGGCATTGGGTCCGGCTTCACCGCTGGCAGCGAGAAAGGTGGCCAGATTGCCGAACTGGAGCGGATCGATGCTGCTACCCGGCAGGAGAGGGTTGCTGCCGACACCGAAAAGGAGGACGATGCCAAAGAGCATGATGCCGGAACTGAGCGCACCCGCGATGAGATATTTGAGCCCGGCTTCGAGGGAGAGCGAATTGGTGCGGCCGTAAGCGACGAGGATATAGAAGCCGATCGTGACTGTCTCGAGGGCGACAAAGAGCATGGCAAAATGACTGCTCTGGACGAGCAGCATCATGGCTGCGACCACCACCATGACGAGGTGGAAGAATTCCACCCGGGCGAGGGGGTGGCGCTTCAGGTAGACCATGCCGAGGTGGGAAACCACCACTCCGGAGCCGATGAAAAAGGCCCGCATCAGGTCAGTGGTGCCCGTCTGCAGAATCATTCCGGCGAAGTAGCTTTCGGGCCCCGCCCGGCTCACCCCGATAATCAGCCACAGGACATAGGCGAGGACGATGCCTTGAAGGGCAATGGCGATGGCAGGAATCGATTTGCGCAGTTTGGGCAGGCCCACTTCCAGCACCAGCAGCAACAGGGCACTGACTCCGAGGATGATTTCAGGAAGAATGGCCACCCAGGAATGGGTGTCGGTCAGCACACGAAGACTCGATAGATCGTTCATCGCAAAAATGGATTACTCGGATAAAGCCGTCTCGACGACGGTAGCGGTGGAAGATGGTACTCCGTTGGCCTGAATGGAGGCATCCAGATTGTCGGAGAAAAGGCGGGGCCAGAAGCCGACCACCAATAGGGCGATCAAAAGGAGAAAGGCGGGGAATTTTTCCTGGGTGGTAAGATCACCCCCGTCGTAAGTGCGCTTGGATGCACCGAAGAAAATCCGGGAAACGGCCCGAAGACCATAGATGGCGCTGATCACGATCCCAGCCACCGCCGGGACCACCACCCAGGGAGTGGACGATTTGAACAATGCCACGAAGATGGCCATTTCTCCCCAGAAGTTGGCAAAACCCGGCAGGCCGATGCTGGCCATGGTCCCGGCAACGAAAAATGCCATCAGCACCGGAGCACTCTTGGAGAGCCCACCCAGTTCGCTGAACTCGGTGGTTCCGGCCCGATGCTCGATCACGTCGGCGAGCAGGAACAAGAGGGCGATGGACAGGCCGTGGGCAAAGAGCATGAGGACGGCTCCCCCCACCCCGACGGTTGAATAGGCAAACAGGCCGAGGAAGGCGTAGCCCATGTGCATGACAGAGGCATTCCCCAGCATGTATTTGAGGTCACGCTGGGCCAGCGTGACAAAGCCTATGATGAGCACATTGCCGATGGCCAGCCACATCAGGGTTGGAGCCCAGAATTCACGGCCTTCGGGAAGCAGTGGGAGGGCGATCTGGATCAAGCCATACAGGCCGAATTTTTTCAGTACCCCCGCATGCAGCATGGCGACGGAGGCCGGAGCCGTGGCATAACCACGCGGAGCCCAGGTGTGGAAGGGAAAGAGCGAAACAAGGATACCGAATCCGACCAAGAGCAGGGCAAAAACGGTTTTCTCCGCCGGAATGTCAGCAATGGACTGACGCAAGGTGATCATGTCGAAGGAGGACGCTCCGCTGAAGATGAATAGGGCAATCAGTCCGGCCAGAGTCAGCATGGCGCCGACGGTCAGGTAGATGGTCAGTTCCAGCGCCACCACCTTGCGGCCACGTCCACCCCACATCGCGATCATGATGAAAGTCGGGATAAGGGCGAATTCGTGGAAGAAGTAAAAGAAGAAGATATCGATCGAGGCAAAGAGACCCATCAGGCCTGTTTGCATAGTCAGCAGCAGGATGGCAAAAATCCGCAAGCGATCCTTGTCTTCCCGCAGTCCGTACCATCCGGCAGCCAGACCGACGATGGAGGCCATCCAGAAGAGCGGCATGGAAATACCGTTGAGGCCGAGAAACAGGTGGATGCCGATAAATTCCAGTCCGGTTGGCGCGATAAACAGAAAGGCGTAGCCTCCATCCTGAACAATCGTCTGGTAGGAGACGAACAGCCAGGTTGCCCCGAGAAAAGGAACCAAAAAACCAAAGAGGCCGGCTCCACGAATAGCTGCGTTGGTAACCTTGCCGGTAGTCGCCAGGGCAATGGCCACACAGAGCGGGGTCAGGATCGAAAGCAGCAGGACGGTGGTATTGATCCGTCCCAGGGCCGCGGCATCTACTGAACGGAGAAACTCAGCAGTGGCATCGAAGAATGCGAGGGAGAAAAGTGCGGTCATGGCTGACTAAAATAGCTGGGCAAAAAGCCCGGTGGAAAAGCCCAGAATGAAGAGAAGTCCGATGAAGAACCACCAGACGTAGGCGCCGATATTGCCGGTATGGGCACTGCGCCCGAGCAGGCCAAAGAGGCCCATGATCCCAGCGGGGCCACGCACGGCCAGTCCGCCGATCAGGATGGCGTCGATGAAATCCAGCATGTTGGCAAAGCGCTGTTGGACTTTCTCGATATACCAGCTGTAAATTTCATCGAAGTAAAAGCGGGAGCGGGAGAACGCCCACAGTGGACGCACTTTGGCTTCGAGACGATCCTCAGCAGAGCCAACCCCATAGAACAGACGGGCCCCGAGCAGACCGAGCGCGGCCAAGGCAAGGGAGAGACCCACAAACAGCCAGTGTTCGTTCCCCACCGGATGCGGCACATAGCCGTCCAGTGCGAGGTGAACGGTCTCGGGATAGAGCACCATGTAACCGCCTCCAACAGAGAAAATGGCCAGGACCACCAATGGCAGCCACATCGTCCAGGAAGATTCATGCGCATGGTCGGCATGCTCGCTGTTGGGTGTACCGAGAAAGGCGATAAAGAAGAGGCGCCCCATGTAGGCAGCGGTGAGCAGGGCGGTGAAGGTAAGGATGCCAAAGACCGCCTGGTTTTGCTGCATGGCGATGTAGAGGATGGCGTCCTTGCTGAAAAAGCCGGCGGAGATAAAAGGCACCCCGGCGATGGCGATCACCCCAATGAGAAAGGTCGTGCCGGTAATGGGCATTTTCTTGAGCAGCCCGCCCATTTTGAAGATATCCTGCTCATGGTGGCAGGCATGGATGACCGAGCCGGAGCCGAGGAAGAGCAGTGCCTTGAAAAAGGCGTGGGTCGTGAGGTGGAACATGGCCGCTCCGACTCCGTAATAGAGGGCCATCCCCTCTGCGGCGTGTTCACGCCCATAGAGGGTTCCGAGCCCGAAGGCGGCGACCATGAAGCCCAGCTGAGAAAGCGTTGAATAGGCGAGGATCTTCTTAATGTCGCGCTGGGCAAAAGCCCAGATGGCGGCGCTCAGTGCGGTCACTGTGCCCACCCAGAGAATGAGGGAAAGGGCATCGGGCGAAAAGACGAAGAAGAGCCGGGCGAGGAGGAAGACCCCGGCTGCCACCATGGTGGCCGCGTGGATGAGGGCGGAGATCGGGGTGGGGCCCGCCATTGCGTCCGGCAGCCAGACGTGAAGAGGCATCTGTGCCGATTTCCCGAGAACTCCGCAGAAAAGGAGAAGTCCGGCCACAGTGGAAAGGCTGGTTCCGGCGGCTTCAAGCGCAGCAAAACTGGTGGTCCCGAACTGCCACTGAACCAGGATGATACCGAGGAGGAACCCGAAGTCCCCCACCCGATTGGCGATGAAAGCCTTCCGGGAGGCGGCCCCGGCCTCGTCGTTGAGATAGTGACCGATCAGCATGTAGGAGCTGAAGCCGACCAGTTCCCAAAAGATGAAGACCATCCAGAGGTTGTCGGCGAGGACGATGCCAAGCATCGAGAACATGAAGATGGAGAGCCCGCCGAAGAAGCGACCCTTGCCCGGATCCCCCTGCATGTAGCCAAGGCTGAAGACATGGATCCAGAACCCGACAAAGGTCACCACCAGCAACATGGCGGCGGACACCGGGTTGAGCAGATAGCCAAAGGAAATGGTGAATTCTCCCAGCGTCAGCCACTCAATCCCTGCGGACAGGAACGGGTTGCCATCCCAGGCAATCAGCAGGAGGTAGAGGGCTGAGGCCATGGCCACACCGGCCGCGAGGACGGAGAGACCGGCGGCAAGGTTGTGGTGGCTCCGCCCGAAAAGCCAGATCATACCGGCCGCAGCCAGCGGGCTGAGTAGAATGGTAGTGAGCAGTTGCGGGACCATTAGTTTTTCATCTCCGCGAGTTCAGCCACATCGACGGTCTGGCGGCGACGCCAGAGGGCCACGATGATGGCGAGGCCAACCGCCACCTCACAGGCGGCAATGGCAATTATGAATAGGACAAAGACATTGCCGCTGTAGAGGGCGGCTTCCGGGGTGGAATGGAAACGGGAAAAAGCCACCAGTGCCAGGATAGAGGCACTGAGCATGAGTTCCAGACTCATGAAAATGACGAGGGTGTTGCGCCGCAGGAGCACGCCGAAGAAGCCGATGGCAAACAGCGCGCTGGCCACAAAAAGGTAGTGGGACAGTTCGATGCTCACGCCTGACCTCCTTCCTTCGAATCGGTTTCAAGGTGCTTCTTGCTCACCACAATAACTCCGATCATGGCGATCAACAGCATGAATCCGGCAACCTGAAACGGCAGCATAAAGCGGGTGAACAGCTCGACTCCGAAGACCTTGGAGGCAGCCATCGGGGCCGGAGTGGAAATCGCGGGAAAAGGGCCGACCTGGCCGGAGAAACTCAGTGCCCAGGCACCGACCAGAAGGAGTAAGAGTCCAACTCCGGCAGCAAGGGTGCGCAGAAGGCTGGCGGGCGGTGCCCTTTCCGCATCGATCAGCATGATGATGAAAAGAAAGAGCACGATGATGGCCCCGGCGTAGACGATAATCTGCAAGACCGCGAGGAAGTAGGTTTCGAGCAAGACCATCAGCCCGGCCATACCGACGAGGGAGATAATCATGTTCATCACCGCATTGACCGGATTACGGGCGACCGCCACAAACAACGCCGGGATCAGCGTGATTGCCGCGAGAATGAAGAAGAGCCAGTCCATGGAAAGTTGCGTTGGATATTGAGAGATCAGTGATGGGCGCCAGCCGACGCTTCAGCGGCTTTTTTCTTGTCCCATTTGTAATGCCTGTCGGGAAGCGTTCCGCCCAGTTCGAGGAGCTTTTCCTTTTTAAAGACCATTTCCTCCCGGGTGTAACCGGAGAGGGAAAACATATCCTTGAGAAAAATTGCCTCCTCAGGGCATACCTCCTGGCAGAAGCCGCAGTAAATGCAGCGCAGCATATTGATATCAAATTCCTGCGGTGCCTTTTCGACATGGGCATATTCAGAGCTGCCGGAGATTTCACCCGGGGTGATTCGAATGGCCTTGGGTGGGCAAACAAACTCACAGAGCTGACAGGAGACGCACTTGGTGCGCCCGTTGGGATCTTTGACCAGAGTCGGAACCCCACGGTAACCGGGAGGAATATCCGGACGTTCTTCCGGATACTCGAGGGTCACAGTGGGTTTGAACATGTTCTGCATCGTGATCTTGAGACCGTTCACGATCTGCGGAAGATAGGTTTTTTCCGCCAGACTGAGGGGCTTACGTTCGACGATTTTTGTAGCCATGAGAATCCCTCCTAAAATTGTTCAATTACCGCGATGAGGATCGCGTAGAAGATGAGGTTGGCGACGGAAAGAGGAAGGAGGATTTTCCATCCAAGGTTCATCACCTGATCGTAGCGGAAACGCGGCAGGGTCCAGCGAATCCAGATAAAGAAAAAGACGACGGCAAAAGTCTTCAGTGCAAAGGCTCCGATAGAGAGCAAGGCACCGGGGATGCCGACTGGCATGGAAGACAGCTCCACAAAGGGAATGTGCCAGCCTCCGAGGAAGAGCGCGACGAAGACACCCGACCCGATGATGATGTGGGTGTATTCTCCAACAAAGAAGAGGCCGAACTTGAAGGCACCGTATTCGGTATTATACCCCGCCACAAGGTCAGTTTCCGACTCGGGCATATCAAAGGGCAGACGGTTGGTCTCGGCAAAGAGGGCAACGAGGAAGATCAGGGCGGAGAGCGGCTGGATAAGTATGGTCCAGACAGGGAAGACCCCGGACTGTGCCTCGACAATGGAGGCGATGTTGAGGCTGCCCCCGTACCACATGAATACCGGCAGCAGCGACATGGCGAGGGACAGCTCATAGCTGATCATCTGGGCGCTGGCCCGGATGCCGCCGAGGAAAGGATATTTGGAGTTGGCCGCCCATCCTGCGAGGATGATGCCGTAGACCCCCAGAGAGGAAACGGCCAGAATGAAGAGGATACCGATATCGAGATTGGCCAGAACGATGGGTTGGGTGACACCATCCACCGTCCACTGCCCCACCGGCAGCACGGTCATGGTCAACATCGCAGGGATGAAGGCGACCAGCGGGGCCAGCACGTAGTAAAATTTGTTCACGTGTCCGGGGAAGGGCTCTTCTTTGAAGAGAAACTTCAGGCCGTCGGCCGCCGGTTGAAAGACTCCCAGACGTGTGAGGAAGGGGCCGATGATGGGGAGTGCCCCAATCAGAGGAAGGCTCGTGCGGTTGGGACCGGGACGCCCCTGAATCCAGGCAGCCACCTTGCGCTCGACGAGCACGGCGTAGCCGGCGCAGGACATGACCGCCCCGATCATGATAGACGCCTTGAGCAGTCCGATGAATATGTCTTGCCAGATCATGTTGTCAGCAAATGGTTTACGCTCTACTACCAAAAGGCGGGCATCGCGTCAGGCCGGTGAAGCCTCCTTCCGGGGTTCAAAATGAAGCGAAGTTCCTTCCACAAAAGGAAGCTGGGAAAAACGCTGGTCGGAAACCACCTGTCCGGTGGAAGGGATGCTTTCAAAAGTGAATCCGGAAAATTCCGCGATGTCTTCGCCCATTTTCTTCCAAATCGCCGCCGGGCTGGGTGCAAAGGTTTTCTCTCCGGTCACGGCCTGATAGAGGCGGGTCAGATTGCTCAGCCCGAAAAGCACACCCTTGGGACCGGGGATGGCCTGCTGGAATTTCTGCACCCGGAACTGCTGGTTGACGAAAGTGCCCGACTTTTCGAAGACAGTCAGCAGTGGGATTTCCACCTTGGCAAACTGGCTGGTATCGCAGTGGTGGGTTCCCAAGAAAACGACATCGACCTTCTTCATCTGCTCCTTGGTGATCCCGGCAACACAGAGCGGTTCCCCCACCGTGAGGATGGTGCTGACTTTTCCGGCATCGATGAGGGCACCCAGTTCCTTGAGATCGTTGGCCGGAATGGAGTCCGTCAAACCAGTCAGGAGGGCTCCGCGCACATTGGGATTGCGGTCGGCGCTGATCAGCATGCCGTCCTCTTCACCGGTGCGTCCGACGAGGAAAGTGAGGGTGCCTTCGGGCAGGCGGTCGCGGAGGGACTTGAGAATGAACTGCTCCTCCACACTCAGGCGGCCACTGCCGACCACCGCGATGGGGGCATTGCGCAGGAGGGTCGCACTGAGGGCAAAGGCTTCATCCGGCGAGCAGGGTTTTCCGTCGATGGCATATTGCGTCATGCGGTCGTCAGAATCGACCTGCTTATAGAGTACGCGCCCGCTATCCGGCATCCAGGTATCGTTGACCGCATCGTTGCGGCGGGGGGTGATGCGGTAGATTTTGCCTTCGCGACTGCCCACGAGGGTGTTGCAGCCGACGCTCGACTCGGTGTCGATGGAGGGAGTCTCCTTGAGGAACCAGACCCGCATTTTAAAGCGGAAATCCGTGCTGGTGAGGGCTCCCACCGGGCAGATGTCGACCGTGTTGAGCGAATAATTGCTCTCGAGTTCCTTGCCGGGGAAGATGGTCAGGGTCGAATAGCTGCCGCGGTCAGTAAAGCCGAGGATATGCTCACCGATGATTTCGTCACAGAAGCGGATACAGCGGGAGCAGAGGATGCAGCGCTCGTCGTCGAGGACGACCCGCGGTCCGATCCGGGTGCGCTTGGGCTTGACGTTTTTCTGTTCGATGAAGCGGGAGAAACCCCGTCCGTAGTCGGTGGCAAACTCCTGCAGGCGGCACTCTCCAGCTTGGTCGCAGATGGGGCAATCAAGGGGGTGGTTGACGAGCAGAAATTCCATCACCCCTTCGCGGGCTTCCTTAACCGTGGGAGACTGGGTGCGGACGTGCATCCCAGGTGAAACCTTGGTGGCACAGCCGATAACCGGCTTGGGGACCCACATGATCTTGGGAGAACCGTCTTCATTGAGCATCGGTTCTCCCGTCGCCCGGTCGATGCCCGGTGTTCCCATTTCAACCAGGCACATCCGGCAGTTACCCGGCACACTCAGCTTGGGATGGTAGCAGTAGTGGGGGATCTCTACCTTATGCTGCTCGGCGGCCTCAATCAGGTTGAGCCCGGAAGGGACCTGAACGTCTTTGCCGTCGAGGTTGATGGTGATGAGTTGATCGGAGGACTCGCTCATGATTTAAATGCTATACGAGGCGGTATTCGCTGCGATGGGTTCCAGCGGCATTATCCTTGGACTTGGCTTGGAATTTGTCCCCGAACTTGGCGACAAAACTCTGGGTCGGCCAAGCGCAGGCCTCACCGTGGGCGCAGATCGTCCGCCCTGCGATTTGATCCCCGATGGAGGCCAGCAGCTCACCGTCCTCGGCGCGTGCCCCGCCATTGACCATCCGGGTGGTGATCTTTTTCATCCAGAGGCTGCCTTCGCGGCAAGGAGTGCACTGCCCGCAGCTTTCGTGGGCGTAAAACGCGTTGATATTGGCCAGTACTTCCACGATGTCAGCGCTGTCATCGATCACCATTACGGCGCCAGACCCGCTCATGGAACCGGCCGCCATGGGACTGTCAAAATCAAGGGGAATGTCTTCGATGCCCCAGTCGAAGGGAGTGCCGTCCCGCAGCTTGCCCTGAAAACGTTCACCGGCCCGCCAGACTTTGGCGCTGGATCCACCGGGGATGACAGCCTGCAGGCTGCGCCCGGGGCGGAGGCCACCGCCGATTTCGAAGATCAATTGTCCGTATGTCACCTTCCCGGTTTCGAGTTCGTAGTAACCGGGGTTGCGGACGTGTCCGCTGAGACACCAGATACGGGTGCCGGTGTTGTTCGGGGTGCCGATATTGGCGTATTCCTTGCCGCCGTATTCCATCACGTGTCGCACGTGGCAGAGGGTTTCCACGTTGTTGACGATGGTCGGGCACATGTAGAGGCCAAGGGCGGCGGGGAAATAGGGCGGCTTGATCCGCGGGTAGGCCCGTTTGCCTTCGAGCGACTCGATCAGGCCGGTTTCTTCTCCACAAATATAAGCGGCGGCCCCGCGGTGGACGATGATTTCACAGGAATATCCGCTGCCGAGGACGTTGTCCCCCACCAGATTGTGGGCGCGGGCTTCTTCAATGGCATCCTCGAGTATCTGCGCCGCATAGGGCATCTCCTCACGGATATAGATAAAAGCCTGGGCAGCCTGGATGGCATATGCCGTGATCATCATGCCCTCGATCAACTGGTGCGGATCCTTATGCATGATCTGGCGGTCCTTGAAGGTGCCAGGTTCGGATTCGTCAGCGTTGCAGATCAGGTAGATCGGTTTGCCACTCTTGCGATCGAGAAACTTCCACTTCATCCCGGCCGGGAAGCCTGCCCCACCGCGTCCCCGGATGCCGCTGTCGAGAACTTCCTGATGCACCTCCTCGGGCTTCATCCCGAAGGCTTTTTTCTGCATCTCATAGCCCCCGTGACGAAAAGCACACTCAATCGACTGATCAAAATCCGGATTTTCGGAATTCTTCAGAATGATCCGCCGTTCGAGAGGGTGGGCTTCGGTGTTTTTGGGAAAAGACATCAACATGGCCGGATACTCCTTTAACTGGCGTGGGGAGCGGTTTCTGCCGGGGTCTCGGCTTTGATTTTCGCGCACAGCTCTTCGACTTTAGCCTCGTCTACTTTCTCATGGAGGTCGTCGTCAATCATGATCACCGGAGCGGTTCCACAACTGGCGAGACACTCGGCGAACTCCACCGTGACGCGGCCGTCGGGCGAAACCTCGTTGAGTTTGGTATCAAAGGAGGCGCAGATCTGGTCGCAAAGCTTGTAACTGCCTCCAAGGGCACAGGAAAGGGTTCGGCAGACGCGGATATAGCGCTTCCCGATGGCGTGTTCGCGGTAGTAGGGATAAAAGGTGACGACTTCGCGGACCTGCATCGGCGAGATCTCTAGCTGTTTTGCCACCCATTCCTGGGCTTCGAGGGAAATGCGCCCGTCTTCGCGCTGAATATGGTGCAGGAGCATCATAACCGCGCTGCGTTTCTGCGGATAGCGCGGGACGACCTTGGCCACATAGGCGACGAGTGCTTCGGATGGTGTATATGCCATGGCGGGGAAAAATCTAGCGGTCACACTCTCCCAGGACGAAGTCGAGACTGCCCAGGATGATCGGGATGTCGGGCACCATCGCACCCAGGCAGAGCTTTGGAAGAATGGAAAGGTTACAGAAGGAGGGGCTGCGGATCTTCATCCGGTAGGGAACGCCGCCTCCATGGGATACAATGTAAAAGCCGAGCGCTCCCTTGGGATTCTCGGCTTCAAAATACACTTCCCCCGCTGGCATTTGGGGTCCTTCTGTCACGATCATGAAGTCCTGAATGAGTTCCTCCATGCTGGTGAGGATCTTGTCTTTGCGGGGTGCAAAAATCTTTTTGGCATCTTCCGCATACCATGGGCCGTCGGGCATCTTATCAATAACCTGACGGACGATGCGGATCGATTGGCGCATCTCCTCCAGACGAACCAGCCAGCGGTCGTAGCAATCACCGTTCTGCCCGACGGGAACGTCGAAGTCATATTGGTCGTAGCCGAGATAAGGAGCGTCTTTGCGCAGATCCACCGCCACCCCGCTGGCCCGCAGGTTTGGGCCGGTGAGCCCGTAGGCAATAGCATCCTCCCTGGAAATGACCCCGACATCGACCGTGCGGTCGTAGAAAATGCGGTTCCGGCTGAGAAGCTTGTCGATTTCGGTGATAACCGGCTCCAGTTCGTTCATCACTTTGAGAACATTCCCCAGCCAGCCATCGGGAATATCGCGGGCGAGACCACCGATCCGGGTATAGCTGGTAGTGAAACGGGCACCGGTCAGCTGCTCCATCAGGGTGTAGAGCTTTTCCCGTTCCGTAAAGGTGTACATGAAGACGGTGAGGGCACCGGCATCCATCCCGAATACTCCGCAGCCGAGAAGGTGACTCTGGAGGCGGGCCAACTCACAGCAAAGGACCCGAATCGCCTGACACCGGGGCGGGGTTTCGAGGCCTGCGAGCTTTTCAACCGCCAAGGCGAAAGTGACGTTGTTGTGGATGGGACCAAGGTAATCCAGTCGATCCGTGTACGGGATGAACTGGTTGTAGGTCATTTTTTCGGCGATTTTCTCATCTCCGCGATGGAGATAGCCAATGACCGGATCACATTTGGTCACCGTTTCACCGTCGAGTTCCAGCTCCAGCCGAAGTACCCCGTGGGTGGCAGGGTGAGAGGGCCCCATGTTAATGGTGAGCTTGTCGCCCCCGAACTCCTGCTCGGCGGCTGCCGAGCGTGCTCCAATGTCGCCGATGGAAATTTCTTTGGATTCCGCCATGGGAAAGACTGAGGTGAGCCCCGCAGGGCTTAGGTGTTGAAATCTCTAGGTTGGGGAGCCGCCGCTTCTTCAGGCTGCTTGGGCTGGGTTTCGGTCCAGGACTCGTCATCCGCCCTGGGCTCGCGGTGACGCATGGTCCCGTGCTGAGGCGAATGAAAGGGCCCCCCCATCATGGGTGCAGGTTCCACCTTGGCGCGGGTGCGTTCGGCTATTTCCGCAGAGGGAAGCTCTGTTTCGATACCGGCCAGGGGAAATTCCTTTCGCAGGGGGTAGTAGGGATATCCATCCCACATGAGGATACGGCGCAGGTCCGGGTGGCCTTCAAAGTGAATCCCCAGCATATCGTAGGTTTCCCGCTCGTGCCAGTTGGCAGCGGGCCAGAGGGAAACGATGCTGGGACAAGTCGGCTCTTCATCACCATCGCAGGGAGTAACGATCCGGACCCACTGATGGCGCCCGGTCGAATAAAGGTGATAGACCACTTCAAAACGTGGAGAGGCCTCGTAATGATCGATGGCCGTAACATCTGAAAGCAGGTCGTAGCCATGCTCATCCCGCAGAGCCTGAAGCAACTCCACCACCCGATCACGCGGGCAGTTGTAGGCAGGATGATCCAGGGTCTCGCGGAGCTGGATGAAATCGTATCGGGTGAGGAGTTCGGTCATCTCGTGGAAAATTCTTCCGGGCGTGCGGTCATTCAGACATTTTGATAGGACAGCGGCTTGGTTTCCCGCTGGCGGAACAAGCCACCGGTGGAGCGTTCCTGCCGGATTTTCTCCTGAAGCTTCATCATGCCGTCGAGAAGGGCTTCCGGGCGGGGCGGACAACCGGAGATATAGACATCGACCGGGACGATTCTGTCCACTCCTTGCAGCACCGCATAGCTTCGATACATACCCCCGGTGGAAGCGCAGGCCCCCATCGCCACAACCCATTTTGGCTCAGCCATCTGATCGTAGATCCGGCGGACAACTTCAGCCATCTTATAGGTGACGGTTCCGGCGACGATCATACAGTCGCTCTGCCGGGGTGAAAAGCGCATCACTTCCATCCCGAAGCGCGAAATATCAAAGCGGGAGCCTCCTGTGCCCATCAACTCAATCGCACAGCAGGCCAGCCCCATCGGCATGGGCCAGACCGAGTGACTGCGCACCCAGTTGATGACGGCATCCGCCTTGGATACGATGACATCGCCTTCGATCTTGCTGTCGTAGTTGTAGTCGGTCGGTTGACTCATGGTGAACACTGACGGCTAAAGGTTACCCAAAATAAAATAAGGGAGCGTGAAGTCGCTTCAGAGGCAAGCCAACTCTTCGGAATTGGCCCAAACGGGCTGCGGAAATGTCCTCAAATCCGTGATAAGCGGTTCGGCAGGATCTGACTCAGCCCTCTTCTGTAGCCTGATGGCGCTCGGTGAGGTGCCCGAGTTGAAGAAAACCTGCTTTTTTGGCCTTTCGCAGCAAGATCTGAAAAATCCGGGCGGTTAAAAAAGCATCACCCATGGCGGTATGCCGGTCATGGGGAGGGATCCCGAAACGCTGGCAAAGGCCATCCAGACTGAAATCGGGGCACTCTGCTACCGGGAGCACCCCGGCATCTTGCAGTCGCAGTGTCAGATGCATGGTATCCACCGAAAGATTTGGGAGGCTCTTGATTCCGAAATGGCGATAGGCCGCCTCTTCCAGCATTTGGATGTCATGCCCGACGTGGTGCCCGACGATGACGGCATCGCGCAGAAAGTGAAGAAAACGCTCCATTGCCACTGGCTCATCCACCCCTTTGGCCTCGGCCGCTTCGCGGGTGATGCCATGCACGGTGACGGCCGAGGTGTTGTAGGCAATGGGAAGGAACACCTCAAAGGCATCGTCCAAAAGCATTTCGTAATGCTGGAGGGCCACCGCTCCGATTGAAACAATTCGGTCCCGCTTAGGATCGAAGCCCGTTGATTCGCAGTCCAGCACCACGAAGCGGGCATTTTCCCAGCCAAGGTACTGGTCCCAGGTCGGCTGGAAATAGCGCTCGAAGGTCTGGGCAACCGTCCGGTTCATCCACGCAATTCCAGGTTGAAGCGATTGGCCAGCAATTCGAGCGTGCCGAGGATGGTGCGAAAGGCGGTTTTCAGCAGGGTGCGGGTTTCCGCGTCCAGGTCGGAAGGGTGGATGACCGCTCCGTCAGTCCCCCGCAAGAGCCCTTCCTTGGTTCGGGCGTAGGCGGCGACAATAAAGGCTTCCGCCGCTTCATTGAGCATGGCCGCTCCGGCTGGATCGTCCAATTCGATTCGACGTGCCTCCGCCCGCAGGCGGCGGTGGGTTCCGGTCCGCATCATGTCACCAGCCGCCAAATTAAAGACCCGGGCGGTATCGACCAGAGGCAGCAAGGCGTGGGACTTGATTTCCAGGGTATCGTTCTGGGTCCCGTACTCATCCACCACCTGATCCTTGAAAATGGTCCGTGGAGGCTGGTTGAGGAGGGAGTCCGCAGCCATTTGCGGGATGAAGTCGGGATGCGCGGCGATTTCCCGGGTAATGTGCGCACGCAAATCCATTGCCAGCTTGGATCGGTGTTCGACCGGACGAAAGTCAAAGGCGTCCCGGGCATCATAGACATTCTCTTCATGCGGACGGGCGATCATCGCGCTGTAGTGGGCACACATTTCGGAAAAGGGCAGACACCACTGGGAGTTGCGGGCGAGAACACCTTGTTCGCTTTCCAGAAACCCGCACTGCCGGAGGCCATCGGAAGCACGCCGTCCCAGTTCCCGGAAATAAGTGCGTGAGGCGTCGGCCTCCTCCGGTTTCGGATTTTCATATATCAGGGCATGATAGACCGCCGAGCGAATCAGCAATTCATCCCGTCCCCCACTGCCCATCATCAGCCAGGAGAATTTGACCTTTGGTTTCAGATAGCCGATTCCCGCCATATCGGCTTCGACCAGTTCCAACACCCGTTGGGTCAGGCGGCGATTGAGCACCCCGCTCATCTCCATCAGCCAGGCCACTTCCGAACGGTCTTCAAGAAATTCCAGGATGAGGGCTTCCACCCGATCCCGCATCGACCGAAGGGCCACAAAATCCGGAGCTTCCGACATGGCCTCGCCGAGGAGCGTGGGGAAACGGCCGTAGTGCAGAAAGAGGTTCCGCTCGGAAACGATGCCCACCGCTGGTGTGTCCGCGGTCCCATCCTCAGTGATGATGAGAAATCGCTTTCCTGCCCGGGTCAGGCGCACCATCAGCTTACCGGTGCTGTCGGTTGGCTTGCCAAAAGCGATGTCCCGGAACATCAGATCCCCGATGGTGGAACCATCACGTAAGCGGCCTTCAATAAACCGGTCCCGCAAATCACCATCCGTCAGTTTTCCCAAAGGGCGCCCGGCTTCATCCACCACCACAATACAGTCGATTCGCTTGGAGCGAAGGCGCATGGCCGCCTCCCTGGCAAGTTCGTCCGAACGGGCAGTATGGAGGGTTTCTCTGGCAATCCGCTGGGGAGCCTCCACTTCGACCAAGCCCCCTTTGTGCAAGGTGGTCGGTGTAATCACTTCATCGGTGGTCCGCATGCCCGGCATGGGTGGATGGCTTTTTCTTCCGTAAGCCGGATTGAGTGAAAAGTATGCGGCCAGATAGCGTTGGGCGGCGGGTGAGTCTTCCGCCAATTTGGCCACCTGTTCCCGGGGCAAGGCATAGAGGAGGACGTCGGTTTCGGTGATCCCGGTGTTGACATAAGGTCCATCGCTGAGCACCCCCTGCAGGCCAAGCAAGTCACCGATCCCGCGCAGGTCGATCAGGCTTTCTCCCTTTGGGGTTTCCTCCACAATCCGCACCCGTCCGTCATTGATGACATAAACATACTGGCCGCGCGGTTGTCCCTGCGAAAAAATGATCTCCCCGGCTTCATGAAATTTCACCCTGCCCTCTGCCGCCAGCTTCACCAGATCCTCCTCTTTCATGACATTGAAGGGGGGGTATTGCTTGAGAAAATCCGCAATGCGGAGGGCGATACTAATGGCTTTCATGGGGAAGGTGAGGCGGCTCGCTGCAATGGGTAATATATGACAGCCTGTTCAATCATGCGAGTGACGGGCATTGAAACTAGGCATCATCGTGCAGGTTCCAAGCCACAAATGACCACTCTAAGCTTGGGCAAACTGCCCCATCCGGTCGCCGACGTGGGCGTATATTTCGCGGCCTTGGCCCGAATGTTCAGCCAGATCCCCGGCGAATGAGGCGCTGCCTTCGGCAAAAATCGTCACCACACATGACCCGCCAAAGGCGAAATACCCCTTTTCCTCCCCTTTGACCACCGGACCCGGGGTGTAGGTCTGATCGATGCTGCCAACGTTGGTCGCCCCGATTTCCACCATGGCGACTGGCGGCTGGCCCTCGTTTTCGATCAGGGTCACCGTCCGTTTGTTGGCGGTGAGGTAACGGGTGGATCGCGCCAGAGCGATGGGGTGCACCGAATAGAGCGGCCCGTTGATCAACCGGGCCGCACTGGCCCGCCCACTGATCGGAAAGTGAAAGCGGTGATAGTCCACTGGAGCCAGGCGTGAGACCACTGCCGCACCGTTCCTGAAGGTGCGGGCCAGTCCCTCTGATCCCACAAATTCTTCCAGCTCAAAGCCTTCGCCCTTGGCCCAAAGCCGGGTATGCGCATCCAGACGGGGCAGAAGAAGGTGGCGCCCGTCCGCTGGAAAGACAATCGCCGAGGGATCGGGGTCCACCGGCCGCGCTTCTGGCTTGAGACGGCGAATAAAAAAATCGTTGAAGCAGGCGAACGAGGTAACGGGATCGGCAAAGGTATCCCGATCGATCCCATAGGCATCGATAAATGGCTCGATCAAAGGAATGGTCGAAGGACGCTGCATGCGCTGGCCGTACCAGCGGGAGAAAAAAGTCCGTTTGGCCACTGCCCAGGTCAGGAAGCGCCCGACTGGCGTTTCATACGCCCGCCGCAGCCAGGCTTCCCCATAGATTTGCTCGGGTTCCAGTTTGCCGGTGTAGCGATTGTAAAGCGTCCAGGCTGCTTTCATGCCCACACGTTCGCACCGCTCCGTTCTGAGTGCAAGTGACAAGGAATGGCTTTCCTTGGCAGTGAATGGGCAACCTGCCCTTGACTCACTTTTCCGCTCTGATAGCTGTGTTCAAGGCACATGCGTCTCTTTGAATTTATCCTGCTGGCACCGATCTCGCTCTTTGCGATCATCAATCCCTTTTCCACGGTACCCGCTTTTTTAGCGATCACCCCGGGGGATACCAAAGAGGAGCGGATTCGGGCGGCACGTTTCGGTTGTCTGGTGGCGGGTGGTGTCGTTTTCTTTTTTGCCATCGCTGGCCAGTTCCTCTTTTCGATCCTGGGCATCACCCTGCCGGCATTTCAAATCGCGGGTGGAATCATTCTCTTTTCCATCGCCTTCGATATGCTACGCTCCCCGGATTCTCCGATTCGTCTGAGTCCGGAGGAAAAAGAAATCGCCAAGGAGAAGGAAGACATTGCCATCACGCCGCTGGCCATTCCCCTGCTCTGTGGTCCCGGTGCCATCTCCACCATTGTCATTCTCCAGACCCAGGCCGTGACCTATGCCCATACCATGGCCCTTTTGCTGAGTGTGCCGGTGGTTTATCTTTCCTGTTATCTCATCCTTCGGCTCTCCGTCAGCGGAGCAGCCTGGCTCAACCCGATTGCCCTGCGCGTTTTGCGCCGGTTGATGGGACTGCTCTTCGCGGTCATTGCCGTGCAGTTCATCGTCAACGGCATCGGAGAACTGCCATTTGTGCAGGTAGCCGAATAACCCCGCCGCGTGTTGCGGCCAAACCCTACAGTCCATGTATCATCGCATATTCTCACGAAAGTGCCTCCTTCTCGGGTTGCTGCTTCCCTTTGCCCTGCACGCCCAGCAGGATTCCCAGCAACTACGGGAACGCATTGCCCGGTTGGAAGCGGAACTCCACGCCGCCCGGGCCGAACTCGCCACGATTGAAGGTAGTGTCTCCCACCAGGAACGCACGCTTGAAGCCGAAGGCTCCACTCTGGCCGAACCTGCGGTTGAAGGCGACCCCGATGCACCTGCCGACGGAATTCGGATCGGCAATTTCCGCATTGGCGGTGCCATCCGGGCCAACTGGATACTGGGTGATTACAACACTGGATCGAGCGGTCCTTCGCGAGGTGGGCACGGTGGCGATTTTGTCCTCGATACCTTTCGGGTCAACGTGGACTACGCCGATGACACGCCTTTGAGTGGTTCGGCAGAATACCGCTGGTATTCAGGCTATAATTTTTTCCATACCCTCGAACTGGCCTACGAGCTGGATGAGGCATCCACGCTGAAAGGCGGGCTGACGCGAGTGCCGTTTGGAGTCGGTCCCTATGGCCCGGCTAACAGTTGGTTCTTTGACCAGCACTATTATGTCGGGCTGGCCGATGACATGGATGTCGGTCTGGTCTATACCCGTGAGCTGGAGGGCTGGACCCTTGACTTCGGGCTGTTTGCAGCCTCTCCGCCGCAGGGCAGGGGTTCCAGTAAGGTGGGCTCCCGCTATTCCTTTGATCTGGTCGATGCGCGCAATGACCCAACCTACTTCGGCAACCGCACGCCGACCGGCTACCGCGAGCGGGGACAAGCCAATCTCCGGCTGGTCCGCCATCTTGAGGAGCTGGCCCTCCCAACGGATCTAGGCATCTCACTCCAGTATGGCCGCCTCGACGGACGCGGAACCTTCTCCAACGCCAACCCCTGGGCAGTCTCGATCCATTCCCGATCCACCCAAGGCCCCTGGACCTTGATGCTGCAGGCCACCCGCTACGATTATGACAGCGCGGAGGATCACATCACCGGGGGCTTCTATGACTACACCACCGATATTGCATCCAAGGGCACGATTCTCTCCGCCGCTCTCAGCTATACCTGGGTCACGCCGGTGGACTGGCTTGATTCCATCACCTTCTACAACGACTACAGCGTGATCCGCAAACACGCCACTGGCTTCAATGACAGCGCAATGAACATCCTCGGGGCGGCTTTCGCCCGCGGGGGCTGGTATATCTATGCCGACTGGGCTTATTCCAATGGAAATGAGTTCGTGGGCGATTTTCGCCCCGGAATGTGGGCGGACAATGTCGGCCGCACTTGGCAGTCCCGCCTCAATATCAACTTCGGCTACTACTACTGAACCGTACCCTCTCTTCTCAATATTCTAGATCCTAACCTCTTTTTCCTATGCAAACACCTGATCCCGAAACACCTCAGTCCGCGGTGAAAAAGCCCTGGATTGTGATCAACCCACCGGTATTTTTCTCCTCTGCCATTCTCGCCCTGGCCTTTGTCCTTTTCACCATCTTTTTCCAGACCACTGCAGAGAGCGTTTTCAATGCGGTTCAAGGCTGGATCGTGGATTCGGCTGGCTGGTTTTATGTCCTCTCGGTTGCCGGCTTTCTCGTTTTCGTCATCTTCATGGCGGTTTCCGAGTTTGGAAAAATCAAACTGGGCCCGGATCACAGCGAGCCCGATTACAGTTACGCCTCCTGGTTCGCCATGCTCTTTTCCGCCGGCATGGGCATCGGCCTGATGTTCTTTGGGGTGGCTGAGCCGATCATGCACTACGTCAGCCCTCCGGTCGGGGAAGGAGCCACAGTGGAGGCAGCCCGTGAGGCCATGCGGATTACCTTCTTTCACTGGGGAGTGCATGCCTGGGCAATCTACGCCATCGTCGCCTTGTCGTTGGCTTACTTTGCCTTCCGGCACAACCTGCCTCTGACCATTCGCTCCGCTTTCTATCCCTTGATTGGGGAGCGCATCTACGGACCGATTGGTCACACCGTCGATACCTTTGCCGTCCTCGGAACCATCTTCGGCGTCGCCACTTCGCTTGGCTTTGGGGTAATCCAGGTCAATTCGGGGCTGAATTATCTCTTTGATGTGCCTTCGACCATCACCGTGCAGGTCATTCTGATTGCGGTGATCACTGCGATTGCCACCCTTTCGGTCGGTCTGGGTCTGGATACCGGCATCCGCCGGATATCTGAGTTGAACATCATTCTCGCCATCATCCTGCTGGTCTTTGTCCTGGTCTTCGGACCGACGATTTTCCTCCTTCAGACGCTGGTCCAGAATACCGGAAATTACATCTCCGGGCTGATGGCGGCGACCTTCAACCTCTACGCCTATGAACCCACCGGTTGGATCGGGGGCTGGACCTTGTTCTACTGGGGCTGGTGGATTGCCTGGTCGCCCTTTGTCGGGATGTTTATTGCCCGTGTTTCCCGGGGCCGCACCGTGCGGCAATTTGTCGGCGGCGTGCTCTTTGTCCCCGTCGGCTTCACCTTCATGTGGATGACCTTCTTTGGCGATACCGCCATTCACATGGTGATGATTCAGGGGATCGAAGGGCTGACCGAGGCCGTGGCCGCCGACTCGTCCGTGGCCATCTTCCAGTTCTTTGAGCACCTGCCCTTTTCCGGGTTGATGTCTCTTCTGGCCACCCTGCTGGTGGTGACCTTTTTTGTGACCTCTTCCGACTCCGGCTCACTCGTCGTCGATATGCTGACGTCGGGAGGACAGGAAGAATCGCCACTCTGGCAGCGGATCTTCTGGGCCGTAACCGAGGGTGTGGTTGCCGCGGTTCTCCTCATTGCGGGTGGTCTTGGCGCTTTGCAAACCGCCAGTATCGCCAGTGCCCTGCCGTTCACCGTCATCATGATATTCATGTGCTGGGGGTTGGGGCGGGCCTTGCACATTGAAACCGTCAAGCGTACCACCTTGCGCGATGCCCGGGTTCATCCGGGGACTGGTCAACTGGAAAAAACCTGGAAGCAGCGGCTCAAGGCCATGATTCACCATCCTTCCCGTGAGGAAGTAGAACGGTTCATTGCTGAAGTCGCCCGTCCGGCATTCGATGAGGTCTGTGAAGAACTCAAGAAGCAGAACATCGAGGCCCGCGTGGAAACGGGCGATAAAGGAAAGCTCTGGGTCGAGGTGTTGCACGGAGATGAGACCGATTTCTACTATCAGGTTCGTCCCCGGCGCTATGAACCACCGTCCTTTGCCCTCAGTGATACCCGCCGCAAGCGAATGGAAAACCTCAAGTTCTACCGAGCCGAGGTTCACTTCAAGGAAGGCGGTCAGGACTACGATATCATGGGCTGGTCCAAATCGGATGTCATCCATGATGTCATCGACCAATACGAGCGCCACCTTCATTTCCTCCATACAGTGCGTTGAGGTTCCTTTGGCCGTATCCAATCATCAACTTCTTCTCAAAGCCGGGGACACCTCCCCGGCTTTTTTTCTTCTCCAATTTCATCCTTACCCCAACGAAGAACCACTGAATCCGCCTCCCCCCAACGACAGCCCCCCGGCGGACACAGACGTGTGGCGTACGTCACGTTAGGGTTGTACTGAAATTAACCAGATGTAAGTCGAAGCCCGTCCGTTCCGATCTCTCTAAAGCAGGTATAATATGCCGTTTACCTGCTTAAAAAGCCAATTTCATGCCATCAACAAACTCCTGCGACTCCACAACCCCATCCATTTTTCGTACAACCCTAACGTGGCGTACGCCACGTTAGGGTTGTACGAAAAATATGGGCTCTGGGGAAAAGGGGGCGGGAATTTAAGGTTGGCTTACTCTAGCTCAGCCCGGAGGGCGACTTCGGGAGTGAGTCGGCCATCGACGAGATCAAAGGTGACGGCGTCGCCTTCGTGGACTTCGCCGCCGATAATCTGGCGGGCGAGTTTGGTCTCGATTTCCCGTGAGAGGAAACGCTTGAGCGGGCGGGCTCCGTAAACCGGATCGTAGCCGCGTTCCGCCACCCATTTGCGGGCGGTGGGGGTCAGCTCGAGGGTGATTTCCCGCTCTGCCAGGCGGCGGTTCACATCCTGCAGGAGCAAGCCGACGATTTGCTCAATGTGTTCCAGTGAAAGCGGCTTGAAGAGGATGGTGTCATCGAGGCGGTTGAGGAACTCCGGACGGAAGGCCTGTCGCAACTCGGCGAGCACACTTTCGCGCACGCTTTCGGGGATCGTCTCACCAGTAACCCCTTCGAGCAGGTAGCGGCTGCCGATGTTGGAGGTCATGATGATGACGGTGTTCTTGAAATCAACGGTATGGCCCTGGCTGTCGGTGATGCGACCGTCATCCATGATTTGCAGGAGCACATTAAAGACATCGGGGTGTGCCTTTTCGATTTCGTCGAAGAGCACCACGCTGTAGGGTTTGCGTCGGATCGCTTCGGTCAGTTGACCGCCTTCGTCGTAGCCGACGTAGCCGGGAGGCGCGCCGATCATGCGGGCGACCGAGTGCTTTTCCATGTATTCGCTCATGTCGAGGCGCACGATGTTATCCTCGCTGTCAAAGAGGGTTCCGGCGAGGGTCTTGGCCAGCTCGGTCTTCCCTACCCCGGTTGGTCCGAGGAAGAGGAAGGAGCCGATCGGGCGGCGTGGGTCTTTGATTCCGGCCCGGGCACGGAGAATGGCTTCGGATACCACGGTGACCGCTTCGTCCTGCCCGACCACGCGCTCGTGCAGGATGTCCTCGAGGCGCAGGAGTTTTTCTTTTTCACCTTCGACCAGACGCGAAACGGGCACCCCGGTCCAGCGGCTGACAATTTCCGCGATTTCCTCGGCGGTGACTTCTTCTTTGAACAGCTCGTTGCCAGTCCGCTGCGCGGCCCGGGCGTGAGCGGCTTTTAATTTTGCCTCCAGATCGGGCAGCACCCCGTGTCGGAGCTGGGCTACGCGGTTGAGGTCGTAGGCCCGTTCGGCGGCTTCCATCTCGCGCTTGGTCTTTTCAATTTCCTCCCGCAGGCGCTGGGACTCGCCGACCAGATTCTTTTCAGCCTCCCACTGGCTCTTGAGGGCTGTGAGTTCCTCGCGCAGCCCGGCCAGCTCGGAACGGAGGGTTTCGAGGCGGCGTTGCGAGGCTTCGTCTTTTTCCTTGGTCAGGGCGGCCTCCTCGATTTCCAACTGCATCACCCGTCGAGAAAGTTCGTCCAGCTCCTGTGGCATCGAGTCCATTTCCGTCCGAATCATCGCTCCGGCCTCATCGACGAGGTCAATCGCCTTGTCGGGGAGAAAGCGGTCGGAAATGTAGCGGTGCGAAAGGGTGGCGGCATTGACGAGGGCGTTGTCAGTGATGCGCACGCCGTGATGCAGTTCAAACCGTTCCCGCAAGCCGCGCAGGATCGAAATGGTGTCCTCAACGGTGGGCTGATCGACCATCACCGTCTGGAAGCGGCGCTCGAGGGCGGCGTCCTTTTCAATGTATTTGCGGTATTCATCGAGGGTGGTCGCTCCGATACAGTGCAGCTCACCCCGCGCCAGCATTGGTTTGAGCAGGTTGCCCGCATCCATCGCCCCATCGGTCCGGCCCGCGCCAACGATGTTGTGCAGCTCATCGATAAAGAGCAGTATCCGGCCTTCCGCGTTTTTGATCTCGGCCAGGACCGCCTTGAGGCGTTCCTCAAATTCACCGCGATACTTGGCCCCCGCAATCAATGCTCCCAGATCGAGGGCAAAAATCGTCCGGTCTTTCAAGCCCTCGGGCACGTCCCCGCGCACGATGCGCTGGGCCAGCCCTTCGACAATGGCGGTCTTCCCCACCCCGGGGTCGCCGATCAGGACAGGATTGTTCTTCGTCTTGCGGGAAAGAATCCGCACCACCCGCCGGATTTCCGCGTCCCGGCCAATCACCGGGTCCATCTTCCCGGCCCGCGCCATCGCCACCAGATCCACCCCGTATTTCTCGAGGGCCTCAAAGGTGGATTCCGGATTTTCCGAGGTCACCCGCTGGCCACCTCGGATACTTTTCATCGCTTCCAGGATGCGGTCCGGCGTCAGTTCAAAGCTCTTGAAAAATTGCCGCAGTTTGGCGTCCTTTTCCGTCTCCGCCAGACCGAGAAAGAGGTGTTCGGCAGAGATAAACGCGTCCTTCAGGCGCTTGGCCACTGCCTCGGCCCGGGTGAGGACGTCGTTGACCGTCTCCGTGATGTAGAGACGGCTGGCATCGACCGAACCGGTGACGGAGGGCAGACGCTCCAGTTCCCGCTGCAGGGCGAGGGAGACTGCCGCATCGGAGATCTCCAGCTTGCGCAGGATGGCCGGAACCAAGCCACGCTCCTGTGTGACCAAGGCCGCCAGCAAGTGCCAGCCATCGACCTGCTGATGGTTGCGTGAACGGGCCTCCCCTTGTGCCCCTATGACAGCGGCCCGGGCCATTTCCGTAAAACGATTGAGATCGATGTTCATGGCAAACTCCCCGCATAAAGCAGGCCGGAACGGGAGGGTCGTAAGTTGTTGGAAATCAGTGGAAAAGTGCTGTGCACACGCGCCAGAAGCGGGCACCTTGGCACAGCACATGCGCCAAAATGGCGCATGTTCTGTGGTCGATCGGATCCGTCTAATCGGTCTGATCCGAGGGTTCAGTATTTCCGGGTCCCCCTGCAATCTGGGTAAGCGGTGCAGCCCCAAAAAGAGTTTCCGGCTTGCTTGCCCTGCCGGGCGGTACGCAGGGTCATGAGGGCTCCACAGCGAGGACAGAGCGGAAAGTTCTGGTCTTTCGGGGCTGCTGCCGCTTTGGGCGGCTGTTCCTCGCTTCCTGTCGTTGGGCGATGCGGGCGGCTGCAAGCGTCTCCGAAAAACCACCTTCTTCGACAAAGCGCTTTTCCAACTCCAAAAGTTGCCGGTCGAGCAGGTAGTTGGCCTGGTGGATGAGGCAGATCAGGGTGTTGGCGGATACCATGGCCTCGGGGTGCTCCAACCAAGGTGCATACAGTTCCGCACGTGCCCTTGCTCCGGCATCAGTCGGTGCCTTCAGCAACGAATCTGCTGAATGATCCGAGTGTGAACTGCCAATGAACTGGCCCAGCTTCCTCACCTTTTGTGCTTGCAGAGTCTGCTTGCTCCAGAGTTCCAGCTTCCGCTGCCGCAGATAATCCTCGAAGTCCAGAAGCAGCTCCTCAAGGCTTCCTCTGGCCACATTCGTTAGGTGAATTTCCGATTTGCTACTGGTAGCTCCTGCACGGTTGCCTTCGGCTATGTTCTGCCGACCACTGCGGGCGGCCTGCACCATCTGGTCGTGAGTCCGACTTTTACGATCAATAAAGCGATTACAGAACAAAACGGTTCCGTCATAGATAAGGGTGGCCACTTGAAAACTCTGCAGTTTGCGATAGCCCCCACTCGGCCGTAAACGCCGTGGCGTCTCCCTGGATTTGCGACAGTCCATAAGCAGCAGGCAAAAGCGAGACGATAGGACCGACAAGCTTATTTGATGGCTATGACCTGACCGCCTGATCCATCGGATTCGTCCGATCAGTCGGCTCCGTCGGATCGGGGGCCTTCGCTATCAGGGGTGGGTGTTTTTTTGGCTTCGCGGGTCCAGGTGCGTTGTTCGAGGCGCTGGAGGATCTGGCTGGTGCGGGCATCGAGGCGGACGAGGGCTTCGTCGCGCTCCTGGTCCTTGCCAATGAGGATGGAGGCCATGATCCCGGAGAGGGTGCCGAAGAGGCCGATGCCGACGAGCATGAGGGCGGCGGCTACGAGACGGCCTTCGATCGTCACCGGATAAAAGTCGCCGTAGCCAACGGTGGTAATGGTGACAAAGGCCCACCAGAGGGCGTCACCGGCGGAGTGAATATTGGAGCCGGGTACGTCCCGTTCGATCTCAAGGATGGCGATGGCGCAGAAAAAGAGAAAGGACAAGGCAGTGAAGGCGGCCACGGCAAAGGCACCTTGTCGCTTGTCGCGAAAGAGAAAGGAAATCAGGGTCCGGGCAGAGCGGAAACCACGCAGAAGGTAAAGAATGCGGGCGACCCGGACGAGGCGGGCCCAACGGAGTTGATCGAGAAAGGGGATGCTGGCGAGAAAGTCGATCCAGCCCCACTTGAGAAAGGCCAGCTTGCGATCGGCCTTGCCGAAACGGATGAAAAAATCGCCCAAAAAGATGAAACAGATGACCGTATCGATGAGGTAGAGCAGGGATTTTACGTCCGCCGGGAGGGGCAGAAGGATGCGGGCGGCCATGGCCAGAAGCACGTAGATCGAGAGCAGGAGGATGACGATCTGGAATGGGGCCAGTGCCATTTCCTCTTCCTGTGCCTGCTGCACATCCTTGGGCATGGCTTGGATATCGGGAGCGGATTCATCCTTCATAGCGCTCTTCAGTTAGGGGACGAATTCAGTCGATGGCGAATGGAAATCCCAGGGATTGGGCCGGGAGCCCTTTTCCTTTCGAACAAATTGCAGGGAAAAATGTCTTACAGATAGCCACCGTTCCTATTCTGGATCCCGTTCTCAACCTCTCAAGCGAATGAACTGCATGCAAAAGCTGTCTTTAATTTTCCCCGCCCTTGTACTCCCTTTGCTCGTCCTGATGAGTGGATGTGAAAGTTACCACACGCCGGGGACCCGTGCGGATTTGCAGCAGTTCACTCCTCCCAGCATGCGGGATGCATTTGCGCTCGAGCCGAGTTATCCGTATCCAGCCAGTATTGCGGTGGTGCGGGTTCAGGGCACGGCTTACAGCAATCACTACCTCAGCCAGCATGGGGGCAGTTTCGGAGGTGGACGTTTTACTGTAGTTCTGGCCAATGAATTGGGGGAAGAACTGCATTTGCAATCGATCGGGGAGCTGCCTCACATCAAGGGCATCGTCCGCCTCAACCGCTTGGTCCTACCCAATCGGATTGAGAGCGACCGCGATATTCGGGACTCCGCCGCCCGCCTCAAAGCGGATTTGGTTCTGCTCTACACCTTTGATACGGTTTTCTTTGATGCGCACAAAGGGAAGGCACTTTCTGTCATCACCCTCGGGCTGTCCCCCAACCGGAAAATTTACGCCACCACCACGGCCACAGCCATGTTGATCGATACGCGCACCGGCTACATTTACTCAGCCTACGAGGCCACCGAGCGCAATCACGCCCACTCCACCTCCTGGGGAACCCGGGAAACCGCGGATCAGGTCCGGCGCGATACCGAAACCAAGGCCTTCGCCCAACTGATCAAGAACATGGTCGAAGATTGGCCACGTTTTCTGGAGCGTTACCCGCCCGGATCAAAACCGTCCTTACCGCCAGTCACCGAACCACAAAGTCGCCCGATTTGAGCTTCGGTCCAGCTCGTGCACTCCCCTTCGGGGCATAAAAAAACCACACGCCGGTTTTCCCGAGCGTGTGGTTGAAAGTATTGGGAGCGCAGGGCTCGATTAGTAACGGCTGCCGCCGCCGCCACCACCGCGACGATCACCGCCGAAGGAACGGCCTCCGCCGCCACCGCGACGATCACCGCCGAAGGAGCGGCCTCCGCCGCCACCGCCGAAAGAACGGCCTCCGCCGCCACCGCGACGGTCACCGCCGAAGGAGCGGCCGCCGCCGCCACCGAAACCGCCACTGCGTTCTTCTTTCGGACGGGCTTCGTTGACTGTGAGGGCACGGCCACCGAGTTCGGTCCCGTTCCACTGCTCAATGGCAGCCTGGGCAGCTTCAGGGCTCCCCATGGTGACAAAGGCAAAGCCGCGGGGGCGTCCGGTCATTTTATCCATGACGACGAACACATCGGTGACTTCACCGCTTTCTTCAAAAGCCGCGCGGATGGCGGCTTCGTCCAAATCGAAGGACAGATTGCCCACGTAGAGTTTGGAATTGCTCATATTGATGATGATTTCGCTGATCCGCGCGAATATACAGACTGTTCCCGCTAATCGGGTTTCAAATCATCAAAGGAGCTTTCTCCAACTGACAATCCACCAGGCTCTGACTCGTAACGTCTCTCGAAAGAACATAAGAGAAAGGAGCATTTTTTCACTTTTGGCGATAAGAATCGTCTAAATCGAGCCGAGAAAACGTCAAAACATACTGTTTTTCAGGCAGATCCCCCCTTGGCAGAACCTCCTTGAGCTGCCCTCAAGCAGGGATTAGCCAAATTGATGAAGCCTGACAGGACGGCTTCAATAAGTGCAATCCAAGTCAGTTTCGATTGATGGATATTCCCCAGATGAATAAAAATTATTCCCTCTCTCTTACTTTAACCTCCTTCAGGAACGCTCATGAAACCGAGTTTTCGCTCCGTTCTTCTTTCGGTCATCTGTGGTGCTTTTTTGACGGCTGCACTTCCATCACAAGTCATCGACCATTACCTCGTCGCAAAGATCCAGAATCACTATCAGACAAGCGATTCAGCGGCGGAAGCCGGATCTTGGATGATCGACGCAGCCATCGAAGCCGAAGCAGGTGCCTTCAGCGAGGTGACTTTATCCTCAGGCAGCACCACTTTGCCCATGATTCAGGACACCGGATCGGGCGATGCCGTCTTCGATCTGCGCGCGACCTATGCGGACAAGGCTTCCTTTGATGCGGTTTGGCCATCGGATTTGACCTACACCTTTAATTACAGTGGCGGGACATTTGGATCAGGTTTCGTCACGATTGACCTGACGGCGGATGCATACCCTGACTTTGGGGTTGGCGTCCTCCCCGGCCTGACGGGCACTTCCTGGTCGGATGCCCAATGGTATGACCCTTCTCAATCCTTATCTTTGACTTGGAATGGAGCCACTTATGCAAACGCGTCGAATGCGCTGATTCAGCTCCGCATTACAGACGGTGTGCATGCTGATTTTGAGTGGATGCTCGCTCCTGATGCCACTGGGTTTGAGCTTCCGGCCGATACCCTGCTTTTGGGAACCCAATACGAGGCCTCCATTCTTTTTGCAGAGATTGTGGATGGATCGCTTAACGATGATTTCATCGGTGCTTTCGGCGTCGAGGTTCATTTCAACCTGACCACCGTTCCTGAGCCCTCGACCTATGCCGCTATCCTGGGTGCTTTGGCCCTGGCCGGGATGGTCCTTCGGCGTCGCTTGCAGACAAGGGCGCGAAATAATCCGGCTTAAGCCTCTTCCAGGACGGTCTCTCCCCTGGGCATTTCCTTGATGTAGAGGTCCCGTTGGGGATAAGGAACCTCGATTTTGCGGTTTTTAAATTCCTCCCAGATCAGGAAATTCATTTCGCTCTGAAAGGCGCGGGGGTTATCGCTGCGGGTTTCGGTCCAGACACGCAGTTCAAATTCCAGAGCGGAATCCCCGAAGGCCAGAAAACGGGCGGAGGGCGCGGGCTGCGTCATCACATGCGGATTTTTGACGGCAGCGGCTACGAGCGCATCGCGCACCTCAAAGACATCGCTCTTGTAGTGCACGCCAACAGGAATCTTGAAGCGCACTTTTCGGTCCCCGTGACTCCAGTTAATCACCTGCTCGGAGATGAGTTGCGAGTTGGGGACAATGATGTCGATATTATCATTGGTCCGCACCGTGGTGCTGCGGGCGTTGATGGAAATTACGTTCCCAGTCAGTGCTCCCATCTCAATCCGGTCCCCGACTTTGATCGGGCGCTCCATCAGGATGATGATGCCGGAGACAAAATTATCGGCGATGTTGCGCAGTCCGAAGCCGATACCGAAGGAAATGGCACCGAGAATGACAGAGAGGGTGGCCCAGTTGAAACCCCGGATGGCCATCGGCAGGACCATGGCGAGGCCGAAGAAAAGAAAGAGATATCCGACCAGGACGGAGTAAGCGAAGGCCAGGCCAGGCTCAAAGCCAAAACGGGGAAAGATCCGGTAGCGCAGGGCCTTGGTCAGGATGCGCTGAACCAGAATGACAACGAGCAGCAGGATGGATCCGCCGAGGATGGAGAGCGGAGAGAAAGCCAGATTGCCGATGGTGATTTCGCGCAGCCAGAACTCGAGAGAGAAGAGATTCATGATAACGGGATGCGCTTTTTATGCCATCAGATGCAGAGCCGGTCGAGAAAATCATAAACCTGGCACTTGCGCATCTTGCGGCGGAGCAGATCGAGGGCAGCGTTGACGGCCCGCAGTTTGACCGTCTCCCGATCCCCGTGGGCGACGACCTTTTTAGACCAGACCCCCAGCGGGCTGGAGAGGCCGATATAAACCGTGCCCGGTGGCTCACGCCCTCCGCAGGGACCAGCGTAACCGGTGATACTCAGGGCGTAGTCAGCCTCAAAGAGATCGGCGGCGGCGGTCGCCATCGCCACAGACACTTCCGGGCTGACGGCGCCGTGCTGACTGAGCAGTGCGGATGGGATTTCCAGCAGGTTTTCTTTGACTGTGTTCCGATAGCAAACCGCGCCCCCCATGAAGACGCGGGAGGCTCCACAAATATCCGTGAAGCGGCTGGCCAGCAGGCCGCCGGTACAGGACTCGGCCACGGCAAGGGTGCGTTCCCGCTCCCGCAGTTCATGGATAATGACCTCGGCCAAGTCGCATTCCCCGAAATGGGAAAAATCATCGCCCAATACTTCGCGGATTTGGTCGCCGATCGCCTGCAAGGTCTCCTGTCGCAGTGCGTTTCCAATCGGGCTGAGCCGCAGATCGACGTGGCCGGGGTGGGCACAGTAGGCTACCAGCAGTTTGTCAGCGTGCGGTGCCAGAATCGGCTCGATCTTTTCAGCGAGGGCGCTTTCGCCGATGCCGCTGGTGCGGATCTGGAGGAATCGGTCCCGGGGACGCGCCCATTCCCTGGCCACCAGCCGGGGGAGGGCTTCTTTTTCCCACATCAGGGTCAGCTCATTGGGCGGGCCGGGTAACATGATAAGAATTTTCCCGTCGGCCTCCAGCCATTGACCGGGAGCGGTTCCCCGCGGATTGTGGAGTGCCTGCGCCCCTTCGATGAGGTAGCACTGCCGGAGGTTGCTGGTGGGCAGGCTGTAGCCTCTGGACTGAAAAAAATCCCGCAAAAGCGCTTCCTGCTCCGGGGAGTGCACCAGTTTGCGTCCCAATACTTCGGCAATGGTCTCGCGGGTCAGGTCATCCGTCGTCGGCCCGAGGCCACCGGTCGTGATGAGTAGATCGGTTCGGGCCCAGGCTTCGGAGAACACCTCCCGGATGAGGGCAGGCTGATCGAGCAGCTCGTGGGAACGGCTGACTGGCAGGCCATGGGCTGAGAGCGATTGACCGAGGAATCCGAGGTGGGTGTTGGTGCGGATCCCCAGTAAAAGCTCATCGCCAAGGCAAAGAAGTTCGACTCGGAGCGGACGGGACATAACGGATACAAGCGCGCCTTGCGGAACGCTGATAGAGAGACACTATATCAGGACTGTCATAAAATGCCACCTCCCGACCGCAGTAAACTCAAGGAGAAAGTCCGGCGCCTGCCGGAAGGCCCCGGCGTCTACCTGATGAAGGACCGCTTTGGCGGCATCCTCTATGTCGGAAAGGCCAAAAACCTGCGGCGTCGGGTATCCAGCTATTTTCAGGATTCGCGCCGCAAGCAGTGGCAACAGCCCAAGGTCGCTGCGATGATCGACTTGATCCACGATTTTGAAATCGTCGAGGTGCGCAGCGAAAGCGAAGCGCTCTTGCTCGAAGGAAAGCTGATCAAAGAGTGGAAGCCGAAATACAATACCGACTTCGTCGATGACAAACGCTTCCTCATGGTGCGGGTCGATGTGGAAAATCCCTTGCCCCGCTTTCGCCTGGTGCGTTTCCGTCAGAATGAGCAGTCGCTCTACTTCGGCCCCTTTGCCCATTCTGGATTTGTCCGCAAGACTCTGGCTGAACTGCGGGTAAAATACGGGATTCTTCTTCACGATGCCTCCCCCCAGCGGCTGAAAGACGGCCACTGGCAGCTCTATGACGACATCCGGGCCGAGATTTATGGGCATGCCAACATCGTCAGTGAGGCGGATTACAATCAGCGCGTGCGCTCGGCCTGCGTCTTCCTCGAAGGCAAATCGCGGGAATGGTTGAAGGAACTGGAAACAGAGATGCTGGAGGCCTCCGCCGCTCTCGCATTTGAGAAAGCCGCTGAGTTGCGGGACCTTATCCAGGCCCTGCGCGGCACCATTTCCCGCACCCGCAAGTTTGTGCGCGATCCGCGCCGCCCACGCGATCCATTGCCCATTCTCGAACGTCTGGGCGAGAAGCTGCAGTTGCCCGCCCCACCCCGCCATATCGAGTGCTTTGATATCTCCCACATTTCCGGGACCTTTTGCGTAGCCTCAATGGTACACTTCACCGAGGGCGTGCCCGACAAGTCCCAATACCGCCGCTATCAAATCAAGAGTTTCATCGGGAATGACGATTTCCGGGCGATGGAAGAAGTGGTGGGCCGCCGCTACCGTCGCTTGTTCGAAGAAGAACGGCCTTTCCCCGACCTCATTGTGATCGACGGCGGGCGCGGACAGGTGGCCTCCGCGCTCAAAGCCTTTCTGGGACAGGGCCTGGAGCCACCAGCGCTGGTAGGTTTGGCCAAAAAGGAAGAGACCATTGTCTTTCCGGACCAGCGCGAACCCCTCAAGTTGGCGGACACCGACCCTGCCCGCCTGCTTCTCCAGCGGGTTCGGGACGAAGCCCACCGCGTGGCCAACACCTACAACGCTGAACTGCGCAGCCGCAGGTTGAAGGAGTCCGTCCTCGATGATTTCAGCGGCCTTGGTCCCAAACGTAAAGAGGCACTGCTCGATCACTTCGGAACCCTGGCCAAACTTCGGCAGGCAACGGTCGATGATTTGACTGCTGTTCCTGGGATTGGCCCTGGCTTTGCCCAAAAGCTGCATGCCTTTCTGGAAAAGGCCCTTTAAGCAGATGCCTGGAGCAGGCATGACTCTTGAACATGATCCATGGCTTCTGTTGATCGCGCGGTCGATTGAGCCTGTTTTCCAGGCCCAGCAAGGCTCAGTTCAGATTCAGCACCAACAACATGCAGGCCACGACCAGACAGAGCGGGGTGAATAGCATCCGGTCATAGCGGGCAAAGGGTGTGTGGCGGACCCTTCGGAAAAGGCCTCCGTACCGGAAATCGCCAATACTCCGCAGAAGGAAAACGGCAAATAAGAGCCAGTGCCCAGCCTGAATCACCCCGGCGGGAACCCCTGCGCGGATCAGGTCTGAGGGAAAAGCGACTAAAACGCCAGCAGCTCCCAGTGCCAGCGCCACGATCAGACAGGCTGCCGGTCCCGCTTGGAAGAGTGGTTTACCCTCTTCTGTCAGTGGAATGGTGACCTGCCCGCCCCATTTGCCGCCAAATGCCCAATAAACGTGGAGGACAGAGAGGAACGCGAAGAGGATTCCCAGCACATCAGGCCAATACCGGATCAGCAGTAGTTGATTCAACGTCAGAGTCATTGCAGCCATCGGAGCATCCGCACTCGAAAAAGTCAGGTCTTTTCCTTGCTGAAAGTGACCGTGGCGCTTGCAGTGGCGTTTCGCTCAGTCATTCGTGATGAAGCCATCCAGCCACGGTGTCACTGGCCATTTCGAGTGGGGTGAAGGGGCCCGACTTATCCCTTGATCGGTGGACCCGGCTTCTGGCTTAATATCGGAAAACTGATGAGCACCCCTCCCCTCAACCCGGCCGAACAGAAAGCGGAGCTGGCATCCCTTGCCAGGGAGCTGGGCTTCGATGCCTTTGGAGTGGCTCCGGTCGAGGTGGATGTGCGCCGTGACTATTTTTTACAATGGCTTGATACGCAAAAACATGGGGAAATGGCCTGGCTGTCCCGCGATCCGGAGCGGCGCACCGATGCCCGTCGGGTTTTGCCGGATGCCCGCTCGATTGTGGTGGTGGGCCTTAATTACTACCAGCCTGAGCCGGAACGGCGCGGGCGCATCGCCAAATATGCCCTCGGGGCCGACTACCACCGGTTCATGCTCAAGCGGCTCAAGCACCTCTGCACCCGGATGCGGGAATGGGGTGGTTCCCAAAAACCCTATGTCGATACCGGCCCGGTGATGGAAAAGCCGGTGGCCGCAGCCGCAGGGATCGGCTGGCAGGCCAAAAACACGCTTACGATCAACAAGGAACATGGGCAGTGGCTTTTTCTCGCCGTCATTCTGACCACGCTGGACCTGCCGGCAGATTCCCCGATGCAGGATCGCTGCGGTTCCTGTACCCGTTGTATCGATGTCTGCCCGACCCAGGCCATCACCGCTCCCTATCAGCTCGATGCCAGTCGCTGTATCAGTTACCTTACCATTGAGCATCCCGGTGCCATCCCGATGGAGTTCAGGCGCCCGATGGGCGATCACCTCTTCGGATGTGATGACTGCCTGGATATTTGCCCTTGGAACAAATGGGCGGTGGAAACGCGCGAGTCCAAACTGGCCGCCCGTCCCTACCCTGATTTACAGGAAATGCTGGCCTGGGATGAGGCCACCTTCGCCGAAACCTTTGTCGGCACACCGATGAAACGCAGTGGACTTCAACGCTGGAAACGCAACTGCTGTATCGTGCTGGGCAATACCGGCACCCCCGACGACCGCGCTGCCCTCCGCAGGTTGAGCGAGGGGGAGGATGCCTTGCTGGCGGAGCATGCCGACTGGGCCATCGATGAAATCAACCGCCGCTACCCGAAAACAACATGAACGAGTGGGAACCTGAACCGATTGAGCAGCCGATCAACGGTGTGATCGACCTCCACACTTTTCATCCGCGCGAGACCGCCGCCCTGCTTGATGCCTACTTTGACGAGTGCCTCGCGGAGGGCATTCTTGAGGTCCGGGTCATTCACGGCAAAGGCATCGGCGTGGTAAAGCGGACGGTGGAATCTTTCCTCCAAAAAGATCCAAGAGTGCGGTCTTTTGCCCCCGGCGGACAGAGTGGCGGGGGCTGGGGAGCTACGGTAGTTTCACTAAAAGCTCCTGATTAAAAAAGGGTTGCAAAAACTTTAGATCTGCAGGTCTAAAATTCGGTGAGGAAAATGAACGTCGCCTGCCTTTCGGGGTCTATTCCTATGAAGCCAACCACACAGGGTTCAGCCTTCACTTCGCTCTTTTAACAGACACTTTCACGCAGCATTGGTGCGCACAGAAACGTAAAAAAATTTACAAATTTGGTTTTTCGTCGTGTTGAGAGCGCGGCGAAAGAGAGATAGCCAAGGACAGCGAGAGACAGAGACCATAGCAGGAGATTACCCCATGAGAATGGGGCCTCCGAGAGCCGATCCGCCCATAGGCGGGTCGGCTTCTACATGTACGGACCTCGGGGCGGCTTTTCTGCCGACGTGTTTACACTTGGCCCCCTGCCCTGCGCTCCTCTATGCAGTCGATATGTTTTCAAGGGCCCCCCTGCCGGTCGATGAGCTGGTACCACAGATTTTTGAGACTGCCGCCAGTCGTCACAACTTTGTCCTGACCGCACCGACCGGCTCCGGTAAATCGACCCGTGTTCCCGCCTTTCTGGCTGAAGCCCTCGAGGGGAGCGAGCATCCCGAGGTCATCGTCCTGCAACCACGCCGGATGGCCGCCCGTCTTCTGGCCCGGCGGGTGGCAGTGGAATCCGGCTCCTCCCTCGGCGAAATCGTCGGCTACCAGATTCGCCATGAGCGCAGAGCCAGCGCCCGGACCCGCATTCTCTTTGTCACCGAGGGCGTTCTGCTTCGTCGTCTGCAAACGGATCCGGAATTGAAGGGCGTTGGAGCGGTCATTTTTGACGAATTCCATGAGCGCCATCTCTATGGCGATGTCTCCCTCGCCCTGCTCCGCCGCCGCCAGTTGGAAGGCAGGCGGCAACTCATCCTTGGGGTGATGTCGGCTACTTTGCAAACTGATGCGCTGGAGTCGTTTATGACCCCTTGTGTCCGTCTGGCCTCCGAGGGGCGGACCTTTCCGATAGAGATCCGCTTCTCCAGGGAAAGCGAGCTGGGACGGGACACTCCGGTGTGGGAGGCAGCCGCCAGAGCCTTTCGCCTCGCTGCCCGTGAGGGGCTGGAGGGCAATACCTTGGTGTTTATGCCGGGGGCTTTTGAGATTCGGAAAACGGTTGAGGCCCTGCAGGCGCTGCCCGAGTCCCGTGGACTGGCCATCCATGCCCTCCACGGCGAACAGACTCCCGAGCAGCAGGATGCCGCGGTGGGTGATGGTCAGCTCGACGGGCGGGTCATCGTCTCGACCAATGTGGCAGAGACCTCGCTCACCCTACCCGGCATTCGACTTGTGATTGACAGCGGACAGGCCCGGATTCCCGGCTATGATGCCCGGCGCGCGCTCAACACGCTTTTGATTGAGAAAATCAGTCAGGCCTCCGCCGATCAACGGGCGGGACGGGCGGGGCGGACTGCGCCCGGCCGTTGTATCCGACTCTGGACTCAGGCCGATCATGCCCGGCGTCCGGCTCAGCTCGCACCGGAAATCGCCCGGTTGGAGCTGGCGGAAATCCTCCTCCAACTGGCAGCGGCCGAGGGCCGGGCCGATCCGGATTTCCCCTGGTTTGAAGCACCACCCGCCGAGCACCTTGCCCGAGGAAGGGAGTTGCTGGAGGCTCTGGGCGCACTCAACACCAGCGGCGAGCTGACTGAGCAAGGACGCCGGATGGCTGCCTTTCCGCTTCATCCACGCCTTTCGCGCATGCTGCTGGCCGCCGATGGCGCGGGCTGTGTGCCGAGTATTTGCCTGCTTTCGGCCCTGACCGAGGGGCGCAGTATTTTGCAACCGGTTCGTGAAAAAGGACTTGAGGAACGCCGTGACGCCTTGCTCTTTGGCGATTTTCCACCTCCACCCTCCGATCACTGGGCCCAACTGCGGGCGTGGAATGTTTGCGCGGCGAACCGGTTTGACCCGCGCTGGGCAGCGGATCATGGCATCCATGCTCTCGCCGCCCGTCAGGCCGGAGAAGTTGCCCGTCAATTGATGGATATTGCCCGTCGCCAGGGCTTGGACACCGAGGAAGTGGCAGCCGACTGGGAAGCCATTCACAAGGTTCTCCTCAGCGGATTTCCCGATCAGGTGGCCCGCCGCCTCAACCGGCAGAATTATGCGGTGGAAACCTCTGCCGGACGCCGGGGTGAACTCGACCGCTACAGTCTGGCCCGTGATGCCGAACTGGTCGTGACCACGGCGATGGAGGAGCGCGCCCGGGGCAAGGAAGTCAGCGTGCTGCTCTCCCAAAATGCCGCCATTGAGGAAGCCTGGCTGGCAGAGCTGTTTCCCGAGGATTTTACCGTGCGTCGTCGGACAGCATTCGACCGCTCTGCCAAGCGGGTACAGGCCTGGGAGGAGACCTGTTTTCGTCAGATGATCCTGCGTCGCAAGGAGATCGAAACGATTGACCAAGCCATGGCAGCGGAGGCCTTTGCCGAGGAAGTGCTCTCCGGGCGCCTCGCCTTGCGCAAGTGGAATGAGAACGTCGATCACTGGATTGCCCGGGTGAACTGCCTCGCCCGTGCCTGCCCCGATCTCGGCTTTACTCCGTTTACCGAAGCAGACCGGCGACTGGTGATCGAACAGCTCTGTTATGGTGTCACCCACCACCGCGACCTCAAAGACATTGAGGTGCTTCCGGAGCTGCGTGCCTGGCTCAATCCCGCCCTCGTTCCTCTGGTTGACCTCTACGCCCCGGAGAGAATCGAGCTGTCTAATGGACACCGCGCCCGGATCCGGTATGAGGCCGACGGCACCGCCATTGCTTCGGCCAAACTCCAGCATTTTTATGATATTCCCCAAAAGGAACTGGTCGTGGCCAACGGACGCCTCCCGCTCAAAGTCGAACTGCTCGCCCCCAACCAGCGACCGGTGCAATTGACCGACAACCTCGACGCTTTCTGGCAAGGCTCATACGCCGGAGTCAAAAAAGACCTCAAAGGCCGCTACCCCAAACACGAATGGCGCTAGGCTTGGGGAAGGAGGCAGGAGGAGGGAGGAAGGAAGCATGCTGGACTGTCAAGTTTGGCCGGTTTCGCCAAGCTGCAAGGTTGTCCGGATGATGTGATGTATGCCCCGTATTTCTTTATTCCTATGTCTGACAAGTGTTTTCATGCTTGGAGCGGTCCCTGGTTTGCACGGCCTTGAGCCAGTTTCCTTATTTCCCCTTTCGGCGGTGCAACTGGAAGAAGGTCCCTTTCTGGATGCGCAAACGATCAATATTGCGTATTTGCTGGCCCACGATCCGGATCGGCTGCTGGCTCCTTTTCGGCGGGAGGCCGGGCTGGAACCGCGGGCTCCCGCTTATCCGAACTGGGAATCCACCGGACTGGATGGGCATACCGCCGGCCATTACCTCACCGCACTGGCTCAGAGCGTGGCAGTGACGGGTCATGCTGAAGCCCGCCAGCGGCTGGAATACATGATCCGTGAGTTGCGCCTCTGTCAGGAAGCGGGGGAAAGTGGCTATGTGGGCGGGGTCCCGGGTGGGGTCGAAATGTGGCAGGAAGTGGCAAAGGGGAATCTCGATGTGAGCAACTTCACCCTCAATGGGAAATGGGTCCCTTGGTATAACCTGCACAAGCTGTTTGCGGGGCTGCGTGATGTCTGGTTTATGACCGGAAACGAGGAGGCGCGTGAGATTTTGATCGGTTTGACGGACTGGACGCTTCACTTGGTGGAGGATTTGTCGGATGCACAGATTGAGCAGATGCTCCAGGCGGAACATGGGGGAATGAATGAAATCTTTGCGGATATCTATGCCCACACCCGTGACCCGGCGCATCTCCGGCTGGCCCGGCAATTCAGTCACCGGGCCATTTTGGATCCTCTCCTTGAAGCGAGGGATGCCTTGACCGGCTTGCACGCCAATACGCAGATTCCCAAGGTCATCGGCTACCTGCGGGTGGGACAATTAGCGGAACAGCCGGACTGGGTGCAGGCCGCCCGCTTTTTTTGGGAAACCGTGGTTGACCACCGCACAGTGGTGATCGGGGGCAACAGTGTGCACGAGCACTTCCATCCGCGGGATGATTTTTCCGCAATGGTGGAAAGCCGGGAAGGCCCGGAAACCTGCAACACCTACAACATGCTCAAGCTGACGGAACTGCTTTTTCAAGAGCAGGCCGCCCCGAGGCTGGTCGATTATTATGAGCGGGCACTATTTAATCACATCCGTTCCAGTCAGCATCCTCAGCACGGAGGCTACGTCTATTTCACACCATTGCGCCCCGGCCATTACCGGGTCTATTCTCAAGCGGAAGAGTGTTTCTGGTGCTGTGTCGGTTCGGGAATGGAAAATCACGGGCGGTATGGCAGTTTTATTTACGGGCAAAGCTCCGATGCCCTTCTGGTGAATCTCTTCATCGCCTCTTCCGTCCACTGGGAAGCCAAGGGCGTGACCTTGAGGCAGGAGACCCGTTTTCCGGAGGAAGCCCGCACCCGTTTCCAGCTGGAGATGAAGGAGCCAAGCCACTTTGCGCTCCAACTGCGGCACCCGTCATGGGTTTCTGCCGGGGAATTGGGGATTTCCATCAACGGCGAGCCTTGGGATTTCGACTCCAGTCCCGCCGCTTATGTCTCCATAGAGCGGGAATGGAAAGACGGTGACCTGATCCTGCTGGAGCTGCCCATGACGACTACCATCGAATACCTGCCGGAGAATCGCGACTACGTGGCATTTCTGCATGGCCCCATCGTCCTTGCCGCCCCCCTGCCCCAGGGAGACCTGGCAGGCTTGATCGCTGGTCCCGACCGCATGGCCCACGTCGCCAACGGTCCGTTTCTTCCCTTGGATGAGGTGCCTTTTCTGGTCACTTCAGAGGATCATCTGCCGCTCGCCAAAGCCTTGCAGCCGGTTGAGGACCGTGCACTGGAGTTTCTCCTCCGGGACATCATCCTGCCGGAGCGTTATGAGTCCCTTCGGCTCAAGCCCTTTTATCAGGTGCATGACAGCCGCTACGTGGTCTATTGGCGGGTGGCGGAGGCCGACCACTATGATACCATTCTGGAGCAGATTCAAAGGGAGGAAGCCGCCCGTCTTCGCCTGGACCGGATGACGATTGATGCGGTGGCTCCCGGTGAGCAGCAGCCGGAGGTCGAGCATGATTTAAGGGGTGCCGGGATGGCTACCGGCCAGCACCTGGGGCGGCTCTGGCGGGATGCCGACGAATGGTTTGGCTATTCGCTCTATGCCAGGGATAAAGACCCCGTCACGCTGATGTTGACCTTTTATGGAGGAGAATGGGGCCGCAGTTTTGAGGTTTTGGTCAATGGTCATTCCTTTGGGGAGATCGGCCTGCATGGTAGCCGTCACAACCATTTCATCGACAAGGTCTTTGAGCTGACTCCCGAGCTGCGCGAGGCGGCCCGAGCCGGTGAACCCCTCCGCCTCGAACTGAGAGCTTCCCCAAATACCCGCACCGGCCGCCTTTTTGGGGTCCGCTTATTGGATGCGATTCCGGAAAAGGAAGACTAACCCAGCCCCAGCCAGGCTTTCAGCAGCATCGCCTCATCCCGCCCTAAGCGGAAGCCGGACGCGAAAGGTGCTGCCTTCGCCAGGGGTGCTTTCGGCGCTGATCGTGCCGTTCATCAGGGAGGCCAGCTTGCGGCAGATGGAAAGGCCCAGGCCGGTGCCATCATGTTTGCGGGTCAGGCCGGTGTCCACCTGATGGAAGGGCTGAAAAAGGTGTTCCATCTCCTCTGGAGGAATGCCGATTCCAGTATCGGCAATTGTCAGCTCAGCCCACCCATCTGCCACCTGGCATCTGAGCGCGACGGTCCCATTCTCCGTAAACTTGACGGCATTGCTGAGCAGGTTGAGGACAATCTGCTGGACGCGTCGGGCATCCCCGGTCATTTCCTCCGCCGAAACGGGAAGTTCCACATTTAAGATGAGCCCCTTGCTCTCGGCCAAAGGTCGCACCAGCTCAACCGTTTTGTGCAGGGTGGAGACCAGATCGAAGGGTTCGGACGATAGTTTGAGCTGCCCGGCTTCGATTTTGGAGAGGTCGAGGACGTCATTGATCAGGGCAAGGAGATGCTTGGAACTGTTTTGCACCATTCCCAGCTGCTTTTTCTGCTCCTCATTGAGGGGTCCTGCCAGACCCTGAAGGAGGATACCGGAGAAGCCGATGATGGAGTTGAGCGGCGTGCGCAGCTCATGGCTCATGGTGGCGAGAAAGGCGGATTTCAAGCGATCCGCCGACTCCGCCCGCTCTTTTGCGGTGGCCAGTTCGCGGGTGCGTTTCTCCACCCTCTGCTCCAGCCCGGTATTCAGCTCCAGCAGCTTCGCTTCCTTATTTTTCAGCTCCCCATACATGGTCTGCAACTGATCGTTGCGCAGCGCCAGTTCGCGGGTGCGGGCATTGACCTGACGCTTGAGCAGAAAGGTTCCCACCAGCGCCATGGCAAACATGGTGAGGGTGATGATGCCAAGGACACGAATCCATTGGGGAAGGTCAAAGGACACCTCGTCACTGGTCCAACGCCGCAGGGAGGCATAATAGGCCGAATTGGGATCGGACTTGAGCTGGATGAGGTGGGTGTCAATCGTGGCCAGCAATGTACGGTCTATGCTGAGGGGTGCCGCATAAAACAATGAAGTGGGATGAAAGACAATCGCCGTATCCGCCAGTTGATATTGCTGCGCATGCCAGCGCCCATGAAAACGGTTGAGCACGGCGGCATCCCCCTCTCCTGCGGCCAGACTTCTCAGAATTTGGACGTAATCCGCCATCGGAACCAATTCCAACTCCAAGCCGAAGCTGCTGGAGAGCTGGGTAAAGGCCTCCTGTTGAACCGATTGATCGAGGACAAGCACCCGCTTCCCCTGCATTTCGGTAATGGAAGATAGATCCGCTCCCCGGCGGGTGTAGACTTGAAACCAGTCCGACAACACCGGTTCGGCATGGAAGGCAAAACGCCGTTCCCGCTCGGTGGTATGGGCGACATCGGTCATGAGATCAATCGCCCCATTGTCCAGCCGGGCCAGCCCTTCCGCCCAGGTGCCCTCCACGTATTCCAGAGTCCAGCCTTCCGCCGCCGCAATCGCCTCGATTACGTCGATAAAAATCCCGGTCGGATGGCCAGCTTGGTCAAACATGACCTTGGGAGCGTTTTCATAAACCCCCACACGCACCGTTCGTCCGTCCAGAAAGGAAGGAGAAGCAAAGGGAATCAGGCAAAGGCCCAGTGCCAGCAGGGCTTGTCGTATGTCGTGACGTCGGCTGGGCGCACTCACACGTTGGGTGTTTCCACCAGCCCAAAGGCAATTGCCATGCGGGTCAGCCCGGCGACATTGTGGACATCGAGCTTTTGCATGATGTTCGTGCGGTGGACATCTGCCGTCCGCGTGCTGATATTGAGCTTGGCGGCAATCTCCTTGGTCGTATTGCCCTCCCCGATGAGTTGGAGGATTTCCCGCTCACGGGAGGTCAAGCTGCCGAGCGAACCCTGGGTTTCTGAAATGGTCAACAATTCGGGCATGCGCTGGATCACCGTCGGGCTGTAATAGGACTGCCCCCCGGCCACCGTTTGCAGGGCTTTTTCCATCTCCTGCAGCCCGGCTGCCTTTTCGATGATTCCATCCGCCTTGGTCATCAGCACCTGCTTGAGTCGAGGCAGGTTAAAGGTCCCGCTGACCACCAGGATCTTGATCTGCGGCAAATCCTGCTTAACCCGCTGGACGATTTCGATGCCGTTGAGGCCGGGAAGCTGCAGGTCGGTAACCAGAATATCCGGCTTCAGCGAAAGGCATTGGCGCAGGCCTTCAGTCCCATCACCGCTGTAACCCGCGACTTCGAGTTCCATTTGGGAATCAATTAAATCACAGAGCAGGTCTCTGAGGAGAACCTCATCTTCGATAATATAGACTTTCTGCATACCGTGGAGCGGAAGGGGATTTGCTTAAGGAATTGTTAGGTCAAGCAATCGCAAGAGCGACTTTATCTACGTCTATCATTGCGAATAAATGAGGGCTTCGGCAATTGAAAATAAGCCGAAGTGGAAGCTTTCCCTGTTTTAAGGCCGTAAATCCCAATAATATCGGCCAAAAAAGCCAGTCCTTAAGCCAACATGCCGATTTTTCCGGAAGGTGCCATTTACTTGTTTTCCCGAATGATTTTCTGGACTACGGCAAAGCGGGCCTTGGTTTCCAGTTCTTCGAGAACTTCGGGGTCTTCACCCCGCTCACGGGCTTCCTCCAGTGCCGCCTCCGCCCGGGCGCGGGCTTCCTCCAGACTGGTGGTATCGATTGCATCCACTTCAATGGCGGCTTCCGTCAACACACTGACGCAATCGTTGATCACTTCAATGAAGCCCTTGTCAATCGCGATCGATTCAGCATGGCCATCCTTGAAATAAGTCAACTTGCCCGGCTCGATGATCGACATGAGCGGAATGTGGCCCGGCAGAATATCAATCTCCCCACGATGCTCGGTGGGCAGCACCACGTGATCCACCGTGTCCTTGAAGACGGCTCTCTCCGGAGTGACTATTTCCAGTGTGATGGGCATGGGAAAAATCAGGATTCTTTGGCGGCCGCGATCACTTCATCGATCCCGCCCTTATAGCGGAAATCCGACTCATCGATGTGATCGAGTTCACCGTCGAGGATCATCTTGAACCCGCGGACTGTTTCCTCAAGGGGAACGATCTTGCCGGAAATACCGGTGAAGACTTCCGCCACATTGAAGGGCTGGGAGAAGAAGTTCTGGATCTTACGGGCACGGTAAACGGTTTGCTTGTCTTCCGGGGAAAGTTCATCAATCCCGAGAATCGCGATGATGTCCTGTAGATCCTTGTAGCGCTGGAGAACTGCCTGCACGCGGCGGGCAACCTCAAAGTGCTCTTTGCCGACAACATCAGGATCCAGCGCGGTCGAAGTGGAAGCCAGCGGATCGACCGCAGGGTAGATCCCGAGTTCGGCAATCCGCCGCTCCAGCACGATGGTGGAGTCGAGGTGGGCAAAGGTGTTGGCCGGCGCAGGGTCGGTCAAGTCGTCGGCAGGCACATACACCGCCTGGAAAGAGGTGATCGATCCCTTCTTGGTCGAGGTGATCCGTTCCTGCAGGTTGCCCATTTCCTGAGCAAGGGTCGGCTGGTAACCGACCGCAGAGGGAGAGCGTCCGAGCAAGGCGGACACTTCGGAACCGGCCTGGGAGAAACGGAAAATGTTGTCCACGAAGAGCAGCACATCGAGGCCTTTTTCATCGCGGAAGTATTCCGCCATGGAAAGACCACTCAGGCCGACCCGCATCCGGGCACCCGGGGGCTCGTTCATCTGCCCGTAGCAAAGGGCAACCTTGGAGTTCTCGATGTTCTTCTGGTCAATAACCCCGGCCTCCGACATTTCCCAGTAAAGGTCATTGCCCTCACGGGAGCGCTCACCCACCCCGCAGAAGACGGAATATCCCCCGTAGCTCTTGGCGATGTTGTTGATCAGCTCCATGATGACAACGGTCTTGCCGACCCCGGCACCGCCAAAGGCACCGACCTTACCCCCTTTGGTGAAGGGGCAGATCAAGTCGATCACCTTGATCCCGGTGGCAAGAACTTCCGCCTCGGTGCTTTGGTCGACAAGCGGCGGGGGCTGGCGGTGAATCGGGTAGCGCTTTTCGTATTTCACCTCCCCGCGTTCATCAACCGGATCCCCGGTCACATTGAAAATCCGTCCGAGCACGCCTTCGCCGACAGGCACGGAAATGGCGGCGCCCGTATCGATCACATCCATTCCGCGGACCAAACCTTCGGTGGTGGACATCGCGACGGTGCGAACCAGTCCATCCCCAAGGTGTTGTTGCACTTCGAGCACCAAACGGGCAGGACCCCCTTGCAGCTCATAATTGACTTCGAGCGCCTGATAGATTTCCGGCACGCGCTCTGATTCGAACTTGACGTCAACGACAGCGCCGAGGACCTGGATGATTTTGCCTTTGTTTTCGCTCATCGGGGAAACTCCAAAGAAAAGAGAACGGGTTAAGATGATTGAGCCGCAGCAGTGATTTCGAGGATTTCCTGGGTAATCCCTGCCTGACGTGCTTTGTTGTATTGTAGGGTGAGCTGGTCGCTGAGTTTCTTGGCATTATCGGTAGCGGCTTTCATCGCCACCATCCGCGCACTGTGCTCGGAGGCCCTCGCATCCAGCAGCAGCTGGTAGGTTTCCCTTTTCAGGAAACGGTCCAACAACTGGTCGAGAATCGTCCAGGGATCCGGCTCAAAGATAAAGTCACGTTCATCTTCAACCAGAACCTGACCTTGCTCGGAAAGACGGGTTTCGAGGGACTCGCGGAAATTGGCCAAGGGAAGAAAGGTGTCGAGGCGCGGCTCCTGAACCAGCGTGTTACGGAAACGCGGATAGAGCACTTCCAGGGTGTCGATCTCGCCCTTGCGAAAGGCATCAATCATGGCCTCGATTACCGGACGAAACTCTTTGAACGGGGCACTTTCGGAAATGCTGAAATCCGCCACCAGCTTTCGTCCGGTCCGGCTGAGGAACTGACGTCCTTTTTTGCCGATGGAAAAGAAGACCGTGTTCTTGGCATCCAGCTTAACCACTTCGCGGAAAAGGTTGGCATTGAGGGCACCGGCCAGACCCCGGTCGGTGGTAATCAACAGCACCCCTCGGGTCTTGATCTCCCGTTCCTCAAAATAGGGATGCTTGAACTCCTCAATCTTACCGGTGACAGCTGCCAGAATGCGCGATATAAGGGCCGCATAGGGACGGCCCAGCAGGGCGGCGTCCTGCGCCTTTTTCATCTTGGACGCGGCCACCAGTTGCATCGCACGGGTGATCTTGGCGGTGTTTTTCACCCCCTTGATTCGGTTACGTATGTCGCGCGTATTGGGCATCTGTGTGGTTCTTCAAAATCAGCTTTTTCGGGGACATGCCCCTTGACGAAGCTCAGGCTTGGGCGGTCTTATCGGGGCTGAACGTGCTTTTCCAGGATTCAAGGGCTGTTTTCAGCTCGGCTTCGATTTCCTCGGTGAGCTTCTTCTCCCGCAAAATCCGGTCGAGAAGGTCACTTTTTCCGGACAGGAGGTAATCCTGCAGCGAGGCCGACGCCCGCACGATCTGATCGACGGGGATGCTGTCAAAAAAGTTATTTTGCAGGGACCAGAGAATGGCGGCCTGCACTTCAATCCGTTTCGGCTGGTAGGCCGGCTGCTTGAAAAGTTCCACCGTGCGGGATCCGCGGTCGAGCTGACGACGGGTGCGCGCATCCAGGTCCGATCCGAACTGGGCAAAGGCGGCCAGCTCACGGTAGGCGGCCAATTCCAGCTTCACTTTTCCGGCCACCTGCTTGGTCGCCTTGATCTGAGCGGCAGATCCCACCCGGCTGACGGAGAGACCCACACTGACCGCAGGCCGGATACCCTGGTTGAAAAGGTCGGTTTCGAGGAAGATCTGCCCGTCGGTAATGGAAATAACATTGGTCGGAATGTAAGCCGAGACGTCGCCCGCCTGCGTTTCAATGATCGGGAGCGCAGTGAGCGAGCCGTTGCCCTTTTCCTCGGAAAGGCGGGCCGAGCGCTCCAGCAGGCGGCTGTGCAGGTAAAAGACGTCACCGGGATAGGCCTCGCGACCGGCCGGCCGTTTCAGCACGAGGGAAATCTGGCGGTAGGCGGCAGCATGCTTGGAAAGGTCATCATAGACGATGAGGGCATCCATTCCATTCTGCATGAACCACTCACCCATTGCGCAGCCGGAGAACGGTGCGATGTAGAGGTTGGCCGCATTATCGGCGGCAGGTGCGGCGACAATGATGGTGTATTGCAGGGCGCCCGCTTTTTCCAAGGCGTTGATGGTGCGGGCAATGGTTGAATTCTTTTGTCCGACGGCGACATAGACCGAATAAACCGGACGGAAACCCTCCTGAAAGGAGCCGTCCGCGTTGCGGTGCTGGTCGTTGATTTTCGCCTGATTGATGATCGTGTCGATCGCGATAGTGGTTTTTCCGGTCTGGCGGTCACCAATGATCAGCTCACGCTGGCCACGCCCGATCGGAATCATCGAGTCGATCGCCATGATCCCGGTCAGGAGCGGTTGATCGACGGACTTGCGGGGGATAATCCCGGGGGCAATCTTTTCCACCGGATAACTATCCTCCGCGGCGATCGGCCCTTTGCCGTCCACTGCCTGGCCGAGGGCATCCACCACCCGTCCCAGAAGGGCTTTACCTACCGGAACGGAAAGCAGCTTGCCGGTGGTGCGGGCTTCGTCGCCCTGCTTCAGCTCGCTGACATCGCCCAGACAGACCACCCCGACCGCATCCTCTTCCAGATTGAGGGCAATCCCGGTGATGCCTCCCGGAAAGGAGACCATCTCATTATACATGACCTCGGAGAGACCTTCCACCTTGGCGACACCATCGGCAATGGCGACGATGGTTCCGGTATTGGTTTTGCCAACTGCGGTGGTCAGGTTGGCAATTTCGTTTTCGATTTGTTCGAGAAGCGTGCTCATGAGGTATGGAAATTAGGTTCCGGAAGCAGCCAGACGGTCGAGCCGTCCGGCGATGGATGCATCGTAGATGTTGTCTCCCAGGCGGACACGGAATCCGCTGATGAGGTTGGGTTGTTCTTCGGTGATTACTTGCAGGCTGCGTTTTTCCTTCTCGGTAAACGCAGTTCGGATGGCTTCCACCATCGCATCGGTGAGTGAACCGGCATACTCAACATGCAGTTGATTGCTGCGCAGCTCGCGGCGAAAATAGGCCAGAAAGGCACGGATAAAGGCTTTTCTGTCGCTCAACGTCTTTTGCCCAATCAACTTTTCCAAGGCCGGACCAATCTCCCCGAGAGCCTGTTCTCCGGAAGCCGCGGCCAGCGTTGCCAGTCTTTTGGCCAGTCGCCGTGAAGTGGGGTCAAGTTCAGCCATGCGCTATATCTCAATTGAGTGCAGCCACTTCGCGGGCGGCAGCTTCGTTGAATCGGCCCTTGTCCGCTTCACTCAGCTCCGTGGAAAGCACCTTGGCGGAAGTCAGCACCACCAGGCGGGCAATGTCCTGACGGGCTTCCCGCAGCACCTTGATGCGCTCCTGTTCGATGCTTTCCTCGGCCCGGGTTCTTCGCTCCGCAATGTCGCGCTCAGCCTGCTCCTTGATTTTCTGGGAATTGGCCTCCGCCCGCTCCTTGGCTTCGCGCAGGATGTCCTGCGCCTGTGCATTGGCCTGACGGGTGATTTCCGCCTTTTCCTTTTCCGCAGAACTCAGCTCACGCTTGGCCTCCTCCGCAAACTGAAGACCATCCGCGATCTTTTTTTGCCGCTCATCCATCGTCACGATAATCCGCTTCAGGCCAAAATACCAGATGATGCTGGCGACAAGGATGAAGTTGATCGCTTGCGCGAGGATCAGTTTCCAATCGAGGCCAAAGTGTCCAAATGGAAAAATTTCCGATTTGCCGGGATCGACTGTTTCTACAGCCGCGAGGATGACAAGAAGGGAGTCGTGCATGGTTTATGCGCGTTCAAAGTGGAGGTCGCCAAGGCAGAAAAGGCCTCGCGACCGAAGAGCCTGCTGATTAGAGAAAGAGCGCGTAGAACGCGATCGCTTCGGCCAGCGCCATCCCGATGATGGATTGGACGAGAATTTTGGCGGACGCGCCCGGATTGCGGCCGACGGCCTCAACGGCGCGCATACCGATAACGGCCACACCGATGGCGGCGGCAAAACATCCGACCGCACCTTGGATTTCACCAGGCTGCAATGCTGCGAGTATATCTGTCATGACTTATTTGAGTTGGGTTTGGTTTCTGAATGAATAAAAAGAAATACTAGTGGGCTTCCGCATGGTCATCCCCATGGTTACAGATCAAACCGATGTAGACCGCTGTGAGCATGGTGAAAACCAGCGCCTGGACCAGTCCAATCAGTGTCTCCAGAAAGTAGAAAGGGACCGGAACGAGAACGGAGACGAGATTGGTCATGTTGACCAGCAGGTTTTCCCCGCCGAAGACATTTCCGTAGAGACGAAGACCCAGTGAGAGGGGACGCACTGCGATGGAGATGACCTCAATGAAGCCGACGAAAATAAAAATCGGAAACAGGGCCAGCCAAATGCCGGTGCCCACGTCATTGCGGTCGGCCTTATTGCCAAAGAGATCGGCAAAGAGCACTTTAAATCCGGCGTATTTGAGGACGAAGAAAAACCAGGCGCCCACCGCAGCAACCAATCCGAGGCCAAGGGTCATATTGAGGTCGGCATTGGCCGGGCGTGCCCAGTAGAGGAACTTGCCTTCTTCATTGAAGTGACCGAAAGCCCCTACCCCTGGAAGCATCCCGCTCCAGTTGTGCAACAGAATGAAAAAGAAGATCCCGATCAGGAAAGGGAAGACCGGCCGGATCATCTTCGGGCCGACAATCGACTCAAGGATCCCCCGAATGCCCCCGAGGACAGACTCAACCAAGGCCTGCCCACGGTTCGGCACCAGAGTCGGCTTGCCTGCCAGCAGACGGATCCCAATAATAATGCCGATCGAAACGACCCACCCCATCACCATTGAATTGGTAATGGGGATGCCTTCTCCTTCATAGAGCCGGTAAGGACTGGCCGAAACCGCCAGGGCTTCGGATGAAGTTGCCAGCATCACTGTGGTAGCTGCCGCAAACTGAGAAAATCGCTTCATGTCTTGATTAGGGACGCTATTAAATAGCGAAAAGATTTTGGATGCAGTGTCGTCCAGATGCCGTCAACCCATTATTGGCCAATTTCGCGCTAATAAGTTTTCTGCATATTGGAAAAACCCCGTCTCGCTTGTCATTGATTTTGCCAGACACTACTTATTCTGAAAAGTAAATCAAAATGCCTTCTCCACGTGACATAACCGGTGATTTGGTTCGGCTCCGCAACACTAAACCCCTCCAAGGCCCTCCACCTTCAGAGGACACTGCGGCACCGAAACGATTTTCCGATCTCCGGATGCGGCCGATGGCCAGCGATCCGGTGCTGTGGCTTGCCGCCCTCGTCATCATCGTCGGCCTGGCGGTTCAGGGAGCGCTGATTCTCTGGATGCTCTGAGGCCAGGACACCAGAAAAGGTCCTCTCAGCGGCAAATTAACGCCGCACCGCCACCAGAGATTGCCAGGAGTCCATCAGCTTTTGAAAGACGGTTTCCGTTTCCCAGGGCCAGGGGGTTTGCGAATCGAGGATCCACTGCGGATGCGCTGCCAGCATTTCCCGGGTCCAGCTGAAATAATCCGCATGATCCGTGCGGAAGCAAAAGCGCCCCCCTTCCTTCATCAGTGCCGCCAGCCGATCGAGGAAGGGAATCTGCACCATCCGGTGCTTGTGGTGCCGCGCTTTGGGCCAGGGATCAGGGAACAGCATATAGACTTCCCGCAAGGCCCGGTCTTCCGGCCAGATTTCCAGCAACTCCGACGCTTCCCCTTTGATAAAATGCAGCCGCCCGGCTCCAGACTTCTCCTTTTTCAACTGCGCCCGCTTGATCCTCTGGGTGATCAGATCCAGGCCCAGAAAAGACTTCTCCGGATGCGCCTCCGCAAATGCGGTCAACCAGTGTCCATGTCCGCAACCCAGCTCAAGTGAGACTTCCGTTCCCACCGGGAAGGCAGACTCCACCGCAGCCCGCAGGGCAGCCATGCGCTCTTTTTTGACAATGAGGTGCTGTACGTAATCAACCATGATTCCAACGCAGGCACCCTGCCGCGCCAAAACCGCGGATCAAGGGCAAAAGAAACAGAAATCGATACTTCAACGGCGAACGATCGGGATTGTCTCCGGTCGTGCCCTGAACTCAGCCCTGCCCTGTTCCACCCGAACCCCTTCCGGCCCGCTCACTGACGTAACTGAGAACCGCACGTTCCGCCAGCGCCTCTGGATAAGGAATTCGGAAACGAATGGTCGTGCCCGATCCCGGAACACTCTCAGCCTCCATTTCTCCCCCGTGTAACTGAATGATGTGCTTGACGATGCTCAAGCCAAGGCCGGTTCCCCCACTCTCCCGTGAGCGCCCCTTGTCGACGCGATAAAATCGCTCAAAGATATGCGGCAAATCCTTGACCGGAATCCCCGCTCCATCATCCCGCACCGCACACACCACTCCAGAGCCACTCACTTCCGTCGATACCTCGAGGTTCCTGAACCCCCTGGCATGCCGAAGCGCGTTTTCCAAAAGGTTTTCCAACACCTGGGTAATGCGCAGTGAATCCAATAGCACCACATCGGGCCCATTCGTCAGGCTTACCCTCAATTGCTGCTCCCCTTTATCCAGCCGCATCCGGAAATTGTCCACCACCTCTGAGACGATCTTATTGAGGGACTGTTTAGAGCGTTGCACGGCATCGGGATTCGCTTCCAGCCGGGATAACATCAGCAGGTCTTCCAACATACCATGCAAGCGACCGACATTATTCTGTATTTTGAGAAGAAATCGTTTCTGTTCCTCCGGAGACAAGCCATCGGAATCGTCAATCAAAGCATCGACAAACCCTTTGATGACAGTGACCGGGGTTCGCAGCTCGTGGGAAACATTCGCCACAAACTCCGTTCTCACCCGCTCAAGATGCTTCTGCCGGGTGATGTCATGAAGCACAAACAATGACAACGACCCGCCTCCCCTGCCCTCCTCCGGCAGGCGGGTGCCGGTCACTTCCAACCATAACTTGCTGCGCAGTACACTGACTTCAATCACCGCACTTCCTTCTGCCCCACCCTCTTTGATCCGCCGAATATAGGCATGCAGCTCGGCACCATGGATCATGCTTTCCAGCCGCTTGCCGACAGGCGACTCTACAGACTGCAACAGTTCACGCGCCGATTCATTGCCAAGGACGATGTAATTGTTGGCATCGAGTATCAGCACCGCTTCACGAATACTCCCCAAGGTTGCCTGAATCTGCTCTAAATAGGTCTTCTCCGTCCGGCTCAGTTCATGATTCTCCCTGACCAGCTCACCAACGGCTACCCGCAAATCGGGGATGGGGTCCACCCAGCCTCCGCGCTTCCCTACGGCCAGGATCGGCCTGCGCTCATTGGCTGATGTGCTGACTTCTTGGATACGTTTTCTAAGGGCAAGTATCCAGACAATACATACGACCACCAGCCCGATCAGAAACGCATCAAACAGCCAGCTCATTGGATACTATTCCGTAATTCTGTAGCCCACGCCACGAATGGTTTCAACCAGAGAGGCACTCTTCCCCAGCTTATCCCTCAACCGACGAATGTGGGTATCAATGGTCCGCGTTTCCGTGTTGGTATCGTAATTCCAGACATTGACCAGGAGGTTCTCCCGGGTCTGAACCCTGCCCTTCCGCTCCATCAGAAGTTTGAGTAATTTGAACTCTGTCGCCGTCAACTCAACGGCTTCTCCGGCAATGGATACGCGGTGAGTCGACTCATCCAGTTCAATATCCCCCACCCTCAAAACGGTTTGTGACCCTTCTGAAGGGCTCGCCATCCTCTTGAATATCAAACCTATACGCAAGATTAGCTCCTTGGAGTCAAAGGGCTTGGCCAGATAATCATCCGCCCCCAGCTCCAGTCCTTGAATACGGTCTTCGATTTCACCCCGGGCGGTCAGAAAAATAATGGGGACCTTCCCCAGCCTGGAGTCCGCCCGAACCATCCGGCAAATCTTCAAACCATCCAATTCCGGCATCATGATATCCAGAATGAAAAGGTCAGGATTGAATTCCCTCGCCTTGCCCAGAATCTCCAGAGGGTTGTTAATGGCTTCCACCGCATACCCTTCACGGCTCAACTTGAAGCTGAGCAGATCCGTAACATCCGGCTCATCGTCCACTACCAAAATGCGCTTACCTGTGTATTTGTTCATGATCTCTTGCTGCACTCATGAAGACACATCCCTTTGTGACAAGCAACATCTTTCGATGCCCCAAAATTGTCACTTAACCGTTGCTGGATCGTAACTTAGCGACGCTCCAGAGCGATTAACAGCACTGTGATATCCGCCGGATTGACACCACTGATCCGGCTCGCTTGGCCCAGGGTGTCGGGACGAACGCTGGTGAGCTTCTGCAGACTTTCCGTCCGCAGACCCTTGACTGAGGCATAATCGAAATCCCGCGGAATGCGGACCTGCTCCGTTCTGGCCAGCCGCTCAATCCAGCGCAACTCGCGTTCCAGATACCCCCGATAGCGGACGCGATACAGGACCTCCTCCCGTTCGTCGCCATTCAAAGCGAGAAACGTCTCTGGGAGCGACCCGATCTCCCCTCCCCTGCGGACATAATCCCCCCAGGTCCCCCCCTCCCGGGTGCGGGATTCCAGATAATTGACGCAGGATTCGATCCGCTCGCGTTTCGTCCGAATCCGCTCCAGGCGCGGGACAGGAAGCAAGCCGGCCTCAACCGCCACCTCCAGAAGGCGCAGTTCGGCACTGGCATGATTAAAGAGCAACCGATGCTCCGCCCTGCTGGTAAACATGCGATATGGCTCATTGGTCCCCTTGGTCACCAGATCATCGATCAACACTCCGATATAGGCCTGATGTCGGCCGATAATGACCGAGTCTTGCTGGCGGATCCTGCAGACCGCATTTACTCCAGCCATCAACCCCTGCGCAGCAGCTTCCTCATACCCGGAGGTTCCGTTGATCTGTCCGGCAAAAAACAAATTCTCCACCATTTTGGATTCCAAAGAGGCATAAAGTTGGGTTGGCGGGGCAAAATCATACTCCACCGCATAGGCCGGACGCAGCATTTGAGCCCTTTCCAGCCCCGGGATACTGCGCAACATCTCATACTGGACCTCAAAAGGCAAACTGGTGGAAAGCCCGTTGATATACCATTCATCCGTATTACGCCCCTCCGGCTCCAGATAGAGCCGATGCTGGGGCTTGTCGGCGAATTTCACAAACTTGTCTTCAATACTGGGACAGTAGCGAGGCCCCGTCCCGACAATTTCACCGCCATAGAGGGCAGAACGATGGAGATTCTCCCGCACAATACGCTCCGTCTCAGCACTGGTATGCGTCATCCAGCAGGAAACCTGCTCCTTCCCCGGCAGCCACCCGGCCTTGACCTGGGAATCACCCGCTGGATGTTCCACGTGGAACATTTGCCGCCTAAAGGCATCGGAAAACTTCCAGCCGGATTGTTCCACGTGGAACAATCGCTCATCCGCCCTGGTGTCATAAAAGGCAAAGAGCGTCGGATCATCATCCCCTGGCTGTTCTTCCAGCTCACTGAAATCAATACTCGAACCCAGCAAGCGGCATGGGGTGCCTGTTTTAAAGCGTTCCAGCTCAATTCCGGCCTCAATAAAGCTGGCGGAAAGCGTTTTCGCGCTAAAATCACCCATTCTGCCGCCTTCCGCGCGGTTTTCCCCCACATGCATGAGCGCCCGGAGAAAAGTCCCGGTCGTCACCACGACCGCATCCCCCGTAAAATCCACCCCCAACTGAGTGCGCACCCCGGTGACTTTACCCGTCTTGAACTGCAATCCCGTCACTACCGCCTGAAAAACAGTCAGATTCGGCGTCAGCTCAAGGGTGTGTTTCATCCGGAATTGATAGGCTTTCTTATCACACTGCGCCCTGGGTGCCTGCACCGCAGGACCTTTGGAACGGTTCAGCAGGCGATACTGGATGGCCGTCAGGTCAGTATTCAGCGCCATCTCCCCCCCCAAGGCGTCAATTTCCCGCACAATATGGCCTTTGGCTTGGCCGCCGATGGCCGGATTACAGCTCATCTGGGCGATCGTGTCGATATTGCCGGTCAGGAGAAGGGTCCGGGCTCCCATTCGGGCTGCCGCCAAAGCCGCCTCGCAGCCAGCATGGCCCGCGCCGCAGACGATGATTTCGAAATGGGTCTGAGAGGATGTGCTCATTTGCCGATACAGAATGAGCCGAACAGCTCATCCAGCATCCGCTCATTGTCAATCTTCCCGGTAATGCGACCCATTTCCTCAATGGCCAGATGCAACTCGCTGGCCGCAAACTCTGGTGACATGCCGTTTTCCAGATGTTCCAGCGCAGCCGAGACAAATTGCTTGGCCGAATCCAGTGCACTGGCGTGCCGGGCGGAAACCAGCACATCCGCATGTTCCGGGACAATATATCCGCGGTCCAATTCCCTCCGAATCGCCGCAATCAAGTCAGGGACACCTTCCCCTCGGTCGGCCGCCAGTGAAAAGCGGGGGAGGGCAGGGAGAAACTCCTCCAATCCTGGATTGCGGGGAAGATCACATTTATTCTCCACTAGAAAAGTCGGTTTGCGCGCCATTTCACCGGCAATCTCAGCATCCACGAGGGGTGGGGGAGTCGAACGGTCATGCACAAGGAGAATCAGGTCTGCCTCACGCGCCAGCCGCTTACTGCGCTCTACTCCTGCTTGTTCGACTGCGGAAACACTTTCGCGGATCCCAGCGGTATCAATTAAGCGCACCAGATGTGAACCTATGATCACTCTGGATTCAATATAATCCCGGGTGGTGCCTGCTTCTTCACTGACAATGGCCCGCTCCTCCCCGACAATGGCATTGAGCAGGGTGCTTTTACCAGCATTGGGCTGACCGATCAGCACTATGCAAATGCCATCCTGCAAGCGTTCACGATAACGCTGGGTGGCGGCCAATCCCTGCAGGGTTTGGGCCAACTCCCGCAGGGCCTGTCTAGGGCCTTCCTGGTCTTCCGGGGGAAGGTCTTCCTCGGGGAAATCAATATAAGCCTCCAGCTGAGCAGTAACCTTAAGTAATTGACCCACAATCTCTTCTACTTTTTTACCGATGGAGCCTGACAACTGATGATGGGCGGCCAGAAGCGCCCGGTCACTTCTGGCTCGAATCAGGTCAACCACCGCTTCCGCCTGTGCCAGATCGAGTTTTCCGTTGAGAAATGCTGCTCTGGTAAAGGCCCCTGGCTCCGCGAGGGAAATCCCGCGTTGCTGCAAGTCCTGCAGAATTTTTTCGACGATGAAGGGGCTGCCGTGGGTGGTCAGCTCGATCATGTCTTCACCGGTATAGGATTGGGGAGCCTTAAAATAGACAAAGCTGAGGTCATCTATGCATTCACCGCTAACAGAAAGGTAGCGGGCCCGCTGAAATGTCCTCGGCGGTGGAGGGTTCGCGACGTCACGGGCCAGCGCCGGAAGCACCTCTATTGTATTCACTCCGCTGATACGGATTACGGCCAAGGCCCCTTCCCCCGGAGGGGTAGCCAGCGCTGCAATGGTATCCGATTCAGACATTACAACATACCGGGAAAGCTGATCAATCCTCGCTTACAGCGGCATTCGCCTCTCCGGAATCGTCCGCCTCAGATACTCCCAGGCTGGCGCCACCGACCACGACAACTTTTTCATAAATGGCCTTGGTGACTTCCTTCATTACTTCCGGCTTATCACGGAAATACTGCTTGGCGGCCTCGCGGCCCTGACCGATGAGATCCCCGTTGTAAGAGATCCACGAGCCCTTCTTTTCAAGAATCTTGTGCTCAATGCCGAGATCGAGGACGGAACCGGTCCGCGAAATCCCTTCATTGTACATGATATCAAATTCACACTCGGTGAAGGGTGGGGCGACCTTGTTTTTCACCACCTTGAGGCGGGTGCGATTGCCCACGACTTTGCCAGAGGACTCTTTGATCGCCCCGATCCGGCGAATATCCATGCGGATGGAGGCAAAAAACTTGAGAGCCCGCCCACCGGGCTGGGTTTCGGGGTTGCCGAACATCACCCCGATCTTCTCGCGAATCTGGTTGGTGAAGAGGCAGACGCACTGGGTCCGGTTGATCGCCGCCGTCAATCGGCGCATGGCCTGACTCATCATCCGGGCCTGCAAACCCACCGTGCTGTCCCCAAATTGGCCATCCAGCTCGTTTTTCGAGACGAGGGCGGCTACCGAATCGACCACAATGATGTCGATGGCCCCGGATCGGATCAGGGTTTCGGTAATATTGAGGGCATCCTCTCCGCATTCCGGCTGGGCCACCATCAGGTTATCGATATCCACCCCGACGATGCGGGCATAGCGGGGATCGAGCGCATGTTCCACGTCGATAAAGACGGCATTGCCGCCCGCCCGCTGCGCTTCAGCGATCAAGGCCAGACAGAGCGTCGTCTTGCCGGAGGACTCCGGACCGTAGATTTCCGCAATCCGCCCCTTGGGCAATCCACCCACTCCCAGAGCCAGGTCAATCGAAGGGCAACCGGTGGGGATTACCGGGATTTCCACCTTGCTGCTGTCTCCCAGCTTCATGATGGCACCCTCCCCAAATTGTTTATTGATCGAGGATAGCGCGAATTCCAGCGCCTTGCCGGTGGTATTTGCGGTGCTCTTGGAGGGGGATGTGGATCGGGCCATGTATCGTATAAATCAGAGGTTAATGAACGACGTCGAGAGACAAAGACGCTATTTCATGCCATCTTGAGGTCAACCAGAGGCTGCGCAAGTCGAAAGTGTCATTTTGTTCACTTTCCCGGGAGTCCAGCTTGCCTCTCCCTCCTTGCCGGTTGACTCCGTCCCATTCCGCTGCGTTTTCAATAGGGCATGCATGTCCTGATGCTTCTTTTCGGCGTATTCTGCTGCTCGCTCTCCGTGCTTTTCATCAAGGGGAGTGAAACCGACCCGGTCATGCTGTCTGCTTATCGTCTCCTCTTGGGGGGAATTCTGCTGGCGCCCTTGGCCTGGCGGGCAAAACGGCGTCATGCGGAGTTTCGCTATGGTACGGTCTGGAAGAGCGTCTCCCTGGCGGCATTCTTTCTCAGCCTGCATTTCATCAGCTGGATTATCGGAGCCCGGCTCACCCCGGCGGCCAATGCCACTTTGCTGGTCAACATGACGCCGGTGGTGATGCCATTTGTGCTGTATTTTCTGGTGCGTGAAGTCCTTACCCCGCGTGAGTGGCTGGGCACCGGGGTCGCCATTGCCGGGATGCTGGCTCTCGGCGCGGCCGATTTCCGCTTTTCCCCGCAGTATGCGCTAGGGGATGCCATTTGCTTCTTCTCCATGCTGCTCTACGCCGTCTATCTCGGGTTTGGCAGCCGCAACCGCGGGATTCCTTCGATTTATCTCTATGTGGTCCCGGTTTATCTGGTGGGAGGGGTCTTTTGTCTTCTGGCAGGCATCGTCCTGCGCCCGCTGGGCCTGGTAGGCAATTGGATCGGCCCGGATCTCTGGACGGAGTTGTGGTTGATTCTCGCGCTGGCGGTGATTCCGACCATTGCCGGACACAGCATCATCAATTGGGCCTTCAAGCATCTTCGGGGGCAGGTGGTTTCCATTCTCAATCTGGCCCAGTTCATCTTTGCCGGATTGACCAGCTATCTGCTCTTTCGTGAAATGCCCACCCCTGCCTTTTACCCGGCAGCGATTCTGGCCGTGGCTGGCGCGGTCATCGTGGTAAGGAGCCGGGCCAAAGCCCTTCGCTGACCTATGCCCCCGTCTCCGGCGAAAACCGGAGGATTCCCGGCAAATCCATTTGCGCCCATCGGAAGTGCCGCACAGGGTAGAAAAGATCATGTCGAGTACCGCAGACACTGCCCCGCCGCGCGAGCCAGCCGGGATCCGCACCATTACCTTACTCTTCAATGCCCGCAACCAACTGTGGGTGAGGGGAGAGGGGACGGTCAGCGCCCCTTGGCTTCCCAGTGCGGTGACGACGCCGGATGATGCCGGGCTGATCCAGGCCGGACTTGATACCGGTAAGCCGAAGGCGATGTTCCAGCTCGAAGGAATTTTTGCCGCCAACGTGGAATGGACCCGCCTTCTTGCCTCACTGGAAGACCCGGTTTATCCGGAAGGCGTTGGCCAATGGGTTTCCCTTGAAGACCTGCGTATTCGGCTAGAGACGGCTCCGGAAACGCTGGATCCCATCTGGAATCAGCTCCTCCCTGCGACTATCGCCCGAGCCATCGAAATCCCTTATCTCAACTTTGGACCCAACGAGTTCATCTACCGCTTCCGCACGGACAAGCAGCGCAATCGTTCGGTCTATCAGGATGATGCCAATTCACGGGCACTCTACCAAAGCAAACTCTGTGAGGCGATCAAGACCCTGCGGCGCCTGAAAGAGAACCGAAGCGGTGAACCCGCCTCGCTTGATTTCGGTCCGGTCTCCTACGTTCTTCCCAGTCACTTTGGCTTCTGCCTCGGGGTACAGAATGCGATCGAGCGCGCCTATGAAGTGATCGCGGCTTATCCGGGGAAGCGGGTATTCATGCTGAGCGAATTGATTCATAACCCATTTGTGAACAGTGACCTGCAGCGAAGAGGCTTGCGCTATTTGCAGACGGACAAAGGCGTTGCCATCCTCGATCCGGAGATCGGCACGCCTTACTGGGAGACCCTCACTGCAGACGACATCGTCATCATCCCCGCCTTTGGAGCCACCGACTTGGATAAAGTCCGGCTGATTGAGAAAGGTCTGCCCCTGAATGAATTTGATGCCACCTGCATGCTGGTGGAAAAGGTCTGGAAAGCCGCCCGCCGTTTCTCTGAAGAGGGTCATACGGTGATCATTCACGGCAAGGCTGAGCACGAGGAAACCAAAGCCACCTTCTCCAATACCGCCCGTTATGGTCCCGCCCTGATAATCCGTGATTTGGCCGAGGCCAGAGATCTCGCGGCCATAATCCGGGAAACAGATCCACATGCACAGCGTTCCCAGCTGGAAAAACGCTTCCCGGGCAAGTTCACCCCAGGGTTCGATCCGGAACGGGATCTTGAAAAAATCGCCTTTGTCAACCAGACCACCTTGCTCCGTAATGAAACCCTCAAAATCATCGAACTCTTTGAGGACGTTCTCCGCGAGCGCTACGGAGCTGAGGCGCTGGCCCGGCATCTGCATCCCCAAAGCAAAGGGGACACCCTTTGTTATGCCACACAGGTCAACCAGGATGCTCTTGGCAAGGCCTTGGAGCTGCCCATTGACCTCGCGCTGGTGGCTGGTGGCACCAATTCCAGCAACACCTACCAGCTCTACCGCCTTTGCGCGGATCGCCTCGGTTCCCGGGCCGCCTACATTCAAAGCGAATCCAATCTGACTGCACCGGGGCAGGTTCTGCATTATCACTTTGCCCGCAATCCAGACGATCCTATGGCCGGAATGCAGGAGAAACGCACCTATTCCTGGCCGCCGGATCGGCCAGCCCGCGTCCTCATCACTGGCGGGGCCAGTTGTCCGGACGGGATCATTCAACAGATCATCACCCGGATCAACAGCTTCTTTCCAGCCGCTTCCCTGCGTCCTATGGACGCCGTGATGGCGGATCTCGAGTCGGCAAGCCAATGATCCAGACAAGCAGTCATTTGACCCGTGAAATCCGGTACCTTATCTGGGACTGGAACGGAACCTTGTTGGATGATGTCCGGCTCTGTGTGGAGGTGGTCAACCGGATGCTGGAAGCAGAGGGAAGGCTGACCGCTCCGGTCACCGTGGAAAGCTACCGGGAGCAATTCGGATTTCCGGTCATCGAGTATTACCGGAAGGTGGGATTCCCCACGGATGCACCCTCATTTGCCCGCCTCTCTGAAGATTTCATCCGTTATTTCAATGCCGGGATTCCCGCTTGTGACCTGCATGTGGACGCAGTTGGGTTGCTGGAACAGTGGCAACGTTCCGGCCGAAAACAAGCCCTGCTCTCGGCCTCCCGGCATGATCATCTGGAGGCCTTTGTCACCACCTTTAAACTTCACGGCTTTTTCACGGCGATTGGCGGAATTGAAGACATCTACGCCGGGGGCAAGGTGGAACGGGGTCGCCGTTTGATTCATGAACTGGGATGGGAGCCCAAAGAAACACTGTTGATTGGGGATACCTGTCACGATTACGAGGTCTCCTGCGAACTGGGAACCCGCTGCTTTCTCGTTGCCAGCGGCCATCAAAGCGTGGATCGGCTGAAAACGACCGGTGCAGAGGTCGCCTCGTCTGTCCGTGAACTCAAAGACAGACTGTTTACAGGACGGCTCCTCCAGCCGGAATAGAATCTACTCGGCTTCTTCGAAAGAAACGACCAGCCCCTCCTGAAAACGGACAATGGCAAGGATATTGGAGCGTCCTCCGACGGTTGTTCCCACACTCCCGCCAACCCCTGAGCTACGTCCAAAGCTGCCACCCCCAATGCTAAGCCCAATCCCAGGACTGCGTTTCTCGTAAATCCACCGCTCAAATCGTCCTGCCTCGGTGGTTTCCATCCCAATATGGCTGGGTTCTCCCCAGGCCATGCGCACTTGCTCGCGGGTGAAGTCCATCGCGATTTGACCCGATTCAATCTTTTCCCGGACTTCTTCCGGCCACAGGTCAAACGCCTCCTGATCGGCCGCTATCCTTTGCTCCAGGCTCGGGGTGCTGCAGCCAGCCAATAGTAATCCCGTGACCAGCAAACAGAGCAAAAAAGAAGGGAATCGTGTCCATTTCATCCTGAAAAGATGACCGGTTTTCGCCGAATGGCAAGTAACGGGGCCACAGCCACCCCTTTCCATGGGAAGGGCGGGGTGGGAGTGCTGCACATTTCACAGCCATACCTCACGCCACTTACTCCATTGAGAGAAGGGATCAGTCCCCAAGAATCGCCCGGATGCGGAAGAATTGCCCGTCTCCACTGATGGTGAAGGAGATACGTTTGCCTGCATTGTCGGATTGGACCGTGATTAGTCCAGTGGCGTTGCCGGTAGACGCTTGATACCGTCCTGCTTCCGCCCAGTTGATCAGGTCGGTGCTTTCCTCCAACAGCAGTTCACCTTCACCCGCCTTTTCCGAAATCGGCAAGATGAAGTCACGACGTGGATGTATCGCCGATGTTCCGTCAAAATATCCCGGAAACGTCTCTGCCTCTGGGTCCAAGCCAAGCAGGAACTTCAGCCCCAGAGGCATGCTATTGCCTTCAATGGCCGCATCAAAATGGTGTTCTCCCACAGAAAGCCCATGCTCTTGCAGATAACGGGCATAGCTCAGGCCTGCAGGCTCTACTGGTGTCGGCGAAGGAGTCGGAGTCGGGGTAGGCGTCGGTTCAGGGGTAGGAGTGGGGCTTGGCGTGGGAGTAGGGACGGGGGTCGGCGTAGGGGAAGGCGCCGACGCACCTCCGAAGGAGTTGGTAACATAATCCCGCAGCCAGACCATGGCAGGGCGCTCGGACCCGTCAGCGTTGACGATATGTGCGGTATTACGCCACATACCGGGCCGGTAGCCCCAGAGGGTAATCCCGACCACCGATGGATGTTCCCAAATCATCGGGATGATCCGTTGATAGTCCTCAAGCTGGGTTTGCAGGTCGTCCCCATCGATATCGAGCTCAGTGGCCATCAAGGGAAGTCCGGTGGCCGCCATCCGATCGAGATTCTGCTCCATCGTCTGCTGGGAGTTGGGACCATAAAGCTTGGTCGAGAAGGCATGTGCCTGAAAGCCCAATGCATCGATCAAATTCCGTTCCTGCAGGAGCGAGACGATTTCCAGATAGGTGGTCAACTTGGCTGGTTCATTGATCACGCTGTATTCATTCAGCATCAGCTTGGTCGATGACGGAAAGATTTCCCGGGCCATTTCAAATGCAGTGATGATCCAGTCCCAGCCGGTTTCACCTGATCCGCCCAAGGCATCAATATAGCCCCCTCGCCCCGCCACCGGGGGATCACTGATCGGCTCGTTGACCACTTCCAGATAGTCAATCTCCGGATAACGCGCAGCCACGGCCTCGAACCATTCCCGGATCGCCACAAGTTGCTCAGAAGGAGACAGGCTTTCGATCCAGTTGGGTTGCTGCATCCCCCAGATCAACACATGAAAGCGGAACACAAATCCGTTGGCTTTAGCCAGATTGTAGGCGTTGTCGAGCTGGGTCCAGTTGTACTGCCCACGGGTTCCTTCCACCGATCCCCATTTTCCCTCATTTTCAGGGGTAACCTGATTAAAGTAATTGGTGAAATTCACGTTCTGTGACGTGCGATAGCTGGAATAAATCGAGCCGAAAAACTTTGGCTTGCCGGTCGCCAGAGGAGGCCCCTGCCAGGGGGTATCTGCATTGAGCAGCATGCCGGTGCCCGCAAAGAGGATGGCCAGGGCGACGGCCCTGAATGGTCGGAGTCGAAAGGGGAGTGATCTCATTGATGGTCGCGGAAATGCGAACGAAGCAGGGAGGGATCCTCCTTCGTCCACGGGCTAAGGGGTATTCCCTATAATGGAAGGCTGGGCGTAAGCAAAGGTCAAACCTCCGACAGCTTTTCCTCACGCCAACTTTAGAATAGCAGGAACCTGCCTTTTCATCCCGAATGGCCACCAAGCTGAACCCGATGCAGAGCAGGATCAATTATCCGGATCATGCTTTCAGGATCAAAAGGACGCTCTAAAAACGCGGAAAGTGCAGCTACCACTTCAGCTGGTCGGGTCATTAGCTGAGCGTGGGAAACCGGCAGAACATCAACATTTGAGCGCCCCTCGATCCAGCCGGAAACGGCCTTGATCGATCGGGACAGGGTGTCATCAAGGGTGCCTGAGTCGAAGATCGAGGGTGCTTTCCCCAGTCGTTGCAACATTTGCTGCTGAGATTTTCGGACTTCTTCAGGATAACGCTCCATGAAGATTATCTGCAAGGGAAGATCTTCAGGGAGGAGGGGCAGAAGGGGGGCCACGATCTTGATTGCTTGGCCGCGAAGAGTCTGCAGCCAATCGCACAGCGCATCATATTGCGGACCTTTCCGCAGGTAGGGCAGCCGCTTGATGCGCTCATGTTCGTAGTACCCCTTGGGATTTGAGGCATCCGCGCAACGCAACGCATCAGTCACCAAGGAGATTCCGCCTGCCTGCAGTAATTGCATCATCATCGAGGTTCCCGAACGCGGCAGCCCCGAAACCACAATCAGTGGATTGGAATCGGGGGCGATGCACTTGCACTTGGTCCGGGCCTGAACGGATGGAAAACGTCCGCCATTCACGCTGTTGGTCTCCACCTGCGGAGTTCCTTTCTGCCTTCGGGAAAGCAGGAGGTTTCTTAAGGAGTCGGCCTGGGCCGCGTGGAAGGCCGATTTATCGGGGTCCTTCAACCAGTGGCGGTAGATCCTGCCCAAGAGGCGATGGGCCAGGCTGAAGTTCGGAGCGATCCCAATAGCCGTCACCAAGGTTTGAGCAGCCAGTTTGGCATTGCCCAGCCGAAGGAGAATGCGGGCATAGAGGAAATGGACAGTCGGTTGATTAAACTGCAGCTCCAGGGATTCCACCACCTCAGCCGCCGCTTCGTAGTAGTGCTTGCGATGAAAGTGGCACTGCGCGATACCAAAATGCGCATTGGCGTCGCGGGGATTGAGCGCTAGAACTGATCGGTAAAGGCCCTCTGCCTGCTCCAAATGTCTTTGCAGGAGAAGGATTTCCGCCCGTTTGGAGAGCAGGGCAGGGATACGATCCTCGCTGACTGCATCCGGATCGGGCAGGGTGGCCAATGCCTGCGCGGGCGATCCTTCAAGCAGGAGGATCGCTGCCTCCAAAAAGGCCAGGGCCTGAGGGTTGCTGCCTGCTCTTCGCTGCAGTTTGCTCCGCTGGCGGAGGAACTGCTTCCGGGCTTCCTCCGAAAGGGGTGGCAGTTCTCCCGCCTCCCGCGCGGCTGATTCGGCCTCCAGCCGGGATAGTTCACGTTCAGCCAGCAGGGCTGCTTCCGCCTTGCGGCGTTTCAAGCATTCGAAGGAACGACGACTGCCAGCGGCATCGCGCATCCGGAGCTGGCACTCGATGAATTTGACGCCAAAGCGACTCTCCTCCGGCCAGCGTTCCCAGAGTTGTTCAAAGATGTGCGCAGCAGTCCCTGTTTCACCTCCATCTGCGTATGCCTCCGCCAAGTTGAATTTCTGTTCGCGAATGCAGTCTTCCAGAGCCTGCCCTTCATCTGGGTCAGGCTCATCAATGTAACCAAGATCAATCAATTGTCGCAGCCCTTCGCCAGCCTCGACAGAATTTTGCACGCTCTCGGCGGAATGCCTTCCGCACTCACCATCGACCAGATCCCAGCTCGGGATCGATTGTGGAGACTGAGGTGATTCAAAACAATTCACCAGCACCCTGCCATCCATATCACTCCCAACAGGCAGTCCGTAGAGATGGAGCAGGGTTGGGGCAATATCGAGCAAACTGGCTCCGTGGATGCGTTCACCCTGCCGGATACCGGGACCGCGCAAAACAAAAATACCGTATGGACTGTGTTCCGCCGCCGGTCCGGCAGGAGCATTCGGCAACTGCTTTGGCCGCAGATTGCCGGGCTCAAAGCCATGATCAGAGATCAGCATGACAGTGGTCTCTTCGCCCGCCATTTTGAGCAGAGCATCCAGCATCATGTCATGATAGCGGTAGGCGCTTTCAATCACATGGCGAAACATCCCGAATTCTGCCTCATCGACCCAGGGTAGCCGTGGCGGATGAAATTTCATGAAACCGTGGCCAAAGTGGTCGATCCCGTCATAATAAACAGCCATGAAATCCCAGGGTTCCATCTGCATGCAGGCTGTAGCGGCTCCATGGATACTACTGATTTCTGCAATGATTCTGGCGCAAGTTGAAAGCCGCTTGCCCTTGGTGCGTTCGATTTCGGCTGCCCCCGGAATAAAGGGGAGCACATGTTCGTTCTCCAGCTCAGACGGATGGACCCGGAATTCCCTCAGGGGTTCTGCCAGTTCAGGAGGAAACACTGTTCCAGGCTGCATCTGCCAGTCACTGCGGCTGACTTTGCGGGCTTGTTGGTAATGATTTGAGACCATAACCCCGCGAATGGGCTCCGCCGGGTGGGAAGGCCACCAGCCGATGACATGACTACGCCAACCCTGCTGGTGAAAAATGTTCCAGATGGCTTTGGTTTTACGCGAGAGATTGGTGATTGGCCGGATTCCGCCAGTGCGGGGACAGGGTTCGGTGAATCCGAGAATCCCATGTTTCCAGGCCCGCTTACCCGTTGCAATACTTGTCCAAAGCATGGGCGACAGGATGGGGCGCACCGTCGCGAGATCTCCCCACACCCCCTGATCCATCAGGCGCTTGAGGGCAGGCATTTTTCCCTCCGCAATCAAGGGTAGGGCCACTTTCCAGTCGGCGGCATCCCAACCAATCAATAATACTCTACGGGGTGGAGGGGGTGGGCCGGATGCCATCTCAGTCATGTAACCGGCAATAATTCCGAAAAGGGTTGTAGGCGCGGCCGGAAAAGGGTCCGAAAAATGTAGCCGCACGGCTGTTAGACTCCGTTTTTCGTAAACTCGCTGCTCAAATCTCCGGGGGTGGCGGAGGGGTCGCGGTGGTTTGGCGAGGGGCCCGCGAGGGTGTCGCGTGGTGGGAACGTGGTTTCGAAGTCCTCGGCGGGATTATGGCCGTTGTAGGGAGGGATTTCCGGGGGTTCCGGCGGGGAGGATTTTGGGGCGGAGGCGGGTGCTGTCTGTGGGCCATCCGGGTTGGCAGTCTGGGGAGACATTTCGCGAAGCAAATCGAGCTGCCCGATGAGTCGAATGCGTTGTTCCCGGCATTTCTGAGCCAGCCTGGTATGTTCCTCGGCCGCTTCACGGTGGGAGAGTTCTGCCTGCGCCAACGCGCCGATTTGGTGCTCAAGAGAGGAGTTCATTCTGTCCAGTAGACCCAAGTTTGAGCGCCAAAGAGATAGATCCATGGATATTCAGCGATGTAGGTCCACCCAATTGGCGACAAATGAAAAGATGAAACCTCGCCAGATTCAACGGCCCGGATCGTATAAGCAGATTCACCTGTTTCCGAAAATGCCTCTATCTTGTATATTCCTTCCGCTGATGCGTAGACAAAAGGATCATTGATCGGGAAATGAAATGAATGGACGCTGTGCCACTTTCCGAGAGCATCGGCCTCAAAAACAAAAGCATATCCAGTGGCATCTTCAGGGGCGTTGATATGGATTTTAACGACAGAACCATCCAATGCGGCAAACCCAATGACAAAGAAAAGAAGCAAGTATTTCATGGCTTTTTTATACATCTTCTGTTTCCCCCGTCAACGCGGAAGTCTCCCAGCTTTTAAATCATTAAGGAGCGTGTAATATTTTCGGGCGAGAATTGGTAATGTGAGGTTCGGGTCCGATGAGTTCCCCCCGCTTCTGTCAGGACCGCCAGCAGGGGTGAAGGTTCCGTATCCAGTTTGTGGATCAGTAAGAAGCAGCGTTCCGTTTTGCGAATAGAACCCATCCAGTCCCACCCGCAAGCGCATGGTGCCGCTGTGGTTGGTGTAGAGCAGGCCGTTTTCGCGGAGGACGTGTCGGGTTTTAATATGAACGCCATCTGCTCTAAGAAACGCATTGTCAGATCCATCTTCAACATAGAAGCCATTCACACTCATGCTGGTCTTTTTTGAGTTTGATGTAGACTCAACTTCAATGCGGGGCACAAAGCCGATTCCCGGATTGAGTATTGAGACTCGTGCATTCCCTGATCCCAGCTGGAATAACCCAGCACGCACAAGCAGCTGGTCCGATCCTGTTCCCATCTGCAACGTCAACGGGTAAGTTGCCCCCGGATCGTATCTGAGAAAGTCACTCGTGTTCCCCACAAGGAACCCAGGCACACCACCCTTCCGACCGAGAAAAAATCCCGGTGTGCTTGGCGGGGTCGAAAAACCAGTCGCAACGGATCGCACGTATGCATCTCCCCCGGTTCCGGTAATATTAAAACCGTTCTGCAGGATGGTCAGCTCATTGTTGTTGATCCGCTCCGCTGTGTTATCCGCATTGCTCGGTGGCTTGGGGCCGGAGACTTCGGAATAGACGGCTTTTCTCTCGGCGATGTCGAAAAGGCCGGTGTTGGTGGGGACACTGACAGGGAGGTTGTTGCCTGCGGCGAGGCTCCATTCTGAGAACTGTCCGGCGGCGTTGATCGAGTAGGCGTTGACAAACCAAGTTCCCCCGCGCGGCACGGCGATGTCGACGTAGTGCAGGGTAGCCCAGGGGACGGCGACGGTGTGTGTCTGAACGGTCTGGTAGTAGTTGCCTTGCCAGTAGTCGATATTGAGCCAGGGCTCTGTGAGTGGGTTCCAGCTGACCCTTATCTTGCTGTTGCCGATGGATTGGACGGCGAGTCCGGTTGGCTTGGTGACGGCGGCGGGCTTGATTTTCTGCGCTTCGGGCTGGATATATTTGGCGGAAATTTCTCCGGAGAAGCTCTTTTTCCAGACTACGGCAGAGTAATCCTGATGCGGCAGACCGAAGAAAGTGAATGATGTCTCACCAGGTGGCGCCCAGTCGTTGCGCCACTGCCCATCGCCATATCCATAGATCTGGACAAAGGTCCAAAAATTTGTGGCATCGAAATTAACTGTGATCCGCCCGGTGTGGGTGGACGAGATGGAAACGCCGGTTGGTGGCGCGAGGCCGATGGCGATATTTGTTTCGAGGACGAGTGGGCCTCGCCAGTGATTGCCTCCGGCGATTTCGGCCCAGATCTGGATGTGGTAGTCTCCCACCAGGCCGACTGTAGCGGCGAAGATGCCATGACTGGCATCGACCCAGCGCCCCTCCACCTTTTTGAAGTTATGGGTTGGCCACCATGAGATCCAGAATCGCCGGAATTGCTGGGTGGGGCTCCAGGTCATGGTAAACTCCGCACCGGATACAGTGATCGGGTTGAAGACTGGCAGGAAGCTCGGGACGGTGTAAGTCTTCGTAGCGCTGGGATTGCCGCGCTCCCATGCGCTCCAGGGATAGAGGCGCAGATGGAGAGTGGTGCCATACGCCCTGAGCAGGTGGTGATCGAATGTCTGCACTGTGCTGCGCCTGACGATCCACACCTCTGTGCCGAGCGCATGAGCGGCGGCGGCACTGCCAAGCCGACCTCTGGCGGCGGCATAGGTGCGGGCATCCGGCGATGTGCCGCCCGCGACAAATGCTCCCAGAGAGAGCCATTCGTCGCCGATGAGCAGGAGCATAGCATTGTCTGCTTGCTCAGCGGCCGAAAAGCTCTCTGACAAGTCGGAATCGGCGTTTCCGAGGGAGAAATGGACCTGCGAAGAGGAGTCAGTCAGCGCGGTGAGCAAGGTGCCTCTCACCGCAAAGGATCTGAGATCGGCGAGCTGTTGCTCTTCACCGGCGAAGAGCCCATTTTCTGACAGCCACACTTCGGCGCGGGAGGTGTGATCGTTTTCGCGCTGGGCGAGGATGAGGATGGATTCCCAGGAAGCCCCGCCACCAGCGACTAGATCGGCTGGGGCATGCAGCACGCGCCAGTGAGATATATCGGCCGGCAGCGGATCATCGGGAGGCGTGATGGCGTCCGCTTCGGGGACGTAGTCTGTAGGATACTGACCATGCTCAGCCTCGATCACCAGGCGCACGCGGCCGAAGCTCAGCTCTTCGCGTTCGATGACGCGACAGACCAGATCCAGCTCCGTCGGAGAGTAATCGAAATTGAACAGATCACCCGGCTTGAGAGCTGAGCCATCGAGATTGCGGCAGGCACGCCTGTGCACGGCGGGCAAGCGGATCCGGATCGGATCAGATCCGGCCAATGCTCTGAGCGCGAGCGCCAGAGCGGGGAAACCATTGATGATCGCTGGGGCCTTGATCTGAGCTGATTTGGGTTCGCCGGTGGCGACCACAGCGAGAGGTGCCCGCTCGCCGATCGTATCTTCTTCGAGAAACTGACCACGATCGCGATATGTCACCGTGACCTCTGACAGTGGGTCTTCGGAATCGCCCCCTTCGATTTCGGGCTCTTCGATGAGATCATCCCGGTTGATGGTGGGATAGTGCTCCGGGGTGACAGTGCCCTTGTTTGGGAAATAGTCTGGCAGGATGACCCCATCGGCCGAACGCAGAAAGCCGTCGTAATAAGACATCACATCGGCGAGATGCCTGCTGATGTCCTGGCTATCGGCGATCACAGGGTTGAGGCCTGATTGTGAGCCCGGCACGATGTGATAGCCCTCGTCGCGCATCTGGTGTGCCTTTGCCGTCCAGGCCGCCGGTGGCACCACGGAGTCCGGTAAGCTTAGGCCGTAGACCGGATGCTTAAAATAGTCGTAGAGTGTGCCGATCGCGCTGACTCCGACATCATGATGATCTGTCGACACCTGGATGACGTCCGGCCGCTTATAGAGTTCGAACTCGATTTGTGGGATCTGCCCGCCGCCGTCGCGGGGATTGGTGGGCCAGCCCATGTCCAGCGAGTAGAATACCGCATAGCAGATCCCCGCGTAAGGCGGGTGGATATGTGGCGCTGCCGGCCTATCTACACTCCCGATCTTGGCGGCGGTCCCGGTCAGCAAAGGGCAAGCTGCCTGATTAATGGAGCCCCAGTAGAGGCGAAAGACGATTGGGGTGTGCTTCCCGTCCACCCAAGGCAAGGTATATTCGACGAAATCGGCCGCCCCACGGTTGACATGGAAATCCCGAGCCGGTTTGCCGTTGATGAAGATCCGTATGAGCCGATCCACCGGTCCATGGCAGAGCCAGCCTGTGAGCGAGTAGTAGACCGCATCGGGGAAGTTGGAGCCGGTGCGTTCAGTGCGCTCACCCCAGGGGTGCTCGACGTGCGCAAAGCCGATGCGAGCGCGGCCGTGGAGAACGGGAAGAGGGCCGGAAAAGTCGTATGGCGTGCGTTCCGGGGCCTGATCGCCGATGCCAGGGGGCTTAGGTGCGAGAAAGCTCATTTCTGACGCCTCCTTTTTTGGGGCCCGGCGGGGGCGTGCAGCCGCAGCCCGCTCCGGATCATGCCCCGGGTGCGCAAGTATGCGATGCTCTCTGGTGAAACGTAGGCACCCCTGGGCACATGCCAGCAGGTTTCCTCGTCACTTGAGATTGCGACATGATGCTCAGACATCGCTTGGCGCACAGGCAGGATGTCGCCTGGCATGACAGGAGTGTCTGCCAGATCGATCCAGCGCAGCAGGGTGCGGGCCGTGGGATCGTCTTTCAGCCAGGCGAGGAGTCGCGAATCGCGGTGATGCAGGCCCCAGTTGAGGCTGACGGCCGGTGCACTCCGCAGTGGCGTGACATCGAAACCGGTCACCTCAATCACATCAGCGAGCAGGTGCCAGCAGTCATAGCCCACACCAGCCACGCCCATGCCTTCGCGGAACGGGGTGCCACGGCGCTCTTCGAGTGCGGCCTGCAGGAGATCCACGCGCTCCTGGGCGGCGAACCACGGCCTGCCACGTTGGAGTAGTTTGCTCATTTGCCTGCTTTGATATTGTGGGCCGGGCGCTGTTGGATGTATGAAGGCGCATATGGAGCGCCTCCAAAGGCCACCTGGTTGCCGAATTTGGGACAGCCGCCGGCGTCGTCGAAGCGGCCATTACAGCCCGGCCAGAATTTTACCGGATCGCCGAAATCGGCGACATCGAGGCGGATCGGCCGCTTGAGGTTGAAGTGGATTTCGCCGTCTCCAGAGTAATAGGCGTCACCCAGAATCGGCCGGACCTGCTTTGTCAGCCCTTCCCCGATTTCGAGCCAGCCGCCAGTGAACCATCCATTGGATCCATTGAACGCCGAGGGCATCGCCAGATTATCGATCGAGACAGTGCTACCACCCCATTGGCCCTTGAGCTGGCCTGTGCCCATCCAGTTGGCAGGGTTCATTTGGGACGGTCGCCGACGGGCGCAGCCAGCTGAAAAGACAGCGAACTGACAGGTGCGCGAACGCTGGAAGCGTGGGAACTGCCTCGACATCGCCCCACCATAAGCGCTGGCCTCGATGCGCAGCAGCTTGTCCTTGAGGCGCGGCTTTTGGGCACGGCCAGTGAAGAGCAGCCTCGTTACCACCGGATCAGACAAATCAGCCTCATAGACCTCGATCCACAGCGGGTGGATATTCTCATGCCGCACCAGAGGAAGCACCTGCGGCACGTCCTCGATATAGATACTGACCTCTGCGACTTCGTTTTGCGGTTTCAGGGAGGTGCGGATGCGTTGCGACTCGATGCGTGCCGGTTGCCAGACATGGCCATCTGCCTCGATCGGCGCGGCATACTCTGTCACGCGGGCGATGTTGCCCGGTTCCAAATCATGCCAGATCTTGAAGAGCAAGGCATGCGGCATGATCTCTTCACTGGTCGTATCAAACACCTGCTCAAAGTCAGCTGAGCAATCTGCTGTGATGTCGGGATAATCGAGATAGTTGACCTCCAGCCGATCCTGCCCAAAGCGCATGAAACCACGGCCGCCGCCGTCAAAGTTGTGCGGTGCCGCCGTCGTCTGGGTGCCCGGCTGCAAGAAGCCAGTCATAGGAAAGGCCGCGTAGCTCCCGCGCTTTCCTGCCCAGAACGCCAGCCAGGTGCGCAGGGCCTCTCTGTCGAGGAATGTGAACCCGGCACGCTGTGCCCACTTCGCGATCGCGATCCCTTCCACTGTCCGCTCCCGGCCGCGGCCCACCTGCTGGCGGCGGATCAGATCGCGTGTATCCTGAGTCGGTTCGTCCGCCCAGTTGGGTGCGAAAATCCATGCGCTCTGTTCGCCGTTGATGACTATTCGCGCGCTCCAGGGGCTCTCTTCAGTCAGGCGCACTTTCCAGCGGCCGACGGCCGCGCCGAAGCTATCGCCTTCCTGAGTGATAGCTGCGATTGTTTCACGCGAGAGTATACCAATCACGAGCGGCACCTTAAAAGCACCCGCCGGCATCGCGCCTCCGGAGGCGACGTTGACGTTGGAAAATCCGGCATCCCAGCCCACGGAAAGCTGGGAGGCATGGAGACGCTGAGTCCAGCCCGCTGCGTTGGTCAGATCCGGCCAGAGCGGCACAGCCACAAGGCGATTACCCAGTGATCCCAAGGTCGCACGCACATCGGCCATTTCGCCGTCATCGAGCACGGTGTCATAGGAGATTCCCAGCAAAGGTGCCGGGCGACCTGGATGGCGTTGTTCGCGGCCAGTCACCCCTTCGTCCACGTCGGTATCGCAGGCGTAAGCGATTTTGATCGCCGCACCCGTATTAGGTTCGGCCAGCATGAGCAGGGCATCGCGCCCGGCCAGAGTCATAGTCTGAAGGTAGATAGCCATGATTAGATGAGATCGGCCCGGTTGCGCCGCACCATGTCGATGATCATGGTCTCGAAATTCGGGTCACGTGAGAGACGTTCGGCAGCAAGCCGATCGTCGACGACCACCATGCGCCTGGGTAAATGATCGGCGGCGGGAGCAGACGCTGCAGTGGATCCGGCTGATCCCGCGAAAGAAAGATCCGGTGCCACCGGTATCTCCGGGTTAGACATCATCGCCGCCCAATAGCCCGGACCAGTCTGGTCGACCACATCCTTCGGGATGACAAACTCACCGCGGTGGACGATGCCAGCCGGTTCATCCGGAGCACCGGCGCCGGTGTAGCCGCCGTTCATGAACCCGCCGAAAGCCGCCAGCGCAGCGACCACGGCAGCGACGCCGATCGCGGCCGAAAGTCCAAAGCTCGAAATCGATGCCGCGATGGCCGACGGGATCCAGGCCACCAAACTCTTCGCGGCCGTGGCCAGCTGGAGGGCAAGCCCCTTGGCGGCAAATGCCTGATCAGTGGCAAACATGGCGGACTTGGTGGCCACATGCCTGGTCAACATCACAGCCTGGGACACCACCCAGTGCGCGGCCATGTCTGTGATCGCGCGCAGCATGGATTGGCCGAAGCCGACAGCCACACTGCGCAACGCATCGCCCCATGACATTGTCCTTGTGATCAGCCCTTCGAGCGCACCTCCGATCGACGTGCGCAGCGAGTCAGCGATCGATACGATCTGGCCGCGCAAGCGTTCCCCCATCGTCTCCATGCTGGCGAGGGAAAGCCCATCATCCAGACCTTCGCCCAGGCTCACCGGCCTATCACGGCGCAAGTTACTTGCTTCTTGCCGCAGACTTTCGGCCCGTGCTCTGGCCGCGGCTGCTGCGTCCGGATCCGCGATCGCTGCGGCCAATTCTTCGTAGGCAGCGGCGAGATCCAGCACTGCGCTGCGCTCGTTTACCAGGGCTTCATTTGCCGTGCGTGCGTCGCCGCGCGCCTCGGCCGTCTGCCGTTCGAGTCGCAGGGTTTCGCGCAGGGATGAGACCAGTTGAGCCTGTAGATCGAGTGCTTCGCGCGCGGCGTCTGTCTCTGCCGCGATCCGCTCTGTAGCCAGATTGCGCCGGGCCGTCTCCAGCCGCAGCTGTGCGGTGGCGACCGCCTGAGCACGTTCCTCGGCATCTGCCAGTGCTTCGGCCGCCGCCAGTTCGCGCCGGCCGCTCTCCTCCACGAAGGCGGCGCGCTGAGCATAATAATCTTCCAGCCCCACCGTGCGGGCATCCCAGGAGGCTTCGAGGGCGGCTTCTTCGGCTCGCAAATGCAGATCAGAGAGCCGCGACAAACGCTCCATGCGCTCAGCTTGTTCGGCCGCTTCGGCCTCCTGTAGCTCATTGAGTCTTTGCTCCAGGGCAAGGCGTTCGGCAGCCTGGGCGATCTGCGCATCGACGGTAGAGATCTGTTCGCGGGTCGCCTGCATCTGCGCCTGGAGCGCTTCGAGCCGCCGTTCATGCGACTGCGAAATCAAGCGCTCTTCGCCGCTCGCTATCGTGCCAAACATGGCCACGATTGCTTCGGCTGAGAGCGCTTCTTGGGACGCATTGTCACCCCGCAGCGCGGCCAGTCTCTGGGCATAGCGCTCTTCCTCAGCGAGCAAGTTATCATGCGCCTCTCTCAGGGCTGCGGGATCCTCGGCCGGTATGCCGGAGAGCTGCTCCTCGATGCCAGCCATCTGTTCAGCTCTGGTGCGGGGTCGCGGTGCGGTCAGAGCATCCAGCCTGGCACGGGCCTGCTCCCTGTTCTCGCCCCGCAGCCTGGCTGCTGCGGCCAACGCCCGGTTTCGCTCGTGGTCGGCCGCCGTGATCAACTCTGCCTCGCTGCGTTGCGAGCGCAGGAGCATCAGCTTTTCGCGATCGGCCGCATTGAGCCTGGGTTGCGATTCGAGCAGTTTGATCTCCTCTGTCAGATCCCGCACCAGGCGCTTCTGTTCGACCTCAGAGGTGAGGTCAGCGAGCCGCGCCGGCCAGGCATCGCGCAGACGCTGATTTTCCTCGCGCGTCTTGCGCACTTCGTCTGAAACGGCTCGCTGCCGCGAAAACCATAGATAAACCAGCGACGCGATCGTTGTCAAAACCGTCACGACTATACCCAGCGGATTGGCCAAAAAAGCGGCACGCAACGAAAGACCAGCCGCGCGCCCGGCCGCTGCCAGTCGCCCGAAAGCCCCGGTCGCCTGCGAGGTATAAAAGATCGTGCGTTGCAAGGCGGCGGAAAGCCCTCCGAGTGCGACCGTTTTAGTCTGCGTTGCGCCGATCGCCATGACCACAGATCGTATCCAGGCGGCGATATGTGACACCATCATGCCGAGCGCCAATGACCCCAGCGCCGCCGCCAGCAAGCCCAGCCACCGAGCCCACTCCAGTGTAAATCTCAATACCCCGGCGCCGATCGAGACGAGATCAGACAACAGCACGCCAAATACACGCAGTGAGTCGATCGCCGCACCATCTTGCATCGCCGCCAAAAAGCCCTGCAGCGCCTCCTTGAGCGCATGGAAGACAGGCTCGAACCCCTCGGCTTTGATCAGCATCAACCCGTCTTTGAAGGTCGAATACAAACCAGAGGCCGTCACAGCCTGCTCGATCATTGCGCCAGTGGTCCCGGCCAACACCCGCGCCAGAATTTGCTGGGCACCGGCATGACCCTGGGCAGAGGAAGCCAGCGCCTCCAGTTCAGACTTGGCTTGGGCCGATATAACGCCCATCTCCAGCAGGCGCATTGTCGCTTGACCCACAGGAGCGCCATTGGCCAGGCCCACATACAACCGCCCCACCCACATCGCCACGTCTTCGAACCCGCGCCCGCTGGCCGCTGCCGCGTCGCCGACCATACGCAGAGTATCTTCTGTGGCCAGCGCCAGCCCACCGAAGGTCACCAGTAGTCGGTTGGCATTGACCACCTCCTGAAACTGAAACGGCGTCCGGGCGGTAAACTCGACCAGTTCGCGCATGCGGGCCTGGGCCACAGTCATCGATCCCGTCAGCGTTTTCAGGGCGATGGTCTGCTGCTCCAGGTTTGCATTGAAAGCCACACCGCTGCGCACCGCTTCGTTGATTCCCCTCGGGATGGCGGCAAACGCTTTCGAAATCTGCGCTCCCACCTGCAGCAGCGCACCGCTTTTCACCATCGCGAGGACTCCGTTGATCTGAGTCTTCAGCTCAAACACAGCCTTTTCGCCCTCCCGGATGGCTTGCCAGTCTCCGGAGGCTCTCGCATTGATGTTGAAATTTACGGTGGTCATGCTTATGTCACATGCAGAATGGAACTATTGCTGTATATTCTCTTTGGTGGCGCAGGGTTTTTGCTGGCCTTTGTGTTGCGTGCCCTCTGGCGCTGGATCTGTGAGGCCTAAGACTGGCTTAGGAGCTTGGTGATTTGCCCCACGCGCTGTGAGTAAGCTCGGTGCCCCTCTTTCGATTGACTGGCCGCACAGCCAAGGGCGGTGGCGTGGGTCAGCCGCAACTCGTCACGCAGCGACGCCTTGCCCTGGGCATCGATCACCGCATGCAGCTGCGCAGGCGTGTGCTCCATCACACACTCCCAGGTGATTCCGCAACTGGCGACGATTCCGGCGACACATTCGAGGAGCCGCTGCCAGGCATCATCTTGACGAGCTGACTGGTGGTAGCCTCGACGGCGCGCTCGTAGACTTCGGGCATCGTGTCGCGCATCTGCGCCAGGTCGCGGGCTTGGGCTTTCGCTTCGCGCGCTTCCTGGCGACGTGCCAAAGGGCCATTCACCTCGCCATCTGCCTCAAGCGCAGCCTCGAAGCTCTCGGGAGTGAGGGCATCGAGTTCGTCGGCAGAGAGACCAGTCACCAGCTCCAGGCGCGTGAACTCATCGTGCTCCACTTTGCGATAAAGCGGTAATTCGCTCATCCTGATTTGCCGCACGGTCACTTCGCGCTGTGAAGACTCCAGTGTATCGAGTGTCAGCTTGCGTCCGCCGAATAAGGTATCTTTTGCTGTCGGTGCCATAATAGATCTTTGCTAGGTGTTTATTGTGTATGGGAAAATCAAAGCACACGGCGCCAAACGCGCTCGTTGGCAGCCTCCTCGAAATCGTCCGGCCGGGCCCAGCCGGTGGCAGGATTATCCGCCTCATCGCCCTCCTGCAGCTGCCAGACCTGAATGGCACCCGGCGCTGCACCGATGACCTGCCGCACGACCGGCGGATCCAGAACGACCTCTTCGGTTGGAATGGCCTTGAGCGCAGCGATGTCAGACAGCGGCGTGAGGACATTGGAAAACACTCCCGGCGGAGTGGAGGATGGATCAAAGCCGCTCCCGGCAAACGAAGCCGGCGGCGTCGCAGAAGGGGCGAATCCAGCCAGATCGAAACCAGCAGGCGGTGTGCTGCTAGGCGTGAATTGCGAAGGTGTGAAGGGTGATGGTGCTTCTGGCATAGTTTTGGTTGGTGAGGGTTCAGGAAAGACAGCACAGCCAGGTCATTAACCCAGCGCCGCGACGTCCTCCTTGTAGGTGGAAAAGATTGATTTGAGGGCTTCCAGATCCACGGCGGGTCCGGTGAAGGCGATGGAGATGCGTGCACCTGAGGGGATATTTATAGTGGTCTCACCCGTCATCCGGGCAAATACCGCAATATTCAAATTCAATGGGGCCTGTGATGTTCTGGATCTATTCTCTGTGGTTTCGCCTACTCTAAACTGAAATGATTCAGCATTACTCCTACTCATTGCGATAAAACCATCCTCTGGCGCTGAGAAACCATCCAGGGTTGTGCTCCGGTGTCTCGCTTGCATTACTCCGCCGCCGCCGGATCTGTAAATACCCGTAGTGCCAGTCTGATTTGTTCCGGTTCCTATCACTGCTTCTCCCCCTATTTGTAGATCTGCGAATGCCACCCACACCCCCATCGCCTGGTCATTTTGACCGTTGGCGTTGTTGTTATGGTTACTGTCCACATACGTCCCGCCATCTGGCCGCCCCTTAATGCCAGTCAGGACGTTATGGTCCCCCGCGTTGAAAACGTAAAATGTGGGGGCGGGGCTTCCGGGGTGGACCGTTACGGACCTTCCCTGCCATCCGGTCCCCGCCCACAAGTAGAGGAACCCGTTCTCGAGCGCATCATAATAGTTGATGTTTACCAGCTCACGCATGAGCCTGTCGATTGCGGGGCGGAACGGCAAATAGTCAGAATCTCCCTCTGCCGTCAGCCGCGCAAAGTAGTCGATGGATGCGGGGTGCCAGCGGCTATAAACTTTCCGTGATCCACGATAGAGTGATTCGACCGGACGATCTGCCCGGTAAAGTCTGGTGATTTCCCTGCTACCTCGATAGAGTGCGGACATTACTCATCCTCCACAACGTCATAAAACACGTGTTCAGATTTTTCCGGCAGCTCATCAAAATCTGTCTGCGAAATTGTGATGACGGGCAACACGGAGCCCCGTGCTGCAATCAATCTCTCCGGGGTGTCTATCATCCCCTCCACGAGAGGCAGCAGCCTGTCGTCGTAAGCATTAGGGTGATCCACTACCAGTGTGCCCAGAACAGACAATCGCCACCCCACAGGATCCGATGTAATCGGGACAAGCCCAATGCTGTCGACAGTGGCGATGAGGGGGGTGTCGTCTTGCCGAGTGCGGCTGAGCACTGTTCCGGGCAACACACGCAGGCGTCTATTTGGGGCAGCCTGCGTCCCCGGACCATTGGCCAAAAACAGTATTACAGCGTTATAGTCTCCTTCCTCAGAGTCAACGTGGATGTGCCCGCCAATATTGGCATAATCAAGGACGCCCCTCGCCACCAGATGGGTAGCCAGACGAGCAGAGCCAAAAGTCACCGTTGCGTTTCGGCCCACCACACCGGCACCAAATTGTGTCTCCGTAGACGAAGAAGATGGCCCTGTCCGTATTGTGCTTATGGCCTCTGCGATGTGCAGCCCCAGCTTCCCTGTGACATTCATCAAACTCCCTGCTACCGAGGCCCGCCCCACCTGTATATGACCCATGGGGTCAGTCCCTGTGTTCAGCACTGTTACAGCGACCCCCCCCGCGTCATCACTGATAATTTCATCAATACGCAGATTATGTAAATAGGATGGGGCCACACCCGCCCCAGTGTCTGATCGGTCCCGATAGGAAAATTGCCAATCTTTGATGAGCCCAACCCGTCCGCGCACATCACTGTGCTCCACTTCAAAAGCTTTCAGTCCGCTGGACTGCTCCTCCCACACCCGGTCCCAGTCCCCATACCACTCAATGGTGCCAATATCCAGCTCTACGTTGCAATCCAGCGGAGCAAAACCTCGCTCGGCCGCGCAGCAATACTTCGCCTTGATCCGGACCAGCTCACAGTGTGTTGCAGAACCCAGTCTCCCGTGGAAAGACTTGCACAACATCTCGTCGATATTCAGGTCAAACCCTCCTACCCGAACACCCGGCTCGGAAGCATTGGTCCGTCTAAAAATGCGAGCCCAAGGACCGTTTAGCACTTCCGCCCGCGCCCCCACCGCCCAGATGAAACTCTCCGGGTGCATGCAATCGAAAATCTTGCACCCGAACTCGGAACCTCCGGTTGGGGAAAATGGTTCAGCCGGGTCCAGATCAAAGCCATGCTCAAAAAAACCTCTCCCGGTAATACGCATCCTAATGGGGGCGGGGGCCCCTACATACCGACCATCAGGATGGTCCCCGAACAGGTAACGCTGGGAGCCGGGGTGTGTGGCTGTATTGACAGGTTCATTCACGCTAACCCCTGTCCCCTCTTCAAAATGGATGGTGATGCCATCCTTGCCAAGGGTGTGCTCTGCGAATATACCGTCCAAAACGTGGATGGTGTCGCCTGCCTGTGCGGCATTGATCGCAGCTGAGAGAGTCCCATACGCACGATCAGCACGCCGGGGAATCGCTGTCAGGTCATGCCCCTTGGACTGAGATACAAACGTCGTGCGGCGGGGATCCGTAGTCCATGGCTCCCACCAAGCCGCTCCACCGCCAAGCACTGCTGCAGGCGGTGGAGTTGGCTCGAACGCTTGCGGAGGATCCGGCGGGGGCGGTGGCGTCGGGGGATCGAAGGGTTCCACGGGCATGGTCTAACAGGGTTGAGGTTACGAGCTGTGTTCGGTGGATGAGTTCAGCGGGCTCCAGAGCTGACGCACCTTGAGCTTGAACTGCACTGGCTGATCGCCGCCACGGGCGACGGGGCCGTCGATCTTCGCATGCCCCCACATCTGCTCGATCAGCAGCAGATCGTTGTTCTCGCCATCGTAGTCCTGAATCTTCAGCCAGAGCTTGCTCACCCCGCCGGATAAGGGCACGTGCTGACCCATATTACCTGACATCGGCGAATTGCTCTTGAGGCATTTGCGCAGCAGCAACCAGGCAAAGTTCGAGCACTCATCCAGCGTCAGGTCCAGCTCACGCTTGTGCTTTGTCTCTTTGACATCGGCCAGTTGCAGGACGCCGGGACTCGGCCGGAAGATTTCGATCTCGGTGCTTTGCACGCCTTCCTGGGCATCGCTGATGATGCCCACATCGATCCACGCCGGACCGCCGCCGGTGATGGTGGCGTTGGGCGGAGGAATAGAGTCGCGGCCCACAGTGCCGCTGCTCGGAGAGGTCCAGGCCAGCCCGCTGATCGCGACTTTGGCCAGGCATCCCATTAAGTATACTGCTTGTTCCATATGATTGTATGAGTTGAGGGTTGGAAAAGATTGGCTACCAAAGGTTGTCTACGCTGAGCGCCAGCACGCGGGCATAGCTGCCATCGCCGTTCTCACGCAGTTGGTGACCGGCATAGGCGAATCGCCGCCCAGGTTTGGGGGCGGCCGCATCGAGCAGGGCTCCGTGCAAGCGCGCGATGAGTGCATCCAGCACTTCCACCGTGGACGGCACATCCTCGCCATCCAGCAGGCCACGGTGGATCACCACCTCGAAGGCCTCTTCGCTGTGGGCCTTGATGCTGGTTTGACCTGACTTGGCTTGACCGCTGACAGGTGCCACGATCACCGCCAGCGACTGTGTCTGAAGAGCCGCCTCCAGCTCAAAGGTCAGGTTTCCTTTGTCTTCGATGAGCACCGGTCGGCCGGCGAGCAAAGGCTCAGCGGCTACCAAATCGCGCAGGCGCGTCTGTAATTGAGTCAACATCTCAGCGGCCCAATAGGAGCAGAGCAACGAACACTCCGATGGTAAGTCCAAAACCAATCGCAGCCGCGATCGTCGCGGAAATAGTCACCGTCAGGCCGACCTTGCAGAGGCCCTCCAGGAGATCCTGGAATGCATTGGGCTGATTGGATTTTTCCGTGCTCATGCAAAAAAAGTTAAAATTTGAGTTTGTCGGAGCTGCCCCACGCCCCTTCGGCTTGCGGGCGGGGTTGGTTTTCGGCCGGGTCTGTCGCCACCGAGAGGGCAAACTTGCCTGCAGCCACAGCCTGCAGCTCAGCGATGGCGTCTTCGTATTCCTGGCGGCGGTTGTCTGTCGCCATCAGTTTGATCGGCAAGCGGCCGACCAAACGCCAGCGGGCGATCGCGATCGCACTGGAGAGCAGTTGGTCCGGGATCGTGCCCGGCTGACCCACCGGATAGCGTGTCCCCACGTAGCCCTGGACCTGACCGACCGTGCGCTCCAACACCTCCGGCAGCGGATCCGTCTGGCCGGGGGCAGTTTGCATGGTGCGCAGCGCACTCAACTCGGCCGCCGCAAGCGATTCGAGCAAATGTGCTTCAGTCAGTGAGATCCAGGGCATTCTATTATGGGGAGAGTGGATTAGGGAGCCGCCGAGATGATGCGCTCGCCGCACTTCGCATTGCCGATGCCGGCCCCGCGCATGTAGGCCAAGCGCCACACCGCCGCACCGAGCCGATGATTGACGAAGCGCACCAGCATCGCGCTGATGCCAGTGTCCGGATTGACGACAGTCTGCACCGTGCCACCGCCGTCCGCATCAGGCATTACCTTCGTGTAGTCGTTTGGCACGCGGGTGGCGATCGCCAGCGCGTCCGGGGCTCCGGCAAACCCGGTCAGGTTTCCGGTGGTCGGGAAAGCCTCGACCTCATACGGCTGGAACTTTGCCACGCGGGGAAGCTCATTCTCAGTGATGATGCGGGATTGCTGATACGTGGCCAGTGATACAATCGAAGAGTCTTGTCCGAGCTTTTCGTAGTAAGCCGTGTTCAGCATCGCGAAGCGTCCGGCGCGCGGCACGAGTCTGTCCGTCATCTTCTTGCCAATGCCGGTCATCGAAGCGCGGGCGAAGTTCGCCAGGGTGACGGTCGTGGTGTTCGCCGGGCTGGGGAAGTTTGCGGCTGTGAGCAGTGCCAGAATCGCATCCATCAGATCCCCGCCGATCGCTGCGTGGGCACCTTCGACTTGTTCGCCGAAGAGGTCGCGGTTGGTGCTCGCCAGCTCGTTGGCGTTGAAAGTGATCTGCACAGCATTGTGTGCGTCGATCACGATCGGCACGTCCGTGGTCGTCGCGTCGCTGGTGGCGTATCCTGTCACTGGGTGGTAGGGTGTCACCGCAGGAATGGTGCGCAGCCGGGTTTTCACTGTCTGGTTGAAAGCCGCATTCTCAGACGAGAAGTCCGTCGAGATGGCGAAGAGCGCCGGGTAGGTGCGCTTCAGCAAGCTGAGCGAGCGTTGGGTGATCAATTCTCCGGACAGTGTCCCGAGCGAGTTTGCGGCGAGAATCGGTCCAAGTGCGAAGTCAGCATCTTTGGCAAACAAAGGCGCGACTTCACGTCCGTAAATCCGGCCGCGCTCCAAGGGTGTGAGTTCGCTATTGGCCGCCATCGCCCGGAGGCTTTCGACCAATCCATCCTTGGCTTCGATCTGCATCCCCGGGGTGGTCACCCGCTGCAGTGCCTTATTGCCCGGCATCCCTGCCAGCAACTCGGCGTTGTCAGGATTGGCTTCGATCAGCGCGCGCCACTTGGCTTGCACTTTTTCGTCTTTGGGCGGCAGAGCCCCGCGCGCTACGGCATCGTCGACTGCTTTTTTGGCGTCGGCTTTGACCCGTGCGGCTTCGCGGGCCTTGAGGCTTTCCAGTTCGGCAAGCTTGGCCTTCACCTCCTCGGCGTCTTCGGCGTCCTCGGTGGCGGCCTTCTTCGCCGTGATCTTGTCGGCGTGTTTGGCGACCAGCTTGGTCAGTTCTTCGTCGGTCGCATCGGCGGGTGCGGACACCCCCACTGCGGCCAGGATCTTGAGCATCACTTCACGTGGCATGGTATTTTTGGTTTTGGTGTTGGTGTCGCCCGCAGATGCGGGATCGAAATATCTGGCAGCGATCAGTGCAGGCATCGCCGGCCCAAAGGCAGGTGCGTTGACCAGGCCGCCTGCTGCATGCCCGATCGGGAAGCCTGCGACGCGCCCGGTCTTCTTGTTGATGAGGAAGGCCGGACTGAAAGAGTAGTAGACCCGCCCCCGCAGCAGATCACGGCCGCGAGCGGTCCATTCGACTGCGGCGATTATCCCGCGCGCCGGATCCCAGCGAAAGCTCTTCACCCAGGCGGTGGCGGCGGCGTCCTCGTGGTTTTCATCCAGGTAGACCCGCCGGCCGGCGGCCTCCGCCTGCACGCGCATCTTCTCGACTGCCGCCGCTCCCTCGGCATCAGCCGTCACCTTGCCGGTCCAGGGTTTTTCGCCCGGCCCGTAGGCTGTGATCTCTGTCGTGCCGGCGGGCATCCATACGATTTCTTCAGGCAGTGGATCCGCCGGATTGTCCGGCACCGCGATCGACTGGGCTGCAGCCGACAGCGCCATCAGCACATCGGCGTCGCGGGCCCGCAAAAAGAGGAGGTCTGACATTTTCATGATTCTTTCGCTTTAGGGTGTTCGAATGCAGCGGCTGCTCCGGAAATCGCGGCTTCGGCGAGAGCGGCTTCCAGGGCATCAGCCAGGTCACCGGCACCGATCACCTGCGGAGCAAGCGCATCGAGCCGGGCGATGAAATTCTCCAGTTCTCCGACTACTTCGAGCTGGCCGCTTTCGATCGCGGCCAAAAGAGGGCCGGCCGCGGCACGGATCGGTGCGAGGTCGCGATCGTGCGCACTGAGGAGGGATGATTTTGCCGCATCGGGCAGCTCATAGGCTCCAGGCAGAGTTGCGCCTCTATCTCCAGAGGCCGAGGAAGGGCGTTCGCCGCGCCTCGCCGAGGGGTTTGGGGTGCCTGCCGCTACCTTGGCACCCCCCGGGGCAACAAAGCGACCTGAGAAGCCTGAGAAATCCATCGGCGATTGCGCTCCTGCAGGGCCACCCACCGTCTCCTCGCCATCTTCCGGCTCGGGAATCGAATGACGTTCGAAAAACCACTTCTTCGGCAGCGGGGTAATGCGACTCAAGACCTCGTCGCGATCAGCCATCGACTTGGCATCCGTCTCCGTGCCGATGTCACTCAGAATCGTGGGCGGTTCATCCTCATCGCCGAAGTTCCAGCGAAGCAGCGCCGGGACCATCTGATAATTGAGCAGATCCGCACACCATTGGGCAGCGTCCTTCAACCGCTCACCGCGCACGCCCTGGTGCAGATCGGCCGCACCGCTTCCGATGCCTGCCGGCTTGCTCTCAGAGCTGGCCTCCTGGCCGAGAATCAGCTGGTCGCAGTATTTATCAGCCAGCTGCTGTATAAACACCTGCGGATTATCCGCTGCGCGCTGCACCGCTTCCTTGAAATCCATGCTGGTGCCTTCCGGGAAGGCGGCCCAGCCAGCCTGGCCTAGATTCTCCAGCATGCCGGACAAGGTGCCCAGAAGCTCCGGCCGGGCGGCGTCGTAGGTCGCCCAGCGGAAGGGCACCCCAAAGATTTGGGCGTTGTTGAGTAACCACTCCCAGCCAAAAGTGATACCACACCAGTATGGAGCGAGACAGCGCAGGAGCGCAGTTTGTCCAGCCGGCCCACTGCGTGCATGCCAGGCACCGATCCAGAACTGTCCTTCGGGGAAGGGCTGCCATACCGTGCGTGCAGCCACGCCTCGCTCGTGGTGGTGCGAGTCGATCAGTCCCAGCTCCGTCCCGCCACTCGACCAACCGTAACGCGTCGCAGGCAGCAAGTGCCCGCAGCGTGGCAAGATGCCATCGTCGAGCTGCTGCCAGGTGATCTCCAGCACAGAGAGCCCCTTGCCCAATGCGTCGAGCGCATTGAAAAGCGAATCTTCAAACGACAGTTCGAGGGTGCCTGGTTGTGGACGCCAGTTTTTGATCGCCGCTTCGACCAGCTGGGCACGGGCTTCTGCATCAGGTGTCGCTTTTTTGCCGCGCTCAGCGTAGGGCTGCACTCTGTATCCACTGCGCACCGCCGCCCGGCGCACCTCATTGAGATTCTTGAGCAGCCGGGGCCAAGTGTCTTCCATCAGATCGAAGAGCGCCCATTGTTGCTGCAGGTTGCCGCCGATTGCCGACTCCAGCGTGAAGCGCACTTGCTCCGGCGTCATCCGCCGGCCGGCCCAAAACATCGGCGTAAAGTCGCCCACACCCACCGGCACTTGCTTCTCTGTTGCCCCCTTGAGCACTTTCCAGGCCTTGCCCATGCGTCCGATCATCTTCATACAGCAACCCTCCTCAGTGTTGGACGGCGCACGATCGGCATCCCGCCGCGGGCCGGCCCAAGTCGCACCTGGGCAATGGTTTCATCATTGAAAGCACCGCGCGCAGGAGACATCCATCCGTGCAGCGCCAGCTTGGTGGAGTCGAAGCTGTCGGCGTGGTTGCCACTGCCGTCGACCTCGGCGTCAAAGCCCCCGCGCACCTTGCGCACGAGGCGAAAGTCTTGCCGCACCCAACGGTCAGCCGGGAGCACCAGCTGCCCATCGTCCAGGGCATTGACCAGAAGATTGCCCAGGTAGGTCTTGGTCGGCATGTCGACCAGCCCGACGGTGATGTTCTCGGAGCTGACCACCAGTTCGATCGGACACAGGCGGCTCAACTCGTCGCGCACGGCCTTGGCGTAGAAGCGTTCGTTGGTCGCATCGATCGAGAGCCGCCGCACTTTCAGAGCCATCACCACTTCGCGCAGGATCGCTGTGCTGACCTTGGGATCATTGGTCTTCCATCGGAAGACCAGACGCGCGGCGAAATCGGTGCCCACCTTTTCGAGCACTGTGATCGCACTCGGGTTCGACGTCTTCTTCTCCGTGGTCGCCACGTCGAAGCCGAGTGTCACCGGCTCCTGGATCTCGCCGAGGCGCTCGCGCCAGTCCGCAGGCAGCTCGCCTTCGAAGGCGATACAATGCGCGGCCTCCGGACGCTGTTGGGCAAAATGCAGCGCGGCCAGCGAACACGCCGTGGTGCCCGCCGTCGCCAGCGTCAGACCGTAGTTGCGGTCCCAGGCTTCTTTATCCAGGGCGATCGCCCGATGCTCATCGGCATCCAGCGGTTCACGCGTCTCCGGATGATAGAGAAGTGCACCAGCCTCGCAGGCGTCCCATGCATCGACCCGGTGCACCATGATACCGGCTTCCGACCGATACCACACGCCTTCCGGAGTCACCTCCTCAAAAGTCAACCCTGTCGGCGGCACCAACAGCTCATGCGAATAGTGCCCGGCGTCGGCCGGCGGTGTCGTGCACATGATCAGCCTGAAGGTTGGATCGCTGGAGGTGATCGGTTCGACCGCATCCCACAACGCCGCAAAGTCGCGAATGAAACCGATCTCATCCAAAAACACAGTCCCTGTAAAACCACGCGCAGTCGCCGGGTTCGGTGCCAGCACCTTGAGCCGGGACACCTTGCCGCCAGGATGCACAAAGCGCACCTCCAGCTTGCCCGCGATGAAAGCCGCCTGAAGCTCGTCAAAGGTTTCGATGATCGAACCCTCCGCCTCCGGACGCAGCGCCTTGAAGCGCTGCCGTAAGCGTTCGAGCACTTCCCAAAACACCGTCGCGGCACGTATCGCGACCTCACCGCCGACATTGAGCGATGCGCTCGCCAGGATCACCGTCTCACCGGGGCGGGCGAGCATGGTCTGCAGCGCCCAAGTCGAAAGCACTTCCGTCTTCCCTGTCTGCCGACGCCACAGCAGGATAAAGATACCGTAGAGCGCCAGAGCGGCGTCTGCCGCCATCTGGTAGGCGCGCCAACGGCGGGTAGGCTTCGCCGCCTTCTTCGCCGGGGCCGCCTTGCGGGCCCCTTTCAGCTTTTCAGCGTTTTTCATTCCGCCTCCTCCCCGCGCTTCATCCGCTCGATCTCTGCGAGGAAGAGGTCGATCTGTTCTTGCAGATCCGCACCCGTCTCGCCGCGCTTCTGTCTGGCCAGCAACAGCCGTGCGCGGTCGAGGGCGAGGGCCTGCCGTGCCACCCGATTGTCCTGCTCCAGCTTCTGGCGATCGAGTTCGAGCTTCGCCCGCAGCAGCTCATTGCGCTCCAGCTTGGCAATCTCTCCTGGTGACAGCTCTTCGAGAGCAGCCAGGAATCGGGCTTGACCCAATGCCCGCCGCGCCTGCGCATCAAAATCATCCGGGCAGTTGGCCTGAGCAACCAGGGCCGCCTCTTTCGCGGCCAGAAAACGCCGCTCCACCCGCGCACCGGCAAACCACGCGCTGATCGCCTGCGTGCTCGGCTTGCGCGCCCGCCCTGAGCCCGTCGCAGGGCAGCCTTCAGCCTTAGTCCATTTGCCCACCAGCTCGGCCGCCTCCTGGAGAGACATGCCGCCGGCCAAAGACTCAAACAGCTCATCGCGGCGCCTCGGCGTGAGCCGGGCCGCAAAGCTGTCACTGCGCAGTTTCTTCCCCATACGCTTTGTTCAGCAGTGCTCGCGCGCCCAAGCGTGGCCTTGCTCATTGAGTTTCCACTGCAGTTCGGTTTCTCCAGCCACCGAAGTCAGGCGCTTCTCCCTGTCGTGATAGCGCAACGCGTCCTCCAGCTCGCTTTCGCTCGCCCTGGGCACCACCAGCCGGCCGGCGTCCGCCTTGAGCACGCCCTCCGGAGTCAAAAACGGCCCGCACAGCGACAGCGCCCGCGCCACCGCCACATCGACCTTGTGTTGTCTTGCATTACGCATTCCGGATCTCCTTGGTTTCGAGTTTGTCCAGGCGGCGCTCAAGCCCGTCTACGCGCGCCGCCACCCCGGCAAGATCCCGGCTGATCGCACCCACGCGGGAGTGCATGCCCGTCATCTGCGCATCCAGTGATCTCGCAGTGGTGTGGATCTCGCCCACCTCGCGGTTGATCAGGCGTAGTTGCTCACTGATCTCACCGAGCGCTTTCGATACACCTGCCAGCGCGGTCGGCTCGATTTGCCGCTCGCCCTTATTCTGACTGGTCAGTTGCTTAAAGGCCAGAAACAGGTTGATCACAGCGACCAGCCCGGCCACGACCACTCCGATGACGATGTAGGGGAGCATTGCGCTCACTTCGACAGCATCCATGATAGAGAGCCTCAGTCGCGCAGTTCAGCCATGATCATTCCGGTGCGCACACCGCTCTCGATGGCGAGGCCGAGCCTTCGCAGAGCTGCCGTCTGTTGGGGTGTCGCCACATCAAGTCCCGTCTCGCCGCCAAACAATCGATACCACTCCACTGCGTCCTCCAGGACAAGCAGAGCGATCCCGCGTTGCAAGGGAGTGAGATTGGAGCTGGCCAATAACGACCCCGCATCCGCATAGATCTCTTCCGGTGTCAGCGCCCCATCGGCAGTCCTCAACCGTTCGGCCACCTGCTCAAAAACAGGCACCAGGGCAGGATTGTTCTGCACCACCAGGGCGACAGCCGCCCGAGGCGCACTCGATTGCGCCAGATGACTCAGCGCCGAATCCCCACCGGGACCAGCAGACTGGCAGCCAGACACGCCCAGGCTGATCAAGACCATCAGCGTTAGCATTGAAATTAAAACGAAGCAGGGAAACTGCCAAAGGAAGAGGGATTGCGCTTTGTTCACGCCCCTATCTTCGCGGTTCTCTCATTGGAAAACCGACTTCGAAAATTGTCAGTGTTCGCCAGCGAGCGTCAGCAGTGGTAAATCATAGTCGATTTTGCCCCTTTTCAGTCAGCAGCGATGAGAGCGTCTCCCTGTTTTTTACATTTGCATCGCCAAGCGTCGAAAACGGTTGAAACCCCGGATTGAGCAACCACCAGTTCCAGGCATCCGAAAAGCGCACATAGCGGGCCCGCACCGCATGCGGGCAAGCAGCGATGATCGCCCGCGCATAGCGATAGGAAATGTCCACTCCCTGCGACTGGAAGCAGTCCACCAGCTCCTTTGCCATGATCAACTTTTCGCGCTTTTCCATTTGTCACTACCCCTGCTCAATGACCCTCCGGATCTCGCTCTCTCCCCGGCGCTCCAAAGCCGCACGCAGATCCTCGATCGGCGGCAGCGCACGCGGATCCTTCTCCTGGTGCACACTCGGCACCAGGCGCCAATAGAAGCGCAGGGCTCCGCCTTCCTCTCGTGCCAGCCAGGCTTTGCCCAGAATCTTGCTGCGCACCACAAAAATGTCCGGAATTGTCCGGGCCGACGGATTCACCCCATACGCCTCCGCCCGCATCGGAATCGCCAGAAAGCGCTTCCCCGGCCCCGGACGGATGGTGCCACCACGCAACCGCTGCCGAAACGGCCGTGAGGCGATCCCCACCGTGGCCTGATCCGCACTGAACGAGCGCAGCGCCGTCTTCTGCCGCACCTCCCGATTCCAGAAATGCGATCGCGGAAACCCGGCTTTGTTCGGCTCCTTGTCCCGCTGCGCAAAGTGCGCCTTCAACTGCACCTCCAGTTCTTTGCCCAGCCGCCCCAACAGCACTCGCCGCTGAGCAGGTGCCACCGAATCGAGCAACGCCCGCAATTTCGGCGTCGCCAGATCCTCTACTCTGATGTCGGCGCTGAACATCAGTTGCTCTCTTTCTTTTGATGCTTCGAATACGTTTCATCCAGGAAATCCACCCACAGCTTTTTAACCACTAAGCTGGCTGTGCGCGCGTCAAGACGCTCTGTGCACGCCAGCGCCTTCATTTTTAGAACCTGTGCTTTTGTGAGGTTGAATTGAATTTTCATAGTCATATCACGTTGTCATTTAAGTTTTTGGTGGGGCTTTTTTGGGGATTGCAAAAAAATTGACTTTTTCCTCGGTTCGGATAAATATCCCGACGAAATCCTGACGTTTAGGACGTTTAGCCTAGGGGGCGGATTCATCCGGGGCACTTGGGCAGGGATTTCTAAGGGGGGCGGCTTCATGGTTGCCCTCCTTCTTTTTTGACCCACATCGTGGCCACACGAAGTATTTTGCCTGACGCGTCAGCAGAGTATTCGCCGACATACAATCTGCGACCTGTCTCCAGTATCGTGCGAAACGCCGGGTGCGGCCAGTCCGCAGGCGTGTCGGCCATCTGTGGAGCGTTGCCAGGTGCCCACTCCATACGAGTGGGCGAACGCCACGCCATCGGAATCGCTCGCACCTCACCCACGCCTATCGGGCGCTGATCAGAAAAGCGCTCACCTGGGCTATCTGGAACCACATTGGGCTGGCCATGTTTCCACGCCATATGCCGTAACTCTGACGCCCGCACCTCCAGCTGCCAGCCCTCCAGTGAAATACCCAAGTCCCGCCGGGCGACCTCTATGGCCCGGGTCGGCGCCACGCCGAAAGCATGCCGGTCGGCGTCCGTAAACGTTTTCGGGCCTGGCCCGATCGCACGTTCCCACAAATCTGCCAGCCTGTCCCCAGTCCATTGCACGCGCTCGCCATCCAGCGACACATCGTCACCAAAGGCCGACCGTAGCGACTCCTTGGCTTCATCACCCAGTCCGCGCACGCTGGCCTCCAGACTGTCAGACCAGCGCTGCCGGGCATCAGCGATACCGTCGCCCAGGCTGCGCAGGCGCTGCGCGGGAGTCTCGCCGGGATCCAGCAGCCCAAGAGCCTCGGCCTCTTCGCGCTCGACATCTTCAAGGCCCATCCCACTCCCAAAATCAAACGGCGGCCAGGGCCGTCCAAAGCGACTCAATGCCGTCCAGATCGGAGAGGTCTTCAGCGCGACCATCGCCCGCGTGCTCGCTCCCGCAAACCCGACCGATGCCCCGGCCTCGCCCCAGCGAGTATACCAGTCGCGCCGATTGCGGCGACTCTCGATGCGCACCAGGCGCTGGGCCGGATACGCATCCAGCACATCCGGATCCATCCCCGCCTCGTGGGCCGCATACCCATGCGCATCCGCCGTCTGAAATTCCCAGATCAACTCCAGCCGCCGACGCGATCCCAGATCAGTCAACCGTCCGCTGTCGCCCGCCGGGGCTCCCAGCAGATCACGCATCTCGGCCACAAACCGCTGCCTGTTCATCAAACGCCCCTGCCGCTCACCGCCGCGCTCCATGATCATCGCATCCCGCTCCTGGCTCAGCGCCTGCACCATGCGTGACCGCATCGCCTCCAATGTGCGCACTTTGGATACTCCGGCAGAGAAAAACGCCCCGTCGCGCAGGGCCAGTGGCATCTCATTGGCCCATTCAGCAGTGCGCAGATGCGATCCCACTACCGACTTGTCACTAAAACGAGATACGGCGGCATCCCAAGGGGAGGTGCTTAACTTGATAGTATCAGTCATTCGTGTGCATTCGCGTCCAGTCGCGGTTCAATAATCAAGAGTTTCTCCTTCATCCCTCCAACTTCATCCTTCCCAAAGAAGTGCCCGGTGCACCCGTAACCGTCAGGTGCTTGCGGGGCCGGGCGGCTCCCGTATCTCTCGCTCTTATGACGCACGGGTAGCTGTATCTCCGTATTACCCGGGAAATGTTTCATAGCGGCAGTTCTCCTTGTTGAAAGGCAGGGGCTGTGCGACGCACAGTCTTCCCCGTAATCGTGCAGCGCACACTGTCTACCTCGTGCAGCAACCCTTGCTCCACCAGCTCAGTGATACGCGGCCGCACGCAGTTCATGTCCGGAAACTCCATCCGTGCCGCCACCTCCCGATCCGTCCAGGGACGCGGGTGCGCCAGCATCCACCGCAATATCAATGCAGCACGCTTGGGCAGCTCCTTGTCTGCTACCAGTTCGTCGTATGCCGCATGACTGTGTGGATGGGTCGTTTTCATCTTGAAAGGTGTTCTGGGTTCGTTTCAAATTCGCTCTGACAGTTAAGACAGCGACAGAGATTAGGCCGCCCTTCTTCTCCCAGAAGGGCGGCCGCCTTTTATCTGGCTCCGCGGGCCTTCGCCCGCGCACGCATCGTCATTAAATACTGCTCAGCCTCCCGGCCGGAGAGCGCAGGCTCATCAAAGATGCCTGCCGTAGGCTTGTTCTCAAAGCGCCGCCGCTCCAGTTTGCCGCGCTGCTGGTATCCAGCCTTTCGCCGCCAATAGTCGCCTTGGCGGGTCTGATTGAACTTCATCGCGCCGCCTTCCTGGATCAGAATCCAGGACGAGAGCAAGCGCAGGTCATCCGGACGCGCCAGATGCCGCAGATAGGCAAAGAGCGCCGTGATCTGCGCCTGATTCAGCCCGGTCGTGCTGTCTGTAGCCGGACCGCCAATCAGCTCCATGCAGCGACGCGTCACCGCCTTGCGCCGCGCATCGTCATTGCGCTCCCATCCCTGCGCTCGACAGGCCGCTGGCCAGAGCTGGGTGAAATAGAGTCTGCGTTGGGCCTTGTTCATCGGGCAGGCCTCCGGCTCGAACTGGCACGGTGCGGACGTCGTGCCGCCCTCCCGATGCGTTGCAACAGGATGTCCGGACGCGACTCTGGAGCACTCGCCACCAGATTGCCGCCGAACCAATACTCCGTGCGCCCGTTGCGCGTCTGCGTGAAGCTCTCGACCCGGCGCGCACGTGCCTCCTCAATCAAGGCCGCGATTGCTTTGATCGCCAGGCGGATGGCCGCTGCTTTGAGAGTCGCACTCATCGTGCCTCCTCTCTCAGGCCCATCGCTCGTCGGCGGCGGCATCCACCGCCCAAATCCTGATAGACTCCACTGCGCACGACCTCTGGCCGTTCAGACGAACGACGCATAGATGCCACCTGCTCGGGAGTCCCATTCTCCAGCAACCAGTCCCTGTAACGGCGCTGAGCCGCAAAGGTATTGTTTCTTGATCTGGGCAGTCGTTTCATCGCGCCTCCTTTATTCCGATATCTCTGCCAGCTAAAAAAGCGGCCGTCACACGGTCGTTGCGCCTGTCTTGTAAGTATTGCTCCCAAGCCACCCGCGCCACGACGTCAGTTGGGCAGCCCTTCAGCAGCTCAGCTGACACCCCTTTGGCCCGCTCATCTTCGAGGAAAATGGCCGTTGCGATGCCTTTGAGATCGTTAATCAAACTGCTCATCCCTCACCTCCATTGTCCTTTGGCTCCACCCAAAAGGCCTCGGTCTGCTCGATGCGCAGACCGATCGTCGCCAGGGCAGCAGGATCATTCCCGAGTTGGGCGCGGATCGACTCCTTATCCAGATCCTCTTTGGTCCGGACATACCGGCCCGGCAGCGTCGCCTTGACGGCCTCCAATACCTTCGCCCAGGTCCACCGGCGATTAAGCGTTTTCAGCGTCGGCTGGCCGATGCGCAGGCCATACTCTGCCAGCTTGGTCGCTGCGCTCTTGCGCTTTGGCCCAAATACTTCGTCCTTGTGCTCGAAGGCATAGGCCTCAGCCAGCTCAAGATGTGCCCCGATCTGATCCGATACCGCCTGGATGGCCGGCCCATGCTCGTCGCGCACCGCCTGCAGTTTTTTGTCCATCTTCGCCTGCAGGATACGCAGCTGCACGCTCAGCTGTGCGATCAGGTCGATCGTGCGCTCAAATGCGTCCTGTGATTGGATCCCGTGGCCTCTCGTCGATAGTCGTTTATTCATGTTCATTCCCCATTGGTTGGTTGTCATCGTCCGCCGTCAGCCGACGGAGGTAGTCCGAAAATCCTGCAGGCACATGGACCTGCACCCACGCCCCTGGACAGGCCCGATATGCGCCCTCGATCCCCCGCTGATCCAGCGCCGGGCGATCATCTGGGGTCGTGTAGTAGATCCATCTCCACCATTGGCCGGCAGGTGTCCGTGCCAGGACATGCACCGCACGCATTCCCCCCGCCGGAATACCGGCAACAGATACGGTTAGCTCAAACAGCATCACGCCCTCCTTTCGCCGCCAAATGCCGCCGCGTAGTCATCAGCTGCGCAAATGCCACCACATCGTCCTGGTCCGGTGGTTCGATCCAAGCGGCCGGAATCAACTGACCAGGCAGGCTATCCATGCGCTCGATGTCGTCATTCGGCCCGACCGCCCACCAGATGCCATTCATCCTCATCGCCACATGCATCTGCATCTGACCCCGCCAGTCATACGATAGCAGGATCACGCGTTGGTCATCCGGCGGCGGCTGGTCCACCGGACACGATAGATGCGCCAGATGGATCACTTCGCACACTCCTTCCAGACGCCTTCGCAGCTGAGGTCCCCGTCGATGCGATCGATAAGCAAAATCGCCTGCAAGAGCGCTTCGCGCAGATCCTCACGGCGGTGGGCCAAAAACCACATATCCGCGCGCGCCTGTAGGAGTGCTTTGCGGGCTCGGATGGACCTCCGCCGGATCGCCGCACGACGACTGCCCGCAGCACCCTCGGCCTGAGGGAATAACACACGTTGGCGCGCGCTCATGGCTGCACCTCCTCGCGAGTCAATACGCTGATCCGGTATCCGCTGCGAGCCGCTGCCCGCAGCGCATCGCATCGCGTGGGATATTTGCCGAATATACGCCCCAGTGAGAGGACACGCAGGGTCCAGCCGTGCCCATTGGGCAACTCCTCGATCACCATCTCCGGAGAGTAGGCATCGCGGGCTGGGGACTGTAGAGTGATCAGTGCCATCATCCATCACCTCCTCGCTACCTCCGCTGCCACTGCCGCCAACACGGCTTCAGGGCTGGGTGTTTCATCGCTCTGCTCCGTCAGACGGCGGCAGACCGCCGCCACAAACGAGAGATTACCCCGCGTCCGGGCCTCCTTCGCGATCGCGCTCGCGCTCGCCGCATCCTCCAGACCGGTGCGCCTGGCCAGTAGCTTGGCCGCATCGCCATCGCGCAGGCTGCCAAGGCGAATGCGCTCCGCCAACCGATTGCCCAACAGCTGCCGGACCTCCTCCCAGGCACTGCGCTCCAGCATGCGCCAGAGCTTCGGCAGCGCAATCAGGATGATCTCGCCCGGTGTCGCATTGACCACGGTCTTGAGTGTGTTGAGACAGAGCTTGCCGAGGTGGTGCGCCTCATCGATCGCCAGTGCGACCCGACGCTCGTTGAGCTTGCTGATCACCATCTGGAGCCGCTCTCCGCGGCCATTGGGCAGCTCCCGCGCGCCCAGTGCCTCCAGCACAGCGCCCAGGAACGAATAGATGCTGTCACCCCATACCTCCGTCGCCTCGACCACCACGATGCGGTGCCCGTATTTTTGCCGTAAGAATGAGAGCGCGGCCGTCTTGCCCATGCCCGAATCACCCTCCAGGAGGACCACCCGTCTGATCGAACTCTCCGCCAGGATGCCGACCAGAGCCCGCCTCAGCTGCACCACCGAGGTCAGATCCTCATATAGCTCCTCGGTCACGGTCTCCCGCTCTGAGAGCGCCTCGATCGTCGCCCATACGGCTCGATATTCGCTCAGCCAGCGATCCAGATCCAGCTCGGCCAAATCACCGCGCAGGATACGGGTATAGGTCTTGGTGCTGCCCAGCCCCTGCAGGCGGCGCACCAATTGATTATCGGACCACCCACGGCTCTCCTGATAGGCTCGGATCTGCTGGGCCAGTCCCACCAGTTCGGCCACCTCGGCGGTGTGAGTGTGAGAGATACTGTCTACTACTGTCATATGCGTCATTGGGTTGAGATTAATAATCAGAATCAGAGATCAAATTGTGTCGGGAGAAGCCCCTCACGCCGCGCCCGCCGCTCCGCCGCCTCCAGCTCCGCCAGATCGGCATCCGTCGGATCCGGACGCACGTGGCGGGTGGATGGGCGCTCAGCGGGAGTGGGAATGGCCTCCGCAGAACGGCCGTCGCTGCGCTCCATGCCCGCGGTTGCGGAGCCGTCGAGGGTCCGTTGCTCCGACAGCCAACCCTTGAGCGTTCCGTCCGACGCGATTGACCGGTGTTCGCGGCGCACCCATGTTCGCTCCCGCCGCTTGGCTTCTTCTGCCCGGGCGCGGAACTCTGGATCCCAATCAAAATCCGGCTCACAGGCACTAGATTTGCGGATAATCGCCGGTGCGCGGGAGATACAGGTGGCTTCAGCGCATACGAGTTTTGACCCGTGGAAAATTGCCGCTGTTACCGGGTCGCGATGCGGGTCGAAATAGACGGTCACGTCTTTGCCCGCCAAAGGGATCAGCCCTTCATCAAAAAATCGGTATTTCGTCTTCTCGCCGTGCGGCCCGATGGCAGTGCAGCTCACCATGTTGCGCAAAACCTTACGCTGGTTGAGCTTGCCCCGTTTCTGGCAGAGAGACGACGCTTAGGTTGGGTGTTTATTGGTTGAAGTCAATTGATGTCTTTGTCTGCAGTGACATCCGGAGGATGTCTGTGACTTTTTAGGGCGGTTGTTCA